>JBDTWL010000107.1:0-2650 GCA_040006715.1 Ferruginibacter sp. | reverse complement strand
CCAAGCCTCGCCATGATGATATTGAATTTCAATTCTCCACCGATACGAAAATTAAAAGCACCTTTGTATTCATGTTTTACAACATCATTCAATGACCTGTAATAGGATTTTTGACTGGATGTGTTTACCTCATTGTCGGCTTTGAAGCGGCTGCTTTTATGATTCACGTATTCAATATCAGCAGTAATGAATCCACGTTGTTTTTTTACATTCTCGATCTCGCGAAAAACATAAGAAGCACTCAGGATCGCTTTCCAGGGAGAAGTCTGTGTATATTTATTCTGGCCTTGCTCATTATTTGTAAATGTTTCGGATCCTACCGTATACGACTCAGGCATGCCGGTGGGTGTTTCAAGGTTACTTGTAAGAGTAGTGCTGTGGTGATCTGTTAATAACATATATGTAGGTGTATGTACGGCTATCCCTAAACGTATGTACTCTCTTGGCTTGAAGATGACCCCCAGTTTTAAATTGAAGCCAACACCCGAAGTTGTAAAATCATCCTGGTAAGTGAATGATTTAAAGTGATTGAATACATGGGATGAAGTATCAGTCTCCGTAAATATCGTGCTGCTTTTATAATCCACAACAGGAATTCCGAGTGTAACTCCCCATAATAACTTGTCTTTTATATTGTGGGCGTAAGCAAGGGAAAGATCGTAGATCCCGCCCTGGGACTTTTTATACAGGTCCTGGTGCAATGCAAGGCCTGAATCCAATGCGTATTCAGGAGCGGCTTTCACAACCAACTGGCCATTGATCGTTGCAGTATCTATGAGAAAGGTATATAATGCAACAGCAGCAGTATAAGGCAAGGGTGAATTTATATTGAGGACCGTATCGATGCTTAAGCCGCTTTTGGCAAACTCTTCTGCAAATTGCTCGCTGAAAGAACTATAATTATTGTACCCGCTATAATGAATGATATTATTAAAATTAATTGACTGGTTTATGGCAATACTGATCGCACTGCTGTTTAGAGGCTTTCTTCCATCTGCAGACGCTAATATTAAGCCTGTTGCGCCCAGGTTAAGGCTACTACTTTTTTTAGAAGTTTCCGTCTCCCGGTAATTGGCTTTGATATTACTTAAATTGAACCCGGGGCTAAAGACAAATTCCCTTGTCTTATAAAAACCAAGTCCGGCAGGGTTTACAAATATTGCACTGATATCCCCGCCCAAAGAGCCCATTGCCCCGCCGATCGCCATATTCCTTGCAGTGCCGGTTTGCGGGTACCAGCTATATCGCAAAGCGTCTTCAGGTACCTGTAAAAATGCTTTTGCATGTATGAGTATAAATAAGAAGAGTATATATTTTTTCATACGAAAAGTTTAGCTGCGAGTGCAGCGAAAGGTTTACGGAAATTTATTAACATCTCCTGCAGGATATTACCCGCCACGCTTTGGCCTTGAAACAGATCCGCTGGAACTTCCGGATGATGATGAACCCGAGCTACTGCCGGATGATGGTGAATAGCTTCTTGTACTATTAGTGGATGAATTATTATTGGCCGGGGGTGTAAGGATCCTTCTTATTAATGAACTGTTGTTATTACTATTGTTGTATGATCGCACAGGGCTTTTCCAGTTATTGTTGCCATACTTTGTATTTGAAATCCCGTAAGTGGTATTGTTATAACTGCCCAGGTTGGCCATGCGGGGAGTGCTGTTCTTCGGATTTGAAATAGTCACATTGGTTATGTAAACAGGGTAGTGGCAATAGTAAGGGTTGTAATAATAACCGTAACTGTAACCATATTTGTATGGATCATACCTGTGATCAAAATCATCATCAAAATCACGCCAGCGCCTGTCATGCACCGCCATCCGTATTTCCCTTTCCTCAAAATCGGTATTTTTTGTTTCCTCCCGGTCCTGTTGCTGGTCTTCTTCAACAACACGTGTAGGGGAATAATAAACATCATCAGGAGTCTGACCGCTCCTGTATGCTGTGCTGCAACTGCTTATTGCCGCTGCAGACAATACAAAAAGTAGAATTTTAAAGTTCATGGCGGATCGATTAAAAAGATTATAGAATGAAGTTACTATTTTTGTGCAGTTTCGATTGTTAATACAAAGTTGCGAAATGCTTTGGTATAAGACGAAAGAAAGAAAAAAAATGATGTTAAAGATGTGATAAATAGGATACTGGATATTGGATGCTGGAAGGACTTAATAATAAGTATCAGGTAAAAATATAGACTAATAGCTTATAGCTAACAGCTAATAGCTTAAACGAAAAGAACCATGGGCAAAGAACTAACAACAAGAGCGGCAGATTATTCGCAATGGTATAATGACCTCGTATTGAAAGGCGGGCTGGCAGATTATTCGGCTGTGCGTGGATGCATGGTCATTAAACCTTATGGCTATGCCCTTTGGGAAAACATGCGTGATCAATTGGATAAGATGTTCAAGGAAACAGGACATGAAAATGCATATTTCCCCTTGTTTGTGCCCAAAAGCCTCTTTGAAGCAGAGGAAAAAAATGCGGAAGGTTTTGCAAAGGAATGTGCCATTGTGACCCATTACCGTTTGAAGAATGACCCGGATAACAAAGGGAAATTAATGGTGGACCCCGATGCAAAGCTTGAAGAAGAACTGATCATCCGGCCTACCAGCGAAGCCATTATCTGGAATACTTATAAAGG
>JBDTWL010000106.1:0-3184 GCA_040006715.1 Ferruginibacter sp. | reverse complement strand
TCTTACTAAATTAATTGTTAAAGATGGCAGAAGGTATCTCTCATTTTGTCAGTATGCTGTTATTTTGTATCCTAAGGCACGGGATTTGACTCCTTAGAAAGATATTCCTGAAAAAATAAAACCTATAAAAAAATGAAACTAAGACAAGTATTTTTTACCATGACGATCAGCGCCATAACAACGTTGGCGATCGTTTGGGGTTATGGAAAGTTTTCAAAAGAAAGTAATACTTATGGTGGCCAGCAAAATGGAGTAATGCCCGCGAATTATAAATATACCGGGTTTACGGATGGTGCTACGCCCCCTCCCGGTGCCGTAGATTTTACCCAGCCTGCACAGGTTGCCACACCAGCTGTTGTTCATATCAAAACAAAGACAAATGCCAAGCAGGTAAACAATAATTTACCACGTACACAAAAGCAAAACCCTTTCAGCGACCTGTTGGGTGACGATATGTTCGAGCAACTTTTCGGGGGCGGCAGGGGCAACGTGATCCCTGAGCAACGGGCTTCGGGCTCCGGTGTTATCATCAGCGATGACGGGTACATTGTTACCAACAACCACGTGGTACAGAATGCCGATGAGATAACGGTAACCTTGAACAATAAAAAGACCTTTAAAGCAAAAGTGATCGGTACAGACCCGTCTTATGACCTGGCTGTGATAAAAGTGGATGCAACCGCACTTCCTTACCTGGTCTATGGAAATTCAGATGATGTAAAAATAGGCCAGTGGGTTTTAGCCATCGGGTATCCATTGAACCTGGAAACAACTGTTACTGCAGGAATAATAAGTGCGAAAGCAAGAAGCCTTGGACTAAACCGGGATAAATCAGGCAATCCAGGCGGTGCAGTAGAATCTTTCATACAAACAGATGCTGCAGTAAACATGGGAAACAGTGGCGGTGCATTGGTAAATACCGAAGGCAGGCTAATAGGTGTAAATTCTGCCATTGCCTCTCCTACCGGGTATTATTCAGGTTATTCTTATGCGATACCTGTGAATATTGTAAAGAAAGTTGTTGATGATATCATGAAATTCGGTACAGTGCAAAGAGGTTACCTGGGTATTGCTTTTGGTAATGCTGCAGACATGACCGACGATGCAAAAAAGAAATACAGTGTTCCGCTTGAATCCTATGATGGCATTTATGCTACCGATGTACCTAAAGATGGTGGTGCTTTTGCAGCCGGTATAAAAACCGGTGACCGCATTGTAAAGATCAACGGTACTGAAATTTTCAGTGGTGGTGAATTACAGGAGCAGGTAAGCCGTTACAAACCGGGAGATAAGGTGCCGGTTACTTTTTTAAGGAACGGAAAGGAACAAACCGTAACCGTTACGTTGAAAAATAAAGCAGGTAATTATGATGTCGTTAAAAATGATGAGGTCACTGATCTGCTTGGTGCCGATTTTGTAACACTGGATGCTAAGAAAGCAAAAGAATACGGGGTGAGCGGTGGCGTTGTCGTTAAAAAGATACGGGACGGTGCTTTAAATGACCAGACACGTATGAAGGACAGTTTTATTATTTTGAAAGTGAATGATAAAGAAGTTAAGACTGTTGCTGAATTGAAAGAGGCGATAGGTTCTGAAAAATCAGTTACCATTACAGGTTTCTATCCCGGTTATGAAGGATTGTATGAATACCCGTTAACATTGGGAGAATAAGTTATTAGTTAAGGGCTTTTAGCTTTTAGCTGTTAGTCGTTAGCCATAAGCTACAAGTCGTCAGGTCTCAATTTACCTGGCGACTTTTTTATTTTTCGTATACCAGGTATCCCCAGGGCTTTAGTTCAAATTCTTTCCCGGTCATAACAGATGTTATTTCTTTATTGAAGACATTATTGTATTTACCTTCCAGCTCCTGGTTATTTAATTCAAATATTATTCCCTCGTTGCTGAAATTAAGCAAAACCAAAACCTCGCTGTTCCCGTTCTTACGAAGGAAAGCAATAACATTATTATTTTCACCTGTATCAATAGGGTAAGTAATGACCGAAGCATCAGCAGCTCTTAATGCAGGGTTATTTGTATGCAATTCCAAAAGTGTATGATAAAATGTATGCAGTTCATAAATCCCATTCCATTCAATAATATCCTTTTCGAAAAATTCAAGCCTTTTTAAATTGGGTGATTCCTGCCCGCTGTATATCATTGGCATTCCATTGTAGGTGAAACTAAATACAGCCAGCAGTTTTGCCATATCTCCATATTTCTCATATTCTGTTCCATTCCAGCTGTTCTCATCATGGTTGCTTGTGAACCATAATGGAATGGCATTGTTACCGCATACAGCATCATAACGGTCTATAACATTTCTTAAAACAGTTATAGTTGCTTCTCCTTTGTAAAATGCAGCGGTTTTGTGCATCCATGTCCAGGTATAAGCTGCATCAAAAACTTCCAGGTATTCCGGGTTATCCAATGGATCTGCTTCTGCCAGCCAGAACAAAGTTTTTATACTTTCGAGGGCCGTCCTGGCTTCTTTCCAAAAATTAAGCTCAACCCAAAAAGCAAGATCTGCCCTGAAACCATCAATATCAAATTCATTCACCCAAAACGCCATTGCATCGATCATTGCCTTCCTTAGTGCAGGATTTTTATAATCCAGTTCAATGATATCATCCATGCCGCTGGCTATTTTAAAATCACCTGTTGCATCATCTTTTAAAAAATAACCGGGATGGGTTGTTGTCCATACATGGTCCCAACCCGTGTGGTTTGCCACCCAATCGAGGATCACTTTAAAGCCCATGCTGTGCGCAAGGTTTATTAAATTTTTAAAATCTTCTATGGTTCCGAATTCGGGTTCGGTAGAAGTATAATCACTGCATGCATAATAACTTCCCATAGTTCCCTTCCTGTTCTTCTTTGAAATGGGAGTAACGGGCATGAACCACAATGTTTCTACTCCCATATCCCTTAACCGTGGCAGTTCTTTTGCAAATGCATTAAAGCTGCCTTCTATGGTATATTGACGCAGGTTTACTTCGTAAATATTGGTATTATGTATCCAACCGGCCTTCTTATAATTTAATTTCTCCATAAAAGATCATTGCTTTTTTATATTACCCGGTCCATAAGGGCGGCTATGGATAAAATACTATCAGCATGACAGTAAACAGCATCAACATTGTACCTTTGCGGTAGTTATGAAGCAATTTACTATTCCTTTTACATA
>JBDTWL010000105.1:0-4438 GCA_040006715.1 Ferruginibacter sp. | reverse complement strand
TCGGCGAGATCATTGGTCTGTTGCAATCACCTATTCAACGTGTATTGGGTGCTTTACAAAATAAAGATGCGGCAAAAGCAGCAACTGAAGAAGCACCTGTAGCTGAAGCGGCAGCAGTAGCAGAAACTGTAGCTCCAGTAGCAGAAACTGTAGCTCCAGTAGCAGAAACTGTAGCTCCTGTAGCAGAAACTGAAACTCCGGTAACAGAAACTCCGGTTGTAGAAACGCCTGCAGCAGAAACAGAAACACCGGCTACACCGGCTGCTGATGACGCGGCTCCGGAAGCTAAAACAGCAGAATAATTAATAGTAAATTATTAATACCTGGCCGGATGGTAAAAGGCAAAACAAATTTTTTTAAACTCCGCCGGAGTCAAAAAACAATGAAGGCGGCAAAAATGTAAAATCATGGCAGACGTAAAAGCATTAGCAGAAAACCTTGTAGGTTTAACAGTAAAAGAAGTTCAGGAATTAGCTGAATTCTTAAAATCAGAGTATGGTATTGAACCAGCTGCAGCAGCAGTGGTAATGAGTGGTGGTGGCGATGGCCCCGCTGCAGTAGAAGAAAAAACATCTTTCAACGTTATTTTGAAAGCTGCAGGTGCTAACAAACTTGCAATTGTAAAGATCGTTAAAGAATTAACTGGTTTGGGTCTTAAAGAAGCTAAAGATCTGGTCGATGGCGCTCCAAAACCAATTAAAGAAGGTGTTGATAAAGCAACAGCAGAAGAACTGAAAGCAAAATTAACGGAAGCAGGTGCTGATGTTGAGATCGCATAATTGTTCTTATTAAAATAGCTTTAAAGGCCGGGGAGAGATCTTCGGCCTTTTGTTTTGTCCGTATTTGTGGTCAATCTTCCCCATTTATATTATTATCCTACTGTTTTATGTTGTTTTTTCTACATGTTATGCTGCGGTATAAGATTTGTTTTTATTGCATAAAGCTACTTTATGAAAAAAAGGGTCAGTATTTTATTATTGCTTATAACAATTGCCTCTTTCAATGGTTATTCCCAACCAACAGACTCCCTGGTACCACTGCCAGTACAGGTTGTACAACAGCCGGCACAGGTTCAAAATGAACAGGTATTTAAAATAAAACCCTGGCTGGACATTTCACTTACGACGGCTTTTGCTGCATGGTCCGTTTATGGTACACAGGTGATCTATAACAGGGGTCGCGTGCCCGAAGCAGAATTAATGGCCCTTGATAAAAAGAACATCAATGAATTCGACAGGCCCATCGCTGACAATTATTCTGAAAGATCCAGGGTTGCCAGTGACTATTTTTTTTATGGAAGTTTGCCCTTACCCCTTGTTTTATTATTTGATAAGAAAATAAGAAGAGATGGACCGAAGATCGGCCTGTTATATCTCGAAACAATGGGTGCTACGGGTGTTATTTATACGATCTCGGCAATGTCGGCCAACCGTTTTCGCCCTTATGCTTATAATGAAAATGTTGCCTTGACCAAAAGACAGTTTGGCGGCGCCCGAAATTCATTTTTTGCAGGCCATCCTGCAATGGTTGCAAGCTCAACTTTCTTCATGGCCCAGGTATATACGCATTACCATCCGGATATGAAAGGCAAGTGGATATTATATACGCTGGCAGCAGGGGCTACTGTTACAACAGGATTATTACGCCTGCAGGCCGGGCAACATTTTAGAACGGAGGTTATTACCGGGGTAGTAGTGGGAACGCTCGTTGGAAACCTGGTACCTTATGTCCATATAAATAAATCATATGGAAAAAATAAATTAGCGCTATTTCCAAATTTCCAACATGGCGGAACAGGGTTTACTGCCTATTATAAACTGGGAAAGTAATCAGGGTTCATCACATTTTTCAATAAGGCCGGGACGAGATCCCGGCTTTTTATTTCCATTTATATAAAAGTTTTCGTTGAATATGAATTTTATTGCACATTTACATTTCATGTAAAAATTACCATTATGAGATTTCTTTCAATTGCATCAGTTGTTATTGGCACAATCCTGTTACACTCCTGTAATAATTCTGATTCTAAAACTGCAACAGTAAATACTGTTTTTTTAGACAAGACGGGAATGGATACATCGATAAGGCCCGGCGATGATTTTTATGGATACGTGAATGGTAACTGGGTGAAAAAAACGGTTATCCCTGATGACCAGACTGGCTGGGGTAGCTTTTATTCTATCTATGAGAACAATTTAGCAAACCTGAGAGGCATTTTGGAAGATGCAGCAAAGGCAAACAAACCGAAAGGAAGCCTGGAACAAAAAGTGGGTGATTATTACGCTTCAGGAATGGATACGGTGACCATTGAAAAAGCAGGGGCAGAACCATTGAAGCCTATGCTTGCAAAGATCGATGCTATAAAGGATTATAAAGAACTGATGAACTTACTGAGTGAATCATATGCCAGGGGAGAAGGAGATCTATTGGGTTTTTATGTGGCTGCAGATGATAAGAACAGTTCGCAATACATTCCCATTTTTACACAATCCGGTCTATCATTACCTGAAAAAGAATATTATACCCGTACCGATAGTTCTACTGTCGCGATCAGGAAAGCACTTTTACAGAATATCACTACATTATTTATGCTAACGGGAACCGATAGCTCCCTTGCAAATAAAAATGCCGCCGGTATCCTGGCATTGGAAACAGAGATGGCTAAATCTCACAGGACAGCTGTTGAATTAAGGGATCCTCAAAAGAACTACAATAAAATGAGCATTGCTGACCTGGAAAAAAAAGCACCCAATATTGGCTGGCGGAATTTCTTTGCTAAAATAAATGCAAAAGTTGATAGTGTGAATGTGGCACAACCGGGTTATTTCACTTCATTGAGTTCGATATTAAGCAGTAAGCCCATTGATCTCTGGAAAACAAAAGTAAAATTTGATTATATATCCAATAACAGCCGTTTATTGAGCAAAGCTTTCCGGGATGCAAATTTTGCTTATCAAAAAGTGCTGAGCGGACAAAAGAAAGACAGCGACAGGTGGAAGAAAATGGTGAACAGGGTTGATGGTGGGCTTGGTGAATTACTTGGGCAGCTCTATGTTAAGAAATATTATACAGATGCAGCTAAAAAGAGAATGGATGAATTGGTGAATAACCTGCAAAAAGCGTTTGAGGCCAGGATCAAAAACCTGGACTGGATGAGCGATAGTACGAAGCAACGTGCAACGACTAAATTAAATGCATTCCTGAAAAAGGTAGGCTATCCTTCCAAGTGGAAGAACTACGATGATGTTGACATTGATAAGGGAAACTTTTTTGGAAGTGCAAAGAGTGTCCAGGTACATGGCCAGAAAGAGATGATCGCTAAGATCGGTAAAGCTGTAGACCGGGCTGAATGGGGCATGACGCCTCCAACCGTTAACGCATATTATAACCCATCCAACAATGAGATCGTTTTCCCGGCGGGGATATTGCAACCACCGTTTTTTGATGTAAATGCTGATGATGCGATCAATTATGGTGCGATCGGTATGGTGATCGGCCATGAAATGACCCATGCTTTTGATGACCAGGGCAGCCAGTATGATGAAGTTGGAAATATGCAAAACTGGTGGACCAGTGCAGATGGGGTTAAATTCAAGGAAAAGACCAATGGGGTGGTCAAACAATACGCTGGCT
Source organism: Ferruginibacter sp. (assembly GCA_040006715.1). Classification (GTDB taxonomy): domain Bacteria; phylum Bacteroidota; class Bacteroidia; order Chitinophagales; family Chitinophagaceae; genus Ferruginibacter. The sequence goes on along the minus strand of JBDTWL010000105.1, from coordinate 805 downwards.
TCAGTGTACTGGATACATTGCATTTGAACGGGGACCTTACCCAGGGCGAAAATATTGCAGATATTGGCGGGATCGCTATTGCTTATGATGCTTTTAAGATGACCAAACAGGGGCAGGGTGCTGAAAAGATCGATGGTTTTACACCTGACCAGCGCTTCTTCCTTGGATTTGCCCAGTCATGGCGTGAACGCAACAGGGATGAGATCGTAAGAATGTATGTAAATGTTGACCCGCATTCACCTTCAAAATACAGGGTGAACGGGCCTTTGTCTAATTTTGATCCTTTCTATAAGGCCTTCGGAATAGGGGAAACCAGTAAAATGTTCATAAACCCGGAAAACAGGGCTAAGATCTGGTAAAAAAAGAAAATTTAAAAGCCGGGGAAATATCCCGGCTTTTAAATTATTACAAGGCCGGAATGGCTGTAAAATCTTAAAAAAACGGCTTTTCTACAAAAACCAAACCAATATATTAAAAATTCAAAAAATTGTGGGATTAATCCAAAGAGTTTTCCGTACCTTTGCCCTCCTTTAATTTAGGGTTAGTGGCATTTGCTGCTTTGAACCCCGGATTTAAAGAACCTTCGCACACTTAAAAGTTTTAATTACAATATGTCTGCAACTAAATCACCCGCTGCTCAGCGTATCAATTTTGGAAAAGTTGAACTTCTGGCAGAAACCCCCGATTTACTCGGAATCCAGATCCAATCGTTCAAAGATTTTTTCCAGTTAGAAACTACACCCGATAAACGTAATGTTGAAGGGCTGTTCCGTGTATTCAAGGAAAATTTTCCTATTACAGATAC
>JBDTWL010000104.1:0-4440 GCA_040006715.1 Ferruginibacter sp. | reverse complement strand
AAAAATTTCCGTGTTGAAGCTGCTGTAAAAGTTACAACCATAGATAGTACTGCTGATGCTGAAGTGTGGGTAAGGGTGGACAAGCCTGATTATAAAACGGGATTCTTTTACAACATGATGGATAAACCCATACGATCAAATGAATGGAAAGTTTATTCGGTCTCGGGCCGAATAGATAAGGATGCTGCCTGGCTGAATTTTGGTGGATTGTATCATCGCAAAGGAATATTTTATTTTGATGCCTTCAAATTGTTTATTGAAACCAAAAAAAATGAATGGCAGCAAGTGGTTCTTCCGGATGGAGGATTTGAAAGTGATTCCGGTATTATAAAAAAGACATGGGTCTATATGCAACCGCGAACAGGATATAAGATCAATGTTACCGAATCGGAAGCATTCGAAGAAAAGAGATCATATAAAATTGACGGCACAAATTTTACCCCGGAAAAAACTTATGGTAATGATTCAGATGTTGGAAAATATGCAAATGTAAATGGCATTAAAATCTATTATGAAGAATATGGTAAAGGCGAGCCGGTCTTATTGTTGCATGGAAATTCTTCTTCCATAAGTTTATTTCAAAGACAAATACCTGAACTATCAAAACAATTCAGGGTTATTGCTGTAGATACACGCGGGCAGGGAAGATCAACCGAAGACGGGAAAACATATACCTATGACCTTTTTGCTGATGATATGAATGCATTGCTTGACAACTTGCTTTTAGACAGCGTGAATATAGTTGGATGGAGTGATGGAGGCAATACAGGTTTGATCATGGCAATGAAATACCCTTCAAAAGTAAAGCGACTTATTACAATGGGGGCAGTTGTTTTTATTGATAATACTGTAGTTGGGAAATGGGTATTCAAAGAACTCAATAAGCAAAAAAAAGAATTAAAAATGGATACTACTGCCTGGGCTGTTAACAGGCTTCGGTTGATTGATCTTTTATTAACCGAACCCAGGCATACTTTTGAAGAATTGAGATCGATCAAATGTCCGGTATTGGTAATTGCGGGAGAAAAAGATATTGTTAAGGAAGAACATACAAAAGGAATTGCCGCAAATATTCCTAATAGTACATTAATGATCGTTCCAAATGAAAAGCATGAATTTCCTTCAGATAACCCTGCTGCATTCAACAAAGCTGTTATTGAATTCATAAAGAAATAAGGCAGGTGAAGATACCTCTGACTGAGTGGCACTTCTTTTCTTAAAATATCATACATTTAATGTTCACATTATTTTTACCATATGAAACCTATCATATTTGCGTTAACCTTTTTTTGTTTTTCCGGTCTTTCGGCCCAGGACCTTGCTTTTGGCAGAAAAATGGTGGATACACTTACGTCTCCTTATTTCTGGGGCAGGGGCTATACAAATGATGGTATGAGTAAGGCTGCGGATTTTCTTCAATCGCAATTTAGATCTTACGGACTGGAGCCTATGAATGGCAGATCTTATTTTCAGGAGTTTTCATATCCCATCAATACTTTCCCCGGGAAAATGCAGGCAATGATCAATGGAAAAGAATTAGTACCGGGAATAGATTTCATTGTAGGGCCTGAATCTAAAACCATAAAAGCAGAAGGCAGTGGGTTCCGGAGAGGAAAAGATAAAGACAGCTTATTGTTTTATAATTCTGATGAAAATTTTGTGATTGAACTCGCTGATAAACTTACGATGGATCTTTCATCAGAAATTGCTGAATATGGAAAGATCACGGTGGACAGGAAATCCATCAACGGGCTGCCGGTGAATTTTAAGGTTAATATCGAAAATAAATTCCTGAAAAATTTCAAAACAAATAATATATGCGCTTTTATAAAAGGGACTGCAAAGTCTGATTCATTTATTTTTATTACTGCACATTATGACCACCTGGGCGGACTTGGAAAGGATACCTATTTCCCCGGCGCCAATGACAATGCCAGTGGCGTTTCCTTATTGATGAACCTGGCTCATTATTATGCAGTTAATCCACAGCGTTATTCCATTGCATTTATTCTTTTTGCCGGGGAAGAGCCTGGCTTGCTTGGTTCAAAATATTTTACAGAAAACCCGCTTGTGCCATTGAAGCGCATCAGGTTCCTTATCAATACAGATCTTGCCGGTACGGGTGAAGAAGGGATCACCGTTGTAAATGCAACTGAATTTCCCAAAGAGTTTGCTATGATGAATGCTGTGAATGACGAAGGCAAATTTCTTGTTAAGATCAATTCACGTGGTAAGGCTGCTAACAGCGATCATTATTTTTTCACCGAAATGGGTGTTCCTTCTTTCTTTTTTTATACACTGGGTGGCATCAAAGCGTATCACGATGTATTTGATAAAGCAGGAACCTTGCCTTTAAATGAACACGAGGACCTGTTCAAACTAATAATAAAGTTCGATCAAAAGTTAATGGGAAATTGAAATGGCCTGACCACTTACTGCCACTTATCAGTTAAGTATTTTTTAAAAGGCTTTTTTCCCGATTTTTACCAAAAAAATATTCAGCATGAAGCACAAATCAACTTTTTTATTCCTTATTTCAACTTTCTTATTCCTTATTGCTGCAGCACAGCCTGATCGCTGGCAGCAAAAAGTTAAATACAACATGGTTGTTGATGTGGATGTTGTAACCAATAAATTTACCGGTACACAAAAATTAGAATATAGCAATAACTCCGGTGACAAACTTGACCGTGTATTTTATCATTTATACTGGAATGCTTTTCAACCCAACAGCAGCATGGATATGCGCAGCCGTGAGTTGGGTAAAACATTGATCAATGGACGCCCCGACTGGGATTCAAGGGTTAAAGACAGGATATTGAACCTGAAACCTGATGAGACCGGTTATCAAAAGATCATCTCCTTAAAAATGAATGGGGTACCACAACCATTTAAATACCATGAAACGATACTGGAAGTTAACCTTACAAAACCGATTCTGCCGAGGTCAAAAGTGGTCTTTGAAATGGAGTTTGAAGCGCAGGTTCCTTTGCAGATCCGCAGGAGTGGCAGGGACAACCCCGCTACGGGAGTGAGGTATAGCATGAGTCAGTGGTATCCCAAGATCTGTGAATATGATTATGAAGGCTGGCATCCTACGCCTTATGTTGCCCGTGAATTTTATGGTGTGTGGGGTGATTTTGATGTAACGATCAATATTGATAAAACATATAAGATCGGGGGAACCGGTGTATTGGCCAATGCCAATGAGATTGGCTGGGGCTATGATAAACCCGGCACTGAACTTAAGCCAATTGCGTCAGCCAGGCGCAGCTGGCATTTTACCGGTAACAATGTACACGATTTTGTATGGGCAGCAGACCCTGATTTCATGCACCTTTCAAGAAAAACAAGCAGCGGGCCTGTGATACATGTTATTTATAATTTTAAACCAAATAATGCAGGTAACGATACCGCGTGGGCGAAAGTTGCCAATGCAGCAGTTACAGTGCTTCCTTTCATCGAGCAACATTTTGGAAAATATCCTTATCCCCAATATTCATTTATACAAGGAGGCGATGGGGGCATGGAATACCCCATGGCCACACTGATACACAGTCCTTCATTGGGTACTGTCTTTCATGAATGGATGCATAGCTGGTACCAGATGATGCTTGGAACAAATGAAAGCCTCTATCCATGGATGGATGAAGGCTTTGCAAGTTATGCCGACGACCTGGTCTCAAAATTTTATAATAAGAAATCATCCCTGCAGGATTACCGCGATACTTTGATCGCACACCCCGAAAGCAAGAACTTAAGGGACCTGGTAGAAAATATCCTGCCTGAAGATCATTCGGGTTCATACAATGGTTATTTCCGCCTGGTACAAAGTGGTTTGGAAGAACCCATTACCACACACAGCGATCATTATAATTCAAATTTTGCTTACAGTGTTGCATCCTATAGTAAAGGAGAGATATTCCTGGAACAGCTGGGTTATATTGTCGGTGCAGCTATGCGGGATAAAATTTTGTTGCAATACTATGCTGCCTGGCGTTTCAAACATCCGAATGCAAATGATTTTTTTAAAATAGCACAGGATATGAGCGGTCTGCAGCTGGACTGGTATAAAGAATACTGGATCAGCACCACCAAAACCGTCAATTACAGTATCGATAGCCTCTGGGAAGAGAATGGGGTATCGAAGATCAGAATAAAAAGGATCGGGCAGATGCCCATGCCGATCGACCTGCAGCTGACATTTAAAGACGGCAGTACAGAAATGCACAATATCCCGCTGAACTTAATGTTTGGAAATAAACAAAATGAGAACGCCCAACAATCATATATTGTTCATGAAGAATGGAAGTGGACACACCCGGTTTATATTGTTGAATTCAAAAACAAACTTACCGATCTTACCAGGGCAGAGATAGATCCTTCCAAAAGAATGGCAGATATAGAACGAAAAAATAATTCGCTGGAACTAAGCTGGTA
>JBDTWL010000103.1:0-4745 GCA_040006715.1 Ferruginibacter sp. | reverse complement strand
AACAGTATTAAAACTGATACGGTATATTTGTTTGTTATAAAACCAAATTTTTTCATTTAGTTTTCTTATTCAGTTTTTACAAATTGCTTTGATGAAACAGGGTTTAACAGGTAAATATTACTCTTTTAAAAAAAATGAAAAAGCTGCAGCTATATTTTTACTAAAGCTACTCATTTTACTGTTTTTACTGAAATCATTCTTTTATTTTTATAATAGCCCGGTCATCGGGCAGGCTGCAAATACCAGTGGCAAAAGAATATTCACATTACTGAAGTGGTCATTTGAAAATGATGCCCTGGTACTGCTTTTGATCAATACCCCCTTTCTTTTGTTACTATCAGTGCTTTCTTTTTTAAAGAGAAAAAAGATCACTGTTATATTACTGACAGCTGTTTTCCTGCTTATTAATTTTACCTGTATGTGGCTTAACCTGGTGGATGTTTTTTATTTTCATTTTCACCTGCAGCGGGCTGATGCCGACCTCCTGTATGTATTACAACATCCTTTTCAAAAGACATTTATACAAAACCCGGCATCTTCCGGTATTGGGCTAATCGTGATCATTGGCTTGTTATATTTGCTGTTTTTATTCCATAAGTGTTTATTGAAGCATTTTGATGATGGAAAGCGGTTTGTTTTTACCAGTATGATAATGGTCCTTTGCTGCGTTTACTTTTTTATTTCCGGTACCAGGAAATTTATACCTACTTACCCGCTTGTTGAACTAAACAGTAGTGAACTGCAATTGGTGCAAAACTCGTTTCATACTTTTTTTTATTCGGTTTATAGGAAAGATGAGGCGATCATTCGCCCTTATGATCTGTTGCCGGTAAAAACAGCTGAAAGATTAATGCCGATAAATAGACCAGCTACCCCGGAACCCGGCCTTGCGAAAAAAAATATTGTATTGTTCATCATGGAAAGTATACCGGAAGATTTTTTCAATGTACCCGGGAAATACAAAGTAACCATGCCTTTTCTCGATTCTATCGTAATGCAAAGTACTTATTTCAGCAACGCATATAGTTATGGCCACAGTTCCAATAAAGGCATCGTATCCATACTAACCGGCATACCTACCTTAACAGAGATCCCTTTATATCATTCCAATTATGCCGGCATGCAAATAACAGCAGTCGGAACGAGGCTTGCTACGGCCGGTTATACCTCTTCATTCTTTATCGGGGATGGTTATGATGATTTTGGTTTTGCCAAGTGTTGCAACTGGCTTGGGATACAACATTACTACAGCAAGGAAAGCATACCCGGGAACCGCAATATGGAAACCAATACCATGGGCCTGCATGACCAGTACGTACTGGATTTTATGGGCAACAAAATGAATGAAATGAAGCAGCCTTTCTTTGCAGTCAACTATAATACTTCCACCCATTATCCAAATGACCTGCCCGGGGGTTACAAAGAAAAATACCCGCAAAAAAATATTTCAGACCAGATGAAATGCATGAATTATTATAATGAATGCCTTCAGCAATTTTTTAGTAATGCTTCAAAGAAGTCATGGTATAACCATACGGTTTTTATTTTTTGTTCAGATCACTGGATGTATCCCGATGCAAATGACCTGCGCTCGGATATCGTACAGGGCTTTCACATTCCCATTTTTATTTATGACCCAGGTAAACAGCAACAAAAAGTTATCAATAGCCCGGTAAGCCAGCTGGATGTTTTGAATACCATCCTGCACATTGCCGGAACAAAAGAGCCGTTTATTTCTTATGGGAATAATTTACTGGACAGTGTGTATGAACCTAACAGGGTAGTATTCTCAAAAGAAAATAATAATTTATACCAGGTAACAGACAGCAGTTATGTTTTAGGATTTAACCCGGTAACGCGTAAGGCTGAGTTTTGCTATGATTACAGAGCAGATGCCAGGAGAATCAATAACCTGGTATCAACTCCCAATATTATAGTGGATTCACTTGTAATTAAAATGAAAGCGTTCTTACAGATAGCATCCTATCACTATAATAAGCTGGGGAGTTTTAAATAAGGCGAATTAAAAAGCACAAATTATACGAAATGATTATTTCTCAATTCGTATAATTCGTACCAAAAATTCGTGTTATAAGATCTAACTTACCCCACTTCCATTATCTGTTGCTTCATCAGGATTGATGAATTGCAATTTACCGGAAGCATCTTCAGCCATCAATATCATCCCATTGCTTTCAATTCCCCTCATTTTGCGTGGCGCCAGGTTGGCAACCACAACAACTTGTTTGCCTACAATAGCCGCGGGATCAAAGTGCAAAGCAATTCCACTGACAATGCTGCGTTTTTCAAAACCAAGATCTACTTCAAGTTTCAACAGCTTATCAGCTTTCTCAATTTTTTCAGCAGCGATGATGGTTCCTACTTTCAGGTCGATCTTTGCAAAATCGTCGAATGTAATGCTGGCTTTTAACTGTAAGCTATTAGCTGTAAGCTGCTCATTAATTGGCTGAGTGCTATCGGTTGTCGGTCGTCGGTCGTCGGTCATCTTTTTATTTTCCATTGTTGAATTTTTATTTTGTTCTTTCGCAGACTTTATCAATCCCTGTTTTAGTTTTTCAACCTGTGCGGTTATTTCTTCCTCTTCTATCTTCCTGAATAATAATTGCGGTTCCCTCAAACTATAGCCCACGCTCAACAATTTTATTGTTCCAGCATTTCCCCAGTCAAGCATTTTGTCAACAACCTTCATCATACCCAGCATTTTCTTTGCGGTAACAGGCAGGAATGGATTGATAAGGATCGCCAGGTTAGCTGTTAATTGTAAACACAAGTGCATACAATTGTCAATTTTTTTCTGTGCCTCGGTTGTCGGTTGTCCGTCGTCGCTGGCCTGCTTTGCTACTATCCATGGCTCTTTTTCCTGCATGTACTTATTTCCTTTCCTGCTCAGGTCGATCACTTCAAACAATGCATCCCTGAATTTAAATTCTTCCAGTAAGCCTTCAACTTTTGTTTTTGCATTGCTGATATCTTCAATCAATGCTTTATCTTTCTCATCCAGTATGTCTTCATGTAACTTAGGAACTTTGCCTTTGCATAATTTGTGCATCAACACCCAGGTGCGGTTCACAAAATTCCCGAATATGCTTACCAATTCACTATTATTCCTGTCCTGGAAATCCTTCCAGGTAAAATCATTGTCTTTGGTTTCCGGTGCATTTGCACAAAGCACATAGCGCAATACATCTTCACATCCCGGGAAGTCCTTTACATATTCATTCACCCATACTGCCCAGTTGCGGCTGGTAGAAACTTTTTCGCCTTCTATGTTCAGGAACTCATTGGCAGGAACATTATCGGGCAAAACGAAATCGCCATGAGCTTTCAGCATCGCGGGAAATATGATACAATGAAATACGATATTGTCCTTCCCGATAAAATGAACAAGCTTGGTATCTTCTTTACACCAGTAATCAGCCCACTGTGGCGTTAATTCTTTGGTTGCACTGATATAACCAATGGGCGCATCAAACCATACATACAAAACTTTTCCTTCAGCATCCGGAAGCGGAACTTTTATTCCCCAATTGCTGTCCCTTGTCATGGCTCGGCTCTGCAAACCGTTATCCAGCCAGCTTTTACATTGGCCATACACATTATTCTTCCATTCTTTATGCCCTTCAATGATCCATTCTTTTAACCATGGCTCATAATTTTGTAAAGGAAAGTACCAATGCTTTGTTTTCTTTTTTACAGGAACAGCATCACTCAATGCACTGCGTGGATCGATCAATTGCTCGGGTGACAAAGAACTACCGCATCTTTCACACTGGTCGCCGTAAGCATTTGGATTGCCACATACCGGGCAGGTACCCACGATATACCTGTCGGCTAAAAATGTTTTTGTCTTTTCATCATAATACTGTTCCGTTTCTTTTTCTTCAAATAAACCATCGTTATAAAGTTTTGTGAAGAATGCAGATGCGGTCTCATGATGCACTTTGTTGGAAGTGCGTGAGTAAATATCAAACGAGATACCCATTTGTTCCATACTTTCTTTAATGATGGCATGAAATTTATCAACCACCTGCTGTGGCGTTATGCCTTCCTTCATGGCGCGAATGGTTATGGGAACACCATGTTCATCACTTCCGCCAATGAATTTCACATCTCTTTTCTGCGCCCTTAAATAACGCACATAAATATCTGCCGGTAAATAGCAACCGGCCAGGTGGCCAATATGCACGGGCCCATTGGCATAAGGCAATGCTGCAGTAATTAAATATCTTTTTGGGTCCTTCATGTAATTTTTTTGTAACCAGCCGCTGGTCCTTTTCTCATCATTGTTGTGTCACTCACTGGTACGGCATATCATTGAGCAACAATTTCGGCTGCAAAAATACAAACTAAAACCCTGTCGGCGGTTTTTAACCCCGACAGCGGTTTTAATACTAAATTAAATTTCAATGAAAACATACGCCGACAGGCCAAGCCTGCCGGTAGGCAGGGTTTCAACCGCTGCCGGGGATGATAAGATGCTAACTAATCGTCTTTTCTACTTCTGCAATTGCCTTTACCGTTTTCACTACAGAATCAGGTGTTACAGAGATACTGTCAATACCCAATTCCACCAGGAACTGCGCAAAATCAGGGAAATCGGATGGCCCCTGCCCGCAGATACCAACTTTCACCTTCATTCGCTTGGCAGTGCTGATAAGCATCCGCAGCAATTCTTTTACAGCAGGATTTCTTTCATCATATAAATGTGCAACCAGTGATGAATC
>JBDTWL010000102.1:0-4775 GCA_040006715.1 Ferruginibacter sp. | reverse complement strand
AAGAACAAGATAACTTCTGCCAGTGTGGGCGGTATATCGATCAGGAGGGGATTGGTGGTAACGCAGTTCGCCATTTCACAGATCCTTATCATAGGAACCATCATAGCCGTTAGTCAAATGAAATTCGTCCGGGAAGCTGATCTTGGCTTTGTAAAGAATGCACTGCTGATCATCAATTCAAATACAGACAGCATTTCACAATCCAGGCAAAAGGCATTTGCGCAAAAACTTGTACAGGTACCGGGAGTTGAATCGGTAAGCTTTAGCAGTGACGTTCCTTCATCGGGGAATAACTGGGGTACAAATTTCTCTTATGATCACAGGCCTGATGAAAATTTCAGCCTGAACATAAAATATGCCGATGAGAATTATTTTAAAACATATGGATTACAATTGCTCGCCGGGAGAGTTTATTCTGAAAATGACACAACCAACGAGGTTGTGGTCAATGAGACCCTTATAAAAAAACTGGGACTAAAGGAAGCTGAGCAGGCTGTTGGAAAAGAGATCAGGATGGGAACGCAACCCTGGAAAACAATTGTTGGCGTAACAAAAGATTTCAAAACAAATTCATTGAAGGAGGAGATCAGGCCAATCATCCTGGCTGAAAGAAGGAAATTCTATTCCGTTACAGGAGTTAAATTAAGTTCATCAAATTTACATAAAACACAGGCTGCTGTGGAATCTGCCTGGAACCGGTATTTCCCGGAATATGCATTCACTGCTTCATATATGGATGACGACATTGCAGAATTTTACGAACAGGATGAACAGCTTGCCTTGTTATACAAGCTATTTGCAGGCATCGCTATATTTATTTCCTGTCTTGGTTTATATGGACTCGTTTCTTTCATGGCAGTACAAAGGACCAAGGAGATCGGCGTAAGAAAAGTACTTGGGGCATCCGTTAAAAACATCATTTATCTTTTTTCAAAAGAATTCACGGTCCTTATTCTTGTGGCATCAGTGATCGCTGTGCCGGTTGCTTATTACATGATGAATACCTGGCTGCAGGATTTTGTTTTCCGGATTAAAATAACACCGTTGGTATTCATTGTTGCGATCATTATTTCAATTGGTATCGCGTGGCTTGCTGTTGGCTATAAATCTGTTAAGGCAGCCGTTGCAAACCCTGTAAAGAGTATAAGATCAGAGTAAAAAGCTGCAAGCTATTAGCCGTTAGCTATTAGCAAAACAGTTTTAGATAAAACTAACTTAATTAAAAACCGCTAATGGCCAATAGCTAACAGCTTAAAGCTTTTTCTATGATAAAAAATTATTTCAAGATTACGATCAGGAATTTAGCCAGGCAAAAAGGGTTATCATTCATCAACGTGTTTGGCCTGTCGGTAGGATTGGCATGCTTTACACTATTTTTATTGTATGCTGTAAATGAATTCAGTTTTGATCGCTTTAATAAAAATGCACAACGTACTTACCGCGTATACCTTCATAGTGATGCCATGCATGGGGAAGAAGAACGTAGTAGTTCTTACCTGCCCGTCCCACTCGGGCCTGCAATGAAAAAAGATTTCCCTGAAGTAGAAAATTTTGTAAGAATAAAAGATTCATGGGAAGCAAGCTTTGTAAGAGCTGATAATAAGATCAGCAGGGGCAAAGTTTCGGCTGCTGATCCCCAGTTCTTTGCTGTTTTTTCATTTAAAATATTATATGGTGATGCTATTGATCCACTGAAAGATCCTCATCATGTTGTATTGACAAAAGACAAAGCAATAGAGTTATTCGGGGAAGTGAACGCAGTTGGGAAAACAGTAGAGATAAAAATGGAAGATAATTTTGAACCCTTTATGGTAAGCGCAATTGCAGACAACATCCCTTCCAATTCCACCAATGGATTTGAGATCCTCAGTAGTTTTGAATATTATTTGACAACGAAGGGAGGAAAAAGAGGGATCGATGAATGGCGCCGGTCGGGCTACCAGACCTATGTACTGCTAAGACCAGGAAGCAGGATCAATAAAGGATCAGAGCAATTAAAAAAATTCCGAAGCAGGTATTATCCTGATGAAGAAACAGAGTTAAAAAAATACGGATTGTTAACAGCAGCCGGTTCTCCAATAACATACCGGTTACAGCCATTACAGGATATGCATACCGATCCCAGTATCGGCGGTGGTACAGTAGAAGCAGTGAATCCGAAGAACATCTGGATATTATTGGCAATTGCCGGGGCCGTGTTACTGATTGCCTGTATAAACTTCACAACGCTGGCGATTGGCCGCTCTGCAGGCAGGGCAAAAGAAGTAGGAGTGCGCAAAGTACTAGGCAGCGGGAAAAGACAATTGGTCTGGCAATTCTTAACCGAGTCATTGTTGTTAAGTATCTTTTCTGCAATACTTGGTTACCTGCTCGGTGAATTTTTATTACCCTATTTCAATACACTATCCGGCAGGGAATTGACTTTCTCTTTCATTCAATTCCCGGAACTGGTATGGATGATGGTTGGGTTGATAATACTTGTTGGTTTATTGGCCGGCAGTTACCCTGCATTGGTACTCTCAGGATTTAAACCATTGGATGTTTTGAAAAGTAAGGTAAAAGTAGGCGGCTCCAATATTTTTACGAGATCACTGGTTACGGTTCAATTCATAGTATCTATAGGACTCATTATTTCAACAGTGATCATTTTGCAGCAGTTGAAATTTATGGAGAATAAGAACCCGGGTTTCAATAAAGAAAATATTGTTATGGTTGATGCTGAAGGGACCGATACAAGAAAGGTCTATCCATTATTCAAACATGCATTGTCTGCCCAGCCGCAGATCATCGCTGTAGCAGGCTCAGAACTTGGATTGGGCGAAGGCACCGGCTGGAGCCAGTCGGGTTTTGAATACAATGGTAAACACAAACAGGTGTATGAATATTTTGTTGACAATGATTATCTCAGCCTGATGGGTATGCAATTGGTCGCTGGCAGGAATTTTGTCCCGGGGATCACATCGGATACACAAACAGCCGTCATCGTCAATGAAGCAATGGTAAGGGATTTTGGATGGACAATTAATGATGCCGTGGGAAAGCAGTTAATCGGATATAGTGAAACCAAAACCCCTGTGGTGATCGGCGTGGTAAAGGATTTTCATTTCCGCCCATTCAGTGAAAAGATAAGCCCGCAACTGTTCCACCAGTTTCATGATTATGCCCCTTATAAATATTTTGTAAGAATTAAACCCGGAAATCCAACCGTTGCGTTGAACCAGATGAGTAAGGCATGGTCATCTGTAGTGCCCGGCCTTCCATTCAAATATGATTTTCTTGACGACAACCTCGACCGGTTCTATAAATCAGAATCAACCTGGAGCAGCATTGTAGGCTGGGCAGGGGGGATTTCAATTTTTCTTGCATGTCTTGGTTTGCTTGGGCTTGCTGCATTGGCTGCTGTTAATCGTACCAAAGAGATCGGGATAAGAAAAGTGCTGGGTGCTTCTGTTTCAAATATCATCGGCTTATTGTCAAAAGATTTTTTGAAGCTGGTGATCGTTGCACTGGTCATTGCAATCCCACTTGCCTGGTATTTCATGCATAACTGGCTGCAGGATTTTGCATACAGGATAAATATTGGGTGGTATGTGTTTGCAATAACCGGTGTCGTATCAGTCCTGATCGCATTAATTACGGTATGTTTCCAGGCTATTAAAGTCGCTATTGCCAACCCGGTGAAGAGTTTAAGAACAGAATAAATATTTTACAACATTAAAAATGTCATTATGAAAAAAATATTTCTTTTAATAAGCCTGGCGCTAACAACAATTTCACTGAATGCAAATTATAGCGTTAAAGGAAAAATCATATTTGAATGTAAGATGAAGGGTACCGAAGGAAAGATAGAAGTATTTGGAAAAGGGAATGACAGCAGGAAAGTTGGTGAAATGAACTTTAGTAAAGATGAAAGTAATTGTACTTTCCATTATACCATACAACTGGAACCCGGAGATTACCGCTGGCAGTTCAACGATAATAAGCAAAATGAGAATAGCGGAGAGGTGTCTGTCAAAAGCGGACAAATAAAAAATATCGATCTTCTTGAAAAGAAAAAAGAAACAGAATAAAACTTACAAATGATGCTCGATTTAAAAGGAATTTTCAAATGGTATAATACCGGGAATAACAGGACCTTTATTTTAAAGGATATCAATCTTTCAGTAAAAGAAGGAGAGTTCATTTCCATCATGGGCCCATCAGGCTCAGGCAAATCGACGCTGCTGAATGTTATTGGCATGCTGGATGACTTCAATGAAGGGGAATATCATTTTATGAATGAATCTGTACACAAACTGAAGGAAAAGCAACGTGCTGCCTTGTATAAGCAATACATTGGGTTTGTTTTCCAGGCCTATCATCTCATTGATGAGTTAACCGTTTATGAGAATATTGAAACACCATTGATCTACCAGGATATTAGATCATCTGAAAGAAAGGCGATGGTAGCAGATATACTCGACCGGTTCAATATAGTTGGAAAAAAAGACCTTTTCCCAACACAGCTTTCGGGCGGGCAACAACAACTGGTGGGTATTGCAAGGGCATTGATAGCAAAACCGCGGTTACTCCTTGCCGATGAGCCTACCGGGAACCTCAATTCAAAGCAAGGTGAAGAAATTATGAATTTGTTTACTGAACTGAATAAAGAAGGTGTGGCCATCATACAGGTAACACATTCGGAAAAAAATGCAGCATATGGAACAGGTATTATTCATTTGCTGGATGGAAGGATAGAGAAAGAAGCTGTTAGCAATTAGCTGTTAGCCATTAGC
>JBDTWL010000101.1:0-4848 GCA_040006715.1 Ferruginibacter sp. | reverse complement strand
ATCAACATTGTACCTTTGCGGTAGTTATGAAGCAATTTACTATTCCTTTTACATATCGCAGCCCACTGATAGCTGCAATAAAAGAAAAAAGAAAGCTGGAAGATAAAATGAAAAAGGACTTTAGTCCTACCCTGCTGGATTTCGGATCGGTCCGGATCTATCTTGCCCGTCATTTTGGTTTTTGCTATGGCGTTGAGAATGCCATCGAGATCGCATTTAGAACCATCGATGAGAACCCCGGTAAAAGGATCTTCCTCTTAAGCGAAATGATACATAACCCCAAAGTAAATGCTGACCTGACTGAAAGGGGTATTCGTTTTTTACAGGATACAAGTGGGAACCAGGCCATCCCCTTCGAAGAACTGGATGAACATGATATTGTGATCATTCCTGCATTTGGTACCACGCTGGATATTGAAAAAAAATTAATAGGGATCGGTATTTCCATTGAAAAATACAATACTACCTGCCCTTTTGTTGAAAAAGTATGGAACCGTAGTGAACAGATCGCGAAAAAGGAATACACGGTTGTTGTTCATGGTAAGCCATCGCACGAGGAAACGAGGGCAACTTTTTCGCATGCAGCAGCAAATACAGCCACTGTCGTGGTTAATGATATGGAGGATGCTATCAGGTTATCAAAATACATAACTGCTGAAAAACCTTTGCATGAATTCTATAACGAGTTCCAAGGAAGGTATTCTGATAATTTTAATGTGGAAAAGGACCTGCAACGAATAGGCGTCGTAAACCAAACCACCATGCTTGCAAGCGATACACAAGCCATTGCAGATTTTTTAAAGACAGTAATGGTCTCAACATATCAGCTTACTGAAGCCAGTACCGAAGAGCGTTTTGCTGAGACCAGGGATACTTTGTGCTATGCAACGAACGATAACCAGTCTGCTGTTTATGGGCTGTTGGAGGAACCGGCAGATTTTGCGATTGTGGTCGGCGGATATAACAGCAGTAATACTTCTCACCTGGTTGAACTGTGTGAAGAAAAACTTCCTACCTATTTTATCAATGATGCAGATAAGATCATTTCTGGTACAGCCATTAAACATTTTGATTTTCATCACAAACAGGAATTGATCACTGAAGATTACCTGCCCAAAAAAGAACCGGTGAAGATATTGATCACCAGTGGTGCCAGTTGCCCGGATGCATTGGTGGAAGAAGTTATTAAAAAGTTGGTTTCGTTCTTTCAGCCTGTATCTTCGGTAGAAAAAATTGTTGAGCAGTTCGCGTAGGTGTGGAGGGTTTAAAGGTTTAAGGGTTGAAAACGTTTAAGATCTTCTGTTAGTTAGTGAATGTTGAACTATTTAAACTTTTAAACGAGGACCTCACTTCCCCATCCTTTCCTTATAGAGTTTCATAGCGAATTCCATCGTTTGTTGCTTGCTGATAGTTGTATTATCCAACAATACTGCATCTTCGGCCTGGCGTAAGGGGCTTACCTTCCTGTTCGAATCTATATAATCCCTCATTTCCAGGTTTGTCTTCACTTCTTCAACCGTAACATTGGGGTTTTTCCTGAACATTTCCCTGAACCTGCGCTCCACCCTTACCGCAATATCCGCTGTCATGAATAATTTTAGTTCTGCATTCGGGAATACTGTTGTACCGATATCCCTGCCATCCATTACGATCCCTTTCTTTTCCCCCATTTGCTGTTGCTGCCTTACTGCAAATTTCCTCACATCAGCAATAGCCGCCACGTCGCTTACTTTTTCTGCAATGATCAGGTCACGGATCACATATTCTACATTCTCATCATTTAATATCATTTCTGATTGAAGGAGCTTATCATTGTATTCAAAATGCAGGTTGATATTCCTCAATGCTTCTTTTACTTCATCTTCGTTTGCCCAGTCTATATGATGCCTTAGAAAATACAAAGTGATAGCCCTGTACATAGCACCGCTGTCTATATAAACATACCCAAGTTCTTTTGCCATTTGTTTGGCCAATGTACTTTTACCACAACTTGAATACCCATCAATCGTTATTATTATTTTACCTTTCATTTGTTTGCAAAAATGATTTAAAATTCTTCCAAATCAAAATGAAGTTTTAATTATTCTGAAAGATACTTCTTAACGTTTAATGCCATTGTCCCAATTAAGCACACTTAACACTATGCCTTCAACAAGTTCAGGCTGACAGCTTTCTGTTATGCCGGTAATTTGACCTGAATTTGTCGGGGCTGAACAAGATCGAAGTGATAAAACAAAAACCCGGTTGCTATAAACAACCGGGTCATATGAATTATGAGCATTCATTATGCTTCAGATTTCTTCTCTTTCTTTTTTGGTTCTTCTTTCAAAGTGAATTTGATCTTTTGCTTATCCTTATCCAGCTGGGCGATCACTATATCTCCCGCTTTGATCTGGGTATTCAGGATCTCTTCTGCCAGCGGGTCTTCCAGGTATTTTTGAATGGCCCTGTGCAGCGGACGTGCGCCAAACTGGCTGTCATATCCTTTTTCAGCAATAAAATCCTTTGCTTCTGCAGAAAGTTCAAGAGTAAATCCAAGATTACTCAACCTGGTCATCACACCTTTCATCAGTATATCAATGATCTCAAAGATATTTTCTTTGTTGAGGTTATTGAATATCACCACGTCATCGATTCTGTTCAGGAACTCGGGGCTGAAAGTGCGCTTCAAAGCCTTTTCAATGATCGCTTTATTATTCTCGTCAAGATTCTCCTGGCGATTTTGCGTGGCGAATCCTACCCCGTCCCCAAAATCTTTCAATTGCCTTGCGCCAATATTGGAGGTCATGATGATCATGGTATTCTTAAAATCAACTTTTCTGCCAAGGCCATCGGTCAATTGTCCATCATCCAATACCTGTAATAGGATATTGTAAATATCAGGATGCGCTTTTTCGATTTCATCGAGGAGGATAACACTGTAAGGCTTGCGTCTTACCCTTTCAGTCAGTTGACCACCTTCTTCGTATCCTACATACCCGGGAGGTGCACCGATCAAACGGCTGACAGTGAATTTTTCCATGTATTCACTCATGTCAATACGGATGAGTGCATCATCACTGTCGAACATATGCCTTGCCAACGCCCGGGCAAGTTCTGTTTTACCAACACCGGTCGGGCCGAGGAATATAAATGTTCCAATGGGTTTTTTGGGATCCTTCAAACCTACCCGGTTACGTTGTATTGCTTTTACAACCTTAGAGATGGCATCCTGTTGTCCAACTACGGCTCCTTTCAGGTCATCGGCCATGCGGCGGAGCTTATCTGTTTCTGCCTGCACCATGCGTTTCACAGGAATGCCTGTCATCATACAAACCACTTCTGCAATGTCTTCTTCTTCTATGGGAAAACGCTTGTTCTTGCTTTCTTCTTCCCAGTCATTCTTGGCTTTTTCAAGGTCCTCCTGCAAGCGTTTCTCTGTATCCCTTAAAGAAGCAGCTTCTTCAAACTTCTGGCTCTTTACAACTTTATTTTTTTCAAGCTTGATGTCTTCTATCTTTTTTTCGAGTTCGATGATCGTTTGGGGAACGTTGATATTTTTTATGTGTTTTCTTGCACCAACCTCATCCAGAACGTCAATAGCTTTATCGGGTAATAACCTGTCGGTCATATACCGATCGCTCAGCTTAACACAGGCTTCAATTGCTTCAGCACTATAACTTACATTGTGATAATCCTCGTATTTACTTTTGATATTGGTAAGGATCTCGATCGCTTCTTCTACAGAAGGCTGCTCGATGATGATCTTTTGAAAACGCCTGTCCAAAGCACCATCTTTTTCAATGTGCATACGGTATTCATCCAGGGTAGATGCACCTATACATTGCAGTTCGCCACGGGCCAGGGCGGGCTTAAATATGTTGGAAGCATCAAGTGAGCCACTGGCACCACCGGCACCGACAATCGTATGGATCTCGTCAATGAACAGGATCACATCCCTGTTCTTTTCCAGTTCATTCATGATCGCTTTCATTCTTTCTTCAAACTGGCCGCGGTATTTTGTACCGGCAACCAATGCTGCCAGGTCGAGGCTTACCACTCTTTTATCAAATAATACCCTTGATACCTTTCTTTGCACGATACGCAATGCAAGGCCTTCAACGATGGCAGTTTTACCAACGCCCGGTTCGCCGATCAGGATCGGGTTATTCTTTTTACGCCTTGATAAGATCTGGGATACCCTTTCAATTTCGGTCTCACGTCCAACGATCGGATCAAGTGAGCCATTTTCTGCAAGCCGTGTAATATCTCTTCCGAAATTATCCAGTACGGGTGTTTTGGTTTTAGCAGCACCTGCGGCTCCGGCTTTTTGCGACCGTTGCTGGCCTCCATATTGTTTTCTTTCATCATCAAAATCATCATCTTCATTGAATTCGGCCTGGGGAGGATTGCTTGTGACGAAACCCAGTTCGTTCTTAAAAACATCATAGTCCACGTCAAATTGATTTAATATTTGTGTAGCAATATTTTCTTTATTCTTAAGGATCGAAAGCATCAGGTGTTCACTCTCTACCAATGCACTTTTCAATGCCTTAGCTTCAAGTACCGTTATCCGGATCACTTTTTCAGCCTGTTTGGTCAGCGGCAGCGAGTTGATGTTGGCGATATTTTTCCCGGTCTTATCCTTAACAGCGATCTCGATCTCCTTTCGCAGCTCATATAGGTCTACGTTAAGAGATTTTAAGATCTTTACGGCTGTATTCTCTCCGTCCCTGATCAAACCCAAAACCAAATGCTCCGTTCCAATGAAATCATTCCCAAGTCGCAAAGCTTCTTCGCGGCTATATGAAATAATCTCTTTTACTTGTGTGGAGAAGTTGTTATCCATTCTATTAGTTTTAATTGTTA
>JBDTWL010000100.1:0-5542 GCA_040006715.1 Ferruginibacter sp. | reverse complement strand
CAGATCACACGAACATCGTGTACATGATCGTTTATTCAACCTGCGTAATTGCATTTACATTCTTATATACTGCTTTGATCTTTAATCCTAAGCAGATGGCAGATGAGCTGAAAAGGAATAATGGTTTTATCCCGGGTGTAAAACCAGGACAACCAACCGCGGATTATATTGGTACCATTATGGACAGGATCACTTTCCCGGGTGCTATCTTACTGGCATTCGTAGGTATCTTACCCGGACTTGTACAATTGGTATTTGGTATGTCGCAGAATTTTGCTACGTTCTTTGGCGGCACTTCATTGCTGATCATGGTTGGTGTGATCTTAGATACATTGCAACAGATCGAAACGCAGCTTTTGATGCGCCAATATGATGGATTGATGTCATCAGGAAGGTTACAGGGCAGGCAGGCTGTTACTTCCGGGATGTAATCCTCTTTTTGATGAAACTTAAAATACAATAACAACTTTTAATAACCCCAACGATCATATCGTTGGGGTTTGTTTTAATTTTGCAGATCAATGATACAATATAAGACGAAACAGGAAATAGAGATCATGCGTGAGAGCTGCCTGCTGGTTGGCAAGGCGCACGCTGAAATAGCAAAGATCCTGAAAGCGGGCATGACAAGTATGCAGGTAAATCATCTCGTGGAAGAATTCATCATGGATAATGGCGGTATCCCTTCTTTTAAGAATTACAACGGCTTTCCATATGCCACTTGTATCTCCATGAATGAAGCGGTGGTACATGGCTTTCCGAAAAATGAACTGATCAAAGAAGGTGATATCGTTTCACTGGATATCGGTATTTATAAGAACGGGTTTCATGGCGATAGCGCATATACCTATGCGATAGGAGAGATCCCCGGGGATGTAAAACAATTATTGAAGGTCACAAAGGAATCTTTATACATCGGTATCGAAAAAGCAAGGCAGGGGAACAGGGTGGGTGATATAGCAAATGCCATACAGGAGCATACTGAAAAAAAACACGGCTATGGTGTTGTAAGGGAACTGGTGGGCCATGGCCTTGGTAGAAAAATGCATGAAGATCCGCAGGTTCCGAACTATGGAAAAAAAGGAACGGGTGCAAAATTAAAAGAAGGAATGGTATTGGCTATTGAGCCAATGATAAACCTGGGTGTAAAAGATGTGATACATTTAGATGATGGCTGGACCGTTCTTACAAAGGATCACAAAGTTTCTGCGCATTTTGAGCACGATGTATGTATCACCAGTGGTGAACCCGATATCTTATCTTCCTTCATTGAGATAGAAGCCGCTGAAAAAGCGAATGCGAATCTGGCGTGGAGTTATTAAACGATTTGAAGTTAGAGGTTGATGTTTGAAGTTAAGACCGGGCTTGCGACCAACCTTAAACATCGAACTTTAAACATCAAACAAACATAAATGTCTAAAAAAAAACTTGTAGTGATCGGAGGGGGAGCTGCTGGTTTTTTTTGTGCCGTGAATGCAGCCAGGCTTGATCCTGAATTACATGTTGTACTGCTTGAAAAAACTTCTAAATATTTAAGCAAGGTTAAAGTAAGCGGCGGTGGGAGATGCAACGTAACACATGCATGTTTCAGCATTGCCGACATGGTAAAAAAATATCCACGGGGTGATGCATTTTTAAAAAAAGCCTTTCATCATTTTTTCACAACAGATACCATTTCATGGTTCAGTGAGCGTGGGGTTCAGCTGAAGACAGAGCCCGATGGGCGTATGTTCCCTGAAAGCAATATCTCTCAAACGATCATTGATTGCCTGTTTCATGAAGCAAGCAAATATAAAGTTGAGATATTGATGAATGCAACGGTAAAGTCGCTGAGCAAGACGGCGGAAGGCTGGAACCTCTTATTGAGCAACAAGAATATTTCTGCCGATTTTGTTTGCATTGCCAGCGGCGGGTATGCAAAGCCAGAACAGTTTGACTGGATCAAAGACCTGGGGCATACCATAGAAGAGCCTGTACCATCCCTGTTCACTTTTAATATTCCAAAGAATAATATCACAGATTTGATGGGCATTTCATTGGAAAATGTTTCTGTGAAAATTCCCGGGACCAAGCTGCAGGAAAACGGCCCAATATTGATCACGCATTGGGGGCTGAGTGGGCCTGCAATATTGAAATTATCTGCCTGGGGTGCAAGAGTGCTGGCGCTGCAACATTATGATTTCAATATCATGGTAAACTGGCTGCCTGCTTATAATGAGATCAGTTTAAAGGAAAGAATGCAGCAGTTGAGATTTGATATTGCCCCTCAAAAAATATATAACAGGAACCCATTTAATTTACCGGCCCGCTTGTGGGAATATTTTTTACAATTGGCAGGGATAGCTGCTGAGACCCGTTGGGCCGACCTGCCGGCTAAGGAGCAAAACAAGCTCGTGAAAATGATCTGTGCGCAGGAACTGGCTATAAAAGGAAAAACTACTTTCAAAGAAGAATTTGTAACTGCAGGCGGTGTTAAGTTGAATGAAGTTGATGTAAATACCATGCAAAGTAAGATAGCGGCGGGTTTATTTTTTGCAGGAGAGATATTGGATGTTGATGGCATCACGGGTGGATATAACTTTCAAAATGCGTGGACGACTGGATGGTTAGCAGCTCAGGGCGTAATTCAAAAAATACAAGTTCATAGTTCATAGTTTGGAGTACTTTAACTATGAACTATGAACTATGAACTGTTAAACTGGATTTTCGTTTGTAACTTTCGCACGGAATGAAAAAAATAGACAAGTACATATTGGTCAAATACCTGACGAGTTTTTTCTTTTGCCTTTTATTGTTAACGGTGATCGTTGTTGTGGTTGATATCAGTGAAAAGACAGATGATTTTGTAAAATCCAATTTGTCGGCCATGCAGATCATTAATGATTATTACCTGGGTTTTATTCCACGTATTGATGCGATGCTTTTCCCGCTCTTTGTATTCATTGCCGTTATATTTTTCACTTCAAAAATGGCGGGCCGTTCTGAGATCATTGCGATCCTCAGCAGCGGGGTGAGTTTCCGCAGGTTCTTATTACCTTATTTTGTCGGGGGCATATTTCTATCAGCTTTGCTTTGGGCAGGCTACCAATACGTAGTGCCTAATGCCAACAGGAAATGGGGCGATTTTGAAAAAAAATATATCGATGGCCCCTCAGCTCCCGGGGCAACTAGCGGTACCTATAAACAAAATGTATATTTCCGCATTGATTCTAATACGTATGCTGCCATTAAAGGATACGATACCGTTTCGAAATCAGGGAATAATTTTTCGATACAAAAATTCGTGAATAACAAAATGGTCTATAACCAACGTGCACAGAATTTCCACTGGGATACGGCAACAAAAAAATGGGTATTGAATAATGTACTGGAACGGCAGTTGAATGATATGACCGAAACCCTCAAAAGGACAGAGACAAAATATGAACATTATAATTTCAAACCGATAGATCTCCGTAAAGACGATTATTTAAAGGACCAGATGACAACACCTGATCTTGATAATTTCATTAAACTGGAAAAAATGCGGGGATCTGAAATGCTGAGCACATTACAGGTGGAAAGATATAACCGGGACGCCATACCGGTATCAGTACTGATACTGACCATCATTGGGGCCGTATTGGCATCAAGGAAGGTACGGGGCGGGAGTGGCGCCCACCTTGCACTCGGAGTTGTGATCAGTGTATTATATATCTTATTTAGCCGGTTTTCCGTGGTGTTTGCAACCAAGGGGGATTTTACACCCTGGCTGGCTTCCTGGACCCCCAATATGCTTTTCGGGGTACTGGCATTTTACCTGTATAAGAAAGCGCCTAAATAGCATAAGATTAGTGTTTTATTCAGCAACTTTCTTTTAAAACTTTTGTTTAACAGGAGTACTCATCGTAATTTTAGGCGTGTTTTTATTGCTGCTATTTGTCCTGCTGTAAAAGAGCGTTACGCCTTGGCGGTAACGAGGTTGAGTAAAGAAATTTAGCTGGTAAAGAATAACATACAACATTTATCATACAACATAATTTACTATGGGTATCATTAAAGAAAGGTTTAAAGAAAAAGCGGATAAGGTATCAGTAGAGATCAAGGAGCTGCTGAAAGAACACGGCGACAAGAAAATAGGCGAAGTTACCCTTAGCCAGATATACCAGGGCATGCGTGGCATTACCGGCCTGGTTTCTGAAACATCCCTGTTGGATGCCCAGGATGGTATCCGATTCAGGGGTTATTCGATCCCTGAATTAAGAGAGAAGCTACCAAAAGTAAAAGGCGGTACCGAGCCATTACCGGAAGGGTTGTTCTACCTGATGCTGGTAGGCGAGCTTCCTACAGATGAAGATGCGAATCATTTAAGCAGTACCTGGCAACGCAGGAGCCATGTACCCAACCATGTATTCACTACCATCGAGGCATTGCCGGTAGGCACCCACCCGATGACACAGTTTGTTGTAGGCATCATGGCATTACAGACAGAAAGCCAGTTCTCAAAGAGATATGCAACGGGGATGAGCAAGAAGGATTATTGGGATGCTGTATTCGATGATTCCATGGACCTGATCGCCAGGCTCCCGCGTGTAGCTGCGTATATTTATCGCCGTAAGTATAAGAACGGTGAACATATTCAGCCAAACGGCTTGCTTGACTGGGCAGGGAATTTTGCCCATATGATGGGCTATGATGATGATGGCTTCAAAGAACTGATGCGTTTGTATATGACCATACACGCCGATCATGAAGGAGGAAATGTATCAGCTCATACAACGCATTTGGTCGGATCTGCACTGAGTGATCCTTACCTGAGCCTTGCTGCAGGAATGAACGGGCTTGCAGGACCTTTACACGGTCTTGCGAACCAGGAAGTGGTCAAATGGATATATGAATTGAGGGAAGAGATCGGTTCTGATACCCCAACAAAAGACCAGATTGTTGAGTATGTGAAAAAAACCTTGAGTGAGGGAAAAGTGGTACCGGGATATGGACATGCGGTCTTAAGGCAAACTGATCCCCGTTTCACGGCACAAATGGAATTTGGAAAGAAGCACATGCCAGATGACCCGTTAGTGCAAACCGTATGGAATATCTATGAAGCAGTTCCGCCTGTATTAAAAACGATCGGTAAAATAAAAAATCCATGGCCCAACGTGGATGCACATAGTGGTTCCTTACTGGTACATTATGGAATGGTAGAATATGAATTCTATACCGTATTGTTTGGTGTATCAAGGGCATTGGGTGTATTGGCAAGCCTTTGTTGGGACAGGGCACTTGGTTTCCCGCTGGAAAGGCCAAAATCTGTAACAACACCACTTGTGAAAGCCTGGCTGGAAGGGAAGGATGAGATCTGGGAAGGGTAGGTTTAATTGATACTGAATAAATAATAACCTGCCTGCCGGTAGGCAAGGTTGATAATAAAATGCGCCATTTCGTTTGGCGCTTTTTTTTGAAATACATTTTGATGCGTAGGGTAATGAAATTATATTTGCAATCCTTATGGGGGGTTAGCTCAGTTGGCTAGAGCGCTTGCATGGCATGCAAGAGGTCGTCG
>JBDTWL010000099.1:0-5549 GCA_040006715.1 Ferruginibacter sp. | reverse complement strand
CGGTTTTAAAATGGGGCTTGCCATTTCATCTTATGAATGGATGGCTGCGCTTACATTGATCATCGTTGCGGTATTTTTTATGCCTGTGTATCTTAAAAATAAGATATACACCATGCCCCAATTCTTAAACCAGCGTTATAACGGCACAGTAGCAATGATCATGGCGGTGTTTTGGCTATTGCTTTACGTGGTGGTAAACCTTATGTCGATCCTTTACCTGGGCGCATTGGCCATTCATGGTATCTCGGGATTGGATATTGGTCTATGTATCGGCCTGTTAGCCGCCTTTGCCATCATTATCACGCTGGGAGGAATGAAAGTGATCGGTTATACCGACGTCATACAGGTTTTCTTTTTGGTATTGGGTGGATTGGTTGCAACCTATATCGCATTGAACCTCGTAGCAGAAAAATCCGGTCAAACAGGATTGTTGAATGGATTCAATTTATTAACTACACAGGCCAATGATCATTTTCACATGATCTTAAAAAAGGACAATTCCAATTACGGTGACCTACCGGGGCTATCCGTTCTATTGGGCGGGTTATGGATCGCAAACCTGAATTACTGGGGCTGCAATCAATACATCACCCAACGTGCATTGGGGGCCACCCTGCCTACTGCACGTAAGGGCCTCTTATTTGCAGCATTCTTAAAATTATTAATGCCTGTGATCGTTGTATTGCCCGGTATTGCCGCTTATATGTTATATCAAAAAGGAATGTTCCATACCGAAATGCTCGATTCAAAAGGCATCACTGATGTAAATAAGGCCTACCCTTCTTTATTGAATTTATTGCCTACTGGTTTAAAAGGGTTGTCATTTGCTGCACTCACTGCAGCAATCGTTGCGTCACTTGCAGGTAAAGCAAACAGCATTGCAACCATTTTTTCATTGGACGTTTATAAAAAAGCCATCAATAAAAATGCAGATGAGAAAAAACTGGTTGGCATCGGTAAAATGACCGTTGTTGTTTCAATGATCATCGCTGTCCTCCTGGCATTTGTGGTGGGTGAAAAATTAATGGGTGAAGGCAAGCAAGGCTTTCAATACATACAGGAATACACCGGATTTGTTTCGCCGGGGATCTTTGCCATGTTCATCCTTGGCTTTTTCTGGAAGAAAACAACTTCTAATGCTGCATTATTTGCCATGATCGGTGGATTTATATTCGCATTATTCTTTAAGTTCCTGCCGGGCATGATGGACCTTTCATTCCTTGCTGATTCCGGTTTTGCAACAAATGTGAATGGCGTATATATCATTCCATTCCTTGACAGGATGGCCATCATCTTCCTGCTTTGCATTGTGGGTATGGTGATCATCAGTAAGATCGACAACCGCAAAGGAGTTAAACCCCATGGGCTGGAGATCGATAAGAGCATGTTCAAAGTAGACACTTCATTTGCAGTTGGTGCATTGATCGTTTGTGGAATACTGGTAGCGTTGTATAGTTTGTTCTGGTAAGTTGCAAATGCCGATACGTAGATACCGGATGCTGGATGCTGGATGACGAGACTTAAAAATTTTACAAAGTTATGAGACGGTAAAAGCCTGTATCCAGTATCTTGTATCCAGCATCCGGCATCAAAAATAAAAATCATGTCCCGAGTCATTACAGAAAAGCCTTTTGGAAATTTCGAAACCAACGCAGTTACGGAATATACCATCTCCAATGCCAATGGCATGCAGGTTTCTGTGATAAATTACGGAGCTACCATTACAAAGATCATTACCGCTGATAAGGACGGGAATTCTGGAAATTCCATTTTGGGCTTTGATTCCCTCTCCGGTTATATTGAGAATGGCAGCCAATATATCGGTTCTATTGCCGGGCGCTATTGTAACCGCATTGCCAAGGCAGCCTTTTCACTGGATGGAAAAAAATATAGCCTTGCAAAGAATAATAAGGAGAACTGTCTCCATGGTGGCAACAAAGGATTTGACAAAGTTTGCTGGAATGTGGAAAAACAGGAAGGGCAATGTTTGAAATTAACATACCTGAGTAAAGATGGCGAAGAAGGTTTCCCCGGTAATTTGCTTGTTGAAGTAACCTATACCGTTAGTGATGACAATGAATTGAAGATCGATTACAAGGCTACTACCGATAAAGCATGCCCTGTTAATTTAACAAGCCATTGTTATTTTAACTTATCCGCGGGGAAAGTAAAAACCATTTTAGATCACGAATTGAGAATATTTGCTGAACTATATACTACGTTAAATGACGATGCCATTCCCACCGGCGAACTGGCAAGTGTTATTAATGACCGCCTGGATTTCAGAACAGCAAAACCGGTTGGCAGGGATATCAATGATTTTCCCGGTGGCTATGATATTAATTTTGTATTGAGCGGGCCATCAGGCGAGGCTGCCACATTATATGATCCTTCCAGCGGGCGTTATATGGAAATGTTCACAACAGAACCCGGCCTCCAGTTTTATTCAGGAAATTTTTTGCATGCTGCCAGAACCGGTAGTGATGACGAAGCCGGGTATGTGCAACATGCGGCGCTCTGCCTCGAAGCACAGCATTATCCGGATAGCCCCAATAAACCTTCATTTCCAAATACTATATTAAGACCCGGAGAAACATACAGGCAAACTACCGTCTATAAGTTTTCAGTAAAATAATGCTTTTGGAAAAGGCTGTTGTGCAAGCCTCAACAGTTGTGGTTCATATTGATCCCTTTGACTTGTACCTACGGGTACTACATCCCGATTTTGAGGTTTTTATTAATTTTTTTATACGACAGCACACCTCATAATCCCATCCATTTTTTTTATTTTTGGCGCATGAATACAGTGCCGAACAATTTGTTGCTTGCAGATGGCAACTGCGGAACCGGGTATAGGAACAACATTTGATATTTTTTACCTGCGCCCTGATGAACAGTTATTAACTTATTTGGAAAACAACATTGCCACATGAAAACAACACAACTATTCCAGCTTCTTTTTTCCATTATTATCATAAGCTCATGCAGTAAAACAACTGATGCTGATAAACAGGCAATTGATGTCTCGCAGCAATGGAACATTGATATAGTGGGAAACCTCATCTTAGGAACCGGGGATGCACAATGGCAATCAAAGAACTTTACATCGCAGGAACTAAGTTTATTCAGCAGCCTCGATACTGCAGACTTAACAGGCACCAGCAGCCCCGTTGCCGTACTTGAACATACCTATAACTTCACTTACCCGAACCCATTTTATATTTCGTCGGGACATACGTTGCATTTCAGTTTTACAAATGGATATTCCGGGCCGTTCGTTTTAAAACTTGTATATGTTGATAATAGGATGAATCCTGTTTTTAAAACTGCCGTCAGGATGCAGGCATATGCCTATCCTCCCCCAAACGCTTCCTCATCAAATTCCATTGTGGTAAAACCCGTTTTGTCAACAGGAAGTTTCAGGCTGTATTATACTTTAAGCTCATCAAACGATCCGCACTTTTATAAGAGCTGGGGTAATGTTCAGGGTACTCAATAATAAAGAGAATATGAATGCAGCATATGTATGATCAAAGTTGTCCATTTTAAAACCCTTATGCGACACGATCTTCTTATAATAGCCATAGTTGCTGCAGGAACGGTCCTCTCCTGCAAAAAAGCAAATGAACCAAAGGCTGATTGTTTTCCAGGCTGTTCAACGGTGAGACTTATATCAAATAAGAACGCCGTCATTAAAGTAGTTGGCAGCCAATACTATATTATTGAGGAAGGTGCTGTTGATACAAAACTTAATCCATGCAATCTGTCGCAGGAATTTTTAATAAATGATCTTCATGTAACGATCAGCGGGGAAGTGAAATCAACGGTCAGTATCGGTACCTGCTGCACTGAAAATTTTGTGCTTACCGGTATTTCTCTATGAAAACCAGGGAATGTATTACCGGATCTATTCAGCAGAAAAACTTATATTCAATGAATTTTTTATATTATTCACTACCTTAATCCGCATTATGACCAAGCGTTTACTTTATTCTTTCTTATATATACTTTGCCTGGGTAATGTGGCATCACTGTCCTGTAAAAAAAGTATTAATGAGGATAATGTCCCTGTTATGCCTGGTGTAGTTTACCCAATCCCGGCGGCAAGCCCTGTTACCGGTACTGTCAGCGGTCTGGTACTGGATGAAAATAATACAGCCGTTGGATCAGCCCTTGTTGAATGCGCCGGTGTTATTACCCATACTGATGTAAATGGATTTTTTAATATAATCAATGCTACGCTGGATAAATATATCACTACGGTAAAAGTAACAAGGGCCGGGTATTTTAAAGCTTATCGTTCATTTTCAGCGAATGCAAGCAGGAACTACGTGAATATTAAAATGATCCCCAAAATTTTAACTGCAGCTATCCAAAGCAGTTCAGGAGGAGTTATAACGCTTCCCAATACAACGGAGATCAGTTTTCGATCCAACAGCATGCTCATTAAAAGCAGTGGTGCTGCTTATAGCGGAACGGTCAATGTCTATGCTCACTATATAGATCCCACCGGTACTGATATTGCTTCTACGGTACCTGGAAGTTTTATGGGAAAAGATGCCAATAACCTTTATGCGTTACAGTCAGCAGGTATGATAGCAGTTGATATAGAATCGCCTTCCGGTGAGCCTTTGCAACTAGAAGCAAATAAGCCTGCTACGATCAAATTGACCATACCTGCATCATTGGCAGCCACTGCCCCGGCAACTATTGCTACCTGGAGCCTGGATGATGAAGGTGTTTGGAAAAAAGAAGGAATTGCCACAAAAGCTGGGGATCAATACGAGATGCTGGTAACGCATTTTTCATTCTGGAACTGTGACACTCCAATGAATGCGGTTTATCTCTCCCTACATATAACGGACCAGCATGGGAGCAGTATCGCGAATACCTGTATACAACTAAAAACAGTTTTTAATAATTGGACCCAGGCTACTTACGGTATCACTGACAGCCTTGGGAATGTTTCAGGAATGGTTCCATCCGGGGTACAGCTGGAGCTGAATATAATGTCAAGCCCATATGGATGTGTTTCCAGTCCTTTATATACACAACTTATAGGGCCATTCACTACAAATAGTTCCCTGGTAATTACAGGTACGTTTGCAGGAACACAACTGGTACAGATCCTCAATATATCAGGTACTGCCAATGATTGTTCAGGCCAGCCGATCCAGCATGGCACTGCATTGATCTATTCCGGCCAGTATTTTATTTATACTACGATAACGAATGGCACCTACGCTGCATTTTTGACCCATTGTAGTCCTATTGTATCAGTGAACGCTAATTTTTGGAATGACAGCAACACATTAAGTGCTATCACCGGCCCCTTTACAGTTGCAGGAAATGCGGTTACCATCCCTGCGGCTTCACTCTGTGGCATACCAATGAATATATATGACGGCGTTTACCAGGTAACCGGTTCTTATTCAGATATAACCAATGCTGCATATACAGCCTCTTATCCAAAGGAATACAGCCTGGTAACAACGGGCCTTAACAGTGTTTACGTGGTAGATGACAGCCTGAATGGCGGCATACCGGGA
>JBDTWL010000098.1:0-5551 GCA_040006715.1 Ferruginibacter sp. | reverse complement strand
CTATTTACAGGCATTTTTGATAAAAATCCATTAATTTTGCGCTTCTTTATGAGATCAATAAAAATTATCCTTCCTGCCTTGTTTTTAATGTTTGGCTTTACTGCTTGTAGCAATTTCGCCAAAGTTCAGAAAAGCAAGGACTATGAATACAAGCTTAAAAAGGCTGATGAGTATTATTCGAAAAAGAAATTTAATAATGCCCGTCAATTGTATGAGGACCTGTTCCCCGTGTTCAAGGGTACCGAGAAATTTGAAGATCTTTATTATAAATATGCTTTTTGTTTCTATAATTTAGAGATGTACCGGGATGCCGAGAATTTATTCAAGGACTATCTCGAGGTCTTTCCAAACAGCAGCAAAGCGGAAGAAGTAGATTATATGCGGGCATATTGTTTTTACAAGCAATCGCCCAAAATTGACCTGGAGCAGGTTAATACGGTGAAAGCCATGGGAATGATGCAGACCTTTATCAATACTCATCCTGGTTCACCTAGGATAAAAGATGCAACTGAGATAATTGATAAATCAAGAGCAAAGCTTGAAGCAAAAGAATACAGGGGTGCAAGGTTATATTATAATCTCAGCCAATACAGGGCTGCAGCGATCGCCTACGGAACTTTACTGAATAATTTCCCGGAGTCTTCAAAAGGCGAAGATTATAAATTAATGGTCGTAAAGTCATATTACAAGTTTGCTAAATTGAGTATTGTAGAGAAGCAGATCGAACGGTATGAAAAAGTGGTAACGGAATATGAGGATTTCGCAGACAGGTATCCCGATAGCCCGCTTTTAAAAGAAGCAGAGAGTTATAGTAATTTAAGTCAAAACCATATTAAAGACATAAAAAATGAGCAAATTACGTCGTCAGCTCAGCGCTAGTACCAATAGTGTTGTAGAGCCTAAAAAATTAACTGACCTGAAAGATAAGACCGGCAATTTGTACGAGTCTATCGCCATCATAGCTAAAAGGGCTAACCAGATCAATATTACCATTAAGGAAGAGCTGCACAATAAACTGGAGGAATTTGCCAGCCATACTGATAGTCTGGAAGAGATACATGAGAACAAGGAGCAGATCGAGATATCACGTGCTTATGAGCGCATGCCGAATCCAGCACTGCTTGCAACAGCGGAATTCCTGGATGATAAAGTTTATTTCCGGAAGAACGATGAAGACCTGTTCAGTTAATATTTTACTGAATAACATTTTTTACACGTTCTTTTAGAATAGATGTTTTAATTTAGTCTCGCCACAGGCGGGATTTTTTTTATGTTATACCAATTGGATATCTGTAATTGTCCAAAACAATGATCATTCGTATTAAACTGAAATTACATTGGTATTAAAAGGGAAAAAAATATTATTGGGGATATCCGGGAGTATTGCAGCCTATAAATCAGCTGTACTGGTAAGGTTGCTTGTAAAAGCCGGGGCGGAAGTAAAAGTGATCATGACCCCCGCTGCCGCAGGTTTTATCGGCCCACTTACGCTTTCAACCTTATCAAAGAATGAAGTGCTATCAGCGCTTTCGGAAAACAGTTCCTGGGCAAACCATGTAATGCTTGGGCGCTGGGCAGATGTCATGCTTATAGCTCCTCTTAGCTGCAACAGCCTGGCCAAAATGGCAAATGGGTTTTGCGATAATTTATTGATGGCGGTATATTTATCTGCTACCTCCCCGGTGGTCGCTGCTCCTGCAATGGACGAGGATATGTGGCAGCATCTTTCAACCCAACTGAATATAAAAAAAATACAGTCTTTTGGAAATCATATCATCCCCGTTGAAAATGGTGAACTGGCAAGCGGGCTAAAAGGAGACGGGAGGATGGCCGAACCTGAGAACATCATAAAATGGCTGGAAGGTTTTTTTTTGAAAAGCCGTGAATTTGCAGGTAAAAAAGTATTAGTCACTGCGGGCCCAACCTATGAAGCGATAGACCCTGTAAGGTTCATAGGGAATCATTCTTCCGGTAAAATGGGGATAGCTATTGCTAAAGAATTTAAAAACAGGGGGGCTGAAGTGACTTTGATCGTAGGGCCGGTATCACAATCCCTCAATGGCGAATTCAAAACTATAAAGGTCACTTCTGCTGCTGAAATGCATGATGCCTGTATAAAAATATTCCCCGGGACAGATATCACTGTAATGAGTGCAGCTGTTGCCGATTACACCATTACGGAACCGGCAAATGAAAAAATAAAAAAGGACAGCAACCAATTGACCATTGAATTAAAAAAGACCACGGATATTTTAAAAGCAATGGGTAAGAATAAAAAAGCAAATCAATTCCTGGCAGGCTTTGCACTGGAAACGTATAATGAGAAAGAATTTGCACTTAAAAAACTTCATTCTAAAAATGCCGATATGATCGTGTTGAATTCATTGAATGATGAAGGAGCGGGCTTTGGGCACGACACTAACAAAATCACTATTTTTGATAAAGCCGGGAATGAATATCATTTTGATACAAAATCAAAAACTGAAATTGCAACAGATATCGTCAATACAATTTTAAAAATTTCGCATGCATAAAATCAAATTCATACTGGTATTATTATTAACAGCAAATATTGTAAAAGCCCAGGAGCTGAATGCCAGGGTGACGGTAGTGAGCAGCCGGGTTGGGAATAGTGTAAATAAAAACACTTTTCAAACCCTGCAAACTGCCCTGAATAATTTTTTGAATAACCGGAAGTGGTCATCGGAAACTTATGCGCCCAATGAAAGGATCGAATGTAACTTTTTATTGAACCTTGAGTCAACTACTGAAGTAAATGTTTACAAGGCATCCCTTACCATCCAGGCTGCCCGCCCTATCTTTAATACAACTTATCTTTCGCCGATAATCAATTACAAGGATGATGATATCAGTTTTAAGTATGTAGAATTCCAGCAGCTTGATTTTAATGATAACCGTGTAACAGGTTCCGATGCGCAGGTATCGAACCTTACGGCGATCTTTGCTTATTATGCAAACCTGGTACTTGGTTTCGATGCCGATTCATTCTCTCCCCGTGGCGGAGATGTGTTTTTTCAGAAAGCACAGAATATAGTGAACAATGCACCTGATGGAAGAGGTATCTTGGGCTGGAAATCATTTGACGGTATCCGCAACCGCTACTGGCTCGTGGAAAATATGTCCAATAGCCGTTATGCGGTCATGCATGATGTGTATTACAATTATTACCGTCATGCAATGGATAAATTATATGAAGATGAAAAAGGGGCCAGGTCAGAGATGTTGAATGTGCTTAACCAGCTTAACCAGTTCAATTCAGAGAACCCGAATACAATGATCAACCAGTTCTTTTTCCAGGGGAAGGCCACTGAATTAATAAAAGTATTTTCAAAAGCAACGCCACCCGATAAAGCACGGGCATTGGAAATACTTCCTGCACTTGACCTGACCAACGCCGGTAAATATAAAGAGGAACTCAAATGAGGTATTTTGTACTGCTTTTCTTATCCATCCTGGTATTTTCCTGCAAAGGTAAAAATGATGCCCCCGGGGGAATATTGAAACCTGATAAAATGCAGGAAGTTTTTTGGGATTATATAAGGGCGGATATTTATGCATCAGAATATTTAAAAAGGGATAGCGGTAAAAATGCTGTTATAGAGAATCTCAAACTACAGGATAAGGTCTTCAAATTGCACCATACCAGCCGGGAAGTGTTCTATAAAAGTTATAACTGGTATGCTAATCATAAAGAATTAATGAAAACGATGCTTGATAGTATGGTTGCAAAGAAGCAACGTGAAAAGACAAAGGCTTCTCCTTTATTGAAATCACTCTAATTAATTTGTATGAATAAAGTATATAAAGATGCAGAACAGGCAGTGAATGATATCAATGATGGAGCTGTGCTGATGCTTGGTGGATTCGGGTTATGCGGAATCCCCGAAAACTGTATTGCAGCGCTTGTTAAAAAAGGGCCGAAAGAACTTACCTGTATTTCCAATAATGCCGGCGTTGATGATTTTGGTATCGGCCTCATGCTAAAGCAGAAACAGGTCAAAAAAATGGTATCATCTTATGTTGGAGAGAATGCTGAATTTGAGCGGCAATTATTAAGCGGTGAACTGGAAGTAGAATTGATACCGCAGGGAACACTGGCAACACGTTGCATGGCCGCGGGTTATGGTATGCCGGCTGTCTTTACACCGGCGGGTGTGGGAACGGAAGTCGCTGCAGGGAAAGAAGTAAGAAATTTTAACGGCAAGGAATATTTACTGGAACATGCATTTGATGCGGATTTCGCCATTGTAAAAGCCTGGAAGGGTGATACATTGGGCAACCTTGTATTTAAAGACACTGCCAGGAATTTCAATCCTTTGATGGCAATGGCGGGTAAGATCACAATTGCTGAAGTAGAAGAACTGGTGCCTGCAGGAAGTATTGAACCCAACCAGGTACACACACCCGGTATTTATGTTCATCGCATCTTCCAGGGAAAAAATTATGAAAAGAGGATAGAACAAAGAACGGTAAGAAAAGCCAGTAGCTAATAGCTATAAGCTTCAAGCTAAAGCATTATTATTTTTACCAATGCCAATCAGATGATAAGTTAATTGGCACATTACCAAATTATCAAACCTGCCTGTCGGCAGACAGGTTATCAAATTAACTATGGCACTCGACAAATATCAGATCGCTCAACGCATAGCAAAAGAATTGCAGGATGGTTATTATGTAAATCTCGGGATAGGTATACCTACGCTGGTTGCCAATTATATTCCCGAAGGAATAAATGTTGTCCTGCAAAGTGAGAATGGGTTATTGGGAATGGGGCCCTTCCCGGAAGAAGGAAAAGAAGACGCAGATCTCATAAATGCCGGCAAGCAGACAATAACAACATTGCCGGGCTCTGCCTTTTTTGACAGCGCTATGAGCTTTGGCATGATCCGTTCGGGTAAAGTAGACCTCACAGTTTTGGGTGCAATGGAAGTAAGCGACCAGGGAGATATTGCCAATTGGAAGATCCCGGGTAAGATGGTGAAAGGAATGGGGGGCGCTATGGATTTGGTGGCGAGTGCAAAAAATATAATCGTTGCCATGATGCATACCAATCCAAAAGGCGAAAGTAAACTCCTGCCGCAATGTTCGCTTCCGCTTACCGGAGTAAAGTGCGTAAAAAAAATTGTGAGTGACCTTGCTGTAATTGAGATCACTGATAAAGGATTTAAATTACTTGAAAGGGCACCGGGAGTAACAGTGGAAGAGATAAAAAATAAAACTGCCGGTAAGCTAATTATTGAAGGGGAAATACCGGAGATGCTGTTTTAGAGCGTTTAAGTAGTTTAAAGGTTTAAGGGTTTAAAAAATTGGCCAACCCCTTGCCTTGGTTCGTGTCCCCCTTGCCATGGTTCGTGTCCCCACGAACCATTCTTCATTCCCTCACCTTGATGCGTGTCACACGCATCAAAATCATCAACGAAATTACGCTTAAACGCAGGAGAAAAGACTTTGAAATGGTTCGTGAGGACACGAACTCTTGCCATGGTTCGTGTCCCCACGAACCATTCTTCATTCCCTCACCTTGATGCGT
>JBDTWL010000097.1:0-5574 GCA_040006715.1 Ferruginibacter sp. | reverse complement strand
AACCATGAATTATATGGTGCCCGGCGGCGTGATGCAGGAATTACATCCTGATTTTCAAAAAGAAGTAAAAGCTTTCATCACATTGTTTAAATCTAAAGTGCATGAATATGATGAAATGGTGACCGGTAATATTATTTTTCAAAACAGGATGAAAGGTGTTGGCATTTTATCAAAAGAAGATGCGATCTCTTTTGGTTGCACCGGCCCAACCGGCAGGGGAAGTGGCTTGAGTTGTGATATAAGAAAATTATATCCTTACGATGCTTACAATAAAGTGCAGTTTGATGAGATCATTGAGACCGATGGTGATTCACTGGCACGTTACATGGTGCGTATAAAAGAACTGCATCAATCCATACATATAATAGAACAGTTGATCGATAATATTCCGGAAGGAGATTTTCAGGCTAAAACAAAAGCCGTTTTAAAATTACCCAAGGGAGAATTTTACCAAAGAGTGGAAACCGCCAGGGGAGAGTTTGGTGTGTACATTGTGAGTGAAGGTGGCATGACACCATACAGGATAAAATTCCGTTCACCAGGATTTTCAAATCTTTCGGCATTGGATCATATGGCAAGAGGAGGTAAGTTGGGTGATTTGGTGGCAATGATGGGAACATTGGATTTAGTGATACCGGATATAGATAGATAAAAACCCCCTCCACCCCCTGAAGGGGGAACTGGGAGTTTGATTACGCTCTGTGCTTTTGTTTATGTTAAAAGATAAAATGAAAGTAAAAACTAAATGGCTTAGTACTTGAAACAATTGAAAAAAAATTAAAATTATAATACTCCAAAGTTCCCCCTTCAGGGAGCGGAGGGGGTATGAGTTTTTATGTGGAGCTTAAGTGATATATCAAGTAGCATTCATCATTGGTTGAACCAAACATTCAATCCAACATGGGCGATGATCATGGAAATGGTCATTGCGGGCATTGCTGTAATTGGTTTGTTTGCCACACTGGGATTGATTTTGGTATTGATGGAAAGAAGGGTGGCAGCCTGGATGCAAATACGGCTGGGGCCAAACCGTGTGGGGCCAAAAGGCATGTTACAATCGCTGGCAGATACGCTGAAGTTATTGGTGAAAGAAGGATTAACACCCAATGGTTCAGATAAATTTTTATTCAACCTGGCACCGTTTATTGCCATGATAGTGGCGATGTTATTGATGGCGCCCATTGCTTTTGCAAAGAATTTTCAATTGTGGGATCTCAATATCGGGGTGTTATATATATCGGCAGTTTCATCCATTATGGTCATCAGTATTTTAATGGCGGGCTGGGCCAGCAATAATAAGTATTCGCTGATGGGAGCCATGCGCAGTGGCGCACAGATCGTGAGTTATGAATTATCGGCAGGTTTGTCTATTCTTACCATTGTTGTTTTAACCGGTAGTTTAAATATTACCGACATCATTAATGCACAGGCAAACGGCTGGTGGATATTTAAAGGACATATCCCGGTGATCATTTCGTTTGTGATTTTCATTATTGCAGTAACTGCAGAAACCAACCGGGCCCCTTTTGACCTGGCCGAAGCGGAATCTGAATTAACAGCAGGCTTTCATACAGAATATTCAGGAATGAAATTCGCTTTGTTCTTTTTAGCCGAATACATTAATGTATTTATTGTATGTGCCCTTGGTGCTATATTATTTTTAGGTGGATGGATGCCTTTTCATATTGGCCATTGGGAGGCATTTAATCATGTGATGGATTATATACCTTCCAGTATTTGGTTTTTTGGAAAAACATTTTTCTTGATTTTTGTGATCATGTGGTTCAGGTGGACCTTTCCACGTTTGCGTATTGATCAGTTACTGAGTTTGGAATGGAAATATTTATTACCGATAAGTATGTTTAATTTATTATTGGTAACAGCTATTGCAATTTTGGGTTGGCATTTTTAAAAAATTGTTTAGAAGTTTAGAGTTTAGGGGTTTAGAAAGCCCTAAACTTCTAAACTTCTAAACTTCTAAACTTTCTTATGTTTATAGTAAGATATTTCAAGGATATTTTTTTGGGAGTTAAATCACTCTTGGTGGGCATGCGCCGCACAGGCTATTATTTTACGCATCACAAAGAGATCATCACGCAGGAATATCCAGATAACAGGGATTCATTAAATCTGCCGGAAAGATTTAAGGGTGAAGTGGTGCTGATACATGATGAGAACAATGAACATGCCTGTACAGGTTGTACAGCCTGTGAACTGGCTTGTCCCAATGCAACTATAAAAATTGTTATCCAGTTTGATGTTACACCCGAAGGAAAAAAGAAAAAAGCGCTTGACAAATTTGTGTATCACCTGGAATTGTGCACCATGTGCAACCTGTGTATCATCGCATGCCCCACGGATGCTATAAAAATGGCACAAACATTTGAACACAGTGTTTTCAACAGGGCAGACCTGACAAAAATTTTAAACAAACCCGGTTCTAAAATAAGAGAAGGTATAGAGTAATATTCAGATGAGAAAAGAGAAACAGTAGAAATGCTTAATTAATTAAGTTAAATTATAAAATAAAAGCCCGGCCTCCCTCTCTACTGGAGAGGGAATGAGGGTGAGGCCATGAGTGGATCAACGATCATATTTTATTTGTTAGCTGCATTCACTTTAGTGAGTGGATTACTGGCTGTTACCACCAGGATGATATTTCGTGCGGCTATTTATTTATTGTTTTCGTTAATAGGAATAGCGGGCATTTATTTCTGGCTGCAATACGAATTTATTGCTGCGGTGCAAATTGTGGTATACGTGGGAGGTATTGTGGTACTCATCATCTTTTCTATTTTTCTCACCCAACAGGCAGGCGAGCAGTTGCCTAAACAAAAATTAGGCAGACAGTTATTTGCTGCACTGGCTGCCTTTTGCGGACTGGCATTGGTAATGCTGCAGTTGGCTCAACATGATTTTGCAGGAACCGGTAATAAAGCCATTGAACCCACTGTTGCCAATATTGGCAATCAAATGCTGGGTGTTGATGACAATGGGTATGCCTTGCCATTTGAAGTGGTGAGTATTTTATTGCTGGCAGCATTAATCGGTTGTATTGTTATTGCATTAAAAAGTAAACCTGAAATAAATAATGAACAAGGAACAAGGAATACTGAATTATGACCGGAGTAGAACACTTCGATATTCTACATTCCTTGTTCCTTGTTCGATATTAGATTATGATTGAGCCGGGACTATATCACATGCTTTTCATCAGCACCACGCTTTTCTTCATTGGTGTGTATGGTTTTTTTACCAGGCGCAACCTGGTGACCATGCTGATGAGTGTTGAACTGATCCTGAATAGCGTGAACCTGAATTTTATTGCATTCAATAAATATTTGTGGTACGATAAAATGGATGGTTTGTTCTTTACCATTTTTATTATTGCCATTGCAGCAGCAGAAGCCGCTGTTGCGATAGCAATCATTATTAATTTATACCGTAGTCATAAATCAATTGATGTAGAAGACGCAGAAGATTTAAAATATTAAACCTCACCCCAACCCCTCTCCAAAGGAGAGGGAACTAGAAGAAAGGAGCGAAGATGAATAAAGAAAAAATGTTGAAATGCTTAATTACAAATTTTAATTAAAAACTGAAGCCCGGCCTCCCTCTCTTTTGGAGAGGGAACGAGGGTGAGGCCCATGCCCAACGCAACCTACATAGCACTAATCCCTTTACTGCCACTGGCAGGATTTTT
The DNA here is from genome assembly GCA_040006715.1 of Ferruginibacter sp. Taxonomy (GTDB): domain Bacteria; phylum Bacteroidota; class Bacteroidia; order Chitinophagales; family Chitinophagaceae; genus Ferruginibacter. The sequence continues at coordinate 1,871 of JBDTWL010000097.1, read as the reverse complement.
AATGCTTGGAATATTCGGCAGAAAATATTTTAAGAATACTTCAGGCATTATCGGAACTACATTATTATTAGTCTCAACAGTGCTTGCATTATACACAGCTTATGGATATTTCTTTGAGTATGGAAAAGTGGATGGTGTTTATCAAAAATTAGTTCCGCTTAAATATACCTGGTTACAGTTTTCAGAAGGTGTTTCTATCGATATGGGTATCATCCTCGATCCTATTTCTGTAATGATGCTGGTGGTAGTAACATTTATTTCGCTGATGGTGCATATTTACAGCCTGGGTTATATGAAAGGTGATGAAAGGTTCCCGGTTTATTATGCATTCCTGGGTTTATTTACATTTTCTATGTTGGGACTTGTTGTTTCTTCAAACATTTTCCAGATATATATATTTTGGGAACTGGTTGGGGTTTCATCGTTTTTATTGATAGGCTATTATTATGATAAGCCAAGCGCTGTAGCAGCCTGTAAAAAAGCTTTTATTGTAACACGTTTTGCCGATGTTGGATTTTTGATTGGCATATTGATCTTGTCTTTTCATTCCGGCACACTTGATTTTAATACACTGATCACAACATTAACTTCACCTGAAACTACAGGGTATAAAAGTGCGGCGGCTGCATCTTTTATTGGTGTGTCTGCATTAACCTGGGGATTGGTGCTGGTATTTATTGGCGGTGCAGGTAAGAGTGCTATGTTTCCGTTACATATCTGGTTGCCCGATGCCATGGAAGGCCCAACGCCGGTTTCGGCATTGATACATGCGGCAACCATGGTTGTGGCAGGTGTTTTTTTAGTGGCAAGATTATTTCCGGTATTTGCTATTTCATCTCCCAATGCGTTGAGCCTGGTGGGCTATGTTGGCGCCATCTCTGCATTGATTGCTGCTGTTATTGCCTGCACACAAACAGATATAAAAAGAGTATTGGCATATTCCACCATGAGCCAGATCGGTTATATGATGTTTGCATTGGGCGTTTCAAAATATGGTGGCGAAGATGGGCTGGGTTATACAGCCTCCATGTTTCATTTGTTAACACATGCCATGTTTAAAGCTTTATTGTTCTTAGGCGCAGGGGCAGTCATACATTATATACACAGCAACGAAATGAAGGACATGGGTGGCCTGAGAAAATATTTACCCATCACCCATATTACATTTTTAATTGCCTGCCTGGCCATTGCAGGCGTTCCACCATTTGCAGGTTTCTTCAGCAAGGAGGAAATTTTATTGGCAGCTTATCAGCATAACCCAACTATTTACTGGATAGCGTTGATCACTTCGGGCTTAACGGCTTTTTATATGTTTCGCTTGTACTTCAGTATTTTCTGGAATAAAGAAGCGCACACACATGAAAAGGTGTTGAAAAATCCGACTGCTGCAGCCCCCTCTCCTTTGGAGAGGGCGGGGGGTGAGGTCCATAAAGGAGAAGGTGGCTTTGCCATGATAATGCCATTGGTGCTTTTAGCTGTTGGTGCAGCAACAGCCGGCTTTATACCTTTTGGGCATTTTGTTAGTTCTGATGGAAAAAGACTGGAAACAGCATTTCACCTGCAGTTTTCAATAGCGCCGGTTGCATTGGGCCTTGCCGGAATTTTTATTGCCATGTGGATGTACAAAAAGGAAAATAATAAACCTGATAAGTTGGCTACATCGCTTAGCGGATTATATAAAGCAGCTTATCATAAATTCTATATTGATGAAATTTACCTATTCATCACCCAAAAAATAATTTTCAATTTAATTGGAAGACCGGCAGCGTGGATTGATAAGCATATTGTTGATGGATTGGTTAATGCAACCGGTAACGGAACAAAAGATATTTCAGAAATAATAAAAGGAGTTCAATCTGGTAAAGTACAGC
>JBDTWL010000096.1:0-5616 GCA_040006715.1 Ferruginibacter sp. | reverse complement strand
TAAAGGCTGAGATCATACCCGTTTAACCTGCACAGGATAATGCCTGCGAAGGGAGTTCATTTTCTACCGGTACTTGCCCGGATCTTCGGCACAAATTTTATCGAAATGAAGTTTTTATTCATCAGCGCCCTGTTGTGCCATACAGTTCTATTTTGTATTGCCCAGGAGACGACCAATTTAAATGATACCAGTTTTTTACAACCGGTGGAATTGAATGCTGTGAGGGCTTCCGATAAGACCCCTGTTGCCAAAACAGATATTTCAAAAGCTACTATTGAAAAAACCAATACGGGGCAGGACCTTCCCTTTATATTGAACCAAACTCCTTCGGTTGTGGTAAATTCGGATGCAGGGAACGGCATCGGGTATACAGGTATCAGGATCAGGGGAACAGATGCCAGCCGCATCAATGTTACGATCAACGGGATACCTTACAATGATGCAGAAAGCCAGGGAACATATTTTGTTGACCTTCCTGATATCGCTTCATCAGCAGGCAGTATACAAATACAGAGAGGCGTGGGCACTTCCAGTAATGGGGCCGGTTCATTCGGGGGATCTATTAATGTGAGCACAAATGACATCGTCACTAAAAAAACACTTGAATTCAATAACAGCTTTGGCTCATACCATTCATTCAAGAATACGGTGGTTCTGAACAGCGGCATTTTTGCAAAACATTTTACGTTTGATGCCAGGCTGAGCAATATCCGCAGTGACGGGTACATCGAAAGAGCATTTACCCGCTTAAGGTCTTTTTATACAAGTGCCGCATATATTGATGCAAAGAATTCATTGCGCCTTAATTTCTTTTCGGGCAAAGAAAAAACTTACCAGGCATGGGATGGCATAGATGAACAGACCCTTGCCATTAACAGGAGGTATAATGCTGCAGGAACAGAAAAGCCGGGTGAACCTTATGACAATGAGACCGATAATTACACTCAAACGCATTACCAGTTTTTTTTCAATCATAAATTCAATGCTTACTGGAAGGGCAATGTGGCCATTTTCTTAACTAAAGGGAAAGGCTACTATGAACAATACAAAGCGAAAGAAAGCTTTTCAGATTATGGGCTTCCGGATTATTACAATGGTACAATGATCATAGACAAGACCGATCTTATCAGGAGGCTATGGCTCGACAACAATTTTTATGGCGCTGTATTTTCAGTTCAGTATTCACGCAATAAAACAAATATCATTCTAGGGGGCGGGTGGAACAGTTATGATGGAAAACATTTCGGTGAGATCATATGGGATTCTGTTAAGAATGCCATTCCCGATCATTACAGGTGGTATCAATTAACAGCGTTCAAAAAAGATATTTCCGGTTATGCAAAATGGACACAACAGATCGCCGGCAGCTGGCAAACCTTTGTCGATATACAGGTCAGGAATGTTGATTATACGATCAATGGCTTCAGGGATAACCCAACGCTGAAAGTGAAAAACAATTATTCATTTTTCAATCCAAAGGCGGGCATCACATACACAAAAAATAAAACACAGGCATGGTTCTCATATGGCCGCTCAGCCAAAGAACCGAACAGGGATGATTTTGAGGCCGGGGTAACAACAGCTCCAAGACCGGAGATACTGAATGATTTTGAAGCCGGTATCGGGCAAAAGTGCAAAGGCTATTCTTGGGGGATCAACTTCTATTACATGTTGTATAAGAACCAGCTGGTGCTTACCGGGAAGATTAATGATGTAGGTGCCTATACAAGAACAAATATCCCCAACAGTTACCGGGCCGGTATAGAATTACAGGGAACTGCCCAGCTTAACAGGTGGATATCTATAAACGGCAATATAACACTAAGTAAAAATAAGATAAAGAATTTCACCGAATACCTGGATGATTATGATAACGGCGGGCAGCAAACGAAGTTTTATAAAAAAACAGCTATCGCCTTTTCCCCTCCATTGATCGCTTACAGTTCATTGAATTTTATTCCCGTAAAAAAGTTTGAGATCGATCTTATCAGCAAGTATGTAGGCAGGCAATACCTTGATAATACCTCCCAAAGATCCAGGAGCCTGCATGATTACTTTGTGCATGACTTAAGGCTGTCCTATCTTTTCGAAGGGAAGGCGATCAGGTCGATAAGTATATTCGCACAATGCAATAATATTCTATCAAAAAAATATGAGCCAAATGGTTATACTTTCAGTTATGTTTATGGAGGAAGTGTGTCAACAGAGAATTTTTATTTCCCCATGGCCAAGGTGAATTTTATGGCGGGGTTGAATATAAAACTATAAATAAGTTCATAGTTTTCAGTTCAAAGTTGAGGCTTCGATATTCGAACTATATAAAAACTATAAACCAACTAAGGATTATGAACTAAGAACTTTTGTATTTCTCCTGCCATTCAAGCATCCCTCCCGTAAGGTTCTTTACGTTCTTAAATCCAAAGGTCTCCAGCACCAGGCATGCCTGCATACTCCTGTTCCCGCTGCGACAATAGCATATCACTTCTTCATTCTTCAGGTCATCGATGTCATCAGTCATCATAGACAAAATGTTACCAAGCGGCAGGAGTTTACCCCCAATATTGAATTCAGCATGCTCAGCCGGCTCCCTTACATCAATTAAATTGACCGGCTCATTGGAATCCATTTTTGTTTTCAGTTCTGTAGATGATATCGTTTGCATGAACAAGAAATTTTTTATTGAACAATAGTTGAATCCAGGACTTTCATAACGGGGCTGATCCATATATCTATTAACTGGCCCGACTGAATGAACATGGGTGCTTTGTCTTCTGAAAGCGGTAATGGCTTTTGCTTATAAACATACGCCGCAGTTGTATCGGTTATGCCGGCATCCGGGATCACGGCTCCAATGGAGATCCCGTTAGCTTCAAGTAGTGCCCTGGCTTCTGCCACTGTTAGTCCGAGTAATGATGGAACAGGAATGCGTTCAGTGGTCAATCCACCGGCAATAACAAGGTCGACGCTGCTTCCCCAGGGCAATTTTGTACCGGGAGTGATCTTATTGCCATTATATAATTGTTCTAAGACAGAGCCACGCATGAAATCGGGTTTATAACTTGTATCTCCCAGTTTTAAATGACTGCGCTCCATAATGATCAAAGCATAATTCAACGTTTTACCTTCCAGTGACGGCATATCGATCATGGGCAGTGTTAACCTGTTAACGGTTAAAAAAACAGTGCGGTTGATCTTTACAGTACTGTTTGGATCGGGCAATTGTTTCAATACGATGCCCCTGGCGGCCGTATCAACATAAATAGAATCCTGTATCACTACTTCAAATCCTTTAGACTCCAGGAATTTTATTGCTTCTGGTGTTTTTTTACCGGTTACAGAAGGAACAGTAAGGTACTGACCGTGTTTGGTTATTAACCCAAGCAATTGCAGGAAAATAAATAGTATCAGGAATACGAGCACAAAGGCTGCAAGTATGTTTACCCAAAGAGGCCGGTTGGTTAGAAACTTAAACACAGGTAATAAAATTTCGGTTTACAAAATACAATGTACAATTTTTTCAAGGACTGCTATTTATCCTGGTCGTGATACTTATATGAAGCACTCCTCGATCAGTGCTGAATAGAATTCTTTTAAGGACCAGCCCATGGCCACTACCTGTTGTGGTACCAGGCTGGCTTCGCTTTGTCCCGGAACGGTATTGATCTCCAGTAAAAAGGGATTGCCCGATCTTTCATCATAGATAAAATCTATTCTTACGATACCGCTGCAATTAAAGACCTCGTAGGCTTTTCTTGCTTCTGTCCTCACTTTATCAGCAACAGTTTCTTCCACCTGTGCGGGCGTGATCTCCTCACTTGCTCCTTCATATTTTGCCTGGAAATCAAAAAACTCATTTTTGGAAACGATCTCTGTAATGGGCAGGGCAATGATATTTCCTTTTGATTTGAACACGCCGATCGTAAACTCCCTTCCACTGATGAATTCTTCTACCAATACCTGGTCATCCACTTTGAATGCTTTCAGTAAAGCTGCATCGAGTTCACCTGCCGCTTTAACTTTACTGATACCCAAACTGCTTCCGCCGTTATTTGGCTTTACAAATAAAGGCAGGCTAAGCTGTTGCAGGATCTCTTTGGATGAAAGTGCTGTGTCTTTGAAAAGGTGCAATGATCTTGCAACATGCATGCCGGCAAAAGATGCTACGGCTACCGTATAACGTTTATTGAATGTCAATGCAGATGTTGCCGCATCGCAGGTCGTGTAACGGATCTTTAGACAATCAAAATATCCCTGCAGTTTTCCATCCTCGCCGGGTGTGCCATGCAAACCGATCAGTACGGCATCAAATTTAATTTTCTGCTGATCAACTGTTATGGAAAAATCATTTTTATCAACGCTGATCTTATTATGCTTGTCATCCATAAAATACCAACCTTCGGGATTGATGTCAATTAAATAACAATCCCATTTGCTGGTATCTATATTTGTTTGAATGGCAGCTGCGCTTTTATAAGATATTACAGATTCACCGGAATAACCACCTGTGACCAGGGCAATTTTTTTCTTCATTATATTAAATCATAATTATTTAGACAAAGAAACAAAAATTCGTACGCTATTTGGGATTTACGCTTATATGTTTTGGAACGAAATAAAGTTTAACAAATCTTATACGAGCTGCTGCTATTGATCATTTCCTGATTCATGATCACCCAATCCTTCATTTCCCGTATTCAATACATATTTCCATTTGCCATTCTTTTCTTTTTTCCAGATATTGGTATAAGAACCATAGATGGTAGTATCTTTTGAACCGGGCTTCATGGCATAAATACCATAAGTATAGCCAAGGTCTCCCGACAGGGCTATATCCCCGTCATTAGGCTCCCAGGTAAGTGTATAGCCGGTATCGTTCAGTTGTATCAGGTAATCTATAGCATTTGCACCTATGATGGGCATCCTGTCTGCCCTGAGCAAAACACCATTGCTGTCAATGAATTCAATAAATGCATTCTTCATTCCCTTTTCTTCGCTCATTTTGGAAAATGCCCTGTCAACTTCCATCAGTTCTTTTTTACCAGCAACTACAACAGCATCCTTCTTTGTCTTACATGATAATAGCTGCATCATTACCATCAAATAAAAAAGAAAATATTTCATATAACAATATTATGTCCGCAAGTTAACAAAATATGTATGCACGTATAGATACAAAAAGGCGAAAGTATTGAAGTAATACCCTCGCCCACTGAGCAGGAAATATCACCTGCTGTATTAAGCCTTACGGCCTTTGATAAAAAATTTAAATATGCATTCTTGTCTTTTTGTCCATTAACTGGTCTACGGTCTCACGGTAGTCTTCATCAGGAACACAACAATCAACCGGGCATACCGCAGCACACTGCGGTTCTTCATGAAAGCCCTGGCATTCTGTACACTTGTTTGGAACAATATAATAAATGTCAGAAGCAATTGGCGGATTGCGCTGATCAGCATCCATAACCGATCCATCCATCAGTGTAAAACTTCCTTTGATGGTTGTCCCATCAGATATTGCCCACTCAACTCCGCCTTCATATATTGCGTTATTAGGACACTCCGGTTCGCATGCACCGCAGTTTATACATTCATCCGTGATCTTTATAGCCATGTATC
>JBDTWL010000095.1:0-5788 GCA_040006715.1 Ferruginibacter sp. | reverse complement strand
AGTTTTCATTTGACAAATGAAAGTAAAAATATTGGTTATTTGAAATGGTTCGTGAGGACACGAACCATGGCAGCGGGACACGAATCATGGCAGCGGGTTTATTTGTCCGTGTCCCAAACCAGTAAACCAATAAACTAAAAACAAGGCCCCGGAAAATTCCAGGGCCTTTCTTTATAGATAGTTTTGGTATTAAACTTTAGGCGCTGCTGCCAATATCTCTTCTTCTACACCGGAAGCATATTTTTCAAAGTTCTTTATGAATTCCGCAGCAAGCTGTTTTGCTTTCATGTCATATTCAGCTTTATCCTTCCAGGTATTACGGGGATTTAAAACCTCTGTAGGCACGCCGGGGCATTCTACTGGCATCATCATGCCAAATACAGGATGCGCTTCATAAGTAACATTATCTAATTTACCTTCCAGTACTGCCGTGATCATTGCCCTGGTATAAGGAAGTTTCATACGCTGGCCAACGCCATAGGGGCCACCGCTCCATCCTGTGTTGATCATCCATACATTTACGTTATGCTCTTTCATTTTTTTACCAAGCATTGCTGCATACTTCCCGGGATGCAATGGCAGGAACGGTGCGCCGAAACATGCACTGAAAGTACTTTGAGGTTCTTTAACGCCTGCTTCTGTTCCTGCAACTTTTGCTGTATAGCCACTGATGAACTGGTACATTGCCTGTCCCGCAGTGAGCTTACTTATAGGGGGCAAAATGCCATATGCATCCGCTGTGAGGAAGAAAATATTTTTTGGTGTTTTCCCGATCGAAGGTTCCAATGCATTACTGATAAATGACAGGGGATAACTCACCCTGGTATTTTCAGTGATGGCTTTGCTGCTGAAATCAATTTTATTGGTGCCGGGAAAGAAACTGACATTTTCAACCAATGCCCCAGGCCTGATTGCATTGAAGATCTCGGGTTCTTTTTCTTCACTCAGGTCGATCGTCTTTGCATAACAGCCACCTTCAAAATTAAATACACTGTCCCTGGTCCAGCCATGCTCATCATCACCGATCAGGAACCTGTTGGGGTCTGCACTCAAAGTTGTTTTACCGGTTCCGCTCAACCCGAAAAAGATCGCCGTATCCCCGGATTTGCCCATGTTCGCACTGCAATGCATACTCAAAACATCTGCACGCTGGGGGAGTACAAAATTCAGCATGGTGAAAATGCCTTTTTTCATTTCACCTGTATATCCTGTTCCTCCTATTAAAATGGTTTTATGCTTAAAGCTCAGTACGGCAAAATTTTCAGAAGCCGTTGCATCCGTTGCGGGGTTGGCTTTGAATCCGGGTGCCTGGATAATATACCAGTGCGGGGTAAAACCCTCCAATTGTTTTTCGCTGGGGCGAATGAACATATTATAGCAGAACAGGTTGCTGGAAGGATCTTCATTGATCACCCTTAACCTCAGCTTATAATCTTCCTCGGCACAGGCAAAGCAATCACGTACCCATAACTCTTTGCCGGAAAGATATTTGATCATTTTATCCTTTAACTGGAAAAACGATTTCTCTTCCATCGCAATATTAAAATTATTCCAGTGAACGCTGTCTGCGGTCAGTTCATCTTTTACTGTAAACTTATCTTTTGGACTACGGCCTGTGAATTTGCCTGTTTTTATAACAAGTGCCCCTGTGTCGTTCAAAACACCTTCATTGCGTTTTACTGTTTGATCACTTAATTCTGCAGGACTCAATTGATAGTGTATGGGCAGGGTGGTTTGCAGGCCCATTTCTGCCAGGGCACCAATTGGTGCTTCCAGCATAAGATTTACTGACATAGCAAGCGTTTTGTTACTTTGCAAAGTTAACAATTCATTAAAATAAAAAAAATAACAAAATATAGTTTTAACCATCAGAATCGCTGTATTTTAATGATTTTGTTGGTAAATTTTTAAAACGATATGGATTTATTAAAAGATGTCTTATTAAACAGTATGAATGTTGAATGAGGACTATTTTTAAATAGTTTTATTTTAAGCCAACTTATATGAAAAATTATTAAAACGTTATATTGCATTTCATTTTTTTAAAACCGGTATTGTAACATCATTAAATTATTGTGTAATGAAATATCTTCCTTTAAATCCTGAAATATTTATCCAGAACCGAAAAAGGTTTGTAGCCAGAATGAATAAAAATTCGATCGCCATTTTTAACAGCAACGATGAATTACCGACCAATGGCGACCAGCTATTTAAGTTCAAACAGAACTCAGACCTGTTTTGGCTGACGGGGATAGAACAGGAGGAAAGCATGCTGGTTTTATTCCCTGATAACCCTGATCCTAAATACAGGGAGGTGCTTGTTGTAGTAAGACCAAATGAACTCAAGGAAAAATGGGATGGCCATCGTTTACGTGTACATGAAGCACAGGCGATCTCCGGTATACAAACCATTGTATGGCTCGACTCCTTGGATGCCATGATGCAGCCATGGATACACATTGCCGATACGATCTATCTTAACAGCAATGAAAATGACCGCAGATCCAATCAGGTTGCAGTAAGGGATTACCGGTATGCTGAAATGATAAAACAGCGATACCCGTTGCATAGCTATAAACGCAGTGCAAAGATCATGAAGGAATTAAGGGCAGTAAAATCAGCACTGGAAGTGGAAGTGTTGCAGAAAGCAATTGATATCACAGATAATACATTCAGGAGGTTACTCCAATTCATCAAACCGGGTGTGATGGAATACGAGATAGAAGCGGAGATCTGGCATTCTTTCCTGTCACAGCGTTCTACCGGGCCTGGCTATGGGTCCATTATAGCCAGTGGCGACCGGGCAAGAACATTACATTATGTTGAGAACAACCAGGAATGCAAAGAAGGTGAATTGATTTTGATGGATTTTGGTGCTGAATACGGATATTATAATGCGGACCTCACCCGAACCATACCGGTGAGTGGTAAATTCGGCCGCCGACAAAAAACGGTTTACAATGCATGCTTACACCTGCATCATTATGCAGCCAGTATTTTAAAGCCCGGTATCAGTATCGTTGATTATACAGAAAAGGTTGGGGATGAGGCTACAGTTGTCTTTCAGAAGATAGGCTTGCTGCGGAAATCGGATGTGAAAAATGAGGATCCTGAGAACAGGGCATACAGGAAATATTTATATCACGGTATCTCGCATCACCTGGGCATTGATGTACATGACCTGGGCACCCGCACCGAACCAATAAAAGCAGGAATGGTATTTACCATTGAACCCGGAATTTATATTGAAGAAGAAAAAATGGGCATAAGGATCGAAAATAATTTCTGGATAACCAAGAATGGAAGCAAGGACCTGATGAAGAATATTCCGATCACGGTTGAAGAGATTGAAGCATTGATGAAGAAGTAGAACGACAACCGGCCACCGGCGACGGACCACCGATGGGTAATGCTGTTTAAGCCTGTTTTAATCGTACGACTATGCCTTTCAAGTTTGAAAAACTGGAGATATGGAAATTAGCAATTGCGATAGCTGACGATGTTCATATTCTGACAAGATCTTTTCCTAAAGAAGAAATGTTCTCTTTGACATCACAAATGAAAAGAGCAGCAGATTCTATTTCTTTAAACATCGCTGAAGGTTCTACAGGGCAATCAAATCCTGAGCAGGTTAAATTTTTAGGGTATGCCCAACGTTCGGCAATAGAAGTAGTAAACTGTCTGTATCTTGCTATAAGAAGAAAATATATTGATCAACTCGTGTTCGATAAATTTTATAATGAGCTGGATAAATTAGTTGCAAAAATTCAAGCATTTAAAAACGCTTTAAAATAAAATAAACTTCCTTCGGTGGTCAGTAGTCGGTCATCGGTGGTCTTATCAACACATGAAACAAATACCCAACTTATTTACTCTTCTCAATCTTGTGTTCGGTTGCCTTGCCATTGTAGCAACATTGCAAAATGGCATCAGTATCCAATACAATCCTGAAGGGGCACAGTTTATAGATATTCCCGAAAAAATATGGATGGCTTCATTGTTCATCGGGCTTGCAGCAGTAGTGGATTTTTTAGACGGCTTTGTTGCAAGGATGTTCAATGCCTCATCTGAAATGGGCAAGCAACTGGATTCACTTGCTGATGTAGTAAGTTTTGGGGTAGCACCATCCATGATCATCTACCAGTTCCTGAGGATGAGTTATGCCAGTGAAGATGCAGGTATGGATGTATCCATATTATTTCTATTGCCGGCATTCATCATTGCAGCAGCAGCGGCATACCGGCTTGCAAAATTCAATCTTGATAATTCACAGCAATATGGATTTAAAGGCGTGCCCACTCCTGCAGCCGGATTGTTGATCGCTTCTTTTCCATTGATCTACTGGCATGCAGCATATGAATGGGTCATTCCCGTTTTACTCAATAAATGGGTATTGTATGCGATCATCCTTTTTGTATCCTGGTTAATGGTAAGCAATGTTCCCATGATGGCCATGAAATTCAAAAATCTTTCGGTAAAGACAAACCTGCCGAAATTCATACTGGTTCTTTTTTCTTTACTCGCCATACTGTTTTTACAATGGATGGCGGTGCCGGTTATTTTTATCGGTTACATTATTTTATCTTTGGCCTTCAAAAATAAATGATCATGATATTTACAGCGCAGGTAAAAGTGATGCCACTTAAAGATCTACTCGATCCGCAGGGAAAAGCAGTGTTGGGCGGACTCCAGAATCTGGGGTTGGATGCAGTGGCTGATGTACGGATCGGTAAGCATATTGACCTGCAGATAGAAGCAGCAAATAAAGAAACAGCCTTGCAATTGGCTTCAGATGCAGCAAAAAAATTACTGGCTAACCCGGTGATGGAAGTGTTTGAGATATCTATTAATTAAATACGGCCATTAGCTGTTAGTCACCAGCCATTAGCAAGAGCTTTGGTTTTGCTAATAGCTAACAGCTGATAACTAAAAGCTGTTATGCTTTACATAGTCCCTTCCCCCATAGGCAACCTCGCTGATATTACTTACAGGGCCATTGAAGTGTTGAAAATAGTTGACCTCATACTAGCAGAAGATACACGTACGTCTTCAGTTTTATTGAATCATTATGGTATCAATAAACCGCTCTCGCCATATCACCAGCACAACGAACATAAAATTGTTGCTCATCTTACTGACCAGCTGGCTGCAGGCAAAACCATTGCATTGATAACGGATGCCGGTACGCCGGGGATCAGTGATCCCGCTTTTTTACTGGTAAGGGAATGTGTCAAGCATAATATCCCGGTGGAATGTTTACCCGGCGCAACGGCTTTTGTGCCGGCATTGGTAAACAGCGGGCTCCCGATGAACAGTTTTTGCTTCGAAGGATTTTTGCCATTGAAAAAAGGCAGGCAGACCATGTTGAAAAAACTGGCAACAGAAGAACGTACCATGGTTTTTTATGAAAGCCCGATGCGCCTGGTAAAAACGCTGAAGAATTTCATTGAATATTTTGGTGCAGAAAGGCAATGCTGTGTAAGCCGGGAGCTTACAAAAAAATTCGAAGAGAATAAAAGAGGAAACTTGCAGGAAGTGCATGATCATTTTAATGCGAAGGCGGTGAAAGGAGAAATAGTAATTGTAGTAGAAGGTAAATCGTAACCCCATCATATGAAAAAAATAACAGCATATTTCTTCTCACTCATTTTTTTATGTTCAGTTACCTGTGCACAAATGGTAAAAGATTGGGGAGCTTTCAGCCAAAGAGTGAAGGCAGATAGTTTGCGTGGAAAAAATTTCCGTGTTGAAGCTGCTGTAAAAGTTACAACCATAGATAGTACTGCTG
>JBDTWL010000094.1:0-6072 GCA_040006715.1 Ferruginibacter sp. | reverse complement strand
TTATCTTAAGTTGTATCTTCAATAACATGAGCAAGGTAAAAAATATTACCATATTAATTCCCCTTTATAATGAAGCAGCTGTATTGCCTGAATTGTTTACACGATTGGAATTGCTGGTAAAAGGATCGGCCGGCAGTACCAGCGTTTTATTTGTTGATGATGGCAGTACAGATAATACAGCTGCAGCTATTGACGGGATATGTAAGGAGAAGGAAAATTATTCAGCCATTTTTTTGTCAAGGAATTTCGGCCATGCGATGGCGCTTACTGCCGGGCTTGCACATATCAATGATGCTGCCGATGCCGTATTCATCATTGATGCTGACCTGCAGGACCCACCGGAAATGCTGCCGCAATTTCTGGAAAAAATGAATGAGGGCAATGATGTGGTATATGGTATCCGAAGGAAAAGGAAAGGAAATTATTTTAAAAAAGTTTGCTACAGATTATATTATCGCCTGCTTAAGCGTTTTTCAAATATAAAGATGCCACTGGATGCAGGAGATTTTTCATTGGTAAGTAAAAGGGTAGTTGCTCATTTGAACAGCCTGCCGGAAGAAAGCCGTTATTTGCGTGGATTAAGAAGCTGGGTGGGATTTAAGCAGGTGGGCCTGCCATACGAGAGGGATAAACGCAAAGGAGGTGTTACCAAATACCCTTTGCGCTCATTGTTCAAATTAGCTTTTAATGGCATTTTCAATTTTAGTGAATTGCCCATCAGGTTCATTGGAGCTGTAGGTTTTATCACCGTATTTATTTCTTTGATCTACCTGGGGATCACTATTTATAAAAAACTTGTTTATGGAACAGTGCCTGAAGGCTTCACAGCACTCATTTTTGCGATCGTATTATTCAGTGGCGTTCAGTTACTCTCATTAGGGATCATTGGAGAATACATACTGCGTATATTTTTCCAGGTAAAACAACGCCCCCTGTATATCATAAAATCAAAGATCATTAACGGAAAAGCTGTCAATGAATAAAGAATATGTACAACAGTTTGCAAAACTGGAGAGGACACATTGGTGGTTTGTGGTTAGGAAAAAAATTATCCTGCAGTTCCTGGAAAAATATACCGGCACCCAACCATTAAGCATACTGAATATTGGAGCTGCTGCCGGCGCATCGACGGAATGGCTTGCTGCTTTGGGGAACGTAGTGTCCCTGGAAACAGAACCCTTTTTTATTGAACACTTAAAAGAAAAACAGTTAAAAGTTGTTGAGTCATCGGTTACAAACATGCCTTTTCCGAACGATAGTTTTGACCTTATTTGTGCATTTGATGTTATTGAGCATGTTGATGATGATGCCATTGCTTTGAAAGAAATGAAAAGACTGTGTAAGCCGGGGGGAATAATTTGTATTACTGTACCTGCATTAAAAATATTGTGGAGCGATCATGATACAGTGAATGAACATTACCGCCGTTATACAAAGCGCTCACTTCATTATTTGGGAGATGCTTTTCCTGCGCTGAAAAAAATGGAGATAAGATATTTTAACAGCCTGTTATTCGTGCCGATCCTCGCTGCCCGGAAAATTTCAGGAGCCTTTCGGGGAGATCCAAATAAACTTCGATCAGATTTTACCCGCTATAAAACAACCGGCCTGCTCAATAAATTATTCAGAGCCGTTTTTGCAACAGAGATCCCATTGCTTAAATTCATTCGCTTTCCCTTTGGTGTTTCATTGATCGCTGTCTGGAAAAAAACAGGAACAAATAAATAACAACCAACAGGACAAAACTGAATACAGAAACATACCAGGCATTGATAATTGTTTGCGGCCTGTACCTGAAAATGATCTCGTGATCACCTGCCGGAACTTCTATTGACATAAAGCAGGTGTGAACAGTCGTTATGCGTGTTGGTTTGCCATCTACGAACGCCTGCCATCCATGATAATCATTCTGAAGGTAAACCAATATGCCTGCTGTTTTTTTAGATACAACAGCATGGAGTTCATTTGCTGAAAACTTATTTATTTCGATTCGGGCAGTTTTACTATCCTCATAATATAATAACGGGTTTTTAAAGATGCTGTCTTTTATAGGAGACTCATAGAATTCATCCTGCTTTAAAAGATTTCCGGGAGTTATAAAATAATCATTCCGCCCGATCTTCTTTGTAAAAGGCAACCTGCTGCCGGCAACAAAATTCTCATCAAAACTATTCAATGAATTTTGCTCAATGCTGTTGTCATCAGGCAAGGGAAATTTAACCCGGTTCCTGTTGATCAATTGTTCAATGGTTGTGAAATTTTTAGCACCATATACTGTGATTGGCATATTAAGCTGTGTTGCAAAGAACATGTCAGCCATTATAATAAAACAAGCCAGCCGGATATTTTTCTTTTTTACGATCGCCCAATAGCTGAGTAAAATGATAACAGTTAAAAAAGGAAATTGGATCAAATAGCGTCCTCCGAAATCAAGTTTCAATAAGAGGTCTTTAATTACGCTGCTGTTAAATCCGTGTATAGAAGAAAAGTCATTTAAAAATATCAGGCTCACTATACCAATAATTATAGTGATAGCGGTCAATGAAAACAGGATCCTTTTCGGCAATTCGATATTTTTTTGGCTGCTCATATCCCATGCATTGAATGAGATGGCAGTGATCAGTAAAAAAAAGAAAATGGCAAAGAGCCTGAATAAAGCCGGGTGCCTGAAGCTATTCATCAATGGAAGTGTGTAATAAGCCAGTTGCCTCAGGAAAAAGAATTCGCCCCATGCCATGCCAAGCATGATGAGCGCACAAACAAAGAAAAAAATGAGCTCTTTATTCTTTCTCAAAGATTTACTGAAGCATGCATACAGAAGGAACAGCAATGGAATGATGCCGATGTAGATACTCCTCATGAGTATCGATGAATGCAACCAGCTATCATTTGCAGTCGTACCAAATGGAGTAAGTAATGACAGCATCGAGGTCGGGTTCATAGAATTCTCCAGTACCACGGCAAGCGACTGGCTTTTTCCCCTTTCGATCTCGGGCAGGTGCCTGATAAAAGACAGGATAGCTGGAAGGGTCAACAGTATAAAAAATAAACAAACAATACCGGTAACAGGTAAAACCTTTTTAAGAAATATTTTCTTATTATGAGTGCTAAAAAAAATAAAAGCTGCGTAAGCGAATAACGAATAGCTTAAAATGATGAACAAGGAAGGATACCCGCCTGTAAATAATAAGAACAGGAAAAATGCTGAGAGCAATGCATCTTTCATTTGCTGTTTCAACAACATTCTTCTAAAAAAAATAAAAACAAAAGGAATATAACAGGCTGCGCTGATGCAGGTAAAGAACTGCACACTGTCTATCATAAAACCGCTGAACTGGTATGCAATACCCATTGTAAAAGCAACAGGCCTGCTGCAACCAAACTCTTTGCAGAGAAAATAGAAGCCTGTTCCGGCAAATGAAATATAAAAAAGTAATTCATAATGAAAAGCAGCCAGGCTGTAGTTTGTAAGAAAGCTAAATATCCAGATGACCGGGTTCCAGGCGCCTGCCTGCATATCAGCGTGCAGGGGATAGCCCATATTAATGAATGGGGTCCATAAAGGTAGTTCACCGTTATTAAGTGCATCACTTATGAGTGTGCGGACAGGATAATAATAAGTAAGTGCATCATTCTTTAAAGAGAACAACTGAAGCGTAAAGGGCCAGAAAACTAAGCAGGTAATAATTGGGAAAACAAAAAAAGGATTTGTAATAATTTTTCTTAGCATTCGCCGGGATTATAAAGTAATTCTACTGCGTACAAGATATGGCAAGTAAGATAAAAGGCGATACCTGCCTATGAATTCTTTTCTTTTAGTGATGAGATCCTGTACACATATTTACCGATTATATCAAATTCAATATTCAACTTATCAGCCTTTTTTATCGCCTGCATATTTGTATGCATATAAGTATATGGAATGATGGCAACCGTAAATGAATCATTGCTGACATTAAAAATAGTAAGGCTTATACCATTCAGTGAAATGGATCCTTTTTCGATAATGAATGCGGCAAATGACGGGTCGATCTTAATAGTGTACTCCCGGCTCCCGTTCTTTTCTATGATGGAAGTACAGGTACCAACACTGTCAACATGACCTTGTACTATATGACCATCCAGCCTGCCATTAACCGGCATGCACCTTTCCAGGTTAATGACCGTTCCCGGTTGCCAGTTCCCGAGGTTTGTTTTTTTTATTGTTTCATCGATGGCAGTAACCCGGTGCATACTGCCCTTTATTTCTTCTATAGTGAGGCAAACCCCGTTGTGGCTGACACTTTGATCAATTCTTAACTCGTTGGACAGCAATGATTCCACCCAAAATACCAGGTTACCCGCTGTTTTCTCTACTATATGGATTTTGCCGGTTTGTTCAATTATTCCTGTAAACATTTTTCAAATTTCGGAATTTTGTATAGATATTTTTTTATTTAAATAAATCTTCTATCTTTGCCGCCTTAAAATCACCTAAAGGAGGTATATATACAATGCTTATAATAGATTCAAAAGATTGCGAAAACATAGACAAGGCCCTCAAAAAATACAAAAAGAAATTTGAAAAAAGCCGTGTGCTATTGCAATTAAGGGAAAGGCAGGCTTTCATCAAGCCGTCTATCAGGCGTCGTACGGAAGTACTTAAAGCCGTTTACAAGCAACAGCTGAATACCGGCAAGTTCGAAAAATAATTAATTAAACCGGCAATATATTAAGACTGATAACAGGTTATGATTAACTTTGGTTATCAGTTTTTTTATGCACCCAGGTCCACAACAAAATATCCGCTCTTTTTTAGATTACCTTAAATTCCAGAAAAGGTATTCCCAGCACACCATTATTTCTTATCAAAATGACCTTTCGGGCTTTTTTGACTACCTGAAGATGCAGTTTGATGAAAGTGAACTGGGGGATATTAAGCCCACTTTCATCCGTACCTGGCTGGCGCAGCTTAAAAGCGAGGGGCTGAGTTCTAAAACGATCAACCGGAAAATATCTTCACTAAAATCTTTTTTTAAGTACTACATCAAGCAGGGGCTGATTGAAGTTAGCCCAATGTCAACCATTACTTCTCCAAAAGTTGGCAAACGTTTGCCCCAGTTTGTAGAGAAAAAGGATATTGATACCTTATTTGACCACGTTGAATTCCCGGATAACTGGACAGGCAGAACCGAGCGGCTTTTGTTACAGATACTATACAATACAGGGATCCGGCAGGCAGAGCTTATTGGGTTGAAGGAAAATCAGATCGATCGCCCAAACTGTGCGGTAAAGGTCCTGGGCAAGGGAAGTAAAGAACGCATCATCCCGGTCAATAACATCCTGATGAAGGATATATTGGATTATGTTGCAGAAAAGAAAAAGCAATTTTCAGGAGCCGACCCCGTTTTTTTGCTGGTAAACGAAAAAGGCAGGAAATTGTATCCCAAATATGTATATAATGTGGCCAAAAAATACCTGGCACTGGTTACTACCATAGATAAGAAAAGCCCGCATATATTTAGGCATACATTTGCCACCCACCTAACCAATAATGGGGCCGACCTCAATGCAGTCAAGGAATTACTGGGGCACAGCAGCCTGGCAGCCACACAGATATATACGCACAATACCATAGAAAAACTAAAAGACGTATTCAAAAAAGCCCACCCCAAAGCCTGATGGAATATTTAAAAAATCACGCCCCCGGGTGAAATTTTATTTTGAAAAAAGCGTTTCATACGCTAACTTACAATTACTAAATAGCGCATGAGAATAACCACACAACCTACAAAGCCTATGCTATAATTGCTACCCTAATATTTTTATTTTTTCATTTAAAATCAGAAGTTATGAACGTAAACATTCAAACTGTGCACTTTGATGCAGATTCAAAATTGATCCTTTACATTGAGAAAAAGATTTCAAAGCTCACGCAGTTTCACGACAGGATTACCAGTGTTGATATATACTTAAAACTTGATAACATTGTACATAATATTAAAGACAAGGTAGCAGAGATCAAAGTAATCATCCCACGCCATGAGTTCTTTGTAAAGCAGTCCTCTAAATCATTTGAGGAAAGTTTTGATG
>JBDTWL010000093.1:0-6082 GCA_040006715.1 Ferruginibacter sp. | reverse complement strand
ATTACTGCGAACAGGATTTTAAGTCCTGCGTGTCTACCAATTCCACCACCCGGGTAGACATATTCTTCTTAATACATATAAACCTGGATGTTTTAAGAAAAAAAATCCCGAACTAGGTCGGGATATGTGCTGAGCGGAAGACCGGGCTCGAACCGGCCACCCCGACCTTGGCAAGGTCGTGCTCTACCAAATGAGCTACTTCCGCGAAATGAGCCTAAAGGTTTAAGGGTTTAATAAAATTTAAAGGCTGAAAACCATTAAACTATAAAACCTTGAAACCAATAAACAGTTATAAAGAACTTCCTTTTTTAGGACTGCAAAAATAAGGGTTGTTGCTTAAAAAAAACAAATATTTATTTATACTTGGGATCGTATAAAGTATTGTCAGGAACTTTTACTTCAGGATGTCCCTTATACCGGTGCTCATATAAACTATAACAACCACCCAATACGAACACAATAATTATGAAAACCTGGCAAAACCAGATGAAACGGGAAGATGAAACCCAGCTATAGGTAAAATCCTTGCCTTTATTATCTATAATTTCCTGTTGCATAAGCTGTTAATTTTCGTTGCAAAAATAAGGCCTTCGGGTGAAAAAAAATTATTTGTTCCCAATAATTTCCAAAAAGCTGTTTTTCTTTTTTACAAAATGATCCCATACAATATTACCCCTGTATAAACCCGGCAACGGACCATCTTTCCTTTTGGAAGCAACCCTGTTATGCTTTTCAAAAAATAACCATTTGAGGAAATGCAAATGTGCTTTTAGAACTGCGAGGAAAGACCCGCCGTTACCATTCAATAAGAATTTCCATGCAGCAATGGCATCCAGCATTATCCTTACAGGCAACTTCCAACAAGCGGCCTGGCGGGGCAGGTTCTTGTATAGCATCAGCAGGTTATTCCTGAAATTTAAAAATGTCTTGCGGCTATTATCTTTTGACAGCGTTCCCCCGCCTACATGGTACACAACAGATAAAGGCTGCACATACACTTTATAGCCCGCTCGCTGCATCCGCCAGCAAAGGTCTATCTCTTCCTGGTGCGCAAAAAAGTATTCATCCAGGCCGCCCAGCTCATGATAAACAGCTGATCTTACAAACATAGCTGCACCGCTTGCCCAAAAGCAAGCCTGAACAGAATCATATTGCCCATTATCCATTTCACAAATATCAAATACTCTTCCCCTCGCAAACGGGTAGCCGAAATTATCTATCCAGCCGCCGCATGCACCGGCATATTCAAATTGATGTTTATTTCCATGTGACAGTATCTTGGGCTGGCAGGCAGCGATCCCGGTATCGCTTTCCATGAGGCTGATTACGGGCTCGATCCAGTTTGCTGTTACTTCTACATCACTGTTCAGTAAAACATAATAATCTGCCTGTATTTTTTTCAAAGCACTGTTATAACCCATTGCAAATCCGCCATTCGTTTCATTTTGAATGATCTCTATTAAAGGAAAGTTCTTTTGCAGGAATGCGACAGAATCATCGGTTGATGCATTGTCGGCAACGATCACACGCTTATTTCCATAAGTACCTGCTATCACTGAGGGAATGAACTGCTCCAGGAATTTTCTCCCGTTCCAGTTCAATATAACGATGGCTACTGATGGTATATTCATTGTACCGGCGATACTTAGATGATGTGCTGCACAAACATACTTTATTAATGCTGTTTTTTAAAAGGAAGGATAGCCAAACTTCCTTATTTCTCATTCTTTATTTCTTATTTCTTATTTTTAATCATGTTTTCCAATCTCTTCAACTGGCGCAGCGGGCTGGCAATCGTAGCAATTGCGATCGTAACAGGCACCATTTTCTATTCGCAATACATTGCAAAAAAAATTGCAGCTGATGAAAGAAAGAAAGTGAATGTGTGGGTTCAATCATTAAAAACAAGGGCAACGACATCTGACGAATCTGCACTGGCGCTGACCAATACCATCACATCAGAAAATACCGATATACCCATCATAGAAACCGATGAAAAAGATGATCCTTCGGGAGCCTGGCTGAACCTGGATACAAACCTCATTAAGTCTGATAAACATTACCTGGAAAGAAAATTAAAGGAATTCAAACAGGAGAATGACGCTATTGAAGTTGAAGTAAGCAAGGACCCCTTGATCAGGAACAAATACTATTATGGTGATTCCGACCTTTTAAAAGAAGTGCGCTATTACCCGCTCATACAGCTTTTCATTGTTTCATTGTTTATTATCATTACATTAATTGCGATCTCAACGAGGAATAAATCTACACAGAACCAGGTCTGGGCGGGTATGGCAAAGGAAACAGCGCACCAGTTGGGGACTCCAATTTCATCCCTTGAAGGCTGGGTAGAAATGCTTAAAGAGACCAATACTGCAGACAAGATCGTATCAGAGATCGGCAAAGATGTAGAACGGTTAAAATTAGTAAGCGACCGTTTTGGCAAAATAGGAAGTACCCCGCAACTGGAGGAAACCAATATTACTGCACAGGTGGAAAGCATGGTTACTTATATTAAGCGAAGGGCAACCAATAAGGTCAGCTTCAACATTGATAAACCTGCCGACACAGAAATAACAGCCCTCATCAATGCACCGCTTTTCGACTGGGTGATAGAAAATCTTTTAAAGAATGCACTGGATGCAATGGAAGGACACGGAAGCATAAACATTGGGATAAAAAATGAATCCACACAGGTTGTCATCGATATAGCAGATACGGGGAAAGGTATCAGCAAAAAGAATATTGCCAATGTATTCAAACCCGGTTTTACTACAAAAAAACGTGGATGGGGACTGGGACTATCTTTAAGCAAACGCATTATTGAACAATATCACCGGGGGGAATTATTTGTAAAAAACAGTGAGTTGGGCAAGGGAACCACTTTCAGGATCGTCCTAAAAAAATAATATTTACGTTTTGGTAAAACGCATACATTTACTGTCAGCAACTATCCTGTGCCGAATACCGTACTAATTACTGTCATAAAAGTTTATGCAAAAAATAATAATCAGCATAGTATTTTTAGTAGCCCCCTTCTGCATTTCTGCCCAGAATGACACTGCCAGGACCCTGGAAACCGTTGTAGTTACAGGCTTTCAACCCAACAAAATAAAGAATACCTCTCTGAATATAGAAGCTTATTCCCTGAATAAGATAAATGAAAAAAATGCTTTTAACCTTTCCGATGCGTTGGCGAAATTACCGGGCATTTCACAAATGACCACCGGCAATGCTATTTCCAAACCTGTCATCAGGGGGTTATTTGGAAACAGGATATTGGTTTTATTATCGGGGCTCCGTTTTGATAACCAGCAATGGCAGGATGAACATGGGCTGGGCCTTTCTCAAATAGGGATAGACCGGGTAGAGATCATTAAGGGCCCTGCATCCTTATTATATGGATCCGATGCTTTGGGTGCCGTAATAAATGTATTGGAAACCAAGCCCACAGTTACGGGTAACAGCTATGATTTTTCCACACAGTTATTTACCAACACCCTCGGCACTTTGACAGATGTGGGCATAAATCATAAAAAAGAAAATGGCTGGTGGAGGTTACGCCTGGGAACAGAAAATCATACAGATTACAGTGATGGAAACAATACAAGGGTCCTGAACTCGAGGAACAATGGTTACATGCTGAAAGCCGGTTTTGGTTTTACGAGACCAAAATGGAAACAGGAGAATAGCTACAATTTCTCTTATAACAATTTCGGGTTCATCATTGACAGCCTTACAAGTTTTTTTACGGCTGATGAGCGCAGGAGCAGGAAGATGGCTGGTCCACACCATATTGTTATGCTTAACCTGCTTAACTCACAGAATACATTTATTTTAAAAAGATCCGTATTGAAAATAAATGCCGGCGTACAAAGCAATTCAAGAAAGGAAGATGAGGGAGGCGGGCAGATCAGCTTAAATATGCATTTGCTTTCTGTACTTGAAAATGTTCGCTGGGAAAAAGAATTGACAAAAAAAATAAATTTTGTTCTCAATCATCAATTTACATTTGAAGACAATACAAATTATGGGGGCAGGAAGATCATACCGGATGCTAATTTAATGGAAGCTAATCTTGCAGGCTATTTTAAATTTAAACTGGATAAGATCATACTGGAAGCTGGTGCCGGCGGCAATTATAAGTCCATTAAAACATTTTTTACCAGCCCGATAAACGGCCCGGGAAAAGAAATACCGGCTTTTACAAAAAATAATTTTACCGGGAATGTCATGCTCGGCCTTGCTTATAACCCTACTCAAATATTTACTTTTAAGTTTAATTCATCTACGGGTTTCCGTTCACCCAACCTTGCAGAGCTTAGCAGCAATGGATTACACGAAGGCGTTTTTCGCTACGAGATCGGTGACCCGCATCTAAAACTGGAACAAAATATCAATACTGATATTTCAGTTGAATATTCAGATCCCCGGTTCTTTTTTGCTGCATCTGTCTTTTACAACTATTTCTATAATTATGTTTACCTGGCTCCAACCAATGATTTATTTTATGGCTTCCACGTTTTCCGGTTCAGGCAACAGGATGCAAAATTGTATGGTACAGAAGCTAATTTCATTGCAAAGCCTACCCTATTACGTTGGCTGGAATGGAAAGAAACTTTTTCATTCACAAGGGGAGAACTGAAAAACGGGGGAAACCTGCCATTCATCCCGGCCTATAAATTATTATCTGCAGTAAGGTTTGAAAAAGTACTATCAAAAAAAATAAATAAAATATTCATTGAACCGGAATGGCTGTATGTTTTTAAGCAGGATAAGCCTGCACAGTTTGAATCAGCAACCTCATCATATGCATTGCTGAATATAAATGCCGGTATAGAACTTCAGAACCCTTCGGGAAATTGGCAGGTAGGTTTATCAGCTACGAATATTACCAATACGGTTTATGCCGATCATTTATCAAGATTAAAATATTACAACCTGTATAACCAAGGCATGAATTTTGTATTTTCGGTTCGTAAATCCTTTCATTAATAATAATCATTTAAAAAACAAAACAAACGCTATGAAAAAAATTCTTCCTATCCTTGCGATCATTGTAGCCGGCCTTGCGCTCAATTCATGTGAAAAAGATGAAGGCAAATTGCCTTATATTTCTTTTAAGACTGGCATCGGATATACTTCGGCCAATGCCAATGTTCCGCAAGGCACTGATGTTTTGGTGGGCATTACTGCAGCAAAAGCTGAAGATGAAGACGTATTAAAAACTTTTGATGTAGCAAGAGTATTAGATGGCGGCGCATCTACAAGTATTTACACTGAATCATTAACCGGTGCATCGGGTGATAATTATGCGAAGGATATGATCATAACCACGCGGGCTACAGCCGGTACTGAAAAATATACTTTTTCGGTGGTTAACAGGGATGGTCTTGTTAATTCTGTTACGCTCACATTAACTACACCATAAACCTGGTCGTTGGTAGTGTCGCAATTTGAAACACTTTATTTAAACCACAGAGAACACAGCGTTATTTTCACAGAGTATCACTGAGAAAACTGCGTGTTTACAGGTAAAATTATTTAAACAAGATTCCATAAATCTCTGTGTTAATCTTCTTTACCTCTCTGGTAGAAATTAAACTGATACAGTACTTGGTCGTTTAACATTTTTAACTTCCAAACATATCTACTAAATTTGCCTTCTCAAATTCTGCGGCGATGGCGAACCTGCCTGCCGGCAGGCAGGATTGGTAGACGCACTACTTTGAGGTGGTAAAAGGTTAATTATGTTTTATGTGTATGCGATAAGAAGTTGTGTAAAGAATTATATCTATGTGGGTATGAGTAATGACATTATAAGAAGAATTTCTGAGCATAATAAAGGACAAAATAAGTCCATAAAAGCCTACAAGCCTTTTGTCTTAATTTATAAGGAAGAATTTACCCTCAGATTGGATGCCAGGAAAAAAGAAAAATATTTGAAATCAGGAATAGGAAAAGAATTCCTCAAATCAATACCAAAGGATGCGGCGATGGCGAAATTGGTAGACGCACTACTTTGAGGTGGTAGCGCCTGTCATGGGCGTGGGAGTTCGAATCTCCTTTGCCGCACTTTAAA
>JBDTWL010000092.1:0-6389 GCA_040006715.1 Ferruginibacter sp. | reverse complement strand
GCATTAACAACAGCCATGAGCGCCCTGGGTATTGGTTATGGCGATGAAGTGATATTACCATCCTTTACTTTCGTAGCAAGTTTTGAAGCGGTATTGAGTGTAGGTGCCGTGCCGGTATTTGTTGACATAGATGATACGCTTACGCTGGACCCTGCCGCAGTAAAAAATGCGATAACACCCAAAACAAAATGTGTTATGCCTGTACACATGTGCGGCAGCATGGCCGACCTGGATGCACTCCAGGCAATTTGCAAAGAACACAAACTGATCTTATTGGAAGACGCCTGCCAGAGCATTGGCGGCACTTATAAAGGAAAGAAATTGGGAACGATCGGGGATGCAGGTACATTCAGCTTTGATTTTGTAAAGACCATTACCTGTGCCGAAGCAGGTGCGATAATGACCAACAGGGAAGACGTTTATATTGCCAGTGATGGCTATGGTGATCATGGGCATGATCACAAAGGAGCTGACAGGGGCGCCGACCTACATCCATTTATCGGAACGAATTATAGGATAAGCGAATTGCATGCTGCAGTGGGTTTGGCACAGATCAAAAAATTAGATAAGTTCTTATCGATCCAAAAGAACAATCATGCTGCCTTAAAAAATATATTATCTCAAATACCGGGAATTTCTTTCAGGAAAATACCTGATGAAACCGGGGATAGCTGCACATTCTTAAGCTGGTTCCTGCCTACTGCAGAAGCAACAAAAGCAGTTGTTGATGAATTGAAGGCAAAAGGAATATTAGCAGGTAATTTTTACTGGTTCGATAATAACTGGCATTATATCCGTAAATGGGATCATTTAAAAAATGCTGTTACATTAAATGCATTGCATCCCGATCTGAAAAAGGCAGTAATACATCATGCCACAAAAGATTTTTCTGCAAGTGATGCGATCATGAGCCGTTGCGTATCGACAGCAATTGGTTTGTTGTGGACACCTGAACAAATACAAACAAAGGGAGAACAGATGGTTTCTGTGATCAAAGAGGTATTAGCTGCACAGGTTGAAAAAGTGTAGGAAAGCTGCAAGCTGTTAGTTATTTGCTTTAAGCCACTCATTCGTTTTGAAACTATTCCGAAACAGGCTTATAACTGCCGGCAGGCTTGTGTCTTATAGCTTACAGCTTATAGTTGCTCGTATAATTTCCTCAGCTTTTCCCTATTCATCTTCTTTTCCCAATCCTTGCCCAAAGCATTTTCCCACAAGGGTTTCATCCCAAGTGATACATCGATCATTTTATTAAACTGTTCATCGGTCAGGCCAGCACAAACATTTTTAGGGATATCGATCTTGTTCTTCTCCACCATGTATTTGAATTCTTTTACCCCTTCAGGGTAATATTCTTCCAATTTGTCAAACACGATACAATTGCCAATGCCGTGTTTTGTTCCAAGCAAATAACTCAAGCCATAACTAACAGCATGGGCTACCCCAACCTGCGAATAGGCAATGCTCATGCCACCGGCATAAGAAGCCATCATCAGTTTATCATCGCATTCGGCATCCCAGCTATTTCTTGTCACAAATACTTCCCGGCACAATTCCAATGCTTTTTCTCCATAGCTTTTACTGAATTCATTAAGGTAAGTTCCCGTAAGGCTTTCAATACAATGTATATAACAATCCATACCGGTATAAAAGCGCTGGTTAGCAGGAGCATTGGCAGTTAATTCAGGATCCAGAACGATCTGGTCAAAAGGAGTGAAGTCGGAATTCATTCCCAGCTTTTTAGTAGGGCCAGTCAATACCGTTGTCCTGCTCACTTCCGCTCCCGTACCACTGAGTGTTGGTATTCCGACTTTGTATACACCCGGATGCTTTACCAGGTCCCATCCCTGGTAATCAGCGCTGCTGCCGGGATTGTTCATCATCAATGACACCGCTTTTGCAAGGTCCATTGCGGAGCCACCGCCGATACCAATGATCCCGCTCACTGTTCCAAACTCCTCTTTTAATTGATTGGCAAGGCTGTCAACATAAGTTGTTTTCGGTTCGTATGTAACGTCTACAAAAATTATTTTATCATTTTCTTTTGCAGGAACTCTTTTTGCAAGTTCTGTTTCTCCTCCACCAGATCCTGCGGAAAAATAGTGATCAACCAAGAAGATCATCGGCGCATTATCTTTCCGGTGAGGCTTTAAGATCTCATCCAGTTGATTGAATGAACCACGTCCATAAACCACGTACCCGATCATCTTAAAATTTCTATGACTCATAATGTTATTTTTTTACCACAGAGTTACGCTGAGTTTTTTTCCCAGAGTTTCACAGAAATATTTATACTCTTATTACTCTGTGAAAGGACTCTATGTTCCTCTGTGGTTATTTTTAATTATTTTTCTTTATTTATTAACTCCATAGCTTTTATAAGATCTTCCGGTGTATCTATTTCCACTCCCATGTATTCAGTAACAACCATTTTAAGTGGTATGCCATTTTCAAGATAACGTAAGCATTCAATTTTTTCAACTGCTTCCAATGGCGTCATTTGCCAATTGGTAAAATTCAACAATGCCTGTTTGCGAAAAGCATATACACCAATATGTTCATAGTAAACAACGGGAATGTTCTTATCACGATGATATGGAACAGGACTTCGGCTGAACAACAATGAATTGTTGTTTTTGTCGATCACAACCTTTACATAATTGGGATCATTTATGTATTGCGTTTCTTTCAATACCTGCATGAGTGAGGCAACCTGTACGGCAGGATCATCAAAAGCCTTTAATAATTTTTCCAACGGGTCTTTTTGTACAAATGGCTCATCGCCCTGCACATTTACTACAATATCCACATCCATACCAGCAATGGCTTCTGCAATGCGGTCGCTGCCACTCTCATGTTCTTTTTTACTCATGATGGCCTTGCCGCCATTGTTATTTATTTCTTTGAAAATAATATCACTGTCGGTAACAACATATACTTCTTCAAACAAGCCGGTTGCAACCGTATTATCATAAGTATGCCGGATAACGGTCTTATCACCCAGCAGCTGCATCAGTTTGGCAGGAAAACGGGTAGCCGCATAACGGGCAGGTATCATGGCAACTTTCTTCATCTTTTAGTATAATATGGATCCGGGAGCAAATATAAGTTGCCTCCTTAAATGATTGGCTATTCGATCAATGATTTACCATTTTCATCGGTCCCTCACCATACCGCTGGCCTGTATCGGGGTATTTCGCCAGCAATGCCTCGATCGTTTTAAGGTCATCAGCTGATAATATTACATCTACTGAACCGGCATTATCCATAAGGTATTTTCTTTTTTTAGTTCCCGGGATAGGAATGATGTCATCGCCCTGCGCCAATACCCACGCAATGGCCAGTTGTGCGGGTGAGCAATGTTTTGAATTGGCAAATGCGGCAAACTCCTGTACAAGTGACAGGTTGTTATCCCAATGTTCGCTGTTGAAACGGGGCAATGTTCTTCGGAAATCATCCTTGGCCAAATGATCGGTGCTGGTAAAAGTTGCCGTTACCAATCCTCTTGCCAATGGGCTGTATGGAACAAGTGTGATACCAAGTTCTCTAATAGTTGACAGTATTTCTTTTTCAACGTCTCTTGTAAATAATGAATATTCACTTTGCAAAGCAGTGATCGGGTGAACTGCATGTGCTTTGCGAATAGAAGCAGGTGAGGCTTCTGATAATCCAAGGTATTTCACTTTACCTTCTTTAACAAGATCAGCCATCGCTCCAACCATGTCTTCTACGGGTACGGCCGGGTCAATACGATGCGCATAATAAAGATCGATGGTATCTACTTTCAAACGAAGCAGGCTTTTTTCTATCGCTGTTTTAAGGTATGCAGGTGACCCGTCAAAATAATTTATTTTATTTTCTCCTGCACGAAAACCAAATTTCGTTGCTATAAAGATCTTATTCCTGTTAGGCACCAGAACTTTTGAAATAAGTTCTTCATTGTGTCCATAACCATATACATCTGCAGTATCCCAAAAATTGATCCCAAGGTCGAGCGCCTTGTGTAATGTTGAAATAGATTCTTCGTTGTCGGTTGGGCCATAAGCCATGCTCATTCCCATACAGCCGAGGCCAATGGCTGACAATTTTTCTCCGGTTGTGCCAAGATCCCTGTATTTCATCATAATATTTTAGGGGATAAAGTTACAATAAGGCCGGCATTATTTCCGGTTATTTGATCGGACTTGAATTAGTTATTACATTTTATGCCTTCTTCAAAATGAAGCAGCTCATCTTCTTCTTTTTTTGTTATGTTGACACGGCTGCTGCTTTCAGCAATGACCTCGTCCATGATCTGTTGCTTTAATTTTTTATCAGGTAAAATGAACTGCTTGCTGATATCTCCTTTGCCATCCTGGTTCATGTTGAACATTTTAGCAGGCTGGCTGCAGGCAAGATCAAAAGCGGAGAATCGGATGGTCTTTATACCAGGGTTGGCTTCGGTTTTAAAATGAATTGTTTTATTACTGATATCATACACAATACTCCATTTTGTAAAATCTCCCTGGGAAACTTTATCAAGGATAGAAAAAGCATAATCAGTGATGGGCATTGCAATATTTGATTCCCTGAATTTTTTGACCATGCTGCATGCTTTTACAAAGCGTTCAAGTGAATTATCATTTAAAGATATCTCCTGTTGTTTTCCCAATATTGGTTTTGCAACCTGCACAGAAGAAGCATAAGTATTATTGGTGAGTACAGGAAAAGGCAGGGTCTCGTCCTTGTGAACGATCATTTTGCCATTTAAAAATTCGATACTGGCTACATTGCCAGTTGCATCTGCAATAAGATAATGCAGGGGTGTGGCTTTTTCACTGATACGTATCTGTGAATCGCTGTTGATGACCTCGGCTGTTGTTGCCGAATTATCAAGCTGGTATTGGATCCATTGCAGCACCCCAACAGCTGGCCTTGCATCACCTGAAGGATACCGGGTCCCGTCAAGCCACATCAGTTCAACAATCAATCCTTTTTCATTCATTCCTCCTGTAGGAAATTCTTTCCCATATTGATTAAAGCTGATACTCCCGTATTTCGATACCCAGCTTGCTGTTCCGCCGTTGCCGGTGTTCATAGAAGTTTTAAAAAGCCCACGCAGGTTTGTATTTACGATACCTGCGCCACTGACCCAATCATAATTTCTTCCAAATACGATATGCCCATCTTTGTTGATACAAAATGTAGTGCAGGCAAGCATTGTTTTCCCAAAAAAACAAACCAGGAAAAATGAAATGAACTTTTTCATAAAAAAGAGTTTCTTCAAGCTACAGCTTGTTTTGAAATGATAAATCGAAAAAATGATGAACGGGGTATGAACAGCTTTAAAGATAAGTTGGTAAAATGAATTGTTTTCGGGACCATGTACGAGAAATATTATTATTGGTATTGGCATTGTAATTTGCCCTGCTGATGAATTGCTCAATAAAAAAGTATGGGTACATGATCTTGGGGAAGCAAGGTTGAATGTATGATATGTTCCTTAATTTTACGATCTATAAAATTTAACCAATGCATAAGCTGATCGTTTCATTTCTTTTCCTGTGTTTATTATCTTTCACTACCAGGAAAGAAAAAAAAATATTACAACATCAAAAATTTTTTATTGATACCATCCCGGCATATCTATTAGGCAATTTTATGGATGATTATGGTATCCGCTACAATGTTACTGGCAGTTTATGGCTGCAAAAACCGGGTATTAAATACCATATCATCAAATGGAATGTAAAAGAACAATTTATCATTGCTCAAAATGATGACAATAACCCCGGTGAAAAAGGATTGTATAGCAGGATCGATTACATGCGCTTCAATAACATGGAACCTTTCTTATGGGGATTCTGCCTGGCCGTTTACAACGCTAAAAGCGATTCCCTTGCTGAGTCTGCAACAGCAGCCGACAGGGAGAATCCGAGGAAGGGCTGTAATGGATTCCCTTTTTCCAGGATGAAAAGAATTGTACCATGATCCTCCTTTTCTCAAATATGAACCAATGCAACTACAAATAGCACATATGACATTGCTGGTGAATGATTATGATGAAGCCATAAAGTTCTATACGGAAAAACTGCAATTTATTCTTGTTGAGGATAGCATTTTAAGTGAAACAAAGCGATGGGTAAGGGTAGCACCCAAAGGTCCTGCAACATTTTGTCTCTTACTTGCAAAAGCCGATAATGAAGTACAACGTAGCAGGGTAGGTGATCAAACCGGTGGCCGTGTTTTTTTATTTCTGTATACGGATGATTTCCGGAGAGACCATGCAAGCATGCAGGAAAAAGGAGTGGTATTTGTGCGGGAGCCTGTTACCGAAACTTATGGGACAGTTGCGGTGTTTAAGGACCTGTATGGTAATCTCTGGGACCTGATCCAGCCAGGCTGACCTG
>JBDTWL010000091.1:0-6709 GCA_040006715.1 Ferruginibacter sp. | reverse complement strand
ATTACACTATGTTAGATAAACTGGATGCGATAAAAGCAAAATTTGATGACCTGGGAGTAGCACTCACCAACCCGGAGGTGGTGAGCGACAACAAAAGGTACAGTGCCATGAGCAAAGAATACCGCAGCCTTGAAAAAATTGTTATCGCCCGTAATGAATATATAAAGTTGCAGGATGATATTGCATTCAATAAGGAAGTGCTGAATTCGGATGATGAGGAAATGAGGGAAATGGCAAAAACAGAATTACCGGCTTTAGAAGAAAAAAAAGAAGCGACGGAAAAAGCGCTTCGCAATATGCTGATACCGAAAGATCCATATGATGAAAAAAATGCCATACTGGAAATAAGGGCCGGCACCGGTGGTGACGAGGCTTCGCTTTTTGCAGGCAACCTGTTACGTATGTATTTAAAATATTGTGAAAAGAAAGGATGGAAAACAACCTTGCTGAGTGAAAGTGAAGGCACCGTTGGCGGGTATAAAGAGGTACAGGTGGAAGTTGTTGGGGATGATGTTTATGGCACATTGAAATTTGAAAGTGGCGTGCACCGGGTACAGCGTGTACCGGACACCGAAAGTAGCGGCCGCGTACATACAAGTGCTGCAACGGTAGCTGTAATGCCCGAAGCAGAAGAAGTTGATTTTGAATTGAAAGAAAGTGATGTGAAAATGGAAACGGCCCGTAGCGGCGGTGCCGGCGGACAGAATGTAAACAAAGTGGAAACAAAAGTATTCCTTACACATAAACCCACAGGGATCGTGGTGGTTTGTCAAACAGAGCGTAGCCAGTTAGGTAACAGGGAGAAAGCCATGGATATGTTGCGCACAAAATTATATGATGAGGAAGTGCGCAAGGCGGAAGAAGCCATTGCACACAAAAGAAAAAGCCTGGTAAGTACGGGTGACAGAAGTGCTAAGATCAGGACCTACAATTATCCCCAGGGAAGGGTGACGGATCACAGGATCGGGCTCACTGTTTATAATTTAGATGTTGTTATGAATGGGGATATACAGGAATTTCTTGATGCCTTACAATTTGCTGAGAATGCTGAAAAACTTACCTCGCAAAATTAAAAATATAAATTCCGGGGATAAAATTTTTTATACTTTTACCTTCTAAAATAAAAACTATGTTGGAAGAATTATTTAACCTGGTAAAGGGTTCGGCAACAGGATCTGTTGTAGACAATCCTGATGTGCCCAATGAACACAACAATGCAGTAATTGCTGAAGCCACCAACACGGTTGCTTCGGGATTAAGGAATATGGTTGCAGGTGGTGGCTTGCAAAATATCTTATCCCTGTTTAGCGGCGAGGGGCAACAAAAAGATAATAAGGGCCTGCTTAACAACCCAATGGTGAATATGATGGTTGGGCATTTTGCCAGTAAGCTGATGAGCAAATTTAATCTGGGTGGAAACCAGGCAGGTAAGGTTGCCAATGACCTGATCCCAAATGTGATCAGTAACTTGATCAATAAGACCAACGACCCAAACAATAGCAGTTTTTCTATCGAAGGCCTGTTAAACTCAATAACAGGTGGCCAAAGCGATGAGGTGGTACAGGAACAACAAACAAAGGGAAATTCGGGGTTTAATTTCCAGGACCTTATAAGCCAGTTCAGTAATGGCGGGCAAAATGGAGGCGGTGGCGGATTGATGGACATTGTGTCTAAATTAGCCGGTGGTGCCCAGGCCCAGCAGGAAAAAAATGGCGGAGGCGGTTTAATGGATATGATAAAGGGGTTTCTAAAATAACCCCATTTGAGCTAATTATTAAGGCACCTTTTGGCAGGTGCCTTTTTTATGTTTACACACGAACGAAAACAAGTTTATCCTGTTAACTCCAGCAGTATTAATTCATTATTTAGTGTAAAAAACCATTAGGACTTCCTTAACAGCATCAAAAAATATTTGGCACCGTGTTTGCAAATATATATGCAGAACTCAAAAAATTTTAATAGTCAAATTTTCTCATAAGCAGTTAGTTTTGGTAAACGGCCCCTGTTTCTACAGGGGCCTTTCTTTTTACAGTAAGTCCCCACTATGCTCAATTGATCCCTGCGGTTAATCAGCTGTTAAGTAACACGATGTATCAACATTCTGATACCAGATTAAAGAAACTTTGCACTATATATAGTTGTAAATGTACTCACCCCAGGTTTTTCAGACTAATAGCCCCGCCAGGTGGAAAAGTGTTAAATGGACCAGCAGGGTAATTTTATTCATTGTATTGTTCGTACTGGCCGTAGTTGTATTAGCGATCCTAAATGGCGCTAACCCAAACCTGCCCAATCTAAATGAAAAATCGAGGTATTATCAAAGTAAACTGGATCCATCCAATAAATTGACCCTGGAGTCTCCCTTGAATAAAAAATTCAAAGGTTTTAAGGACTTCCTGGAAAAAAAGCAAAGAGAGGATTCCATTGCAAAGACCGTAAATGTGGCAATAAATGCATCACTAATACGGGGCGCTTTTTACACACCCTGGCTGCTTTCCTCACTCCGGGATCTACAAAAGAACGCAGATAAGCTAAATACCATTTACCCCGAATGGTTTTTCATAGACACCATTACCTATACCCTGCAAACAAGGATCGATAGCGCAGGCCTTGCTGTAATGAAACAAAAGAAGCTAAGTATCCAGCCGATCTTCAATAATTTCCACACCAAAAAAACCGACCCTTCAAACGGGGATTTTGATGGTAAACTGGCACATGTTATTCTTAATGATCCATCCAAAAGGCAATTCATCATTCAACAAATTGTAGATACACTCACACGGTACAAGCTGCAGGGAATTAACATTGACTTTGAGGAACTGGCTGAAAAGAGCAACGAGCCCCTTACTCAATTTCAAAAGGAATTATATGAAGCATTGCATAGCAAAGGCTTTATGGTAACGATAGATGTTTCACCTGACAATGAAGATTATGATTATTCCAAATTATCCCTGTACAATGATTATATCATATTAATGGCATATGATCAATATAATGATGCGACCGATGCGGGCCCTATTAGCAGCCAGAAATGGATTGAAGAAAAGTTAGACTGGATGGATGATAAAGTGGATGTATCAAGGATCATACTGGGTGTGGCTGCATATGCCCGGGACTGGGCAACAGAAGAAGGGAAAAGAAAAGTGCATGATATTACCTATACAGCTGCGATTGACAATGCAAAGTTATCTGGTTCACAGATCAATTTTAATAACGATACCTATAACCTGGATTTCAATTATAGTACTCCTGAAACCGATTCTGCCGATGAAGAAGACCACAACACCTGGTTTACTGATGCGGCTACTACATTTAATACACTTCGGTTCAGCGATGATTACGCAACTGCAGGAAC
Source organism: Ferruginibacter sp. (assembly GCA_040006715.1). Lineage (GTDB taxonomy): Bacteria > Bacteroidota > Bacteroidia > Chitinophagales > Chitinophagaceae > Ferruginibacter. The sequence continues at coordinate 3,354 of JBDTWL010000091.1, read as the reverse complement.
AGCGCTATGGCATTTGGGTGGAGAAGATCCAAGGATATGGAATTTTTATGGCAGGAATCTCAGTACTGCCTCCCTTCAAAAAAACCCTTTTGATTTTACTTCATTGAGTTCTACAGTTGTTGACCCGGATAAAAAACCAACAGCAAGTGGTGAAGGGGAATTACTCAATATCATTTATACTCCTGCTAAAGGAAATATAAAACTGGAAATTGACAGCGCAGAAATGCTGATAGCAGAACAGCAGTATGTAGAACTTCCTTCGGGATATGTTTATGAAAAATTTGCAGAGGATAAAACAGCTATGGGGCCGGGGCATAAGATCATATTAACTTTTGATGACGGCCCTGATGCCGAATACACACCACAGATACTGGATATCCTGGAGAGGGAAAAAGTACCGGCAACATTTTTCGTGATCGGTATCAATGCTGAAAGCAATATTCCCCTTTTATACAGGATCTATAAAAACGGTTATGAAATAGGCAACCATACTTTTACGCATAATAACATTGCGAAAATGAGCCCGGAAAGAGCGGATCTTGAATTGAAATCTACCCGGCTTTTAATTGAATGCATAACGGGCCACTCCACCATTTTATTCAGGGCACCGTATAATGCGGATAGTGAGCCACAAACTTTTGAAGAAATTGAGCCGATCGCCCGGAGTAAAAAAGACAATTATATCACTGTTGGTGAGAGCATCGATCCGAATGATTGGGATAACAAAATGAATGCGGACAGTATCGTAAACCGTACCATCCGTATTGCAGAAGCAAACAATGCCAGCATTATTCTGTTACACGATGCAGGCGGGAAAACCAGGCAACCAACGGTAGATGCTTTGCCCCGTATCATTGAATATTTCAAAAAACGCGGATGTAAATTCACCACTGTTGCTGACCTGATGGGCAAGACAAAAAACGATGTTATGCCGCCTGTAAAAAGGAGCTGGATCAATTCTTTGAATTTCTTTTTTGCTGAAGCTACCTATTGGGGCGGCCATATTATTTTTGCTTTGTTCATTGTAGGAATTTTCTTATCCATCGGCCGAATGATATTAATGGCAGGGCTGGCATATATTCAGAAGAAAAAAGAACATCTTGCCCTTATTAACAAAGAACAACCGGGTGTAAGTATCATCATACCTGCATATAATGAAGAACTCAATGCGGTAAGAACTGTTCAAAGTTTATTGCAACAGGATTATCCAAATGTTCAGATCATATTTGTGGATGACGGAAGTACTGATGATACTTATAAGACCGTAAAAGAAGCTTATATCAATCAACCCAATGTACAGGTAGTAACAAAACAGAATGGCGGGAAAGCAACCGCCCTTAATTACGGGATCAGTATAGCTCAAAATGATTACGTGGTTTGTATCGATGCAGATACACAGTTAAAAAAAGATGCTGTTACAGAACTTGTAAAAAAATTCAACAGCAGTGATACAACTGCACAGGTTGGCGCTGTAGCAGGCAATGTAAAAGTTGGCAATGAAGTGAACATGATCACCAACTGGCAGAGTATTGAATACATTACATCCCAGAATTTTGACAGGAGGGCCTTTGACCTCCTGAACTGTATAACGGTCGTTCCCGGTGCGATCGGCGCATTTAAAAAAGCAGCGATCACAGAAGCAGGCGGCTTTACAAGCGATACACTTGCCGAGGATTGTGACCTTACCATGCGGCTTCACAGGAAAGGATACCTCGTTCGAAATTGTACAACTGCTATCTCTTATACAGAAGCACCGGAAACTATGAAGCAATTTTTAAAACAGCGTTTTCGCTGGAGTTTTGGTGTGATACAAAGTTTTTGGAAACACCGTGATGCTGTTTTCAATCCCAGGTACAAAAATTTCGGAATGATTGCCCTTCCAAATATTTTAATATTCCAGGTCATTCTGCCGATCCTGGCACCAATGGCTGATTTTATTTTATTGGTGAGTTTATTAGCAGCGGCTTTGGGGATCATTCCTGCGAGCCTGGATCATATCCTGTTTTATTATTTGATATTTACTCTAGTAGATGTTGCAGGGGCCGCCATAGCATTCTCATTTGAAAATGAAAAATATAAAAAACTGTTATGGCTGATACCCCAACGGTTCATTTACCGGCAACTGATGTATTATATATTGATAAAATCTTTCAATAAAGCATTGAAGGGTGAATTACAGGGCTGGGGAGTTTTAAAACGTACCGGCAATGTAAAACAGGTTGTAACTGCGTAAAGTAAAATGAGTCCTTTAACTTTACACCATAATTTTTAAAAATTGGCTTCTACTTCTTCAGACCGAAAATCATTTTTTAAGCGCATACGCAGCGGTGAAACTCCTGCCAATGCCGAGATGAGCTTTATTGATCATCTGGAAGCATTGAGATGGCATATTGTAAGGGCGGTGATCGCATGGCTGATCGGCGCTATTGCGATCTTCGTTTATATAGATTGGGTGTTTGATAACATCGTTTATGCCCCTGCACGTTCTAATTTCATCACTTATACTGCTTTATGCAATTTTAGCCATAAGCTTCATTTGGGCGAATCTTTGTGCATGCCGCCCGTAAGCATTCCATTACAGGGAAATACGATCAGCGGGCCTTTTATGTCGGCTTTATCCATTGCCATGATCGGCGGCATCATTATAGCATTCCCCTACCTTTTCTGGGAACTGTGGAAATTCATCAAACCGGCGCTTTCACCAAAAGAAATAAAATATGCCAGGGGAAGTATTTTCTGGGTTTCACTGTGTTTCTTTACCGGGGCTGCTTTTGGTTATTTCCTGCTGGCGCCTTTTACCTTTAATTTTTTAGCAAATTTTACCCTGGGTACAGTAGGTGCTTATAAATACATGCCTACACTGGATGATTACATCGATACATTGAACAGTATTATCCTGGGATGCGGTGTTGCATTTGAGTTGCCGATATTAGCTTATGTGCTGGCCAAGATCGGTATCATTTCTGCCGGATTTTTAAGAAAATACAGGAAATATGCTTTTGTAATAATATTAATTGTTGCTGCCATCATTACTCCTTCTCCAGATTGGACCAGCCAGACGATTGTAGCTATTCCGTTGATCTTCTTATATGAAATAAGTGTACTCCTTTGTGCACGCGTAGACAAACAAAAAGCAAAAGAAGAAAAAGAATGGAGCTGATTTTAATGGTTAATTAAATAATTGATAATTGATAATGCGTTAAATTTGCAACAGAGGTTAATCCTCTCAAAACCCATTATCAATTATCCATTAACCAATTATCAACTATCCCCATGTATACATTTGATAAGACCAAACCCATTGCCATTGGATGCGATCATGCCGGTTTTGATTGCAAAGAAGACCTGATCTCT
>JBDTWL010000090.1:0-6877 GCA_040006715.1 Ferruginibacter sp. | reverse complement strand
AGCTGTTAGCAATTAGCTGTTAGCCATTAGCCAGGCCGCAACTTTCGAAATTTGATCAAATAATACAACTTTCAAAATATACAAACTACTAATAGCTAATAGCTATCAGCTAATAGCTCGCTAATAATAATCGGTATGAAAATAATATTCCTTAACGCATGTTTAGTAATGATCAGTTTCTTTACAACTGCACAAAATAAATTAACATTAAAGCAGGCCATAGAAACAGGTATTGCCAATAACCTGGAAGTGAACCAGGCCGACCTGCAATCACAAAGAGCAGGTATCAACCTGAAACAGTCAAGGGCCAATATGCTTCCGGATCTGAATGCTACTGCAGATCATGGCATCAACCAGGGAAGGAGCATAGACCCGATATCAAATGGGTTTATCAACCAGCAGTTCAGTTATGGTTCTTATGGCGCAGGCAGCAATCTTTTATTGTTCAACGGGCTGTCCTTACAAAATAATATCAAAGGAAATGCATTGGCCTATAATGCTTCTAAAATGGAACTGCAGCAGGCAAAGGATAATCTTACCATCAATATCATTCTCGCATACCTGCAGGTGCTGAGCAGCCAGGATATTTTGGCAAGGACAAAGGACCAGGTAATGGTAACAGGTAAGCAGGTAGACAGGCTCGATGTATTGAATAAGGCGGGTGCCATAAAGCCCGCTGAATACTTCGACCTTAAAGGGCAATACGCCAATGATGAAATTGCGATCGTTGAAAACCAGGCTGCATACGAAACCGCAAAATTAAACCTCGCACAACTATTGAATATTCCTTATGATAAGAACGTGGAAGTTGAAAGATTGCCCGAAGAAACATTTAATATGAATTATGAGAATACGCCTGAAAAGGTTTACCAGAGTGCACTGACTCAATTCGCATTGATAAGATCCGTACACCTGCGCAGCCTGAGTGCAGCAAAACAGGTGAGGTCTATCAAAGGGGAATTATATCCATCATTGTTCTTAAGCGGTAATGCCAATACCAATTATTCAAGTGCTGCCACGCAACAGCTTTTTGTAAGCAGCACAGATGTTGCCAGCACAGATTATGTGGTCATCAACGGAACGCAGCAACCCGTCTTTACCAGGCAGGAAACTTACAATTCAAAGAAAATAAATTATGGCAGCCAGCTGAACAACAATTTATTTACTTCGGTGAACCTCGGTTTGAGTATTCCCATTTTTAATGCAAATAAAGTAAGGAACAGGATCAGGATCGCAAAACTGGATCAGAAGAATTATGAACTGATCGAACAAAATACAAAGACGGTCTTGCAGCAGTCCATTGAAAGAGCTTATGTGAACCTTACGTCCACTTCAAATAAATATAAGATACTTACAGACCAGGTGAATTCATTCACAGAATCTTTCCGGGGGGCTGAGATCCGATTCAATGCTGGTGCCATCACATCTGTTGATTACCTGATCGCCAAGAATAACCTAGACCGCTCAAAAACCAACCTCATCATTGCCAAATATGATTTTGTTTTAAGAAGTAAGATCCTTGATTATTATGAAGGGAAAGCGCTATGGTAATTTATGATATATCATAAATCATAAATGATCCTACAACTCCCACCAATGTTTTTCCGGATAGGGCTCACCTAAAACAACCGGTTCACCGATCATCGGGGTTGTTACTTTTACATTCAACTCTTTTGCTTTTGCCAAAACCCTTTTCACCGGGTCATTCCATCCATGCATTGCCAGCATGAATTTACTCCAGTGAACCGGGAGCAATAATTTTGCTTTCAGGTCTACCGCAGCCTGTACGGTCTGTTCCGGCATCATATGTATCAAAGGCCAGGCTGTATTGTATTGTCCGGATTCAAGCATGACGATGTCGAACGGCCCATACTTTTCGCCGATCTCTTTAAAATGTGAATCATAACCGGAATCACCACCGAGGTAAAGGTTGTAAGAACTTGTCTTTAAAATGAATGACGACCACAATGTCTTAAATCTTTTTAACCCACGCCCGGAGAAATGCCTTGCAGGCGCTGCAGTTAACTGCATGCCATTGGCCAGTTTATTTGTTTGCCACCAATCCATTTCTGTGATGATGGCAGGGTCGAATCCCCAGTAAATGAGATGCGAAGACAAACCCAATGAGCAAAAAATATTTTTGATCTTTGGCTTAAGTTTTACAATGGTCTTATAATCGAGGTGGTCATAATGATCATGTGTCAACACCAGGTAATCTATTGAGGGAAGATCTTCCGGGGTATAAATATCAGCGCCATCGAAAGCCCTTACCATACATGAAACAGGTGCTGCATTACCACTGAATACAGGGTCGATCAAAAAATTCTTTTTTTCAATGCGAATAAAATAAGATGAATGCCCGAACCAGGTGATCAGGGGTTTATCAGTATGAATATTTTTCAGGTCGGTCTTAATGGAGGGCAGGGTAGCAGCAGGTTTTGCGGCCGGGTCCTTATGAAGATATTTTTTAAGCACATCATAATAAGAACTATCCTGCAAGGTCATGGGCGTGTCGGATAAATTCTTAAATCCTTCTTTTTTATAATTGGGTGATCGTTTCAGATCTTTTAAAAGTTTTCCGGCGGGATTCTTGCCTGTGATCTTTATTGACATGATATTCTTTTATGTTTCTAAAGTTACAGACGATCGGGATAAACAAATATTTTAATAGAATTAAATTACTTTCCTGGATACCGGTCTCAGGGTTTTAATTTTATACCCGGTATTTTATAGGTCGCAACGGCATTGATATCTTTTACCCGTTCTGTTTTTAATGATTTCAAAAAATTGGTTGAGGCTGCACCATAACTGCGCTTGCTGTACGCAAATAACATAAGCCCGTTCTCTGAAGATTTATTTTTCAGGTTTATATACCGGTAGGCATTCCATTCAACAATGTCATTGCTGCTTATCACAAAATCCACTACATATTCGCCCGTAGCGGGGTTTTCAATGAACTGGTAATTTGTGACCGGGTCAATTTTTTTCCGCTGGTCAAGCTCCTTTATCTTAGCCATCGCAGCCTCTTTTGGGGTCATACTGCTAACAAGCGCTTCGATCATGATCATTTTATTAAATGTTTCGGATCTTTCGTTGGCGGGCAGGTATTCCTGTTTATAGTAATCATTATTGGGGTGTGAGCTCCATGACAGGCTGTACATTGTTTTGTTGAAATCAACCGGGCCAGGTACAGTAAAATAGTCTTTCACTTTCTGTTTATTGTCTTTTACATTGAAGGAAAAAAAAATGCATGCAAATAGTATTGCGCCAACGAAGAATAATTTTGATCTCATGATGATTTAGATTTGATAAAAAAGCAGATCCGCACCTAAAGTAATTCGTTTTTCAATGCTACCTATGAAAATTTCACAGCAGGTGCTTTTCAATTAGTGAACGGTTCCGGAATTACCGTTCACTAGTTCAAAAGAACATTTTAAAAGATAAATGAATTTTTTAAAACCGGAATGATCAATTTCGAAAATTAATTAAAAAATCTACACATGCCTGAAACATTAAATAGACCAGGGAACGATCGAACGATCAGGGATACTTTATTTGGCGACCAGCCTCTGGAACAATGGGCAGGGGCTGAAAGCGAAGACCTTCCATGGAACCTTTTTAAGGATGCAAAACGATGTGTTGATAAAGGTAAAAATAATCAAGCCATTGAAATGCTGAAAAAGATCACAACATTACCCGGCCTCGAATCCAGGCATTACCTTCAGGCATATTTTTTTTTGAACGAGCTGGGATCTTTCCCCGAAGCGGATATTGAATTATTTGCTGTTGTAGTGGAAGTTGCAATGGATGAAGGGCTCGACCTGTTGGCAATATATGCAGACCATTCTGCCAGGTATTATCATGCTTCAGGTGCAGGAGTTATCTGGGATGTACCTGATATTACCATTGGCAGCAAGATCGATCATATTTTATCATTAGGTAACGGTATTATTGAACAAATAGGCCCATGGAAAGCTGAAAGGCCGGCTGCACCTGTAAATGGAAGGGCAAGGCTCAATTTATTGACCTCAAAAGGATTGCATTTTGGAGAAGCTGATCAAAATGTGCTGTTCCAGGATCCCCTGTCAAGTAAAATTATGTATGCCATGCTTGATATGATGGAAACATTGGTAAATAAAGCAAAGAAATAACGGTTAAGAAAAACTTCCGATGGAAAAATAAACCAGGGAAGATCTTTAAAAAAACAAAGATATAAACCTGCTTAATTCTTCTTCCCGTTCCCTTAACCAAAAAACCGTCATCGCTGCTTTTTGAGGGATGTGCTTTAATTCTACCAATTTGACATTCATTTTTACATCTTTTACAGAAGAAATGGGTTCGATTGAAATACCGAGGCCTGCCTCAACCAAACGCAGTACACCGGTTGAATGAGCCGATTCATGTGCAACGGTTGGCTTAAAGCCATAATCCTGGCAGATCTGCAGGATCGTTTCCACATAACCAATGCCTGTAGAGAGCTGGGGTAAAATAAATGTTTCGTTTTTTAATACAGAAAGATCAGTTAATTTCTTTTTTGACAATGGATGATCAATAGGTAATATCAGGACAAAATTTTCTTTGTACAAGATTTTTGAGCTAACCTGGGCAGGTATCATGATATTGGGGGCAATACCGATATCCGTTTTTCTTGCTAAAAGCATTTCTATTTGCTGGAAGTTGGAAGCTTCCTGTACAGTGGTTTTAAGGTTGGGCCAGGTATGTTTTACCTTGACCAAAAAGCCAGGTACAACGGTGTTCATGGCAGAACTTGCATGGGTAACTTTTATTTCACCGGCTTCACCATGATGCAGCTCTGCAGTTTTAATAATTGTTTTATTAATATCCTGTAAGATCCTCCTGGATTCTTTCTGGAAAAATATACCTGCTTCCGTTAGTGTAACAGTTCGGCTGCTACGGTTAAATAGCAAGGCGCCCAGTTCGTTTTCCAGTAATTGTATTTGCCTGCTCAAAGCCGGTTGCACGATATTGATCTGCGCAGCGGCTTTTCTAAAGTTGAGCGTATCACATAGAACCTGGAAGTTCTTCAGTTGCTGCAGATCCATATCAATCAAAATAAGTTATCAATTAATCAAAATTAAGTATTTTATTTTATCACTGAAACAGCCTTGCTTTGCTATAAAACAACATAAACCTTTACCAGGAATGAGTATATCAAAAGCCAGCCATCCCGCATTAATTCTTGTTGATATTCAAAAAGGATTTGACAACATAGCTTATTGGGGCGGGCAACGGAATAATCCCGATGCTGAATTGAAGGCAAGTGAATTACTTGGACACTGGAGGAAAAACGGGCTGCCTGTTTTTCACATCCAACATTGTTCTACTGATCCGGCTTCCTTGCTGCATGAAACAAATGCCGGGAATGAATTTAACGACCTGGTTATTCCGCTTAAAGGAGAGCCAGTCATACAGAAACATGTTAACAGTGCATTTATCGGTACAGACCTGAAAGCCCGGCTTGACGAAGCAAAAATAACTACCCTTGTAATTGTTGGGTTGACAACTGACCATTGTATTTCTACTACCACCAGGATGGCGGGCAACTTAGGCTATGAAACTTTTCTTGTTGCTGATGCAACCGCAACATTCAATAAAAAAGGAGTTGATGGACAAAATTATACGGCTGAACTTATTCATGAAACGGCATTGGCAAGTTTAAATAAAGAATTTGCAACAATTGTGACTTCCGATTTTATAAAACAAAAAATTACATAAACGATGAACCATGTTATGAATGAAGCAAAACAAAAAATGTTGTTTGCAGAACAGAAAGCAAAGGAATTATTTATTACTGCTGAAGAACGGGGATTAATTGTTCCGGGGAAATTAGAAAGTAAACTGAGTGAAGAAATAGTTTCGCTTGCAAAAAATGAATTTGGTATTGAAAAATACTGGCATAAAAAAATTGTAAGAACGGGTGCTAATACAATCAATTCTTTTAGTGGAAACCCGCCGGACAGGATCATTGAAAATGATGATATTTTGTTTATAGACTTAGGTCCAATCGTGGATGGATATGAGGCAGACCTTGGCAGAACTTATGTAATGGGAAAAAATCTTTCAAAACTACAGTTGAAAGACGATGTTGAAACAGCCTGGCAGGAAGCAAGAGACTGGTATTTTCATCAAGACGAATTAACAGGCGCTATGTATTATAATTACCTTACTGCACTTGCAAAGCAATATGGGTGGGAGTATGGAGGAGAGATCGGCGGTCATATCGTTGGCCACTTTCCTCATGAGCAACCGGATGACCCCAACGACCTGGGTTTAGATATTCATCCCGACAACCATGCCAGCATATTACTTTTAGACAAACAGGGAAACAAAAGAAACTGGATATTGGAAATTCAATTTGTGGACCGGGCAAAAAATATTGGCGGTTTTTTTGAGCAGTTGTTAATGTAAACAAAATGTGGCATAAAAAAATCTCTACAAAAGTAGAGATTTAAAAAGTCGGGCGAACAAGATTCGAACTTGCGACCCCACACCCCCAGACGTGTGCCCCGCCCAAGCGGGGTTACCGCCCTTCAATAAGTTTTCTAAATGAATTCCCTCCTTTCCATCTTTTTATTTGTTTTTCTCTTTTTAAAGCCTCAGTTCTACTTTCCCATTCTTCAAACAAAATCAATTTAAAAGGAATTCTATGCATAGTAGAGCGTTGCCGGCCACTATTATGAAATAAAAACGGCGTTTGCTTACATCAGCAGTTCCGCCGATATAATATTTTCGTCTTTCATACTTAGCAATATGTAAACAAAATGTGGCATAAAAAAATCTCTACAAAAGTAGAGATTTAAAAAGTCGGGCGAACAAGATTCGAACTTGCGACCCCACGCCCCCCAGACGTGTGCGC
>JBDTWL010000089.1:0-6988 GCA_040006715.1 Ferruginibacter sp. | reverse complement strand
TGGTCAGCGACCAAAAAATTTATTAACAGCTTCTACGCGGTTTGATACATGCAATTTTGCATAAACATTGTATACATGCTTGCGTACTGTTTCTGAGCTTATATTTAACTGGTCCGAGATCTCTTTATACACCAATCCTTTTGAAAGCATTTCAAGGATCTCCTTTTCACGCTTTGTGAGTACATCCAGGCTGGTATTCGCGGGTTTGCTTTGAAAAGCTGATACTACTTTTCTTGCTATCTGGCTGCTCATGGGTGCACCGCCTTCATATAATTCTTTTATAGCATCAAGCATTTTTGCAGGTGTGGTCTTTTTAATGATATACCCACTTGCACCTGCACTCAGTGCTTCAAATATTTTTTCATCATCTTCATAGATCGTACACATCATGAACAGCATATCGGAATAAGTGGTTTTTAATTCCCTTACCACTTCAATACCATTGATACCGCCCAGTTGTATATCCATTAAAACTACCTTGGGCAGGAAGATGGGTAATTTTATCAAAGCTTCTTCACCATTCACACAGGAGCAAGCCAATGTGTATCCTTCTGCTGAATCAATGATCTGCTCAAGTGCATTGCGTATATCATTGTTATCTTCTACGATCGCTACTGGTATATTCATATTGCAAAACTGACCTAATTAATTCAATAAAAAAATACCCCAAACCGGTAAATGAAATTTTTTATTTCTTTACTGGCTGGTAAAGGATGTATTTGTCTTTAAAATATGGCTCAGCAAAGATTTTATCTACTTCCCAAACAAATGGTTTACAGCCACTTTCAGAAATTTCCTTGCTAAGGTCACCTCCCTTCAGGCAGATAAGCCCATTGGGAAGTTCCGCATTTTTATTTTTTTTAATAAGTGGTTTGCTCCAAAACCACAGGTCTTTTAGCGGAGCAACAGCCCTGGAGACCACTATATCAAATTGCCTGTTCTTAATATCTTCAGCCCGCGAATGTTGCGTTGTAATATTATTGAGGCCGATCGCATCAGCAATTTGATTTACAACCTGTAATTTTTTATTGATGCTGTCAACCAGGTGAAAGGATACCCCGGGGAAAAAGATCGCCAACGGTATGCCGGGGAATCCGCCGCCAGCACCAAGGTCCATTACCTGCATATTGTCTTCAAAATTAAATTTTGCTGCAATGGTCAATGAATGCAGTACATGATGCAGGTAAAAATTATCCATATCCTTCCGGCTGATCACATTGATCTTTTCGTTCCATTCTGTATACAAACCTTTCAACGCAGCAAATTGATCTTCCTGATTTGATGTAAATTCTGAAAAATATTTTTGTAAGATTTCCATGATTAAAAACTAAACAACACGAATTATAATACACGAATTACACAAATGAATACATACAACAAATTTATATTGCTTTAATTCATGTAACTCGTGTCAAAATTTCGTGTAATTAAATGATAAATTACTTCCACGTTGGCTTTGGTTTCTTTAAAAGTGCCGGTGCATATATGATATAATAAAAGAACATCCATATATCAAAGAAAAGAAATAAAGGTAAAAGGTCTTTCTCACCCAGCTTAGTCATTGTTTTGGTATAAACAATAACCTGTATGATGAATCTTAAGCCAAAAGCGATCAATGCATATTGCCAGTTGTAAAAAATGCAGGTAAGTGCCAGCAGCGGGTAGAATAAAAAATGCGAAACGGCATATAAGCTCAATAAGAACTTATGGATGGGTTTATAGTATTTACTGGTGGTATAATGACGTTTTTTTTGTGCAAGCCATTGGCTCCAGGTTATTGGGGGACTGCTGAGCGTAAAGCTATCCTTATCTATATTGATCCGGGTATTTCGCCTGTTGGCTGCTGCGCTGATAAACAGGTCATCATCACCCCCCGGTATATTGTTATGGGCAGAAAAACCTTTGTGGCGGAAGAAGATCGTTTTTTTATAGCTGAGGTTCCTTCCCACACCCATATATGGAGTGCCTGCTAATGCATAGCTTAAGTATTGTATGGCAGCATGGAATGTTTCCCACCGGATCAGCTTATTCAGAAAACCCTTCTTTTTGTAATAGGCGCCATAACCTAATACGATCTCTGTTGCATCATCATATACATTCTGCATACTGTCTATCCAATGCTCACTGGCAGGAACACAATCTGCATCGGTCAGCAGCAGGATCTCATACTTAGATGATTTGATCCCAATACTTAAAGGGAATTTTTTACCGGGGATCATTTTTGCTTCCTGTGTAAGCTCAACGATCTGTAATTGCTTAAATGTTCTCTTGAATTCTTCCAATATGTATTTACTTTCATCAAAGGAATTATCATTTACGACGATCACTTCATGGGTGGTCTTATATTCCTGCACAAGCGATCCGGGTAAATTCTTTGCAAGATTTTCAGCTTCATCCCTTGCACAGATGATGACGCTCACGGCATTGGTGCGTGAATTGGTTTTGGCTTTCTCTTTATAAAAAGACAACCTGCAGAAAAAAAACAGGTAATAAAAAAGCTGGATAAATGTAACGGAACAGAAAACAATAAATAAGATCAGTTGCCAATGGAGCAACAATAGCTTTGGTAAATGCATGGCTGCAAATTTAAGCTATTAAACGATTATTTATTTTAAGATTTGTTTACCAGTTATATGCCTGCGACAAATTGTTTTAATTGCAATAGTAATATCTTTATCAAAATATTTGATCTATGAGAAAATTATTTTTATTAATTATCATTTGCACCGCTTATACTTTTTCTTATGCGCAGTCACGCAGCAGCAAAGTTGATTATCAAAAAGAATCACGACCTGCAATTGAAAATGATGTTCCGTTTCCTGCAAAAACGGTTGAAAAAGCAATTGAAGATACTTTTGCGAAACTTGGGTACAAAGGCTCAGGTTCAAAAGGGTTCACTGTTTATAAGGGTGTACGCATGCCTGAACTGGGCCCCGATGCCTACGATATTTATTTTATGGTAGACAAGAAAAGCAGGAAGGACAATGAGAACAGCACGGTTACCATGATGGTTACAAAAGGCTTCGATACATTTATAAGTGAGTCATCTGACGAAAAGGTCTTTGGAAAAACAAAAAATTACCTGGATTCCTTAAGAAATACGGTAGCTGTATACGACCTGGAACAACAGATCGCAACCCAGGAGGATGAAGTTAAGAATGCAGATAAAAAGAATGAGAATTTACAGGAAGATGGAAAAGATCTTGTAAAGAAGAAGCGCAAATTAGAAGAAGCGATCAGTGATAATATTAGAGACCAGGAAAGACAGGCAAAGGAAGTTGAGAAACAAAAACAAATACTGCAGACACTGAAAGGAAAGCGGAAGCAATAATTAGAAAGCTATTAGCTATAAGCTGTTAGCTGTTAGCTTATGGCTAATAGCTAACAGCTATCTTTGCAGCCTAGGAAGCAGATACATACAATGGCCAGTTTACAATTCGAGATACATACAACAGATACTACAACAAAATCACGTGCAGGAAAAATTACAACGGACCATGGTGAAATACTCACGCCCATTTTTATGCCCGTTGGCACTGCCGGAAGTGTAAAAGCAGTTACACAGCAACAATTAAAAAAAGATGTACACGCACAGATAATATTGGGCAATACTTATCATCTTTATTTAAGGCCGGGATTAGAGGTCCTGGAAAATGCAGGCGGTTTGCACAAATTCAATGGCTGGGACCTGCCCATACTTACCGACAGTGGTGGTTACCAGGTTTTTTCACTGGCAGAAAGCAGGAAGATAAATGAAGAAGGTGCCCTTTTTCAATCGCATATAGATGGTAGCAAACATTTATTCACCCCTGAAAAAGTAATGGATATCCAGCGGATCATCGGTGGAGATATCATCATGGCTTTTGATGAATGCCCTCCCGGCGGAAGCGAATACGATTACGCCAAAACATCCATGGAATTAACGCATAGGTGGCTCGACAGGTGTTTTTCCCAATTCATTGCAACACCTGATAAATACGGGTATACACAAAATCTCTTCCCCATCGTACAGGGAGGGGTTCATCATGACCTGAGGAAGTTTTCCTGTGAATATATTGCTGCGAAAAATGCAACAGGCAATGCGATCGGGGGATTAAGTGTTGGTGAGCCGATAGAAAAAATGTACGAGATATGTGAGCTCTGCTGCGATAACCTGCCTACTGCCAAACCAAGATATTTAATGGGGGTTGGTACGCCCTGGAACCTCCTGGAGTGTATAGCAATGGGAATTGATATGTTCGATTGTGTAATGCCCACACGAAACGGAAGAAATGCCATGCTTTTCACTTCTAAAGGGATCATTAATATTGACAATAAAAAATGGGAGAATGATTTTTCTGTCCTGGATGATGGCATTGATTGTGAAGTGAGCAATTATTACAGCAAGGCATACCTGCGCCACCTGATGAAATCAAAAGAATACCTGGGGCTGACCATTGCCAGCGTACACAACCTGGCATTTTATCTCTGGCTTGTAAAAAAGGCCAGGGAGCATATTATAGCCGGAGATTTTAAAAGTTGGAAAGAATCCATGGTCATACAGGTTCAACAAAAATTATAACCTTCTTAGGAAGGCTTTTTACAGTTTATGACTGCTTTAAGATCACCTGTATAAAGGCAGGCTGGGATCTGCTCCTGCTTACGCTATATTATAGTTATATATTGATCAATTTTAAGCCGGGCTTTACACAAATTTGGGCAAAATGTGATAATACTGTGGTTAAACCGTGATCAAAGTAACTCTTAGTATCATTCCTGCCGCTATATACCCCATAATATTTCTTAGATATTGATTATCAGGAAAGACGGATTAACATATCATTGTGCTAATAAAATTTGGGGCCATGTAATTATTAATAGAAACTAAAGTCCTATTTTAGTACTTCTTAATAACTTCTTGAAATTTTATGAAAATGAAACGACAATTCCTTTATTTATTCCTGTGTTTTTTAATGCCCGTTGCTGTATTTGCGCAAAACACTCCAGTGCAGAATGCAACCATTCCAAAAGATGCACCCATAAATGTATCGGTCGCTGATTTTAAAAATAATATGCGTGCAAACGAGATCATCGTTTTCAGGAGCCAGCTAAATGCAAGGGAATACCAGGGACTTACCAATGATAGCGGAAAGTTCTCGATCAGGCTTCCTTCAGGTGATAAATATGAGATATTCATTCTTGGTTTCAAAGATTCTACCAGTTATAATGTGTTGGATATTCCGGGACTTAAGGGAAATTCCTATTATAAAAATCCCTTCAAAGTGGATATACAATTTCAACCTTCAAAAACATTTATCCTCGAAGATTGTAATTTTGAGACCGGTAAAGCTACCCTTCAGCCGGAATCTTATACGGTGCTTGATGAACTTGTTGCCTACCTGAACAGGAAAGATGATGAAAGAATTGAATTAGGCGGGCACACTGATAACGTAGGAACTGCCGCCAATAATATGAAACTTTCATTGGACAGGGCCACTACTGTAAGAGATTATCTATTAAGTAAGGGCATTGACCCAAACAGGGTTGTAGCCAAAGGTTATGGATTGACCCAGCCAATTGCAGATAATAAAACGGAGGACGGAAGGGCGCAAAACAGGAGAACGGAAGTAAAGATCCTAGAATAAGATATTGAATTTTAAATAAAAAAGGCAACCTTGTAGAGGTTGCCTTTTTTTGCTTAATCTTTTTTTATAATATAGTTGCGCTTAATAGTTTTGTTTGTGTGTCGGTATGCTGATCCAGGGTCAATAAAGGCACCACAAGGTCTATCTTCGCATCATTCTGTATCATGCCGTATTTAGGGGCATAATAGTAGTTGATATTGGTTGTAAGGGATGATCCCGGGAGTGATGCTATAGTAGGGCTGCTAATTGTGGAAACTACATGTATCACGTTGGTATAGGTAGTTGTGCCCACGATCTTAGTGATCCCCTTTTCCTGGATCTTATTTGTCACGTTTACCTGGACCGGCACGCCGCCAGCGTCGAGGGTGTAACTTTGCAGCCAATTATCGTTAACTGCTGCGCCATCTTTCAGGTATAGGTTTACCAGTGCTGTATCTGTCGTTCCAAGTGAAAAAGCCTGTAAGGTATAATAGTCACTGGCGGTAATATTATAATATTCGGAATTTCCATTGCTATTGTCAAAAACATGGAAGGTCTTGGAAGACGCAACGGTATCCCTGGAAGAGGATGTTACCGTATAATTATTTGAATTGGCAGGAGTGATATTATCTGTAAACTGGTAATTCCAGGTACTTCCGGCCGTAGTGCTCATGTATTTTTCCCCGCCGGCAGGGGTAGGATCATCGCTTTTACTACACGAGATGGCCAACAAACTGACGGAAATGCATGCAAACAGTACTTTTTTCATGTGTATATTGATTTTTTATTGTGTAAATATCTGTATTATTTGGTTATAATTAAAATATTCCTCCTATCTTTGCGCTCCCAAATTTATGGCTAAACAGGCACTTATTAAACAGGACGGAACAATAGTTGAAGCACTCAGTAATGCTATGTTCAAGGTAAAGTTAGAAAATGGGCATGAGATCCTGGCTACAATTTCGGGGAAAATGAGGATGCACTATATACGTATCCTTCCGGGTGATAAAGTGGGGGTTGAAATGAGCCCTTATGACCTGACAAGAGGCAGAATCATATTCAGATACAAGTAAAAAGACAAGCTATTAGCTGTTAGCTTTTAGCCATTAGCAAAGAATAAAAACAAATAAAATGAAGGTAAGAGCTTCAATAAAAAAACGTAGCGTTGATTGCAAGATCGTTAGAAGGAAGGGACGCCTGTATGTGATCAACAAAAAGAATCCACGTTTTAAGCAAAAGCAAGGGTAATTTCTGATGTATGATGTTGGATGTATGATATCCCTCATCGCACAACATAAATCATAAATCTAAAAATCATAAATCTTAAATAAATTATGGCTCGTATTGCCGGTATAGATTTACCAAAAAATAAAAGAGGCGAAATC
>JBDTWL010000088.1:0-7086 GCA_040006715.1 Ferruginibacter sp. | reverse complement strand
AAATTTCTTTGAGTATCAAATGGATGGTAAAATACAGCCGCGACAGGAATGGCCGTAGCATGGCGGATAAACTGGCCAACGAGATCGTTGCAGCAAGTAAAGGTGAAGGCGCATCTTTCAAAAAGAAAGAAGATACACACCGTATGGCAGAAGCAAATAAAGCATTTGCTCACTTTAGGATCTAATTAAATTGAAATGATTGAATATAGAGCCCCTGGAATCACCGGGGGCTTTTTTATTCAGGTTCTTAGTTTGAAGTTTGAAAATAGTAAACTTTAGAGGATCTATACATAATAAACAAATAAACTAAAAATTGCTACTCCTTGGCAGGAATAGAATCCTTTACTGCTTTTGGGGGTTTATTATCTTTCTTTGTTTTCTTTCCTTTTTTGGGCTTGGTAACTGGTTCTTCCCCGATCTCATCTTCATTCATTTTATCCCTTGCGTGTTGAAGGATAAAAAAATAATTGGTATGCGTGCCTTCATCCGACAAAGCATCGACGATATACATTAATATTTTACTTTTAGGAGAAGTAGTGGTCTTATTTGCAACCGTCATGCCTGCATTTTCGATAAAATGTTCACCATCTATCAATCCCAGTGAAAAGATCGGAGCGTCTTGTGTCTTTCCCTTTCCACTATAGATCATCGCTCCCATAACTTTATCAACCAGGTCCATAAAATATTGTGCACTATCAGCTTTTCGAATCTGGTGATAAGCATAGGATCTTTCCTTTAATATCCGCAGGCTTAAAGGATGTGTTTGCAGGTAAGTTTTAGATTCATCCAGTGCAGCTTCATAATCACCCCCATCATTAAGGTCAAAAATTTCCTTTTCAGTACCCAGGTCGTCATATGGTTTATAATGAGCGTTCTCGGTAAACCCGATCATCAAGGCCAGGGTTTCTGCACGGGTGAGCGAAGAATCATTGTTTAAAAAACGTATCAGCAACTTCTGGTAATAAAGATCACCGCCCTTATCTTTTGTTTTTTCCAGTATGGTCTTAAAATCTCTTTGATAATTAAAGGCAGGGGAGGTGGAAGGGGTTTGCTCATAGGCTGTTTCACCCATTAAAAATAACATTGATAAAATAAAAAATACTTTCATAAAACACTTTTTGAATAATAGCATAAGATTTAGATTCCTTACTACGAATGTAATTTAAAAAAAGGATATAAAAGATGGATAATGGATACAAGTCCCGGATGCTTTTCAAGCTGGCAATCTATATTATAAGTGGACGACTCAGCTTTTTTATTCCTATTCTTATTTCTGTGAGTATTCAAAAGCCAGTTTCATATAGCCCTTTACTTCTTCATTGATATCCTCTTTGTAACACATGCGAAAATGATGGTTATAATCATTGCTGCCGGGCACCCGTTTTATTTTTACAAAGCACAGGTTGTCATTATATGGTTCTTTGAACGGGAACACAACATCCATAAAATCCTTTCCGAGTTGCGTTATATAAGCGAACCTTGTGTTACCTGCTATGGCGATCATTGATTTTGTTGGATGTACAGAAATATCGCCAATGTGTTTATATTCTTTGATGAAATGGTAAAATAATTCTGTCGTATACATTGACTTACCCTTTAAAAAATCATCTAAAGTTTTATCATTACAGGAATGAACCTGGTTGGCCTTTGCAAAGTTGCGGTTACATAATGAGCAGGTCCACATATATTGTAAAATATAGAGTGAAATCAAATATTAAATACTACTTGAAATTATTGTCTACTTCCACGGCTTCTTTTAACAGGATAATTATTGCGGCTTCATCAATATCTTCCGGCAACTGGTATATTTTATAGAAGATCCGTTTGTTTTTGCCATGATCCAGGAAGTGGTTGTGATCCTTTAACCTGTTGCCAGAAAACCCGAATAAGACCCCTTTTTTAATTCCCCCACCGGGGATAGAAGCGGGCCATATCATGCAGATCCTTCTTTTGCCAAAAAAATAAGGAACATTGTTTGTGAGTTTTTCTTCACAATTTTTGGGTAGTTGGTCAATAACAATTCCCCTGAGTACGTCTGTAATGATACGCTCATTTTCCGGGAGCCATTCCCAGAATTCTAACATCGATCTGAATTTTATTTTATATTGAAAATCCATTGTTAGCGTAAAGCATCTCGTATGCTCATAAGCCGTAATAAAAAAATCCATAGATAGCTTTCGCTTCTATGGAGGGATATTTTATAGTCCTGAGGGACGATCATCATTGCTGCATTATGAGGTTTCCCGGGATCCTGAATTTCTTATTAGACATCACTGTTATTTTAGCACCCTGCGAAATAGTTTGGGTAACATTTAAGATACATTCCTCACCTGCAGGCGGATCTATAAAGATCTGTGAACAGGCCGGTAATACCGCAGGTGGAATTGCATTATTGCTCCAGTTAGATGCCACATCCCAATTGCCCGTACCCGTAAATGTAAAAGTATTGTTAGCATTAACTGCCATGGTTATTACATTGGAACTGGTCGTTTTTACAGCAGCATGTGTAAATATCATATTTGGCCTTACGGTACCGGTATTACCACCGGTTGCTTCTGAACAGGCACCCGCACCTGCAGAATAATCAGCCTGGTAGTATGTTGTAGAAACAAAAGAAGAAGTTGTTTGGTATGTCTGGTATGCTGCATTTCCCAGGACCTGGTTTGCAAAACAAATATCAATTACAAGGTTTGAAGTGCCATCCCAAAAGAATGGGCTGGAAAACATATGTTTATTTACTGAATTCAAAATTGGTGTATAGTTCACCGGTCCGAAAACAGTTGTAAATGTTGTTGGGATAAGAAAAGTTGTTGTCATCGAATTTGCTGCAGTCTGCGCTATCTTAATGGTATATCCGTTTAAAGTAACAGGATCGCCAATGACTCCTCCAACTTTAAGGCTAAAAGCAAGGGATTTTATATACCCCGTTGTTAAACCTAATGCAGTAAGTTCTGAAGCACGGATAAGATATTGCTGCCTTCCATTACCGTAATAGGTCGGATAAGCGGCACCAAGGTCACTTCGATAATCATTGACATTGGTACTGGTACCAAGTGCCTGCGTGGTGGGGCAGGTAGCCGTTGCAGTAATGTCGCAACGGATCGTTTGGCCATTTGTCAGGCTGGAACTGGTAAATGTACTGGTATTTGCTCCTGTATTGGAGCCATCCAGTTTCCATTGATAAGAAGGATCATTTCCATCGGAAACAACAGCACTGAATGTGGCTGTTTGTCCCGGGCATTCGGGATTGGTACCAATAGTCTGGCTAATAGCTGCCGATGGATCTACCGGGGGATGGACTGACATTGTGATATTATTGGAAGTCACCTGTGGAACTGCAATGCAGTTAACATTTGATGTCATTACACAACTTACTACCTGCCCGTTGGTCAATGCCGATGTCGTATAAGTGCTGCTGTTAGTGCCAACATTGACCCCATTCACTTTCCATTGATAAGTCGGGTTGCCACCATTGGTTGGTGTTGCTGTAAATGTTTGTGATACCCCCGGGCAAGTTGGGTTGCTCCCATTTGTAATAGCAATGGAAACATCTGCAACTGAATTTGGCGGAATAACATTTACTGTTATAGGTGCTGATGTGGCAGTGGATGCCCCGCAATTGGTGGAAACAGAATATGTACCTGCAACTGTGACAACAATGGATTGGGTCGTTTCACCTGTTGACCATAAATAATTCATTTCTGTACTTGAAGTTAGTATCAGCTGCCCGCCCTGGCAAATAGTTGTTGGCCCACTTGGCGTTACTATTGGGGCAATATTTTGTTGTGTAAGGGTAATTGGGACAGCAACCCAGTTATTGGTCTCATCACTTTCAAGGAAATTATTATTGGGATCCGTGATGGACACAATATAATAATTACCGTTACATACGTATTGTAATGGGATAGGATCATTCAAATTGATGCTGTACACATCGTAATGACCGGGATAAATTCCCTGGTTCAAACCACAACCTGTATGGAAGCCAAGATCATTATTAGGAACCGTTAAAACAGTATTTCCATTATTGTCAACACATTCGCCGGGGGTATCGCTACATGTACCCAGGTTGATGAGACAAAAACTTTGCTTCACTCCAGATGCTACGATCGGCCATGTGGTGGCATCGGGATTTGAAGTAGCAGTACGAAGCGTATAGTTTGCCCAATTGTCAACATGAAGATGTCCGTGTGCACGGTGATAGGTCATTTTGCCTGCAAACCGGTCATAAAAACGAAGTGTATCCTTACCAGCCACTTTTTGATATATACGTTGTTTAACGACGTGTTGTATCGGATCGCCATTTGGGCAGATCGTAGTACAAGGAACGTGTACACCACCGCAAAAACAGGAATCAATTCCAAAAATATCCAGGGGGCCTGACCCAATATTTGGTGTTGCATTCGAAATGTATAAAAATCCCGGTTCTTCTGTGTGATTAAAAATGATCTCATTTGCCGAAGATGTCATATCCGGTAAAAGGTCACATGATTCCATACCACCGGGACAAACACAGTTTGGCCATACATAAGTACCAACCGGGGCACCGCTTCCGCTACTGGCGATCTGTCGTGGCGGATTATTAGTGAATTCAATACTAGCTATGTGAATGGACCCAGTATCCGGGCTGGAGATATCGCTAACAATTAATTGCCAGGTACCGTTTGGATTCTGCCCGTTATTAAAAGTACTCACATCACCACCCGAGGGGAAAAAGATCCCGGAATAAGGTGCCTGTGCATTGGTGAATGCAGTTCCATCCATGCCAATACAGGTACCGATAAAATTATTACCTGCACCACCGGTGTTTTGAATAAGTGTTACAGTAGTGCCGGTCGGTGATACAAGTTTTATTACGAGGTCATTGTCATAAGAGTGTGTGATATTTAGGCAAATATGAGCGACCCCATAGTTTGTATCAATGACAGCAGGTACACCGGTAACCACGATCGGGATGCTAACGGTTTGATTGTCCATAATGGCAGTGAATCCTGTCCATGAGAATGTTTGTGCTTTCGCGATGAGCGAAAAAATGACAAGGGTTAAAATACTAATGATCTTCTTCAACAGATATAATTTAGGCCTTTAAATATAGTGAAATTATCCAGTAGTAATTGGATAGCGGACATAAAAATATAAAGCAGAATCACAATACTACCTGATCAATACAACATATCCCTTCATTGTTTTTAATTCCCCTTTCCGGTCAACACCCCTGATAGCCCACACATAAGTTCCAATATTCTGGTTAACCCCTTTGTACCGGCCATCCCAGCCTTTTGTGATCTCACTTGTTTCGTAGAGCAGTTCGCCGTAACGATTGTAGACCCTGAAATATTCCAGGCTCGAAATACCAACTGAAGTAGGACGGAAAATATCATTCAGCCCATCCCCGTTTGGTGTGAATGCAGTGGGTACATAAAATGTGGGGCCATTGAATACCCTGATATTTACAGTATCATAGTCCTTGCAGCCGATCTCATCTATAACCATCAGGACAAACCTGGTATCCTGGGTCAATGTGGCAAGCGGGTTGGCTATTTGGGAGTTATTCAGAGATGTCGCCGGAGACCACAGGTATTGAATGCCTCCACTGCCATTTAATTGATAGGGAATATTGTATTCAGCATTTCCATCATTGCCTGCATTGGCAATTACCGGCGGTTGCATGGCCAAAGTAACCAGTGCAGTATCAGAGCAACCGGATGAATTGGTTACCAGTAATTGATATATGCCCGGTAACATCACAGCAGAAGGATTTGTTACAGGGGCCTGGCCATAGGTCCAGTTACCCGTTAAACCACTTGTATTGTAAAGTGTACGAAGATCTGCCGAACTGCCAAAACAGATCTTTAAGGATTTGTCTGTTCCCAATGCAGGTTTGCCGTTTACCCGTACAGTTATCATACTTCTCGGCCCTTCACAAATACCATTTGTCTGGCTTACATAATAATTGAAAGTGCCAGGAATTGTTGTGGAAGGTACGGGTGCAATAGTTGATCCAATACCAGCTGTTGGAACAGTGTACCATAATAACTGGTTACTGCCGGCAGCGGTAAGTACAGATGGAGTTGCGTATTGGCAATAATTCACAGGAGATGTTACTATTGGTGCTGATGGCGATTGATTGATCGTTAGGTTGAGTGTTGCAACCGAATCACATCCAGCCAAACTCGTTAGTGTTACACTGTGCGCACCGGGGGTTGAATAACTTTGTCCATTCCAGTTATAAGGTAACTGGTTGCTGCAGATGCTTGCATTCGTTGTGCTGTAAACAACCGGGTTCACCGTTAAATGCAATGTTGCAACAGAATCGCATCCTGCAGCGCTGGTAAGTACAACTGTATATATATCCGTTGCTGAATAAGATTGTCCGTTCCATACAAATGGAAGATGGTTGTCACAAACACTTACATTGGTTGTGCTTGTCGTAACACTGTTGATAGCAAGATTTAATGTTGCAGTGGAATCACAACCAACACTGTTAATAAGTGTAACTATATGTGGCCCTACGGTTGAAAAATTTTGCCCGTTCCATGAATAAGGCAATTGGTTTGAACAAACTGTTACATTGGTTGTGCTTGTCGTAACACTGTTGATAGCAAGATTTAATGTTGCAGTGGAATCACAACCCTGGCTATTGACAAGTGTTACTACATGCGGCCCAGCAGTAGAATAGTTTTGCCCGTTCCATGAATAAGGCAATTGGTTTGAACAAACGGTTATGTTGGTTGTGCTTGTCGTAACGCTGTTAATAGTAAGATTTAATGTTGCAGTGGAATCACAACCCTGGCTATTGACAAGTGTTACTACATGCGGACCAGCGGTTGAATAATTTTGCCCGTTCCATAGATAAGGCAATTGGTTTGAACAAACTGTTACATTGGTTGTGCTTGTCGTAACGCTGTTAAGAGCGAGGTTAAGTGTTGCGATCGAATCACAACCCGAACCGCTGATTAATGTAACAGAATAAACTCCGGCAAGATTATAGGTTTGTGAGTTCCATGTAAAAGGCAACTGACTGGGGCAGATCGAAATGTTTGTTGTACTTGTCACAACAGAACCGACAGCGAGGTTAAGTGTTGC
>JBDTWL010000087.1:0-7566 GCA_040006715.1 Ferruginibacter sp. | reverse complement strand
ATCTCATAAAGAAGCGCAAAATTAATGGATTTTTATCAAAAATGCCTGTAAATAGAGAAATCGCCAAAAAAAGGTTGTTAAGTATTGTATAAAGCCTGAAAGCGCTTTTTGCCGGGAAGGCGGGAAAAAGAAAATTTCCGTTGTATTTTTAAACAGATTAAAGACTTTTTGTCAAATACCTTATTTAGAACATCCATTTTATTGTTCATTAAGCGGTAATATAAACGCCTTCCCGCCTTTCCGGCAATTCATACCTTATAAAAAAACCCTCCCAAAAAATGGGAGGGTTTCATCATTGAGCAAAAAGTGGAATTAAAACTTATTTTAGTTTGACTTGATGTCAATTGTATTCTTATCTCCACCGCCAACTTCGCAGTTAGTAGTTATCCTGTCTGCACTGATACCTTCTCTTTCAACCAGGTATCTCTTAACAGCATCAACCCTTTTCTGGCAAACTGCCTGTGAAGCTTTTGAAGCTTCAGGGTATCCGTTGATATTGATATTGCAATTAGGATTGGCTTTCATTTTAGCAGCAACTGTTGCAAGCATTGCTTTAATATCACTGCTTAATGTAACACCGTTGCCTCTGAAGGTCAGGCTTGGATAATCTGAAGGACAATCCACTTTCTTACCACCATCACCACCAAGACGGGCAATGCTATCGCAGCAGGCTGGATCAGGGCATTTACCAACGCCATCAGCATCAACCGGCTGGCATTCTGTTGGAGTGATCAATTGCTTGTCTTTACAATCTGGCACACCATCACCATCTGTATCTTTTGTTACACCATGTGTATCAACAGGGCAACCTGCCGGTGTATTAGGTTCGCGATCCAATTGATCCAGCACACCGTCACCATCAGCATCTTCATACACTGGTTTAGGCAGTTTCATGTGTTTAGGATTGTTCAGCTCGCTGTATGCATAATCCAATGGATTGATCCACCACAATGGTTCTACTGCTTTAGCACCTAAATTGAAGTTCAACCCGATCGAAAGGTAATTATATGAATCAAAGTCACTGGTTATTGAAGCATCCCCGGTTGGATGTTCCTGCCAGCGCTGTCCATCAAGCAGATCGGTTTTTACAAAAGTGTGACGGTCTTCCAGGGCAAGGTTCAGTCTCCTTCCTAATTTGAAAGCGAAACCAACCATAACTGTTCCTGATGGTTTCAAAGTATTGCTTCCCATCTTTGGACGACGCTCTCCTTCGTTTTCACCGGGAGTTTCATAACTGTTATCCATAACAGATTTAAGTTCTTTGATAACATCTTTACGGTTCTTATAAACCGTAGGGTTAGCATTTAAAATGTTCCTGAATTCAGTAGCATAAGTAGCACCTGCATCATTCTTTGCATTTACTTTCACTTCGAAAATAGTTGCTCCTATACCTGCACCACCATAAATGATGAAGCCTGTCTTTTGCTTGTGAAAGCGTATATTGTTCAATGTTACAATACCTTGCAATGACAGATCCTGTACATGCGTTTTGTAATTGTAGTAAACCACATCAGGGCTGGTTCCATCAGGTGCTCCTGCGATACCATTCCTGTAAACGATCGGTCCTCCGAAACTGCGAACCGGTGCATAATAACCTGCCCAGGCCGGGTTCTTGGCAAAATTCTCAGATGCTACCCAACTTAATCCCTTACCTGTACCATTGACGTATTGCAACCTCATAGAAAACACATAACCAAATGCTTTTCTAACGTGCACGTCAAAGCCCAATGTCGGGAATTTAATGGGAACATCACCGCTTATCATAAGGGTACCTACAGAGGCTCCAACCTCCCACATGTTGCGGGGTTTAGCAGGAAAACTGTATGAGTTATTCCAGAATTCATTCTGTTGAGGCATTTTTTTGGAGGAGATTACAGTGGAGTCATACACACTGTACCCGCTGCCTGATTGGGCATACACTCCTGAAACCAGGAACGTAAAGACCCCTAATAAAAATAGTTTTAACTTTTTGCTTGCCATAACTTAATGATTGATAGATTTCTAAATATACGAGTTGATAAGATGCAAATTTATCAAATGCGTGGGAAAAACCAAAATTTTTTAGCATTTATTTATATATACTCCTTTTTTAACTTGCCGGCTTTTTCGTATATGCAATAGCGCTATGGATATAAATCGGCTGCATGCTGCGGAAATCATTGCCAATATTTATTTTGCGGGCTCCAAAAGACAATTATTTTCGCCGCAAAATAAAATACTTTGATAAGGGTTTACACTGCATTATATTGCCTCTTTTTTTGAATGAATTTTGTAAAAAATATAATCGGCAAGGAACTGGATACTTTTGAGAAAAAGTTTGCAGATGCGGTACGTAGCCAAACCCCGATGCTCGACAGGATAATGAAGTACATTATCAAGCGGAAAGGCAAGCAAATGAGGCCCATGTTCGTCTTCCTGAGTGCAAAACTGAATGGGGAAATAAATGAAAGCACTTACAGGGCTGCCGCATTGGTAGAACTCCTCCACACGGCCACCCTGGTACACGATGACGTGGTGGATGAGTCATTGGAGCGCAGGGGCTTTTTTTCGATCAATGCCGTCTGGAAAAACAAGATAGCCGTACTTGTAGGCGATTACCTGCTTTCCAAAGGCCTGTTGCTCTCAACATCCAATAACGATTTCAGGCACCTGCACATTGTTTCTGAAGCTGTGAAACAGATGAGTGAAGGCGAATTGCTCCAAATGGAAAAATCCCGCAAACTGAACCTGGATGAAGGGATCTACTTCGAGATCATCAAAAATAAGACCGCTTCCCTGCTCTCATCGGCCTGCGCAGTTGGGGCCTACAGCACCAGCAAAGATGAAAAGATCACGGAAAAGATGAAATTATTCGGGCAAAAAGTAGGAATAGCCTTCCAGATAAAAGATGACCTTTTCGACTACGGCAGCGAAGATATAGGCAAGCCCACCGGTAATGATATCAAAGAAAAAAAACTTACACTCCCGTTGATCTACACGCTGAATAAAGTTGATAAAAGCGTCAAAAAACGTATCATTTACATCCTCAAAAATGAAAATAAGCAGAAGGAAAGCGTGAAATTTGTGATCGATTCAGTCATCCGGTCCGGCGGTATCAGGTATGCCGAAACCAAAATGAACGCCTACCGCGATGAAGCCCTGGAAATTTTATACGAGTTTGATAAATCACCGGTAAGGGACGGCCTGGAAGAATTGGTTCGGTTTACGACAGACAGAAAATATTAACCCTGCTTTGGAAAAAAGATGGCACATATTACCCTTTGATAAAACAAAATCCCGGTCATTAAAACAGGCTCTTGGAATTAACCTTACCATTTGCAGCATCCTTGTACAAAGAGGCATCGAAAGCTTTGAAGATGCCAAAAATTATTTTCGTCCCCAATTAAGCAGCCTGCATAGTCCCTGGCTCATGAAAGACATGAAAAAAGCCGTGGACAGGATCGATGCCGCACTCTCATCAAAAGAAAAAATATTGGTCTTCGGTGATTATGATGTTGACGGAACAACAGCAGTTGCATCAATGTACCAGTTCATCACAGGCATCTATGATCCCGCCCTGACAGATTTTTATGTACCCCACCGCTACCGGGAAGGATATGGCGTAAGCAAGATGGGAATTGACTTTGCGGCCGGGAACGGGTACAGCCTGGTCATTTGCCTGGACTGTGGGATCAAGTCTGTTGAATTGATAGGCTATGCCAAAACGTTAGGCATTGATTTTATCGTTTGCGACCATCACCTTCCTGATAAAATATTACCCGATGCTGTTGCGATACTGAATCCCAAACAGGTTGATTGCAATTATCCATACAAAGAACTATGCGGCTGCGGTGTGGGATTTAAATTAATGGCGGCACTGGCCGAATTCTATTCATTGCCCGAAGAAACATACCATCGTTACCTTGACCTTGTTGCAACAGCCATTGCTGCAGATATTGTGCCCATGACCGGTGAAAACCGGACACTGGCATTCTTTGGATTGCAAAAGATAAATAAGGACCCTGCGCCGGGTATAAAAGCACTGATATTTTTAGGCGGCCTCCAAAAAGAACTGAACATTACCAATGTTGTTTTCGTGATCGCACCCCGGGTAAATGCAGCCGGCCGCATGGATGATGCACGCAAAGCCGTTCAGCTTTTTATTGAAAATGATTATGCCAAAGCTTTGGAATATGCAGGAATGCTTCATTCAGATAACAGCGACCGGAAAATTGCCGACAGTAGTATCACTCAGGAAGCGCTGGAGATGATCAATGCAGATGAAAGACTGGTGAACCGCAAATCATCGGTTGTGTATAAGGAAAGCTGGCATAAAGGTGTGGTGGGCATTGTGGCTTCCAGGCTCATTGAACATTATTACCGTCCAACAGTAGTGCTTACCCGAAATGGTGACATGGCTACAGGCAGTGCAAGAAGCGTAGCAGGTTTTAATTTATACGAAGCCATCTATGCCTGCAGGGAACACCTGGTTGCTTACGGCGGGCATTTCGCTGCAGCAGGGCTATCATTACTGCCGGAGAATATCGAGGCGTTCAGCAACAAATTCAATGAAGTGGTTTCTGCTACCATTGACGAGCGGCTGCTGATCCCCGAAATAATCATTGACTCCGAAATAACTTTCCCGGAGATCAACAATTCATTCTATGATATCTTAAAACAAATGGAGCCCTTCGGGCCCGAAAACATGCACCCCCTGTTCATTGCAAAAGCCGTTACAGAAACAGGCTATTCGAAGATCTTAAAAGAACTTCATGTGAGGTTTGTAGTAAAACAACATGATATCGTGCTCAACGGGATCGGCTTTAATATGTCTGACAAATTTTACCTGCTGAGCCTGAAAAAACCCCTTGACATTGTCTTTGCCATTGATGAGAATGAATGGAACGGGAATAAAACACTTCAACTTAAAGTAATAGACATCAGGTTGAGTGAAGGCAGTTAATCAGTTCATAGTTTATAGTTAGGTTCGTTAAATTTTGAACTAAGAACTATGAACTTGTATTTTTTATGCAAACTTTAAAATACATACAGTACTTTTTTTACTTAGCTTCCAACTGGAACCTTCGTATCGCATGGCATATCATTGACAAGGAAATTAAAGGTGAAAAACAATACGATATCCAAACTACCGGCGCAGATGAGCTGCACAAACTGGAGGCAAAAGGTATCGATATCAGCCACGCCACTATTTATATGCCGGCCAGCTATGATATGCTGGAAGCGCTTTTCGCTGAAATAAAACACCTTAGCCTGTCCCATTTTTTAGACATAGGATGTGGCAAAGGCCGGGTCATGTGTGTGGCTGCCCATCATGGATTTAACCTGGTGACCGGTATAGATTTTTCGAAAGAATTATGCGGGTATGCAAAAAAAAATCTTGAAATGACCAAGAAGCAATTCCCTTCCTTATCATACAAGGTCATAAACAATGATGCATTTTATTATGATATCCCCCGGGATGTTGATTGCATTTTTTTATTTAATCCCTTTGATGAAATGATCATGAGTGGTGTAATAGAAAATATTGAGACCAGCCTGGAGGAATTTCCCAGGGACATTTATATCCTCTATTTAAACCCATTGCATAAAAAGCAATTCATTGAGAATGGGTACGTAGAGATCTTCTATACAAAAAAACTTAAGTATTTGGAAGGAAGTATATTGAAGAAAACTGTTAGCTGTTAGCTATAAGCTATAAGCCAATAGCTAACAACTTCGCATTTTTTTATCCAACCACTTGTTTCTTCTCCCCTTCCATCAATTCTACACTCCGGCTTATAAAATTGGTAAGATTATTTCCTGTTAACAGGCCCTGTGAGAGCAATGCCAGGTCTGCCAGGTTCATTACAAGTTTTTCCTGCTTAGCTATATCGGTTTCTGAAAGCACCTGTTGATATATAGGGTGATTACCATTTACCGTAAGGTTTACTTCATCAGGCATTTGCGCATACCATGCCGCCATCCCGCCTCCCATGGAAGCCATGTCCTTCATACGACGCATCTGCTCGGGCCTTGTGGCCGTTACCGGTGGCGCATCTGCACTCAACCCCTTAATTTCAACATTCAGGTTCAAACCTTCCTGTGGTTTATCAAACAAGCCTTTTAGTTTTTCAGCATCTTCTTTACTTAATACACTGTCATTTGATTCTGACCTGTCGATCAGGTTATCAGCAATGTCTGAATCAACCCTCGTAAAGATCACATCATTCCATTTCATTTCCACGGTATTGATAAAAGCTGCATCAACAAGCGTTTCCATTTTTACAACAACATATCCCTTTGCCGTTGCCTGCTGAATGAATGCATCCTGCTGCACCGGGTTGGTTGTATACAAAATAACCTGTTTCCCTTCCTTATTTTTTTGAAGCGCTTCAGTAGCCATTTTATATTCTTCCGTTGTATAGAATTTTCCCGTATTATCTTCCATGATAAAGAACTTATTGGCCTTATCAAGGAATTTATCATCTGTCATCATACCATATTTCACGAACAATCCAAGGCTTTCCCACTTTTCTTCAAAAGATTTCCTGTCTGAATTAAAGATCTCTTCCAGCTTATCCGCCACTTTTTTAGTGATATGGGCATTGATCTTTTTCACATTGGGGTCTCCCTGGAGATAACTGCGACTAACGTTAAGCGGTATATCGGGGCTGTCTATCACACCATGCAGCAACATCAGGAACTCCGGCACAATATCTTTTACTTCATCTGTAACAAATACCTGGTTGCTGTACAACTGTATCTTGTCTTTCTGGATCTCATAACTCTGCTTTATTTTAGGAAAATAGAGGATGCCGGTAAGATTGAAAGGATAATCCACATTCAGGTGTATCCAGAACAACGGGGTTTCACCAAATGGATATAATTCTTTGTAGAATTTTTCATAATCTTCCTTTGTCAATTCAGCAGGCTTTTTTGTCCAGGCAGGTGCGGTATTATTGACCTGCTTGTCCTCCCCATCGGCGCCATCAGCAAAATAAATGGCGACGGGTAAAAATTTACAGAATTTCTGTAATACAGTACTAACCCGGTGCGCTTCCAAAAACTCTTTACTCTCATCATTCAGGTACATCACAATGGAAGTGCCCCTCTCTGCCTTTTCTGTCTCCTCCAAAATATATTCTGGACTGCCATCACATTCCCATCTTACAGCCCTGGCATCTTCCTTATAACTTTTTGTGATGATCTCAACTTTTTCACTTACCATAAAAGAGCTGTAAAAGCCAAGCCCGAAATGGCCGATGATATTATTCTCATTCTGGCCCTTGTATTTATCCAGGAACTCCTCAGCCCCGCTGAATGCCACCTGGTTAATATACTTATCAACTTCTTCTGCTGTCATCCCTACTCCATTATCAGCAATGGTAAGGGTTCCCTTCTCCTTATCAATTGTAACATTGATCCTCAGGTCGCCCAGTTCACCCTTCGCCTCGCCAATAGAGGAAAGTGTTTTAAGCTTCTGTGTCGCATCTACAGCATTACTAACCAGTTCACGGATAAAAATGTCATGCTCACTGTATAAAAACTTTTTAATGATCGGGAAAATGTTCTCGGTTTGTACCCTTA
>JBDTWL010000086.1:0-7613 GCA_040006715.1 Ferruginibacter sp. | reverse complement strand
AGTTCAACTTTTCCAATTTCCTGTAAATACTTTTCTAAACTCTGGCTCTCACGATTGGTAATGGATTTCGTTATTTTCAGCTGGCGCATACTCATAATCGGTTTAGTTTTATTTGGTTATAAGATCAATATAGAATTCGCAAATTTA
Source organism: Ferruginibacter sp. (assembly GCA_040006715.1). Classification (GTDB taxonomy): domain Bacteria; phylum Bacteroidota; class Bacteroidia; order Chitinophagales; family Chitinophagaceae; genus Ferruginibacter. Next base: position 7,466 of record JBDTWL010000086.1, on the reverse strand, counting down.
TGTGTTTACGAAATGTTAATTTATCTAACGTAATTTAACCTATTTTAATATGTAACCAAAAAAATATTTATGGTACCATGGCGGATATAGCCTTGATTTACAGTTTTTCCGGGGGGAAATATATTGTTACAAATCCAAAATAATGAAACAAAAATTTTGTCAGGTTAATTATTTTTCTATAATTGCAGGGTACAAGTCAATTAAAAGATAAGAATGAGTAAGAAAGTGATATACACATTGGAATACCCGGTTAGATGCTCACCTGGTATTTTGTATGAATTCTTGAGCACACCTGCGGGTTTACAAGAATGGTTTGCTGACCTGGTGGATGAACGTGACGGCGTATTTAGTTTTTCATGGAACGGATCTGCAGAATATGCAAATTTACTCGACAAAGAGGAAGACAGGTTTATTAGGTTTCACTGGACCCATTCACAAAAAGATGAGTTCTTTGAATTCAGGATAGACAAATCTGAAGTTACCAATCAAACGATCCTCGTAGTAACTGATTTTGCGGAAAAAAAAGAGATCAAAGACCAAAGCCAGTTATGGGAATACCAGGTGAAAGAATTATTTCACCGCCTGGGCAGTTAAGATATCAACGCTGCAATTTTTTTATACCCTTCATGCAGCAATGCCGGAATGTTATTCCATTCATGCAGGTCAAATTTCAATGCAAGTTTTATAAAATCGTTTTGTTCAAATAATTTTATTTGTTGCTCCTTGTTAAGTTGCCCGCAAGGCAAAAAATTATTTACTTCAAAATGGTGTTCCCATTGATTTTCATTTACCCCGATAAAAAATTCACTGCCGATCAATTCCCTATTCTTCAGCAGGTTTTCCCTCACCACATTCACATGATACCCGGATACATGCAGGGTAATGCTGAAAAAATTCGCCCACCAGAACATGGTTCTGACAGCAAAAATATTTTCCTTGTTAAAGCATCGCGGATAATCAAGCATTACATAGGGCAGTTGCAGGTAATTTTCTCCTTTATATATCTTGGGCACAGATGAAATCACTTCCGCAGGAAATAAAGCACGCTCATTTAATACCTGTGATCTAATAACGGGAATGGCCTCTGCAAATAAATGATACACCTTATCAATGATAATTTGTTTCGTTAAAATCCATTCTGCATTTATTACCAATGAAAGTTCCTTATCAGAAAGAGTTATTTTTGTAGCTGAACTCATTTTGAAAAATTAGTGATTTTTTTTCAAAATACTTTTTATATATCCAGGTATGATAAAAAAATTAGACAAACTCATTATTAAATCTTTTATAGGGCCTTTTATAATAACCTTTTTCATCGCATTCTTTGTGCTGATGATGCAGATCCTGTGGAAGTATATAGATGATCTTGTTGGGAAAGGACTCGATTTTATCACCATCGGCCAGTTCCTCTGGTATGCAAGCGCTTCCTTGCTTACACTGGCCATGCCGATCGCCATACTTATATCATCGATCATGACATTCGGGAACCTGGGGGAAAGCTTTGAGCTTGTTGCCATAAAATCGGCAGGTATCTCCCTTTTGCGCTTTATGCGGCCCCTGGTCTTTGTAGCCATACTGCTTTCGGGAGTAACATTCCTCTTTGCAAACTATGTGATACCATTTGCAACATTAAAATTTAAAACCCTTTACAGTGATATCTATTTTAAAAAACCGGCATTCGATCTAAAAGAAGGTGTGTTCTTTACTCATATTCCCAATTATGCCATAAAAGTTGGTAAAAAAGATCCAGATGGAAAGACCATCAGGAATGTATTGATCTATGAACAAAATAATGCCCTCCAGGATAATTGTATCATTGCTGAAAAAGGGGTCATGAAAATTTCTGATGATAAGAACTTCCTGGAATTCAATTTAGAAAATGGTTACCGTTACCAGGAAAGAGGTAATTTTTATGATACGGCCACTGAATTCATCAGGCTTGGGTTCAAAGATTTTAAGAAACTCTTTGACCTGAGTGTATTACAGAAACAAAATACACCCGACAGTGCATTTAAAGGCAATTACCAGATGCTGAGTGCAAGGCAACTGAATAAGAATATTGACTCTTTAACAAAGATCCGGGACAGCCTTTCAAAGCAAATGACGGTGAGTTTCGTTAATTTCCTGCATTATACAAATGAGCCGGATAGCAACTGGAAAACTGCCATGAGGTCAACATTGCCGGCCAATACTGTATTGATCCCCGATTCCCTGGCCGTGAGGATAAAAGCAAGTGCCATCCTCAGGGCTTCAGAGATCAAGAATGCGCTGATGTTCACATCAGGCGACCTTGAAGCAAAGGAAAAAGATATTCGTTACCATAAAATTGAATGGCACAGGAAATTTTCATTGTCACTTGCCTGCCTCGTATTATTTTTTATCGGTGCACCATTGGGCTCCATCATCAGGAAAGGCGGTATTGGCATGCCCCTTGTTGTAGCCATAATCTTCTTCCTCATCTTTCACCTCCTGAATATGTTTGGCGAAAAATTTGTGAAGGAAGACCTGGTAGCTCCATTTACAGGTATGTGGCTGGCAATTATTGTACTGGTGCCTGTTGGTATCTTTCTTACTTATAAAGCAATGCATGATTCACAGCTTTTCAGTAAAGAATATTATTACAGGGTTTTCAATAAAATACGGCCATTGTTGCGTAAATTTCAGAAGGCTGACAATAATAAAAAATAAAACAAATAACTATGAAACAGTTTCAACCAACAGGCAGAAGGAAATTCATCAAAGATACTGCGGCAGGATCTGCAGCTATTATATTTGGAATAGCAGGATTGAGTTCTTTTGCCACAGCCGCGGAAAGATCAGCAATACTTATGCATACTGATTACGCTACCGGCTTTGATCAGAAGCCATTGCCCTATAGCTACAATGCACTGGAAGACGTGATCGATGCAATGACCATGGAGATCCACTACAGCAAACACGCGGCGGCTTATTCCAAAAATCTGAAGGAAGCTGCATTAGCAGAAGGCGTTGATATCAATAAACCGCTGGAAGATGTGTTGGCAAAGATCTCAAAATATTCTGCCAAGATGCGCAACAATGCCGGCGGCCATTATAATCATGAAATGTTCTGGCAATCGATGCGGTCCAAAACAGCAAACAATAAACCTACTGGTAAATTGCTCCAGGCACTGGAAACAACTTTCACCTCTTTTGCAGGTTTTAAAGATAAATTCAATGAGGCAGCTAAGACCCGCTTTGGCAGCGGATGGGCCTGGTTGTATGTTGATACGGAGAAAACCCTGAAGATCGGGAGCAGCCCGAACCAGGATAACCCGATGATGGACATTAGTGACATAAAAGGATTTCCGCTACTAGGCATTGACGTTTGGGAACATGCTTATTATTTGAAGTATCAAAACAAAAGAGCTGATTATATTGAGAACTGGTGGAATGTAGTGAACTGGGATTATGTGCAACAACGCTTTGAGAAAATATGATGAAAAAAATTAACTGGCTTTTCCTGGTTGCCGGTACTTTCATTATGTTGTATATAATGGCCATCACAGGAAGATCATTAAAAACGCCCGCCACGCCACTTGGTATCCTTAACCTTGAATTTGCTTATAACAGTTCAAAGGCACATGCCGTATTAGAAGCCTGGGCTCCAATTGCTTCCAATGGTACAGATAATATAAGGGTTGCTATAAAAAATACCTGGCTGGATTTTATTTTCCTTTTTTTCTATTCACTATTCCTTTTTTATGCCTGCAAAACGATCTCTGAATCATTCAGGGGCTTTATACATAAGCTGGGGATATTCCTGGCAATAGGGGCACTAAATGCAGGTTTTCTTGATATTGGCGAAAATGCCGGGATGCTGATCACGCTCAATGGCTTTTCAACAGGCAGCATTGCCTTATTCACAACGATTTGTTCCGTAATAAAATGGATACTCGCCCTCCCGGCATTGGCCTACCTGTTATTGGCCGGGCCCTTTGCCCTGTACCGGAACATAAAGGAAAAATGACCTTTTCTAAAATTGACTCAGCCTTTGCATAGAAACATCCAAAAAAGACCGGGAGGTAACTAAACAAAGGCTGATGAATTGACAAGCAATTGTGCAATTGTGATGCAAATGTAACAGCAAGTTCCCCATACGACCAAAGAACAAAGTATAAATGTTTTGTAAAATAAATTCTACAAAAGCTTTAAAATAAAGATAAAAAATAAGGTATATTCGTAACCCCCTTCATTAATTATACATTATAAAGACATACCATTATGCAGGTTTGGAAAGATTACCAGGAAAAAAATAAGGATCGTTTTTTAAATGAATTACTTGATCTGTTGCGTATTCCAAGTGTAAGTGCAAAGACAGAGCACAAGCCCGATATGATAAAATGCGCAGAAGCAGTTAAGCAGCGTTTATTGGATGCAGGAGCGGATAAAGTGGAGATATATCCAACGGATGGCCATCCCGTAGTGTATGGCGAAAAGATCATTGATGCATCAAAGCCAACGGTGTTGGTTTATGGCCATTATGATGTACAACCTGCCGAGCCGTTAGAATTATGGAACAGTGGCCCATTTGAACCTGTTATAAAGGACGGGAAAATATTTGCCCGTGGAAGTTGTGATGATAAGGGCCAGATGTATATGCACATTAAGGCATTGGAAACACTTATTCAAACAAATACACTACAGGACAATATTAAGTTCTGTATTGAAGGTGAAGAAGAAGTCGGTTCTCCAAACCTGGGGAAATTTGTATCGTCACATAAGGATCTTTTAAAAGCAGACTGTGTATTGATTAGCGACAGCGCAATGATAAGCCTGGATACACCCAGCCTGGATATCGGCCTGCGTGGATTGAGCTATATAGAAGTAGAAGTAACGGGCCCAAACAGGGACCTTCACAGCGGTGTATATGGCGGTGCGGTGGCAAACCCTATAACGATCCTTGCTAAAATGATCGCCTCCCTGCATGATAAGGACAATCATATTAAGATCCCCGGATTTTATGATGATGTAGTGATCTCTTCCAAAGAAGAAAGGGCATTGATGGCAAAAGCGCCTTTTAGTAAAAATGAATATAAAAAAGACCTTGGAGTAAAAAAACTCTGGGGTGAAAAGGGTTATTCAACAAATGAAAGAACGGGCATCAGGCCAACGCTGGAATTGAATGGCATCTGGGGTGGCTATACCGGTGAAGGTGCTAAAACGGTTTTGCCATCAAAAGCATTTGCAAAAATATCTGCCAGGCTTGTTCCTAACCAGTCTTCCGAAAAAATGTCCAGGCTCCTGATAGAGCACCTGGAAAAAATTGCTCCAGAATATGTGACGGTAAAAGCCACCCTGCATCATGGTGGGGAACCTTATTTAACACCCATAAACAGTAAAGCCTATCAGGCCGCCGCCAAGGCTATGGAAGCAACTTTTGGAAAAGCCCCTATCCCTGTACGTGGTGGCGGGAGTATACCTATCTGTTCTTTGTTTGAAAAAGAACTGGGAACAAAGGTTGTATTAATGGGTTTCGGACTTGATAGTGACAACCTCCATAGTCCCAATGAAAAATTCGATATCGCCAACTTTTATAAAGGAATTGAAACGATCCCTTATTTCCACAAATATTTTTCGGAAATGAGTTAACCAAAAGCACAGGAGTTTACAAACTATATTCGTAGATAATTATAAATAAGGATCCCGGCCTACTGCCGGGATCCTTATTTAATTAATGGCATAGCCAAATTTGTATCATTATGGGTGTATTGACGCCACGCCGGTCAGATTATTATTATCAAATACAGGATAATCACTTACATCAACGAAACCGTCCCCATTCATATCCGTATTAGCATATACCCCACTGACCCCACCTAAATTATCATTGTCAAAATCGGGGTAATCACTTACATCAACAAATCCATCCTGGTTCAAATCACCTGTATAGAACGCCCATACACCTGATTCTACAAGCACCTGGTTATCACCCATTGCTTTGGCCGGGTCATCTGAGAAGTCATATAAAGCTGATGAAGCTGTGCAGGCAACAGCATTTGTACTCCATGTTTCGATGGTATTCCTGTGCCTGATCCCAATATAGTATGAACCCGCAGGCTGTGTGAATGTCACGGAAACCGATCCATTGGTTAATAATACTGCTTTCTTTGAATCGATCAATGCAAATGTTGTTGGATGATGCAGGTCAATAGTAATGGTATCTGTTTCAGTAGCCAATGAGGATGGTACCCCCTGGTTGTTCAAAACTGGTTGCATAGAACTTCCGCTTAAATAATAGCCCTGCAGGAATAATTTCAGGTTCACTGTAATTGTTGAACTACCTATTACCAAAGTATAAGTAGCTCCCGTTCCTGTACATCCATTACCTCCTGTTACTTTTACGGTAATGGGGAAGCTTCCAGTTTGTGTAGGGGTGCCACTCAATACCCCGGCTGCTGATAACGTTAGGCCTGTTGGTAAAGAACCTGTGTTTATTGTAAATGTTGCACCGCCTACTGCTCCTGTTTGTGTAAATGTCTGGCTAAAGGCAACTCCTGTGGTTCCCGTTGTGGTTCCGGGATTGGTAACAGTTATTGTTTGACAACTGATCACTAATGTATAGGTAGATCCTGTTCCCGTACATCCATTACCGTCAGTAACTTTTATGGTGATGGGGAAGCTCCCTGTTTGTGTAGGTATGCCACTCAATACCCCCGCTGCAGATAAACTCAGGCCAGTTGGTAAACTTCCTGTATTTAAACTAAATGTTGAACCCCCGATCGAGCCCGTTTGTGTAAAGGTCTGGCTAAAGGCCGTTCCTGCAGTTCCGGTAGTTGTTCCGGGATTGGTTACCGTTATCGTTTGACAACCAATCACTAAAGTGTATGTTGATCCGGTTCCAGTACATCCGTTTCCGTCAGTAACTTTTATGGTGATGGGGAAGCTTCCTGTTTGGGTTGGCGAGCCACTTAATACACCCGCTGCTGATAAACTCAAACCTGTTGGTAAACTTCCTGTATTTAAACTAAATGTTGAACCTCCGATCGAGCCCGTTTGTGTAAAGGTCTGGCTGAAGGCCGTTCCTGCAGTTCCCGTTGTTGTTCCCGGATTGGTTACCGTTATCGTTTGACAACCGATCACTAAAGTGTATGTTGATCCGGTTCCCATACATCCATTACCGTCAGTAACTTTTATGGTGATGGGGAAGCTTCCAGTTTGTGTAGGCGTACCACTTAATACACCGGCAGCTGATAAGGTTATGCCTGTTGGCAAAGTACCAGTGTTGATCGTGAATGTTGAACCTCCTATCGAGCCCGTTTGTGTAAAGGTCTGGCTAAACGCAACACCAGCAGTTCCGGTAGTTGTTCCCGGATTGGTTACCGTTATCGTTTGACAACCGATCACTAATGTATAAGTTCCACCAATCCCCGTACATCCGTTTCCGTCAGTAACTTTTATGGTGATGGGGAAACTTCCTGTTTGTGTAGGTGTGCCGCTTAGTACCC
>JBDTWL010000085.1:0-7722 GCA_040006715.1 Ferruginibacter sp. | reverse complement strand
TAACGGGTGGCAAAATTAAGGATTTTATTCTTAAAAATTGGTATCAAAAGAAGTATTATTTAATGGAGTTGAAAGTTGGCGGGTTGAAGGTTAAAGAAGTTTTTCTAACCCGCAACTCTTAACACGTAAGCCGTAACTTATTGGAATGTGCCGTTTTTTAAACTAAATTCGTAATAATACATGGAGACAACGCAACCCATAGTGACGTATAATTTTTCCGAAGAGGAAGAAAAGAAAGAGATCCTAAGGCAATACAGGGCCTTACTCAGGGTTTTGAAGCAAAAGTTAAAACCAGGGGATAAGATGCTATTGCGCCGGGCTTTCGAAATTGCCGCGGAAGCGCACCAAACGATGCGCCGAAAAAGCGGGGAACCTTATATTTTACACCCCCTGGCAGTTGCGAAAATATGCGTGGAAGAGATCGGCCTTGGTATCCGAAGCACCATCTGTGCCTTGTTGCACGATACTGTGGAAGACACGGACGTAACGCTTGAGGATGTACAAAGGGAATTCGGGGTGGAGATAGCTAAGATCGTAGACGGTCTCACTAAGATCTCAACTGTACTGGATGCAAACAGCAGCCAGCAGGCTGAGAATTTTAAAAAGATATTATTGACCCTTACAGATGACCCAAGGGTGATATTGATAAAACTTGCCGACCGCCTGCACAATATGCGCACGATGGACAGTATGAAAAGAGAGAAACAATTAAAGATCTCCTCTGAAACTGTTTATGTGTATGCACCGCTTGCACACCGAATGGGCCTCTATAATATCAAAACAGAGATGGAAGATTTGGCCATGAAATACATGGAGCCGGATACTTACCGTTATATTGCTCAAAAATTACAGGATACCAAAAGGGAACGCACCCGTTATATCAATGACTTTATAAGGCCATTAAAAGATAAGCTTGAAAAAACAGGCCTCGATTTCGAGATCCATGGCCGGCCAAAGAGCATACATTCCATCTGGAATAAAATAAAAAAGAAAGGAGTGGCCTTTGAAGAGGTGTATGATCTTTTTGCCATCCGCATTATTGTAAATGCAACGCCTGAAAAAGAAAAAGAAGATTGCTGGAAAGTGTACAGCATCATTACAGATGAATACAATCCTTCACCTGAACGGTTGAGGGACTGGCTCAGCAATCCCAAAAGCAATGGCTATGAAGCATTACACACCACTGTTATGGGGCCACAGGGGAAATGGGTGGAAGTGCAGATACGTACCAACCGCATGAACGAGATCGCTGAAAAAGGCTTAGCGGCCCATTGGAAATACAAAGAAGGCCGGGAGGATGAAAGCCGCTTTGACAAATGGTTTCACCAGATAAGGGAAGCACTCAGCAACCAGGATTCAAACTCACTTGACTTTTTACAGGACTTTAAAACTTCTTTTTTAGCAGAAGAAATATATGTTTATACACCAAAGGGAGATGTGAAAATGCTACCGATCGGTGCTACTGCCCTTGACTTTGCCTTTAGTGTACACACCGCCGTTGGAAGTAAATGTATCGGCGCAAAAGTTAACCATAAACTGGTTCCAATAAGTTACAAACTTCGTAATGGCGACCAGATAGAGATCATTACAAGTGCCAAGCAAAAGCCGAACAGCGAGTGGTTGAAATTTGTCGTGACCAGTAAGGCAAAGGCAAAGATCAAAGACACGTTAAAAGAAGAAAAAAGAACTATTGCAGAAGAAGGGAAATATATTTTACAGCGCAAACTGGATGGCATCAATGCTGTAATGAATCAAAATAATTTAGAAGAACTGGCAAATTATTATAAATTGAACAGCAGCCTTGATCTTTTATATGATATTGCCATAAAGAAGATCGATCTCAAAGAACTAAAGGAATTTACGGTACATGGTGATAAACTGATACCCCCGAAAACGATAAAGGTCGTTGAAGAAAAGCCGGAGTTTCATGAGGCTGCTGCCAGGCAAATGGGGAAAAAAGAAAAAGAGGCGGAGTTGATCATTTTCGGGGAAAGCAGCGACCGGATCATGTACACGCTGGCAAATTGCTGTAAGCCGATCCCGGGCGATGACGTATTTGGATTTATCACTACCGGTGAAGGTTTAAAGATACACCGGACCAATTGCCCCAATGCAGCCAGGTTGTTGGCAAATTATGGCCACCGGGTTGTAAAAACTAAATGGGCAAAGAACAAAGAGATCTCCTTTCTTACGGGTTTAAAGATCATTGGCCTGGATGATGTTGGTGTTATTCATAAGATCACCAACCTCATAAGCGGGGAATTAAAAGTAAATATCTCGGCAATGACCATCGAAGCGAAAGACGGCATTTTCGAAGGCAATGTAAAAGTATTTGTTCATGATAAGGAAGAACTTGAAAAACTGGTAATCAGCTTATTAGCATTACCCGGTATTGAAAGGGTAGACAGGTATGATACGGAGTAAGCGAAAAAATAAAAGTGAAAAGTTATTTAGCAATCTATAAAAATTAAATCATGCAGGAATTAATAGATCAATTAAAAGAAAGAGCAGGCCTTAGTGATGAACAGGCTGCAAAAGCAATAGAAACCATTAAGGATTTTGTAAAGGAAAAATTTCCTATGATGGCAGGCGCAGTTGACAAACTGTTTGAAGGATAGCATATTGATTTGGAGATTTGGTAATGCGATAATTTGAAAATGAAAAGCAGCTGTATTTGCATCTCCAAATTTCCAAATTAGCTCATTTACAAATTAACCAAGCACTTCTCGCGCTATAACTATTTTCTGTATCTCGCTTGTTCCCTCTCCAATTGTACAAAGCTTGCTGTCTCTGTAAAACTTTTCTACCGGGAAATCTTTCGTATAGCCATAGCCGCCGAATATCTGTACAGCGTCTGTACTTATTTCAACAGATATCTCACTTGCATAATATTTTGCCATCGCTGCTTCCTTGGTCATAGGGAGCCCTTTATTTTTGAGGTCGCATGCCTGGTTGATCAGTAATTCAGCTGCTGCAATTTTAGTGGCCATATCTGCCAGCTTGAAAGAGATACCCTGGAAACTTGCGATCGGCTGGTCAAACTGGTATCTTTCTTTTGCATATTGCAATGAAGCTTCATATGCACCTTTCGCGATCCCTAACCCCAATGCAGCAATTGATATCCTGCCACCATCCAATATTTTCATAGCCTGTTTAAAACCAGATCCAACTTCTCCCAGCCTGTTCTCATCAGGTATGATACAATTATCAAATATCATCTCTGCGGTCTCGCTGGCACGCATACCCAGTTTATTCTCCTTTTTACCGCCAGTAAAACCTGGCGTTCCTTTATCAACAATAAATGCGGTGGAATTATTTTTTGTACGTGGTTCACCTGTGCGACAAACAACCACAGCAACATCACCGGATCTGCCATGTGTTATCCAGTTCTTTGTTCCGTTCAATACCCAGTTATTGCCATCTTTAACTGCGGTCGTCCTCATATTCCCTGCATCGCTTCCTGTATTGGCTTCAGTAAGACCCCAGGCGCCTATATGTTCTGCAGACGCAAGCTTTGGTAAATATTTCTGCTTTTGCGCTTCATTCCCAAAAGCCATTATATGGCCTGTACAAAGGGAATTGTGTGCTGCAACTGATAAGCCTATAGAACCGCACACTTTTGCTATTTCCTGTATCACCACGCTGTATTCATAATATCCAAACCCCGAGCCACCATAGGCTTCAGGCACCATTACCCCCATCATACCGAGTTTTCCAAGCTCTTTGAAAATATGGACCGGGAATTCCTGGGATTCATCCCATTCCATCAGGTTTGGCTTAATATATTGTAGTGCAAAATCTTTGGCAGACTGAGCCACCTGTTGTGTCAATTCGTTTTGAGAAAAATCCATAAAATAGCGATCGTTGAGGGCGCAATTTAAGGAAAATATACTAACAGCTGTTAGTTCATGAAAGTATTGGGCTTTAAATCAAATTAAGATCCTGCCTTCTACAAGCTTCCCGGTTGGCCGGGACAGGCAAGGCTGTCAGCTTTTTGTCATATTGAGCTTGCCTTGTTCCGCCGTAGCGGATACGCAAAGGCGAGTCGAAATATAGAGAGAAAGCTGCTTATTGTATAGTCAAATAAGGTGAAAGTTTGTCATACAATTCATCAGTTACCGTCATGATCCTTTTGATATCAGCAATGCTTGCAAAATTCCCATGCTGTGTACGGTATTGAATGATGAGGTTTGCAAGGTTATAACGGATATAAGGATGCTGTTTTAATTCATCCAATAAAGCCGTATTGATATTTATTTGCTTAAGTTTTTTTTCACGAAGCTGCAAAGCCGGCCTGATCCTTTGATAAACGGAATCAGGAAGCCCAAAAGTTTCAGCTACCTGTTCAATACTATAAAATCCGCCAAGCTTATCACGAAAATTGATAATGCGGTTTGAAAGCTTTGTCCCTATACCTGGCAACCTGATCAATGCACTTGTATCTGCCAGGTTGATATCGGTCATTTCAAAACTCTTTTTTTGCTCATATTTATTGGATACCGTTATTTGCACGGCTGGTACAGGTGAAGAATTTTTTTCAGCGATATTTACGAACGGCATCAACCTTTGCACATCATCTTCATGTAGCCCCCATATCTTTTTGAGATCCTCTGGCTGGCGGAACTTTCCTCCCTTGGCAATAAAATTCCGGATAGTGCTTATTGTTTTATCCCTTATACCAAGCTTCTTCCAGCCTTCAGCTGAAATGGTATTGGGGTCAAAATTAAAAAGCACTGCTTTCAACGGTTCATCATGAAATGCTTCTCCACGGGCCCGGTAATAATTTTTATAGTTACTTTGATCAAAATTTTCCCGGTAAATTCTTTTTGTACTATCCTTTTGTTTTGCTTTTAAAGCAGTCAATTCATTTTGGATATCTTCCGAAAGGATGATCTTTTCTTTAAAAACGAGGGGATAAATAAATGGTATTGCAGTCAGCAGCAGTATAACAATGAGCAGGAAAATAGTCCCATTCCTTTCTTTTCTTGTAAAATTAAAATAGTTGTTGGTTGGCCTTTTTTGCATGGTCCAAAATAAAACAAACAAGGACGTTTCAGCAGTTAAGAGGCGGTAATGTTTATTTAGTCATAACCTGTTGGGTGTCATATGAGAGTTCCATACCTGCTGGTAATTCTTTATTGATCCCGGCATGTAATCCCAACTGGTGGCTGATATGCGTAAAATACGCCTGTGGGACATTTAGCTCTTTGACCATTTCAACAGCTTCTTCTAAATTAAAATGAGAGATGTGTTTGTTGCGCCGCAATGCATTTAAAACAAGCGTATCACTTCCTTTTATTTTTTCTTTTTCGGTCTCTTCTATTTTGTTTGCATCTGTTATATAAGTAAAATTTCCAAACCTGAAACCCAGCACCGGCATTTTTAGATGCCATACTTTAATAGGTGTAACAGGGATATCCCCGACCATAAAAGTTTCTTCGCCGATATCCTTTAATGAAATATCCGGGATGCCCGGGTACCTGTGTTCAGCAAAAATATAAGGGAACTCTCTTTTCAATGCTGTTTGTGTGAGTTCACTTGCATACACATCCATTGGCATTTCCTGGAAATAATTGAATGCCCTGATATCGTCCAGCCCCGCTACATGATCTTTATGTGAATGGGTAAACAGCACAGCATCTAATTTCTTAACCCCCAGTCTCAGCATCTGGTAACGGAAATCGGGTGTTGTATCAACAACGATGCAGGTGGTTTCACTTTCTACCATGATACTGCTACGAAGGCGTTTGTCTCTTGTATCTGTTGATGTACAAACTTCGCAACTGCATGCGATCATGGGGACACCGCTGCTTGTACCTGTACCTAGGAATGTTATTTTTAAAGGAGGGCAGAACATGAATAAGGAATAAGAAATGTAAAATAAGGAATAAGAAAGATAAAAAGCAGCATAGATTTCCTAAGAAGGATGACGGTACTTTCTCATTCCTTATTTCTTATTTCACTTTGTGATTTCAACAGCGATCAACTCTTCGTATAATTTCTGGCTTTCATGGGTCAGCAGGTCAATGTTTACATCTAGTTGTGGTAACAGGTCTATCAGCGTATTTATCCTTCCTTCTGTCTGAAAGAATTTATTCAACACTACGACCTTCTTATCCTGCAATATACAATAGCCACTTTGGAATGTTCCTCTTTCATACCGGATAACATAACCGCTTTCCTCAATTACTTTTTCGATCTTGTCTAAATTATGTTGTGTGTATTTCATTATAAATTCAAAAGTTAAAAGTCAAAACCTATAAGTCATGGCAAAAGTAAATACAGTTTTCGGCTTTTGATATTAAGTTATCACCACTTCGTTGAAAAATAGCAAGTGCCAAGTGGTTAGTGGCAGTAGCTTATTCAATAAACAAAACTATTCCCTACTGGATATATACTACCTGCCATTCACTATTTATTTGTCATCCTGATCACCGGCACGATCATCTCTTCCAGGCTTATTCCTCCATGCTGGAACGTATTGCGATAGTAATTTACGAAATGATTGTAATTATTCGGGTAACAAAGGAACAGGTCACCTTTGGCAAAAATAAAAGTTGAATTTACATTGGGAACGGGCAATCCTGCTTCCCTGGGATCCCTGAATGCCAGCACATCCTTTGCTTCATAATTCAAATTACGGCCATGCTTATAACGAAGGTTCGCAGTGGTTTGTTTATCACCGATCACTTTCACGGGTGTTTTTACCCTGGTAGTGCCATGATCAGTTGCAACAATAAGGTTCAGTTTTTTGTCTGCTATTTTTTTGAGGGCCTGGTGCAGGGGGCTATGTTCAAACCAGCTTTCTGTTATGCTGCGGTAACTGGTCTCATCACCCGCCAGTTCTTTCAATACTTCCATTTCAGTACGGGCGTGGCTAAGCATATCCATAAAATTATAAACGATCACATTCAGGTCGTTCTGCAAAAAGTTATGCATGTTATCCACCATTTTCTGGCCATCATGATTATTGGTGATCTTGGTATAAGAGATCTTCAGGTCTGATTTACCGATCTTTTTCAAATGCGCCCGCAAAAATTCTTCTTCAAATAAATTTTTCCCTCCTTCCTCATCATCGTTTTTCCACTGGGTAGGAAATTGTTTTTCTATATCGATCGGCAGCAATCCCGCAAATATGGCGTTACGGGCATACTGGGTTGCAGTTGGTAAAATAGAATAAAAAGTTTCCTCTTCCTGTATCCTGAAGCTTTCGGCAAATATGGGCTGTATGGTCTTCCATTGATCAAAACGAAGGTTATCAATGAGTACAAAGAACAAGGGTGTGCCTTTTTCCAGGTGCGGAAATACTTTGTATTTTAAAATATTATGGCTCATGATCGGGCCATCCGTACTTTTCGGGGATACCCAGGATGCATAATTCTTCGAAATGAATTTAAAGAATTCTGTGTTGGCTTCCTGCTTCTGTGTTTCAAATACCTCCTGCATTTCGGGGCTATCACTTTTGCGCATCTCCAGTTCCCAATACACCAGCTTCCTGTATATTTCCATCCATTCATTGTAATCGGGATTGCTGTTCAGTGCCATGAACAAACTGCGGAATTCCTGCTGGTAAGCAGAAGTTGTTTTTTCTGCGACCAGTCTTTTATTGTCAATGATCTTTTTTAAACTAAGCCATACCTGGTTTGGATTAACAGGTTTGATAAGGTAATCACTGATCTGGCTGCCAATGGCTTCATCCATTAAATTCTCCGCTTCATTTTT
>JBDTWL010000084.1:0-8128 GCA_040006715.1 Ferruginibacter sp. | reverse complement strand
ATTGCATCCTATGCTTTGTTCACATTGATGATCGCACAGGTATGTGATATGGAGCCGGGAGAATTCATCCATTCATTTGGAGATGTACATTTATACAGCAACCATTTTGAACAGGCAGATCTTCAACTTGGCAGAAAGCCTTTTCCATTACCGCAGATGAAAATAAATGCTGCAGTAAAAAATATTTTTGATTTTAAGTTTGAGGATTTTGAATTGTTGGGTTATGAATCTCATCCTGCGATCAAAGCGCCTGTAGCGGTTTAAAACTGGAATGTAAAATATTAAATGTAGAATGTAAAAGTTGCGATTCGTGGAATGGTTTGGCAGGAAAATCAACAAAAAGAATTGAGGAAAATACCTTGTTAATTTGCGAAGCAAATTTTTATTTCGCTCAATGGAAACTAAAAGATATGACCTTGAAGACAGACTGGTAAGATTTGCTTGTATGTGTTTAGATGTTTGTGAATTATTGCCGGGTACAAAAGCGGGTCATAATTTAGAATACCAGCTTGCTAAAAGTGGAACTGCTCCTGCATTACTTTATGGAGAGGCGCAGGCTGCCGAAAGCAGGGCTGATTTTATTCATAAAATGAAAATAGCATTAAAAGAATTAAGGGAATCCAGAATCAATTTGAGAATAATTAAAGAAAAACCTTTAATTGCCGATGAAAAGATTAATATGGCATTCAAAGAAGTAAATGAATTAATTGCAATTTTTACATCCAGTATTGAGACAACAAAGAAGAATTTATAATAGTAGCTTCCGTCTTTTACATTTAATATTTTACATTTAATATTTTATATTTAAAATGCTTTCATTAATCGTCGCTGCTTCAGAAAACAATGCCATCGGCAAGAACAATCAATTGCTTTGGAATTTACCGAACGACCTGAAATTCTTTAAGAACAAGACCTGGGGAATGACGGTGGTCATGGGCCGCAAAACATTTGAAGCAGTCAATAAAACATTGCCTGGCAGGGTAAACATTGTTATTACATCAAAAGAAAACTGGAAAGCGGAAAATAGTTGGGTTGCAAAAAATTTGGATGATGCACTGAAGCAGGCAGAAACAACCAACTGCAAGGAAATATTCATCATCGGCGGCGGTGAAATTTATAAACAGAGTATGGAGATTGCTGATAAGATCTATATGACACGTGTGCATGCCGAATTAGAAGGAGATACTTTCTTCCCTGTGATTGATGAACATATATGGAAGCTTTCAGATAATCTTGATTTTGCAGCCGATGAAAAACATGCATACGCTTATAGTTTTCAAACATGGGAGAAAAAATAAATTAGGATATTGCTTCAACTTTCTTATTTCTTATTTTACATTTCTTATTCCTTATTATTTTGTATTCAGCAATTCAATTAGTAAAAAAATACGTTCATTATTATATCAATGCATCCAGCAGCAAGGGCCATGGTGTACATTCCCCCTTTGTTTTTGATTTCATAACGAATGTTTTGAATGATAGAACAGCTTATGATTGTTATGATAGCATTGAAGAGCAGCGAAAACAATTATTAAGTAATGCAAAGGTCATCAAAGTAGAAGATTTTGGAGCGGGATCGGCGGTCATTAAAACAAACAGGAGGGTAGTGCATAAGATAGCGTCTTCTTCGTTGAAACACAGTAAATATGCCCGGTTGCTTTACCGTATCGTACAACATTACAGGCCTTATAACATAATTGAGCTGGGCACATCATTCGGTATCAGCACAGCATATATGGCAAATGCTAACCCGGAAGCAATGGTATATACACTTGAAGGAGCTGCTTCCATTGCAGAAATTGCCAGGCAGAATTTTGAAATGCTTGCCATAAAAAATATCCAGCTTCGCGAAGGCAGCTTTGAACAAACCCTGCAACCGCTTTTATCCGAGGTACAAAATGTAGGGCTCGCATTTGTTGATGGTAATCATCGCAAAGAGCCTACCCTGCAATACTTCAGGCAACTTGTCAGTCATTCAACTTCAGCTACGATCCTTGTTTTCGACGATATTCACTGGAGTGAAGAAATGGAAGAAGTGTGGGCTGAGATCCGGCAACATCCTGCTGTAACACTTACCATCGATCTTTTTTTCATTGGCCTCGTTTTTCTTAATCCCGATTTTAAAATTAAACAGCATTTCAAGATCAGATTTTAATTTTCCCTAACTTCGAAGCTATAATTAGTGTATGATCATCGGCCTGTTAAAAGAACCAACCCCTGAAACAAGAGTATCCTTATTACCGGAACACATTGCCATATTAAAAAAATGGAATGTGGAAGTTTTGGTTGAACATGAGGCAGGTGAAAAAGCTTTCGCTTCAGATATAAAATATTCAGAAGCTGGTGCAACCATTGCATCAAGAGAAGATGTATTGAAGACAGCTGAACTGGTATTATCAATTAGCCCCCTTAATATTACCGACTTAAGTCAATGCAAAGCAAAAATACTTTTTGGCTTTTTTCAACCTTTGTATAATGCTGTTATAATGAAAGACTGGGCTTTAAAAGGCTTCAGCATATTCAGTATCGACATGCTTCCCCGCACAACCCGTGCACAAAGCATGGATGTGCTCAGCAGCCAGGCAAATATTGCAGGCTATAAAGCAGTATTGTTGGCTGCTAACCTGTTTCCCAAATATTTCCCCATGTTCATGACAGCCGCCGGGACAGTTCCGCCTGCTAAGGTTTTGATACTTGGTGCAGGTGTTGCCGGCTTACAGGCAATTGCCACAGCCCGCAGGCTGGGTGCGGCTGTTGAAGTATTTGATACAAGGCCCGCAGTGAAAGAAGAAGTGATGAGCCTGGGGGCAAAATTCGTTGAAGTGGAAGGCGCCGCTGATCCAACAGGAGCTGGTGGCTATGCCGTAGAGCAAAGCGAGGAATTTATGCAAAGGCAAAAAACAAGGATCTCTGAGGCCGTTGCCAAAGCTGATATTGTTATAACAACTGCGCAGATCCCGGGCAAAAAAGCACCGGTCCTTGTTTCAGAAGAAATGATAGCTGGTATGAAAACCGGTTCCGTGATCATTGACCTTGCAGCAGCAACCGGGGGCAATACAGAAGTAACAAAAAATAATGAGACCGTAAACCATCATGGTGTAAGCATTGTAGGAAATTCAAACCTTCCTGCTGCCATGCCAAGTGATGCCAGTAAATTATATGGCAAGAACATCCTTAATTTTTTACAACTCATCATCGGTAAGGAAGGAAAACTAAACCTGAATTTTGAAGATGATCTTGTAAAAGGAACCTGCATTGCGCATGGAGGGGAGATCACGAATGAACGGGTGAAGAATTTGATTTAGCCCCGGCAGCGGTTGCAAACCCTGTCGGCGGTTTGAGATAATAACAACAAATTGATTATGGAAAATATTTTAAGATGGATATCCGCCAACCAGCAGATCATCTACATCGTCATCCTGATGATCTTTGTGGGAATAGAGGTCATCGGCCGTGTGCCAAGTGTATTGCATACACCATTGATGAGCGGTGCAAATGCCATTCACGGGGTGGTGATCATCGGCGCCATCATTGTTATGGGCAAGGCTGAAACCAATAACTACCTGGCGCTGGGGATGGGTTTTCTTGCAGTGATATTGGGAACATTGAATGTAGTGGGCGGGTTTGTTGTGACTGACAGGATGCTGGAGATGTTCAAGTCGAAGAAGAAGTAAAGAACACAAATTAAAAACACGAACAACACGAATTTGACTGTAACCATCCTCCCTCTCCTTTTGGAGAGGGTCGGGGTGAGGTAAAAAAGAATTTTAAAATTATCATGGGCGAACACATACTCACAATTTGCTACTTAATTGCTTCAGTAACTTTCATATTGGGTTTAAAAATGCTGTCACACCCTGCTTCGGCGAGGAGGGGTAACCTTATAGCTGCATTGGGTATGACCATCGCCATCTTTGCAACGATCTTTTTATACCGTAATAGTGAAACAGGCGAAGGGCTACACAATTACAGCTGGATATTTTGCGGGCTCTTGATCGGTGCTTTTATCGGCACGCTTGCGGCCAAAAAAGTAAAGATGACAGCCATGCCGGAAATGGTAAGTCTTTTCAACGGGATGGGCGGAGCTTGTGCTGCATTGATCTCATTGGTGGAGTTTGACCATATCTCGGGGGAATTAGCGGCCAACCCGGGCAGTGAGTACATCAGCAGTATCCAGCCAACCGTGTTGATCATTGTGTTAGGGCTCATCATTGGCTCCGTTTCATTTGCAGGTAGCATCATTGCCTGGGGGAAATTAAATGGCAAAGTAAAGGACCTTAGTTTTACAGGCCAGAATGTCCTTAATTTATTGGTGCTGGCAATTGCATTGGGCGCCGGTGCATTTCTCGTGATAAACCCGCAACACAGTTTATTATTATATGGTATCCTGGCGCTGTCATTGATATACGGGGTATTCTTTGTAATGCCTATCGGTGGGGCGGACATGCCGGTTGTTATTTCATTGCTCAATTCATTTACAGGTGTGGCAGCAGCCTGCGGCGGATTCCTGTATGATAATAAGGTAATGCTTACAGGAGGTATCCTTGTGGGTGCGGCAGGCACTTTACTGACCATTTTGATGTGTAAGGCAATGAACCGTTCCCTTAGGAATGTTTTGATCGGCTCCTTTGGCGGAAACAATGCTGCTGTTGCCAGTACCGGGGAACAGGGACATTACAAAGAGATCTCCCTCAGCGATGCGGCCATGGTGATGAGTTTTGCCAATAAAGTAATGGTCGTTCCCGGCTATGGCTTGGCAGTAGCCCAGGCACAGCATATCTGCCATGAACTCGAAAAAATATTAAATGAAAAAGGCGTGGAAGTAAAATATGCCATTCACCCTGTTGCGGGGCGCATGCCCGGACACATGAACGTTTTGCTTGCAGAAGCGGATGTGAGCTATGAGAAATTGCTTGAGATGGATGAAGCAAATGATGAATTCAAAACCTGTGATGTAGTACTCATACTTGGCGCAAATGATGTGGTAAATCCTGCTGCAAAAAATGATCCCGCTTCACCCATTTATGGCATGCCCATTTTGGAAGTTGAACTCGCCAAGAATGTGATCGTGAATAAACGCAGTATGAAACCGGGTTATGCAGGTATTGAAAATGCCTTGTTCTTTCAGCCGAAGACCAGCATGCTTTTCGGGGATGCCAAAAAAGTATTGCAGGACCTTGTTACGGAAATAAAATCTGTTTAAGCTTTTATTTGTTTTCACTGATTCACTGATCATTTTCTGACATATAATTCTAACAATCAGTAATCAGAGGCAATGAATATAAAAACCTCATTGGCCTCACTGTTTCTTTAAAAAATCTTTTATAAGTGCAAACTCTTTTGCTCTTTCTTCTACCTGTGGATTGTGCCCGCTCTTTTCAAACATCACAAATTTAGCCTGCGGGCAATATTCCCTGTATTTGACCTGCATCCAGGGAACGGCAACCCTGTCAAACCTTCCGGCAACAATGAGTACGGGCATCTTAAGGTCTTTCAATTGTTTCCTGAAATCAAAATTGCCAATATCATTCCCTACGATAAAATCACCATCCTTGCCAACCATCTGGTAATATAATTTTGTATTGAAAGGATTGGGATAAGGTTTTCCCGGGCCGCCGCCGGTGAACCGGTCGGGGTTGTAAGCATATAAAAAACCATAAGGAACCCTGCCATAAATTTCCTGGTGAATATCATCACTTGAAATAGCGCCCTGTTCTCTTATTTTCATCAATGTATCCCATACTTCCGGGTAATTTGTTTTGATCTCATGATTGCTGTTGTCATCATTTTCCTGCCACATAACAAAACTGTGAAAGCCATTGGCAATGATCAAATGACTTAGGTTTTGGCCATACCTAATTGCATAACCTTGTGCTACCAGGCTGCCATAGGAATGTCCTAATAAACTGATCTTATTTAAATGCATGGCCTTTCTCAAACCTTCGATGTCTTCAATATCCCTTTCCAGCGTATATTCTTTAACTTCTTTCGCAGTATCTGATTTGCCCCTTCCAAATGCATCGTAATAGATCAATTGGATATTGGAGTTTACAGATAATGAATCAAAGCCCCTGTAAGACAAATGGGTTCCGCCAGGCCCACCTGGAATGATGATCATTGGCTCGCCGGTACCGACTGTTACCGTATATAATTTGGCGCCATTGACGGTATAATATTTTCCATCAGTCCAGCTATCAGGAAATGCCTGTGCACAAATACTGTAAGCGGACCCTACCAGGCATAACAGAAAAAATATCTTTTTCATTTGTTATTATTTATTGCCACTGATTGTCTGAATTTGTTTTTAACCGCAATGGAGCTGAGACGCAAAGCTTATTTCTTATTCTTAGTGTCTTTCTGCCTTAGCGGTTAAATAATCAGTGACGATTATTTAATTTTGACTAAATCAAATATAACAACTTGTCTCAGAAACTTCCGGCAGCATTGCTTAATTCTTTACAAACGGTTAAAGGATATGATGAAGATGCTTTTAAAAAAGTGCATGAATCGGGTGAGCAGGTAGTTTCAATAAGATCCAACCCCCGGAAAAGATCAACACCCAACACCCAACAATCCACGCTTCAAAAAGTTCCCTGGAGTTCAGAAGGTTTTTACCTGCCATCACGTCCTTCATTCACTTCCGATCCATTGTTTCACGCTGGCTCTTATTATGTTCAGGAAGCCAGTAGCATGTTTTTGGAAGAAGCGATCAGGCAAACCTGCGACCTGTCACAACCTTTGCGTGTGTTGGATCTTTGTGCCGCACCCGGCGGAAAATCTACGCTTGTACAATCCATTATCCCGCTAAACAGTTTATTGGTCAGCAATGAGATCATCAAAACAAGGGTAAATATTTTATCAGAGAATATTACAAAATGGGGTGCAG
Source organism: Ferruginibacter sp. (assembly GCA_040006715.1). Classification (GTDB taxonomy): domain Bacteria; phylum Bacteroidota; class Bacteroidia; order Chitinophagales; family Chitinophagaceae; genus Ferruginibacter. The sequence continues at coordinate 1,242 of JBDTWL010000084.1, read as the reverse complement.
CAAATGTTGTTGTCACCAACAATGATCCTAAAGACCTTCAAAGGCTCCCGGGATTTTTTGACCTGGTTATAGTGGATGCACCCTGCAGCGGCAGCGGCTTGTTTCGTAAAGACCCTGGAGCAATTGATGAATGGAGTTTAAATAATGTAAACTTGTGCAGCCAGCGGCAGCAACGTATCCTGGCAGATATTTTACCCGCATTAAGACCGGGCGGTATCTTAATATATTCTACCTGTTCTTATTCCGAAGCGGAAGATGAAGAGATCTGCGATTGGCTGGTATCCGGAAACCAGTACCCGGTATCCGGCATACGTCTTCAGGCAAAAACGGAATGGAATATCATTGAAACAAACTCTGCGAAACATAACGCCTACGGCTATCGCTTTTACCCGGATAAATTGAAAGGTGAAGGTTTTTTTATTGCTGCATTCAAGAAAGCAGGAATAGCAACAGATGATAAGTACGCCAGGCCGAAAACCAAACCGCCATTACTTACCAAAACAGCCATTGAGATCATAAGGCCATATTTTAACAATATTGATGCCTTTGCTTTCTTTAAATGGCAGGATGAGATCATTGCCATGCCAGCACCGTTATTGAATGATGTATTGTTATTGCAATCTGTATTGTATCTAAAAAAAGCAGGCATAAAGATCGGTACCATCATTCGCGATGAGCTGATCCCCGATCACGCGTTTGCATTAAGCGGACTGGTAGCGGAAACGGTAGCATCGGTCAATGTTGATACTGAAACGGCTTTACAATACCTGCGCCGGCAGGATCTGGTCATCGAAACTAAATTGAAAGGATGGGTGCTGATAAAATATCAAAATGCCACATTGGGGTGGATCAAAATATTGCCCAACCGCATCAATAATTACTACCCAAAAGGCTGGCGTATTCTTAACAAATAGGGGTTTTGTTAACCAACTTATTTCTGCATCTTTGCAACAATAAATTTTTATCTATGAAAAATTTTATTGTATTACTCTTTTTTGTCCCGCTGTTCGCTGCTGCACAAAACACACATACCGTGAAACCGAAGGAAACATTGTATTCACTTGCCCGGTTGTACAATGTCCACCCACGGGAACTGGCAGCTTATAATAATATACCCGTAGGAACCAGTTTGTCGGTGGGACAGGTAATAAAGATCCCTGCAAAGACAACGATGGCTCCACTAACAGTTCCGCCCCCGGCAAGAAATGAACCGGAAGCAAAGAAAGAGCCACTGAAGAAAGA
>JBDTWL010000083.1:0-8748 GCA_040006715.1 Ferruginibacter sp. | reverse complement strand
TAACAAGAAACAGTAAAATTTTCAAAACAATCATTCACGCTATACAGGAGAAAAAGGGCGAAAATATCATAAGCCTTGACCTCCGTAAAATACCCGAAGCCGTGGCAGATTTTTTCATTATTTGCCAGGCGAATAACAATAACCAGTTGCGGGCGATCGCCGACTATATTGAAGAAGATGTATCTATCAATTGTGAAGAACGGCCTTATAAACACGAAGGCAGGCAGGCTGAGCAATGGATCCTGATAGATTTTGTAAATGTAGTGGTACACGTCATGCTTCCTGAGCCAAGAAAGTTTTACCAGCTGGAAGAATTATGGAGTGATGCACCGGCCCTTGAACACATTGATAAATAATATTAAAAACGAAAGTACCCTATACTAATTAAGCAATGGCACAACAAAATATGAATCAACAAGGTAATAAAAGGAAGATATCCCCGGATAATATACCCCCCGTAGGAGAAGACCCGCTGAAGAAAAAAAATAAGTTCAATATATACTGGATCTATGGTATCATCTTTATATCTATCGTAGCATACAACCTTTTTCGTGGTGTAAGCAGCGCTGGTGTAGAAACTGACCAACAGTCATTTTATGCGATGGTGAAGCAGGGTGACGTTGAAAAGATCAGGACCATCCGCAATAAAAAGCTGGTGCGCATATTTTTGAATAAAGACAGCCTTATAAAGAAAGCTGCTTTTTATCGTGCAATATTGAATGATAAAGAAGATGAAAAAAAATATGAAGCTGCTGTAAAGCTTGCGGAGCCGCAACTTTTTTTCAGTATTATTGATGATAAAACATTTGCAACCCAATATGACAATTTCATATCCCAAAACCCCGGGATTGCAATAGCAGCCGACAGGCCCGATGATGAAGGAGAGCTTTTTGGCCAGATCATCAGCACCTTGTTACCCATTTTATTGATAGGTTTCTTATTCGTATTGATGATGCGCAAGGTTGGCGGACCAGGTGGTGGTGGCGGCCCCGGCGGTATCTTCAATATCGGTAAATCAAAAGCCACGCTTTTTGAAAAAGGCACAAAGGTCAACATCAACTTTGGAGATGTTGCCGGGCTTGATGAAGCAAAAGTGGAAGTGATGGAGATCGTGGATTTCCTCAAAAATCCTAAAAAGTATACAGCACTCGGCGGAAAGATCCCAAAAGGAGCTTTACTGGTTGGCCCTCCCGGTACAGGTAAAACGCTTTTGGCGAAAGCTGTGGCCGGGGAAGCACAGGTTCCTTTTTTCAGCCTGAGCGGAAGTGATTTTGTTGAAATGTTTGTGGGCGTGGGCGCAAGCCGGGTGAGGGACCTTTTCAAACAGGCAAGGGAAAAAGCGCCTTGTATCATTTTTATTGATGAGATAGATGCGATAGGCCGTGCAAGGGGAAAGAATATGATGATGAGCAATGATGAAAGGGAAAACACACTAAACCAGTTATTGGTGGAAATGGATGGCTTTGGTACCGATCTTGGTATCATCATTTTAGCCGCAACCAACCGCCCGGATGTATTGGATAATGCCTTATTAAGGCCGGGCCGTTTCGACAGGCAGATCACTATTGACCGTCCTGACCTCGTTGGTCGTGAAGCAATCTTTAAAGTTCACCTGGTCCCTATTAAAGTATCGCAGAAACTGGATATTCATAAACTCGCTGAACAGACACCGGGATTTGCAGGTGCGGATATTGCCAATGTATGTAATGAAGCAGCACTGATCGCCGCAAGGAAAAATAAAGATGCGGTTGATATGAGCGATTTCCAGGATGCGATAGACAGGGTCATTGGTGGTTTGGAAAAAAAGAACAAGATCATTTCGCCCGAAGAAAAAGAGATCATCGCTTATCATGAAGCAGGCCACGCCATTTGCGGCTGGTACCTGGAACATGCTTATCCTTTATTAAAAGTAACGATCGTACCAAGGGGAACGGCTGCATTGGGATATGCCCAATACACTCCCAAAGAACAATATTTATACAATACCGACCAGTTGATAGACCAGATCTGTATGACATTGGGAGGAAGGGCAAGTGAAGAGATATTCTTTGGAAAGATCAGCACCGGCGCCAGCAATGACCTGCAACAGATCACAAAGATTGCCTACAGCATGATAACCGTTTATGGTATGAATGACAAAGTAGGTAATATCAGTTACTATGATCCAAACCAGGAAAATGTTTTTACAAAACCTTTCAGCGAAGAAACAGGAAAAATGATCGATCATGAAGTAAGGAAGCTGATCGATGAAGCATACGTAAAAACAAAGAACCTCCTGATCGAAAAAAGAGCTGATGTAGAAAAGCTGGCAAAAGAATTATTGGTCAAAGAAGTATTGTTTAAAAGTGACGTAGAAGCTTTGATCGGCAAACGGCCATATGAAGAGAAAAAGATCCTCGATATTGAGCCGGAAGATATTGTAAGCGAAGTGCCACCAACAACCCTTCCCGAGGAATTACAAAATCCACCACAAATTTAAAAGTTGAACATGGCTGTTTCACCGGCTAAAGAAAATATATTAAAAAAAATTCGGCAGGCACTGAGTAATCCGGTGCCTTTGCCTTTTCCTCACAGTGAAGGAGCGCAATCCGTATTCACATCAGCAAAGGAAGATACCGCTATCATCTTTGCAGAGGAATTTACAAAACTGCAGGGCAAGTTTGCTTTTTGTACGAATGAATCAGACCTGAAAAAACAATTACAGGAACTATTGGTAGCAAAGAACTGGACCAAGATCTATTTTAAGGAAGACAGGATCGCTGCATTGTTCAATAATGCGTCTTACGATGACCTGGCCTCCTGCGAGATCTCTGTTACGGGCTGTGAATGCCTGGTGGCACGTACAGGTACCATTGTTATGAGTGCGGCACAGCAAAGCGGGAGAACTACCAGCGTATATGCACCGATACATATTTGCATCGCTTACAGCAACCAGATGATGTATGACCTGAAAGATGCATTGCTTTTTTTAAAAGAAAAATACAGTGGCAATATGCCTTCCCTCATAACATTTGCAAGCGGTCCCAGCCGTACTGCCGATATAGAAAAGACACTTGTAACGGGTGTACATGGGCCAAAAGAAGTATATTGTTTTTTGGTAGAAGCATAAAACACATTTGATCCTTTACGGTAAACCTAAATCAATGGAAACAATATATCAATTATTTGTATACGGTTCTTTACGAAGTGGCTTTCACAATCCTGCTTACCAATACCTCACTAAATATTTTCATTTATTGGGAGAAGCGGTGGTACAGGGGAAATTTTATGACAAAGGAGCTCATCCTGTGGCCATTACTACTACGGAAGAAGCATTCATCAATGGTGAATTATATGTTTTCAATAACCCCGAAGAATTCAAATGGGTAATAGAGCAATTAGATGATTATGAAGGATTGAATGTGGAAGCGGGTGAAACACCTATGTATAAGCGGGAGCAGGTAACCGTTTTCAAGGAAGGTGTTTCCTTCAGGGCATGGATCTATTGGTATAATGGCAGTGTACAGGGCATGAAAGAAATTACCACAGGCGATGTTTTAAAATATCTTCAGCAAAAAAATAAGCCGTAAAATATATTTGAATGATGGGATCATCTAAAAAAATATATTTTCTTTCCGACTTTCATTTGGGAGCTCCTGATGCGGCAACAAGCCTTATACGTGAAAAAAAGATCATCCGGTTCCTTGATGAGATCAGGAACGACGCTGCTGAAATATTCATACTGGGCGACCTGTTCGATTTCTGGTACGAATACAAAAAAGTTGTTCCCAAAGGATATGTAAGGATACTTGGCAAACTCGCCGAACTTTCAGACAGTGGTATTCCCCTTTATTTTTTTGTTGGCAATCATGATATGTGGATGAACGATTATTTTCAAAAAGAATTGAATATCCCGGTTTATTTTGAGCCTAAAGAATTTGTGTATAGTGGTAAAAAATTCCTCATTGGCCACGGCGATGGATTAGGTCCGGGTGACCATGGTTATAAATTCATAAAAAAAATATTCCGCAACAGGGCATGCCAATGGTTCTTTGGGATATTGCCTCCTTATATTGGTATGGGCATTGCAGGTTATTTCAGCAGGAAAAGCAGGGCACAGACAGGACAAACAGATGAGGTGTTTTTGGGAGAAGATGAAGAATGGCTCGTCCGCTACAGCAAAGAGATCCTGCAAAAGCAACACTATGATTATTTTATTTTTGGCCACCGGCATTTGCCATTGGATATTAAACTGAATGACACAAGCCGCTACATCAACCTCGGAGACTGGATCAAATACAATAGCTATGCGACCTTTGATGGTGATGATATGACCTTAACCTATTACAACAAATAAATTTTGAAGCTACGCACTTTATATATTATCATCCTGTTCCCTTTCCTGTCAAATACGGGTTGTGCGCAAACTAAACCCAGCACTGGAAAACCGGTCGCTGTAACCGTAAACAAGGCAGATTCATTTTTTAAATTTGAAAGGGCGATACCCGGAAATTATATTTATATAAACGTAGATGTACTTGATAATATTTACCTGATCACTGCCGGTAACCAGCTAAAAAAACTGAACAGCAATGGCGATTCGCTTGCCGTTTTCAATGATGTAAAAAAATATGGAAATCCTTCTTATATAGATGTCAACAATCCTTTGAAGATACTCGTATACTATAAAAATTATTCCACGGTTGTCATCCTCGACAGGCTGCTCACCCAAAGAAATACGATCAACCTGCGCAAGCAAAATATTTTCAGCGTAAAAGCAATTGCCACATCATATGATAATAATATCTGGGTATTTGATGAGCAGGACCTCAAACTTAAAAAGATAAATGAAGAAGGAAATCTTTTATTGGAAAGTTCAGACATGCGCCAGTTGACAGATTCTGTTCCTTCGCCCCAGCAAATAATAGACAACGACAACCTGGTATACCTGTACGATGATAAAAGGGGGTTTTATATTTTCGACTATTATGGCGCATTGAAAAACACCCTCCCGTTCCTCAACTGGTCGGATGTTGCCATTTCGGGGAACAGGATGATGGGCTTTTCGGGCAAAAAACTTTATAATTACCAATTGAATTCACTCAACCTGAAAACATATGAATTGCCGGCCATGTTCAGGGACTATGATGCGATCAAAGCAGTGAATGGGAAAGTATACCTCTTAAAAAAAGATGCTGTAGAAATATACAGTGTTCAATAATTTATAAACCTGATGAATTTCCTGGAAACAGTTTTTCTTGACAATACCATTCAGCGTTACCTGATCGTGCTCGGAACGATCCTGTTTGTTTTACTCTTTCAAAAATTATTATCCCATTCAGTTGCCTCATTGCTATTCCTGCTGGTAAGGCGTAACTGGAAGACCATTCAAAAAAAGGATTTTGTGGCATTGATGATAAAGCCGCTCGGCTGGCTCATTACCATTGCCGTATCTGTCTTTGCTATTGACAAATTAACTTTCCCTGCTGCCTGGTATTTTAAAATCTATGGCCGGCCGACAGATGTAATATTAGACAAAGCCGGCTCCTGCCTCATCATCATTTATTTTATCTGGTTCATTTTAAGCCTGATAGATTTTATTGCTTTGATACTGGAACAAAAAGCTAAAACAACCAAAGATAAAGCTGATGACCAGGTCATTGTTTTCTTCCGTGATTTTTTTAAGGTCATCTTTACCATCTTCGGGATACTGTTACTGATCAAAGTGGTATTTAACCAGGATGTAGGTACCGTACTTACGGGTTTAAGCATCGTGGGAGCAGCCATGGCGCTGGCAGCAAAGGAAAGCCTGGAAAACCTGATCGCTTCATTCATCATATTTTTCGACAAGCCTTTTTATACCGGTGACACTTTGAAAGTGAATAATGTTACCGGGACCGTAGAACACATCGGGTTGCGCAGCACCAGAATAAGAACTGTTGACAAAACGCTGGTAACCGTTCCAAATAAACAAATGGTCGACAGCGTAGTTGACAACCTGAGTATGAGAAGCCAGCGAAGAATGGAAATGAAACTGGAGCTTGATGCAAAATCACATACTGCATCTATTGAAAAACTAATGGATGAGGTAAAGAAAATACTTTCTAAAAATACGGCGCAGGTAATAAAACATTCTGTGTTCTTTTCAGAGTTTAATAAGAACGGCATTACTGTCACTATTGAATTTTTTACTATTCACATATCAATGACCGAGTTTAACGAGTTAAAACAATCTTTTAATATTGCTGTGAAGAAGATCATCGAGGATCTTAAACTGGATCTTGCTTCGGCCGGAAGTGATATCAATATTTTCAGCGGGGATCCAAATGCAGGTGCAGCAAAGAACCAACCGATCATTTAAGCAATTCAGCCAGCTCCACATCCCATTTCCCCATTTTGCCATATTCCACAACCCGTCCAACTTCTTTTCCATCTTTCATGACAATAATGGTTGGCACATTAATGATCTTAAATGCAGCTGCAACATTACCAAGCGTTTGTTTGGCACGATTCACTCCGAAAAAACTGATGCTGTTATCAGGAAAACCGGACAGCTCCTGTAACTTAAAAAATTTAGGCAGGACAAATTGTGTGTCTTCACACCAGGTACCGCCAAAAATGACGAACTGTACTTTGTCCCTGGCAGCTTCCATTGCATTTACTATTTCAGGAGGGGGTGTATAATAACCCTGGTTTGAGGTATACCAGTTATTGAATGAAACATTGTTCTGTAACGCGTATTTACTGATGATGCCGTTCAGGATAGTTACATCCGGGTGTTTCTCATCTTTTGAACTGGTGTAAGGTGTTTGTGCATATATAAAACCCGCCGTTACTAATGCGAATATCCAGGTTAAAAAAAATTGTTTCATAGGCCCATCAAAGATTTGCTTTCAATTCATGTAAAAATGATCTCAGTTTTTTCATCGATTCGATCATCTCAAATTTTTCATCTGCTTTTTTATTCTTCTTTAGGAATTCTTTTGCTCCTTCTATCGTATATTTTCTTTCCCTTAATAAATGATAGATCAGCTTCAGGCCTTTTACATCTTCGGGGCGGAAGAACCTGTCACCTTTTCCATTCTTCTTTGGCTTCAGGATATCAAATTCATTTTCCCAGTACCTGATCAGTGATTGGTTCACTTTGAACATTTCAGATACGGCTCCAATACTATAATACCTTTTTTCAAACAGGATGGCATCTTCCGGTATCTCCGGCTGGTCAACCACTGCATTCATATCACTCAGTTTCATACGCCCACGCGGAGATCTCTTTACTGTTTCATTATTGACAGGGGGCTTTTGCAAAAGCGTTTCAGCTACGGGTTCCTGCTGACCTTCAATGATCATTCCAGCTTCCTGTACAGGAACTTCTTCCGGCGTCTCTTCACCGGAAAGGAAATCAAAGTTGAGAGCTGATTGTTTGTGTGCCATTGATTAAGTCGTTTAATGGTTTAAATGATTAAAGAGTTTAAAGGTTATTAACCTTAAACTTATAAACCCTGAAACTTTTTGAACCTGCATCATAAAGTTAATCAAAACTTTTTGCACTTCCGGTAGCTGCAATTTTTAATATCCGGTCATACTGTTCAGCATTTAGGTCATTATAGAAGAAGTAAACCGGGTCCACTTCCTGCCCGTTGATATGCACTTCATAATGGCAATGAGGGCCGGTGCTTTTACCGGTACTTCCCACCCACCCGATCACTTCTCCCCTTTTTATATGTTGCCCCTGCCGGACTTTTACTTTTACCATATGCCCGTACAATGTTTCATACCCATATCCATGATTTATGATAACGTGGTTTCCAAAACCACTTTCCGAATACCCCGATAGCTTTATTGTCCCATCCCCTGTTGCATAGATCGGCGTTCCCTGTGGCGCAGTAAAATCAAGCCCCTTATGCATTTTAGGCGTTCCATACACCGGGTCGATACGCATTCCAAAACCACTCGCTATTCGGTTTAGCTGCTTATTGCTTACCGGCTGAATGGCAGGAATACAGGCAAGTTTTGAATCCTGGTTCTTGATAAGTTTTACAATGGCATCATAGCTATTGAACTGGTACGTGATCCTCGCACTCATATTATTTAGCTGGTTGGCGATATCAATTTCAAGGTCGTCATCACTCATTACATTTACTTTTTCGAGCTCATTTTTTTTCTCAATAACTTTTGCCCTTGCACTGTCGGGAACCGGGTTTGCCTCAAATATTGACCTGTATACCTCGTTGTCCCTTTTTTCCAGGGCGGCCAGTTGTTCCTGCAAGGTTTTTACCTTGCTGTTGATGACATTATAGTTTTCTTTCAATACTTCATATCGCTTGTTGGCCTCAATATCCGTTGGCCTGGGAAAGAACCTGTTATACAGGTAGATCACGATGGCAGAACTAACGATGAGTGCAGATAAGAATCCAAATAAACGGAGCAGCTTTACCCGTAAAGGAGTTACGAGTTTTTCATACCTCAGTGTATGCGTATTATAGAAGTATTTAATTTTTTTCATGCTCAAAAACTATAGAACCCGGTTTTAGATCAATTTATTAACGGTACGCCTGTTTCATTTTGCTGAAGCAGGCTCATTCTCATAGTTAGTCGCACTTGATGCTTAAGCGGTACTTTAATACGTTTAAATCTTTGTTCGGCAGTTTTATTACCTTTGGCGCACGCTTACAAAGCGCACAAATATAGACTGTTAAATTACAAAAATCAACACAACAATACTTTTTGGTATATGATGCAAAGCGCAGCAATAAGGCAGGCCTTCCT
>JBDTWL010000082.1:0-8862 GCA_040006715.1 Ferruginibacter sp. | reverse complement strand
CAGGTCACTCAGTTTTAAATGAGGTATCACCAGTAGTGCCATAAAAGATAATGTCATAAACGGCGCCGTTAGTGTAGAGCCCAGCTCTTCTTTTACCATTTTATCTATTGCAGTATACGCTTCTGAAACTTTATAGCCATCTGCATTACTCATCAACCCGGCTACCGGTAAGCCCAAAACTTTCTCAGCATGATCACTTACGGCACTAATGCCACCTTCTTCCCTTATTACCAGGTTTATGGCTTTCAACAGGCTCTTGTCATCAGTACCTATTGCAACAATATTATGGCTATCGTGTGCTACAGATGATGCGATAGCGCCTTGTTTTATTCCAAAATTTTTGATGAATGCTTTTGCAACCGGGGCATCGAAGTACCTGTTCACTACCACGATCTTTAATATATCATTTTCAATATCACTTACCACCTCATTATTAATAACTTTCGGGGCAACAAAGAACTTGTTGGTGATCAGTTGCCCATCCAGTGCCCCGATAACAGCAATTTCTTTTTCTGTTTTAAATTCAACAAAAAGATCTTTTCGTTTTTTTTCATTACAGCTAAACCTGTTTATCAATTGTGATGGAACTGACCTGATCTTTGTTGTTCCGTTCTCGGCAACCAGTAACCCGCCGATATATGTTTGTAAAACTTCAAAGCCGGTAAGGTCCTTTACCAGGATAAGGTCAGCAGCATCGCCTTCCCTCAATAACCCCACATCCATTTTATAATGCAACACCGGGTTGATGCAGGCAGCTTTCAATACTTTAAAAATATCTATGCCTTTGGCAACTGCTCTTGCACAAAGCTGGTTGATATGCCCTGCTGCAAGGCTGTCGGGATGCTTGTCATCACTGCAAAACATCATATTGTCTGAATGATCATGCATCAAACCGATCAACGCCTCAAAATTCTTCGCAGCACTTCCTTCCCTGATCAGGATCTTCATCCCGTATCCCAGTTTGTCAAGCGCTTCTTCTGCAGTAAAACATTCATGGTCTGTGCTTATCCCGGCATCAATATATCTTTTTGCCATTGCTCCTCTTAAGCCGGGGGCATGACCATCCACCGGTTTTTCATATTTTTTAGCAGCGGCAATTTTTTTCATTACTTCCTCATCATTATTCAGCACGCCAGGGAAATTCATCATCTCGCTCAGGTATTTTATTTCCGGAAGCCTGAGCAATGTTTCCACATCATCGGAATTCAAGGCAGCACCGGCAGTTTCAAAAACAGTGGCAGGCACACAGCTTGGTGCCCCGAAATTAAATTTGAACGGAACTGTTTTTCCATTATTGATCATGAACTGAATACCCTGCATTCCACACACATTGGCAATTTCATGTGGGTCACTGATCGTACCTACGGTGCCGTGTACCACCGCCAGCCTTGCAAATTCGGAGGGGATAAGCATAGAACTTTCTATGTGTACATGGCTGTCTATAAACCCGGGAAGGATATAATTCTCATGCTGCCTGGCTTCCTGCCTGTTGCTGATCCTGCTGATCTTGCCGTTTTCAACAATAAGCTCACCGAAAAATACCTGCTTATTTAATATATCAACAATATTCCCTGAGATATTAAAACTATTCATAAATGAAGTAAATGTTTTTATAATAGAAAATTAAGGTACAGGATAAAAGGAAGAACCAAAAAATAAATCTACTGAAATTTTATCCTATCTTTCAACCCTAAAAAATTACGCAATGAAAAATTTAATTATTTTCGGATTATTCGTGATAGCAATGGTAATGGTGCAGTTTGCACAGGCTCAAACGGTTGATGAGATCGTTGATAAATATATTGCCGCCCTGGGAGGTAAAGAAAAACTGATGGCTTTAAAAACAATAAAAATGGAAGGAAGCCTGAGTACACAGGGTATCGATATAACCCTTACAAGTACGAGGTCACATGGGATAGGCATGCGGGTGGATTTTGAAGCAATGGGCTCATCCAATTACAGGGTAGCCAATACCACGAAAGGAGCTGTATTTACACCGATCATGGGAATGGCAAGCCCTGAAGACATGCCCGATGACCAGTTCAAATCGGCGATCAATCAAATGGACCTGCAGGGAGCATTTGTTAATTACAAAGAAAAAGGAACAACCATTGTATTGGTCGGTAAAGAAACAGTTGAAGGTAGCGAGGCTTATAACCTGAAAGTAACTTTTAAGAATGGCATTGTAACCAATTATTATATCGATGCAAAGAACAGCCGGATCGTAAAAACAACCGGCAAGCAGAACATGAATGGGCAGGAAATGGATGTTTCAACCACGTATTCTGATTATAAGCAGAATGCAGATGGCTATTGGTTCCCATATTCTACAACCAATATGCAGGGAACGATCGTTTATGATAAGATACAAACCAATATCCCGGTTGATGAAAGTATTTATAAGAATTAATAAGAGCCAAACGATACTTAAAAAACCCCATATCCTAGGTTTTTTAAGTTATATAAATTAATCTTATTCTATCACAATTTTTTTGCTGGTAACAGTATTGTTGGAAGATAATATTTTGATGAAATACAGGCCTCTGTTTATTTGCCATAGGTTAATTTTCAATGGATTTGACTGGTTTATTGTTCCTTTCTGCTTGCTGATCTTTTTACCCGTTGCATCTATTATCAAGACATCTATTGTTTCTGTTTCGGGTAGTGTTGATCGTATGTAAGTATATCCATGGGCAGGCATCGGCGCCAATGTATAAGAATTTATTGTTTTATTCTTAACATTTATGGACACGATATTGGAGAAACTAAACTTATTGTCAATATCGACTTGTTTCAAACGATATAAGTTAATGCCCTGTTTAGGATCAGTGTCGATAAATTGATATTGAGAGATGTTATTGGTATTTCCCTTGGCATTTACTGATCCGATCGCAACATAAGTTATGCCTTGGTCGATCGATCTTTCAATAACAAATATTTTGCTGTTGAGTTCAGCCGCTGTACTCCATTGCAGTAAACTTGATCCTGAAGAATAATTATATGTTACTTTGAAACCTAACAGTGATACCGGAACTATCCCACATATATTAGTTACACTGAATGATGTGTTTTGAACAATAGGAGTGATAGCTATTGTTGATCCGGCAGCAGGAAGGATCAATGAACTTTGAGTTGTTGGATTAATTGATACAGGATGCAGGGTCAATAAATTTGCATCAGATATATCACAGGGCACTAATGATGAGGGAAGAGAAATGTCGCAAAATAGGTTATATCCTTCCAAGTCGCCAACGGTAGCAGAACCTCCAAAGAAAGCACTGTTATTTACAATATTACCTCCTGAAATTGTGGTTACGAAACTGTTGACCTTTCTGTCAAAGACAATAGTACCATTTGTAATCCTCGAGATATATGTACCAGGTGCAGGAGTAGTATAAGAGTTTCCAACAAGGAAATCGGTTTCCGAAATGGGTAACACACTAATGCCATTTGCATTGTTTATACCAGTATGATATAAATAATTACCGGACAAATTTTTTGTTGCCTGGTTATATATAAAAATGCCGTTAAGTAGGGGTGATCCATATCCCTGGTATCCCAACATTTGGAATACAACATTGTTATTTCTAATAAATGTTTTGTAAGGATACAACGAGTTGATAGTATAAGGAAAGCCGGGAACTGTCAAACTGATTGCATAAGTGTTCTGGTTTAACACTGCACCCGTGGCTTCATTGAGTTCCAGGATAGCAGCATCATAATGGCCGGAGTTCTCTATATAGATACCGCTTACCAATAAATTATTATTAGGCATTTGGATAATTGTCTGGAAGCCATCAGAATCAGGACGTGTAGAGATATAGGACCATAACTGGGTGCCCGAAGAATTAAATAGTATCACATAGCTATTTGTTTGCGGTGCGGAAAAATCTTCATAGGCAGCTACAGCAATGTTATTGTTTGTTGTTTCTACCACGTCATTGAAAAGATCACCGACTGCCGTATTGGACGATCTTATAGCCCATATTACAGCTCCGTCGTTTGAATTGATACGACACATAATTCCTCTCCGTATCCCACCCTGGAACATTTGCCCGATAGCTATATAATCACCATTGCTGCAAATAATTACTTTGCTAAAATAATCATCACCCGTATTAGGAATGGTTTTCTGCCATAGGATCTGCCCGTGTGCATTTAATTTCATGAAGAACAAGTCGTTCCCGGTAGCTACTGTATTTGTATATCCAACATTAATTACATTCCCGTCGGAACTATTTATTTTACTATCATAAAAGGCCTCGCTACTTCCTAAACTTCCTATACTAACCTGGGCTGTCTGACCAGAAATATGAAATGTAATGACTGCCATTAAGAAACTGAAGAGTATTGTCTTTTTCATAAGCGCTGTATAAAAAATTAAAAAGGAATATTTGTGAAAGGTTCCCAAGGTAGGAAAATACTAAATAAACAGCTATTTTTACAATTAAAAGAAAGTTATTCGCTTACTGGAAAAAGACTTGAGGGGAATATTTTCTGGGATATACTGGGGTTTGCAGAGTATTTATGGGTTAGGAAATTGTAGAAAATGTCAAGGTAGAAATAATATTCATTATTTCTCTTGCTTAATAATTTAGTGTATTTTGTACATCCTTTATACAACTTACAGCAATGGTTAAGCCTTACTCTATTCTTTTAGTCATTATCCTGTTTTCTATTGTTGTTAATGCTCAGACCACATTGCTGAATATCGTTAACCCCTCAGGAAATGATGCATTTTACGAAACCCGATTTGACCCTAATGATGGCAGTACTGTTGCTGTGGGCACGGTTGCCAGAGTATCTACAGGAGACGATGTTTATCTGGTAAAATTTAATCCCGCTCACCAGATCGTATGGCAATTGACCATTGCAAATGCTGGCAATGATGCATTTACTGATGTTAAAGTATGCTCGAATGGTGATTATGTGGTTGTGGGTTGGATGGTGCAAGCCGGGAAACCTAGGGGAATTGTCTGCCGAATTAATAGTTCAAATGGAAATATTATCTGGACGAGAACATCCACCTCTTCAGCATCTGTCAACGGAGATAATTATTTCCGGGTTATTGAAACCACTTCTAATAATCTTGCGATTGTAGGTGTAACAGATTTTACAGCCCCATTTACTAATAGCTTTATACTTTTATTGAACTCTTCGGGTACACAATTATGGTCATTCCAATCAGATTTCACCACTTCCTCAGATGGGTTTTATGCAATAGCCCAACTGCCTAATGGAAATTTAATAGCCTCAGGAATTTATAATAAAGGAGGTTCTTATGGTCTTAATATTTTTGAAATCAATCAGGTAAATGGATCAGTCATTGCTCAAAATAATTATGCTGTAAATGAAATTATTCCAGGATTCGGAGTTGTGAACTCGTTACATCCAACTAATATTCTTATCAGGAATGGTGTTGTTGTGATTTGTGCCGTTGCTTATACCGGATATGGCAGTAACTATTTCCCCTTTTATTTTGTCTATAACCAGACAAACCGGAACCTGTCAGGTTACTATGCGTATCATCCCGGTGTATTATCAGGAACAATCGCAAGATGTTTTCCTATAAGCGATGTAGATTTCCTGATAATTAATAGCAATGCTACATCTTCTACATATCTTTCAAGGGTAACCAATGGAACAATCGTTTACGACAGAAAAATTGACAACCAGATTAGTGATCTATATAGTATAGATACCAGGAATAATACGGATCTTGTTCTAGGAGGATATATAAGGAATTCTGGGGATGCAAATGCTTATGAAGTTACTTCCAATATAAATTTCCCAACTTCTGTGTCTTGCAATATAACGGACGCCAATACATTAGTGTTGATACCGATTAATTTAGTTCCGACTCTCGGCACATTTTTATTGATTCCTAATAATCCAAATACTATTGTTACGCCAACTGTTAGTGATCCAGGATACACGATAAATATCTTGTGTACTTGTTCATTAATCAGTATTAGTTCACAGCCTGCTGATGTCACGATTTGTATGGGAGGTAATACATCATTCAGTATTACTGCTGCCAACAATATTACGTATCAGTGGCAGGAAAGTACTAACGCGGGTGGTACATGGAATAATGTTTCAAATGCAGGACCATACTCAGGTGCAACTACTGCCATGCTTACTATTACGGGTGTAACAGCAGGTATGAATAATTACCAATATCGCTGTGTTCTCACGAGTTCGTGTAACAACTCCACTTCAACTGCAGCAATCTTATTTGTCGCAACATCTCTTACACCAACCGTATCTATCACGGCATCAGCCAATCCTATTTGCCAGGGAGCAACAGGTGTCTTTAGCGCCAATATCACAAATGGTGGATCTGCACCTGTATATCAATGGTTCAAGAATAGTGTAAATGTTGGAACTAACAGTGCTACCTATACTGACAACGCCTTGGCCAATGGCGATGTGATCAGTTGTGTGCTTACTTCTATTGCAAATTGTGTGACCGGTAATCCGGCAAACAGCAATAGTATAACAATAACTATCACAGCTACTGTATCCCCATCGGTAACTATTGTTGCTTCACCCAATACGATCTGTGTGGGAACTCCGGCAACTTTTACTGCAACATCTGTAAATGGCGGGCCAGCGCCTGCATATCAATGGACAAAGAATAGCGTGAATGTTGGAACTAACAGTTCTACATATACCGACAACTCGTTGGTTAATGGTGATGTGATCAGGTGTACACTTACATCCAATGCAAATTGTGTGACAGGTAGCTCGGTAAATAGTAACAGTATTACAATGGTGGTATCGACTTCACTAACCCCATCGGTTACAATTGTCGCTTCTGCCAGTTCAATCTGTGCAGGTACCCCCGTAACATTCACTGCCACACCAGTTAATGGTGGATCGGCACCTGTATACCAATGGACTAAGAACAGTGTAAATGTGGGAACTAACAGTGCCATATATACTAACAATGCGTTAGTCAATGGCGATGTGATCATGTGTATGCTAACATCTAATGTGAGCTGTGCAACTGGTAACTCGGCAAACAGTAATACAATTACAATGGCTGTAACAGCAACAGTAACAGCATCAATAGTTATTATAGCGTCTGCAACCTCAATCTGTACATCAATGCCTGTAACATTTACTGCAACGCCTGTAAATGGGGGGTCTCCACCAGTATACCAATGGACCAAAAACGGTTTAAATGTTGGTACCAATAGTTTTACATACGCTGACAATACGTTGGCAAATGGCGATGCGGTCAGTTGTACACTTACATCCAATACAAATTGTGTGATTGGAAACCCGGCAAATAGTAACAGCATTACGATGTTGGTATCAAATCCGGTTACTCCATCGGTAAGTATCTCTACACAGAGCAATCCTGTTTGTGCAGGTGCGAGTGTAATATTTACTGCCACGCCAACGAGCGGAGGTGCTTCTCCTGTTTATCAATGGAAGAAAAATAATGTTAATGTCGGTACCAACAGTCCTACATATTCAGATAACAATATTGCTAACGGAGATATTATTACCTGTGAATTGATTTCTAACGCAGCTTGTGTTACGGCTAGTACTGTAACAAGCAACTCAATTACAATGTCAGTTATTGCATCTCAGATTCCTAATACAAGGTATCCTACAGTTACGGCCTATTTGAACCATCCTTTACAATTGCAGGCACGCAACCTGGGGGCCAATAGTTACGCCTGGCAGCCTGCAATTGGATTAAGTAATTCCTCGATCATTAACCCGGTGTTTAACTATAATCAGGAGACAGAATATACCATTTCGATAAGTTTGCCCGGTGGATGCAACATTATTGATACGTTAATGGTGAAAGTGGAATCGAACTTTAAAGATATCATTGTTCCTGGTGCATTCTCTCCGAACGGAGACAATCTTAATGACATGCTTTACCCGATTCTTTTCGGAATAAGCAAGCTCAATTATTTCATAGTATATAATCGTTGGGGTAATCGCGTCTTTGAAACAAAGATACCCGGGTCTTCATACGGGTGGAATGGGGAATATAAGGGACGGAAGCAAGCCAGTGGAACTTATATATGGGTAGTAGAGGGAGTTGCTTATGACGGACAGGTTATCAAACGATGTGGGAGCAGCATACTCATACGATAGATGGATCAATCCAGCAGGTCAGGCCTTTTTTCTTTTGTCCGTTCTATAGCTTGTTCATGCCTCCATTCTTCAATTAATTTATGATTGCCGCTCATAAGTACCGGGGGAACGGTCCAGCCACGGAATGTTTCGGGCCTGGTGAATACGGGAGGAGCAAGCAGGTTATCCTGGAATGAATCTGTAAGTGCAGAACTCTCATCATTCAATACACCCGGCAAAAGCCTGCCGATCGCATCTGTCAGTACCGCTGCCGCCAGTTCTCCACCACTTAAAACATAATCGCCGATAGAAATTTCTTTGGTCACAAAATGATCCCTGAAACGCTGGTCAATTCCCTTATAGTGGCCACAGATCATCAAAAGATTATTTTTTAAAGAAAGCTTGTTGGCCATCTGCTGATCAAATCTTTCTCCATCCGGTGTTAAATAGATCACTTCATCATAGCTGGTTTGTTTTTGTAAGCTTTCAATGGCATTCACCAACGGCTCGATCATCATCACCATGCCTGCGCCACCGCCAAACTGGTAATCATCTACCTGTGCCCTTGCATAAGTAGTATGGTCCCTTAAGTTGATCACATTCACTTCCAGCAATCCTTTTTCTTTTGCCCTTTTCATAATGGAATGGGCAAAGGGACTGTCTAAAAGATCCGGAACAACTGAAATGATATCGATACGCATGTTGATTCTTAATTCTTAATTCTTAATTCTTAATTCTTAATTCTTAATTCTTAATTCT
>JBDTWL010000081.1:0-9172 GCA_040006715.1 Ferruginibacter sp. | reverse complement strand
AGAGCGCTTGCATGGCATGCAAGAGGTCGTCGGTTCGACCCCGATACTCTCCACACAATCGGGTAACTCTACATTTTTGAAGAGTTGCCCGGTTTTATTTTGACTCAAACCCTTGTCAGCACTAAGTATTAGCCGGAGGGCTTCGTTGATTTTGAACAAGAGACCTGGCATACGAATTATTATTTTAACTGCAAAATCTAATTGCAAATCTGACCACCAGGAACTGAAGGACAATAGTGACATGATGTTGATTTTACTTCCGTCCGCCCATATTGCGGCCATACGATGTTAGCAGCAGGATCTGTTATTTCAATTGAACGAGTGCCCTAAAAACTCCATCAATTACTAATGCCATTTTCGGAATATTCAGCAAGTCTAATTTGTCTGCAGTAGTATGATAATTATGATTTCTAAAATAAGCCGTATTTGTAATCATTACTGCACTATATCCAAATTTCCAATAGTTTATTTGATCTGAGTTATCACCTGCAATAAACCACGGAGCTCTAATCGATTTTATATCAATTGAATTATTTTTAAATGCTAACTCTTTAAATTCTTTGGCAAATTTTCCACAAAAAAAACTTTGAATTAATGTAATGAAATTGCCTTTATCACCATAAAACCATTTCATCATTCCGACAGGGTAACTTTGCGAATTTTCTTTGTCAGAATAATATCCAATCATTTCAAGACTTATCATTCCTTTCACTGCTATACTGCTATCATGTAATGACTTTGCATGTATATAACTTCCCATGTTTTTTGTATGGAAAAATGGTGGTTCTTCCAAAGAAAATGCAACTAAATCAATTCTATAATTTAACTGTTGGTCTTTAAGAAGTTTTGCTAACTCTAAAATTCCGGCAACACCACTCGCATTATCATCTGCACCGTCTTGTTCGTGAGAAACATCATAATGAGCGCCAACTATAATTCTTTTACCTTCTTTCGGGCCAAAAGACGCAATAATGTTTTTATATTCTACTTCAGCAACTTTGTAATTTTGTGTAGATACTCTGTTGCTGTATCGTTCAAATTCTTTTTTTATGCGCCCGGCGACTGTATCAAGCACAGTTATATTTTTAGAATTACGATAATCATGGGTATTAATAATTGCCTCAAGGTTTCTCCTAATATTTACGGTATCTGCCAAGTTTGGAAAACTTTTAGCTTTAGAAGAAATGGGATAGTTTTGAATTACAATAATTATAGAAAAGATTATAATTATAAGAACCGTATACTTTATTATTCTTTTCATAGTTTAATTGTGAAATTTTATGCTTACTGCTAACGGTCTGCATTTCCGCAGGCTGGGCATTTGATGCTATGTCCGCCGGTTGATGCTGCAATTAAAGGAACGGAAATATATTTTAACTACAAAAGTTAATTGCAAATCTGTCCACCAGGAACTGAAGGAAAATAGTGACATAATGTTGATTTTACTTCCGTCCGCCCAAGAAAATTAAACCGGAAAAACATAAGCCATTTTCTCAATTTGTTAAATAGTAATATAGTAAGTCAGGATCTGTCTTATCAGCTTCATTTGAATCCCTAAACGAGCATTTCTTCAACAGCTTTATGGAACGCTGATTATCTCTGTGGAAGATTGCTTCAATTTTTTGAACTTTAATTGTATTGAATGCATAGTCAATAACTTTTTCTACGGCTTCCTTCATTATTCCTTGTCCTTGATAGTTTGTCAATAGTTCATACCCGATTTCACACTTGTCATTTTCATCTGAAAGGCTAAAAAGACAAATTGTCCCAACCAATATGTTTTTGTCACTCAAAGTTATTGCCCAATATAAAGAGTCGCTTTTACTAATATTCTCATTAACCCTATTTATAAAATTCCTTGCATCATCAATAGTATTGCTTATTTGCCTGTCAAGGTATTTATTTATTTCACTGTCAGAACGCAAAGTGAAAATTTCCTGTTCGTCATTAATTATTAGCTGTCTTAGCGTAAGCCTTTCTGTTGTCAAAATTGGAAAAGGCGTGAAAGTTCTTTTTAACATTCTATCGTATTTGGATTGTTAGAATCAAGGATCATCATAGCCTCACCGCTAACATTTTAAGGTTTTCTTTTTATTTCCGATCAATTTCTTGTCAGCAGCTTTTTTAATATATTCTGCCGCATCTGGAATTTTGCAGGCTGTTCCGTTCATATCTATACTTATAGATCCAATTTTGTTCGCTGCTGAAATAGAATCTTTTGTAAGGGCTTTTACATAAGTTCCTACTGCAATAATAAACCCATTCATAGTTTTACGTTCATTATTTTTAGAAGTATGTATATTCTTAACGACCCGATCAATCAAACTCTTTATAATATTTAAATCTAATTCGCTATCTGGTTTAATAGCCACCAATCCACTTAAGGTTGACCAACCTGCAACAGCTATATGTTCTTCCTTAGAGTCAATCCATTCCATGGCCAGTTCAAAGCCATGCTTACTACCTGCAGTAACCCAGGGAACAGTAAAACCATTTATATTAGCAGAAACAGCAAGTTTCACCCATGCCTGAAGATCCTTTTTTGTCATTTTTTCATCGTCTGCGATAAGGCCTGCCAGGTACATTGCATCGGCATTATTAGTAAAGTAAAGTTCATTAGATAATTTATAATCTTTTTTTATTTTCTTTTGTATTGGTTTTAGATTTTCGATCTTAACGCCAAAAAATGGTTCCTTTACACCATGCTTTAAGAGGATTTTTTTTATATTCTCATTTCCAAGAGATTTTAACTCGGACATAATTTCATTTAAAGTCATATCAATAAATATTTTCAGTACATAAATGTCTCATAAAAGTGGCAGCCAATGCCGGGCATTGCCGTGCTGGTTCATCGGGAGAAATTTGTTCCTTGCCTGTCCCGCTACGCGGGATATCTGCCCTGTGATGTTGCAATTAAAGGAACCTTTGTTCTAAGCTAAAGCTTTTTCTATAAATTACTATTATTATTACCTGGGGTGCAGGGGGGTGTTAAAAACGTCCTTCACTGTGAATAACTTTAAGGAAAAAGAAGGCAGGGGCACTATTTTCGGGCAATACCACGTTGTTTACATACAAAGATTGCTGCAAGTAAAGCCGAAGCGCAATATTCACCGATTAGGATTAATCCGGGTACTATGGGCTGTTCTTATGCCTGATCATTAATTTTTCTCCTTTCCTTTTTTATCCTTTTAAAGAAAGATGGTGAAAGCCCCGTCATTTTCTTGAACTGGTTGGATAGATGAGATACGCTCCTGTAATTTAATTTCCAGGCTATTTCGGAAATGTTCAATTCGTCGTATACCAATAATTCTTTAACGAATTCGACCTTATGTATGATGTAGAAATGTTCAATGGTAATGCCTTGCGACTCGGAAAACATGTTTGAAAGATATGTATAATCATGCATTAACTTCTTACTTAGATATTCAGATAACTTGATGTCTAAAGGCTCATCTGAAAATTGAATGAGTTCAAGAATAAGCACTTTTATCTTTTCCATTAGAAGACTTTTTTTATCTTCAATTAATTCTATACCCGATCTTTTTAATGCTTCATTCAATTCTTCCAATTGTGGTGGGGTAAGGTCTTCTTCAATTTCTACCTGTCCCAATTCTATGGATTTATAATTCAAGCCGAGCTTTTTCAGTTCTGACTGTACCAACATTTTACAACGTAAGCTAACCATGTATTTAAGAAATAATTTCATGCTGTGGATCAAATGTGTATTAATAAAAATAAATAATAATGAACGAGTTTATGCCTTTTGCTGCTTTATTGAAAAAAATATTTTTATTTAAATACCAACTGTGAATTACGCAAAGATCAGCCTGGATAGTATAATGTTTAATGTACAACATGCGGATATTTGCATCGGTTTTTCATAGGATATTGGATTAAGCGGGGCTGGATTTCTCTCCTGGCCCCTTTTTTAATTCCAGTGTCAATTGATCAGATCCTAAGCAGAAAATTCTCTTTATTGAATGGCGGATGTTGGTACTGGTAGCCCACCATCACGGCTTTTTCCAACAGGCTTTTAAGAACATTAAAATCATCAGGTTTCTTAATATACACATTTGCCCCTTCCCGGAAAGTTGATTCAATATCCACTTCTGATGAAGATGTAGAATAAATGGCTATGCATATTTCCTGGAATTTTTTATTTGCTTTAATTTCTTTCAGGCATTGTAAACCATTTTTTTTAGGCATATTCAGATCAAGGAACAACAAATGAGGCAAAGTATCCCCTGTATTTAAGTAATTCATTAAATCCACACCATCATTGAAAGCACGGATGCTGGTTTGTATTTTAATTTCTTCAAATGCCTCACTGAAGATAAGCCTGTCGGTCTCGTCATCATCTGCTAGAAAAATGATAAAGGGTTCGTTTTTTATTTTGCTGTAAGCACACATAATTTTTTTATATCAGGGATTTATTAAGCTGTATTGTGGTTTTACAGATCAAATAATATTTTCTTTAATACATCAATATGATGCGACATCTCATCATGTTTTTCTATATGTGTTTGTGATGAGGTCTTATAACCTTTTTTAGCAGTTTCAATCTGCATTTTCTTTAAAAGGTATTTTCGTTCTTCCATCATTGTCAATGCCACCCAAACCGTTGTACTTGCAGTTTCTGCTGGGAACAGGGATCTTCTTTCTTTTCTTTCTTTGCCCGGTCATTTTTGCCAGGCCCCCCGATCTCCTGCAAGGATAGCACATGATCAAATTCCATATTATTGATCACTGAAAGTGGCATGTCAGGATATTCAGCTTCATTGTGATTCTGTAATATACAACTTCCGCCACTTCTTTTTATGGCCCACATACCAGCGGTGCACCGATCATCACTATGAAAGCAGGATGTTTGATCATTTGATTAGTCCTCATTTTGTTGGAATATACATATCGAATGTTGTCCCTTGGCCCAGTTTCCCCCTGGCTTTTATTATGCCGTTATGATTCTCCACTATTTTCTTTACAATAGCCAAACCAATTCCTGTGCCTGCAAATTCGTCTTTTCCATGCAGCCGTTGAAATATCTCAAAGATCTTTTCATTGAATTCGGGTTCAAATCCAATTCCATTATCTGAAATGCTGAGAAGACAATATTCCTTTGCCTTTGGCATATTTGCCATACGGGTTTTATCGTATTTAATAATACTGCTTTTGATGACGATCTTAGGGCGAACAGCAGGTTTGGAAAACTTTAATGAATTACTGATAAGATTGTACATAAGCTGCCTGAACTGGTAAGGAATAACATATAGATCACCGAGTTTGGTAGCAGTGATCGTTGCATTCTTATTTGCGATCTGATCCTCCAGCTCAAGTTTTACCTGGGTAAGGATCTCGTTAAGGTTCACTTTTTCAAATTCCCTGTTGGTTATGCTTAATCGTGAAAAAGACAGCAAATTCTCTATAAGTGTTTGCATTCTCCTGGCTGACTCCTGGATACGGTTGAAATAATCTTTTCCTTTTTCAGAAAGATGTTGATATTCCTTTTCGTTGATACGGGTTATTAAAATGTTGATCTTGCGCAAGGGTTCCTGCAGATCATGACTGGCAACATGGGCAAATGTCTGTGATTCCATGTTCATTATTATCAGTTCTTCATTTTTATCAATGAGTGCGGTATTTGCAACTGTAAGTTCACTGGTCCTGGCCTTGATCTTTTCTTCCAGGGTTTTTGATAACTCCCGGTAAAGCTTTTCGCTTTCTTCGATCTTATTAATTGCATCAACTTTTTCTGTAACATCCTGCATTGATAACAGGATAAGTTTTTCCCGCCGCGATTTCTGAATGATCCGGCTTCCATTAAGCAATATGATCTTTCTTCCTATGATCTCGAAACTGTGAGTCACTTCGAAATTGCGGAAGTAGGTGTTTTTTGGCAGGATGCTTTCAAGGAATTCCTTCAACAAAGGAATATTCCATTGTTTGTTTCCAAGGTCATATAAAATTATTCCCTCAGTTTCTTCCTTGGTTACATTAAATTTTTTATAAAACACTTCATTTGCCGAAATGACCCGGAACTCTTCGTCAAGTATAAGCAAAGAGTCGGGTATGGTCGCAATAAGGGCTTCCGAATACTCGTACGCCTCATTGAGCAGTTCGTTTCGGGTTTGCAGTTCCTGGCTTGTAGTAGTGAGTTCTTCATTGGTTGATTCGATCTCTTCTTTAGAAGTTTCCAATTCCTCATTTATACTTTGCAGTTCTTCATTACTGGAAACTACCTCTTCATTGGCGCTTTGCAGTTCCTCAGTAATTGCTTCCTGGTCCTGGGTGTAAGCATGCATGACAGCACGGGCAGCAGCCAGTTCTTCTTCTAATTTTTTGATCCTCCTGTCTTTTAGCAATGAATTATATTTCCCTTTCACGCTATTGTCAATAATTTTTTCAACTTCCTCTGATTTAGTAAAAAGAATAAGCAGGATAGGCTCATCCCATTCAATAGCAAGTGGGATCACTTCAATGTTCAGCGTTTTTAACCCTGCATTGTCGTTGATCTCAATTCTCCTCCTTTGCACCGGTTGGTTTGTTTTTATCGCTATGGAAATCAAATGGCGAAGCTCAAAAGCCATATCGGGCGTGGTCATTTTTAAAATATTCAGGGTGGCTTTCCCGGTTGGGTGCCTCAGGTATAGATCTGTCTCACCCCGGAACTGCAGGATCTCCATGGCATGATTTATGACCACTCCTGCCGGAACATACCGCGAAAGTAAAAGCTGGTCAATATCATTATCGAAACCATGATGTTGTGATGGGGCGTAACTCCCGGAATTGTCGGCATCCCTTTTTTTCGAAAGCACCGGTTGCTGTACACGGGGTAAAAGTTTGGGGAATGCTGCTATACCTGACATTTTTTTGCGCAGGTATATCTTAAACTTATTATTCACGGGAGAAAAAAGCTGCTGCGAACTACCAATGGTCTCTGATTTACCAAGCATTAAATATCCCTGTTCATTTAATGCATAATGAAATGTTGAGAGCACTTTTTTTTGTGCGGCAGTATCAAGGTAGATGAACAAATTGCAACAACTGATAAAATCCACCCTTGAAAAAGGTGGATCACTTAAGATATTGTGTGGTGCAAATACGCATATATCACGCACTGCTTTAGCTATCCGGTATTTGCCCGCAACTTTTGTATAGAATCGTTGCATGTGTTTTGCCGATACAACCGATTCAACTTCGAGTTTGGTATATTCCCCTAACCGTGCTTTTGCAATGGCTGTTTGGCTAAGATCAGTTGCAAAGATCTGTACATCTGTCTTAACCATACTATTGCTTTGTAGTTCCAGAATGGTCATAGCAAATGAATAAGCTTCTTCCCCTGTAGAACACGCGGGTATCCATATTCTTAGTTTTTCGTCCGGCTTTTTGCTTTTGAGTAGTTTAGGGAAGATGGTTTTTTTTAAATACAGGTGGGCATCTGTATCCCGGAAAAAACTGGTAACATTGATAAGCAGGTCTTCATAAAGCAGATCTATCTCATTGTTTTGGTTTGCAGTTAACTCTTCATATTTTTTTATTGTTTTGATCCCATTCAAAAGCATCCTCCGGAGGATCCTTCTTTTTATGGTGGGCATTTTGTAATGGCTGAAGTCTACAGCTTTTCGTTTGAGCAGGAGGTTCAGGATGTTCTTTAAAGCGGGGTCGTTGTTTTCAATTTCATTCTCCTGACCGATTTCCCTGGTTCCCGGCATGACGTAATCAAACTTACTGATCCGCTCCAGTTCATCCGCCATTTTTGATGGGGGCAAAACAAAATCAACCGCTCCGGCAGCGACCGCTGATCTTGGCATACTGTTGAATTTTGCTGAATCGTCCTGGGCAAAGGTCACTCCACCAGAGGCTTTTATTGCCAGTAACCCTTGTGTGCCATCGGTTGCACTTCCGCTCAGGATGATACCCACCGAAGCTTCTTTATGTTTTTGTGCAAGCGAGGTAAAAAACTTATTAATTGGTAAATGAACACGTTCCTTTGAACGCGCCGTTAATTTTAAATGGCCGTCAAGCACGCTCATTTCTTTGTTATGCGGGATAACATAAAAATTATTAGCTTCCAGGCGCACCATATTCTTTACTTCCTGCACTATCATTTTAGTTGACTTTGCAAGGAGTGAGGGGAGAATGCTTTTATGATCGGGACTAAGATGCTGAACATAGATAAAACACATACCGGTATCCGGCTTAAGATGTTTTAATAAAAGTGTTATTGCTTCCAGGCCCCCTGCAGAGGCACCGATCGCCACTATTTTAAATGGCTTGATACTGATTTCTTCTTTAACCGAAGTTTGTTTCCTTGACGGGGCAGGTGCTCGTTTCATAATGCGCTTTTTATTTTTTGTTCACCTGTGATAATAATTTCTCTCCTGGTATTTGTAAAAGTATATTCTTTTATATGTTCATGGTCGGGGCAATTATTTTTTAAATCTGCAAATCGATCCCGCTTCTTACCCAAAAATTTGAAATCGCATTGTAAAAGAAGATTTCCGGTAATTTTAAAAAGGAGATCTATTTACGCTTTTCATTTTACTAATTTAGGCAATATGTCAGGATAAAAACACCACACCCCCTAAATACAATTTGTATTTTATGAATACCACTAAAGAAGGAAGATGCGTTAATAAAATCTTTTCATATTGGGATACCAATTTCGACAAATTTTATTGCATTTTACATACTTAACCGGTTCCGTAATTTTTTTTTGCGGTTCGCAGTTATCTCCTGTCAACAGTGTAATTCAGTTCAGTTACCCCGCAAGTAAATTGCCGACTGGTCAATAGATTTAGTTTTATTTTGTCTTTGATGTCGACAAACAATGGAATCCCACGTCCAAGAATAATTGGATTAACAAATAGCCAATAACCATCAATTAAGTTCAGTTGAATAAGTGAATGTGTTGCTGCAGGGCTGCCAAACAGTAAGATGTCTTTGCCCCCCTGTTGTTTTATTTCATTTATTCTGCCCGAAAGGTTGTCGCCAATAATTTTTGTGTTAGTCAAACCAGTGTCTTTCATTGTTTTTGATAAAACAATTTTGTGGACTTTGTTATACCATTTTGAATGTTCAGTCTCATGTTTGGTCGCTGTCGGCTTATCTCCTGCGTTAGGCCAGTAATTTTCCATCATCTGATAAGTTACTCGTCCATATAATGCAGTATCGC
>JBDTWL010000080.1:0-9234 GCA_040006715.1 Ferruginibacter sp. | reverse complement strand
AAAGCACCCAATACACGTTGAATAGGTGATTGCAACAGACCAATGATCTCGCCGATAAGTTCATTCTTGGTTTTGATCTGTGTTAGCGCTTTCAATTGATTATCGCCTACAAATACATCACCGTTAATGAACGCTGCTTTTAAGACAGGTTTCTCATTGTTGTTATCCTTACGGAAACTGCTGAGAATAACAGCCGGATCTTTGGGATTTTCGCTGAATAACAAGGCAGTCACCTTGTGTAAAGAATCATAAACACCTGCATATTTTTCATTATCGATGCTTTCCAGTGCTTTTTTGATCAAAGTGTTTTTAGCCACTTTCATTTCCACCTGCTTGTCGAAGCAATGACTGCGCAATTTTCCAACCTGTGCTACAGTAAGGCTTTCCGTGTCAGTAATGTAGAAATTATTATATTGAGAGAACTTGCCTTTCAGCAACTCTATCACTTCATTTTTTTCCTGTTTTGTCATAACAAATATTTTATTAACCCGGTTGGAGCCGGATTAGATTTGAACAGATTTTGTGTCTACAATAATGCCCGGGCTCATTGTACTGGCCATGCTAACAGCTTTCAGGTATGTTCCTTTAGATGTTGATGGTTTTAATTTGATGATGGCATTCAAAAATTCCTGGCAATTTTCTGCAATTTTTTCCGGGGCAAAACTAACACGTCCAACAGACGCATGAATGATACCTACTTTATCAACCTTAAAGGCGATCTTACCACCTTTCAGATCATTTACTGCGCCGGTCACATCATTGGTTACTGTACCGGTCTTAGGATTCGGCATCAGGTTACGGGGACCCAGGACCTTACCCAGTTTACCTATTTTAGGCATTACCGATGGCGTAGCCACGATAACATCAATATCTGTCCAGCCGCCTTCGATCTTGGTGATGAATTCATCCAGTCCTACAAAATCTGCACCTGCAGCAGTTGCTTCTGCCTCTTTATCAGGGGTACATAAAACCAAAACACGCTTGGTTTTACCGGTGCCGTGTGGTAAAGAAACTGTTCCGCGTATTGCCTGGTCAGCTTTTTTGGGATCTACTCCCAAACGTACGTGCAGGTCAACCGAACTATCGAATTTTGTTGTGTTTATTTCTTTTACTAAAGAAGATGCTTCCTTAAGCGTATATGCTTTGTTAACGTCAACCTTAGCGTTTGCTATTTTTCTAGCTTTTGTGATCATTTTTTAAGATTTAAGCCTGCCTGTCGGCAGGCAGGGTTGACAATTAATTATCCCATGGAGCTTTACCTTCCACTGTTAATCCCATGCTACGTGCAGTACCCGCAACCATGCTCATGGCACTGTTAAGGGTGAAAGCGTTCAGGTCGGTCATTTTATCCTTAGCAATTTCCTCTACCTGGGCCCAGGATACTTTTCCAACCTTAACACGGTTTGGTTCCTTGCTGCCGCTGGTGATCTTTGCCGCATCCATAAGCTGAACAGCAGCCGGTGGTGTTTTAATGATAAAATCGAAGGATTTGTCAGCATACACTGTGATCAACACAGGCAGCACTTTTCCGGGTTTATCCTGGGTCCTGGCATTGAATTGCTTACAGAACTCCATGATATTTACGCCTTTAGAACCCAAGGCAGGGCCGATTGGCGGCGCCGGGTTGGCTTGTCCTCCTTTACACTGGAGCTTAACATAGCCGGTGATCTCTTTTGCCATTTTTTATTTTTTTTGGTGTTAACGTCCTCCCGCAACAACGGAAAAACTCCCATGATGTAACGCATTGAGCGTAACAAATTCCATAAAAGAACTAATTGGGGCGGCAAAAGTAAGGCTTTTTTCTGTATTTCCAAATTGTTTGAGAAGACTATTTTCCCCCTGGAACGCTGCACACGGGATCCATTTTAATAAGGCTTTAACAAATTCTTATAGTATTATTTAGTGTACACTTCATAGTTAGTTTGTAACAAAATGATGCATCCATTTAAAATTCTGACAATTCGCTGACAGAATTTTACCGTTTATACAATGAAAAAGTCTTTTTGCAGCACTCTAACGTTAATGGTTGTCACATATATATAATGATTATCTAGATAATATCCATTATTAAAGGGAAAACAATTTAAAAAGTTTATAAGATTATCCTATTGGGTAAAACTCATCAATTACATATTATGATGAGCTGCCAGGCAGGATCGCATAAAAATTTTGTACACTCTTTTTTATTGTCATTATTCACCAATTCTAAAAATAATGATATGAAAAATTTAACGCTGGTAATTATCATGATCTGCCATGCTTTTTGTGCGGGTGCACAAAAAAATATCACAGGTACAGTTATAGATGCACAGGACGGATCGCCACTTGCTGCTGTAACTATAAGTGTCAACGGCAGCAATAGCGGCACATCGACAAATGCCTCCGGCAAATATTCAATACAGGCTCCAGATAATGCCCTGCTGCTTTTTACACGCGTAGGGTATTCTGATATTTCACTGAATACAGGTACAGGCACGGTTATAGATATCAGCATGCAACTGATCCGTAAGAATTTACAGGAAGTGGTAGTGACAGGTTACAATACCCAGACACGCAGGCAATCCACCGCTTCTATATCAAGGGTTTCGGGCGACGATGTGAAGTCCCAGCCGATCGGCTCATTTGAACAAATGCTCCAGGGAAAAGCACCCGGCATATTGATACAATCACAAAGCGGCCAGCCCGGGTCTGCCGCTACAGTAACGATCAGGGGTAAAGGTTCCGTGCTGGGATCCACCGATCCCCTGTACATATTGGATGGCGTGCAGATCACTTCCTCTGATTTCCAAAGCATCAACCCTTCCGACATTGAAACATACAATGTACTGAAAGACGCAACGGGCACTGCCCAATATGGCTCAAGGGGAGCAAATGGTGTTATTGTCATCACAACCAAAAGAGGTGCAAATCAAAAAACAAAGATCAATTATGATGTGCAATACGGTATTGCTGAATTACCAAAAAATAAATTAGTATTGATGACCAGTGCTGAAAAAATTGATTACGAATTGAATTATGACAGACCTGATGGGATGAATCCTTTTGGCTGGACACCTGAAGAGGCAGATAGCTTATCAAAGGTCAATGGAAACCTTAAAGACGCATTATTCCGCAAATCAACTACAGAACAACATCAACTAAGTATTGCCGGCGGAAATGACAGGACAAAATTCTTTGCATCGGGATCCATATTTAACCAGCAGGGGCTCGTCATCAGCACCGGATTAAAAAGGTTAACGGGCCGTATAAACCTGGATCACAATGTAGGAAATTTCAGGATCGGTGTAAATACTTATATAGGCTCATCCAAATTCACCAACACCAATGAAAATGACCAGTTCATCGGTTCACCGTTGAATGCAATCCGCTGGGCGAATCCTTATGTAACACCCTACCTTCCAGACGGATCCTATAATGAGCTGGACCTTTTATTACAGGGGCAACCCAATGCAGTGAAAGAACTTTTGGAAAATCCGGGCAACAATAAACAATTGAAACTTGTTGGCGGTTTAACGCTTGAATACCGCTTCCCAACGCTTAAAGGGCTTTCTGCCCGAACCAATATCGGTATCGACTACACTGAGAATGAGAACCAGCAATACTTTAACGGCAGCACTTACCAGGGAAGCCAGCAAACCGGCAGTCGTGGCTCATTTGGTCAGAACAGTACAAAAACAAACAGGCAGACAATCACTACATCTGTTAATTATACAAAACAAGTAAGAGATAGCAGGTTCAATATCTCTTTATTCAATGAGGTCGTTAAAAGGAAGTTCAGTGGCTTTGGCTTTACCGGGTTCGGTTTGATCGGGCCATTTAAGAATGGGTCAGGCATTACTCCCGGTACATCATCAAATGGATTCATACCTGTTGTTACAAGCACGGAAACCGAAAACGCAATTCTTTCCTATTTCGCTATTGCCGATTATTCTTATAAGAATAAATATTTCCTGAGTGGAACGGTAAGGCGTGATGGCTCATCTAGGCTTGCTGACGACAACAAATGGACAACTTTTGGCGCTATCGGGGCAAGCTGGGTAGTATCATCAGAAAAATTCCTGGAGGGATCTAAACTGGTCAGCGACCTTAAATTAAAAGCAAGCTACGGATCATCAGCAAACCAGGGTGTGGGTGATGATTATGAGGCAAAAGAACAATTTGGTCCTACTTCTTATAATGGTGTGGGCGGATTGATCCTCACAAACCTTAAAAAAGGCAACCTCACCTGGGAAGTACGCCGGACTTTTAATGCAGGTATAGATTTTGGATTATTAAAAAATAAGATCACCGGTTCAGTTGAATTTTATAATTCGAATACAGTTGGACTTTACCTGAACAGGCAAATATCAGGGACCAACGGTGCAAATACAGTATTGACAAACCTTGGTAAGCTGCAGAACAGGGGTATCGAAGTTGCATTAAATTTTGTTCCAATACAGGGCAAAAATTTCACCTGGAATATAGGAGGCAATTTTACCTACAACAGGAATAAGATCCTTCAACTGGATGGCACCAATGAAAACATAAACGGATTAGCGATCAACAGGGTTGGTGAAGCGGCAAACTCCATTTACGTGGTTCGTTATGCAGGTGTTGACCCTGCTACCGGTGAGGCATTGTATTATACAAAGGATGGAAAAGGTACCACGAATCAATATGACCCGAATGATAAGGTGATCGTAGGAAAATTCGATCCCCCTTATTTTGGTGGTTTCAATACGGCTTTTAACTTCAAAGGCCTGGAGGCTTCTTTCCTTTTTACTTATAGTTTCGGAAATAAGATCTTTAATGGTGACAGGGTGAATGTAGAAAACCCTACTTATTATGTTTCAAATATCAGCAGGGACCTGTTAACTGAATGGCGCAATCCGGGTGACATCACCAACATACCCAGCCCCTTCAATGACTTTCAGCAGAATACTACCAGGTTCGTTGAAGATGGAAAGTATGTTCGTATGCGAAATATCACTTTATCATATACAGTTCCTGCGGGGATGTTTGGCAAATACAGGATAAATTCATTGCGCTTTTTTGCACAGGGTCAAAACCTGATCACCTGGAGTACTTTCAAAGGTTATGATCCCGAAATAGCATCAGGTGTTTTACAGGGAGCACAATACCCTGCTTTGAAATCATTTACAGTAGGGCTTAACCTGGGATTATAATATCATCATTTAAAAAACCTAATTATGAAAAAGTCATATAAAATATACTCAGCAGCCATCTTGTTCATGTTCTTTATGCTGGGTTCCTGTAAAAAAGTTATTGACATAGAACCTACTCATACAGTAAATGGTGATGCAAGCTTTAAAACAATTGAAGATTATGAGGCTGCTTTAACGGGCGCTTACTCCAGGTTACTATCTGTTAATTATTATGGCAGCAGTAACGGTTCAAGCGCTTTCTCCACCCTGTCAGATATGATGACCGATAACTTATTTGAAAGTGGTGAATCATTGGGAAATTACCAGAATTTTTCTCATTGGACCTATACGGCAGATGATACCAATATTGATGCAACCTGGCTTGCAGCTTACCGTGTCATACAGCAATGCAATCTTACACTTAGAAATATTGATGCCCTTGCAGCAACAGATGCAGGAGCAGTAAACAGGGTAAAGTCACAGGCATTGGCGTTGAGGGCTTTTGTTCATTTTGATATCTTAAGATATTGGGGTGAAGGAACATCAAGGAATTCTACAGTAAGGGGCATACCTTATGTTTCTTCTTTTGACATTGAACAAAAACCTTCACGCCTGTCTGTAAAGGAAAGCTATGATGCGATCATCGATGACCTGCAGGATGCAAAGGACCTTATGCAGGATATGGATAAACCGATACAGTCTGCAACAAGTACTGCATCTACCGCACGGGGTTATATCGATGAAATAGCTGCCAATGCGATCCTGGCACGTGTTTATAATTATGCCGGCGAAGCCGACAGCGCCATTAAATATTCAACCCTGGCAATCAATGCAAGGCCGTTAGCCAGCAGGGCCAATTTTCCACTCATATGGCAGGATGCCAGTACAGCAGAAGTGATCTGGTCGGTAAAATTCACACCGCTTAATTCCGGCACAGGCGACAATGTGTATTATGCAACCGGTAACAGGGCTTCTTACAGGCCAACTACGAACCTGATCTCACTCTATGACCAGGCCAATGATATCAGGTATAGTTCCTATTTCCAGCTCAGGCCAAGGGGTGCATCAAACAGGCTGGTACTGATCAAATACCTCGCAAAACAATCACAACTTGCAAAACCGGATGGAATCACAGATTTTAAAGTGCTGCGTACAGGCGAAATGTACCTGGTGCGTGCAGAAGCCTATTCACAAAAATCAATGGATGGGCCGGCACTTGCTGACCTGAATACATTGAGGGCAGCGAGGATCAATGCGTTTGTTCCCGGCGTTGAGACCGGTGCTGCATTGGTTGCAGCCATTGACAATGAAAGAAGGAAAGAATTGGTTTGTGAAGGACATCGCTGGTTCGACCTTAAAAGATCAAGTAGGACCGTGGGCCGGACCAGCAATTGTACTGTTTTTTGTTCATTGGATGCATCTGCCAGGGAATGGGTGTGGCCATTACCACAAACAGAAATACTGGCAAATCCCAACATAGAACAAACAGCCGGTTATTGACCATAGTTTCATATAAAAAGAGTTTATCATGAACGGTGATGAGCTCTTTTTACATATCAGGTAAAAAAAACGTCCCCAGGTTGGGGACGTTTTTAAATAGTTGCGGCGGGACTTTATACAAGTTTTTCTACCTGCATATAACTTAATTCTACCGGTGTGGCCCTTCCGAATATCTTTACCTGTACTTTTAATTTTTTCTTTTCATCACTCACTTCTTCGATCACACCATTAAAGTCATTGAACGGCCCGTCAATGATCTTGATGGTTTCGCCAATGATAAATGGTTCACTCATCGTTACGCCGCCAACATCGCTCATCTCATCCACTTTACCAAGCATTTTATTCACTTCTGCTTTGCGCAATGAAATGATATTTCCTTTAGATCCCTTTCCATCGGTCAGGAAGTGCATTACGTTACTGATATTGCTCACATGCTGAATGATATCATCATTTAACTTATCGCCAGCCACTTCCATCATGATATAACCAGGATAAAAGTTTCTTTCCCTCATCACTTTTTTACCATTCAAAACTTTATACACTTTTTCAACCGGTAAAAAGATCTGGACAATTATTTTATCCCATCCATTACGGATGATATCCTTATCTAGGTATTCTTTTATTTTGCGTTCCTTACCACTTACAACCCTTAGTACATACCATTTGCTTTCCTTCTCAGGTTTATCAGCCTTCTCAGTAACTATTGATTTCTCAACAGCTACTTCTTCTTTGCTCTCATCAACCTTGTTCTCTTCAGCCTCATTTTCTATGGTTGCCGAGCTATCAGTATTTTCTACTGTCTCTTCGCTCCCGGTCGCTGTTGTTTCTTCCATAATTACACAAATAAAGAGTAAATAAATTTCATTGATCCGTTTGCAATAAAATCCATCAAAGCAACAATAGCAGTGATAAATAAAGTTGCACCAAGTACGATCATCGTGGATTGTGTTAACTGTTCCCATTTGGGCCAGGTTACTTTCTCCATCATTTCTTTGTAAGATTCCTTTACAAAAACAGTGAATTTGTTCATTTTAGTCGTTTAAAACGTTTAAGACGTTTAAATCGTTTAAGACGTTCAAGGGTTAAGTATAACCATTAAACCATTAAACTATTAAACTTGTTCTTCGCACGGGCACTAGGATTCGAACCCAGATCAAAGGTGTTGGAGACCCGTATGCTACCGTTGCACCATGCCCGTATTTTTTTAGACCCGTACCCCGCCATCTGCGGGGCCATGCCCGTAAAAAAGCTAAAAGCTATTCCGAGACAATCGGAACAGCTTTTAGTTAATATTGTAAAGATAAAGAATTATCTAATACAAAGCCTCAAGGCTAATAGCTAAAAGCTATTTGCTAAAAGCTTATTTTATTATTTCAGTAACCTGTCCAGCACCAACTGTACGGCCACCTTCACGGATCGCAAACTTCAAACCTTTCTCCATCGCAATTGGCTGGATAAGCTTTACAGTCAAGTTTGTGTTATCGCCAGGCATAACCATTTCAGTTCCTGCATTCAATTCTACTTCACCGGTAACGTCTGTTGTACGGAAATAGAACTGTGGACGGTATTTATTGAAGAATGGAGTATGACGTCCACCTTCTTCTTTGCTCAATACATAAACCTCACCTTTGAATTCTGTGTGCGGAGTGATAGACCCCGGCTTGCAAAGAACCATACCACGACGGATCTGGGTCTTTTCAATACCACGCAATAAAAGACCTGCATTATCACCAGCTTCACCTTCATCCAGTAATTTTTTGAACATCTCAACACCTGTACAAACAGTTGCCAATGGTTTTTCCATCAAACCTACGATCTCAATTGCTTCACCAACTTTGATACGGCCTCTTTCGATACGACCTGTAGCAACGGTACCACGACCTGTGATAGAGAATACGTCTTCTACAGACATCAGGAAAGGAAGATCAACCAACCGTGGAGGTAATGGTATATAGCTGTCAACAGCATCCATCAACTCATCGATCTTTGCAACCCATTTTTCTTCACCAGCAAGGGCGCCGGTAGCAGAACCCTGGATGATCGGTGTGTTGTCTCCATCAAAACCGTATGAGCTTAGCAACTCACGGATCTCCATTTCAACAAGCTCCAATAATTCAGGATCATCAACCAGGTCAACCTTGTTCATGAAAACAACGATCTGTGGAACACCAACCTGGCGTGCCAACAGAATGTGTTCTTTAGTTTGAGGCATTGGTCCGTCAGTAGCAGCAACTACAAGGATCGCTCCGTCCATCTGTGCAGCACCGGTGATCATGTTCTTTACATAATCCGCGTGACCCGGGCAGTCAACGTGTGCATAGTGGCGTTTTAAAGTAGCATACTCTACGTGCGCTGTATTGATCGTAATACCCCTTTCTTTTTCTTCAGGAGCCCCATCGATATCGTCATAATTTTTTTTCTCCGCCAAACCTTTTCTTGACAAAACATCGGTTATAGCGGCTGTAAGTGTCGTTTTACCATGATCTACGTGACCTATAGTTCCAACGTTAAGATGGGGTTTATCCCTCTTGAATGATTCTTTTGCCATTGTTTAATTTTTAGTATTGTTTTGAAAATTGGTTCTCATTTA
>JBDTWL010000079.1:0-9329 GCA_040006715.1 Ferruginibacter sp. | reverse complement strand
CATTGCCATTGGATGCGATCATGCCGGTTTTGATTGCAAAGAAGACCTGATCTCTTTTCTGGAAGGCGAAGAAATGGTTTATGAAGATTTTGGCACATACAATAAAGATTCCGTTGACTATCCTGATTTTGCACATCCTGTAGCTACAGCTGTTGAAGACGGAAGAGCTTCTTTCGGTATTTTACTTTGCGGAAGTGCTAATGGAGTTGCCATTGCAGCAAACAAACACCAGGGCATAAGAGCAGCCATCTGCTGGGGTGAAGAACTTGCTGAGCTTGCCCGCAAACACAATAATGCAAATATTATCTGTATACCTGCCAGGTTTGTTAGAGATGGTGATGCAGAAAAAATGCTGGACGTTTTTATGAA
The DNA here is from genome assembly GCA_040006715.1 of Ferruginibacter sp. Classification (GTDB taxonomy): domain Bacteria; phylum Bacteroidota; class Bacteroidia; order Chitinophagales; family Chitinophagaceae; genus Ferruginibacter. Next base: position 8,960 of record JBDTWL010000079.1, on the reverse strand, counting down.
TACGGCATTTGAAGGCGGAAGGCATAAGAGCCGCGTAGAAAAAATCCCGTTAATACAGATACACTGATGACACGAATTAAACGGAATTACATGCATTTATTCTTTACCTGACATTATACTGTTATTAAGCTTCATTGGCACAGTTTATCCTAAGCAACGAAGGAGACCCTTGTGCAATAAATCCCTATTGAACTGTACTAAAAGCAAATAAAGTAAATCCAATAATCCATTAATACAATCCAAGGCACCGCTTATAAAAAAGAATATTATTGCTTCCCGAGTTTCATTATTTTGCTTAAATAAATACGTTTTATGAAAAGACTATCGCTGATCCCTTTATTATTTCTTTGCTTTCAATTATTTGCACAAAGCAATGATGCAGCTAAATATGCATCCGTCATCTCCCAGGCTGAACTGAAAAAACATTTGACCATCATTGCAAGTGATTCCATGCAGGGCCGGGAGACCGGAACAGAAGGCCAGCGCAGGGCTGCTGCTTATATTGAGGCACAATTTAAAGCTATAGGGCTAAAAAAAGCTACAGGGATGACAGGATACCAGCAATTATATCCACTATTCAGAGACAGCCTGGTCAGTTGCAAATTGGAACTTGGTGATTCAACACTTGTATATGGAACTGATTATATAAGCCCTGCCATAACAAATGAAACAGGGAATTTCAGTACCAATGAAATTGTTTTTGCAGGCTATGGCATCGAAGACAAAGCTTATAATGATTATGAATCGCTGGACGTAAAAGGCAAAACGGTTATCATCTTTTTAGGAGAACCAAAACAAGAGGGGAAATATTTGATCTCAGGAACAACAAAAAGCAGTGAATGGTCCTTTCCCGGTTTATCAAAAAAACTGGACATCGCAGCAAAAAAAGGTGCCTTAGGTGTTCTGGTCATCAATCCTGCAATGGAAACATTTACCCAGCGGTTTACAGAGAACAGTAAAAAAACAAATGTTTATTATCCAAGAAATACAGCAGAGATGAAATTGAACTATGCCATGCTTAGTCATGCCATTGCAAAAAATATTTTAGGCCCAAATACTGATAGCCTGCTGAAGACAGCTAAGAACAGTGCTGCATTTCAAAAAATCAATTTGACCGGTACCATGCTTAAAACAGCATTCAGTTATAATAAATACCGAACCATCATCAATGCCAGTAATGTTATCGGTATCATAGAAGGAACTGATAAAAAAGATGAATACGTTTTTCTTACCGGGCATTATGATCACCTTGGAATGCATGACGACAAGATCTATTACGGTGCAGATGATGACGGGAGCGGAACAGTGGCAGTAATACAAATGGCAGCTGCTTTTGCAAAAGCAAAGGCAAAGGGAAACGGGCCCAGGCGTACCATAGTATTCATGACCGTTAGTGGAGAAGAAAAAGGGCTTTTGGGAAGTGAATATTACAGCGACCACCCGGTTTATCCTTTAGAGAAAACCAGCGTGGACCTGAATACAGATATGGTTGGAAGGATAGATACGGAAAGAAAGACCGGGGATACCATGAATTATGTATATGTAGTGGGGCATGATAAACTCAGTAGTGATCTTCCTGTAATAAATGAAGGGGTCAATAAAAAATTTACAAACCTGGTGTTGGATTATAAATTTGATGATCCGAATGACCCCAACAGGATCTATTTCCGCAGCGACCATTATAATTTTGCCCGTAAAGGCGTACCTGTGTTGTTTTTTTATGATGGTATGTTGAAAGCAGATTATCACAAACCTTCAGATACTATTGATAAGATCAACTGGGCATTATATGAAAAAAGGGTGCACATGATCTTTCATACAGCATGGGAAATGGCCAACAGGAATGAAATGCTTAAAAGAGATATCCCATTGCCTGAAACTGCCACCAGGAGATAAAAAATCAGTGAATCACAGTGGCGACATATCATATCTAATTGCCACTGATTCACTGATCAATAATTAATCCTTTTTTACTTCATAGAGATTATCCTTCCTGTTGATATCAGGTACATATGTGCTGCCTAACTTTACTGACCTGATCTTTTTATCAGAATTAATATTGACCTGAATACTTGTATTTCCTTTTCCCATACAGCGATGCTGCGGTGAATCTTTTCAATACTTTCGTCATTATAGACTATTGTTATATCCACCGGAACGGGTTTTGTACCTTTTGACAGGATCGTAATTTGCTTCAACTTCCCCTTTTCTAAAACCTTTGCAATGGCGAGATCCGGCACACCAGCATCAAAGAACCAACGCTTCCAGAACCAGTCCAGGTCTTTGCCGCAACCTTCATTCATGCTATTAAAGAAATCGTATGGCATAGGGTGCTTCCCATTCCAGTTGCGGATATAATTATGCAGGCCTTTATAGAAAAGGTCATCCCCAAGCATATCTTTTACATAGAGATAACCCATGGCGGGCTTTGGGTAACTATTGATGAACATAGAAGTACCAACCTCTTGTGTGGTAAGTGTTACAATGGGGAGATCGATCTCATTACCGGCCGCTGCCTCATACCTTGCTACACCATATTTATCCACGATCGTGGTATCGATCATGGGGGAGATAAGCCACTCCCCGATCGTTGCCCAACCTTCATCCATCCAGCCATACTTTGTTTCATTGATACCCATGTAAAAAGGAAACATGGTATGAAAGATCTCATGGTCAGTAAGTTCAATACTTTCAGACCTCTCTTCAAGCGGGTTGTCATTCACCATCATGGGGTATTCCATCTGGTCGAGGCCGTCAAAAATGGTCTCATGGCTATAAGGATATGGCCATTTAGGAAACCGGTAGCTCATTGCTTCCACTGTTTTATGGGCATCCGTTGCAACTAAAAAATAATCTTTGTGCCTGGGATTAAAAACTGCATCCACCCTGGTTCTCCTGCCCGATACCTTATCTACCACCAGGCTTGAGCTTTGCCACATGTAATGATTGCTTAATGCAAATACTGCATCCGTTACATGCTTTGCTTCAAATACCCAGGTATTGGAGCCTTCATTTTTTGTGATGCGTTCATTCTTTATATCTGTGCTATCAATGATCGTTATATATCTATCCGTTGTTTCCGCCTGTTGAATTCGTTGAAAGTATTTTTCATTAAAAACAGCTGTGCCGTTTTTAAGATCCCCGGTTGCCCATACGGTATAATCTGCCGGTACCGTTATTGAAGTTGTAAAATCACAGAAATCGTTGTAAAATTCCTGTGTGCCCAGGTATGGAGATATGTTCCACCCGTCAATATCATCATATACGGTTATGCGTGGGAAAAAGTAAGCAATAAAATAAGCGCCCGGTTCTATTTCCCCTGTACGAATATGCGATTGTTTATTAAGTGAATAAGAATAATTGATATTGAATTTAATAGCTTTTGTTGGGAACAATGGCTTAATTGCAACACTCATATTTGTAGCATCTATCCTATAATCCTTTTCAGGAAGCACTTCTTCATTAGCTGATAATTTGTAGATAGCCATTCCTTCAGTCACATCTTCTCCTTTTATATTCACAAGACGCGATGAACCTTTTTTATAAATATTGGGATAAAGCTTAAAAACTATTTCATTTAAAGTGTCAGGGCTGTTGTTCGTATAATTGATCATGACCGTTCCTTTTACCAGCCTTGTTGCAGGATCAAAATTCACATCTATATTATAAACTGCATTATTCTGCCAGTAATTTTTTCCGGGTTTACCATCAGCGCTTCTTGTTCCCTTATCAAAGGCTGCTTTAATATTTAGTGGAACAGGCAATGTTGTTTGTGCAGGAAGGTCGTGTAATAAAAAGATCGTACAAATCAACCCGGTAATTTTTTTCATGCAACATTTTATCTTAAAGTTAGGATAAACTAAAATGCCCACCTTACCGGCGGGCATTTCAATCTTATCATTTTTATACTAAAAATGGTCCTTTCATTTACCATTCCCCACTTGCTATTTTCTTACCATCCCAACACCCACGCAAATATTAACGGCACCACAATGGTCGCATCACTTTCCACAATAAATTTAGGAGTTGTAATATCTAATTTACCCCAGGTGATCTTTTCATTTGGCACAGCACCTGAATAAGAACCATAAGATGTAGTTGAATCTGAGACCTGGCAGAAATAACTCCAGAAAGGAACGTCATGCCACTCCAGGTCCTGGTACATCATAGGAACAACACAGATCGGGAAGTCACCGGCGATACCTCCACCGATCTGGAAGAAACCAACACCTTTGCCGGCAGAATTATTCCTGTACCAATCCGCCAGCCATACCATATATTCAATACCACTTTTCATGGTACTTGCCTTCAATTCATTTTTAATAATGTAAGACGCAAAAATATTTCCCATAGTGCTGTCCTCCCAGCCCGGTACAACGATCGGGATATTTTTTTTCGCAGCAGCAAGCATCCAGCTATTCTTTGGATCTATTTCATAATACTGTTCCAACACACCACTCAATAGCATCTTATACATATATTCGTGGGGGAAATACCGTTCTCCTTTATCGTCAGCATCCTTCCATATTTTGTGAATGTGCTGTTGTAACCTTCTGAATGCTTCTTCTTCGGGTATGCAGGTATCTGTAACACGGTTGAAATGATTTTCCAACAGGTCCCATTCTTCCTGCGGGCTGAGATCCCGGTAATTTGGCACTCTTTTATAATGACTATGCGCCACCAGGTTCATGATATCTTCTTCCAGGTTTGCCCCGGTACAACTGATGATAGCAACTTTATCCTGGCGTATCATTTCTGCCAGGCTTAATCCGAGCTCAGCTGTACTCATAGCGCCTGCAAGGGTGATCATCATTTTACCTCCTTCATTAAGGTGTGTTACATAACCTTTTGCTGCATCCATTAAAGCTGCTGCATTAAAATGTCGGTAATGATGTTCTATAAAATCAGAAACGGGTCCTTTACTCATAATGATTGTTTAAGGCTGCAAAAGTAATTTTTTTTATGTAGCCGGCAGTCAATTTTCTATTGCTTTTGCAGCAAGGGACCGGGTATGCAGTTATAGCATCAATGAAGGGTTGAGAGATCACGGATGTATTGTATGCACCCCATTTTGGCTGTTAACATCAAATATTGGAAAGTCATTCCCATCTACAAATCCATCACCATTGAAATCCGTTTCAACATATTCACCACTAACGCCAACAGAAGCATCTATATCATATGCTGCAAAGTCATTGGCATCAATAAATCCATCCTGGTTAAAATCGCCTGTATACATTTCCCAAACGCTGTCAATTTGTATCATGTTATCACCGTAAGCTTTGTTTGCAGCTGTGGTAAAATCGTAAACAAGAGGCGTATTGCCCGGTGTTACAGGATCTGCACTCCAGGTTTCTATAGTATTTCTATGTTTAATTGCAATAAAATAAGGATACGTTAAAGCTGTTATGAACCCAACGTATACGCTGCCGTCATTATTAAGTATACCATTGGCGGTCGCAATAGTAGCATAAGTAGCAGGGTCATGCAGTTCCACAGTTATGATATCTGTTTCAGCCATTTTGGTACCAACATTCTGGTTCATTAATACCGGTTGCATTTTGCTGCTGTTGACATCATAGTAACCCTGCAAAAATAGTTTCAGGTTTAACCCGGTAGCTGCTTTAATTTCAAATGCTCCTATATCCGGTGCAAGGCCGGTAAATGGCAAACCAACATATACGCCGCCATCTGACAATGCAGATGAGGATTTTAAATGTAAGAAATCATGGTTAGGCAAACTACCATCTGCTTGTCTCAGCCCATCCATTCCCACTGCTGAGATGCTTAGAAAATCATTGTCGGTAACATTAGTCCCATTTGCCCATTGCAGATTATAGATCCCGCCTGTTTGCTGAAACCCGTCCCAGCTATTATGATCATTGTTTGTATTTGCAGCCCAATATCTAAAATCTGAACCTAAAGGATTAGGGGCTGCGGGAAATGGGTGCGGCAAATAATTATCATATGATATATTGTTTTTGAAAGTAAATGCCTTTGCGCCTGACACGCCGATATAGCCAAAATCAAAACCGTAATCATACCAAAACTGGTTACCCTGGCAATCTCCATCAGCTGAGCCATTCTTGTATGCGGTACAGTTATATACCTGGTAAAGAGTGCCTTCACCAGTGGGGGCTATACCATTTTGATTAAAACCAGCATACCTGTTTTCAAAAGCAAGGCAATTATTCAAAAATCTCGTAATGGTGCTGGACTTACTGTTATCCATGGGAGGTCCCAGTTTGTATCCATTACCATCTCCGGCGCATATAAATCCTCCACCGGGTATAGGTTCATAATACCCATTCCAAAAGGCCCAGCAATTATGAAATGTTATATCACCATTGCTTAACAGGTTATCCCAGCCATCGTCAGAGTTCAACCAGGCCCTGCAGCCATCATAGACGCATCTTGTCCCACCTGTATTACTGCGGCTAAAACCATCTGCACTACCATAAGCACCCTGGCTACCCGTACTTTCAGGATCTGAATTATGGTGAGCATCGCAGTTTTTATAAAGAATGTCATCAGATTCAATACACAGAAACCCGCTTCCTCCTATATGATCAACTTCTATTTGTTCTAATATACAATTTGAACAACCATTCAATTCAAAGCCCCGGGAAAATCCCTGGTCACAACATACCTGCCGGAGGTTTTTTAAATGTAATCCTTTTACATGAACATAAGAACAGTTAAGCATTATGATAATATATGGATTCGGATAAGTTGGTATAGCAACATTTGAACAATCCAGTACAGGATTTTCGCCGGGGTAATTTTGTATCGTTATATAATTCCCGGGATCACCGTTTATATCCTGCCAGTAACAGGCGGCAACTTCTGATGGAACTGTTGTATGGGGACTTTGATAAACTCCTCCCATGATATAAACTACATCCCCAGCTTGTAATATGTTACTCCAGCGGGGAGCAGATATCCTTTCCCAGCTTGCCCAGGGCGTTAGTATATTATCTCCCGGATTGCTGTCGTCGCCTGTTGGCGATATATAATAGGTAGCCGCATAGGTAAAGCTACCGGTCATCAAAGCACATATTAAAACAATTACTTTCACTGTCGCCTGGTTTAAATACCATAGCAATAAATAATCGCTGGTATGATAAGCGTTACTTTCCTCCGTCAAACTTTACTGTTATACTGTAGTTTTATAGGTAGTTATTCTTAGAAAGTGTCAAAGGAGATGATCGCAGAAACTATGATCAAAATATATTGTAATATATGGATTTTTTTAAAATTTAATATCAAAAAAAATCCTCCGCCTTTTTAGGGCCGGAGGATCTTATTGAAACAAGAACTGGTATTCTTATTCTCGTAAATTATTGCTTAACTACCTTAATGGTCTGTTGTTGTGAATCAGTTGTGATCGTCAACAAATAAACGCCGCCTGGAAGATGGCCAAGGCTACTAAGCAGTACTGCATTGTTTCCTTTACGCAGTTGTGATTCTTTCTGCTGTATGCTCCTGCCACTGATGTCTTTAAGGCTGATCACGGCATTTTCTGATAGTTCAGTTTCGATATTTATCCTTAACTGGTCAGCGAATGGATTAGGAGTTGCTTCCATATTAAATCCTTTGCTGTTCAGCCTTATTTTAACTACTGAACTGTATTTAATACTTCCGGTAACATCTACCATCTTCAACCTGTAGTAATAAAGGTTCTTATTTATTGCACTGATATTATCATTATAATTATAGTTTTTAGCTATGTTGCTGTTACCGGCTGCGCTTATCGTACCGGCATTCACATAGTTAACGCCATCAGTGCTTCTTTCCAGGTTAAAATAACTGCTGTTCTGCTCACTGGATGTGGTCCAGTCAAGTATATTATAATTGCCGTTATTTCTTCCGCTGAAGTTCAGCAATGTGATCGGCAATGGTAAAACGGGATCAGTGAACAAGTAGAAACCACTGAAACCAGTTACAGCAAAACTTATTTCCCACCTGCTGCTGCCGGCATTCCAGATAATATTCGCATCTATGGGGTTGATATACTCACTAAGTCCTGTATAATTACCGGGATATGTACCGGTTCCATGAAATTGTGTAATACGAAGGTTGCCTATTCCAACTACATCACCAGGCCCACCCGGCATTGCAGGATAAGCACCCCTTGCAAGGTTAAATGCATCGAATTCTCCCTGCGTGTAATATAATGTGAGCGTTGCTGTTGCATTAGCTGCGTTGACTGCAGGAACGATATCATAATGCCTTTGTACATAAGGAACATTGTGATAAGTATGAACCACATTTTCAATATCGACACAAGCATTGATATTTCCACTTACAGGAGAAGCTCCTGATGGAACGACTTTAGCAATGAGATTACAAGATCCGTCAGAGAATGATGAACCACCTGCCAGTACATTAGCACTGCTGCAAACCTGTCCACCACCTGCTGTGCCCGCTAAAGAAGTGAATGGGTTAACAGTTATGGTTTTGAAAGAGAAAGCTGCGCATCCGGTGCTGATGGTATATCTTATATCAGATGTTCCACTGCTCAGTGTAGTAACAACTCCTGCAGCATCTACGGTGGCAACTGCTGTATTCGTGCTGCTCCATGTTCCGCCGCCAGTTCCGTCACTGCTGTAAGTTGTAGTATTGTTGATACATACAGGCGAAGCTCCTGAAACGGTCCCCGTATTTGCATTCGGGTTTACTGTTAATGGACTGAATGAAGAAAGCGGGCTTCCGCAACCGGTATTCAGGGTATAAGTAATGTTTGTTGATCCGGCTGTAAGCGCTGTTACCAGTCCAGCTGCATTCACAGATGCAACCAATGGACTCGTGCTGCTCCATGTTCCGCCTGCATCACCGTTACTGTTATAGTTTGCTGTTGCTCCTATACATAAAGGTGAGGTTCCTGATACAGTTCCCGGATTTACATTCGGGTTTACTGTTAATGGACTGAATGAAGAAAGCGGGCTTCCGCAACCGGT
>JBDTWL010000078.1:0-9622 GCA_040006715.1 Ferruginibacter sp. | reverse complement strand
GTTTATTCTCCTGTTTTGGTTTCTTCTGATGCCTGTGCTTCAAGGGAAGATTCTTCCGGTGTAGCAACAGGTTTTTCTGTTTTTTCTGCAACTTTCTTAACAACGGGCACATCTCGGCGGTCATTACGTGCTTTTTTATGAGCACCCTGACGCCTTGCCAGGTTTGAATCGTGTTCCTGGCTCCATTTGGTGAACTTTTCCATAGCGGTAGCTTCATCAAACAGGCCTAAACCAACTCCACGCAATAGATGTTTCAGGAACAATACTCCTTTGAAAGAAAGGATACGGCGAACAGTGTCGGTGGGTTGAGCACCTTTTTGCAGCCAATCCAATGCTTTCTGACGATCGATCTGGATTGTAGCCGGAACGGTCAGCGGATTGTAAGAACCTAATTTTTGAATAAATTTTCCATCACGTGGGCTGCGGGCATCCGCAATTACGATGAAATAGAATGGTCTCTTCTTTGAGCCATGTCGTTGCAATCTCATTTTAACAGCCATAAAAAATAGAAATTTTTTTGGTTGTGAATAAATAGGGTTTCTAGTCTCCTTAAAAAAGGACAACGAAGATAAGTAGCTAGTTGAAGAAATCCAAAAGAAAATATTTAAGTTCGAAAGTCCTTAACGTTTGCCCGATCCCATGCCCATACCGGGCATTCTACCCATGGGCATTTTGTTCATCATCTTCATCATGTCCTTCATCTGGTCAAATTGTTTCAGGAACTGGTTCACTTCACTGATATCCTTGCCACTACCTTTTGCAATGCGGTTTTTACGGCTGGGAGTCATCATATCCGGATTGCGGCGCTCTTCCATGGTCATTGAATTGATCATGGCTTCGATCCCTTTGAAAGAATCATCATTTACATCAATATCCTTGATCTGCTTTCCTACTCCCGGTATCATACCCATCAGGTCTTTCAAATTACCCATTTTCTTAATTTGTTGTAACTGGGTCTTAAAGTCTTCGAAATCAAACTGGTTCTTGCGGATCTTTTTCTCCAGTTTTGCCGCAGCAGCTTCATCAAATTGTTCCTGTGCTTTTTCAACAAGACTTACAATATCACCCATACCGAGGATACGCTGAGCCATACGCTCTGGGTAGAACACATCCAGTGTATCCATCTTTTCACCACTGCTGCTGAATTTTATGGGCTTGTTTACTGAGTATTTGATCGACAATGCCGCACCACCACGGGTATCACCATCTAATTTTGTAAGTACCACGCCGGTAAAATCCAGTCGTTCATTAAATGCCGCAGCGGTATTTACGGCATCCTGGCCCGTCATGCTATCTACAACAAATAATATTTCCTGTGGATTGATCGCTGCTTTTATATTAGTGACCTCGTTCATCATCACTTCATCCACAGCCAGGCGGCCGGCAGTATCAATGATGATCACGTTCTTATTTTTAGCTTTGGCTTCTTTGATAGCATTCTGAACTATGGAAACCGCATCTTTATTTTCCCTTTCACTGTACACATCAACACCTATCTGCCCGCCCAATACTTCCAGCTGGTCAATGGCCGCCGGCCTGTAAATATCTGCCGCTACCAATAATGGGGATTTGCCTTTTTTGGTTTTTAGGTAATTGGCAAGCTTTCCGCTAAAAGTGGTCTTACCACTACCCTGCAATCCCGCGATCAATATGATAGCAGGGTTCCCACTGATATTGAACTGGCTTTCACTGCCTCCCATCAATTCGGTCAGTTCATCCTGTACGATCTTTACCATTAACTGGCCGGGGCTGATAGCTGTTAAAACTTTTTCACCCAATGCCTTCTCCTTTATCCTATCGGTGAATTCTTTGGCGATCTTATAGTTCACATCCGCATCTACCAATGCCCTCCTGATATCCTTAATGGTATTGGCAATATTCAGGTCAGATATCCTTGCCTGGCCTTTGATATTCTTAAAGGCACCTTCAAGGCGCTCACTCAAACTTTGAAACATGGCTCGTTACTTATTTTTAATGTTTAATCCTAAATTTCGTTTAAAACGTTTAAGTCGTTTAAGTCGTTTAAGGGTTTAAAACGTTTTAAACCTCATACGATCACATACTAAAAGCCGCACTTATGATCTCAGCCTGTTCTTTTGCATGGATCTTCGCATAACCCGTAGCTGTAGCTGCACTTGCCTGCCTGCTTACAATGTAAAAATTTATATTTTTCAGATTCATCCTTAAAAAACTGGCGGCACCCATATTCAAAGGCTCTTCCTGCACCCAGTACCATATTGCCTTGCTGTATTTTTTATACAGTTCATCCAGTTGATTTTGTGGTATTGGAAAAACCTGTTCCAGCCTTATGATAGCTACCCCGCTATGATTCTCCTTCTGCTTTTTCTCTTCCAGGTCGAAATAGATCTTCCCGCTACACATGATCACTTTTTTTACTGAATCGGGATCTTTAATATTATTATCATCATATAGTTCCTTAAACCCACCGTTGGTAAACTCCTTTTTTTCGCTATAGCTCCCCGGGTGACGAAGATTGGCCTTGGGTGAGAAATTCACCAGTGGTTTTCTAAACGGCCATGCAAGTTGACGGCGTAACAGGTGAAAGAAGTTTGCCGCAGTAGTTACATTGGTTATGACCATATTCAATTCTGCGCATTGCTGCAGGAACCGTTCCATCCTGGCACTACTGTGTTCGGGACCCTGCCCTTCATATCCGTGCGGCAATAACATGACCACGCCATTCATACGCTGCCATTTGGTTTCAGCAGCAGCAATGAACTGGTCAACGGTAATTTGTGCGCCGTTGACAAAATCCCCAAACTGGGCTTCCCAGATCACCAGGGCATTGGGATTTGCCATGGAATAACCATATTCAAATCCAAGTACAGCGTATTCACTCAATAAAGAATTGTATATCCTGAAAGGCGCCTGGTTCTCCATAAAATGATCCAGCCTGTTATATTCTTTGTTGGTTGCTTCATCATAAATAACAGCATGACGATGGCTGAAAGTGCCACGCTTAACATCCTGCCCGCTCATACGCACGTCCTTTCCTTCTGTAAGCAGGCTTGAGTATGCCAGTAACTCTGCAGTTGCCCAGTCTATTTTCTGCTCATCATTGAACAGTTTTAATTTATCCTGGATAAGTTTGTCAACCTTTTTAAGTGGTTTGAAATCTTCGGGCCATTTCATCAGGCCCTCGAATAATTTTTTCAACTGGTCTTCCTTGATGGCAGTGACCGGTGAAGCATGAAAATCTTCAGCGGTAGCTCTTCGAAGGCTCTGCCACCATATTTCAGGCTTTTGGTAAGTATATGGAAGCGGGTTTTGTTTTACTTCATCTAAACGTTCCTGTAAGTCCGTTAAGAATTTTTGCTCCATTTCTTTGGCAAGTGTTTTTGCATCCGGCTCGCCATTTTCAATGAGGTATTGTGTATATACTTCCCTGGGATTTAAATGCTTTTCAATCAAAGCATATAACTGGGGCTGTGTAAATTTTGGTTCGTCACCTTCATTGTGTCCGTGACGGCGGTAACAAACCATGTCAATGAATATGTCGCAGTTAAATTCCTGCCTGTACAAAGTAGCGATCTCTGATACTTTTACAACTGCTTCGGCATCGTCGCCATTCACATGCAATACCGGTGCATTGATCATGGATGCGATCGATGTGGCATAATCAGAACTACGTGCGTCATCAAAATCTGTTGTAAAACCGATCTGGTTATTGATCACAAAATGTATCGTACCACCTGTATAATAGCCTTTGAGATCACTCATTTGCAAAACCTCGTAAACAATGCCCTGGCCTGCAACGGAAGAATCACCATGAATGAGTATGGGTAATATCTTATCATAGTCACTATTGTAAAGAACATCGGCCTTACTGCGTGCAAAGCCTATCACCACAGGATCAACCGCTTCAAGGTGCGAAGGATTGGGACATAATTTTAAATGGATCTTTTTGCCTTCTGTTGTTTCTACCTCGCTGCTAAAGCCCTTGTGATATTTGACATCCCCGCTGCCCATGGTTGTATCAGGTGTAGCAGTACCTTCAAATTCAGTAAATATTTGTTGGTATGTTTTGCCCAGAATATTGGCAAGTATATTTAATCTTCCCCGGTGTGCCATACCAATTACAACTTCCTGCACATTGTTCATCGAGGAAGTATTAATTATGGCATCCAATGCAGCAATGGTTGTTTCCCCGCCTTCGAGTCCAAATCTTTTTTGACCAACATATTTTGTCTGGAGGAATTTTTCAAACATCACCCCTTCATTAAGCTTTTGCAGGATCCGTTTTTTTTGTTCCAGTGCCACAGGTTTCAGGAAAGAAACTTCCATGGCATTTTGTAACCATTCCAGTTTTTTTGTTTCCCTTAAATTGCTGAATTCAACGCCAACATGGTTTGTATAACATTCCTGGAGATGTGCCAGTATTTTTTTTAAAGAGGTTTTTCCAAGATTTGAAAATTTACCCGCTTCAAATTCCTCGTTAAGGTCATTTTCGGCCAAACCGAAATAACTTAGATCCAGGTTTGCATGCCGGTCCTTGCGCTCACGGATGGGGTTTGTTTTTGCTACCAAATGGCCATTCATCCTGTAAGCCTGGATCAACCGGTAAACTGCGAATTCTTTGTCTAAGTTGGAAACGGGTACAACTGCATGGCCGTTAGCCTGGCCATTGCCAGTATTTTTTACATTCGAAACATTCGAAATGGCAAAATCATAACCCTCGAAGAATTTGCGCATATCAGGGTCCACCGATCCGGGGTCTTTTACAAAATCATTGTATAAATTTTCTATATAGCCAGGATGCGAATTTGTGATATATTGAAAATCCTTCATTTGGTTTGTATGATTTACTTTGACCGTATAAATTTGGCTGCAAATATCGGTTTTCTGGTTAAGAAATCGGGTAAGTATTATCAAAATAGCTTGCTTTTCAAGCAACCAAAAGACTATTCTACAACAATTTAAAAAAAATAAGAAAAATGCTGACTGTTAAGAGTATTCCCTTATCTTTGCAGCCCAAAAAAAGGAATAAATGGCAAACCATTCAGCAACAAAGAAAGATGTCCGTCAGAGTGCCAAGCGCAATGAACGTAATCGTTATTATGGCAAAACAACCCGTAATGCTATTCGTGATATCAGGGCGTTAGAGACAGGTAAAGATGCTACCGCAAAACTTCCGGAAGTAGCTTCCATGATAGATAGGCTGGCTAAACGCGGTACTATTCATAAAAATAAGGCTGCAAATTTAAAAAGTAAGTTGGCCAGGAAGGTTAACGCATTGGCTAAGTAAGCGATAAATAAAGACCTTAGTAAAGATATTAAAAGCCCGTCATTTGAATATTTGATGGGCTTTCTTGTTGATAAAAAACATGGCGCTATAAGCATCTATATTTTATTTTTACAGGTCTATCTAAAAAATAAATCTTTTACAGTGGTTAAAAATTACTTCCTCTTTTCATTCTTTACACTTTCTGTATTTTTTTCCATTGGACAGGGCATTCCCACAGGCTATTATGATGCAGCAACCGGCCTTAGCTGCCAGGACCTGAAGACGGCGTTGAGCAATATAATTGCTACTGGCCAGGTACAATTGGTTTATGGACAATTGGATGATACGCAAATGCCCATAGTTGATACCATCAGGTCGGATAACGGAACCGGCCCCATTGTATGGGATATCTATTCTAATAATAATGGCGGTCCGGAGCCTTTTACCTTTAACATGGCCCAATCAGCCGCAGGAGGTTTTTGCGGAGCTACCACGCCAAGTGTTGAAGGCGTATGCTGGAACAAAGAACATACTTTTCCAAGGAGTTGGTTCAGGCTGGGAAGTGGCGGGCCTTACCAGCAGCCAACAGATGCCGATCTTTTTATTGTGAGGCCAGCTGATTCAAAGATCAACAGCCGCCGGGCCAGTAGTCCATATTCCACTGTTACTTCCCCATCATACCAGTTCCCCACACCGGGCATGTATGCTGGTTATCCCATGCCGCCAAACATGGTGCTTGATAAGATCGGCCCTTCCAGTGCAGCGAATATTACCATCCCTGTTGCATTTGAACCCAACAACTACATAAAAGGGGATATTGCACGGGCATACTTTTACATAATGACCAGGTATGAAAATGAATTAAGCACCTGGCTTTCTTTCAATAGTGGTGGTGGAATAGAAAAAGTGATAGATGCAGCAAACCCGGTTTATCCTTCTTTGAATATTCCCTACCTCCAGATGCTGTATAACTGGCACATCAATGATCCAGTAGACGCAAAAGAAATAAACAGGAACAACCTTGTTTATTCCCAGCAAAATAACCGCAATCCCTACATCGATTTCCCGCAATATGTAAATTTGGTCTGGCAGTGCACAGGTGTGATCCCTGTTACGATCATTGATTTTGCTGCTGTAAAGAATACAGAATCAGTTCTATTAAAATGGTATGCTACTTACGAGACGAAGTTCAGGCAATTTAATATCGAAAGAAGCATCAACGGAACAAGTTTCAATAAGATCGGTGAGGTTGCAGGAAGGAACTTAGCAAATTATACATTCAGCGATTACAGTTTACCCAATGGGTCAATTGTATATTACAGGCTAAAAATGATCGACATTGATGGAAAATTCACCTACAGTAAAACCATTGCTGTAAGGTTGAATAACAATTTTTCCAATGCCTTGGTCTATCCAAACCCAACCAGGGGAGCACTTACTATAAAATTACTGGAAGCATTGGGATCAAACAGTATTTTGCAGGTGACTGATGTTACGGGCAGAGAAGTTAAACAACAAAATATTCCCGGCGGGACATTAAGTATAAGTCTCAATGTAAATGCATTCGCAGATGGCAGGTATTTTATCAAGATCTATAACAGTACTCAATTGATCAACGAGTCATTTGTGAAACTCAGGTAGTTAGTATAAAGGAACCCGGGAAAGTTTAATTGCCTGCCTGAAACAAAGTTTGCAGATCAATAAGATAACCGGCTGACGAATCAAAGATCTCTATCATTATTTTATATGCGGCAGTGCAATAATTAAAAAAAATTGTAGCTTGAAAAAATTATGAAACATTTTCTTGCTACGGCCGCATCAGTTTTATTTTTTACTTTTTCAATGGCACAGCTGACTGTCTTTGAGAAAAGCAATGGCAAAAGATCTGCTACCTATTTTGAAGCCATTAAGTGGTATAAGGATCTTGCCAAAAGATCTTCCAGTATATCGGTCAAAGAAATGGGGCCAACAGATGCAGGGTATCCCTTACACCTGGTTATGGTAAGCTCAGATAAAAAATTTGATCCTGCTGCCTGGCATGCACAAAAAAAAGTTGTCATACTAATTAATAACGGCATCCATCCCGGTGAACCTGATGGTATTGATGCCAGTATGATGCTGGCACGTGATATTGTAAATAATAAAGTTAAGTTACCACAAAATGTTGCATTGGCTTTTATACCTGTTTATAATATCGGCGGTTGTTTGAACAGGAACTCTTATACCAGGGCAAACCAGAATGGCCCCGAAGAATATGGCTTTCGCGGCAATGCTCAAAACCTTGACCTGAACAGGGACTTCACAAAAAGCGATAGTAAAGAAGCCAGGTCTTTTGCACAAATATTTCATTTGTTGAACCCGGATATTTTCATAGACAACCATGTAAGTGACGGAGCCGATTACCAGCATACCATGACATTGATAACTACCCAGTATGATAAGCTTGGACCGGAGTTGGGTAAATGGCTGAAAGAAAGTTTTGAGCCTCAATTGTATAAGGGAATGCAGGCAAAAGGCTGGGATATGACAGCTTATGTAAATTTTGAAACAACGGATTTTGAGCATGGCATGGAAATGTTCCTGGATCCGCCAAGGTATTCTTCCGGTTATGCTGCTTTGTTCAATACCTTGTCTTTTATCCCCGAAACGCATATGCTAAAGGAATATTCGCAAAGGGTCAGGTCAACTTATGACCTGGAGCTGGTCTTTATTGAACAGGCAGGCATACACGCTAATGACATTATTGAGCAAAGACAAATAGCGAATAAGGCTGCAATTGATCAGCAGCTCTTTCCATTAAAATGGAGCGCAGACAGTATCAAGTATGAAGATATCCTGTTCAAAGGATATCAAACAGATTCTGCCAAAAGTGAAGCCACCGGCCTGCAAAAAATGTTTTACAACCATGATAAGCCATTTACCAGGAAGATAAAATATTTCAATTCATTTAATCCCGGGAACCAGGTAAAAAAACCGGTTGCATATATTATACCACAAGGTTGGTGGGCTGTAATTGATCTGCTGAAATTAAATGGCGTGCTAATGAAGCAATTGGAGAAAGACAGCGATGTGGTAGCAGTTGTATATCATATTGATGATTATAAAAGCCTGGCCCGGCCATATGAGAAACACCATAAGAATTATGCAGTTAAAACGTCTGCCAGCAGTGAGCGCATTCATTTTCTTAAAGGAGACTATATCATCATTTTAAACCAGTCAACCAACCGGTATATTGTAGAGATGCTGGAGCCAACAGGGGAAGACAGTTTCTTTGCCTGGAATTTTTTCGATGCCATTTTGCAGCAAAAAGAAGGATACAGTGATTACCGCTGGGAAGACCTTGCCGCAACTGTTTTAAAAAAAGATCCTGTTTTAAAAGAAAAACTGGATACCAGGAAAGCATCCGATCCAAAATTTGCGGCTAATTCAGCTGCGATCCTCGACTTTATATATGAAAATTCTATGTATTACGAAAAAGCACATTTAAGATACCCTGTTTATCGGGTTGAGTGAGATGTTATGAAATGCTGGATACTGGATATTAAATACTGATTATCATATAATTAAGATAATATTTAGACAGAAGGTATTGGCTTCTATACCTTAGCTTAAATTAATCCAGTTTCCAGTATCCAGAATCGGCATTTTTCCCTTACCTTCGCCTCCCGTTAAAAATAAACGGATAAACAATTTTTTAATTTAAAACAGGTAAAATGAGCAACTACGAATTGATGGTGATTTTTACCCCGGTGTTATCTGAAGAGGAATATAAAGCCGCTCAGAAAAAATATGAAACGCTCGTTGTAGAAAACGGTGGCGAAGTAATGAACACCAAAGCATGGGGACTAAAATCACTGGCGTATCCTGTAGCCAAAAAGACCACCGGTCTTTATTGGGTCATGGAATATTCTGCGCCAACCAGCTTCAATGAAAAGTTGAAAATTCAACTTTTACGTGACGAATCAGCTATGCGTCACATGTTCACTGTACTCGATAAATACGCCGTCGAGTATAATGCCAAAAAGAGAAGTGGTGTACATTCAGGAACAGCAGAAAAAGCGGAGGCATAATCATGGCAAAAGCAAATGAAATAAAATACCTTACAGCAATCAAGGCTGAGAAGCGTCCAAAGAAATATTGTCGTTTTAAGAAGATGGGCATTCGCTACATCGATTATAAGGACGGTGATTTCCTGAAAAAATTTCTGAACGAGCAGGGAAAATTATTACCTCGCCGCATTACCGGGAACTCTTTGAAATTCCAGCGTAAAGTAAGCGAAGCAGTAAAGAAAGCTCGCCAGATGGCAATATTGCCGTATGTAACTGATCTTTTAAAATAAGGAGGAGCCATGCAAGTAATATTGATACAAGATGTAAA
>JBDTWL010000077.1:0-9679 GCA_040006715.1 Ferruginibacter sp. | reverse complement strand
CCCAAAGATATTTTAGATTAATTTTCCCTTAGCTAAGACTTCGTTAAATTTGCAGTTCTAAAAAAGTATTGAATAAAGATAAACATGATAAAGATAACATTGCCCGATGGCACAGTAAGGGAATATCCAAAGGGAACTTCAGCAATGGATGTGGCCAAATCGATCAGCGAAGGATTGGCGAGAAAAGTGCTTGCCGCCAATATCAACGGTGAAGTATGGGATACGTCAAGGCCGATCAATGATGATGCCTCATTGAAATTGCTGACATGGGATGATACGGATGCCAAATCTACTTTCTGGCATTCCACCGCACATTTGATGGCAGAAGCTGTTGAGACCATGTTCCCGGGCGTAAAGTTCTGGGTAGGCCCCGCCATTGATAAAGGATTTTACTATGACATGGACCTTGGCGACAGGCAGATGAGTGAGGAAGACCTTGCTGCACTCGAAAAAAAGATGAGTGAACTGGCAAAACAAAATAATGCTTACCAGCGTAAAGCAATCAGTAAAGCCGATGCAATTAAATATTTTACA
This sequence comes from Ferruginibacter sp., assembly GCA_040006715.1. GTDB lineage: Bacteria > Bacteroidota > Bacteroidia > Chitinophagales > Chitinophagaceae > Ferruginibacter. The sequence continues at coordinate 9,145 of JBDTWL010000077.1, read as the reverse complement.
GAAAAGGGAGATGAATATAAATTAGACCTTTTGAGTAACCTGAACGATGGAGAGATCACTTTGTATACACAGGGTGCATTTACTGATCTCTGCCGTGGCCCGCATATACCCAATACCGGTTTTATAAAAGCTGTGAAACTTACAAATATTGCGGGTGCTTATTGGAAAGGTGATGAAAAGAATAAGCAGCTTACGCGTGTGTATGGTGTTTCATTCCCGGCACAAAAAGAGCTGGATGAATACCTCCTGATGCTGGAAGAAGCAAAGAAAAGGGACCACCGCAAACTGGGTAAAGAGCTAAGCATATTTACCATGGATGATGATGTTGGACAGGGCTTGCCTTTATGGATGCCGAATGGCACCATCATCATTGAAGAACTGGAAAGACTTGCAAAAGAAACTGAATCTGCCGCCGGCTATAAAAGAGTGGTAACACCTCATATCGCTAAGGAGAGCATGTATCTCACCAGCGGCCATCTGCCTTATTATGCCGATAGTATGTTTCCGCCGATGGAATTGGATGGGACAAAATATTACCTGAAGGCGATGAATTGCCCGCACCATCACAAGATCTTTGATGCAGAACAAAAATCTTATAAGGACCTTCCTTATCGTATTGCAGAGTACGGTACCTGTTATCGTTATGAGCAAAGCGGTGAATTATTCGGGTTGATGCGGGTGCGCTGCCTGCATATGAATGATGCACATATTTATTGCAGCAAAGAACAATTTGCTGATGAGTTCCGTGCGGTGAATGATATGTACATAAAGTATTTTAAGATCTTTGGAATTGACAAATATGTAATGCGCCTGAGTTTACATGATCCTGCAAAGCTGGGGCAGAAGTATGTTGATGAACCCGTTCTATGGGGTGAGACAGAAACAATGGTAAGGGAGGTTTTGATCGAATCCAATATTCCTTATATTGAGGTGCAGGATGAAGCTGCTTTTTATGGTCCGAAGATTGATGTACAGATATGGAGTGCTATTGGGCGTGAATTCACCCTGGCTACCAACCAGGTGGATTTTAACAGCGGGAATAAATTCAAACTGTCATATACCAACCAGCATAACAGCCCGGAAGTGCCATTGATCATACACAGGGCACCGTTGGGTACGCATGAAAGGTTTATTGGTTTTTTGCTTGAACATTATGCCGGGAAGTTCCCGGTTTGGCTGGCACCGTTGCAGGTTAAGATATTGCCTATCAGCGATAAGTTCATGGATTATGCAAATACTATTTTGCAAACGCTGAAAAAATCAGATATTCGTGTAGAAATAGACGACAGGCAGGAGAAAATAGGCAGGAAGATCAGGGATACCGAGATGCTGAAAGTGCCTTATATGCTGGTGGTGGGTGAAAAAGAAATGAATGAAGGAAAAGTATCCATCCGCAGGCAGGGTAAGGGCGATCTGGGAGCAAAAGCCCTGGATGAATTTATAGAAGAGATCGTTTTCGAGATAAAAGAAAGAAAAGGAGAAGAAATAGCTGTTAGCGTTTAGCTGCAAGCTATTAGCAATACCATTTAGAGGGGTCTCAAATAAAATTCAAACAAGCTAACGGCTAATAGCTAAAGGCTAAAAGCTAATAAAACAAAATTGTAAACTAAAAATTGTAAATGGCATTTCCACCAAGACCCCCCAGGGGGACATTTAATCCCCGTTTTAAAAAAGAACAACAACAGGAACACCGTACCAATCACATGATCAAAGCACCTGAAGTGCGTTTGGTTGGTGAAAATCTTGAACCGGGTATTTATTCTACCATTGAGGCCCAGAAGCTGGCGCATTCCCTGCAACTTGATTTGGTTGAAATTTCTCCGGGCGCAAATCCGCCCGTGTGTAAAATTATTGACTACAATAAATTTTTATACGAAGAGAAAAAGAAAAAGAAAGAAATGAAAGCGAAGTCCAAGACGAGCGAGGTCAAGGAAATTCGTTTTACTCCCAATACAGATGATCATGATTTTGAATTCAAGGTAAAACATGCCGAAAAATTCTTAAAAGACGGTGATAAAGTAAAAGCACACGTACAGTTCAAGGGCCGTGCCATCATGTTTAAAGAAAGAGGTGAATTGCTTCTTTTAAAATTTGCCGACAGGCTTAAGGACGTAGGTGCTTTGGAAGGGCTTCCAAAAATGGAAGGAAAGCGTATGCTGGTAATGTTTGCTCCAAAGGCCCAACAAAAAAGAAAAACCTCTGAACTTGGTAAAGCGATCAAAGATGATGTAGTGAAGGAAGAAATAAAAGAAGAAGCAAAACAACCGGGAGAATAAAGTTCCATTATATAAAAAAGCTGCCCCTTAAAAACGAGGCAGCTTTTTTTGTTTAACATACGAATACACTTATTTTTTATAAGGTTTCATAACTTCAAACTTTGAACTATTAACTCAAACTTTTAGCTTGGACATCAGCCTCAACAAATACATCTCCGATTCCGGTTTCTGCAGCCGCAGGGAAGCAGACAGGTATATAGAAGAGTGCCGGGTATCTATCAACGGGAAAGATGCGCATAAAGGCAATCGTGTGAAAGAAGGGGATAAGGTATTGATAGACGGCGAGCCCCTTAAAAAAAAGAAGCCGGCTGTTTATATCATGCTGAATAAGCCCAAAGGCATTACCTGTACCACGGATCAGAAGGACAAGACCAATATCATTGACTTTATAAATTATAAAACCCGCATTTTCCCGATCGGCCGGTTAGATAAGCTTTCTGAAGGTTTGATATTCTTGACAAACGATGGTGATATAGTAAATAAGATCTTACGTGCCGGGAACGGGCATGAAAAAGAATATGTTGTAACAACGGATCAAAACATTGATGCTGCTTTTATTAACAACATGCGTAATGGTGTCAGGATCATGGCTACGCTCACCAATAAATGTTTTGTAAAACAGGAAGGAGACAAGCGATTCCGTATCATACTAACGCAAGGGCTTAACCGGCAGATACGCCGGATGTGCGAGGCCCTGGGGCACAAAGTAACTTCTCTTAAAAGGATCCGTATCATGCACATAACGATCAGCGGGCTTGCACCCGGCAAGTGGCGTTATTTTACAGCAGCAGAGATCAGTTCTGTCAATGAAATGCTCCAACACAGTAGTAAGACAGCAGATGGGGAGGGAATGGGAGAGTAATTACTATAGTTTGATGTTTGAGGTTTGAAGTTAGTTGCCCGTATCCAGAATCTGGTATCCAGCATCCAGCATCTGCTATCCCCCCAACATCATTGCTTCCCTTTTTTATATTTGTTAAACAGGTCTATTTTAAAATTCACATTTCCATCTGCCCCCGGCCGGCCCCGGACATAAATACTTTTCCCGCCTTTTTTATCTACGCCGATATTCTCAGGGTTATAATCAGCACCCCGCTTCTTGAGGTTATTCAGTGGGACCTGGATGCTGATATCCGTGTTTCCCTTCATACTGTAAATACCTTCCACGAAAAAAGAAAAAATTGTAGACTGCACTTCCATCCGGTTGATCTTTATTTCCCGGTTACTGATCTCCAGGCGGTCTTTTAATTCAGCAAAACGTATATTTTCAAAATCCCTGTTTTTGAATAAAATATTATGCAGTTTTTTTACAGGCTCATAATTTATAAGGGCTCCATTTTTCAATGAGAAGTCGGCGATACTGGCAACACTATTAGGCAATACTTTCCCTTCTTCATCAAGGCCCATGGAAGCATCAACTTTTGCTGTTAATTTTCCTTCCAGGTTCTGGGCAGTTATCCCATCCTGCCCAAAATTGTTGAACGCATTTAAAACTTTATTTACATCAACATTATTCAGGGATGCTTTTAATACAGCCTGCAGGTAATTCGCTCTTTGCTTAATAATAGAGCCGCTCAGGTTGATGTTGCCGCCTGCATGATCCATACTTACATTGTTGATGATGTATTTATCTTCCAGCAGGGCAATATCTGCATTGACCTTCCTGGCCTCAAACTTTTTGTAATAGAGGATCGCTGCATCAAGGTTCACGTGCACGCTTGATCTTTCCAATACATCGTCGATATTTGAAGCAGCGGATGCCAGCCCGGTTTTATGATTTGATGAAGTACCTGGCTTTTTACCGGGCTTTAATAAATAAATGAATGATCCCAGGTTCAGCGATGGGCTGTATATTTTCCATTCAATACCCGCTTTTCCAGGTTCTGTATTTATAAGTGTAAGCAGGTTCTTCGCCTGCCCCTGCATCACGATCTTATTTTTTAATACAATGCATTGAAGATTCTCCACGAACACATCCGAATTTTTCAAGGTGAGCTGGCCATTCACATTTTTCATTTCAACATCCCTTGGTGCATATAAAACAGTTCCTTCCTTGAATGATACGAAGCCATTGATGAAAGAGTTGGTATTGCTGTTTCTTTCCAATGGGCCTTTATACGTAATATTCACAGACCCATCGCCTGATGTCAATTGCAATACATTACTGCCAAGCAACTCGTTTAGCTTTGTGAGCGGGAAATCAGATGAGAGATCACAGGTTAAAACAGGTTGGTATAAATTCAATATTTCAATATTCCGGGATACGAGCCGCATACCATGCCAGTCGGCAGAAAATTTATTGATATTTATAATTGAATTGGGATCATACCTTGGTAATCCTTTCACTACTTCATTTGTAAAAAAGCCGGTGAATGACGCATTGTCAAAATCAAGGAACGGCGTTTTTAATTGTGTGCCATTGGCAGCCCAGTTAACATAGATCAATGGCTCACCTCCTTTTAAAGGGCCTGTGATATTTACATCTACATCAATGGGTTTATCAAGTTCTACGATCGATAAAGACCGGGCAATACGTTCCGGTAACAATGTTTTTCCTTCAGTGTAAAGTATCTTTTTTGTATGCGCCCGCAAACTAAATTGTGGAGCATCTCCCTTGAGCTCAAATCGGCCAGACAAATTAAAAGAATGCCCGGATAGTTTAATGTTTATACTATCGAACTGCAATAGATTTGACTGCTTATTAAAATTCATCCCGAATGTACCAGTAAATCTTTTTTCTTTTAAAAAACTTCCTTTAGCCAGGTTGAAAGCCATACTGTGAATGATGATATCCGCCTCTGTTTCGAACGAGAAGTTACTGTCATCCTTATCCTCCAGTTTCATGTCGAGCGCATTTACAAAATAATTGTGCAGCTTTCCTTTCTTCCTGTCGTCGATCATAAAGCTTACCTGTTTTAATATGACCGATCTTAATTCGCTTTTTTCTTTGTTGTTCGTGCTAACGGCACTGTCTTTCTTTTGCCTGAATAAATAAGTATTGCTGTAGCCAGTCGTATCAGTATACAGGTAAAATGCTCCCCTTTCTATTCTCAGGCCGTTAAGCGGTGCCTGTTTTTTTATAAGCTTCGTGATACTAAGCTCGGCAAATACCTGTTCCGCCTCAAAGAAAGGGTGCTTGTGTTGTACAAACATGCTGTCGGTGATACTAACATGATGCAACAACACCGATACTTTGGGGAAATGCCGGAAAAAACTCAATTCTACATCGTCAACCGAAAGGTTGCCATTCAATTTTTTACTGATCTCACCGGTAACGTCTTTGATGATCGACTTTTTGTTGATGCTTACATATGCAAATACAGCGATGTACAAGATCACTAAGACTCCCAGCAGTATCTTAAGAGCCTTAAAAAAGATTTGTCGGAATTTCTTCAAAAAATGTGGTTTGATAATAAAAATGCGTTTGTAAAAGGTCATCTGCGAATACAATGCCCTGATTCAAAGAATAACATTCACGTGTTTAATATAAAATTATTTCAGGAAGGTAAGAAATCTGAGGAAAGTATTACCCACGGGCAGGCCCTAATTCCCGGAAAAATGTGCTAAAGCTGTGCAAAAGAACAGGGAGAAAAATTTGGAAACAGGTAATGAATAAAGGTACATTTATACTATAAATGAGGGCTGGATATTGTAAAAAATATCATAGCGAATCAGGAAAGAGCATCGGGTTAGTGAGTTTATTTATGTAAGCAATTAAGTAAATAAAGTTACGCTTGATGCTTTTTTTATGCATCACACCCACTCAATCTTATATCGGGAAATACTCAAATGAGTTATAAACAGGAATTTTACGATTTGTACTTCGAGCTTAAATTGCAGTTCACATATTTAACCGACCTTCACTTTTTATAAAGTTCCTTCATGTTAAGTAATAATGACATCCTGAAAAAATTACGCGTTGCCCTTTCATTACGCAATGATGATATTATAGAAATATTATCACTGGTTGATTTTGAAATTACCAAAGGGGCTTTAGGTGACTTATTCCGGAACGAAGACCATCCCGGTTATGTGGAAGCGGGCGACCAGGTGCTTCGTAATTTCCTGAACGGGCTTATTATTTACAAACGCGGAAGGTTACCCGAACCAAAACTAAATGTCAAAGATTCAGATAACCCAAAAGATAAGTGACGGGGATAGGATTATTCATGCATAACGAGTATGGGTACTTTGCTGTGATAGGTCAGGGTCTTGGTCCTGCTGCCTTTTAATAGTTTTTCCATGAATGAATGATTCTTCTGAACTACAATGATCAGGTCAATATTCCATTCTTCAGCAAAAAGGTTCAATGCCTCATCGATATCAAACAAACGCATAAAATAGAATTCAGGCCTGTAATCTGAGAACATTTTCTTTAATTCCTGTTTTTCTTTTTCATAATTACCTGTAAGGGATATGTAATGGTCCTTATCAACATTTACAACATGCAATTGCGGCTTGAACACGTCCAGGAAATCTTTTATGGGAACTGATGGGGTTGTATTGAGTGTATTTTTAAAATCAGATGTGAGCATCACATTTTTTATATCATTTATAGCTGCCTGCTCAGGAACGATCAATACAGGGCATACTTTTCTCTCTACCATTTTTAAGGTATTGCTTCCAAAGAAAACCTGTGCAATAGCAGACCTGCCCGTTATACCCATTATAATAAGGTCAGCACGCCGGTGCCTTGCGGCCCTTTCCAGCCCATCAACAAAATCATCTTCCTGGTGTGCAAGCGTTTCTATGTTGACAATATATTTTTGAAGCAATTGTTCTCTCAACTCTTTAAGATCTGCCTCGGCAGCCTCGGCTTCGGCAGTCTTATGATAACTATGATATAGCAACATCGTTACACCATAATGCCCTACCAATAATTTGGCGGCATAGCGGGCTGCATGTAAAGAGGTATTGGAAAAATCTACCGGGATGATTACTGTGTTCATTTAATGATATTTTTGGGGGTTAAAGCTTTGTTCCTGATAAAATGCTGTATTACAAGATAGTTATTTTCCAGTTGAATTTTGTATACTTTTTCGAAAGAAAAATAGAGGCATTTGTAACCGTTGCCTATTAAATTTTAATGAATTAACGGGCAAAAGCCGGGCAAAACTACTATTATCGTACCTTTATAAAAAGATAAAAGGAAATGAAAACACGCAATAAAATACTCTTGGCTTCAGCTACAATTGCTGTTACCGGGTTGTTGGTCTATGCAGCCAGCCGCCATAAAAAAACCAAAAAGATGCTTTCAGAAATAGCTAATGAAGGATATGAAACTGCGCATGATGTTATGTATCCCGGCAAAGATAAAAGGAACAGCAAACTAAAATATGGCCCTGTGTTACCGGCCTAAACTGCATAATCCTCTGCAAGGTACATGCGATCCCCAACAACTAATATTCCGGTTCCCCATCAACATGTAGCGGGGCTTTGTAATTTCAAAAAGTTTATACCCGGAATCATCTTTGCGCATGTTTGAATAATATTCAAACGGGGACCCTGATTGAACGTTATGCGAGTTTACCAAAACCACTATTATTCATTGAGGGGTATTTGTCATGTATTCCGTTTTTGGGTATGGTCATCTTCAAAAACATTTTGATCAGGCCTTTGTATCGTTCAAAAAAGCGATCAGCTTAAAGCAAATATTTTATCTAAGGAAAATATTTCATTGATTTTTAGAATTCTCATCTGCCGGTGCGCCAACAACATTGGATCATTCATAATTCGTAACATTGCATATAGAAATCATCATATGTTACAAAAGCACAGCGATCCTTTACACGGAGTTACGTTGGAAGCAATCCTGACAAAACTTGTTGACCATTATGGATGGGAAGAATTAGGTCAACGCATCAGGATCAATTGCTTTAATAAGGATCCGGGAATAAAATCGAGCCTGGTCTTTTTACGCAAAACAGCCTGGGCAAGAAAGAAAGTAGAGGACCTCTACATAAGAACTATTGCTACATGAACAGGCACTTAAAGCCCATCTAAATGAATACAACCGAACAGGTAATTGCCCAAACAAAAAAATGGATCACTGATGTGGTGGTTGGCTGTAATTTTTGCCCCTTTGCCGGCCAGGAATTTAAAAAGGACAGCATCCGTTACGTGGTTGAAACGGGATCTGAAATGAACATATGCCTGCAGGTTTTTATCAAAGAATGCCAACGCCTGGATGATGAATTATCCATAGAAACGACTTTGATCATTTTTCCTGGCTCATTCCAACAATTTGACGATTACCTTGACCTGGTTTCCCTGGCGGAATCCCTGCTGGAAAAAGAAGGCTATGAAGGCGTTTACCAGGTAGCCAGTTTTCACCCGCAATACCTTTTTGCCGATGCGTCCCTGAATGATGCAGCCAACTACAGCAACAGGTCTATATACCCGATGTTGCACATTTTACGGGAGGAAAGCATTGAAAAAGCATTGAAGAAATATCCGGATCCTGAACAAATACCCGAGCGGAATATCAATTTTGCAAGGGAAAAAGGGGTGGTATATATGAAAATGCTTAGGGATTCCTGTTTGTAGTTCTTTGGTTTATTGGTTTACCTGGGTATTGTGTAAACACTTACCCGTCATAAAAAAAGGCATATTCAACTGGTTTTCTCATAATAAATCCCTACCTTTGCCGCCCGAAAAGAACCATTCTTTTCTTTTATTCATTTCCCACACGGCTCAACAAGAGTCCCGGAATTCCGGGAACGCCAGCAGGGAGTAACTTAAAATAGTTATATAATGCCAAAGGTAAAAACGAACAGCAGCGCAAAAAAGCGCTTTAAAGTTACCGGTTCAGGAAAAATTACATTCCAGAAAGCTTTCAAACGTCACATTCTTACAAAAAAATCAACCAA
>JBDTWL010000076.1:0-9860 GCA_040006715.1 Ferruginibacter sp. | reverse complement strand
TTCTTCAATGCTCCAGATATTTTTCAGTGTTGTTATGAATTTCTTCACAGAATTTGATCGATTTAAATGTTTGCGCTAAAAAAGTAAAAGCCCCCTCTAAAGCATGGGTCGGCAAATATCGGTTATTTAATTCACTATTTCGACAGTGCCTCCGGCAGCTTCAATTGCAGCCTTTGCTTTTTCACTCACTGCATTTACCTTGAAAATAAATTTGCCTTTCAGTTCTCCATTACCAAGGATCTTTATATTATCAAATTGGCTTATTAAGCTGTTGATATATAAATTCTGGTGATTGAATTCTGTAATGCCATACTTTTCAGCGTAATGGTCTACTTGTCCTAAGTTGATGATCTTGTATTCAACACGATTGATGTTGGTGAACCCGCGTTTTGGAACACGGCGTTGAATAGGCATCTGGCCACCTTCGTGCGCTTTTTTACTTTTATAACCTGCACGGCTTTGTCCACCTTTATTACCTTTTGTAGATGTTCCGCCCTTTCCGCTTGCCTCACCACGGCCAATACGTTTTTCTTTGTGCGTTGCGCCTTTTGCAGGCTTGAGAGTGTGTAAATTCATTTTATTTGATTTTTGACTTACGGGGTATCACCCCTCGCTGTTAATGTAAAATATTAAATTAAAAATGTAAAATGTAAAACTATCGAAATGCAACTTTTACATTCAATATTTTACATTCGTCATTTTACATTTCTTATAGTTCTTCCACTTTTACCAGGTGATGAACTTTTGTCACCATACCCAGTATTTGTGGCGTTGCTTCAACTTCAACTGAAGCATTCATTTTTTTCAATCCCAAAGCGATCATGGTGCGCTTTTGGCGCTCCGATCTGTCGATGACACTTTTAACCTGGGTTACTTTTATCTTTTTCATAACACTACTATTTATGATGTATGATGTATGATATATGATGTTGTTGTAAAATCATACATCATAAATCTAACATCATAGATTTTTTACTATCCGTTAAATACTTTTTTCAGAGAAATATTACGTGTTTTTGCAATGGCAATTGGTTCACGCAAAGTAGCCAATGCTTTGATGGTTGCCTTAACCACGTTGTGGGGATTGGCAGATCCTAAGTTCTTTGCCAATACGTCTGTAAGGCCTACCGCTTCCAATACCGCACGCATGCTACCCCCGGCAATAACACCGGTACCATGAGATGCTGGCTTAAGCAATATTTTTGCTGCGCCATCCTTGCTCAACTGGTCATGAGGTATTGTGCCATGCATGATAGGAACTTTTATCAGGTTCTTCTTTGCATCTTCAATTCCTTTGGTAATGGCTTCCTGAACTTCCTTTGCTTTACCCAATCCGTGGCCTACAACACCTGCCCCGTTACCTACTACTACCAATGCTGAAAAGCTGAATGCACGACCACCCTTGGTTGTTTTTACAACACGGTTGATTGAAACTACTTTTTCTTTTAGTTCCAGGTCCCCTGCTTTCATTTTATTTGCAACTACGTTTGACATTTAAATCTATTTAAGATTTGATATTTAATATTAAAATTCCAATCCTGCTTCTCTTGCGCCTTCGGCAACAGCCTTTACACGTCCGTGATAGATATAACCACTACGGTCAAATACCACTTTCTTAACGCCTAATTCAATAGCTTTTTTTGCAAGCGCTTCGCCTACCATTTTGCTTTTCGCTATTTTAGGAGCTTTTTGTGCAGTAATATCTTTTTGCCTGGATGATGCAGCAGCAATGGTACTTGCATTGTTGTCATCGATCAGTTGTGCATAGATATCGCTGTTACTTCTAAAAACAGTAAGGCGTGGAATAGATGAAGAACCGCTGATCTTTTTACGGATGCGATACCTGATCTTTTGTCTTGCGCTTGATTTATTGTTACTCATCTTCTTTTATTTATTTCCCCGATGCTGCCGGGGAATGATTTTATAATTATTTGATCTGGTAATTTGATGATCAGAGCAGATTTGAACCAGAAAATGTATTTCATTATCAAATTGTCTCATCAGCAAATCATCAAATTACTTTCCTGCAGACTTACCGGCTTTTCTCCTCAATATCTCGCCTTCAAATTTCACACCCTTACCCTTGTATGGTTCAGGCTTACGCAGGCTGCGGATCTTTGCACATACCTGGCCGATCAATTGCTTGTCGATGCTGGTAAATGTGATCGTCGGGTTCTTACCTTTCTCCTGTTCTGTCTTTACAGTTAATTCTTTGGGTATCTCAAAAAGTATGTTGTGTGAATATCCCAATGCAAGGTCAAGCAGGTTTCCCTGGTTGGCGGCTTTATAACCCACACCCACCAGCTCAAGCCTTTTTATATAACCCTCTGTAACACCTGTAACCATGTTGTTGATCAGGGAACGGTATAAACCATGCATGGCACGGTGGCGTATCTGGTCAGTTGGACGGGTGAATTCTATTTTACCGTCTTTCAGTTCTACCTTGATATCCCTGTCAATTGCCTGTTTCAATTCACCTTTAGGGCCTTTTACAGTAACCAGGTTATCTCCACTGATGGAGAAGGTTACTCCTGTTGGCACTTCTACCGGCTTTTTTCCTATACGACTCATTTTGTTTAATTTGATAATTTGATAATTAATTAATTTGAAGATGTTCATCCTAACGGTCAGCCATGTATAGAAGGCTTAAGGTTATTTTCAACGACCTGGAAACCCATCATCAAATTTCCAAACCGGCTAATCATCAAATTGATTAGAATATGTTGCAAAGAACCTCTCCACCCACATTCTGTGCTTTTGCTTCTTTATCTGTCATAACACCCTTTGAGGTGGAGATGATCGCCACGCCCAAGCCATTCTTCACACGTTTGAAATCCTCGGGTTTTGAATATGAACGAAGTCCCGGGCGACTAACCCTTTCCAGGCTTTGTATGACCGGCAGTTTGGTGGATGGATCGTACTTCAGTGCGATCTTAATTACACCTTGCTTGCTGTCATCTTCAAATTTGTATTTTAAAATGTAGCCTTTATCATACAGGATCTCCGTGATACGCTTTTTTAAATTGCTGGCAGGTATCTCTACGATACGGTGATTAGCCATTTGTGCGTTGCGAATTCTTGTTAAATAATCTGCTATTGGATCAGTAACCATTGTTATTGCTGTTAATTGATTTAATAATTTTTTTACAATGCGATATCCTTTTCCGGATGCTGGACCCTGGATTCTTGATGCTGGATAAAGCTCCTGATTTTTTGAACTCATCCAGTATCTGGTATCCAGTATCTAGTTTACCAACTGGCTTTCGTTACACCAGGAATCTTTCCAGCCAGTGCCATGTCCCTGAACATGATACGGCTTACACCAAAATGGCGCATATACCCTCTTGGGCGGCCTGTAAGCTGGCAACGGTTCTTTAAACGTACAGGTGATGCATTTTTTGGTAAAAGGTCCAATGCTGCATAATCACCAGCTGCTTTAAGCGCTGCTCTTTTCTCGGCAAATTTTGCAACGATCTTTACTCGTTTTGCCTGCCTGGCTATGATTGATTTCTTTGCCATATTTTAATTGTCTGTTTTTTTAACGTTTTTAAACGGCATTCCCAGTTCTTTCAGCAATTCAAATGCTTCTTCATTGGTTCCTGCTGTTGTTACAAAAGTGATATCAAGACCGGTGATCTTATTTACTTTATCAATATCGATTTCCGGGAAAATGATCTGTTCGGTTACACCTAATGTATAGTTGCCACGGCCATCAAAAGATTTATCATTGATCCCTTTGAAATCACGTACACGCGGTAAAGAAACCGATACCAGCCTGTCAAGGAATTCATACATTTTCACACCACGTAAAGTAACTCTTGCGCCAATGGGCATGTTCTTACGTAATTTGAAGTTTGATATATCTTTTTTAGACATAGTAGCTACCGCTTTCTGGCCGGTGATGTTGCTTAGTTCATCAATAGCAATGTCGATCAGCTTCTTATCCGTAACTGCGCCATTCACACCCCGGTTCAGGCAGATCTTTTTTAGCCTGGGTGCCTGCATTACAGTTTTGTAACTGAATTTTTTCATTAAAGCAGGTACAATTTCTTTTTTGTACTTATCTGCTAATCTTGGGCTGTTTGTTGTTGTGCTCATTACTTGATTACCTCCCCTGATTTTTTAGCTGTTCTTATTAATTTCCCGTTATCGCGTGAAAGTTTCACTTTACTTCCGCCGCCGGATTTTGCATCCCAAAGCATCACATTACTGATAGCAATAGGCGCTTCAATTTTTTGAATACCGCCCTTTGTATTCTGGGCTGTTGGCTTCGTATGCTTGGTCACGATGTTAACACCTTCAACCAATACACGGCTTTTTTCCAATATAACTTCCAATACTTTACGGGGCTTCTTCAGGTCCTTATCTTCACCGGTGATCACTACTACAGAATCTCCCTTTTTAATATTGAACTTTGGTTTAAATCTTGTACTCATTTTTTTGTTTAGCTTTTAGCTATTAGCTGTAAGCCTTTAGCTTGTTCATTATAATTTATATTTCCTGCTAATAGCTAACTGCTAATAGCTTATAGCTTTATAGTACTTCAGGGGCCAGGGAAATGATCTTCATATAACCTTTATCCCTCAGTTCACGAGCCACCGGCCCGAAAATACGTGTGCCCCTTGGTTCATCGGAAGCATTCAATAAAACAACTGCGTTATCATCAAAACGGATATAAGAACCATCTTTACGACGCAATTTGTTCTTTGTCCTTACGATCACCGCCTTGCTCACAGTTCCTTTCTTAATGCCACCTGCAGGCATAGCATCTTTTACTGTTACTACGATCTTATCGCCGATCTTGGCATAATCCTGTCCGCTATTGCCCAGTACACGGATACACAATACCTCTTTGGCACCGCTGTTGTCCGCTACATTTAGTCTGCTCTCTTGCTGAATCATTTTCTTAGCTTTTAGCTGATAGCTGTTAGCTATTAGCTGGTTAATTTATTTTATACTCTTTGCCTGGCTAATAGCTAATGGCTAATAGCTAACAGCTGTATTATTTCACTTTCTCAACCACTTCTACCAGTCTCCACCGCTTGGTCTTACTCAACGGGCGGGATTCCATAATCTTAACGGTATCGCCAATGCTGCACTCATTTTTTTCATCATGTGCATGAAACTTGGTTGTCTTTTTAAGGAACTTTCCGTAAAGCGGGTGTTTGATCTTACGTTCTACTTCTACAGTGATCGTCTTATCCATTTTATTGCTGGATACTACTCCTACCCTTGTTTTCCTTAAATTCCTTTCAACGCTGTTTGTTGTTGTTGCTTCCATTTTTATTTATTTGTTTCGGGTTCCGGGTGGCGTGTTGCGTGTTGGGTTTTAACCCGTAACTCGTAACGCTTAACCCCGTAACTATTTTACACTCCTAGTTGTATTTTTCTTAATGCTGTTTTTAAGCGGGCAATATCCCTCCTCAAAAAACGAATGCTTTGGGGATTTTCTAGTGGAGAGATCGCATGAGCAAAACTTAATTTTTTCATACGCAATTCATCTTCACGGATCTTTGCCGTTAAGTCTGCCTCACTCATACCAGTTAGGCTTTTTACGAAATCAACTTTTTTAGACATATTTATTTAATTTGATAATTTGATAATTTGATAATTTGATAATTTGGAAATTGATTTATTTAATTGACACATTTCCAAATTGCCCATTTTCAAATTGATTTTATGCTTCATAATCGTGACGCACTACAAATTTTGTTTGGATTGGCAATTTCTGTGCAGCTAAAGCAAACGCTTCCTTAGCAACCTGCATTGGCACACCATCGCACTCAAACAATATCCTTCCCGGTTGAACAACAGCAGCCCATCCCTCAGGGTTACCTTTACCTTTACCCATCCTCACCTCTGCAGGTTTAGCAGTAATAGGCTTGTCAGGGAAAATACGGATCCACACATTCCCTTCACGTTTCATGTGACGGGTCATTGCCTGGCGGGCACTTTCAATCTGGCGTGCACTCATCCAAACCTCATCCAGCGCTTTTAATCCAAAGGTTCCAAAAGCCAGGGTTGCTCCACGTTTGGTGTTACCCTTCATCATTCCTCTCTGGGCTTTTCTGTGTTTACTTCTTTTTGGTGCTAACATCTTGTATTAATTTGCTAATTCAATAATGTGCTGATGTGCTGATTGCCCACTCACACTTTTTTTAATTTTTAAAGCTCTGTACTGATGTAATTAGCACATTAGCTAATCATCATATCGGCACATTGATTTTATCTTCTTCCACCGCCGCCACCGCCTCTGCGATCGCCGCCACCACCGCCGCCCCTGCGGTCATCTCCACCTCTTCTATCCCTGTCGCCACCACCACGGCCACCACGGTCATCTCTCCTGTCAAATCCACCTTGCTGCCTGTCCGGTCCTTCGTTTTTAGCTCCCGCAATAACATTAGGGTTCAGATCTCTCTTGCCTAATACTTCACCTTTACAGATCCATACTTTAATTCCTATTTTACCATATACGGTCAATGCGAATACATTAGCATAATCAATATCCATACGAAGTGTATGCAATGGTGTACGGCCTTGTTTGATCTCTTCACTACGTGCGATCTCAGCACCACCTAAACGGCCTCCTACTTTTACCTTGATACCTTCAGCACCCATACGCAATGCAGAAGCAATTGACATTTTAATAGCACGCTTGTAATTGATACGGTTTTCCAGCTGGCGGGCAATGGTATCTGCTACAATATTTGCATCCAGTTCCGGCCTGCGTATCTCAAGAATGTTGATCTGCACATCTTCTTTACCACATAATTTCTTCAACTCTTCTTTGATCCTGTCAACCTCACCACCACCTTTACCGATAATGATACCAGGCTTTGATGTGTGGATCGTAACGATCAGTTTATTCAACGTACGCTCAATAACGATCTTCGAGATACCGCCTTTATTGATACGTGCATTCAGGTAATTCCTGATACGATCATCTTCGATCAGTTTATTCGCATAATCTTTTTTGTGAGCATACCAATTGCTATCCCAACCACGAATGATTCCTAATCTTGCACCTATCGGATTTGTTTTCTGACCCATATTCGGTTTTTAATTATTTAGTTTTTTTAGATTCAGTATCTTTTTTAGGAGCTGCTTTCTTGGTAGCTGCTTTTTTAGGAGCCGCTTTCTTTTTTGCAACAACTGCTTCTTCTGTAACTACTGCTTCAGCTACTGCAGGCTTGGTTGCTTTTACAGATGTTCCCGCAATGTCTACCGTCAATGTAACGTGGTTGCTGCGTTTTCTAACCCTGTAACCACGGCCCTGTGGTGCAGGACGCATACGCTTGATAACCCTTGCACCATCAACCATGATCGTTTTAACCAACAGAGCTGTTTCATCAGCACCTTCGTTCTTTGCTTTCCAGTTGCTGATCGCTGATAATACCAGTTTGCGTAAAGGAACTGCGGGGTGTTTTGGATTGTGTTCCAATACTGCCAAAGCTTTATCTACTTTCAATCCACGGATAAGGTCTGCAAGCAAACGCATCTTGCGTGGTGATGTAGGATAATTATTAAGTTTTGCTACTGCTTCCATTTTTATTTATTGTTTCGGGTTCCGGGTTTCCTGGTTTCGGGTTGAGCTTAACTCGTAACCCTTAACTCGTAACCCGCAACTTTTTATTAAGCGATTTTTTTACTCGAGTGTCCCCTGAATTGCCTTGTCGGCGCAAATTCACCTAATTTATGTCCAACCATGAATTCCGTAACATAAACAGGAATGAATTTATTTCCGTTATGAACTGCGAAGGTCTGGCCAACAAAATCCGGTGTAATGGTGCTTCTGCGGCTCCATGTTTTTATAACACCTTTCTTACTTTTTCCCTCAACCATAGCGTGCACTTTCTTTTCAAGCTTAGCTTCTATATAAGGGCCTTTTTTTAACGAACGAGACATATTGTTTTGTTTTCTGTTGATTTTCCAGGCTTATGACCGGGATATTTTAACAATGATAATTCTAATTATTCCTGCCTGGCTAACCGCTTACAGCTATCAGCTAATGGCTTTATTTATTCGGCAATTTCTTACCATTCCTTCTCTGGATGATCATCTTATCAGAACCTTTACCCCTTGTACGGGTGATCTGTCCTTTGGCATATTTACCTTTCCTGCTTCGTGGATGCCCGCCTGAAGCCCTTCCTTCACCACCACCCATCGGGTGATCTACCGGGTTCATCGCTACTGCCCTTGTACGTGGACGGATACCTTTCCACCTGTTACGGCCGGCCTTACCCATGCTTTCCAGGTTGTGATCGCTGTTGCTGGTGACACCTACTGTAGCATAACAGTTGATCAATACTTTTCTCAATTCACCACTAGGCATTTTAAGTACGGCATATTTGCCTTCCTTGTTGCTAAGCTGTGCAGAAGTACCGGCACTGCGTACCAGGATACCACCCTGGCCTGGCTGCATTTCAATGTTGTGCACATTGGTACCCAACGGCATGTTCTTCAGCATAAGTGCATTTCCCAATTCAGGAACTGCATCATCCCCGCTGATAACGGTTTGCCCTACCTGTAATCCCTGTGGAGCAAGTATATAACGTTTTTCACCATCTGCAAACGCCAACAAAGCGATGAATGCCGTACGGTTTGGATCATATTCAATTGTTTTTACAACAGCCGGGATATCTTTCTTATCTCTCTTGAAATCAATAACACGGTACATGGTCTTGTTTCCGCCACCCATGTAGCGCATAGATCTCCTTCCCTGTGCATTCCTTCCGGCTGTGTTCTTTTGCTTTTCAAGCAAAGACTTTTCGGGTTCGTTGGTGGTGATCTCTGCATAAGCATTACCAATTCTCCAACGGGTTCCTGCTGTTACCGGTTTGTATTTTCTAAGTGCCATTTTAATTACTTTTTATTTGTCAAAACTTTGCGGTGCTGACCACCATTCATTATTAAATATTATACAGTTCCGTAAAGGTCAATTGTTTCACCTTCCGCTACTGTTACCATTGCTTTCTTCTTTGCAGGCTTACGCCCAACAATGAATCCGGCTTTGGTATATTTTGCTTTCAGTTTGGAAGGAATGATCGCTGTGTTCACTTCTTCCACCTGCACGCCGTAGAATTGTTCTACAGCTTTCTTAATTTCCAGTTTGTTTGCCTTCCTGTCTACAACAAAAGTGTAGCGGTTCATTTTTTCTGATTGCTTGTTAGCTTTTTCAGATAAGATCGGCTTTATTAATACGTCTGACAATTTCATGTCTAATAATTTGATACTTGTTTAATTTTTTTTCCCGATCAGCCAATTTTCAATTTCCAAATTGGCTAATTTCCAAATTGCTTATGCTACAGCTTCCTCACCTGTTTCTGAAAACAATTTTGCAGTGCTCTCAGTCAGCAACAATACGTTGGCATTTAAAATATCATACGTATTGATATCGCTTAAAAGCGTCCCTTTTACCGCCGCTACATTGCGTAAGCTCAGGTACAGGTTCTCATTATTCTCAGGCATTACGAACAAGGTCTTCTTACGTCCGATGTTCAGGCTGTTTAAAATACCTGTGAAGGTTTTTGTTTTTGGAGCATCCATGGTCATATCTTCCAGGACCATGATCGCATTTTCCTTTGCTTTATATGCCAATGCACTCATTTTAGCAAGGTCCTTTACTTTACGGTTCAGCTTAATATCATAAGCATGAGGTTTTGGCCCGAAGATAGTACCACCACCTTTGTACAAAGGATTACGCAGGTTACCTTTACGGGCACCGCCTGTTCCTTTTTGCTTATGAAGTTTCTTGGAAGAACCTTTTACTTCAGCACGGGTTTTTACCTTGTGAGATCCCTGGCGTTGTGCACCCTGGTATTGCTTTACAGCAAGGTATATGACGTGATCATTTGGTTCAA
>JBDTWL010000075.1:0-10703 GCA_040006715.1 Ferruginibacter sp. | reverse complement strand
CTGAACTGCTTATCTGTACAATGGATAGCAGTGCAAAACTGGATATAGAGATCACGATCGGTAAAGGCCGCGGTTATGTGCCGGCGGAAGAACATAAAGACAAGAGTTCTCATTTTGGATATATCGCTGTTGATGCTATCTATACTCCTATCAAGAATGTAAAATACCTGATAGAGAACACAAGGGTTGAGCAACGCACCGATTTCGAAAAACTGATCATGGAAGTGGTTACCGATGGTACCATTCACCCGGAAGAAGCTGTAAAGCAGGCAAGCCGTATCCTGATACAGCATTTGATGATCATTACTGATGAGAACATCACTTTCGATACAAAAGAAGATAAGAAAGAAGACCTCGTAGATGAACATACTTTGCAACTGCGTAAGATGTTGAAGACACCATTGGAAGACCTCGATCTTTCGGTACGTGCATTCAATTGCTTAAAAGCAGCCAAGATCAATTCACTGAGCGAACTGGTTCAATACGAACAGGAAGACCTGATGAAGTTCAGGAACTTTGGCCAGAAATCTTTGAGCGAGATAGACCAGGTATTACAGGAAAGGGGCTTAAGCTTTGGTATGGACCTTAGCAAGCTGAAACTGGATGATGAGTAAGCTAACAGCTAATAGCTATAAGCTATAAGCTATTTCATAATAAGTAGGTTATAATTCCTGACACGGTATAACCGAATTTAAAACAACAACGTCATGCGTCACGGAAACAAAAACAACAACCTAAGCAGAACAGCTTCTCACAGGAGAGCATTGCTTATGAACCTTGGTTGCCAGCTGATCACTTATAAAAGGATCACTACAACCCTTGCAAAAGCAAAAGCTTTGCGTATTTATATTGAGCCATTGATCACTAAGACCAAGCACACGGATTCCAAAGAAGTTATCATGCACAACCACCGTTTGGTATTTAGTTACCTGAACGATAAAGCAGCGGTAAAAGAACTGTTTACAGTAGTAGCTCCTAAAGTTGCTGCACGCCCGGGCGGATACACACGTATCATCAAACTGGGTGCACGCCAGGGTGATAATGCTGAAATAGCGATGATAGAACTGGTTGACTTCAACGAGATCTACGGCAAAGGGATCAGCGCTGCAACTGCTGCTGAACCAGCTAAGAAAACACGTCGTGCCGGGGGAACTAAGAAAAAAGCTGCTGACGCAACAACAGAAGATGCAGGTACTGATGAAAAAACTGAAGCATAAATTGAAACTGAATTATTATATAAAAGCTCCGATTTTATTATCGGAGCTTTTTTTATGAATATAAAGTTTATAATTTTATTATAAAGATATTAAATGAATAGACATCTGTTATTAACTGGCCTGGTATTATTAACCATGGTTAGTAATGCTCAAAAGAATAAAAATGAATTTGACGCAGCAGCTAAAGTCGTCCTGTTGAACAATGATACTTTATATGGTACAACGATAATTGATACGTCATATAAATACAATGATTTCAGAGGAGCAGATTTAGATAGGCTTTTCTTCTTTAAAGAAACGGGGAAAACAGAACCTAAAAAATTTCACCCAAAGGAGCTGAAAGGATTTCAAATTAAAACAGCAGACAGTTTGTGGTCTATATTTATCTCTTCCGCTACATTGGAAAAATTTAAGACAGATGAGGGCGCAGATTTTATGGGAAAGTCGTTCCTGCTAAAAATCAGTGAAGGCGAAATGAGTGTTTATTATAATTATCATGAAGACAGACATAAATTTAAAGATGGCTCTACTTTTGGAAAGCCTAATAACGTAACAAAAGTTTTGTATAAACAAGGGGCTTCAAAAATTTATCATTCTGAAATTTATGAAGCCCGGGAAAGCAAACTGATCAAATTTGTAAGTGATTGTCCCAAACTTGCAGGCGAACTTAAAGCAGTAAAATGCAAAGGCTGGGATTTCGAAAAAATTGCGAACTATTATAATGCTAATTGTCAACAATAAAATGTTAGGAATTTTATTTGTTCAAAACGGAATTGAATTGTTTTCTTTGTAAAACCTTTTTACTAAATGTCCCTTCCAACAACGAACTCAGCGATATTAATTCTAGAAGATGGCACTGTCATCCATGGCAATGCTTTTGGCAAGATCGGCACTGCAACCGGTGAGATATGTTTTAATACCGGCATGACCGGCTACCAGGAGGTTTTTACAGATCCCAGCTATTACGGGCAGGTGCTCATCATGAATAATGTGCATATTGGCAATTACGGCGTAAAAGCAGCAGATGTGGAAAGCGATGCGGTAAAAGTAAAAGCTGTGATCGGGCGTAACCTGGAAGAAAAATACAGCCGCTTCATGGCCGATGCTTCTTTACAGGAGTATTTTGAATCACAGCAGGTAGTGGCTATTGATACGGTTGACACGAGGGCACTTGTTGCTCATATTCGTACAAAAGGAGCCATGAACTGCATTGTTTCTTCTGATGGGACAAATATTGAGGAGTTGAAAAAGCAATTAAAGCTTGTGCCTTCTATGGATGGGTTGGAACTCGCCACGGCTGTAAGCACTAATGAAACCTATGAGTTGGGAGATCCCGGCAGTAAATTAAAAGTGGCTGTATTGGATTTTGGGATCAAAAAGAATATCCTGAATTGCCTGGTGGAAAGAGGTGCTTATGTAAAAGTTTTTAATGCTAATACAAGTTTTGAAGATATGGAGAAATTCAATCCTTCCGGTTACTTTATCAGTAATGGCCCCGGAGATCCTGCACCATTGGAGCACGCCATAAAAACAGTAAAGCAAATACTGGCTGCAGATAAACCATTGTTCGGTATTTGTCTTGGCCACCAGTTGCTGGCACTTGCAAATGATATCCCGACCTTTAAAATGCATCATGGGCACCGCGGCCTGAATCATCCCGTAAAGAACATTATTACCGGTAAAGCTGAGATCACAACACAAAACCACGGCTTTGGTGTTGACCCGGATTCAGTAAGGGCAAACAATAATGTAGAGATAACGCATATAAACCTGAATGACAATAGTATTGAAGGGATCCGGATAAAGAATAAAAAGGCTTTCTCTGTGCAGTACCACCCCGAAGCCACACCCGGCCCGCATGACAGCAGGTATTTGTTTGACCAATTTGTGAACATGATTAACACGAATTAAATGACCTAAACCCAGGCCTCTTCAAAAGATAGGGTGTAGAATCCTGGAAAATTCGTGTAATTCGTGTAATTCGTGTCTTACATTCGTGTAATGAGAATAGCGATCATCAACGGGCCTAATTTAAACCTCCTCGGTAAAAGAGAAACTGATATTTACGGTAATGAATCTTTTGATGTTTACCTGCAGCAGTTAAAGGATAAATTTACAACTGTAGAATTAACTTATTTCCAAAGCAATGTAGAAGGAGAATTGATCAACGAGATACAAAGGGTAGGCTTTGATCACGATGGAATAATTTTAAACCCCGGTGGATACACTCATACCTCCATTGCTATCGGGGATGCTGTTGCAGCCATTACAACTCCAGTAATAGAAGTACATATCTCCAATATTTTCGGCAGGGAGGATTTCAGGAAGCTATCTCATGTTTCAGGAAAAGCAGTGGGTGTTATTAGTGGTCTGGGGCTGAATGGGTATGCGCTTGCCGTGGATCATTTTATAAGTAACCGCAAAGACACTAAGGCGCAAAGTATTTAGCGTCCTGGTCATAGTTTTAATTTTTTGATGACCGCCTTCACCGTTTTTTTCAATGAATCGAATTCTGCGAACTGGTCCTGTACAAAGCTATTGTCTTCCATGCGCCCGATGACCTGCATCATTTCTTCATTGGTATCATAGATCATTTTCCGGTAAGGGTTGGTATAATCCTTTGCCCTAGCATCATAGATGCCCTTGCTCATCCACTCTTTCGTCTCGATCATTTTCGACAGGATATTTTTTAGAACTGCTGGCGTGAATTGTTTTGATGTGATGTTCAATATTTCCAGCAGGCTTGTATAAGCATGTTGTAATTTATCTTTTTCATAATCCTCACCACGCAACCTGTAAAACTGGTGTACTTCATCCCAGCTTTTCGTCTTAGCTGATTTAATTGAACGCTTTAATTTTTCAACTTCTGTCCGGATGATAAGCTGGCCGCCGATATTGAGCCATTCAGACCTGGATATTTTTGCCGCCAGGGAAATTTTCAAGGATTCAAAATCCGTGAATTTATTTTTGATGATGTGTTTCAGCAATGCTGTGCAGCCATAAAACCTGATCAGTTCAGAAAATACATTTGTTGCCTGTGGTATCTTTGTAATAAGCGTGGACCGTTGGGTATTTTCCCATCCTGTTACAACGGCTTCACCATTTTCATTTGTTTTAAGCGTTTTAAAAAATGAAAGGGCATCAAACATTTCATTGATGGTATCGGGTGCCAGGTAATCATATTCGATGAGCTGGATCTTTTCTGTACGCTTGTCACGGTCTTGGTACTTCCATGCATTGCGTGAAAGTGCATACATGTTGTACATGAACCAATAGCCCGGCATTACCAGCAACCTGTTATTCGTTACATCATTGCTGACAAGGCAGAATGGTATGGGAATATTCAGTTCGGCAGGATAGTCTGCTTTTGAAAGGATCGTAAAAGATGCAAACTTTGAATTGTGTTTCAGGCTGACACATAGGCCCGGCCAGAAGCCTCGCCCCGCCATGATCTCCCCATCTGCGCTCCGGCTGTTGTGATTGCTGCCGATGGTTGCACCGGCTGCAATATTACTTTGCCCCATGATCAGTGAAGCACAAAGAAATGAATTGTTGTGGTGTTGCTCATGTGAAGGGAAGATCAATGAATTCAATACTTCGCAGCAGGAGATGGTGGAATTATTTCCCAGGTAAGAATTGATGAGCCTTGCACCATATTTTAATTGCGAGTGTGATGCCATAACAAACCTCACTGCTTTTACTCCATAAAAGATACGGCATCCGAAACCCACTATCCCGTTCACCAGTTCACAACCTTCACCGATCTGTGATGTGCGCTCGGTATCACTGTTGATCGTTAAGTTCTTTAATTTATTGGCCCCTTTGATATAAGCATCGGTGCCGATCCATACATCTTTGATGATGCGGCAGTTCTTGATCACACAACGTTCACCGATCTTGCCATAATAGCCGCGTTGCTTATCGAATTTCTTTTCAGTGAATATCTTGAATTTTTCAAGCAGTTCTTTGTCATCCCTGTATTTGCTCCACATGTATGCATCACCTGCAAGCATACCATTAAATGGGATGATACTCCTGCCGCCGTTCTCATTACATACCTCTATCCATGTTCTCTGACTTTCTTTCTCGCCTTCTTTCAGGATACCGTTACCGAATCTTGAAATATCAGTTGCTGCGAGTTCATTTACATTGGCGATCATTACATCATTTCCCAGGATATAATGGCTGAGGTAATTTACATTGTCTATGCATACATTATCCCCAAGGTCGCAACTGATGATGGTGCTGTTGTATAAACCAACTGCCATCCGCAGGTTATGGAATTCATGATACAGGGGTTGTAAACTTCCAATGCGAACCAGCCCGAAGAATTTACAGTTCCTGACCAGGTTTGCATTGAACAGGCTTGTTACCAGGATCATATTCCAGTTATCCGAAGTGTTGCGGTTGTGTACAAGGGTATCTATTTCGGCGGTGGTAAGTGACCGGTAATTGGCATTACTCCTGTTTTGAATATTCCTCAGATGGTATTCATCTTTACCTGCAGGGATATGTTTTTTTTCAATAAAATTATAGCCAAGATCGTTGACCGGATGTTTTTTGATAATATTCATACCCCTGACCCCTAAAGGGGGACCTAATTTTAAAGTGTTTAATTTATTCCAAACTATTTATCAGTTCGTTAGCCTGTAACAGGCAATTTGAATTTTAAAAATAACGTATTTTTTTTAATGAAAATCTGTGAATATCAATTGCACAGATTATTCAGGAGGGAATTGTTGAATGAAGACTTAATGTACAAATGAGTGACACAACTATGCAGAATAGAATATTCAATAAGCAATGTTCAAAGCTCAATTTTCAATGAAAGCCTCAAGACTTAAAGAGCCAGTTCCCCTTCAGGGGGCGGAGGGGGTTGTTTTATTCCACAGTAACGCTTTTTGCGAGATTCCTTGGCTTATCAACATCCACTCCTTTTGCAATACCCACATAATAACTCAGTAATTGCAATGGAATGGTACTTAGCATGGGTGCAATGATCTCATCGGCAGAAGGAACATAAAAAACATCGTCTGCCAGCCCCGGGATCACTTCATCGCCTTCAGTAATGATGGCGATCACTTTACCCTTGCGTGCTTTTATTTCCTGGATATTGCTCACGATCTTTTCGTGGTATGAATCCTTTGTTGCCACAAAAACAACCGGTAAGGCTGCGGTAACCAATGCGATGGGACCGTGTTTCATTTCAGCTGCAGGGTAACCTTCTGCATGTATATAAGAGATCTCTTTCAGCTTTAATGCTCCCTCCAGTGCAATGGGGAAATTATAACCTCTTCCCAGGAACAGTGCATCGGCTGCACCTTTATATTTTTCCGCGATCGCTTTGATCGCTTCTGCATTTTTTAATAGGGCCTGCACTTTTTCCGGTACT
The DNA here is from genome assembly GCA_040006715.1 of Ferruginibacter sp. Taxonomy (GTDB): domain Bacteria; phylum Bacteroidota; class Bacteroidia; order Chitinophagales; family Chitinophagaceae; genus Ferruginibacter. Next base: position 4,094 of record JBDTWL010000075.1, on the reverse strand, counting down.
GCTTCCAGTTCATACAGCAGTTCACTGTAACGTGTATCGCTGATGGAGCCTTTTTCTTTAGCGATCTTCAATGCCATCATGGCAATTACAGCCAGCTGGCCGGAAAATGCTTTTGTGCTTGCCACACCAATCTCGGGACCTGCATGCGTATAAGCACCGCCGTCACTAAGCCTGGCAATGGACGAGCCTACCACGTTCACAATACCAAAAATGATAGCGCCGTTCTCCTTTGCCCGTTCAATTGCTACCAGGGTATCGGCTGTTTCGCCACTCTGGCTTATTGCAATAATGATATCGCCTTTGCTGATGATCGGATTCCGGTACCTGAATTCCGAAGCATATTCCACTTCAACGGGAATACGGCAAAGTTCTTCAATGATGTATTCTGCCAGCAAAGCCGCGTGCCAGCTGGTGCCACAGGCTACGATTATAATGCGCCTGGCATTTTTAAAGTGCTCAATATTATTTTCCACGCCACTCATAGTGATCGTTCCGGCAGCAGCATCCAGCCTGCCCCGTAAGCAATCATGAATGGTGCTTGGTTGCTCAAATATCTCTTTCAGCATGAAATGGTCGTAGCCGCCTTTTTCGATAGCCGCAAGTTCCATATCAAGTTTGGTGATGAATGGGGTTATTTTCTCATTGCCCAGGTTCTTTAAGATAAGCTCATTGGGTTTTACGATGGCCAGTTCATAATCATTTACATAAACCACTTCCTTGGTATATTCCAGCATCGGGCTCGCATCACTACCCAGGAAATGTTCGCCTTTGCCAACACCAATGACCAGCGGGCTACCTTTTCGGGCTGCAATGATCGTTTGCGGATCATCGGCATCGATCAATAATATGCAATAAGCTCCTGTAACTCTTTTCAATGCAACCCTGACAGCTTCCTGCAGATCGCATTCATTGTTCTTCTTGATGTCTTCAATAAAATTCAGTAGGACCTCTGTATCTGTTTCACTGGTAAAAGAATATCCTTTGCTTAAAAGCTCTTTTTTTATCTGGGCATAATTTTCAATGATACCATTATGGATCATGGCAAGTTTACCACTTGCACTTGTATGGGGGTGGGCATTTATATCGCTTGGCTCACCATGTGTTGCCCAACGGGTATGGCCAATGCCTATGTTCGCATGAAGGTCCTTTCCAATGATCGTATTCTCCAGGTCGGCAACCCGGCCCTTCTTTTTATATACCTTCAACCCCGAATTCAATAAGGCAATACCTGTACTGTCATACCCCCTGTATTCCAATCTTTTCAATCCCGTTATTATTATGGGATAAGCTTCTCTTGGTCCGGTGTATCCTACAATTCCACACATATATTAGAAATTGATTTTTTAAGTAAACATTTGATGCACAATATTATTGAAAATTATGCTTGTAACAAGGTTTTTTGCCCTCTTAAACATATATTAGCAAAGGATTAAGCTTAATTGCCAGCGAATTATCAATTAATATGAACAGACTGACCATCATCATTTTATTAACCTGCATTACCGGTACTATCCTGGTAAATGCCCAACCTGCAAACGGGCAGGTACCGGATGCTACCTACTATCTTATTCGCCATGCAGAAAAGGATACGGGCAGGAACCCCGGATTGACCATGGCAGGTTATTCGCGTGCCGGCGACCTGTACAGGGAACTCAAAAATAAAAAGATCAGTAAGATCTATGTCAGTCAATTCCGGCGCAGCCAGTTGACCGCTGATTCATTGAGGATCTATATGAAGATCGATACGGTACATTATATGGCTGACAACAACGGGGAAGACCTGCTGAATAAATTATTGTTGCAAAAAGGAAAACAGAAAAATGTGCTCATCATTGGCCACAGCAATACCGTTCCTGCGATCCTGAAAAGGCTCGGTGTAACTGCTCTTGATATAAATGAAATTCCTGATGAAGAATATGATAATTTATTTGTTGTTACCGTCAGGAATAAGAAAGTCTCACTTAAATGGCTGAAGTTTGGAAAAACTTCTATGCCTGCAAGCATTCCCGGGAAGATGAAACCATTATAATAATATGCCTTTCAGGAAAAAATAAGCTACTGAAAAATAGATCACGATACCTGTAACGTCTACCAGCGTAGCAACAAAGGGGGCTGAGGAAGCAGCAGGATCGAGTTTTAATCTTTTTAAAATGATGGGCAGCATTGAACCCATCAAACTTCCCCATAGTACAATACCGATCAGGGAAAAGAATATTGTGAGCCCTACCAGTTGCCAGTAAGCGCCGTAATCGAATATGTGCAGGTTCTGCCACAGGAGAATGCGCAGGAAACCAATGCTTCCTAAAATCACACCCAGTAATAATCCTGAGACCAGTTCACGCCTCATTACTTTCCACCAGTCGGTAATGGTAAGTTCGCCAAGTGCCATAGCCTGTATGATAAGGGTAGAAGCCTGTGATCCGCTGTTACCACCACTGCTCATGATCAATGGAATGAACAATGCCAGTACGGTTGCCGCTTCTATTTCTTTCTGAAAGAATTGCATGGCGGTGGCGGTAAGCATTTCGCCAAGGAAAAGCAATACCAGCCAACCGGCTCTTTTTTTCACCAGCTTGATAATGCTGATATCCAGGTAAGGTTCTTCCAATGCTTCCGTACCCCCGATCTTCTGGATGTCCTCACTGAACTCTTCATGTGCAACCCAAAGCACGTCATCAATGGTCACGATACCAAGCAAAATATTCTGGTCATCCGTTACGGGTAGCGCAACCCGGTTGTTCATCTTAAAAGCTTCATAGGCCAGTTCCTGGTCCTCGGTCACATTCAATGAAATATAACGGCCATCTATGATCTCACTCACTTTCGCATCCGGTGATGCCATGATGATGTCTTTGATCCGGATATCATCGATCAATTCACCTTTTTCATTTATTACATAGATCACATCAATGGTCTCTGTATTCTTTCCATAGCGGCGAATGGTATCCAATACTTCTTTTACCGAATTGTATTCATACACGTAAACATAATCGGGTGTCATTAGTCGCCCAACGCTGTTCTCGGGATAGCCCAATAATTCCAATGTTATTTTTCTTTCTTCGGGGTCGAGTGTTTTGATCAATTCCCTTACTGTACTGGTGGGAAGTTCTTCCAGGAATGCAACCCTGTCATCCGGCGGTAATTCATTTAATAATTCTGCAGATTTGAATGCGGGAAGGTTTTTAATGATCCTTTTTTGAACAACAACATCGAGTATCTTAAAAACGCCTGCTGCCCGGTGAATGGATAAGTGCGAAATGATCTGGGCCTCAAAATCGGGGTTGTCATAAATAAGTTCAGCCACATCACTGATGTTCTGGTCATTCAGGAATTCCTGTATCACCAGTTTATCTTCAGAAGCAATGATTTCTTCAAACTGCTGCTGCAATGGTATTTCCTCGATCTCCGATGACATGCTTCCATTATTATTTTTGGACAATTATGAACGGCAATTTAGTTTTTTTTAAATTAATCAAATGTTATAAAGTTCATTGTCACGAACGCACGAATTGTTGAAAAACGAATTCTTTAATAATTCGTGCATTCGTGGCATATCTAAGTATTTTTTTTTATTGGATTGAGTGTATTTTCGCAGCTTATCATTTCAACTTCATGATCAAGCCGTATTTATATGTAGAAAAGACAGCTGAAAAAGGGAAGGCAGTTTTTACGAATGAAAGAATTGCTGCCGGCACTGTCATTGAAATTTCTCCCGTGATCGTTATGAGCATAGAGGACCGGCAGCTTCTTGATAAAACATTGTTGCATGACTATATTTTTGAATGGGGAAAGCAAAAAGATAAATGCTGTATGGCACTTGGACTGATCCCTATGTATAACCATAGTTATAAAAGCAATTGCGAATATTTTATGGATTTTGATGACGATACCATTATGGTAAAGACTGTAAAAGTAATTCAGAAAGGAGAGGAGCTAACGATTAATTATAATGGCGACTGGAATGATGGAAAGAAGGTTTGGTTTGATGTTGTATAGTTCTTAGCTGTTAGTTCTTAGCTCTTAGCTCTTAGCTGTTAGCTCTTAGTTCTTAGTTCTTAGTTCTTAGTTCTTAGTTCTTAGTTCTTAGTTCTTAG
>JBDTWL010000074.1:0-11849 GCA_040006715.1 Ferruginibacter sp. | reverse complement strand
GAAACATGGAAAATTGAAAAAATAGGAGTTATAGGACCCGGTATTGTTGGAATGCCTATGGCCGCCATGTTGGCTAAAGCCAGGATCAGGATCGGTACAGACCAGCCGGCAAAAGTAGTTGTTGTTCAAAGAGCCTCAGTAAATTCCGGGTGGAAAGTTGATTCGATCAATAACGGTAAATCAGTTATTGGTGGTATTGAACCTGAGCTGGATGACATTACGCGTGAAGCGGTTAAAGCTGGACTGCTTTCAGCGAGCTCCGACTTTTCCGTACTTTCAGATGCTGATGTGATACTTGTTTCTATTCAAACAGATAAGAAAGATGGCTTTGAACCTGATTATGGGCCTATGTTTGGCGGCCTGGAAAAATTAGCAGAAGCATTAAAGAACAAACCAGCTTCAAAGATCCCATTGGTAATATTTGAGTCAACACTTGCACCAACTACCATGGATACACTATTCAGGGAACATTTTAAAAAATATGGCCTGGAAGAAGGGAAAGATATTCTTTTAGGGAACAGCCCCAACCGCGTAATGCCGGGAAGGCTTGTTGAAAGAATTCGTGAATCTGATAAACTGGCAGGTGGCCTTCATCCCGAAACACCCAAACTTATTGCAAAGCTTTATAATCATATTGTAACGAATGCTGAAGTTTTTCAAACCAACAGTTTAACGGCTGAAATTGTAAAAACACTGGAGAATGCATACAGGGATGTACGAATTGCCTTTTCTACAGAAATAGTAAGGTATTGCGATGATAACAATATTGATTTCTATAAAGTAAGAGATAAAGTGAACAGCTTGCTTTCTCAATCAGACAATGCTACCAAAGATCCAAACGCAGTGCCGAGTGGTGGTTTATTAATTCCCATGCTGGGAGTAGGCGGGCATTGTTTACCAAAAGATGGTATCCTCCTGTGGTGGAGAAATATGCAAAAAGGGAACGATACTTCAGCCAGCCTGATACTCGCTTCCAGGTTGATCAACGATGATTCTCCTGCATATACTTTTAAGCAGGCAGAAAAAGCATTTGGCAATCTTCGCAATAAAAAAATTGCGCTGTTGGGAGTTGCATATCGCTTTAATTCTGAAGATACCAGGAATTCACCAACACTTGCACTCGCAAACTACCTGAGGGAAAATAAGGTATCATATATCATGCACGATCCTTATGTAAAAGCTGATGATCAAAATATCCTGAAATATGATCAACAGGATCATATTACACAAGACATCAACAAAGCCCTTGATTCTGCTGATTTTATTATCATGGGTACAGCGCATAAAGAATATATTGACAGTTTTGATTCAATCACTTCCAGGAAAAATATCCAGGGAATTATGGATGCCTGTAACATTTACAGCAACAAACAATTTGAAGGCAAGAATATAAAATATGCAGGGATCGGCAGGGGAACCACTGAACCCGGAAAAGATTTTATTGATTTTGTTTATCAAAGTTTCCGCACCATGGAAAAAGGTTTGGGCCACGAATTACTTGGTTTAATTAATTTCTATAATTCCAACTACGCGTATGATGAATACAATAAAGTAAAATTCAGTGAAGTGCAGCGTTTGGCAAAAACCTGTTCCACAGGTTGCGAAATTGCAGATCACGATCCCATTGATGGGGTTCCTGAATACAAAGGCTTTAGTAGTTTGCTTGCGCAAAAGGCGCCCCTGAACGTTAAATAAAGATGTTCCGGGAAAATAATAGTGATCATTAATAATGAGTTAAATAAAGACATGCCCGAAAAGAAAACATGGGGAATAGTAGGCGGAGGAATGCTGGGAATGACCCTGGCATTGCGCCTTGTACAGGAAGGACATAGCGTTACGATCTATGAATCTGAAGAAAAAGTGGGCGGACTTACAAGTTCCTGGGAAATGGATGGTACTGTTTGGGACAAGTATTACCATGTGATACTGATGTCAGACCTGAATACAAGAAAGATCCTGGAAGAGATCGGGCTGGAAAACGATATGCGATGGGTTGAAACCAAAACCGGTTTTTATTCCGGCGGAAAGTTATACTCCATGTCAAATATCATCGAGTTCTTTAAATTCCCCCCGATCAACATTATTGATAAGTTCCGGTTAGGATTGACAATTTTTGTAGCATCCAAAATTAAGAACTGGCAAAAGCTGGAAAATGTACTTGTTGCCGATTGGCTTACAAAATGGTCTGGGAAAAGAGTTTTCGAAAAGATATGGCTCCCGTTATTAAAGGCCAAGCTTGGCGAGAATTATAAAAATACTTCTGCAGCCTTTATCTGGACAACAATACAGCGTATGTATGCGGCCCGTAAAAGCGGCCTGAAAAAAGAGATGTTCGGTTATTTAACAGGAGGCTATGAAAAGATAAATACCAGGTTTGCAGAACACCTGGTAAAATCGGGGGTAAAGATCCAGTATAATTCAAAAGTGAGCAGTGTGAAAAAAACTGCCAACGGAAAACTGGAAGTAACATCGGATACCGGCGCACAAACGTTTGACTATGTAATTTCAACTTTATCATCGCAGGCATCGGTATCGATCGCAAATGATTTAACGGAGAGTGAAAAACAAAAACATAACAACATTAAATACCTGGGTGTGATATGTCCTTCTGTGTTATTAAAAAAAGCCATCTCACCATATTATGTTACCAATATCACCGATAATTGGCCACCCTTTACAGGGGTAATTGAAATGACAGCACTTATTGATAAAAAAGAAGTGAATGGCAGGCACCTGATCTACTTACCAAAGTATGTGAACCCGGAGGACCCCTTATTTGATAAGGATGATGCGGATCTGCGTAAGATTTTCTGTGACGCTTTATTTAAAATGTATCCGCATATTACCAAAGAAGACATCCTTTTTTGGGGAACATCTAAGGCCCGTGTTGTATTTGCATTACCTACGATCAATTACTCCAGGAACATCCCTGGTATTGCTACTTCATTGGGCAACTATTATATAATTAATTCTGCACAGATCATCAACGGAACACTCAATGTTAATGAAACTATCCAGGTAGCAGAAATGAAACTGAAAGAAATACTCAATACAAATGGCTAAAAAGAAATCAATAGCAAGTATATCTCTTGACCTGGATAACCAATGGTCTTACATGAAAATTCATGGCGATGAAGGCTGGGATAAATACCCTTCTTATTTAAGCATATTTGTTCCGCATATACTGAATGTTTTAGATGAGCTTAATTTAAAGATCACTTTTTTTGTTGTGGGAAAGGACACCGAGTCGGAAGAGAATGTGAAGTATTTAAGAATGATAACTGAGAGAGGACATGAAGTAGGTAATCATTCTTATCATCACGAATCCTGGTTGCAAACTTACAGCTATGAGAAGATTGAAAACGAAATAAGGCAGGCTGAAGAAGCGATAGAAAGAGCCACTGGCCAGCGAACAACTTCTTTTAGAGGTCCCGGATTCAGCTGGAGCAAAGACCTGTTGAAAGTTTTGGAAAGCCGTGGATATAAATTCGATGCATCCACTTTACCCACTTACCTGGGGCCGCTTGCAAGAATGTATTATTTTAAAAAATCAGATCTTTCAAAAGAAGAAAAAAAAGCACGCAAAGAATTGTTTGGCAAATTCAGTGAAGGATTCAGGAAACTTAAACCATATAAATGGAACCTTGGTGCGGGGAAAAGTTTAATGGAGATCCCTGTAACTACCATGCCCGTTTTTAAGCTTCCGTTTCACCAGAGTTATCTTTTATACATCAGCGGGATATCGAAGCCGTTGATGAAAACATACCTGTGGTTCTCTATATTTATGTGCAAAATAACCAGGACGGCTCCCAGTTATTTATTGCACCCGCTCGATTTGATCGGGGGGGATGATATACCACAACTTGCTTTTTTCCCGGGAATGAATATTAAGAGTGAAAAAAAATTAGAAGTATTTAAAACAGCCATGGGCATGTTGAAAAAGAATTTTGAGTTGTTGCCTATGTCTGAATTCTCGGAACACTTTACCGAAGACCTTAAAGAGGTCATACCAAAATAAACTAACAGGGATGAAAATTTTTTCCATTGTAGGTGCAAGGCCCCAATTTATTAAACTTGCTCCGTTATCGGCACAGCTTAAAGGTTTACACGAAGAGTTTATCGTGCATACAGGCCAGCATTACGATTATGCCATGTCTGAAAAGATCTTCCTCGACCTCGGGATCAGGAAACCCGATATACACCTTGGCACCGGCCCGGGGACACAAGCTGCACAAACAGGTGAAATGATGGTAAAGCTGGAGGCAGCCATGATTGAAAAAAAACCGGATATCATCGTAGTATTTGGCGATACCAACTCAACACTCGCAGGAGTTTTGGCAGCTTCCAAACTAAATATACCGATCATTCACATTGAAGCAGGCTTGCGAAGCTATAACAGGAGTATGCCGGAAGAAATAAACCGGATCGTTGCAGACCATGTTTCAGAATATCTTTTTGTGCCCACTCAAACAGCAGTGGACATTCTTAAAGATGAAGGCCTGGCCAAAAAAACATTTTTTACCGGTGATATCATGGTTGATACCATGAAAGCAAATATCGGGATCGCTTTAAAAAAATCACATATCATTTCAGAACTTAAACTGGAAAACAAGGAATATGATCTTTTAACACTGCACAGGAATTATAATGTTGATAATACCGATATATTGGAACATATTCTTAACCAGTTAGGACAATTGCCGGAAGAGATCATTTTTCCTGTGCATCCAAGGACAAAGAAAATGCTTGCAGCTGCTTATACTGTTCCGGGAAATATCCGGATGATAGAGCCACAGGGGTACCTGGATTTTATTGTTTTGGAACATGCTTCAAAACGCATCATCACTGATTCAGGCGGGATTCAAAAAGAGGCTTATATACTTCGTAAACCTTGTATCACACTCCGTACGGAAACAGAGTGGGTTGAAACCGTTGAAGAAAAATGGAATTTACTGGTCAATCCTTCGGATAAAATGATCGCTTCTAAAATAACAGCATTTATTACACCTGGCACACAGGCAGATATTTTTGGTAAAGATGTAACTGAGAAAATGGTAAAAATTATCAACTCAATTAATTAATTTCGAAGGGAGGAGTTGGTTATTGCATATCCAAAACAACCTGTTGATCCGCTACGTTTTTGTAAAAGGGTTTATACCCTTTTTTAGTAAATATAAAATGAAAACTTCCTAATCAAATCATTACTCATGAAAAAAGTCTGTAGTTCTTTTTTAGATTGCACTGAAGAAAGGATCCCTCTTTTTACAAGGAAAGGATATTTGATCAAGGAATGTAAAACCTGTGGCCACCGGTTCACAGAGATCAAGGATATTGATAACCATCTTGCCGAAGCATATTCAGATGATTATTTCTTTGAAGGAAAAGATGGATACCCGAATTACCTGGAAGAAAAAGATATGTTACTGAAATCAGGAGCAAAATATACACGGGTGATCGCAAAATATATAAAACCGGGTAAGGTACTGGATGTTGGATGTGCCGCAGGATTTATCCTTAAAGCATTTGACAACGCAGGTTGGGAGTGTTATGGCGTGGAACCGAATGACAGCATGGCTTCTTATGGCAGGAAAGAATTAGGACTTGATATAAGGACCGGTGGAATGGAAACATTTAACCCGGATCAGAAATTTGACCTGATAAACCTGATACAGGTTATCGGAAGCCTCTATGATCTTGATAAGGCGATGGAGAACATTTCAAAGCTGTCAAAAAAAGATGGACTGGTGCTCGTTGAATCCTGGGACCGGGAAAGCCTTGCAGCACGTTTCTTTGGCAGGAACTGGCATGAATACTGTCCTCCGAGCGTGGTACATTGGTATTCAGATAAAACATTAAACCAGTTATTTAATTATCACGGTTTTAAAATAATTGCAAAGGGCCGTCCATCTAAAACAATAAATTTAAAACACGGGCTTGCCATCATTGCAGAAAATTCGGCAAAGTCGAAATTAAAAAAACGACTCTTTAACTTTTTAAGCAGGACACTTGGAAATGTGGCTGTTCCATATCCTCCTGTTGATGTGAAATGGTATCTTTTTAAAAAACAATAGCATCATACCGGAATAGGATGATTTTTAGAACTAAATTAAAAATGAGTATAAAATCAATACATCATGGATTCTTTAAATAAAACATTCGTAACTGTTGTCCTCCCATGTTACAATGAGGAAGCAATACTTGCACTGAACCTTGACACAATTATTAAGTTCCTGGAAACTAAAAACGATAAATATCGCTGGGAAATTTTAATTGTGAACGACGGCAGTAAAGATAAGACTGGTGATATTGCTGACGATTATTCAAACAGGAGGCCGGAAGCCATCAGGGTAATTCATCATCCTGTAAATCTTAACCTGGGAAATGCGATCCAAACAGGATTCCGGAATTCAAAAGGAGAAATAATTGTCATACTTGATGTAGACCTGAGTTACTCAGAAACCTATATTGAAACAATGGTTGATAAAATGGTTGAAACGACTGCAGATATTGTAATTGCTTCTCCATACATGAAGGGGGGCAAGGTAACGGCCGTACCATTTTTACGCAGGATCATGAGTAAATGGGTGAACAGGTTCATGCGGATGGCTTCCCAGGAAAAGTATGATACTTTTACCGGCATGGTAAGGGCATACCGCAAGGAATTTGTCCGGACCCTGAACCTCAAGACAAAGGATTATGAGATCAACCCGGAAATTGTTTACAAAGCCATGATATTACGGGCACGGATAGTCGAAATTCCTGCGCACCTGGATTGGACGGCCCAAAATAAATTTGCGGGTAAAAGAACTTCCAGCATGCGGGTAATAAGAGGTTTTTTTTCCGGGATCATGACAGGGTTTATATTTCGCCCTTACATTTTCTTTATGGGTATTGGAACAATATTGTTATTGCTTTCACTTTATCAACTGATCTGGCTATTCGTTGATACCGTTGCTGCCTATAATACGCTTATTCACCTGGTTCCGTCAACTGAATATCCTTTTTCTACAAGTCTTGCTTTGCAATTCAAAAAGAACCCGCAATCTTTTCTTGTGGGTGGTATAACTTTACTGGCTGCATTCCAGTTTTTAAGCCTTGGATTTGTATCGCTTCAGAACAAAAGATATTTTGAAGAGCTTTTCCATTTGGGAACATCATTGAAAAAGCAAAACTGAATACAGGGAGTTAAAAAAATAACTAATTATTTATTATGAATAGTATCAGGAAAACCAGGAACCCTTTTTTACTTTTTTCACCATTTCTTCTACTCTATCTGGTATTTGCATTACTAATGTATACTACGGTCTTTATAGGTGATGAGACCCGGTTTCTTGCTTATACAAATAATCTCCTAAATGGATTTTATTCTCCGGCCTCTCCAAATGTCGACCTGTTGAGCGGCCCCGGCTACCCGATCATATTGATCCCGTTTGTAGCATTACACCTGCCAAAGATCTGTATAGTGTTATTGAATGTATTAATGCATTACCTCTCTGTAGTTTTCCTTTTTAAAACGATCCGGCAATTTGCGTCTTTTAGAAAATCATTGGTCATCAGCCTTTTTTGGGCATGTTATTATGTGGCATACCAGAATATGGTCAGGATAGCCTATGAACCGCTCACGATTTTTTTGATCACGTTATTGATCTTCTGCCTGGTAAAAGCTTTTGACCAACGCCCCGTTAAAGAATCCAGGAATTATATAATTCTTTCCGGTTTTGTTTTTGGTTACATAGCATTGACAAAAGTGATATTTGCCCCGGTAATATTAATAATGGTTGTGGGCTGTGGGCTTCTATGGTTTATCAATAGAAAGATCCTTAATTATAAAAAGGCCGTGCTTATAATGCTAATAGCCTTTACCACATTTGTACCATACGTGATCTATACTTATAACCTGACCGGGAGGGTTTTTTATTTAGGAACGGGGGCTGATAATTTATATTGGATGACCACCCCATATGAAGACGAATACGGCGACTGGAAAGGCACGCTTACAATAAATCCTGTAGACAATGGGAATTATAATATTCCCGGTGCCGGTGACACTTTGGTGGCACATCATCAAAAAGATTATGATGAAGCTTATAAATTCACCGGCGTGGAAAAGGATGATGCATTTAAAAAAATGGCTATCAATAATATCAGATCACACCCGGCGAAATATGCACAAAATATTTTCTTTAATATCGGTAGGATCGTTTTCCATTACCCTTTTTCATATGCTGTGCAAAGGCCCAAGCCATTATATGTAATGCCTATGAACGGGATCATAGTGACGTTCATGTTAATTTGCCTGATCCCAACACTTATTAACTGGCGGAGAACCAGTTTCGCTGTCCGGTTATCACTGTTTATTATACTGTTGTATTTAGGGGGAAGCTCAGTGGCAAGTGCTGAAACACGTATGTTCACTATAGTTGTACCCATGTTGTTGGTGTGGTTTGCATATGTTATTCAGAAATCGGTAAAAGTTAATTTGAAATTTAATAATAATGATAGGGAAGGGTCGGGATCATAGCCGGTATCTCTCTTGATAAAATAACTAAAAAAAGCACCGGTTTATTGCCGGTGCTTTTTTATTTTATGAATTTAATTCTATAATAATCATGGTATACCTGTACCCCTGGTTTCGTCAAATGCATTCCATCTGTGAAATTATTATCGGGGAGGTAAATAAAATTGTTGAAATAATTTTTAAACTCTTCAGAAAAACCTGTTTTATTGGCCTCATCTTTATTCATTTTTTCGATCAATTCCTTTTTATTTAAAGACGTTGGTGGCGGTACAATGACCAGCTTAAAATTGTGCTTAATGCTCAGTTCTTTGATCTTCTGCAGGTATTCTACAGAAATAGGTGATAAAAAACTGAAGCTTGTGGAGTCTTTTGAAGTGAACTCAGGGGCCCAGTTGGAAGTTAATATAATGGGATACCTGCAAAAATTATAATACGGCACTTTATGTATTTGCTTGTTAACTGTTTCCGTAAAAAAAGATTGATACGCTTCTTTGTAAAATGGCTTAAGGAAATAATGATAGGTATATACCTGGTCCAGGTTATTTTTGAAACTCAATGGCGAAAAAAGCATGTAAACTGTGTCAACCTCATTGCCGGCATTGATGTAATTATTTAAAAGCAGGTACTGGCCCACCATAGCTATGGATTGATTACAGGCCAAAGAATTTATAGTATCATTATTTATCTTGTTGGAAAATAACTGGTTCCCTACACTGTCTCCCAGGAGTATTTTTTTAACCTTCTTTTTTTGTTTGCTTTTAAAAAGGGAATAATAGATCTCGTTGCCGGCAACGGTTTCCTGGTACTTGTCTTTATATAACAGGTACAATGGCCTTATATGAACTACTAATACCAGGATGAGCAGAAAATAAATGCTATGTAAAATAAATTTCTTCAAGGTTAAAATTGGAAGTAAATAAATTGTTGTTTAGATCCTGCAAAATAAAATATGATCAAAATGATGCTGTAATACATTGCCCACCTTACCGGCTTATACCAACCTGTTCCCAAACGTGCGATCGCATACTGTTGTTCCCTGCCAAACCATTCAATGATCAAAAAGCCTGCTATCAGGAACATGATGGGGATTGATTTCCAGACCTCCCAAAATGCAGGAACGGTAAATAATGAACTGGAAAATATCCTGGAAATATAATGGAATGCATGATCAAGGTTGTTTGCCCTGAAGAAGATCCACGCAAATACCGTTAAAGAAAAAGTAATGATTATAGATAGGAATTCTTTTAAGGTTGGCAGGTATTTTCCCTGGGCTACCGTTTCAAGGTTATTCCTGTTTGTATTAAAGATTATGGATGGCATTATATAAATGGCGTTCAGCAGGCCCCACACGATAAATGTCCAGTTTGCCCCATGCCAAAAGCCACTGACCAGAAAAATGATAAAAGTATTCCTCACTTTCATCCAGGTGCCTCCTTTACTTCCACCCAATGGGATATATAGATAATCCCTGAACCATGATGATAGTGAAATATGCCAGCGTCTCCAGAATTCAGCAATGTCCCTTGAAAAATATGGGAATGCAAAATTTCTCAACAGGTCTATCCCAAACAGCCGTGCTGTACCCAATGCAATATCAGAGTAACCCGAAAAATCACAATAGATCTGGAAAGTGAAGAACAATGCACCCAGGACAAGCGTACTGCCTGAAAATTCCGTATAATTATTAAAGATAGAATTTGCGAATTCGGCACAGTTGTCGGCGATCACAATTTTCTTGAACAGGCCCCATAAGATCTGGCGCAATCCGTCAATAGCCTTTGAATAATCAAATTCCCTTTTTTTAAGGATCTGAGGTAAAAGATGTGTTGCTCTTTCAATTGGCCCGGCAACAAGCAATGGAAAGAAACTCACAAAAACAGAGTAATCCACAAAGTTCCTCTCTGGCTTTATTTTGTTATTATAGAGATCAATAACATACGACAGGCCATGAAAAGTATAAAAAGAAATACCTACCGGTAATATTACCTGTAGTGTCCCCAGGTTTGCTTTGACACCTAAAAGAGATAGGCCATCTGCAAAGGATGCAGCGAAAAAATTGTAGTATTTAAAAACACCCAGGAATCCTAAATTGATACAGATACTCAGCCATAACCAAAACTTTTTCATGTTCCGGTTCTTTGCTTCATATATTTTAATACCTGTGAAGTAATCCAATAAAGTGGAAAAAATAAGTAAGAATAAAAATCTATAATCCCAGCAAGCGTAGAAAAAATAGCTTGAAACAAGTAATAATATATTTTGTTGTCTTAGGTTTCCTTTTGTCCCAAACCAATAAAGCAAAAAAACTATCGGTAAAAATATTGCAAAGCTTACTGAATTAAAAAGCATGACGCTAATTTATGTTTTCTGGGTTAATAGAGGAATATTTTCTTAGCATTTGCACGACCAAATTGGCCGGGCAACATTTCCATAAATTTTATTCTTAATATCTCTTTACATTTTTATTGCCTTCCTTACAACCGGTGTTATCTTGTCAAAGTATACCTGGAGTATATAGGTACCCCTGTTATACCTACTCATATCAATTTCTTCTACCTGGATATCCCGGGTTAACTTAAAACTCCTTTCATACAATAATACTCCTTTAATATCAAACAAAACGATCTTCATCAGCCTGTTCACAGAAGTTGAGGAGATCTCGGCCTTCAGTATGTTTTGTACGGGGTTGCCTAATATTTTCAAGTCATCATTTACAGGTTGTGATCTTCCGGCACCTACCGTTATTGTAATTGTATCCTTGCCAGTAGCTCCGCTATTATCAGTCACAGTTAGCTCAACCAGGTAGATCCCCTGTTGGAGGCCGGTTAAGTTTGTTATTGCACTGTTTGAATTCGACAATAAGTATGCGGTGCCGGATATCACGCTCCAATTGTAGCTTGCGACCTGGCCATCAGGATCGATACCCGTTCCCGATAGTGTAACTGAATTATCCGGTAAATAAATACTGATATCGGTACCTGCATTGGCTGTAGGTGCTTCGTTTGTTGCCGGGATGGCATTCACTGTCACCTGCATAATATCGGTATCCGTTGCGCCACTGTTATCAGTTACCCTTAATTGAAATTCATAAACACCTTCTGCCAGTCCTGTTACAGCTGTTGTTGCTGAACCTGCATTTGTAATTGTCCCGCCTGCCGGTCCAGATATTTTGGTCCATTGGTAAACAGTGATCGTTCCATCAGGATCTGTGCCGCTGCCATTTAAGGAAACAGCATTCGCAGGCAAAGTAATATTTTGATCCAGGCCCGCATTCGCTGTGGGAGCCTGGTTTACCGCTGCATTTACTGTCACCTGCATGGTATCGGTATCC
>JBDTWL010000073.1:0-12087 GCA_040006715.1 Ferruginibacter sp. | reverse complement strand
TCAACGAATTAAAGAAGATCAAATAACACAAGATTAAGTCGTGCATACGTGTAAACCCCATTTTACGTATGAAGAGCTTATTTTTAGTTTTTGTTGCTTTCAGCATCTTTTCAGGAACATCTTTATCTGCCAATGCGCAGAAACACATTAATGCCTCAAATTCCAACGATGGCATCCCAAAGGGCAAATCAATCAAATTTATTGAAGGTATTGAGATCAAGGCAGATAATGTTTCAGATATCCCGCTCACTTCGTCCACCCAGGATACAAGGACGGCAGGAACAACCGGCCAGGCTTCTCTAAATTCGCCTGCAATAGAAAATATATCTTCATTACAGTTCAAATATGCCCAATTGCTTAACCGCAATGTGGAAGATCTAAAGAACCTTTCCATGTATAGCTTTATTGACGAATGGTGGGAAACCCGCTATCATTATGGTGGTACCAGTAAGAGCGGGATCGATTGCAGTGCATTTACCGGCATGTTGATGAATAAGGTATTTGACATTAAACTTCCACGGACGGCACGGGAACAATACATTTCTTCCTCAAAAGAAGATAAAGAAACACTGCTGGAAGGAGACCTGGTTTTTTTTAATACCGGCCGCGGCGTAAGCCATGTGGGTGTTTACCTGGGCGATGGGTATTTTGTACACGCAAGCAGGAACAACGGTGTCAGCATCAGCAACCTCGACGAGCCTTATTACAATGACCGTTTTCTTGGAGGAGGAAGGGTCATTGGTATGGATAACCTCGCTTCCTGCCGTTAACCTACCACATTCATATTGCTTTTTTTACAAGGATATAAAAATTCCTGTTCACGGAGAATGTCTTTTCATCATACCATTTCCCCGGCTTTATTGCCTGCCATTCTGTAGTGGGTTTTATCCATTGCTCTTTTTTGCCGAATGAAATTTTTACCGGTAAATTGAATTGAGCGACCGAATTCGTCCACCTGTAGGATACGGTTTTATTTTCAATTTTATATTCAAGCGTGGGTACTTGTGTTGTCCTGAGATACTGGTCAAATATTTTTGAGAAATCGATCCCGGCTTTTTCACTGATATAATTTTCTACCTGTGCTGTGGTGACCGTTTGATGATAGAAGTTGCTGTTTAAACCAGTTAACATCTTCCTGAATTTTTTATCCGACCTCATTACCTGCCTAATCATGTGAAGCATATTCCCTCCTTTATAATACATATCGCCACTTCCTTCCTGGTTTACGCCGTAGACACCGATGATAGGAATATCATTGGATATATTTTTCCTGGTTCCTATAACATAATCATTCCCTGCTTCTGTACCATAATAGTAGTCGGTGAATAAAGTTTCGCTGTAGTTCGTAAAAGATTCATGCACCCACATATCTGCGAGGTCATTTGTGGTAATGTTGTTTGCAAACCATTCATGACCGCTTTCATGAACAATAATAAAATCCCATTTCATTCCCCACCCGCTTCCTGACAGATCACTTCCATGATAACCATTTTGGTATCCGTTTCCGTAAGCAGTTGCGCTCTGGTGCTCCATTCCCAGGTGCGGAGACTCTACCAGTTTATATCCATCATTGTAGAAAGGATAGGGGCCAAACCAATATTCAAACGCTTTCATCATGCGTGGCGCATCCAAAAATTGTTTTTTTGCTTTTTCAAGATTATAATCTAATACCCAGTAATCCATATCAAGCTTACCTTTCTTGCCATCATATATTTCTGAGAAATGAGCATACTTTCCTATGTAAGGAATAATGCAATAATTGTTTATGGGACTTTTTACTTCCCAGCTGTACATGGTATTTCCGCCAGGTAATGAATGTTGTTCGGTAAGCCTTCCGTTTCCAACACCAATCAAACTATCGGGAACGATCATATGCAGTATGGCACCATTATCGGGCTCATCGCTTTGTGTATCTTTACAGGGATACCAAACACTGGCTCCCAGCCCCTGGCAGGCCACACTCATCCATGGATTGTTGTTCTTGTCTTTTTTCCATATCCAGCCGCCATCCCATGGCGGACGAAGCGCTTCCCTTGGCTTACCATGGAAATAGACAGCCATGGAAGTTTTACCGGTTTGCACTCCAGTCTTGCCCCCGTGATCCCTCAGTTGAACCCAATACACGTTTCCTTCCCTGGTAAAGTTACATTGCTGGTCATCCTTTACTATACTGTCGATGATCATTGGCTCCTGCAGGTCAAGTTGCATGCTGAACACCCCGCTATCCATATACGAAATGATATTCCTGCCCTCAATCGTCTTATTTGTAAAATCAGGTTTTACAGTTATCTCATAATGCAAAACATCCCAATGCATTCTCCCCGGGCCAATGCTGCCACGTAAAGTATCTGCATGCGTGTATAGCTTTTTTTTACCCGGTTGCTGGGCAAAAGAATGTATAATTGACAATGGAAGAATGGATAATGTGAGTAAAATCCTGATTAAATATTTAAGCATGCTTTTGACCTTATTTTAGCAGAGATAAATCTAATCATAATTGCTTATTTGGGGAACAGGTATTTTATAAATGGCATTTTTCAATTGATAATTGACAATTGATAATTGAAAATGAAGTGAACCGCTTAATTTTAGGAAATTAATCAGTGATATGTTTTTAAAGACTCATCCTTGTACAACAGGCCGGTTCAAGCGTACATTATCTATTATCCATTATTCATTGTTCATTACAACATTCTCAATTGTATTTTCCTGCACTTCCCACCATCATCCCGGTAAAAAAATATTCCGGTACAATGAAACAAGCGGTATTGCAACACTTGACCCGGCATTTGCAAAGAACCAATCTATCATGTGGGCCATCCACCAGCTATATAATACGCTGGTAGAAGTGGATGAAAATATGCAACTGAAACCTTCCCTTGCAAAAGGATGGGAATTTTCCGCTGATAAACGCAGCATTGTATTTCATTTAAGGACAGACGTTTTTTTTCATGATGATGCAGTATTCCCAAATGCTGCCGGGAGAAAACTGGTCGCCGAAGATGTCCGGTATAGCCTTCAAAGGATCATCGACCCCGGAACTGCCAGCCCGGGTTCATGGATATTCAATAACAGGGTTGATAGCCTTGCTCCTTTTAAAGCACTGGATGATTCTACGTTCCGGATAAATCTATTACAGCCTTTTCAGCCAATACTGGGGATACTCAGTATGCAATATTGCTCCATCATGGCGAAGGAGGCAGTTGAAAAATACGGCACTGATCTCAGGAGGCATCCTGTTGGAACGGGCCCGTTCATGTTTAAAGCATGGGATGAAGGGCAGGCCCTTATCTTAAAAAAGAATGAGCATTATTTTGAACTGGATACCAGCGGCTATCGCTTACCGTATTTGGACGGAATTAAAATAAGTTTTTTCGACAGCAAGGCAACGGAGTTCCTGGAATTTCAACAAAAGCGATTGGATTTTATCAATGACATCGATGCCTCTTTTAAAGATGAGATCCTTACCAAGACGGGTAATTTGAAAAGGGAGTGGGAGGGTAAGCTGGAACTCCATAAACATGCCTACCTGAATATTGAATACCTGGGGATACTTGCCGACACTGCGAATCTATTGCTGAAGTATTCCCCGCTCCGGGTAAAAAAAATAAGGCAGGCAATCAACTATGCGATCGACCGGAAAAAGATGATGCTTTACCTGCGCAATTCTATTGGTACTGCAGCGGAGAGTGGGTTTGTGCCCGCGGGATTACCATCGTATGATCCTGTATTGGTACCAGGATATAATTATGATCCCATCAAGGCAAAAAAATTATTGCAGCAAGCAGGGTTTACCGCCGGCATTGACATGCCTTCCATTAAACTTTTAACGATACCCAACTATTCAAATCTTGCAACATATATTGCAAATGAACTAAAACAGGCAGGAATAAATGTACAGGTAGAAGCCATCCGTAAAAGCTTACTGCTTGAACAGACGAGTAAATCACAGGCGTTGTTTTTCCGGGGAAGCTGGATAGCCGATTATCCTGATGCTGAAAATTATCTAAGTGTTTTTTACAGTAAGAATCCTGCACCGCCGAACTATACAAGGTTTAAGAACAACGAGTATGATGCTTTATATGAAAGATCATTGAATGAGACCAATGATTCATTACGCTTCAATATTTACCGGCAAATGGACCGGATCATCATCGATGAAGCACCTGTTGTACCTCTGTGGTATGATATGGCCCTTCACCTGGTGCATACAGATATAAAGGATTTTTCTCCCAATAGCCTGAACATGCTGGAACTGAGGCGTGCAAAAAAACTATAGTTTTCTTCCCAAGCAAAGGATCTGCCGGGCTTTGTACAATTAACCGAGAGAACACCCGCTACGCCCGGGATGACAAAAAAAAAGGACTGCCTTAAAAAAGACAGTCCTAAACTGGAAACTCAAGAAACAATTAATTCTTCGTTATTTTACTTATAAACTTATCCGTTGCTGTTGTAACTTCTAAAATATAATTTCCATTAGATAAAGTACCAAAGTCTTTGAGTACGACAATGTTCTCACCTTTCTGAACTGAGATCTTGCGGTTCACAACTTCCCTGCCATCAAATGACAGTATCCTGAATGTTGCGATGACATCTTCCTGGCTCGACAATTTCACTTTGATGTCGCTGATGAAAGGATTAGGGTAAACACTGAAGCTTTCATTGCTAAACGAACCATTCAGCTTGATCGCAATGATCTTAGAGTAATTGTATTTGCCGTCATTGTCAACCATTTTCAACCTGTAGTAAACAATTCTTGAAGCAGTGTTGATCGGGTCAGTAAAAGTATATGTCTTCTTTGATGAAGAATTACCATTACCAAGTACTGAACCTCTTTTTTCAAACTTAACTGCATCATCACTTCTTTCAATTTCAAAATGGTTGTTGTTGATCTCCGATTCTGAGACCCATGTCAACAGGCCATTGTTAGAGCCTGACAGGACAGCTGTGAATGAGCTTAATTTCACATCCAACGGACCACCTGAAGGTGAGATCACAGCAGTACCATCATCAATGAATTGTTCACCTGCCTGTGAATTGGCCGTGATCCTTGCAGTGTTTGTAACACTACCCGGTATCCATGGCCCCTGTACTTTGAATTTCAATTCATAAGTACTTCCAATTGGTAATTGTCCGCCACTTGTTCCGGTCCAGCCACTACCAATGAAGAATTTTATATAATCCCTTCCTGCATTTGTTCCTTTGAATGCATTATCAGCATCAGCTGCATCGGTTTTAATTCCGGCTGTACAACCGGGAGCACTAACAATTTCAAGTGAACCTGGTACATAAGTTACATTGGTTGGGAGTGAATCCAGGATAGTAGCGTTATAAGCTACACCAGGGCCCATATTGGTTCCGCTCAATGTGTAGGTCAATATTTCACTTGATTCAACCAGTGCATTATTGTTTGCATCCTTTACAGTTTTATCAAGCGTAATAACCGGGTCTTTCATCTTTATCGCAAATGTGAAAACACTCGGGAAATACTGGTCTGCTTCTGTTCCGAATTCAATGCTCACTGAAGTGGCATTTGGTAAGATACCATAACCTGTTCCTACATTTATTTCATCAATATCAATTCCCATCTGGTTATAATAGTCAGGATTTTTAGTTCCTGTTACAAAACTTCCGTTCTTTGAAATGGTACCGTTCCAGAAATTGGTCTGGGGATTCACTGCATTGCTTGCAGCAACATTATTGATCTTCACATAATCACCTGCAGGGTTAGCTGCACTCGCTCCTAAATTACCATCTCCTTCCCAAACCATTGTTGCCATTTGTGCGTCTGAAGCGGCCAATGGGTTGTTTGGAACATTCAATCCGCTTAGTACAACTGTTTGCGTAATAGGAGTACCATTATCATATACCTGCGAATAACCATCGTAGATACGTACACTTGTATAATTAGAAGCAGGATTACCATAAGCAACCACGATCGACCAGCCGGCATAATGACCACCAGATCCAACTGAACCTGTTGAAGCAGGAAGATCAGCAATGGTATACGTACCTGATCCATTAGCCTGTATGAATGACGTTACATCAACGTATGTCTGGTAAACAGTTTCTGTAGTGCTAAGAGAAAACAGGTCCACGTTTGAGGCAGGAGCCATGGCGGAAGAATACCCCGCACTTGTACCCTTGCGGATCTTTATTTTGCGCAATGTATCTGGTGATGCTGTTATAACTGATTTATTGATCCTTCCGCCCCAGTACAATCTTGCAAACTTGATCGTATTGGTTCCTGCAGGTAAGATGAGATTGGCAGAAGAAGAATTTGTTGTTAAAGCGCCGATACCTGTCAAGCTCATATCAAAATAACAGTCATTGCTATTTGCAGCATTCTGGTGAATTTCCACTGCAATGATATTATTACCTGCGGTAAAATAGCTGGCAGGGATCGATAATGTTGCAGCGGTTGTATAAGCACTGCCGGATGATAAAGTGTTATAAGCGATCGTTCCGGTAGGCATATTTGTCCTTACAACCTCAACACCATTTACATAAATCACTGCTCCGTCATCATAGCTGTAAACAGCATTGAACGAACTGTAAAGGGTAGGGTCTGCAATGGTTACATTTTTGAGGAAATAAGCCGTTGCATTTCCGCTGGTAATGGTGGTCGTTTGTGTACGGCCATATCCAAAACTTGCAGAACCACTGATCCATGGAGAAGCGGGACTGTTCAATGTGCGCCATGCTGTGCCCTGGTTCGAACCGTTGGCAAGGTATTTCCAACCGGAAGCGCCAAGGCTGAATACGGTGAGGTTAGCAGGGGTGGCATCCACATCTGCAAATTGCATGTTCTGGTTATCATTGCCATATTGGGTGAATCCCAATCCTCCCTGGCCATTGCCGGCATTACCACTTTCATTCATTTTAGTGGTATTGACAGCATTGTTGTCAAAGATGTGCATGCTGGTGTTGCCAAAAATGACAGATCCACCTTTTAAGTTTTCTGAGTAGACCTGCGTGTAAGGTCTTACACTGTTTTGTTGTGCGGCTGCCGAAAACCAAAGCAGGCTTGTGATTAGCGTTACATAAGTAACTTTTTGTGTAAATGAAGTAAGCATTTTTTTGAGTTTTTTGAGTTTAAAAAATAGTTCACAGGAACAGGATGTTTTCGGTCTTTTGGAGGATATTAATATTTTTAAGTTTGGACAATACGTTTACTCTTGCGCTATCATATCGAACTTCCGGAAGCATCTTACCGGGATACCGGGAATAATGCATCGGTGAATTCATACGAAAACACTTCAATGGGGGTGTGATGTTTCTGATCTTGCTGAGGATGTTGGCAAACTATTTCAATAAGAACAATAAGTTTATATATGCGCTATCATATCGAAAACTTCCTGTTTGGATCATCACCTGTATTTAGGCAATAATGTACCAGGCGAATTCATACGAATACACGTTGTCATTGGGCTGTTATATTCCCGGTCTTTTTGGAGGATATTATTATATTGGTTTGTATTATCAGTTTTAATATTTGCAATCGTTAGTGAATGCTCCTGGAAGAATAATTACCAATTTGCAGGCAATAATTCACCGGATGAATTCATACGAATACATGTAATCAGTGGGGTGAGTTGTTATCGATCTTTGTGGAGGATGTGGACATTCAGTTTAAGCAAGCGTGATGAAACTTCTTTAAGAATGATCGCCGCGATGAGGCAATAATTCATCAAATGAATTCATACGAATACATGTAGTCAATTGGGGAGGTGTCTAGATCTTTGTGGAGGATATTACCAGGAAATTAAAATATGTAATATAATAGTTATATATATGTATATTCTTTTTTAATGATTTATGAAGAATAATTACCATACAACTGGAAATAATGCTTCATATGAATTCATACAAAATAAATACAACAATAAATGTGAGGAAATTTCAGGGGAATTGTGGATGACTAGAGGTAGAGTGTGTAATAAGCAATTCAAAAGTACAAAAGATTTCCAGTAATCAAAATTTATTTTCACTTTTTTTTGTAATTCATTTTATTATTAAATGGTAATTTACCAGTTAATCCACTGAAAATGTACAGCATGCATAAAACAACCGGCTTTAAAATAATTTTGCTATTGATGGCAATTGTTGCATTGGTTTCGGCAGGTTTGCCCCTGCAAAACAAATTTAAGAACCTGAAGGTATTGCCAAAGAATATCAGCGAAGAAGAACTTGATAAGGTAATGGATAGCTATAAAATAGCTTTAGGAGTAGATTGTAATTATTGTCACTCAAAAAAAGCCGGTGTAGATGAATTGGATTATGCATCTGATAAAAAACCGGAAAAGGAGATCGCCCGTAAAATGATGGTCATGACCACAGATATCAATAAAAAATACTTTGATTTCAATAAATCGAAAAGCAATATCCAGGCTGTGACCTGTTTTACCTGTCATAAGGGAGAGCCGAGGCCGTTAGCTGATACTACATCGTTGCCCGGAAAGAATTAAATATCATACTATTAATTTACCGCTGAATTCTTTTTTAAATTTTTCCACTTTTGGTCTTACCACAAACTGGCAATAGGGAGCAATGCCATTCTGCAAATAATAATCATGGTGATAATTTTCTGCCGGGTAGAAAACAGTGAGCGGCTCCAATGTAGTTACGATCGGTTTTCCAAATACCCCGCTTTTATCCAGTTGTTCCATATATGCCCGGGCAATTTTCTTTTGTTCCTCATCTTTGTAAAACACCACACTCCTGTATTGCGTGCCAACATCATTGCCCTGCCTGTTCAAAGTAGTAGGATCATGAGTTTTCCAGAAAACCTCCAGCAGGTCCTCAAAACTGATCTTAGAAGGGTCATAAATCACCTGCAGGCATTCAGCATGGCCGGTCTGGCCGGTACATATACTTTTGTAGTCAGGGTCTACAGTTGTGCCGCCACTGTATCCACTGGTCACTCTTATAACGCCATCCAATAACTGAAATACGGCTTCTGTGCACCAGAAACATCCGTTGCCGAAAGTGATGGAATCTGTTTTTTCTATATCATTATTCATAACTATTCAAATTTATTGTTCTAATTGAAAGATCCTGGATCCCCGATACGGATCAAAGCCTTTTAATATATCAAACTTCACCAACCCCGAACTTCAAACTATAGATTAAGAACGCTCAACTTTTCACTTTTCTTCGATCTGCAATTCCTCCCATGGCGTAGTTCCATCCTTTTCCCTTTTGAATAAAAGTTTGTTACTGCTTTGGATGATGATCTCTGCCGTAGTGTACACGATGCAGCCTTCCTGTAAATGGCCACCAATGGTCCTGCCTGTACTATCACTGATGCTTATATGCATATGTGAGCCGTTCTCAGATAATGTACCCGTTAAGCTTACGATCTCAAAATGGCCGGAATTTTTTCCTGCATCCTGCTGGTTGGCAAATCGTATATTATAATCAGTGAGGCTACCGGCACAGGTAACGATCCATGCGGCCTTCAATTTTTTTTCATTTACGAATGACTGAATGGACCGCTTAAGGTCTGTACCCGGTTTTAATCTAATTGCATATGTTTTAATGGCTGCCATTTCACCTGCTGATTTTTGTTTACAGGAAAGAAGAAAAATATTTATAAATAAGACCGCAACAATATATTTTTTTATTAACATAATTAACCTGCCTGTATATTAACAAATTTAGGTTGATAAATGTTTACAGTGCTTATTAAGTTAATAAAATGGAACTTGTACTGCTGTCCTGCATCTAGTATCCTTTATCCGGCATAACTTCGCAGTTTAAAGCTCATCGCTTCATGAAATTTTTCCCGGATTCTACCTTACATCAATTGGAGTTTGATAAAATAAAAGATCTGCTCGCAGCGCATTGCCGTACTGAATATGCAAAATCAAAATCATTGCATTTGCGTATTCATACCAGGCTTGCATTTATTGAAACCGCACTTCAGCAGGCGAATGAATTCAAGATCATCCTTCAAAGCGGTGAATATTTCCCCAATGACTTCCCGATAAATATTGCCAGGGAAATAAAATTGCTTGGCATACCGGGTGCCTCTTTGAGCGGGGAACAGTTTTTATTGGTCCGCAGGCTTACAGAAAATACAAACAATATCTTCAGGTGGTTTGATGCTGAAAGAAGAACTGTATATACCGGCCTTACAAAAGTCATTGAAAATGTTTATTATGAAAAAGTGATCAAGGTGCTCATTGATGAGATCGTTGATGAGACAGGAGCGGTAAAGGATAGTGCCAGTGAGGAATTATCAAAGATCAGGATGAGCCTGTACCGCAAACGGCATGAATTGAGAAAGGTATTCGACAGGATCGTAAGCAAGTTGAATAAACATGGATACCTGGCAGATATCGAAGAGAGCTTTATGAATGGAAGAAGGGTACTGGCTGTTTTTGCAGAACAAAAAAGAATGATCAAGGGAGTATTGCATGCTGAAAGTGACAGCCGCAAGACGAGTTTTATCGAACCCGAAGAAACTACAGAATTAAACAATGAAATATTCTCACTTGAATATGATGAAACGAAAGAAGTCTACCGGGTACTGCGGGAACTCACAAAGCAATTAAGTATCTATGCAGCATTGCTTAAAACTTATCATGATATTGCGGGTGAATTCGATTTTACCAGGGCAAAAGCAAAACTGGCTGTTGATATCGGCGGCAACCTTCCACAATTGAAAGACAAGGCGCATGTTCAACTGATCAATGCATATCACCCATTATTACTATTGTACAATAAAAAGATCGGTAAGCCTACCATACCGGTTGACCTTAGCCTGAATGATAGCAACCGTATCCTGGTTATCAGTGGCCCCAACGCGGGTGGCAAAACTGTTACATTAAAAACTGTTGGCTTGTTACAGGTAATGATGCAGGCGGGATTGCTGGTTTCGGTTAGCCCCGATAGTGAAATGGGTATATTCAAGCAACTGATGATCCATATCGGCGACACCCAAAGTCTGGAATTCGAGTTGAGTACTTATTCTTCTCAGCTTAAGAACATGAAGCATTTTATTGAAAATGCAAACGGTAAGACCTTATTCTTCATTGATGAACTGGGTAGCGGCAGTGATCCCAACCTGGGGGGTGCCTTTGCAGAAGTGATCATGGAAGAACTGGCCCACAAACATTCGTTTGGCATTGTTACCACGCATTATCTTAACCTGAAAGTGATGGCCAATAAAGTGCCGGGGATTGTCAATGGCGCTATGCAGTTCGATGAAAAGAATCTTTTGCCATTATATAAGCTACAGGCAGGCAAGCCCGGTAGTTCGTATACATTCTCTATTGCAGAAAGGATCGGACTTGATAAGAAACTGATTGCAAAGGCAAGAAAACTCGTTGATGAAGATCATTTCCAGTTGGATAAATTGCTGAACAGTACAGAACAGGATCTGCAGAAAATTGATAAAGAGAAAAAGACGTTGCAGCAATTGCTCAAAGAAAATGAGCAGCTTAAAAAAGAAATGCTGCTGCTGATGGACAAAGAAAGGCACCGGCAGGAAATAGAGATCTTGAAACAACAGAATAAAGTTTCTGAAGACAAATTGGTATACCTGAAAGATATGGAGCGCCGCCTGAAGGCCATGGTCATTGAATGGCGCAAGGCTGATGACAAGGAAGCTGTTGTAAAAATGATCCATGCATTGCTTTTCAATCACAAAGAAAAATTCAAGACAGATAAGCAACAAAAAAAGCTGAATGAGAAATTTGAAGAAGTTGGAGGGGATATCAGGGTGGGAGATAAGGTAAAGATGAAACAAAACAGGCAGGTCGGTATCGTGAAAGAATTACGTGGAAAGAAAGCATTGCTGCAGGTGGGCATCATGCCCATGACCGTTGCTTTAAAAGATCTTGTTGTTGTGATCGAAAAGGAAAATCCGGAATCAATAAAATAGCATCAAACCGGAAATTAATATGACCTGTCGTATAAAAAATATATTAGATATACCTTCTCAAATTATTGTGCTTCAACTTCACTGGTAACTTATCCATTTAAAATATTTTTTGTTCTAAAAACCTATACCCTTACTTTTGCGCCGGAGAGATGGCAGAGCGGTCGAATGCGGCGGTCTTGAAAACCGTTGACTGTCAC
>JBDTWL010000072.1:0-12219 GCA_040006715.1 Ferruginibacter sp. | reverse complement strand
AGTGTGGGTTTAAAAGCAGCACAATTATTATTATCACTTTCTATACTGGTTGTTCTTCATGAATTTGGCCATTATATTACGGCAAAATGGTTCAAATGCAGGGTTGAGAAATTCTATTTATTCTTTGATCCCTGGTTTTCCATATTTAAAAAGAAGATCGGCGATACAGAATACGGCGTGGGCTGGCTTCCATTGGGTGGCTATGTGAAGATCTCCGGTATGGTAGATGAGAGCATGGACAAAGAGCAATTAAAACTCCCGCCCCAGCCATGGGAATTCAGGAGCAAGCCGGCCTGGCAGCGTTTGATCATCATGATCGGGGGAGTTACCGTGAATATCCTGCTGGCATTTATTATTTATGCAGGCATATTGATGGTTTGGGGTGAAACAAAAACGCCTAACCAAACTGTAAAGAACGGGATATGGATCACCGATTCTCTCATGCATGAAATAGGATTGAAAAATGGTGACAAGATCATTTCCGTTAATGGGGAAGAAATAAAATACTTTGAAGACATCCCTAAAAAAATACTTTTTGCCGGTGGTGCAAAATTGAAAGTAAGCAGGAATAATACCGATACCGTTATAAATATCCCGATCGCTATCATTGGCCAATTGGTTGAAAAGAAAAGATCAAAAGCACCGCTTTTATATGAGCGCCTTCCGGCAATTGTAGGCGAGTTTGATAAAGCTGATACTTCCAATGCAAAAAAAGCAGGCTTGCAATACTGGGATAAGATCGTAAAAGTTGATAGTGTGCCTGTTTCATTCATGGATGATATTTTCACTTATACCAATGACAGGAAATATAAAGATGTAAACCTTACTGTTGAAAGAAAAGGAGCTTTCGTAAACCTTACTGCAAGGGTAAATGAGTTTGGAAGATTAGGCATTGCTTTGCTCAATGAATCACAATATGACAGCATGGGTGTATTCAAACTGGAAAAGACCAAGTATGGTTTCTTTGAAGCATTTCCCGCAGGTTTTCAACTGGCGGTAACATCGCTGAAGGATTATATAAATAATTTCAAATTGATCTTCAAGCCATCTACCGAAGCTTATAAAGGGGTGAGTGGATTTAAAGGAATGGCTTCCATATTCTCCGGCAATGGCTGGGATTGGCAATCATTCTGGAGGATCACCGCATTCTTCTCGATCGTGCTTGCATTCATGAACCTATTGCCAATACCTGCATTGGATGGCGGCCATGTACTGTTCACTTTGATAGAAATGATCACAGGGCGCAGGCCCAGCGAAAAATTCCTGGAATATGCACAGATAGTGGGAATGGTACTATTACTGGCTTTGATGGTCTATGCAAATGGGAACGATTGGTTTGGTTGGGGAAGAGGGAAATAGTTCGAAGTTCGAAGTTCATAGTTCATAGTTCATAGTTCATAGTTCATAGTTCAAAGTTCATAGTTCAAAGTTCATAGTTCATAGTTCATAGTTCAAAGTTCATAGTTCATAGTTCATAGTTCATAGTTCATAGTTCATAGTTCAGGATATGAGTTTTGAAATTAATTCAAATTATGCAAATCTAACTATGAACTAAAAACTATAAACATGGTCTGCTTATTCACCGCTTGCCACTACTTATTAACCACCAGCAATAATTTTACTACAGCAATCCAAACGGTTGCTGTATTTTTGTTTTATGCGTAAAACGCTGAATATAATTGCCAATTCGCTGAGGCTTACCTTCCAGGAGCTTAAGGTTAATAAAATGCGTACAGCACTTAGCCTTACCGGTGTGGCGTTTGGGATATTCTGTATCATCATTGTGCTGGCGATCGTAAATAGTTTTGAACGCAATATCCAGACTGAAGTTAAAAGCCTTGGGAGCAATACCATCTATATAGATAAATGGGATTATAGTGGCGGCCCGGATCAGCCGATCTGGAAATTCAGGGCAAGGCCAACACCGAAATTCGAGGAAGCCGGTTTGGTAAAAGAACGTTCCCAATTACTTGATGATATAGCTTACCTGATGCAAACCGGAGGCACCATTTCAACACATGATGAAGTGATACAGAATGCAACTGTATATGGTATCACTGAGGCACAGATGACCATACAGCCTTTGAGTTTTGCGAACGGTCGTTTTTTTTCCAACAGTGAATTCAATGCAGGCAGCCCTGTTTGCCTGATCGGTTTCTCAAATGCCGAGGACCTGTTTGGCAGTACCGACAGGGCATTGGGTAAACAGATTGAGATCAAAGGAAAGAAAGTTACTGTTGTAGGCGTCATAAAAAAAGAAGGCACAAATTTTATTGGCTGGGATTATGATAAATGCGTGATGTTCCCTTATAATTTCAGCAAGCAGGTGTATGAAGATGAATTCAGCAACCCGATCCTGATCGCAAAAGGAAAAGAGGGTGTTACTACTGCGGCTTTGATGGATGAACTGAAAGGGATCATGCGGCAGGTAAGGAGATTGTCGCCAACGCAGGAAGATAATTTCTCACTGAACAGTGTAGAAGCTTTCAGCCAGGCACTTTCGTCTTTTTTTGTTACACTTAATATTGTAGGTTCTATCATTGGTGGTATCAGTCTCATTGTAGGAATGTTCAGTATCGCCAATATCATGTTTGTAACTGTAAAGGAGCGTACCAGTGTGATCGGGCTGAAGAAAGCCATTGGAGCAAAGAAAAGAAGCATACTTTTTGAATTCTTAATGGAAGCTTCTTTACTCTGTCTCATCGGTGGTGCTTTCGGGTTATTTTTTGTTTGGATCACGACAGTGATCATCACCAACCTTGCTGATTTTCCTGTTTATATTTCTGTCCCCATGCTTATTGCAACCATTATTATTTGTCTCGTTGTTGGCATTCTTGCGGGCATCATTCCTGCATCACAGGCAGCAAAGATGGATCCTGTTGTAGCAATCAGAAGTTAGTAGAAAGAAGTTTAAAGTTTGTGGTTTAGGTTTGAAGTTGCGGACAAGCACTAACTTTACAGCCAATAAACAAGTAAACCAAAAAACTTGCCTACAGTTATTCTTGCCATAGAATCTTCCTGCGATGAAACTGCTGCTTCCGTTTGTATGGACGGGCGTATTCTTTCCAATATCATTGCCACACAAAAAGTTCATGAACAATATGGAGGTGTAGTTCCAGAGCTTGCCAGCAGGGCGCATATGCAAAATATTGTGCCGGTAGTAGAAGCAGCCATGAAGCAATCCGCTTGCAGCATGGAAGACCTGGATGCCATTGCTTTTACTCAGGCGCCGGGGCTTATCGGGGCCTTACTTGTTGGTGCGCAGTTCGCCAAATCATTGTCACTTGCTCTAAATATCCCGCTCATAGCCGTACATCACATGCAGGCACATGTACTTGCTAATTTAATTGATGATCCAAAGCCCGCGTTCCCCTTTTTATGCCTCACTGTTAGTGGCGGGCATACGCAGATAGTAAAATGCAATTCTCCAACAGATATGGAGGTGATCGGGCAGACCATTGACGATGCAGCAGGAGAGGCTTTTGACAAATCAGCCAAACTGCTGGGACTTCCTTACCCGGGTGGTCCATTGATAGACCAGTATGCAAAGATGGGAAATGCAGTTTATAAATTTCCTGAGCCAAGAATTGAAGGATTGGATTTTAGTTTTTCAGGATTGAAAACCTCCATACTTTATTTTTTACAAAATGCTGGTAAGGCAAATGTTTATAAGGAAGAATTCCTGGCAACAGAAGCTGAAAGAAAGCATTTCATAGAGAATAACCTGCCGGATATCTGTGCGTCTATACAAGAGCGTATTGTAAGTATCCTGTTGAATAAATTAAAAAAAGCCGCAACAGAGACCGGTATACAAAATATTTGTCTGGCCGGCGGTGTGAGTGCCAACAGTGGTTTACGCTCTGGGCTCCAGTCATTGGGAAAAAAGACCGGGTGGAATGTGTTTATTCCCGCATTTGAATATTGTACCGATAATGCTGCGATGATCGCCATTACTGGTTATAATAAATACCTCGATAAGGATTTTGCAACCCTGGAAGTTACACCTACTGCAAGGGCGGAATGGTGAAATTGCTGATATGAACTAACTTTTCAACAAATAAAACAATTGTCCAATAATTTTTTCCGGTTTAAACAATTTACAATACAGCAGGAGCGCTGTGCTATGAAAGTATGTACGGATGCCTGTATACTGGGCGCATGGACTGCCAATACGATCGACCCGTCTTTTGTAAAAAATATCCTTGACATTGGCTGCGGCACCGGCTTATTAAGCCTTATGCTGGCACAAAAAATAGATGCGAACATAGATGCTATTGAAATAAACAAAGAAGCTGCAAGCCAGGCTGAAGAGAATATTTCAAATACTGCATGGTCAAAAAATATACAGGCAATACACACTTCACTCCAGGACTTTGTTCCGCTGAAAAAGTATGAGCTCATAATTTCCAATCCTCCATTCTATGAAGATGACCTGCGATCCGGGGATGAACATAAAGATGCTGCAAAACATGATACAACACTGAAACTGGAGGAATTGATCTTATTTATAAAGAAGCAATTGAGTGATAAAGGGATTTTTGCTGTTTTGCTACCGTTTCAGCGTGTTGACTATTTTGAAAAGAAGGTAAATGAACATGGATTATTCTTACAGGAAAAATTATTGATAAAGCAGTCGCCACAGCATGATTTCTTCCGTGCGGTCATCTTTGTTTCAAAACACGAAACCCTGTCCCCGCTGACCATTGAATTGATCATTCATGACAATGAAAGGCAGTATACAGGCCCCTTTAAAAAATTACTGGAAGATTACTATTTAAAACTATAAACGCTAAACGCCCGCATATTCTTTCATATACAAATACGGTTCTGTAAGCTCACCCGCTTTTACGATCGTGGCATTATCAATAATTCTGCTGTCACCTTCTACCAGGTCTTTTAAAACAAATTTTATAAGCTGTTCACCAAAATAACGGCTGGCATCCCTGGGAAGTTCATTTGGTAAGTTTCCTACCGCCATCACATCTACAGAGCCGGTTAAGTATGGGGCTGTTCTTTCAAATGAGCTTTTATCTACACCATATATCGGGTCTTCAATAGTAGAATCGCCAATATTGCAGGGAACAGAGCCATTGACATCATCTGTGATATCTGCAATGGTCTGTATGCGAAAGTTGTTATCAGCAAGTGCTTCCATTCCAAACAGGCGGGGAATATCCTTTTCCCAGTAGATACCGTTCATTAAAATATCGGTATGCGGGATATATTTTTTAAAAATACAATCATAACTGGCGGGGTTGCTGTGAAAATCTATTCTTGAATAACTGCCGTCCATCTTATGCCTGTAAAGATCAGCCCCTTTTAAATGAACATAGGCAGGATAAGTAAAGGATTTTGACAGGTATTCATCGGACTCAACTTCGTGTATGCCAAGCAGGTTCATGATCTCCAGTATGCCATGTGCAACCCTGCCACTGCCCGTCACCGCTATCTTGATATTCGGAAGCTTTAATCCGAAATAGGTATGAATGAGGTGCTGCAGGTTCTTGGAAGAATTTACTTTTTCAAGATTGTATTCGCCGGTCCTCCTGCCATAGGCCAGCATGCCGTTGTGCGCACCAACAATGCCTGCAAAAAAGCCAAAGCCAATGATCCTTTTACCGTCTTCATGCTCCAGGCATTCATAATCAACAAGACTGATCTTTTTTGCAATGATCGCTTTTAATAATTTTTGATTGTATGGCTGGAGTTTTTTTGTATGTGAAAAGAACAGGTAAGTTTTACCTTCAACAAGCATATCGACCGGTACTTCTTTAATACCTATCATGATATCGCATTCGCTGATGTCCTCTTTTACTTCTACCCCGGCCATCTGGTATTCCTTATCGGAAAAACAACGGGATTCGCAGTGTTGTACCATGACAGTTATCTCAGGGTGATTTTGCCGCAACCATTTACATTGTGCCGGGGTTAGTGCAACGCGGTTATCTGCGGGTATCTTTCCTTCTCTTATTAATCCAATTTTTAACATCCTTGTCCGATTTGGCGGCAATTTAAGCAGGAAAAAGCAAGTGGCAAGTAGGTAATGGTAAGTGGCAAATAGGTAATGGCAAGTGGGGAAGATAGCAAATGGTCAGGCAGGGCTAAGAATTTTAAATAAAATGTTTAGCAACAGGTAGAAAATTCCAATCATCAGCAACCAGCCACTCACCATTTCATACATTTGCATCATGAATTATTTTGATCTATTTGGTTTGCCACAGGGTCCTTCTGTTAACAGGGCAATACTTGCAAAAAAATATTTTGAGTTACAGAAAAAAAATCATCCCGATTTTTTTACGCAGGGCAGTGATACAGAAAAGGATCATGCATTGGAACAATCTGCAGCGATCAATAAAGCATTTAATATTTTTAAGGACGAGGAGAAAACAATTGAATATTTCCTGCAGACAGTTGGAATGATCGAAGCTGATGAAAAATACAGTCTTCCACCGGGATTTTTAATGGAAATGATGGAGATCAACGAGTCGCTTACCGAAGAAGGAGCGGGGTCGGTTATTAAAAGCGTTGGGGAATATGAGAATATTTTGTTTGAAACGATCAGGCCAGTATTAGAGAATTATGATGCGGCTAAAACTGAGGAAGAAGACCTGCTGAAGCTGAAAGAATATTATTATAAGAAAAAATATTTAAAGCGGATTTTGGACAGGTTGGTTGATTGATGTAATATTGCATCCCTCCCGATTTTAGCGGGATCGTATGCCCAGATGGCGGAATTGGTAGACGCAACAGACTCAAAATCTGTCGTTCGCAAGGATGTGCAGGTTCGATTCCTGTTCTGGGCACCAGGATCAGATAAAAGGCAATTCTTATTGGAATTGCCTTTTATATTTTCATCTAAAACACTTACCTGGAGTTTTGTTGTAGTTCTATAATTTCAACCCCGCAGCAACCCCAATTCCAAACCATCTTTTTCCTTGATATGCCCATGCAGACGCATTTTTTCCAAACATAATATCATGTCCATATGAAAAAGTAATACCTACGTCATTTCTCGCTATAATTGTTGTAAAGGCAGGCGATAAAACAAAATTACTTGGATTGTATTTCGTAGTTACATTCTTCTTTAAAGGTTCTTTTGATAAGCTTATTGCGGAAAAACCTAGAGAAAAGCTTGGAGTTATTGAAAAGTTGTTATTAAATCTATGTGTAAACTTTGTCCATCCAAAAGAATATCCAATTGAAAGTCCAAGATTAAAACTTGAACTCAATACATTTGGTGAATATATACTATCATTATAGTCTTTAACTGTGGGTCGGAACTTTATACTTATATTATTTAAACCAAGCAAAAGCGTTCTGTAATGTAACACGATCTTTTGAGTTGGATTTCCAATTTTAGCTCTATTTAAATCAATATACAGATCGTTCTTTTGGTTTGCATTTATTAAAACAACTGTGTCTCCATCTATTATATTCCCTTTATCATCAAAATGAGGATCTGTTACATCATATTTAGGGTTAGTTCTTTTGTCAAGTATTGAGTATGGATCAATATTTAATATCCCATCCTTAAAATTTATTAAACACTTAAAATGTCCACCTTCGATATTTCCAATTATAAACCTTTTTTTTAAAGGCTGACTTTTACTTCTAATACTCAATTTTTTATCTTCCATTTCTTTAATATTATATTTATTTATATAATATTTTAGATTTACACGATTGCCCGTCAGCTGGGCTTTACTAAGTGTAGATCCTCCACACAGCAGTATCAAGAAAATGCATTTTTTCATATTAATGAAAGTTCGTTGAATTACAGCCAACACCGGGCATTACCTTCCCCGGAGTTGCTGAATAAAGAAACGAAATTTTCTTTTGAATACAAAGGCTTATTAAAATTCCGTCAAGCCGATGACAAAGATGGGAGAGTGCTGATCCAGAGGATCTCTTCAGCAATATATATAATTTTCAATTGTAGCTTACAGCCTGGATGCGTGCAGTATAGATGAACAATGACCGGCTACCGGTCTTTTATTTTGGTCACTTTTCTTTATTCACGTAATAAAAAACAATTATACAAAATTCAGATCTGTATTATTAATAAAATTCACAAGCGATGCCGTGTTTTTAAACTTCATTTTTTTGAGAATATTATGCCGGTGAACTTCTACAGTGCGAATACTGATATTTATCAATGAAGAAATATCTTTCGAAGAAAGGCCATCTTTCATTAATTTAATAATTTCAATTTCCCGCAAGGATAGATCTTTGGTATTTGGCCCGTCCGGTTCTTTGTTAATGACCTGTTCTGTCAAAAGATTTTTTATTTCTGCACATATGTATTGGCCTCCTTTCATTACTTCATCAATAGCCATAAATATTTCGTCAATAGGAGAGTTCTTTGTGATATAGGCCCTGACACCTAACTGGAACATTTTTTTTGCATAGGCAGGTTGATAATGCATTGTTACCACAATGATCCTTGTTCCCGGCGAAAATTTTCGTATCAGGGGCACTGCATCAAGTCCGCTGCCTTGCGACAGGTTAATATCCAGCAATACAATATCAGGTCTTTTGATCTTGACCATTTCAATGGCTTCATCCAATGCTTCACTTTCTCCGACTATGACAATTTTTAAATGACCAGCAAACAATTTTGCCCACATTTCCCTGATCAATTTATGATCCTCTATTACTGCTATGGTAATTTTTTTCGGCATTTCTTTTTTTAAAAATGATTCAAGCTTTAGTATAAGATTCCCGCTCAGGAATGATCAATTTCTTTCGCAAAAGCAAGTTAATTTGTTAAAGCAGCTGATCGGAGTACTATCAGCAAATTCGGAGCTGAATTTGTATAAAGGAAATGAATGTGATCATTATCAACCTCCTAATAGTTGATCTTTATTGTATAATAAAGATCTGTATCATGTAAGGTAGTCCTATTTTCTGTAAAATATTGTTATGGGGATAATTGAAGCAATAACTGTACTGCAAAAGATAAACACTGTTACCTGTATAATCAATTAGCGGGCTGCAGTATGAATTGTAATCCATCTTTCACGTCGCCATCTTTATTTGACAGGATATTAAATGATATAGAGGGAGAACTGATCATTTTTAATTTTTGCAATTGGACAAGATCTACCCTTGCAGTATAGTGTCCCGGCGCAAACTCTATAAAACTAAAATAGCCGTCATCTTCTGTAAGCGTCTTGCCTACCAGTACATTGTCACTGTTGTAAAAATTTACGATGATCCGGCCAAGGCCATTTTTCCCCTTAATGTTTTTAAGATATACTGTTCCCGACACTTCACCTACAACCGCAACTGCGACCTCGATCAATTTAAAATTGTTTGGCTCAATGGTAACACGCATTGTCTGTTTCCTTATTTGCCAGGCGATGTTATCAAAACTGGTTTTATCAAGTTCGATAAGGTAATTTGTATAAGCTTCCAGGCCGGTAATGCGTAAAGTGGTATCATGGTTGTTACGTTCTGTGCTGCCGCCATTAATTCTAAGGTTCAGTCCAAAAGCCTTAGGTTCACCGGCATCACGCTTCCCATTACAGTTAAGATCGAGATAGGGAGAAACAATGATCCCACCTTTTCCCACACTGGTCTGATTATTTACACCCAGGTAATTTGTTTTGTTGTCATACAGAAGGCTTCCGCGGGCAGATTGTGTTGTTGCAATGGTATGGGCAGATTTGCTTGCGGAAAAATATGTTTGTGCAAAAGAAAAATTATAACGCACCCCGATCGTCATTAACCCGATGTTTTTATTAACCAGTGCTTTTTCGTAAGCTATATTCAGAAAGCCGCGGTTAAAAATATTTTTCTCTACTTCCGCTTTTATCATACTGAAATTTTTCTCCCTGAATTCATATTGGGCCTGGGGCGTAAGCCTGATGCCTCCCGGTAAACGGAAAGTCATAGAAAGATTGCTATATACTAATGGATTGCCGGAATTGCTAAGTACGGCATAGGTTGTAAGATTTGAACTGATGCCTGAAACAACCGTTGAGAGCAGGAATTCAGCAGCCGTAAATTTCTTATTTTTTATTTTCGGGATCGCAAGCTCGTTACCCGGAAGCGTAAACTGGTTAAGTGTAAAACGGGAAAAAGCAGTGAACCTCTTTCCTTTCAAAGGCATTGATACCACCATTTTCTTTTCTTCCAGGTAATTAAATCTTACCGCTGTTTGATCTTTATCATACCGGGTATAATTAAAATCAACCTGCAGGTTGGAAGGCAACCTGTAACTGAAGATAGCTTTTGACCTGACCCCATAAGTATGTTCAGCAGAAACCAGCATACGCGGGCTAAGCCTTAATGATGCATTTATAAAAGGCATATATTTTCCCTGTAACAGGGATGAAAGATATTCCATACCACCGCCAATCGTGATCCGGCGACTCAGGCCATAATTAAAATTAGCCCTTGAATACTTGCTTTTCTTATCATCATCAACAACACCGGCGGTTAGATTATATTCAAACTCGTGCAGTGGAATAAAATTAAAAGGGATACTGATATATTTTTCACTCGTGCGTTCTTCGCCCCATGGACCATAAAAGCGGAGCTTTACCACAGAATTACCATATACCATCGGCACTTCAAATGTATAAAATCCCGAAGCATCTGCTTTTGTATAATTAACGAGAACATTATTCACATATAGTTCTACCATCCATTCCGGTTCTGTGGTATTGCTGAGTGTATAAGTACCGAATGACCGCCTGTAAGTTGTAGGCGTATTTGTAAATTGAACACCTATAACCGGTCCATAAATAGATGACACGGATTGTGCAAATATTTTTCCTGCAATTACCTGCCGCAAAGCTTTATGGTCATTGTCAACAAATCTCCATTGATAATATTGCTGCCTGAGATTTAATTTTTCATCACTGTTATAATTCAATAACAGGTTCATTTCACCACCGGCAACAATGCCACCAATACCAAGGCTGGCCCTTGTGTTGCTCCTGGCTTTTGTTTTCTGGGTTGACATTACCGACCAATCTGCCATGCCTATGTGAAACAATGGAAAACTCCTGCGGATAATGGTATCAGCTTTCTTTTCAGCTTTGAGCTGGCTGAGGTTCTGTCGCATCAATTCCAACTGCATTTCACGAATTGCCGGTAATTCTATTTTTGTATTCAGTGTAACGGTAAGGCTGCGAAAATCAAAATCACAATTTAATCCAAAGACCTGTCCGAAATAATCCGACTTCAGGTAAAGAACATTTCCTTTATTGATCAGGTCAGTTGCTTTTAACCTGAATATTTTATCCTGGTAAACAATTTTATTATTGGTTTTATCTATGAGATAGGGGGCTTTTGGGTTGATAAAAAAACCGGACAATGAATCAAATTGGGCCGATGTAACATTCCTGAGTTTTAAGAAATCAAAAAGATCTTTTATAGATAAATAGACTTTCGGGCCATAAATGATCGCGGGTATTTCCAAACTTCCTATGCGCTGTACATTGAGCGTAATTGAAATTTCTTCATAATTATCATCGTCATCATTATATTCAGAAATGGTATCTGCAGGATTAAATTCAATTCCCGCCGGGTTAAATGAATTACCAGCCTTTCCATATCCTGTACCTGTATAGCTTATACAAAACAACAGGGCGATCATCGTGCGCCATATGATAGCATTAAAGCCCAGGAAACCCCTGCCCAATAAATATGTATAGATATTTCTCAAGAGCGATAGCGGTTTACATGAATATTGATGATCGCATGGCCCGGATCGTAGCCCAATAAAATATTTTCATTAACAGGTGTCAATGAACCATGGGCAGAAGCAAAGTAGATAATAGTCACAGGGTTGGCACAATTGGATTATTAAGATTAATTCTAACACTATCTAAACGCTAAATACAATATGGAATTATTTTTTTGCTCTAATAAACAGGGGTTTGTTTATTTTTTAAGTATTTATACTTAGGCTACATAGCAGTAACCTATTAAATGAAGTGGGCTTTCCCTTTTTGCAGTATTATTTTGTAGATATAAGCACGTGATCATATAAGGATAACCGTGAATTAACATGGTTTTTTACTTTATATGATCATTCCTGGTTAAATGTTATGTAAAAAGTTCCGTTATAAGTACCAGGTGGATTAGCAGCGGCGGTTCCAACCGTAAGGGTTCCGCCAATGCTTACGGATGTTCGTGTTGGCTGATTTACAATGGTTATGAAAGGCGAGGGGGGATCTGATCCTCCAATATGCATTAACATGGAGC
>JBDTWL010000071.1:0-12810 GCA_040006715.1 Ferruginibacter sp. | reverse complement strand
GCCATTTTTTTTGTAGGCCACGCTGCTGAATACTTCCAGGTCGGTACTAATAGCACCTTCTTCAGCAACCAGATTAATTTTTCCGCTTGGTTCATCGGCTATTCCTATCCAGGCCAGTTCAAACTTACCAATATTTACTGCAATTTTGCAGACAGCATTAAAAAGTTCCTGTTCTACTTTTACATGTACAATGATTTGGTTTATCTGGCTGATGAAATTATACAGCCGATTGAGTTGAACTATTTTCTCATCTGCAAGTTTTTTTTCTGTTACGTCGTGGAAATTATCAACAATACCGTTTATTGCAGGATCGTGCAGCATGTTGGTTAATGTTGGTTCTAACCACCTCCAGCTACCATCTTTATGGAGCATACGCCTTGCATCTGCTTTAATGGTTTTCCCGGGACTTGCAATAACCTCTTTCATCTGGCTTGACACCAGTGAAATATCTTCCGGGTGTGTTAGTAAAGAAAGATCCAGTAGCATCGCTTCCTCCTCTGTATATCCCAAAACCTTTTGCACAGCAGGAGATGCATACAGTGGTTTACCTTCAGCCGACATGACCACTACTGCATCGGCACCATTTTCAATGAGCGCCCTGTAATATTTTTCATTTCGGATTACTTTATCTAAAAAAATTTGTCTTTCTGTTTCCATCTGGAATTTCTCCAGCAGTTTCACAATAGATATGGGCAGCCGCTGGAGCCTGTCTTTTAAAATATAATCATCTGCGCCTCTTTTAATTACATCTAAGGCAAACTCTTCTGATAATGTAGCGGTAATAAGTATGAAAGGAATTTTCAGACCGGATTCATGAAGCAGGATCAATGCTTCATGTGAATTAATAGACGGAAGCGAATGATCGGAAAGTATGATATCGGGAGAAAAGGTTTTTAATGCTTTTATGAATTTATCCCTGGTATCTACCAGCAACCTTTCAAAATCAAGTTTACTTTTTTTTAATGCAATATTTATCAATTCGGGATCGCAGAGTTGGTCCTCAAGCTGTAGTATCTTTATTTTTTTTCCCCAGGTTGGGGAATGTAGGGTAGTTTTCGTAAAGGATTGGTTTGTTGACATGCTGGTACGGTTAAGAACTCTTATTAACTGCCAGCCTGTAAAAAACCAGGTCAGTAGTGTACTTTCAAAAATCTAAAAGGCACCAGGTTTCCCTGGCTGAACTATTCAATAACTATTAGTATTAAAAATTATGCCGGAATTTTTAATACAATACCTTTATATGGTATTTGTCTACCGGATAATATTTATATAGCAGATAATTTGAAAATAGGTCGTGGCGGTGATACAATGTACTGGCTTTTAAAACAAGCCAAGGAGAATTATTTAATATGAAAGCTTTTATGCATTTTTTGTAAAAATAGAAACAACTCACTCATAGTTTTCACATCTTCTACGATCAGGATACCATTCTTGCCAACCTGTTTCAGTTTTCCTTTATTGGTGCCGGTCTGTAAGAACCTGAGGATGCCATTAAATGTGTCACTTTGGAAATAAGGAGAATCAGGGTTGCTTACAAAAAAGCATTTGAGGATATTATTTTTAAGGAACATTTTTTCAAAGCCGAGTTCTACGGCAGTCTTCCTGCTTCTGACGGTAGTGAACAGGTCTTCTACGGGAGCCGGTATCGGGCCGAACCTGTCGAGCATTTCTGTATGAAAATCCTGCAGGTCTTTTTCAGTCTCGCAATTATCCAGTCTTGAATAGAGGCTAAGCCTTTCAGTAATGCTTTCTACATATTCATCGGGAATCAGGATCTCCAGGTCTGTATCGATCGTACAGTCCCTTACAAAATCATCCTGTTGTTGTATCTCTTCTTTATATAGTTCCCTGAATTCATTTCGTTTCAGTTCACGGATAGCTTCATCTAATATCTTCTGGTACATTTCAAATCCGATCTCTGCAATAAAGCCACTTTGTTCACCACCTAACAGATTTCCGGCGCCACGTATATCCAGGTCCCTCATGGCTATCTGAAAACCGCTGCCTAGGTCGCTGTATTGCTCCAGCGTACTCAATCTTTTCCTGCTATCAACCGGCAGCGTGCTCATGGGAGGCGCAATTAAATAACAAAATGCTTTTTTATTGCTCCTTCCTACACGCCCACGCAACTGGTGAAGGTCACTTAACCCAAACTGGTGTGCATTGTTAACGATGATCGTATTTACATTCGGAATATCAACACCGCTTTCTACAATATTGGTACAAACAAGTACATCATATTTCTTATCCATGAAATCGAGGATGGTATCTTCCAGTTCATCACCTTCCATCTGGCCGTGTGCATAAGCAATACTAACATCGGGGCATAGCCCCTGGATAAATGATTTCATTTCGGCAAGGCCCTTTACCCTGTTGTGAATGAAAAACACCTGCCCGCCTCTTTCTGTTTCATAATAGATGATATCACGGATGGCGTCCTCATTAAAAACAGTTACTTCAGTTTGTATCGGCTGCCTGTTGGGCGGTGCTGTGTTGATGATACTCAGGTCCCTGGCACCCATCAGGCTGAACTGTAGTGTTCGTGGAATGGGCGTGGCCGTTAGTGTAAGGGAATCAACAGTTGTTCGTAGCTGTTTTAATTTCTCTTTTGCAGAAACGCCAAATTTTTGTTCTTCATCTATGATCATTACACCCAGGTTCTTAAACTTCACATCTTTTCCCAGTAATGCGTGTGTGCCGATGATGATGTCGATCTTTCCTTCTTCTAATTGCTTAAGTGTTTCTTTCTTTTCTTTGGATGACTTAAAGCGGTTGATAAAATCTACTTTAACGGGGAAATCCTTCAGCCGGTCGCCAAAGGTTTTATAATGCTGGTAAGCCAGGATAGTAGTAGGTACCAGAACTGCAGCCTGTTTATTATCGCAACAGGATTTGAATGCTGCCCTGATAGCAATTTCCGTTTTACCAAAGCCAACATCTCCGCAAACCAGCCTGTCCATTGGTGCCGGCTTTTCCATATCCCGTTTTACATCTTCACTTGCCTTCGCCTGGTCTGGCGTGTCCTCGTAAATGAAACTTGCTTCTAATTCCGTTTGCAAATAATTATCCGGGCTGTGGGCAAAGCCCTGCAGACTTTTTCGTTGTGCGTATAATTTTATAAGATCGGTAGCGATATCTTTTACCTGCTTCTTTGTTTTTTCTTTCAGCCTGTTCCATACATCGCTTCCAAGCTTATTCATTTTTGGTATCGATCCTTCCTTGCCGCTGTATTTACTTATTTTATGAAGCGATGATATATTTACATATAACAGGTCACCATCCTTGTATTGAATGCGTACCGCTTCCTGCATACGCCCATTGGCTTCGATCTTCTGGAGGCCGCTGTAAACACCTACGCCATGATCGATGTGTGAAACATAATCACCGGGCTGTAATTCCCTGAGTGTTTTAAGCGTAAGCGCTTTATTCTTGCTAAAAGCCTGCTTTACCTTGTATTTGTGATAACGTTGAAAGACCTGGTGATCCGTATAGCAAACAACTTTCAGGTCATCATCAATAAAACCTTCATGAATGGAAACCGGAATGGGAGTTACCTGTATCTCGGCTTTCAGGTCTGTAAAGATGATATGCAATCTTTCAAGCTGTTTTGGGTTTTCTGCAAAAATGAAAATATTGTATTTTTTATTTTCATGGTCCTGCAGGTCTTTTATTAAAAGGTCAAACTGCCTGT
This sequence comes from Ferruginibacter sp., assembly GCA_040006715.1. Classification (GTDB taxonomy): domain Bacteria; phylum Bacteroidota; class Bacteroidia; order Chitinophagales; family Chitinophagaceae; genus Ferruginibacter. The sequence goes on along the minus strand of JBDTWL010000071.1, from coordinate 9,119 downwards.
TAAAAGCAGGTTGTTCCTTTGTTGAGAATTGAATATTGAAAACCTGCCTGCCGGTAGGCAAGGTTGAATATTGAGTATTTGGAAAATGCGGTTTGTTCCCAATTTCAATAATATGCCTTCCTGAGATCTGTTTTTCTATTTCACCCGCTTTCACAAAATCATTTACACTCACTACAGTCTTTCTATTAATATCGTTTTCCTCATCGGTCGTCAGTCGTCGGTCATCGGTGGTCCGTATTACTTCCAAAAATATTTCCAGGTCCTCTTCCTGCTGTTCGATCTTCTCTTTAATAAAGTCCCAGTCCTCCATCCATATAACGGTATTTTCGGGCAGGAATTCAACCAGGGAAACTTTCTCGCCGGACTCGAATTGTGTTTCTACATTTGGAATGATGCTTACCTGTAATAATTTTCTTTCACTCAATTGGTTCTCGGGATCAAATATTCGGATGCTGTCAACCTCGTTCCCGAATAATTCAATGCGGTAAGGTTTTTCATTTCCAAAAGAATAAATATCGAGGATACCGCCCCGAATGGCAAATTGCCCGGGTTCATACACAAAATCAGTTCTTATAAACCCATGTTGGACAAATCTTTCCAGCATGGCATTCACATCCAGAGTATCTGCCTGTTTGATGCGTATGATGTTTTCCGAAAGGGTATTTGACAACACTACCTTTTCGAACAAGGCTTCCGGGTGCGTTACGATGATCTTTTTATTCCCGCCTGCCGCTATTTTGGTAAGTGCTTCGGTACGAAGCATTACATGGCTGCTATTGAGTAGCTGGTAGTTCTTTTTATTTTTAAATGAAGAAGGAAAGTAAAATATATCTAAAGCATTTGTAATATTCTCCAGCGTATTTTGAAAATAAGCCGCTTCCTCTGCATCCCGCAATACAATAAGGTGATTGGTGCCTGCCAGGGCGATATGGTTGTAAACTGCAGCTATGATAAATTGGGAAGCACTGCCATGAAGCCCTTTTAAGTGCAGGCGCTGCTGTTGGGGCAATGAGATCCTGTCCGCTATTTGAAAACAGCGGGGGTCGTTCTTATACAAATTCAACAACAACTCCAGGTTCATCCGGCTGTAAAGATACATTTAAGTAAAGAATCGGTGACGACGGTACAACAAAAACCACCTCAAAACGTCTTATACCTGTTTTTTGTTTATATTTTTGAGTATCCTTGGATAACCCATTGCCAAATTAACCGTAATTATAATATGATCAAAAACTGCCAATTCATTTTGATCCTGGTTCTGTTAGGTTTTAGTTTCACTGTAACAGCCCAGGAAACGATAACTCCCGTACATTTTGCCAATGGCAATTTTATTACCGGGAATAATATCAGCAGGCAAACTTTTAAAGAGGAAGACCTGCAAGCCGCTTTATCAGGCAATAATTATTTTGTAGTGATACAATTCTCTACGTTGCCTTCAGAAACTTCCAAACTGCAATTAAGGAATGCCGGTGTGCAGTTGAATGAATACATTCCAACCAATGCATGGCTGGCAACCATAAAAAATGGTTTTGAATTCAGTGCCGCAAAGAATTTCAATATTATTTCTATCAACAGTATCCCGGCCTCTTATAAAATTGATCCCGCATTGTTCTCATATCAAAGGTATAATGACAAGCAGGATATCAAGACCTTTGCAGTAAGTTTTTATACTTCCGTTAATAAAAGAGATGTTGAAAGAAAATTGATGCAAATGGGATTGGTTCTGGTGCCCGACAAATTCAATTTCAAAAATACCGTTCTCATTCAGCCCGATGTAAATAAGCTATTTGCTATTGCAGCCCTGCCGTTTGTAAGCTTTATCAGGGAGCAATCCATAAAAGACAAGCCTATCAACTACAATGATATTGCAACACATGGCATCAGTAGTTTACAATCCATATCAGGCAGGAACCTGAATGGCAAGGATGTGGTGGTGGGAGTTGGTGACAATGCAGATATTTCCACTCATATTGATTTTAATGGAAAGCTTATCAGCCGCCATCCTTTCCCGGTAGACAATCATGGAACACATACTTCAGGTACAACAGCGGGAGGAGGGTTTATCAATCCTAAGAATCATGGAATGGCTCCCAAAGCTCATATTGTAAGCCAATGGTTCAGTGATGTGATCCTGAACACACCCACATATATTACCGATTACAATATGGTGGCAACCAATAACTCTTATTATTCAACATCGATGGGTTGTACGGGAAGCAGGGTTTATGATGTGTTGAGTAATTATGTAGATGACCAGATGGAAAATTATGATGAGGTGTTGCATGTGATCGCTGCAGGCAATGATGGCGGACTTTCGTGTTCGGGTTACCCCGCTTCTTATGGTACGGTAAAATCGGGATGGCAGTGCGGTAAAAATGTTATTACCGTTGGTGCAATGGACCAGGCAAATTATGGCATTGCATCTTTCAGCAGCCGCGGGCCCGTGCAGGATGGAAGAATAAAACCCGAGATCGTCACCAATGGTTATGCTACCATTTCAACCTATCCGTATAATACTTATGCAACGAACTATGGTACGAGCATGGCAGCTCCGGTCATTACAGGCGTTACTGCATTGCTGCAGGAAGATTACCGAAAGTCACATTCAGGGGCAAACGCAAAAGCCGCATTGCTAAAAGCACTCATGTGTAATACAGCCGAAGATATCAACGATAACGGCCCTGATTATACATTTGGTTTCGGAATGCTGAATGCAAGAAAAGCTGTGGAAGCGATGGAAGCCAATCAATATTTTACCAATGGCATTGTTACTTCTCAAAATGATCCCTATAGTGTTGTTGTTCCGGCTGGGGCAAGAAGATTAAAAGTTATGTTGGTTTGGGCCGATCATCCTGCTGCGGCAAATGCTGGTATTGCTTTGATAAATGACCTGGACCTTACCGTTACTGACCCGTCGCCATTGGTACACAAACCATTGATATTAACCCCGGCAAGTCCAACAACTGTAGCAACTGAAGGAGCTGACCATCTCAACAATATAGAACAGGTTGTCATTGATGCCCCTGCTGCAGGAACATATAATATAAATGTAAGTGGTTTTGCCATTCCGCAAGGGCCACAAACTTATTTTCTCACTTATCAAATAGATATGAATGGTATTACTGTTGAATATCCTTTTGGTGGAGAAACACTTGTTCCCGGCCAGACAGAAAATATACGCTGGACCGCTTACGGCAATGAAGCCAATACACTGAATGTTGAATACTCTGATAATAATGGTAGTTCCTGGAACCTTATCGGCACGGCTGCTGCAAATGCACGTTCTATGAACTGGATCGTGCCGGCAACTGCAACGAATAATTATTTGGTGAGGGTTAGCAGGAACAGCACAGCATTGACCGATCAGAGTGATTTTACTTTTACAGTTTTGGGTCAACCTGTTATTACCGCATCCACTCCATGTGAGGGTTATGTAGAACTAAGCTGGCCGGTTATAACCGGTGCAACATCGTATGATATTCTCCAATTGAAAGGAGATAGTATGGATATCATAGGTAACGCAACAACAACAAATCCATTCTTAGTAAGTGGGCTCAACGGCAGTACTACTTATTGGTTTGCTGTTGCAGCAAAAAATTCTGCTGTGAGTGGAAGAAGAAGTTTAGCTGTGGCCATACAGCCAGCCTCGGGAGTATGTAACCTTGTAACATATGATGGAAACTTTAAAGCAGTTTCAATTATTGCCCCCGTTACAGGAAGGCAATTCACTTCATCAGCATTATCAGCCTCCGAACAAATAAGACTTACCATAAAAAACCTGGATGATATAACTTCATCGGGTAGTTATGATCTTTCATATCAAATAAACGGCGGAGCAATTATCACTGAAAATGACAATGTGAATATTGCTTCTCTCAGTACCTACACCCATACATTTGCTGCCACAGCTGCTTTTGCATCCCCGGGTGTATATAACATTATGGCATGGGTGAAAAAAACGGGCGATGGCCTGGCGATCGATGATACTGCAACAACAACTATAAAGAATCTTGCAAATCCATTGCTTACGCTTCCGGTTATGGATGGATTTGAATCAACAACGATCAAAGAGTATACATCCAATACCATTGGCCTGGATGGAGATGACCGCTGCGATTTTAAGACCGCTACCACAAGAGGCAGGGCAAGAACCTTTGTCAATACCGGTTTTGCATTGAATGGGAACAGGGCCATAACACTCGACCAGTTTCCCAATGGCGCACTGATGACCGATAGCCTGCTGATGACATGGAATTTGAATAATTATAGTTCAGGGAACCAGTTAAGGGTGGACTTCAATTATAAGAATCATGGCCAGGCTGTAAACCCCAATAACAAAGTGTGGATCCGCGGCGCTGATAACCTGCCGTGGATATTTGCTTATGATCTTGTCGAAAATCAAAATGACCTGGGACAATGGAAACACGGGTTGATCAATGTGGATGATGTCATGGATACGGCCGCTGTTCCACAGGCCATCGGTACAAGTTTTCAAATAAAGATCGGCCAGGAAGGCCTGACTTCAGCCAATGTTCCCAATCCCATACTTGACCAGGACGACGGGTATACATTCGATGATGTTTCTGTTGCTGAAGCCATTGGGGATGTTTCGATCGCATCAGTTGTTTCTCCTTCTAAAGATGGATGTGGATTATCGGCTAATTACCCGGTAACCATCAGGATCAAAAATTATACAAATACCACGATCAATAATATCGCAGTCAATTATCAATTTAATGCCGGAACAATTGTTACAGAAAATATCCCGGTGCTTAATCCAAATGAATTGCTTACATACAGCTTTGCAACACACGCAGACCTTACCGCTTACATAGATTATAAATTTGATTTCTGGCTGACCGCGGGGGGAGATAATTATCATAGCAATGACAGTATAATAAATTATTCGTTGCATAACAGCCCGGTCATAAGCAGCTACCCGTACCTGGAAGGCTTTGAATCAAATAACGGGAATTGGTACGCAAAAGGTGCTAATACCAGCTGGGAGTGGGGAACGCCTTCAAAGATCAATATCAATAAAGCAGCCAACGGAAATAAGATTTGGACAACGAGCCTGGCAGGAAATTATAATGACAATGAATTGTCTTACCTCTATTCTCCCTGTTTTGACCTCAGCGGGTTGACACAACCTGTTTTGTCATTCAGCCATATTTTTGATGTTGAACAGGATTATGATTATACCTGGGTAGAATATTCTACCGATGGGAAAGTATGGCAGAAACTCGGAACAGCGGGAAGCGGGACCAACTGGTATGATAATACCGGCGCTGATAACTGGCGGGTATCCGATACAAAATGGCATGTAGCCAGCACCAATATACCTCCTTATGCGGGAAATATGCGATTCAGGATCGTAATGGCCAGTGATGGTGGCGTTAATTTTGAAGGCGTTGGTATTGATGATATACATGTTTTTGATAAAGCATCCATTTACACAGGCTCAGTAGTAACAGGCATTAACCAAACGGTAAGCGGTAGTGGCTGGACCCATTTTTCTTCAGGCGGAAAAAGGATCGCTTCCATCAATCCGAATGGGCAGGACATGGGTACAACAACTGTAAGTGTGTATCCATATGCCGGCACGGTCCGCAACAGCAATGGCCAATATTATCTTGACAGGAATATTGCCATCAACACGGCAAACCCGCCAACAGCAAATGTGAACATACGGTTTTATTTTACGGATATCGAAGCAAGAGCGCTGATAAATGCTACCGGCTGTGGCAGCTGCGGCAAACCCGCAGATGCCTACGAATTGGGTGTCACGAAATACAATGGAAGCGCTGATGATGAGAACGGGGTCCTGGACGATGACCTTACAGGCTTCTTTCAATTCATACTTCCTGCTAACACCGGGATCATCCCTTATGATAATGGCTATTATGCCGAATTCACTGTCAATAGTTTTAGCGAATTCTGGTTGAGTAAAGCGACTATAAAACCACCGTCAAGTAATATTTGCCCGGGCACGAATATTAGTTTTAATGCGTCGACCACCGGCACTACCTATCAATGGCAGGAAGACAATGGCTCGGGATTTACAAACATTATTGATGGTCCCAATTATACAGGCGCTTTTACAAATACACTACAACTGATCGGGCTTCCAACATCGTATACCGGGTATAAATATCGTTGCGTGGTAGATGCTGTAAATGGCAATCCCATCACATTGCGGTTTACAACGATCTGGAATGGAAATACCAATACTGACTGGTTAACTGCTTCCAACTGGAATTGCAATGTTGTTCCTGATCAATATACTGATGTGATCATACCGGGTGGTTTGGCTAACAATCCTGTATTGAATGCAAATACTGCGGTAAGAAGTCTTAGGGTTTATCCCGGCGTACCGGTTTTGATCAAAGCAACGAACATACTTGATATTAAGGGGAACTGAATTAATTAATATTGTCTTGTCATGCTGAGAAAGGAAGTATCTCATTGTTGAGATGCTTCCTTTCTCAGCATAACAAGCTTATTATACTAACGTGTAAAAATGTTTATTGCAATTTTCCATTTCTTTGTATCTTACTTCAAACATTTCATATGGCATTACAACCATGGCGCATTGGAAAAGTGATCAGGTTAGAAGATGAAACAAGTGATACAAGAAGATTCTGGATTGAAATGCCTGAGCTGGACAAATTTGATTTTATCCCCGGCCAGTTCGTAACCCTGGATCTGCCCATTCATGAGAAGCCCAATAAAAGATGGCGCAGTTATTCGATTGCATCCTGGCCCGACGGGACAAATGTTTTTGAGCTTGTGATCGTACTTGATTTAAAAGGTGCCGGAACGCCTTATCTTTTTAACGATGTTGGTATAGGATCTGAATTGACCTTGCGTGGACCGCAGGGCGTTTTTATTTTGAAAGAGCCTTTGGATAAAGATATTTTCATGATCTGTACCGGTACCGGCATTGCTCCATTCCGGAGTATGATACATCATATTAAAAATAATAACATTCCCCACGATAATATTTACCTCATTTTCGGTTGCCGTACAAAAGCTACTTTACTTTATTATGAAGAAATGAAAAAACTGGATGAAGACATTCCTGGTTTTCATTACATACCAACATTATCAAGAGAGCAGTGGGAAGGCAATTCGGGTTATGTTCATCCTATATATGAATCTCTTTGTATGGAAAGGAAACCGGCCATGTTCTTTTTATGTGGCTGGAAGGGTATGATCGATGATGCAAAAAATACGATCACCGCTATGGGATATGACAGGAAAGCAATTCACCAGGAGATATATGGATAATATTATTTCAGTAACTTGTAAATATTAATTTCTCTAAAACCAACCTTTCATATGGGTTCAGCTTCCATGATCGTTCTGATAATTGCGGCGCTTGCTTTTTCTTCCATTGCCATGCTGGTTTCCAAGCTGGTAACAAAAGCCACTAAAAATCCACAAAAAGCAGAACCTTACGAATGTGGTATTCCCACTACCGGCAAAACGTGGATACAATTGAATGTAGGGTATTATTTATTTGCCCTGGTATTCCTGATCTTTGATGTTGAGCTGATATTTCTTTTTCCATGGGCCGTAGTAGCAAAAGCAGTTGGATGGCTTGCATTTATTGAGGTGGTCATTTTCTTTTTCATTTTATTCATGGGATTTTTATATGCTCATAAGAAAGGGGCTTTGAAGTGGATGTGAACGGAATGATGGATGCGGGATACTGGATTGAGATTAATAGATTCGGAATTTTAATTAATTATAATTTGACAGAAGAGAAAAACATATCAAAGGATTTTCCCGGGCAGATACATGAAACAGCAGGCGGGGGGATTGTATTAAGTAAACTGGATGATGTGATCAATTGGGCACGTTCCAATTCTTTGTGGCCGTTAACTTTTGCAACCAGTTGCTGCGGTATTGAAATGATGGCCGTTGCATCAGCCAAATACGATTTTTCCCGCTTTGGATTTGAAGTTGCCCGTGCCTCGCCCAGGCAGGCAGATGTAATTATTATTGCCGGAACCATTGTGAATAAAATGGCGCCAGTGCTGAAAAGATTGTATGACCAGATGGCTGATCCCAAATACGTGATTGCCATGGGCGCCTGTGCCATCAGTGGCGGACCCTTTTTTTACAATACTTATTCAGTTGTAAAAGGAGCCGACCATATTATACCTGTTGATGTATATATTGCGGGTTGCCCGCCAAGACCGGAAGCATTGCTGCATGCATTGATCAGCCTGCAGGAGAAAATAAGATCCGGGATGACAAGGGAACAAATTAAAGCTAACAACTGACAGCTGTTAGCTAATAGTATTTTATATGAACAACGAGGAATTAAAAACCAAACTTACTGAACTGCTTCCTGCCGCCACTTTCGAAGAAGGGGGCGAATGGCTCAATATAAATATTGAACCGAAGGATTGGCCGGCTATTGCTGAAAAACTTCGCTACGATGAAACCCTGTTCTTCAATTATCTTTTTTGTGTGACCTGCATTGATTGGAAAACACATCTAACCATGGTCCATCACCTTAGCTCAACCATTCACCGGTATAGTATTGTGATAAAAGCAAAACTTGATTTTAATGATCCTGAAATAGGATCCGTTTGCCATATATGGAAAACAGCAGAATTCCAGGAAAGGGAAGCTTATGAAATGTTTGGTGTGAATTTTTTAGATCATCCTGACCTGCGGTTATTGATATTGCCGGATGGCTGGGAAGGAAGGAACCCGATGCGAAAGGATTTTGAAGATCCTGTTAATATGATTAAATTATAAAATGAGAAATAAGGAATATAAAATAAGAAAGTGTTCTCTGCACTGATACTTCCTTATTCCTTATTTTTCGTTTCTTATTTCTTATTACTGAACTATGATAGAAGAAATAGGCACAACAACAGACGGTGACCTGATCATCAATGTAGGACCACAACATCCTGCAACGCATGGTGTATTGCACCTGGTGATCACATTGAACGGAGAGACCATTAAAAAAGTGGAACCACACCTTGGCTATATTCACCGGTCTATTGAAAAAATGTGTGAGAGCCTTACTTACCGTCAATTTATTTATGTTACCAGCCGGATGGATTACCTCTCTTCCCATATCAACAACCAGGGTT
>JBDTWL010000070.1:0-13208 GCA_040006715.1 Ferruginibacter sp. | reverse complement strand
ATAGTAGTATTTTATTTGAAAAAGTCTTAGATTACAAACAAAGGTTCCTTTAATCTGCGCATTCACCTGCAATTACCATATAACATAGATTCAAATTATTTTCAGTTTACAAATAAAGATTTATGAACAGATCGGTATTAATCGCTTTTCTAAGTTTCGCACTTGTATTCAGCCACCAGGATCTTTCTGCTCAAACATGCGGTACCAGGCAATTGGACCCACGCGTAGCATCATTCTTAAAAATGACAGGATACAAGGATATGACCATTGAAGAACTTCGTAATGTACCCATCGCCCAAATTAAGTTTGCAGGACCAGCAGCAATACCTTATCCAAAAGAAGATGTAAAACGCATCAAAATAACCGCAGACAGTATTCCTGTATTAATTTTTAATCCTGCTCATTCACAAAACCTTCCTGTTATGATCAATTACCATGGCGGTGGTTTTATTTCTCCTTTATTACCGGGATTAGAACATTCATTTTGGCAGGATGCAAATACCTATGGAGCAATTGTTTTCGCTGTTGATTACCGGGTTGCACCGGAAAATAAATTTCCTGCTGCGGTGAATGACAGTTACAATGCTTTTAAATGGATCTCAGTACATGCTGCTGAATTTGGTGGCGATACAAGCCGTATCGTATTGATGGGAAGTAGTGCAGGGGCCAATCTTGTAGCTGTGCTGTCGCAAAAAGCAAAAAAAGATGGTATCAGTAATAAAATAAGACTCCAGGTGATGAATGGACTGCCTGTTGATTGCAGGCCGCGAAATATGGAAACCGCTATTTCGTACCAGGAAAATGCAAAAGGCTATTTCCAGACAAAAGCAGCCTGCTATTTTGCTATTGAAAATTATGCCCCCATGGAATACAACAACCCGGAAGTATCACCTATACTTACGGAAGATCTGCAGGGTTTACCACCGGCAGTGATCATTAATGCCGAATTTGATCCGCTAAGAGATGATGGGCTTTTATATGCAGCAAAATTGAGAAAATTTGGGGTAAAGGTTTGGGATAAATGTTTTGCAGGTCAAATTCATATGTTATTAGGTTTGCAGCAAGGAGCTGAACAACTAAGGGAATTTGAAACAATTGTAAAAAATGCAATGGCTGAAAGCTTTCTTAAGTAACTTGCTTACTGTTCTATTTCCCGCAGCAAGCTATCTGTGATCACGATGAAAATAAAATGTTTCGTCTTTCAACACTGCGTCAGTCATAGCATGCCCGAATTTTAATAATTGAAAAATTAAATAATAATTTATATGATAACAGAAACATCTACCAAAGACGAATTATTTGTGGCAATTGATAAAAGCTTATCCGATATGACAGGCCTGGTATCCTCCCTGGATGAAAATGAGATCAACACTGTTCCATATAAAGATAGCTGGACAACAGGGCAACTCTTACGACATGTCACAAAATCAACTAACGGTATGGCAAAGGCGATGATTATGGAATCAAAGCCAGCCGGGAGAGCTCCCGGCGAAAAAATACTTCACCTGCAAAAAGCCTTCCTTGACTTCACAACCAAAATGAAATCGCCTGATTTTATTGTGCCGGAAGAAGGCCCGTACGGGAAGCAGGATTCTATTAATGAGATAAACAGGTCTTTTGAGCAGTTTAAAGACAATACTGACAAAGCAAACCTACATGATATGGTGGAGGGGCTTCCGCTGGGAGAAATAACCAAATTAGAGATACTTCATTTTGTTTTATATCATACGCAGAGACATTTGCAGCAGCTGAAAAAAATTTACGATGCATTAAAAATGAAAGAATAACGGCAGCTATTGTTCCTGCTCTTCAAGCGTGGTCTTCAAGTGATGCAACATTTCGATCCAATTCTTTTCTGTTACTTCTTTAGGAACGCCCACCTGGGTCAATTTAAGTTCGCAACCATTTAAGGTAGGAAAAATGTGGATAGTTACAGTTGATTCGCCTGCAAAATGCTTTGGAACATATAAAGTAAAGACAATTTGATAGGGACGTTCGATCTCTTTATACTTTCCATAATGATCAATGTATTCTCCATTGGTTCTATCACATTCCAGTATGGAAAAATATCCTTCCCGTATGGGATTTACTTCAATATTGACAATCCTGCTTGACGGGCCTACAAATAACCACTTACGTATAATATCCGGCTTTACCCATGCGTCAAAAATGGTTTCAGGAGAAAGATCATAATGACAACTGGCCAGAACCGGTTCCAGATCGATATCGTTCATAACTGTGCTATTTTAATTAATACTACAATTACAATGCCAGCGGCTCAAGCATATTACCCTTCCCCAAAGAATAACGCCTGACAAATATTAATTCGCTTTGCAGTCTTATAGATCTGTGACAGGAATTTGAAGACTATACATGATCCCTTCTTTTCCGTCGTCTGAAGTAAGCTTTGCAAAATATGGCATATTAATATTAAGTTCCTCTTCCTGATTTAACACAAGAAGGAACAATTGCTTCTGGTCGGTAACGATATAGTAAAAATCATTGTCTTCGGTTTCGTTTAATACTACATCCGAAACCCGGTATTCAATATTTTTTATCCCTTCCAGTAAAATGGTATCCGCCAAAAAAGAAACAAATCGAATGTCAATGGGCAGGTCCAAACTGCCTGAATCAGAGAATTTTTGAATTTGTAAAACTGCATATTTACCAGTTATGGGTAATTTGTCTGGCATATTCGGACATTTGTGATCTAAAGTATCAAGATTTAGTGAGATTTACAATTCACATAATTGGTTTGTGATCAATTTAGCTGCATACTCCAAAAGCCCTCCATCAAAAAAGGCGTATATTTGAAATATTAAATACTAAAAACGTTTAATATACCTACATGAACAAGAATGGGCCTATCGTTATAATAGAAGATGATACTGATGACCAGGAAATTTTAAGGGAAATATTTAAGAATTTAAAATACAAAAATCCCATCATTTATTTTTCCGATGGAGAAGATGCTTTGGTTTACCTGATTGAAACCAAGATCAAGCCTTTCCTGATACTTTCTGATATAAATATGCCTAAATTAAGTGGGTTTGAATTGAGGGAAAAAATTTATGTAAATGAAAATTTAAACCTCAAATGTATCCCCTATTTATTCTTTACAACAACATCTACTCAAAAAGCGGTTATAAATGCATATTCACAATCAGTACAGGGATTTTTTGTTAAACCAAATGACTTCAACAAGTTAGAGAGCACTATAAAAAAAATAGTGGAATATTGGGAAGAATGTGAAGCTCCAAATTTTACTCCTCAATAAATATAAACCGGTAAACTGGCTTCGTTATCATTGACAAAATTGTCGTCGCTAAGGCCGAATTCTTTGCTAAAATTATCTTATCTTCTGAATATTCACTTAGATCTAAACGGATCTTTGGAATAACTGAATTCCTTATGTTCAGGACAATGCTTCCTCAAGTTATTCCGGATCTTAATAATTAAATGAGTAATTGCTCTACGGTGCCATTACATTATAAAAAATCAAACAGGTTAATAAAATGAAAATTACAAATAATAAGATCCTGATCACCGGCGGTGCTACCGGTATTGGGCTAGCATTAGCGGAGCGGTTTATTAATGAAGGAAATATTGTGATCATTTGTGGAAGACGCGAAACTGCTTTAAAAGAAGCTGTGGCCAAATTTCCGTCGCTGGTAACAAGGGTTTGCGACCTGTCAAAAGATCCAGAGAGAGTTTCGCTTTTTGATTGGGTATCAAAGCAACACAATGATCTGAATGTATTGGTCAACAATGCCGGTATCCAGCAATGGATGTCTGTTTCAGATGCCGATTTTTTTGAAAGAGCAAAAGAAGAGATCAGTATTAATATAGAAGCACCTGTTCACCTCGCATGGCTTTTTCAAAACCTGCGTTCACTGACCACAATAATGAATGTCAGTTCCGGCCTGTCGTTTATTCCATTGGCAAAAACACCGGTTTATTCCGGGACAAAGGCTTTTTTACACTCTTTCACACTTTCACTCAGGCACTTGCTTAAGACCCGGAATATCGAGGTCATAGAGATCATTCCACCTGCGCTTAATACAGATCTTGGAGGCAAGGGTATCCATGATTTTGCAGCTCCTGTCAGCGGGTTTATTGATGCCATATTCACACAACTGGAAGCAGGTAAGAATGAGCTAACATATGGCTTTAGTGAACAGGCTTCCAGAGCAGGCGCTGAAGTTTTAAAACCTTTTTTTGATAAACTGAACCAGGAAAGTTAAATGGAATTAATTTTATTTCGTCGTTAAAGAAAAATTCATTAAAAAAACACAATAATATGAAGTACCTGTCTCTTGAACCTTTTGTCCCATCAGGAAGTGATTTTGAAGGATCCAAAAAGCTTTTCCAGGAATTGGGTTTTAATATCACGTGGGACGCAGGCGATTATATAGGTTTTGAAAACAATGGTTGCAAATTTATTTTGCAGAAATTCAATAACAAAGCATTCGCTGAAAATTTTATGATCAGTGTTAAGATAAGTGATGCAGCAGCATTCTGGCATACCGTAAATGAAAAACAATTACCAGAAAAATTCGGGATCAAGGTTGCAAAGCCTGTTAAACAGCCATACGGTATAGAGGTTAATATCATTGATCTCGCAGGGGTTTGCTGGCATTTTGTTGAATAATACCCCGCTGGAAAATAATTCAAATTGATACATAAAGGATGAAATCAAAGAAAAGGATCTTAGCAATTGTTGGAAGTGCCGGTAATAATTCTGCCAACCTGAAACTTATAGAGAAAATTTCAGCATTAACCAGTAGCGACCTCCATTTGACGATCTTTAACAGGTTATCAGAATTACCACATTTCAGTCCCGAACTATCCATAGAAAATACTCCGCTAAAGATCCTGGAATTCAGGCAGGCCATCCTGGATGCGGATGGAATTATTATCTGTACACCGGAATATATTTTCAGTATCCCGAGTGGCTTAAAAAATGCCATAGAATGGTGTGTTTCAACAACTGTATTCTCTAATAAACCAACCGGGCTTATTACTGCGTCTGCAAGTGGAACGAAGGGCCATGAAGAACTGAAATTAATCATGAAAACAGTAGAGACAAATTTTACAGACCAAACAACTTTACTCATACAGGGAATCAAAGGGAAAATAGATGAGAACGGGAATATACTGGACAGTAAAACTAATAATGATCTAATAACTTTTTCAAAATCATTTAAAGAACTGGTTGAACGTTATAGTAATTAATTGACAAATGTTTAGTTCGACAAACGGTACCAAAATATTCTCACTAGTCAGTAGTTTCCCATTCTAAAAAGCAGGTTATGAAAAGATCATATTTAATTATGGCGGGATTTTTATCCTTTCTAAACTTTTCATCTTTTTCACAAGGGCTCCAGCCGCTTGATCTTCATAACCTCGTTAAGAATAAGGGCATCGGGGTTTTTAACAGGGAGCTTAGCTCCGGAGGGGATTTTGCGAATATTGTAATTACTAAAACTGATTAATCTAATTGACGGGTTTCCAGGTCTAAATAAAATTTCGTTACTTTAATTAACCGCATGCTGAATAAAAAAACGGTGGGTCCGCTGTTGTGTGCAATTAAAAAATTAATTCTTAAAAAATGGGCATTATAGAAAAAAGACTGGAAGCACTTGGGCTATCATTACCTGATCCCAAACCCCCGGTCGGTAATTATTCAGGAAGCAAAAAGATCGGGGAACTGCTTTTTGCATCCGGCCGTGTCAGTGATTGCACCGGGGAAGTAGGTACGGAAGTTACACTTGAAAAAGCGGGGGAAGCGGCCAGGGATACTGTTTTGATGATCTTAGCGATCATCAGGCAAGACATCAAAGACCTGGATCTGATCACAGGCGTTTTAAAACTAACCGGATTTGTACGTTCTTCTGTGATCTTTATAGAACAACCGAAAGTCATTGACGGGGCTTCTGATCTGTTGATAAAGTTATTCAATGAAAACGGGCGTCATGCCAGGACAGCAACCGGCGTGGCACAACTGCCTTTTGGAGCTTCTGTTCAATTAGATATTATTTTTCAAATCAAACCAGGTAGTTAAAATATTACATCCGGTAATGCTAACTAAGCATTGCCCGTAAAACAAAAAGACAATTTCATTAGTTTCCAAAGATGGACATATCGAATTGCTTCCTGCAATTTTTAATAGTACTTTTTAAATATTGAAGTTAATTGCCGATACAATTTTATTATTATCATTGCTCTCAATCTTTATCGTATTCCGATCGTTTGCAGCCTTTAAACGCATTAAGCATACAAAAATGAAAAAGCTGGTATTCATTGCTTTTAGCTTAATAGCCATCCTTACACTTTTCGGTAGTGGTACAGTTTGAATATTATAATTAGTTTTATCTGTCAGGGTGAGCTTGTCGAACCCGGATTCAGTAAACTCAATGCCTTCGACAAGCTCAGGCTGACAGTACTATTTCAAACTGTGCCACTACCCACTTTTCGTTTATACCGGAACTCATAAAATCAAAGCCGTATTACAAAGCGAATATCAGGTTTGACCGGGATATTGAGCAAGGCCTGTTTTTTGGAGAAAATAGTTCACATGTACATCCATGTGATCAAGCGGTATAAAAAATGCAGGCAATAAAGCAAGCTAACCTTACCTGAACATTCTAATTCTTTTAGAAATAATGCGCCAGCCAGGGCAATTATGCCGTTTATATTGAACCGATAACCTGGAGAATAAATAACATAGTCTTAAGCAAATTGCTTTCCTTTGCGCCAACTTAAAAAATTATGACTGGATATTTAAAAAAAGGGCTCATAGCGCTGCTGATCTTCTCTTGTAACAATACTGTTTTTGCTCAAGCGGACAGTATTGATGTATTTGTACAAAACCAAATGCAGCAGCGTAAAATACCGGGATTACAATTAGCTATTGTAAGGCATGGAAAGATCATTAAAACGGGTAATTATGGACTGGCAAATGTTCAGGATTCAATTGCTGTTAGTGACAATACGGTATTCACTATTAATTCGATAACAAAAGCATTTACCGGCGTTGCTATACTTCAATTAGTAGAAGCAGGAAAATTAAAACTGGATTCGCCTGTTTCCGAATACCTCACCGGCTTACCGGAGACCTGGAAACCTGTAACTGTTCAACAATTATTGTCGCATACTTCCGGGATCCCAGATATTGTAGATGAAGAGGAAGCAGTATTGATATCTGCCAGTGCAGAAGATGCCTGGAAGAAAGTACTACAACTACCTATTGATTTTAAGCCAGGAGAAAAATTCAGTTACAATCAAACCAATTATTTATTACTTGGACAGATCATTGATAAATTAAGTGGCATGCCATTCCAGGAATTCATTACAAAAGAACAATTAATAAAAGCTGGCATGACCAAAACAATAAAAGCAGGTTTTGGGGCAACAAAAGAGATCGTAGCACATGCAGCCGGCGGTTACCAGTATTCAAAGGGAAAGCTCAACAATATGTTCTTTTCATTTCCATCCTTTTTGCAAACGGCCGCGGGGATGAGTTCAACAGCTAAAGAAATTGCAGACTGGATCATCGCATTGCAAAATTTAGAATTGTTGCACCAGGGATCCAGCCTGGCATCACTTTGGGCCCCTGCCCTGCTTAACAATGGTAAAACAGGTGGGTTTAATAGCCTGTTAAATGGATATGCTGCAGGATGGCCTGTTGTGAAGAGATCTTCGCACCCCGCAGTAGCGCCTGTTGGCGGAGGCCGTTCGGCATTATTTGTATACCCCAATGATGATCTTTCAATTATTGTTCTTACAAATTTATCGGGAGGCTTGCCCGATGTATTCATTGATGAACTCGCAGGATTATTTATGCCGGATATGAAAGAGTCGAATGGTTTCGGGCTTTCTGCACCGGTGAAATTGCTAAAGGTCTCGTTGGATAAGCTGGGATATAAAAATGCAATAGAAGAAGTAAATAAGTTCAGGAAAACTTACAAAGATTTTGAGTTAACAGAAAATGAAATAAATAGCTGGGGATACAAACTTATCAAACAAAAAAGAATGACTGATGCCCTGGAAATATTTAAACTAAATGTTTATTTATATCCCAGCAGTGCAAATGCATTTGATAGCCTGGGAGAGATCTATGCAGGCTATGGCAATACTGAACTGGCCATTAAAAATTATGAACAGTCACTTAAACTAGATCCTCAAAATAAAAATGCAGGTGAACAAATAAAAAAACTTAAATCAAATAAATAAGGCATCACAGCATATTGCTGGGTAACTACCGGCGTATTTCAAGTCTCACCTTCTTTATTCTCATCCGCCTGGATTGTAGTCTAATACCTACAATAGTAAATACCTTCGCTCTATAAAGCACTAAATTAATAGCCCTCATATTGCATTGTGAAATATTTCTCGGTTCATGCAATGACTGCAAGTGCCGGACAGCTCTTCACAATTCCCTATGAAACTGAGTTTGTCTTATAACTGCTTGCTCGCACAATTAAAAATAAAGCGGGGAATTGCTTTAACCCAGAAACAAAAAGCAACTATAAATCTCATAGCTTCTTTTCTCCTAATATATAGTTCTGTAACGCCTGTCTTCATCAGAGCGTTCCTTACAACCCTTTTTTTCTTACAATTTTTCCAGTTAATTATTAATTGTATTGCACAAGCACAAGAACCCATCAATTATAACTTATATACAAATATTATTTACCGTTTCAAAAATTATATAAACTGGCACGATGAAAAAAGATCCGGCGGTTTTGTAATTAGGTTATTCAGTGTTTCAACACTTCCTTTATCACAACGTATATGATTACTTCTAAATAACGTAAGTATAATTACTTAAAACCAAATTATACTGACACTTATTGATACCAGTTTTATAATTCTATTAAAAATTCAGCGTTAGCAGTTTATAACAATTTTGTTTAAATAAAAATCAATTCAAATGAAGATCAAAATTTTATCAATGGCCATTTTAATGACCGTTCTTACTGCAAGTGCTTTTGCACAGTCAACCGCTTATGCGACTACCACTGCGCTGCTTGTAACACCCATTTCCATCTCTAAAACCACCGACATGCATTTCGGTACAGTTGCATCGAGCGCAACAGCAGGTACAGTGGCTTTGGATTATGTTGACGGGCGTTCAGCAACTGGCGGTGCAAGTTTGCCGGCAGGAAGTCTTTTGCAGAAAACAGCTGTTTTTGCTGTTTTAGGTGAAGGCAACAGTAGTTTTTCAATATCTATCCCTACCGGCTCAATTACGCTGACAGGATCGGTATCCGGAACTATGACAGTAGACAATTTTGTATGTGATGGCGGTGTATCAACTACATTGACCGGTGGCAGCAAAACCTTAAAAGTTAAGGCTACTTTGAATGTACCTGCTAATACAGTTGCAGGAACTTACGAAAATGATCTTGCTAACGCAAGCGCATTGTTTGTGACAGTTAACTACAACTAAAAACACACTCAACCTAAGAACGTCCCATAGGGATAGTTCTTAGGTTGATTTAAAAAGACTCTATCGTGCAAAATCCTGAAAATATTGATCCTCTAGTAAGCGATCGTTCTAAATTTTTACTTTTTGTTTTCTTTGTTATACTAATTTTATTTTCACTGGATTCAAAAGCCCAGGGAGACTTGCTTTTATATCCTAAAAGGATCGTTTTTGAAGGTTCAAAAAGATCACAGACACTTAACCTCGCCAATAGCGGGAAAGATACCATCCGGTATCTTATTTCGGTTGTACAGGTCAGGATGAATGAAAATGGTGCTTTTGAAAATATAAGTCAACCAGATTCAGGCCAGCAATTTGCAAATAAATATTTTCGTTTTTTTCCACGCAGTGTTGTTCTTGCTCCCAACGAAGCACAGTCCATAAAAATTCAGCTTACCAATACGAATGAACTGGAACCCGGTGAATATCGTTCACATATTTATTTCCGGGCGGAAGCAGATAAAAAACCACTGGGTGAAGAAGTATCCAACAAAGATACCGCTGCCATATCGGTGAATTTAGTAGCCGTTTTTGGTATCAGCATACCGGTAATTATCCGCAAGGGTGAATCAACAACTGCTGTGACCATTTCAAACGCATCGCTGGAAATGAAAAATGATTCGATACCCATGCTGAAAATGAATTTTAACCGTACAGGAAATATGTCAGCATACGGTGATCTTTCTGTTGATCATATTTCATTGGAGGGTAAAGTAACACATGTAGCTGTTGCAAAGGGAATGGCTCTTTATACACCTAACCTGATAAGGTATTTTAATTTAACACTGGATAAAAATGCGGGCATTGATTATCATGAAGGCAGGTTGCATATAATATATACGACCCAACCGGATGCAAAATCAATAAAAATGGCTGAAACAGAGATAGTACTAAATAAATAGGTGCCAGGGGAAAACAACTGAATTAATCCAACTATGAAAAAAAAAGTTACTTTTTATAAATGCTTACTTCTTAGTTTTTTGATCGCAGCATTTTCACCGGCTGCGGTAAAGGGGCAAGCCTGGTACAACAGCAGTTTGTTAACCCATAAGACATTCACTTTATTCTCTAAAAAAATATTAACGGCTTTTTTGCTTGTTTTTATAACCCTTCAGTTATCTGCTCAAACGATAACTAATTATACTTTTGCTGCTTCAAGCGGCACTTTTACCAATATAACCGGTGGACAATTACCCTCAGTCGGTGCCGGAACTGCTGATGAAGGTTATGGTAATGCAATTCCTATTGGCTTCGATTTTTGGTATATGGGAGTTAAATATACTACCATAGCTGCCAGTTCAAATGGCTGGATCACATTGGGTGCGGATATTACCAATGCAACACCGGTCAATAGTTTAACCAGTGGAGGAGCACCCCGGCCGGTAATAGCACCATTATGGGATGACCTGGATGATATATCAACAAACAATGTTACTTATGTAACAACAGGAACTGCAGGCAGCAGGATATTTACTGTGCAATATCTTACGGTCAAATGGAGCCGAACTGCAACAGCTGCTACCATTTCTTTCCAGGTAAAGCTATATGAAGGAACCGGTAAAATTCAATTTGTTTACAGACCTGAAGCTGGTACACTCGCTGCTGCTGCTGCTTCAATTGGTATTGCAACTATTGCAACAGGATCGGGAAATTTTCTTTCTTTAAACGGGGCAGGTACAGGTCCAGCTTCAAGTTCTACAACCGAAACAACAACTATCAATGCAAAACCTGCCAGTGGCCAAACCTATTCCTTTACACCACCAGTGCCTAATGCCCCCACTAACTTAACTTTTTCAGCAATAACTACTACTTCTATCAACCTGAACTGGATTGATAATTCCGGTACGGTCGAAAAGGGATTTGCTATATATAAATCTACAGATGGAGTAACCTATAATTTTGTAAGTCAAACGGCGGCCAATGCTGTTTCTTCGGCACAATCCGGGTTAACGGCAAACAGCACGTATTATTGGAAAGTATATGCCGTTTCTGAAGGAGGATTAAGTACAGCACTGGGCGGTAGCCAGATCACCTGCGGAACAGCACCCACTATTTCTGCACAACCAATAGCTTTATCAAAATGTGTTGGAGAAAGCGCCACTTTTTCTGTTACTGCTGCAGGTACAGCAACATTAACCTACCAGTGGCGCAAAGGAGGCGTTAATATTTCCGGGGCAGTTAGTTCAAGTTATAATATTGCTTCAGTTATAAGTGCAGATGCAGGTTCGTATGATGTGCTGGTGAGTGTTCCCTGTGGCACTACTGTTACATCAACGGCAGTTTCACTTACAGTAAATACCTTGCCTGCTGTTTCCGGTGCATCAACTGAATCTTGCGTAGGCGGCAGTACAGGAACAATAACGGCTTCAGCCACTGGCGGCACCACTCCTTATACCTATAGTTTAAATGCCGGCGCCTACCAGTCATCCGCATTATTTACAGGCCTGGCAGCCGCAACTTATACGTTGAATGTAAAAAGTAATGCAGGATGTATTGCTTCCACTTCCGTTACTGTCAATAATTATGCTACTTCAGCCGATGACCAGAATGCAACTTCAACTGATACCTGGACAGCACATGCGTACGATGGAACAGGCTTTACAAATTATATTGGCCACTTTACAGAAATAGAAACCTTTGATGAATTTTTTGGGGGAGATGCTGTTTGCTTTAATGTTGTTTCAAATTCAGTTACCAGGTCAATTTATACAGAAACGTTTTCTGTAAAATATAGAATGAATTCCACTAAGCGTGGTTTGTATGTGGCTGACCTGGGATCGGATGACGGCAGCCGTTTAACAGTTGATGGCACGATGGTATATAACAACTGGACTGACCAGGGGTTTACTACCAAACCATCTGTATTGATGAACCTTACCGGCAGCAGTACACTGCTGTATGAATTTTATGAAAATGGTGGAGGCAACGAGGTGAAGTTTCAAAATCTAACGCTTTTATTGGCCAATACACTTTCAGCCAACACTACCCAAAGTATTTGTTTGGGAAATGCAGGCTCAGCAATTAGCGGAGACATTTTTGGCGTGCTGCCTTCAGGAATAACATTATCTGGTACGGGTTATCAGTGGAGCTATAGTACAACGCCCGGTGCTGTAAGAACCAATATAAGCGGAGCCACTGCTGCAACCTTTACTCCATCATCTGCTGCAGCTCCTTTTAATGCAGCCGGCACTTATTATATTTACAGAAATGCTGTAATAAGCAGCACTAATAATATTGCCCCCAATCCTTATGTTGCCAGCAACGAATCTAATGCAGCAACTATAACGGTTACAACATTGCCTTCAGCTACAATTTCCTACAGTGGTTCACCATTTTGTAAATCAATTGCCATTGCTCAACCTGTTACGCAAACAGGAACAGCAGGTGGTACATATTCATCTACAGCAGGATTAACTATTAATGCAGGCACAGGAGCCATCACACCGTCAACAAGCACTGCAGGAACTTATACAGTTACTTATACAATGGCTGCAGCAGGCGGATGTTCGCAACAAACTGCAACAACTTCGGTTACCATTACTACTTTACCAGCCGCTACGATATCTTATGCAGGAACTCCTTTTTGTAAATCATTGGTAACAGGTCAGGCAGTTACACAAACGGGAACAGCAGGTGCTACATATTCATCTACAGCAGGATTATCTATTAATGCAGGCACAGGAGCCATCACACCGTCAACAAGCACTGCAGGAACTTA
>JBDTWL010000069.1:0-13374 GCA_040006715.1 Ferruginibacter sp. | reverse complement strand
TTTACACGTATGCACGACTTAATCTTGTGTTATTTGATCTTCTTTAATTCGTTGACTTTCTGTTGATTATCTCTTTTCTTTGGGTCCTGTCCTACAAACAATTAAAAAATAGGTTGATCTGAATATTGTGGCGCAAAGTTAACCTCTATACGCCAAAAATGCAACCCATAAGTGAATTTTTAACATAATAGGTTCATTTTCAATCAAAAACGATTGAATATTGCCTTTTATTGTTTGGAGGCAATTTCATTATCCTTAATTCTTTGGCACATCTTATCAGGCTTTTTTGTGGAAAAAGGATCGCAGAACTCCTTCCTTTATAAACGATATTTGTAAAAGGGAACACAGATAATCATGATTTTTAAGATAATGATATGATCTTTTTCTGCGTGAATCCAGCTAATCATAAAAATCAGCGTTCGCATTAATGAAATTTTCGCATTTACACGTACACACTCAATATTCACTTCTCGATGGAGCAGCTTCGATCAAAAGCCTCTATAAAAAAGCAATTGCTGATGGCATGCCCGCCCTTGCTATAAGCGACCATGGCAATATGTTCGGGGCATTTGAATTTGTAAAAGAAGCATATAATAACCTGGATGATAACGGGAAGCCCAAAATAAAACCCATTGTTGGCTGCGAATTTTACATTACACAGGACCGCACCCGGAAAACCTTCAGTAAAGAAGAAAAAGACCCGCGTCATCACCAGATACTGCTGGCAAAAAATGAAGAGGGATATAAGAACCTTGTAAAGCTTACATCGCTGGGGTATATAGAAGGAATGTATAGCAAATACCCCCGCATCGATAAAGAACTTATCCATAAATATCACAAGGGTTTGATCGCCACCACCTGTTGCCTGGGCGCCCTTGTTCCACAAACGATCTTAAAAAAGGGAGAAGCAGAGGGAGAAAATGAATTCAAATGGTGGCTCAATATTTTCCAGGAAGATTATTACATAGAACTACAACGGCATGGTATACCCGAACAGGAAAAGGTGAATGAGGTGCTTTTAAAATTTGCAAAAAAATACAATGTAAAAGTTATAGCAAGCAATGACAGCCACTACGTAGATCAAAAGGATTTTAATGCACACGATATTTTACTTTGCATCAATACCGGTGAAAAGCAGAGCACCCCTGCCCTGCGGGAATTTTCAGACGATGATGTAATGACAAAAAATAAACGCTTTGCATTTCCCAATGACCAGTTCTTTCTTAAGACAACTGCTGAAATGACGAAGTTGTTTGAAGATATTCCCGACGCAATTGACAACACAAATGAGATCGTTGACAAGATCAACCTGCTTGACCTGAAAAGGGAAATATTATTGCCGTTCTTTGAAGTGCCTGCCAATTTTAAAACACAGGATGAATACCTCGAGCATTTGACCTGGACAGGCGCAAAGAACCGTTATAAGATATTAAGCCCCGAGGCTGAAGAAAGATTAAACTTTGAACTGGGTGTCATTAAAAAAATGGGTTTTGCAGGTTACTTTTTGATCGTAAGTGATTTCATAAAGGCCGGCAGGGATATGGGCGTTTTCATTGGCCCGGGGCGTGGTTCTGCAGCAGGCAGTGCAGTTGCTTATTGTATCGGTATCACTAATATAGACCCGATAAAATACAATTTACTGTTTGAAAGATTTTTAAACCCCGAGCGTAAGTCCATGCCGGATATCGACACCGACTTTGATGATGAAGGCCGGCAAAAAGTATTGAACTATGTTGTACAGAAATATGGCAAGAACCAGGTAGCACAGATCATCACCTATGGTACCATGGCTGCAAAGTCAAGCATTGCGGATGTGGCAAGGGTGATGGACCTCCCCATCGCCGAAAGCAGGGCCATATCAAAATTAGTTCCTGAAAGGCCGGGCATTAACCTGAAACGTTTATTACACGCCCCTTTCACAATAAAAGAGGCTAAGAATGGTGAGAAGTCACTGGAAGAAAAAGAACAATTGCAGGGCGAGGACATTGAAAATACAAAAAGGCTCCGCGAACTTTATGCAGGTGATGATCTCAATAGTAAGATTTTACACGAAGCAGAAATACTGGAAGGCTCTGTTAGAAATACCGGCATTCACGCATCTGCCATCATCATTGCTCCAAGGGACCTGACAGAACTCCTCCCGGTTGCCACCTCCAAAGAATCTGAACTTTGGTTAACACAAATTGAAGGCGGCTCCATTGAAGAAGCCGGTGTGATCAAAATGGATTTCCTGGGTTTAAAAACACTTAGTATTTTAAAAACAGCGCTTCAACTCATCAAACAGAACCATGGCGTTGAAATAGAAATAGATGAAATTCCCTTGGATGATGAGAAGACATACAAGCTATACCAACAGGGAGACACAAACGCTACTTTCCAGTTTGAAAGCCCGGGTATGCAAAAATACCTTCGCGAATTAAAGCCGGATAAATTCGATGACCTGATCGCCATGAATGCCCTGTACCGGCCGGGCCCGATGTCTTATATCCCTCAATTCATTTTAAGAAAACATGGGCGTGAGATCGTAAGCTATGACCTGCCCGATATGCAGGAATACCTGGAAGAGACCTATGGTATCACGGTATACCAGGAACAGGTAATGTTGCTTTCACAAAAACTGGCCAGCTTCAGCAAGGGGGATGCAGATGTGTTGCGTAAAGCAATGGGCAAGAAACAAATTGCAGTACTGAATAAAATGAAGGTCCAGTTTGTTGAAGGAGCTACCGCTAAAGGGCATCCGAAAGAAATGCTGGAGAAGATATGGAAGGACTGGGAAGCATTTGCCCAATATGCATTTAATAAATCCCATTCCACCTGCTATGCATTCGTAGCTTACCAGACCGCTTATTTAAAAGCTCATTACCCCAGTGAATACATGGCGGCTGTTTTGAACCATGCCGGAAGCATTGATAAGATCACTTTCTTTATGGAGGAATGCAAGCGCATGGGCCTGACAGTAATGGGTCCTGATATCAACGAATCCAACAATGGCTTTGCAGTCAATAAAAAAGGCGAGATACGCTTTGGGTTCAGCGGGCTCAAAGGTGTGGGAGAAGCTGCTATTGAAAATATCGTGGAAGAGCGGGTGAAGCACGGGCATTTTAAAGACGTGTATGACCTGGTGAAAAGGGTTAACCTGCGCTCGGTAAATAAGAAATCCCTTGAAA
This sequence comes from Ferruginibacter sp., assembly GCA_040006715.1. Taxonomy (GTDB): domain Bacteria; phylum Bacteroidota; class Bacteroidia; order Chitinophagales; family Chitinophagaceae; genus Ferruginibacter. The sequence goes on along the minus strand of JBDTWL010000069.1, from coordinate 10,207 downwards.
GCCTTGCCTATAGCGGTGCTTTCGACTGTTTTAAGGACATTCACCGGGCACAATACTTTTACCAGGCACCGGGAGACATGCCCTCGCTGGAAAAAATGATAAAATTCGGGGCCATATTCCAATCACAGGCAACCAGCGCAACCAATACCCTCTTTGGTGACCTGCAAATGCCCGATATCGTTGCGCCAAAGCTCCCGATATGCCCCCAATGGCAATTGGTTGAACAACTTGATTTTGAAAAAGAAGTTACAGGCATGTATATGAGCGGCCACCCGCTCGACAATTTCAAATTCGAACTAAAACATTATAATATTACTTCGCTGGCAGATTTCAATGAAGTAAAGAATGCCATCAGTATTACACCCACATCCAAGCAATTCCGGCTGGCAGGATTGGTCATTGAAGCCCAGCACAGGCTTACAAAGACAGGAAAGAATTTCGGGGTACTCCATATCGAGGATTTTAGCGGTAAATCGGAGTTCATGCTCTGGAGCGAAGATTATGTGAAATATACGAATTACCTCGAAAAAGGAATGATCGTAATGATCGAGGGGGCATTCAGGCAGCGATACAACAGCGACCAGTATGAATTTAAACTTGCCAAATTACATTTACTGGAAACCGTTAAATCATCTCTTACGAAAGAAGTGATCATAGATATTCCGCCGCAGTTCATAGATGAGGATTTTGTAACATTCATAGATAAGAACGTAAAAGCACACCCGGGAAGAACGGCCATTAAATTCAATATCAGTGACAGCGTTCAGAAATATAAGATCAGCATGCGTTCCCTTGAAAAAGGCTTTACCATGAATGATGAGATGGCCTTGTTTTTGAACAGCAATCAAAATATTGATGTAAGCGTTCTGACCGTCTAGGCAGTAAAAACTGACGATTTGCTTGTATTAACAATAACTTATACGATGTGGATATGTCAAATCTGCAAGATTGCATGAATGGCTGTAAATTTGCAGGCTACACTCAAGTAAAAACAAATTAAAAATAAATATTTTATGGCACAGGAATTCACAGACGCAAACTTTAAAGCAACGGTATTAGATTCTGATAAATTATCGGTTATAGATTTTTGGGCAGAATGGTGTGGCCCATGCAGGGCGATTGGACCAGTTATTGAAGAATTAGCGAAAGAATATGATGGCAAGGTGAATGTTGGTAAGGTGAACGTAGATGTTAACCCGCAGGTTTCAATGAACTATGGTATTACCAGTATACCAGCTATCCTCTTTGTAAAAAATGGTGAAGTAGTTGATAAATTGGTTGGCGCTCAGCCGAAAGCAAATTTTGTTAAGAAAATTGAAGCTCATAAATAATTAAGCTGAATTACATTAATGAATTATAGTAACAGTAAATCCAGGATTCACTGTTAGCTGAACACCAGTAGTTAAAATCAAACTCCTGATAATAATATTTGAATTGATCACAATGGTTCCTGAAGGAATTCTTACATCCGTATTTGCATCAGGAACTGTACCGCAACTCCAGTTCGCAGGATTCTCCCAAACGTTGCTTGCGGCTCCCGTCCATCTATTTGTATAAGCAATGCTAAATACATCACTATAACTGTTCCCATTTACCAGGCAACGGAATTTATATCCATACCATGTAGCTTGCAATGCACTTAGATGAAGTATATTGGTATTTACACCGGTATAATTTGCGTTATTTGAAAGATTGTTGAAATTAACATTATCCGTACTTAGCTGCCATTGATAACTTGCTCCCGAAATACTTGACAGTATCAAAGTATCTCCGCCTGCACATAAATTGATCTGTGTGCCGATCTGGTTCCGCAAAACAGCAAGGGTACCATCTACAAAACAAACGATGTCTGGTTTTCCGTCAAGATCAATATCACCCGCTTCCACACCTGCCATACGGGGAATATAATATTCTACCTGGGGCGCCAATGAGAAATTAGTACCAACAGATGTATTTTTGAGTACCTGCATCCTGGAACCCTCGATCGTTTGGGTATTATTAGTTACGAGTGCAATATCCGGTTTCCCGTCTCCATCAAGATCCGCTATCATTGCAGCAGCCGGAAAATTTCCAACAAAGACTGTCGTCATTGGCAGGAAGGATATATTGCCAACAGCGCTGTTATTGATCAATACTGCCAGGTAGTTCGATGAATTCTTGGTTCCAATGATATCCAGTTTACCGTCGCCGTTAAGGTCTCCAACATATAAGCCTTCATGCTCCCCATCGTAGTAAGTACCATCATATACAAAAGAGATATTAGCCAGTGTAGAAATGTTTTTCAAAATCCCAAAACTGCTGGTAACGATATCAGTTTTACCATCCCCATCAAAATCTGCCGATCTTATATAGGCGCTATTACAATCGAAATCCACTTTAGCATCAAATGAAATGGTATCCTTATAACCGATATTCTTATAAATAGAAATCTTGCTGTAGGAGATATCACTGTTAGCCACTGCAAAATCAGGTTTCCCATCCAGGTTAAAATCTGCCAGAACAACACCTTTAGCCTGGTGATTTACAATGAAGTCAACTTTATTTGCAAAAGAGATATTGCCGTTGCTGCTGGTATTCCTTAATACAGTTGCGCTTCCACCCAGGTTATTGGCAGTAACAATATCTTGTTTTCCATCGCCATTCAGGTCCCCACAAACCATGGCCTGTGGAGCACCTCCGAGGATGAAATTCGTACGTGACCCTAACGAAATATTACCCGGCGAACCGGTGTTCCTGTAAAGTGAAACAGCTCCATCCTGGTTCGACGCCTCTATGTCGGGTTTTCCATCTCCATCAGCATCATTGATACAGATATTTGTAGGAAGATAATTTGCAGGGAAAATTGTTTTATCACTGAAAGAGTTACTGTTAAACCCTGCTCCACCGCCTGGAAAAGTTACAACTAAAGGCCTGGAAGCAAAAGCTGTCAAGCCGTTGGTCGTAACCGTTAGTGGTGAGTAGGTTGCACCCAGTGGAACTTTTACAGTAAGCTGGCCACTAGCTGCGGTAATAACGTTGGCTTTTATCGCTCCAAAGAAAACAGTATTGCTATCCGGGTTCAAACTGAAATTGCTTCCCAAAATTGTAACAGTAGTTCCTATAGGTCCCAGTTCCGGTGAAAAAGAGCTTATAAGAGGATTGGGAATAAACCTGAATCCACTCATTGAAACCGTTCCGTTGTTTGTAGTGACTGATATACTTCCGCTGTTCCCTGTTCCAACAAAACCAATTATCCTGGTAGCAGAAATCCCCTGGTAAAAAAGTGCGCCTGTAGATCCAAAATTAACTGCAGAAACATTGTTCAGGTTATAACCATAAATGGAAATGGGCGTTCCAGGACCTCCTTCATTGGGATAGAAGGAAGTTATTACAGGCGGTCCCGTATGAACGAATCCGGGAAGGCTATCTTTTCCATTATAAGTAATCAGCTTCACATTCCCGCTCGTACCGGCTCCCACGATCGCTGTAATACTGGTTGCTGAATTTACAATGAATGATTGGGCAGGCATGCCTCCAAAACTTACAGATGAAACATATTGAAAACCAGTACCGGTAAGATTTACAGCAGTCCCGCTTGCGCCCGTTGCAGGATTAAATGATACAAGGTCCGGTGCCGGCAAGACCGGTGGGTTAAAATCCTGGTAACAATATGTCGTGTCTTTATCAACGCCATTACTGACCACCAGCATGATGGTATCTCTCAATGAAAAGATATCGTGCGTATAAGTAGGATTCAGTGAAGTACTGATAAGCAACCCATTCTTGAACCATTGGTGCTGGTAATAAGACTTTGAACCCGTAAACAGGCTAACATTACCCGTTGGCGTTAGCCCGGTGGTATCTATCCTGCCAATTGCTTTTGGAATGGTTGGATTTCCGCCGGTTGTTGTAATCATCAGGTATTCTCCCCTACCCCCGGCCCATCCTGTCTGGCTGTTTAAAAAGAACAACCTGTCCATCTCGTAAAACCCAACCTGGTAACTGGAATTTCTTTTACAAAACTCCCAGGTCCTGCCATAGTCTGTAGTTTTTAAAACATTGTATAACTGAGCACTGGCTATAAAGCCTGTACTATCGTTCGTAAAATAAATATCAGAAGCATACGCTGGAGAAATGGTTTGATCATTCATCTTTGCCCAGCTGGAACCTGAATTTACCGTCATGTACACAGCCCCGTTATCATCACGTACAATATATCCTCTTGATTGTGAAGAGAACGCAATATTATTATAATTCAAGCCCGGATTATCGGGTAACTGCGCCAGCTCAAACCAGGATCCTGCGAGGCGCTGGTAAACATAATCTCCTGCTACAGCATATGCACTTGTAGCGGAAGGAACAGCAAGTTTTGCCAGGTTGCTAGAACGATTAGCCGCTACCTGTTTTTTAATGGTCCATGTTTGCCCCCGGTCCAGTGTTTCGATTATATATTTTTGATTGATAGCGATCCCGTTTGCCGTTGTAAGGAATTTCATGTCGTACATACTGTTATTCAGATCGGGATTCAATCCAAATTCCTGGTGAAAAACAAGTTTCCAGTTCACGCCTTGATTTGCAGAAAATAAAATGGCCGGACCTGCACCATAATCACCGTATAACAGCAATGAGTCCACGCTGAATGCATAGACCCCTCTTATCGAGAACCCGAAAGTCAGGTTCACATTTGAAAAACCATTAAAATTGGTGTTCGCAATACCGATTCCTCTTTTAATGTATGTGTGACCACTATCCTGTGTAAAGCCAACAGAATCGGCAAAAGCAACAAAACCGGTGGACGGAGTTAAAAAATGCATTCCATAAATATGGCTTGTAAGACTTATATCTCCAATATGTTTTTCCCGGAAGAGAGCGCCCGAACCCGGCAGGAAAACAGTAACCAGATTAGAGGTTGAAGATGAACCTCCGTTTGTGCAAGTCATAATACAACGGTAATCTTTAGCCTCAGTTTGAGAGGTTATATAATTCTGAGAAGTGGCGCCGGCAATGTTTGAGAAATTATTTGCTCCCTGGATCGATGACTGCCATTGAAACTGTAAACCTGAATAATACAAGTAATTACCCGATAATGAAAGGGTGAATGTGCTGCCTGGATAAACCATTGATGGCCCGGAAGCAGTGCCAATAGATGGTATGCCGCCTGAACATGCTGTAGGAATCAGTTGCTCTATTATGATCTCGTCTATATAAATTACAGCCTGGCCAGCCTCGGAATAATAATTAAAACCAATATTATAATTACCATTCGCAGGTACAGTTATGACATCAATTCCCTGTGCAAATGAAGTGCTGGTAATAGCGGGGTAATTATGAACAATGGTAGTTTGGGAGGCTGCTGTAGCTGCATTTCCTATGGTAACTTTCATTTTTTCTGAAAACCCGCTACTGGTTGATCCCCTGTACCAGTATGATATGCGGTATAAAGTATTTGTGGTTAAATTGAATGCAGGTGTAAGTGCCCAGGCATTTGATGTAGCAAATGGAGAAGCATAACAACGCAAACTTTTTGTGCCCGCTACAGCATTTGTTACAAAAGTATTTTGGGTAAACGGTGTAACAAAACCTGGATTTTCCAATGTCCACCCGGATGGTGGAAAGCTGCCTTCAAAACCTTCATTCAATAAGACCTGTGATTGAGATTCAACAGAAAATAAAATCAGTACGGGTAATAATAAATTTTTAAGAAAATATCGTTTCATAGCGCAATAAATAAATCTTTGATCTTTTTTTTAAAAACTATTCAACCGGGAGCAGTGCTTCCGGATGGATATTATCTCCAATAGCATTTGGATCATGTTTATGACGGAAGAATATTGCAAAAAGAACAGCAATAATCAAAGCGTAAATTGCAAATGCAAGCCATATTGAACTCCATTGCCGGATAAAGATGGGCGATTTTAGTACCCCCCCTGCCAATACCTCGTTATATTTTAATGTTTCCTGTACGCCAGCATTATTGATATCTGATTTTAAATATTCCAACAAACCATTTACATCAGTAAATTTTAAAGTGTAGTATTTATCAATCATGAATCCGCTAACCTTGCTTCCAATAAAAGCCCCTATCCCATTTGTCATCATCATGAACAATCCCTGGGCACTGGAACGGATCTTTGAATCTGTATTGGTTTCAACAAACAATGAACCGGATATATTAAAAAAATCAAATGCCATTCCATAAACGATGCATGAAAGGATGATCATCCATAATCCTGTAGATGGGTCGCCGTAGGAAAATAGTCCAAAACGCAATACCCAGGCAAGCATGGAAAACAACATGACTTTCTTTATCCCAAAATGCTTCAGGAAAAAAGGGATCGTAAGGATAAATACCGTTTCTGCCATTTGTGAAATAGAAAGAATAACTGTTGAATATTTTACTACGAATGAGTCGGGGCCATAAGCTGGCGTTTTTTTAAAATCATCTAGAAATGTATCCCCGTACATATTTGTAAGTTGCAATGCTGCGCCCAATGCCATAGAAAAAAGGAAGAACAAGGCCATTTTGTACTTCTTGAATAATTTGAATGCACTCAATCCCAATTGCTCTATAAGAGGCGCCTCTTTCGAGATCGATTTCTGTGGAGGGCATTTAGGAAGGGTGAAAGAATAAATACCTAAAGCAATGGCAAGCACACCTGCAATGATAAACTGGTTGGCATTTGCTTTACTGCCTGAAAGATTAGTGATCCACATGGCAGCGATGAAACCAATTGTTCCCCAAACACGTATCGGTGGAAATACCTTTACCACATCAAAATGATTATTCTTTAGAATTGTATATGCAATAGAATTTGATAAGGAAATGGTAGGCATATAACAGATCATAGCTGCGAAAATGACATAATATAAGGTATCTGCATCCTTTACATAAGGAACGTAGAATAAAATAGCTCCATAAAGAATATGAAGCAAGCCATATAATTTTTCAGCATTCATCCACCTGTCAGCAATTATACCTGTAAGTGCAGGCATGAATAAAGAAGATAATGCCAGCGTGGAAAATATCGCTCCGAACTGCACGCCGGTTCCCATATTATTTCCGAAAAAATAAGTAGCAATTGTAATGAGCCATGCACCCCAAACAAAGAACTGTAAAAAACTCATCAGCGTAAGGCGAAACTTGATACTCATATAGCTTTATTTTATTAGAAATTAAATGTGAGCCTGTACTATCGGTAATATACGGGAAACAGGCAGCCGTTGTTTGATAATGGGAAGATAACATTTATACAGAAAAGTCAACTGCATGACAGGATATTTTTTATAATAGCTGCAACCGTATAAGAGATGACATCTTTTTAATTCGTAAAGATGTCATCTCTTATTGGAAAAACTTTGCAGTTTAACCACTCAACCTTAATAACTTTGCAAAAACCCTGATCTATGTCTTCATCCCTTGATATATGTATTACATCCACGCCTGATAAATCATTGCAATCAATAGCAAAAAAAGTTAAAGCCGGAGAACGTATCTCGGATGCTGAATGCCTGGCCCTTTTTGAAAAAGGAAGCCTGTCTTTTGTGGGTGCATTGGCAAATCATATCCGGGAAAAATTACACGGGAATAAAACTTATTTCAACCGCAATTTTCATATAGAGCCAACCAATGTTTGTGTATTCAGTTGCAAGTTCTGCTCCTATTCACGCCTGTATGCACACAAAGAAGAAGGATGGGAACTAAGCATTGATCAAATGCTGGATATCGTAAAAAGCTATGACGGCAAGCCCATCACTGAAGTACATATTGTGGGAGGTGTACACCCAAAAATGAATCTTGCTTATTTTATTGAACTCATACAAAAGATACATGCTCACAGGCCAACCCTGCATGTGAAAGGATTTACCGCAGTGGAACTGGATTATATGTTCAGGAAGGCAAAGGCTACTGTTGAAGAAGGTATGCAGCAATTAAAAGATGCAGGGCTACAATCCCTGCCGGGTGGTGGAGCCGAGATCTTTCACCCAGAAATAAGGGAACAGATCTGTGCCGATAAGGTTACCGGCGAAGGCTGGCTGCATATCCATGAAACAGCACATAGCCTCGGTATGCACAGTAACGCCACCATGTTGTACGGCCACATAGAAAAATATGAGCACCGCATAGACCACATGAATAAGCTGCGCACTTTACAGGATAAGACCGGGGGCTTTAATACTTTCATCCCCTTAAAATTCCGCAATGCCAATAATGATATGAGCCATATCCCCGAATCAACCATCGTGGAAGATATGAGGCTCTACGCCATTGCCAGGATCTACCTTGATAATTTCCCCCACATAAAGGCTTACTGGCCCATGCTCGGCAGGCAGAATGCCCAGCTATCTTTATCCTTTGGCGTCAATGATATAGACGGCACCATTGATGATTCTACAAAGATCTATTCAATGGCCGGCAGCGAGGAACAAAGGCCCGTTATGTCTACTGAAGAACTGGTCACACTTATTAAGCAGGTAAAGCGGCAACCCATAGAAAGGGATACCCTCTATAACGAGATCAAGGATTATACAAATGAGACCACGTTTATAGATACAGTGAATCTGAACTGATCACCCGAAGAATTTATGCTTTGTATCCTTCAAATGCCGGGTCGGCAATTATCAGTTAAAAGATCTTCAACCATTGAGGTTTAAGATACCCGGTTCGGGATTGATATAAAATAACAAACCCCGGAAAATATCCGGGGTTTATTATTTCTATTGAGATAATTATTAGAAATTCCTAACTGTCATTTCCACTCTCCTGTTCTTCGCACGGCCTGCTGCTGTTTTATTATCAGCAACCGGTTTGGTTTCGCCATAACCTGTTGAATTGGTTGAAGCTTCAGCAACACCTTTGCTTACCAGGTAATCTTTTACCGCTTTTGCACGGTTATCTGATAATGTCAGGTTCTTGGCATCATCACCTTGTGAATCAGTATGGCCATCGATCTGTAGTTTTAACAGGTCATCAGCTTTCATGATCGCTACAACATCATCCAATGATTTGAAAGATTTTGGTAACAATTTGAAGCTACCTGTTGCAAAGAATACATTCTTAGCAGCTACATTGATCTTTTCAATAACTTCTTTGGTTATTTCAGGACATCCCTGGTTGCTGGCAGGACCCGGACGATTAGGACATTTGTCTTCTTCGTCATTTACGCCATCAGCATCTGTATCAGGTATAGGACAACCCTGGTAACGTGCCAAACCTTTTACAGTAGGGCATTTATCCTGTTCGTCATTTATACCGTCGCCGTCTGTATCAGGAACCGGGCAGCCTTTGTATTTTGCAACACCAGCTACATCAGGACAAGCATCATCGCCATCAGCGATACCATCACCATCCCTGTCAGGACAACCTTGCAATGCTGCAAGACCTTTAACATCAGGGCATTTGTCGTCCACATCATTGATACCATCGCCATCACGATCCAATATTGGTGGCGGTGGTGGTGGTGGAACTACTTTGGGTTTTTCCGGAGCAAAGTTCTGGGCAAAGCCAATTGAATATAATAAGTTGTCTTTTAAGTTATCTTTTGTCAGGGACCAGCGATAAGATGCCTGGACCATTAAATAAGTAACGCTGTTGAAATTAAACTGAACACCTACGCCTGCAGGAAAATATGCGCCCCACTCGCCGGTGTAATATCCGCCACCTATACCAACAGATAAAAATGGATTAATGAAATTATTATCCTTCAATGCTTTTACATTTAAAGATGGTTCCAGTTCCAATCCAATTTCTGTTTTTGTTGTTGCTTCATTTCTGTCATCAGCAGAATAGTTGTGGATCAATGCATTGATCTTTGTAGAGAAGTCAATTCTTGATGTTAACCCTTTCCAATAAGAAAGAGAAAAACCATAATCCAGGTCGCTGGTTTTGGTAGCACTCCTGTCAGATGTAGTATTTTTCCAGGTACGAGGAGTTTTGAAATCAACCGCATCAAAGTGAATTCCAAATAATGTCGCCTTCTTCGTAGAAGTTGATTTGTCCGTCATTTGTGCAAACAGGCCCGAGCCCATCAACACCAAAGAAAATAACAACACAAGTTTTTGTTTCATAAACGCTAGTTTTAATTTAATAATTATCTCATTTTAATTGTTCAGAGAATATTTGATGGTATTAATTTTAGCAAATGTAACATCTAAATCTATACCAATCAAGCATATTTTAACAAAAATATAGTTTTATTTTTATAGTTGGATGAAATATAAATATTATATA
>JBDTWL010000068.1:0-13454 GCA_040006715.1 Ferruginibacter sp. | reverse complement strand
ATCTTCAGCGCCGATCGGTAATTGCAAAGGCACAGCTTTAGCACCCAGCATTTCCTTGATCTGCTTAACTACGTTCAAGAAATCAGCACCCGCACGGTCCATTTTATTAACGAATCCTACACGGGGAACTTTGTATTTATTAGCCTGGCGCCAAACCGTCTCCGACTGTGGTTCTACACCAGATACTGCGCAGAACAAAGCCAATAAACCATCCAGAACACGAAGTGAACGTTCAACCTCTACGGTAAAATCCACGTGGCCCGGGGTATCAATGATGTTGAATTTGTATTGTTTTGTATCAGCTGTTTTTTTATTCTGAACCATTGGAAAATTCCAGAAGCAGGTAGTAGCAGCTGAAGTGATCGTGATACCTCTTTCCTGTTCCTGTGCCATCCAATCCATGGTAGCGGCGCCATCATGCACCTCTCCTATCTTGTGGTTCACTCCGGTATAATATAATATACGCTCGGTGGTAGTGGTCTTACCTGCATCAATATGAGCGGCAATTCCAAAGTTTCGTTGATAACGTAAGTCTCCCATTTTGTTTTGTTTATTTGTTGATTAGTATATTTTTTGTTAACCAGCCATTGACCGCTATTGAGCTTCATTGGCGTCGTCCCGGACCCTTTCGGGATATATTTGATTATTTATTGAGCATATCTTACCCGTAGATGAACCATGCGTTTGCCGGTTCGGGGTCGTTGATATGAATGTTATGCTCTCATAATATGCTAAAGTAGTTCAGCCAATCCGATCCACGCTGAAACTTTTAGCGCCGCAAAGGTAAGGGTTTTTGCAGTTATATCAAGGAAAATTAAGAAGAATTTGACAATTAGCATGTGAGCCCTTTTGAGTAACGGGATACAGGAATTTATGATTACTTGCGCCCAGTATCCAGCTTATTTCACTACATCCTCTAACTCAGGATCCATATCTGTTTCAGCTGCTTCAATAGCATTTTGTATAGTAATTGCCTCACCCTTCAATCTGTCAGATTGTTTCGATTTTGACCTGTTAAGCTTTTCCTTCAGCACATCCACGCAATCACTGATAGCGGTTTCAAAATGAACACTGTTCTTTTTAACAAAAGGGTCATTGCCGGGTACCTCAAGCCTGATCTCGCAATAATTACTGTCGGGGTTTGATTCGGGGCCTTTATGCAGGGTCACATTTGCACGAACAATTTTATCATGGTTAAGGTTATTTAATTTTTCGCGGGTAAAGTTCTCTAGATTCTCTCCTGCCTTAAAGCCTAGTGATTGAATGATGATATCCATAAGTTTTTTTGGATTTGATGCTATTATTATGCCAGTAATAAAAGCAGATGAGTAGAAGACTTTTTTAAATATTATCCTTCTCTGGCACAATTTTTATCTTACAGATATAAACACGAATTATGAGCCAGGCATTTGTAAGGGAATCAGAGGAACAATGGTTGCACGAAATACCACCCAGCCTCCAGGCATTGATCAATTACCTTACCCGTGAAAATAATGGCGTACGGGTATACGAACAAAATTATTACCTCCATCCACGCGACGGCCGTGAGATATATGCTATGAGCAATGGTCTTTCCTATTCCCATGATGATTCAGGGAAATGGTATGTTGTCTGATCGGAAATTGATCCTGTTTAATATATAACAAGGATGATCACAGCTGTTAGCGGCACCTGTTCAGCTTATATAAACCTCCACGTAAAACATGACTTATGACGGTAGAATCTTACAAACCAAAATCAGCTGATGATGTTGTAGTGCTGGATCTTTATTATGGCCTGTTAGAGGCCTGGAACAACCAGGATGCACATGCCTTTGCACATTTTTTTTCCGGCACTGCTCATGTGATCGGTTTTGATGGAAGCCAGATGCTTGGGCAGGAACAGGTGGAAGAGGCTCTTAAAAAAATATTTGAGGATCACAGAACGGGTATTTATATCTCAAAAGTGAAGGATATTGAGCGCCTGGATACGCATTGCATGCTATTATCTGCAGTAGCAGGAATGATCGCTCCCGGCCAGAATGAAATTGACCCTTCAAAAAATGCCATCCAAAGCCTGGTGTTCATTAAAAAAAATGAGAGTTGGCTTATCGAATTGTTTCAAAATACCCCGGCACAGTTTCACGGAAGGCCGGAACTTGCAGAAACCCTTACAAATGAATTAAAAGAATTGACCTGATCCATGCTTGAAATAATTCGGGGAATAAATTACACATGTCTCCACAGTCTTACATTTATTAACAAGCTCTAAAATCGTATTTTTAAAAAAAGGCACAGATTTAGGTATAAAAAATAGATTCAATCTATATCATTAACCCAAATTGAGTTTATGTCGATTAATTTGTTATCTCCACCGGAATTAAAAGTGTTGGACAAGCTATGCCTGGGAAAGCTCTACAAAGAAATAGCTCACGAAAGCAATATTTCCATCAATACAGTCAAGAAACATCTTAAAAGCATTTATAGGAAATTAGAAGTGCGTAACAGGAAAACTGCGTGTAATAAATTTAATGAGCTCAAAATGGCAAGTTAGCATGGAGTAAGGATCTATTGCTCTTTAGAGATGTCATGTATTTTCATACTGCTGTGTGTTCATTCAATTTATGCAGTTCCAGTATTGTTGTCTTTCCATCATCACTTTCCCGGTACATGGGCAAAAATTTACGGTTGAAGATTATTTCATTGAAAGTATAGGATGTTCTTTGCTGCACAAAATTGGAAAACACATCATCAAAGCCACGCAGCATTACATATAATTCCACATCGGCTGTTTTCATATCTGCTTCTGAAAAGCCATTGAAGGGGCTGTTCTCATTAATTGGATGAACCACCGTCCAACTCATGGGCATGCTTTCAACGCGTGTCCTTTCCAGGTCAAGGCTGAAATATTTATAAGCGGGTATATCATTTTCAACTACCAGTAAGCCTGTATTGACCTTGATCTCAAGATCGGTGAGTGAATGTTTATCCTTGAAAGCAGCAAAGCGAAACATCAGGCCAATACCATCTTTATAAGGGCTTATCAATGCATGTTCACTGAAAGCCAGGTAGCTCCGGGGCTTTGAAAAACGCCCATAGATCAAACCCGTTGCAATGGCAAGTGAAAGGAAACCTGTAAGGGCTTCGATACCCGCGACAATATTTGCCCCGTCAGCAGCAGGGTTCACATGTCCATAACCAACTGTTGTAAATGTTTGTGTACTGAAATAAAATATTTCCCTGAAAGTTTTCCAGTTACTGCCAATGGTTAGCCCATTAAGCTGTTCGGGACCTATCATAAAATAAATAACAGTAAAGACAAGGTTGATAACAAGAAAAAAAATAAAGATGATGGTTATGAACTTCCATAAAGGCAGGTTGAGCATGTCATGAAAAATGCTGAACCTTTTCCTGAAAGGCAATCCCTCTTTTACCAGGTTATAACTACCGTCTTTATTGATAAAACGGCCACCCAGCAGGTCTTTACTGTTAGTAGCAAAGCCGGTATCATTGTTCTGTTTTGAAAATGGGTTTATTTTTTTATAAAGTGACATGGGCGAAGCCTGAATGTTTAAGCAGCAAATCTAAGATAGTTGGCACAAACAATACATCGAGGTGAACCTGGATTATTTATCTGGTACACTTTTTGGCAAATTTCATTTGTGACTTTGATCAGTGACATTTTTTTTTAAAATCTTTTATCATGAAAAAACATTCTACTTTTTTAAAATTTGCATATTCCTATATTACCGGGATGGTTTTATGCATGTTCCTTGCTCAAAACACCCAATGCCAACCTGCTTTATCATTAAGCCCTGTGATCAGCACAGGGTTAAGTGCTCCCATTCAATTTGTAAATGCAATGGATGGAAGTAACCGAATTTTCATTGTGCAGCAGGGAAGTACGATCAGGGCTTACGATGCTGCTTTTAATTTCCTTTCAGTATTCCTTACAGTTTCCAATGTCAATGTCAGTGGAGAAAGGGGGTTGTTAAGCATGGCCTTTCACCCGGAATATGAGACAAATGGATTATTCTATGTTTATTATACTAATACCGCTGGCGACCTCGAACTGGCCAGGTACCAGGTAAGCAGTGACCCAAACAGTGCTGATGTCTCATCGAAAGTTATCTTGATCACCATACCGCATCCAACAAACAGCAATCATAATGGCGGTGAATTGCAATTTGGCAATGATGGTTTCCTGTATTTATCAACAGGCGATGGCGGGGGTGCAGGTGACGTCCCTGATAATGCACAGAATACTTCTGTGCTACTTGGAAAAATACTAAGGTTCAAGGTCAATACAAATGCTACTGCACCTTATTATACCATACCTGTGGGAAACCCTTATGGTAATGAGATCTTCGCACTTGGTTTGCGCAATCCTTTTCGATGGAGTTTTGACCGGGCTACTTATGATATGTGGATAGGAGATGTTGGGCAGGATTCATGGGAGGAAATCAATTTCCGTTCTGCTGGTTCAACAGCAGGTACCAATTTCGGATGGCATTGTTACGAAGGGAACAGTACTTACAATACAACAGGCTGTAGTGCTCCAGCCAATTATGTTTTTCCTGCCTATACTTATGCTACTCAAAATCCTTCAGCTGCTATTACCGGCGGAGTTGTTTACAGGGGTGCTGCCTATCCATACCTGCAAGGGTATTATATAGCGGCAGATTTTTATTCGGGCTCCTTTTATAAAATAGTTTCAAATGGTTCAGGAGGATGGAATACTTATTTGCAAACACTTTCACCATCCGGGATCGCAGATTTTGGTGAAACAGAAGCAGGAGAAGTTTACGTTGTTTCCCTGACCGACAATATCGTTTTTCATGTTGTTGCCACTCCTGTATTACCGCTGGAATTGGTTGAATTCAGCGGCCGGTCAGTTAATGAAGGAGTAAGTTTATACTGGCGAACTGCCATGGAACAAAATCTCAGCCGCTACGAAATTGAATATAGCATTGATCAAACAGTATTTACCCGGCTGGGTACAGTGCCTGCAAAAAATTTAATATCCGGTTACAGGTATAATTTTTTAGACAATGTAAATCAGCAGGGAATAATTTTTTACAGGCTTAAAATGATAAACCTTGATGGATCCTATGAATATTCAAATATCATTCGTCTTGAGCTGAAACATGATCCAAAAAATATCATAGCCCCAACCGTTATTACTGATGGTATCATTCACCTGAACCTTTCTTCAGCAGTTTATAATTCAATAGAATTATTCAGTACAGATGGCAAGTTACTTTTAAAAGAAAATATAGATGGCCGCACCGGCAATATACAGATACCTGCAACCAGGATAGCGAGGGGAATGTATGTTGTAAGATTAGCAGGCTCTGAAGCGACACTTGTCCAAAAATTAATTATTCAATAAAGAACAGCAATCAAATGCTGGCCCAGTTTTATACAGGGGCCAGCGTTTGCTTTCATAAGATTCATTTTCCTTAAAGTAAGTTTGAATAAGCTCAAACCACTTTTTACTTTTTTGCTACACTGTTATTTCCTACAATTATATTCGTAAGCAACCGCCCATTGGGTAATTCGGTAGAAGAATAATAAAGCTGAAGGGTATTGTTATTGGTTTTCTTCAGGCTAAGAATATCTTTCACATTGAAGTTCATTACAGTACCAGCATCATTGAAATGCCATTCTTTTACTGTTTTATTTTGACCGTCCCTGATGCTGACGATCCTGTTCCTGCCTGTACGGCCACAATGATAATACTTAAGGCTTAACTGGTCATTGGATGAACTTTGATCCAATCGCAGGTTGCTAACGGCATCGATCTGTTTGCCAAATTGCTGGATCATTACTTTATTATTCAGGAATAATTCAAAGCCCTCTCCGCCGAATCCGGTTGAAAAAGAAAGTACTGTTGCTGCCAGGGCAACCAGTATCATTGTTTTACTGATAATTGATTTCATGATTTGTATTTTTTTATGAAGAAATAAATGAACTGCATTTAGCAGATTGTCAATACAAAAGAAACCTACTCCGGGTCAGTATAATAATCCGTTTGACGAAAGGGAGTGAATGCTTGATAAATAACAGTTTGAGGTCTGACAGAACAGTTTTGCGATAAAAATTACATCAAAATTCAGGTCCCAGCCCGCTCATTATTAAGACCTGTTGATAACCCTTTGCGAATTTTTTGAAAGAATACTCTATTTTGAACAGGACTAGATCCTTCTTTCTTAACCAAAACCATTTAAAATGAAATCAAAAACTTTGATTGGCGGCCTTATTGCCGGGGTTATTTCCTTTCTACTGGGCTGGCTGGTATTCGGAATGTTATTAAAGGGTTATTATGATGCCAACATGATGCATTATCCCGGCCTCACCAAGGCAAATCCGTATATACCGGCACTGATCATTGCCAACCTTGCATGGGGAATGTTACTGGCTTATATAATGGACATATCAGGCGCCAATTCTATGGCCAAAGGCTTTACCTGTGGCCTTATCATTTTTTTCTTTGTAACATTAGGAGCAGATGCTTTTTCTATAGCTTTTATGAGATTGATAAGGATCAGGCTGGCACTCGTGGATATTGCCGTAGGGGCAGTGTTTGGCGGAGTGGTTGGCTCTGTTGTAGGCTGGTGGTATGGACGTGGTAACAAATCAACAGCTTAAAACAAAATATTGAATGCAGCATATTAAATGTAAAATGTAAAAGGAAGCGGATCCGATTTACATTTTACATTTAATGTTTTATATTTCACATTCTAATGCCCCGTATTCATTGCAGCGGTTCCTGACAATGATTTTGCCTGCGCCACTAATTTCATAAATTCATTTCTATATCCTTCTTTGTCGGTTGCTATGGCATTCTTTCCAATAAGCAGCACCTGGTCATAAGTCGCAGATCCTTTAAATTCAGAATTTCTTAAAAGCATACCGAATGCTGCAACTGCAGCTGCAAACCGGAAATTGGCTGATGTATTTTCAATAGCAACATGATCATCATACACTGCATGTTCGGTCAGTTTGCTTACAGGATCTTTTGCTGTTTTAAAGCGAAACTTGATCGTCATGATCTCTTTATCAAATGATGTATTGCTTAATGCTGTTTCTTTATTTTGATACTTCAGTTTATCCACGTCCTTCAAAAGATCACTCTTTATACCTACCGGAATTATTTCATACAATGCCGTTACGGTATGTCCGCTTCCCAACTCACCGGCATCTTTTGTATCATCATTGAAATCTTCTTTTTTCAGCATGCGGTTCTCATAACCGATCAGCCGGTATCCCTGCACTTTAGCGGGATTGAATTCCACCTGCAGCTTTACATCTTTTGCAATGGTAAATAAGGTCCCGCCAAACTCGTTCACCAAAACCTTTTTTGCTTCACTGATACCATCAATGTATGCGTGGTTCCCATTACCCTTATCTGCAAGCTTCTGCATTTTGCTATCTTTATAATTTCCCATCCCGTAGCCAAGCACGGTGAGGAAGACCCCTGTATTTCTCTCTTTTTCAATAAGCCTTTCCATTTCATCATCACTGCTCATGCCTATATTAAAATCACCATCTGTACAAAGTATCACGCGGTTATTTCCTTCTTTATTGAAATTCGCGTTCGCGGTCTTGTAGGCAAGCATGATACCCTCGCCGCCGGCAGTAGAACCGCCAGCACTCAACTGGTCAATGGCATCTTTTATTTTTGTTTTAATGCTGCCGCTTGTTGGAGCAAGTACCATCCCGGCTGCGCCGGCATAAACAACAATGGACACTTTATCCTGTTCACGCAACTGGTCAGTCAATAATTTCAGTGATGATTTTACGAGTGGCAACTTATTCTCTTCTTCCATGGATCCTGATACATCAATTAAAAAAACAAGGTTAGAGGGTGGAAGGTTATTTACCGGAATATTTCTTCCCTGCATGCCTATTAAGGCCAGCCTGTGGCTGCTGTTCCATGGGCATTCTGAAATTTCCGTTGTAAATGAAAAAGGGTCCTCGTTTGTTGGCTGGGGATAATCATAATGAAAATAATTGACCATTTCTTCCACCCTAACGGCGCCGGCAGGAGGCAATTGATTTGAATTCAATATTCTCCTTATATTACTGTAAGATGCCCCGTCCACATCAATAGAAAAAGTAGACAGGGGATTATCAGTTGCTTTCAGGAAAATATTTTCAGCAATATTATCATAACCTTCCGTATTATATTCCTCATCCTTGCTGGTGGAATAAAAACTGGAAGAATAGCCCTCTGAAGTTACAAGTACACCGGAGACCTTGCCTGCCATAACATAATTCATAGTTCCATTGTTGGCGAATGTTGTTTTGGTTTGAAGCGGGGCACTGATTATAACTTCCTTCAGGCTTGTATTTGATGCTTTCAGGATAACATTTACAACCGTTCTGCTTCCCGGTTTCACCTGTTTGCTTTCAAAGCCAATAGCACTAAACAAGAGTATTGTATTTTTATCAGGAACCGTGATCGAATAATGCCCGCTCTTATCAGTCTGGACAACCGCTTTACCATACTTCATACTAACTGTTGCAAATAAAATGGGATTACCTTTTTCATCAGATACCATTCCCGTGACCGTTTGTTGGTAATTTAAATTAAAACTTAGGGCGATCAGGAAAACAGGAACAATCATTAAGATCAGCTTTTTCATAATAGTTAATTTTATATCCAGGATGCAGGGATGTTTAGGATTACATAAATGCGGTTTAGCTTAAAATGTTAAAATGTTGAAATTATCAACACAGCTCAGCTACAAATTGTAAACTGGTAAACTATGAACTTGTAACTTTTTCATAATTTCGGCATGTGACGTTCCTTAAGAACATACCTGTTAATAATGATCCGGATGCTGATTTGGTTCAATCATACAAGTCAACGGGTGATCTAAAGGTCTTATCAGAATTGTACCAGCGTTATATGGACCTGGTGTATGGTGTTTGCCTTAAATATTTAAAAGATCCCGAAAATGCAAAGGATTCTGTGTTAACGATATTTGAAGAACTCGTTGCCAAGCTGCAAAAACATGAAGTGAATAATTTTAAGGGCTGGTTATACCAGTTATCCAAAAATCATTGCCTCATGATCCTCCGTTCGGGAAAGAAGTTTATGAAAGCACAAATAGATGTATCGCTTATGCAAAATGAAGAAACAGTGCATCTGAACGGCGAGTTGGAGAAGGAAGAAAATTTCAAACAGCTGCATTATTGCCTCGGCCAATTGGTTGCAGAACAAAAGAATGTGCTTGAATTATTTTACCTGGAAGAAAAATGTTACAACGAGATCGTGTTGGTCACAGGAATTGAATGGAACAAAGTGAGAAGCTTTATACAAAATGGCAGGAGGAATTTAAAATTATGCATGGATAAACAAATGAGCAAATAATGCCTCAGGAAAAAGATATTAAATATTACGGCGCTGAAGATTTTGAACGATATCACTCCGGCAAAATGACGGAAGAGGAGATGCATGCTTTGGAAAAAGCGGCCCTGGATGATCCTTTCCTTTCCGATTCGCTGGATGGTTACCTGCATACAAAAACAGCAGGTGCCGACATCAATGAACTCAGGAATAAATTACTACTAAAAGAAAAGGCTGCAAGGGTAGTTTGGTACAAAAAGAAAACAATTGCACCCCTGCTGCGGATTGCTGCAATACTGATCTTTTTTGCAGGTTTTGGATGGTTGTTGTATAATAATAACAGGCCGAAGCAGGATGAGATCGCAGCAATTGAGGTTAACAACAATAAAAAGGAACTCCCGGGAACCGTTGGAAATAAAATCAGTGATAGTTCGAGGATCAAAAAAGAAGAAGGCCTTATCACTGTTATCCCGGATACTGAAACAAAACAACAACCTGTTTCCGTGGAAAAGAACGGATCTTATAAACTTGCAGAAAAAAAACAAACCTTAACGGCTTCCAATGCTACTATTATTGCTTCAGGTGCTACCGGCGGTTATACTTTAAATCAAAACAATATTACAGAGATAGCTGATTCTGTAAGTGTAAGCAATTCCAAAGCTTATTATACCAATATTCAACCTGAATCAAATAATAATAATGATAACGCACTTGCCGGGAAGGTTTCAGGAATACAGGTTGCAACTCAAAAAAAGATCAGGGGGAGGATTACAGACAGTAAAGGCAATCCTGTTTCTTTTGCAAATGTGATAGATAAGAAAAACAATATCGGAGTACAATCAGACTGGGCAGGATCATTTGCAATTACAAGCCCTGATTCTGCTCCAAAAGTAGATGTCAATGCAATCGGTTATAAGACCATAACAAAAGCG
Source organism: Ferruginibacter sp. (assembly GCA_040006715.1). Taxonomy (GTDB): domain Bacteria; phylum Bacteroidota; class Bacteroidia; order Chitinophagales; family Chitinophagaceae; genus Ferruginibacter. The sequence continues at coordinate 3,186 of JBDTWL010000068.1, read as the reverse complement.
TTGAGCAATGACAGTACTGCAAATAACCTGGTTTTACTGGAGCAAGACAATTCCATTAAAGAAGTAGTTGTAACTAATGCTTTTGAAACAAAAAGAAGCCAAAGATCTAAATCAGCTTCTGGAGCGGCTGGCGATGAATATAAAGCTGATAACAATGAGCGAATCACGATCACCAATGCAATACCAGTTAATGGCTGGCAGGATTTTAATAAGTATGTTAGCGATAGTTTAAAGACCCTTCAACAACTTGGACCCACCTCCGTTAGTGCGGAAATATTGGTTTCCTTCGACGTGAATGACAAGGGCGAACCCGTCGATATCAATGTAAAAAAATCCTTATGCAACAGCTGCGATGCAGAAGCTATACGCATCATGAAGAATAGTCCTCCTTTAAAACTGAATAGAAAGAGCAAAAAAGCAAATGCTGTCGTGAGATTTTAGAGACCAGACTATCATTATAATATATAATTATACCATACATATTTTAATAATATTCAATTAGATATTGTTAACTTCATATAAGGTACCTTAAAAAGCTTCTATAGTTGTGATAAATTGTTAAAGTTTTTAAGAAATTCTGTAAAAAAAATATTAATTTTCTTCCTAATCTATCTGGCCAATCATTATCTGATTGGCCAGATAATTAAAATTCATATCCGCGCTATCAGAACTATTCTTTTGAACTACCCTCCAGTTAATCTAATTATTTTGTCAAAGACCAAATCAGCTTAACCCGGTTAAATACTTGTATGTCCAGAATTATACTCTCGCTTGGCATATTTTTTTTACAGCTTACTTCATTACATGCTCAAACATTTAATGGAACAGGAGGTGCTATCCCGGATGGTGGCGCTCAAACCTGTTTTGATATCACTGTTGCTGCTGTAGGTACGATCAATGGCACCTACGGTCTCGCTTCTGTTTGTCTTAATATTACTCATACCTGGGATTCAGACCTGGAGATCTACCTGAAGGCCCCGGATGGAACAATTATTCCACTGTCTATTCAAAATGGTGTGGGCGGGGTTAATTATACGAATACTTGTTTTACTGCTACTGCTGCGACAGTGATCACAGCAGGAACGCCTCCTTATACTGGAAACTTCAGGCCGGAAGGAAACCTCGGGTTTGCAAACAACGGGCAAAATGCAGATGGCACCTGGAGTCTTTGCATCCAGGATCTCTTTGCGACTGATGCCGGTAGTCTGGTAAACTGGAGCCTGTTGTTCAATAATACACCCGCACCTCCGCCGGTGATCCCTGCGAACGATGATCCCTGCAATGCAATACCACTTACGGTAGGGGCTGCATGTAGCTACAGCAATTACACCAATGAAAATGCAACAGGTACCACGGGTGTTCCGGCACCAGGATGTTCCAGTTATTTAGGCGGGGATGTTTGGTTCTCTGTGGTGGTTCCTGCAGGCGGAGCACTGATATTTGATACTCAAACGGGTGTGGTAACTGATGGAGGCATGGCAATCTATAGCGGGACCTGTAATGCACTTACACTTATTGCCTGTGACGATGATGCAAGTACAAACGGACTTATGCCCATGATCAATGCGGCAGGTTTGACACCGGGAAGTACGTTATGGATCCGGGTCTGGGAATATGGTAATGACAATAACGGCACATTTGGCATTTGCGTGACCACACCACCTCCTCCCCCAACAAATGACGACCCCTGCAATGCATTTATACTACCGGTAAATAACAGTTGCAATTTTGCATATTATACGAATGTAGGTGCAACAAGTACAACAGGAGTTCCCGCACCAGGATGCGGTAATTACCAGGGAGCAGATGTTTGGTTCACAGTAACTGTTCCGCCAGGCGGCTCTATAATATTTGATTCCAATACCGGAACCATAACAGATGGTGACATGGCGATTTACAGTGGCGGTACCTGTGCCGCACTTACATTGATCCAATGTGATGATCTCTCGAGTGCAAATGGCCTTATGCCTTCAATAACTTTAACTGGCCAAACTCCCGGGGCCACACTCTGGGTAAGGTTCTGGGGATATGGAGCCAATAATACCGGCACATTTCAGTTATGCGCAAGCATTCCACCACCACCTACAGTTCAGGATTGCCCTGCGGCGATCGCAATTTGTCAGAATATATATAATGAACCAATTTCTTACAGTGGTACCGGAAGTATCGGCAATGAGATCAATCCTGCCAATAGTTGCCTTACTGCAGGTGAAAGAGCAGATGTCTGGTACACATTCACTGTACAAACTTCCGGTAATTTAAATTTTACCATTACACCCAATAACGCTACCGAAGATTACGATTGGGCTGTTTATAATCTTACCAATGCAACCTGTGCAGATATTTATAATAATGCCGCTTTAAATGTAAGTTGTAATTTTTCATCCACAGCGGGAACTACAGGGCCTACCGGTGGTTCAGCACTAACTACGCAAGGTGCCGGCGGCACTCCGTATAATGCTGTGATTCCCGTGGTTGCCGGCCAGACCTATGTGATCAATGTAAGTAATTATTCACTTTCTACAAATGGTTACAGCATCAATTTCGGTGCTTCTACAGCTTCTATTTTTGACAATGTTCCACCACATCTGCAATCGATCAATTCTGCCATTTCCTGTGGTGGCAACCAAATAAGTATAAATTTTTCAGAAAATATTTTATGCAGTACCATACAGAACGCTGATTTTACCATTACCGGACCGGGAGGCCCTTATACCGTCACAAACTGGGCGTCTGCTACCTGTACTGCCGGGGCAACGTATGCAAACAATGTTGTACTAACGTTAAGCCCTGTACTCACCACAAATGGGAATTACCAGTTGTGCTTAACCAATGCATCAGGATCCGTGACTGACCTTTGCGGTAATGTAGCTCCTCCCGGCTGCCTTGACTTTACGATCGCATCCACGGTCCCCACCTTTGCACCTATTGCACCTATTTGCAACGGCAGCACTCCACCTGTATTACCAACCACATCATTGAATGGATTCACAGGCACCTGGAGCCCGGCAACTGTAAGCAATACTGCAACTGCAACATATACTTTTACACCGAACATTGGCCAATGTGCTACTCCAACAACACTAACAGTTACAGTAACGGCTGCAGGCACTGTACCAACCTTCGCCGCTGTTGCAGCAATTTGCAGTGGCAGTGCAGCTCCGGTATTGCCAACAACATCTTTAA
>JBDTWL010000067.1:0-13774 GCA_040006715.1 Ferruginibacter sp. | reverse complement strand
GGGGGTTACATTTCTTCTATGATTTTATGTTTAACTGCATACATGATCAATCCTGCAGTTGTCTTTGATCCGGTTTTTACTTTTAGCTTGTCCCTGATAGCTTCTACTGTACGCGGGCTCAGATCCACCATGTCAGCAATTTCCTTGGTGCTTTTTTCCTCGCACATCAACCTTAAGATGGTGGTCTCTTTATCGTTCAAATGAACATCTTGCGGGGCCATGTGCAGCGGTGTAGCCACATTCCGTTGCTTTAAGTTGCTGAGGAGTGCTTTATTGGTAAGTGAGTTAAAATAGTATTCCTGCTCAAAACATGTTTTAATTGCTTCGTATATGATCTCGCTGTCGCTGTTTTTGGTTAGATAGCTATTAGCGCCGAGTTCCATTAGTTTTGTGATCATGCTGTTATCATCGAGCATGGTCAGCATAATGATCTTGGTTTGTGGGCAGATCTTTTTTACTTCAGGCAGAGCAGTAATGCCATCCATGATGGGCATTTGGATATCAAGTAAGATCACATCTGCCTGTACTGTTTTAATGAGATTCAGTAAATGCATCCCATTATCTGCTTCTGCAACAATTTTTATGTCTTTTTTGGAACTTAATGCTGTTTTTACGCCCGCCCGGTAAAGTACATGGTCATCGGCAATGATGACTCTAATGGGTTCCTGCATGTCTGGCTTCATAATTTATGGAGTAAAAATAGTGTTTTTTTCAATAGTAAGTTTACGCTTCTATAACGCTGGGCGCAAGTTGAAATTATCAACCGGATAAATATAGGGTGTAATTACCCTAAGATCAAAATAGTGTTTTTACGCATAGTACCCGGAAGAATACATGAAATGCTTATTTGCGGCGGAAAAAACGTTTAAGATTTTGTGTAATTGCCTAAAATACCGGGTACTAAAATCAGAAAAATGACCAGGATCCAATCAATGTTTAGACCCTGATCATTGATCATAAACCAACCAGTTTAAATATAGGGTACGGATTAACTGGGTAGCCAAAGATGGGATAACCTAAAATACCTTACAAGAGAAAAACAACTGGTTTAACCGGTATTTTTCTGCTTTTTTTTTAGGGATTAAGTTTTATTCTTGTAGGAGAAATGATCATATGACTCAGATTATCAGTCAAATTGTTTTTAATAGCCAATGTTTTGTAGCTCTTTTATCATTCATTATTTCTTTAAGGCTGGTTAACAATAAAAATATTCCAGGCTATATGAAAGGCTTCTATTGGTATTCAACAATTGCTTTAGTTGTTGCCATACCTCTTTTTTTAACTGATAATTTCTTTCGTCCTTATAGAGGTTATTCAAGAATTTTAAATAACCTCTCTTTAATATTTCACTATTCTTTTCTAAGTATATTTATCATTAGAGTTATAGTAAAAAAACACAACATAAAATACTTATCATTTCTTTTTGTTTTCTTTCTTCTTTTATTGATTTTTGTTTTGGTAAATAATAATCTTACTAAGCAATTAAATCTAGCTTTTTCTGTAAGTAACTTAGGTCTCACTTTTTTTTGTATAATATATTATTATCAACTTTTTAATAATATCCCAACTCTTGATTTACGAAAAGAACCATCTTTTTGGATAATTACGGGAATTTTTTTCTGTATGAGTGCACACATACCGATAACCGCAATGGGGGATTTATTAAATCATAAAATCCCACTGGCTGTATATTCTACCCTACGAACTATATTAACATTTTGTTATGTCGTTATGCATTTGTTTTTTATAAAAGCTTATTTATGCGCAATTCATCCACGGAAAGCCTAGTGATTTTTATTGTGATTTGCACTTTACTAATAGTCCTGCTAATTAGCTTTGTTACTTTTATTGTTTACCGCTACCAGCAAAAACAAAATGCTTATTTCAAAAATTTAGAGGAGCTTAAAATTGTTCATGCAAATGAAATGCTGCAATCGCAATTAGAGATACAGGAACAGACTTTTGAAAATATATCAAGGGAGATACATGATAATATTGGGCAGAAGCTAACTCTTGCAAAGCTTCACTTAAATACTTTAAATATCAGCGATAAGAGTAAAGCAGCTATACAATTAAATGATTCAGTTTCGATCATTAGTGAAGCAATAAATGACCTGAGCGATATAAGCCGCAGTATGAGTTCCGAGATAATCCTGAACAACGGGTTTATAAAAGGACTGGAATTTGAAGTGTCTCAACTCAATAAATCCTGTTTATATCAGGTGAATCTCGTGGTTACAGGTGACCCCGTATTTCTTAATTCACAAAAGGAACTGGTATTATTCAGGATAATACAGGAAGCACTGAATAATATAGTAAAACATGCCGCTGCCCAGGTCATCCAGGTTCACTTGCACTATGACAAATCTTTACTCACACTTCAAATAGGCGACGACGGAAAGGGTATTGCAAATGAGCAGGGTAACAAACCTAGTACCGGGATAGCCAATATGAATCGTCGGGCCAGCATGCTGGACGGCAGTTTTGCAATGGAGAGTGTTCTGGGGAAAGGCACAACTATTATTATTAAAATACCTCTGTATGAAAAGCAATAAATCATTTAAGGTCATCCTTGCTGATGACCATATTTTATTGAGGGATGCCCTGGCAACATTGATCAATTCTTTTGAGGAATGCAAGGTGGTAAGTGTTGCATCAAACGGTAAAGAACTGGTACAGATTCTTGAAAAAGGCACTATACCTGATATTGTCGTATTGGACCTGAACATGCCACTGATGGATGGATATGAAACGGCACAATGGGTGCAGGAAAAATATCCGGATATCCGTATATTGATCTTAACCATGTTCGATTCTGAAATTGCACTGATCCGCTTACTGCAGGTTGGGGTGAGGGGGTTCTTAAAAAAAGACATTCACCCCAATGAACTCAAGAATGCTTTACTATCTGTTGCAGAAGATGGTTATTACTATTCTCACAATACCACCGGTAAACTGGCTGGTTTTTTCCAGCGAAATCACCACAATAATTCCTCTATTGAAAAAGCATTGCTGACCAAAGTGGATATAGAATTTTTAAAACTGGCAAGCACGGATATGACCTATAAGGAAATTGCACATGCCATGAATATTACGCCCCGGGCTATTGACGGCTACCGTGACAGCCTGTTCGAAAAACTCGATGTGAAAAGCAGGGTTGGCCTGGCCATTTATGCTGTGAAGAACGGGATCGTAACTTTCTAATAGAATTGTTGAGTGAAGAGATACTACTCTATCAATTTATTCCTCATTCCATACATGATCAACCCGCCAATGGTCTTGGCATTCACCTTCGTTTTCATATTCTGGCGGATGGTCTCGATGGTACGTGGGCTGAGAAAGATCACTTTTGATATTTCTTCAGTCGTTTTATCTTCGGCAAGTAATTGTAATATTTTTATTTCTTTTTCATTAAAGTGAATAGGAGTATTGGTTCCGTAATGCTGCCTAACATTCTTTTTTTGCATGAGTTTCCCCATCACTGCTTTGTTAACAAGCTCATTAAAATAGAAATCATCATTCATGCATGTAAGAATGGCCTCGTAAATCTCTTCCGGGTCAGTTGTCTTTGTCAGGTAGGCATTGGCTCCCATTTCCATCATTTTGCTGATCATCTGCTGGTCATCATACATGGTAAGCACAATGATCTTGATCTCTTCAAATTCTTTCCTGATAAGCTGTATGCCGTTAATGCCGTCAATCTCGGGCATGCGTATATCCATCAGCAATACGTCCGGCTTTTTAATGGCGATCTTGTGCATCATGTCCTTACCATCCTCTGCTTCCCAGAGCATTTTTAAATTGGATTTCCCGGCAAGCGCCATCTTGATACCGTCGCGAAAGATTTTGTGGTCATCAGCAATGGCAATTTTGATGAGATTTTCAGTAGACATTGTTCGATTTATTGGAATTAGTTTTAAGAATGGTCAATTTACATTTTTCAATTGATAAAAGTATAATTGACCGGTTAAAATTAAAGAATAATTTCATTAGGTAATTGATTTCCAGTGTATAACTGGAATTTTACTGCGTAAATATACGATTATTGAAACACGTAACATTACTTGCCTTGTTTGCACAAATACGTATTGAAAATTAAAAGCTTCTAAACCGAAAAGGGGCATTTCCCCTCTTGTATACCCCTGGCAGCCTTAATACTTTTGTAAAAGTTGATTGGCGGGGTCAACAAAATTTACCATAATCCAATTATCCAGATCAAGCGCTTAAAGCCAATATTCATGTGAGATCCACATTGTTCCCGGGATAACGTCCATCAACTATTTTAATATAGCCTTCAGATCCGGTGACCAAATTCAAACAAAGTTACTTTTCCAATCAAGCCTGGTTTAACCGGCCTGTTCTCTCATTTTCCTCCCGTTACGGGGTTTTACCATACTTTACTATTAGAAAATGTAAAGTTACTTGGTAAAGCTACGCCCATTTCCTTAGTAAAATTACTATTAATAATTCGTACATTTACCTTAAATTTTGAGGCTTTTTTAGCACTTTTTTTGGCTGTAACCCAATACTGTATTGGTTTTTATTAATGACGTATAAGTACGTATAGATACGATGGGGCTTGTGTAAAGGATCGAAATGTTGGAAGTTAGCAGTTCAAATAATCGTAAACCACTAAATTAATTTATTATGTACGGAGCAATTTTGGACGGAGTTTCTTTATTTTGTAATGACTAAGTAAATTTTGATATTGAATAACAGTTAGTTATTTTTGATTCAAAATTAATTGCTATTCAAAATCCTTTACTTTATATTACATTTTTCACAGAGATTTTACCTTTAATCTTTTGTATACTCTTTTATAAAAAATTGAATACAAAGGCTTTAAAGGTTTTTTTTATATATACAATTGTCCTAGCAGTATTTGTTAGTGTTAGTATTGTAGATTTATATGTTTTAAAATCAAGATCAGCGTACATTTTTACAATAAAATTGTACTGCATACTGGAATATTGCCTACTAGCAACTTTTTTTTATCATCTTTTTCAAAATCGTATCGCAAAAAAGGTTTCCCTTTTCTCCATAATCCCTTTTCTTATAATTGCAATAACAAGCTATTATTTATCAGCCAACTTAAAATTTAGCAATACCCCGTCACTTACGGAATTCTTGGCTTTTATAATTCTGATCATTTACTTTTTTTATGAGAAAATGAATACTGTAGTTGAGTATCCACTATACCAGAGTGTGAGCTTTTGGATTTGCATGGGATTGTTTATATATTTCACAGGGAATTTTTTCTACTTTTTATTTATTAATTCGAGTAAGGATAAGCAATTTGTCGAGCAAATGAAATTCATTTATAGTTTTGTTACAATTTGCAAGAATATTATACTAAGTATTGCCTTTCTTGTAAAGGAAGAAACTGAATTCCAAAAGAACAAAGCGTTTGATATGCCTAATGAATTAGATCTCGATAGCTTTTCACCAAACAATAACCTAAACTAACACCAATGTTTTTTTTGCAGGCAGATTCTACGGGAATTTCCAGGTTAATGTTTATCGGTACATTGGCCATGCTTACGCTTGCTATTGGAATTATTGTATTCGTGATCTTTCACCAGCGCAAAGTAATACGCTACCAGCTTCAGATGAAAAAGCTGGAAGGAGAAAAACAACAGATCTTGCTCAATGCATCCATACGTTTCCAGGAAGAAGAACGCCAGCGCATAGCTGCTGACCTGCATGATGACGCTGGCCCGTTATTAGCTACCGCCCGCTTATATTTAAATGAGAACCTGGTCAACCAGGAAAAAGCCCAGCAATTACAAAGCATCTTCAGCGCCAAACAGATCATTGATGATGCCATACTGCTTATTCGGAATATCAGCCATAGCCTGATGCCACCTACACTAAAAAACTTTGGATTGGAAAGTGCCACAACAGACCTTTTCCAAAAAATAAGCGGGAGCGGCACTTTAAATGCCAGTGCCCGTTTCCATGATTACAGGGAGCGTTTAAAAGTTGACCAGGAACTGCTTGTTTTCCGTATCATACAGGAATTGGTGAACAATATCATCAAACACAGCAATGCAGGCTTCATTCACCTCACCCAAAATGCTAATGGTAATAATTTATACCTCAGGCTTCATCATGATGGGAAAGGGATCGTACAGGCAGAATTCGATAAGCTAAACCACAGTGCCACAGGCCTGGGACTGAAAAATATTGCCAGCCGTATGAAGGTCCTGAACGGGCGTATATATTTTGAAATTGACCCCAGCCAGACCTATTATAAAGTAACGCTGGAAGTCCCTAAAGAGACGATCGTATAAGCAATTTACGAGCTTTGAGAACTCAGCATTTCTATCTTATAAGTCAAATAGTTAATTTCACTACATAATGTGAATTTCTTTTCGTTATTTTTGCCAAGCATAATATGGAAACCAATCAAATAAAAGTTGCAATAGCAGATGATCATAAGATCTTCAGGAAGGGTGTGATACTTTCTATGCGCCCGTTCATGAATATCAAATTTGTTATGGAAGCAGAAAATGGCGAAGACCTGCTGGAAAAGATCCCCGAATCAATGCCCGATGTGATCCTTTGCGATCTGAAAATGCCGATCAAAGATGGTATCGATGCAACTAAATTGATCACAAAGAATTTCCCCGGTATCAGGGTTATCATCCTTACCATGTATGAAGATGAAAGATTTGTTGGCCACCTCATGGATTGCGGTGCTGCCGGTTATTTATTAAAGAATACTGAGCCTTCCGAGATCAAGCGTGCCATTATGGATGTTATGCGAACAGGCTTTTACCTGAATCCTTTTGTAAATAAAGTACTGATCAAGAAAAATTATTCAAAGCAGAAATTCAACCATAACCTTAGCTCGGAGATCGTATTGAGCGATCGTGAAAAAGAAGTACTGACATTGGTATGCATGGAATTCACTGCCACAGAAATTGCCACTAAAATGGATATCAGTGCCAGGACCGTTGAAGCTATTAAAGACAGGCTGATGGAAAGGTTTGGGGTGAAAAACTCTGTAGGTCTGGTATTTTATGCGATGAAGAACCAGTTGATAGATTAAAGCCGATCCTGGATTCCCGATCCTGGATGACTTCGTACATATTTCATAACTCTTTTTCATTTTGATACTTCGTAATTAAGTATCCGGTATCTCTCCTCAAAACAATCCAAACAAAGTAGAATCTATTTTATTGATGATATGCCCCAGGTCTTCTTCTCTTTCTGCAAACTTATTGGTATCCGCATCTATGATCAATAACGGGCCTTCTTTATAATTATCGATCCAGCTATTATACAGCTCATTTAATTTTTTCAGGTAATCAAGCCTGATATTCTCTTCATATTCCCTTCCTCTTTTCTGGATCTGTCCAACGAGCGTGGGCACAGATGCTTTTAAATAAATTAAAAGGTCCGGCGGCTTCACCATTGATTTAAGCGTCTCAAAAAAGCGGTAATAATTATCAAAATCCCTTTTCCCCATAAGGCCCATATCATGCAGGTTCGGCGCAAAAATATTGGCATCCTCGTAAATGGTCCTGTCCTGTATAATGGTCTCGGTACCACGTTGTATCTCCAGTAACTGGTTGAGCCTGCTGTTTAAAAAGAATATCTGCAAATTAAAACTCCATCTCGGCATGTCTTCATAAAAATCATTGAGGTATGGATTGTGATCTACATCTTCAAACTGTGGTATCCATTTATAATGCTTACTTAACATTTCTGTTAAGGTTGTTTTACCTGCACCAATATTGCCTGCTACCGCAATGTGTTTTGGTTTTTTTGATTTTGCCATATAGCTTTTTAGAAATTTATATCTGCTACGAATGTATTGAATTATAATGCAGCGTAAAGTGTTTTTTTGGTTTTCATTGAAAATAATTCAAGCCCATCGCTTCCCTTACTATTTTCATGGTTCGCCCGGCACTTGCCCCCGCTTTTTCAGCCCCTTTTTCCATTACTTCCTTCAGGTATTTTTCATTCTCCAATATATCTGCCGCTTTTTGCCTTATCGGTGCAATGAAGCTTATCATGTCTTCTGCCAATTGTTTTTTCAACTCTCCATACCTGATGGTACAATTATTAAAATCGGCTTCCATTTTCATTACATAATCCTTATCACTTACCAGGTTCATCAGCTGGAAAATATTCTCAATATAGTCAGGCTTTGAAGCATTCATTGTTACCGGTCCGCTATCCGTTTTTGTTTTCATTACTTTTTTCCTGATCATTTCATCATCATCTGCCAGGTATAAAGTAGCATTTTGATTTTCGCTTTTACTCATTTTACCAGTACCGTCCAACGAAGGGATCTTGATCAGTTCCTGGCTGTAATTAAATGCCGCCGGTTCAGGAAAAACTTCTCCGTATCGATGGTTGAACCTGTTGGCAAAATTCCTTGCCATTTCCAGGTGCTGCTCCTGGTCCTTGCCCACGGGAACATAACTTGCACGGTGCAACAGGATATCCGCAGCTTGTAATACAGGATACGTTAACAGGCCTGCATTCACATTTTCAGGGTTAAGCCTGACTTTCTCTTTAAATGTAACCGTTTTTTCAAGCTCGCCTTTATATGCGAGCATATTCAGGTATAGGTATAATTCCGAAGTTTCATATATATGGCTCTGACAAAATATAGCTGCTTTATCGGGATCCAGCCCACTAGCAATATTCTCTGCCAGTACCCGCTGCACATTTGACCTGAGTTCTTTGGTATCAGGGTGTGTAGTGAGTGAATGCAGGTCTGCTACCATGAAATAACATTCAAATTCATCCTGCATTTTTACATAATTGCGAATAGCGCCAAAATAATTCCCAAGATGTAAAAACCCGGTAGGGCGGATGCCGCTCATTACAATATCTTTCGGCATGGTCGTTTTGCTGCTTTTGGCAGATTCTGGCTGTTGACTCATTTCAATGAAATATAAAGAGGGCGAAGATAACAAAACTCACAGGCTATACGATGCCCTGGGAAGCAATTTTTGTTACCCGCTTATATAAAATCATAGCCGCGGCTGATTTGAATCCGTTATTTTTGTTTTATGGAAATCAACGATGCTTTGGTGGATAAACTGGCCATGCTTTCAAGGCTTCATTTTAATGATACAGAAAAAACTGCCATAAAAAATGACCTTGAGAAAATGATCCGTTTTGTAGATAAGTTGAACGAACTTGATACTGCAGGTGTAGAGCCTTTGATGCACATCAGCAACAATGTAAATATTCTCCGGGAAGATGAACCTGCCCGGGGTTGCAGCAGGGAAGAGGCTTTGTTAAATTCACCAATGAAAGATGAGCAGTTTTTTAAGGTTCCCAAAGTTATCAGTAAGTAGTTTCATGGTTTATTGGGATGAACTAATTTGCCAGCCCTTTACTGCTAAACTAATAAACCAATAAACAAATAAACCATTAAACAATATGCAGGGGATCATCCATTTGGAGAATATACGGAAGAGTTATTTTTTGGGTAAGCAGGAATTGCCTGTCCTTAAAGGAATAACCCTTGATATATTTAAGAACGAATATGTAGCCCTGATGGGTCCGAGTGGTTCCGGAAAATCAACCTTAATGAATATTCTCGGCTGCCTTGATTCTCCAACAGGCGGAAGCTATATCCTGAATGGCAAAGATGTGAGCCGTATGCCGGATGATGACCTGGCTGCAGTGAGAAATAAAGAGATCGGGTTCGTGTTTCAACAATTTAATTTACTACCCCGCTTAACTGCTGCGGAAAACGTTGCATTGCCACTTATATACAGCGGCGTACCTAAAAAAGAACGGGTGGAAAGGGCAACAGCAGTACTTGAAAAAGTAAAACTTGAGGACAGGATGCACCACAAGCCAAATGAATTAAGTGGTGGCCAGTGCCAGCGTGTAGCCATTGCGCGTGCATTGATCAATAACCCTGCGATCATACTTGCTGATGAACCTACAGGTAACCTCGATTCCAAAACTTCATACGAGATCATGGATATATTGGGGAAGATACATGCTGATGGAAATACAGTAATACTCGTTACGCACGAAGAGGATATATCATTGTTTGCACGTCGTATCATCCGCTTAAAAGATGGTATGGTTGAAACGGATAAAATAAATGAAAGCCCTTCTGTTATTGAACAATTAACTGTTTAGATTATTTTTACTCATAATTGCCGGCAATAGCACTACATCCTCATAAAAAAATTTAATGGCATTTAAAATATATACTAAAACTGGCGACCTGGGCAAAACAAGCCTTATCGGGGGAACTAAAGTTGCCAAAAGCCATTTACGAATAGAAAGCTATGGCACGGTGGATGAATTGAACTCATATACCGGTTTGGTCAATGACCTTCTGACCGATGAACATTCAAAAGACATTTTAAAGGAAATACAGGACCGGTTGTTCACCATTGGGTCTTCGCTTGCCTGTGACCCGGAAAAAGAGCCATTGATGAAAATACCTGATCTCAAAGAAGCCGACATTTTATTATTGGAAAGCGAGATAGACAAGATGAATGAGGTATTGCCGGAAATGAAATCATTTATCCTTCCGGGAGGGGATATTGCTGTTTCTACCATTCATATTGCCCGTTGTATTTGCAGGCGTGCAGAAAGGGTTTGTGTTCACTTGCAACAGGAAAACCTTTTTGTGGACCCCCTCGTAATAAAATACCTGAACCGTTTGAGTGATTACTTTTTTGTATTGTCGAGGTATACCGGGCATTTATTGCAGGTGCCTGAAATACCCTGGAAGCCAAGGATAAAAAGCTAATGCTTTTTTTTAACGGCATTATCGGGTTTAAAAGCGCCCTGTGGTTGACCTGGATTCTTTTCGTTGTAACCCTTCATAACTCCTTCATCAGCTGTAGCCTGATTTTTTAACTCAGCGATGGTCTCCGGCTTGTTTTGCTTTTCAGTTGATTTTGCTTTTTCTTTCATATGGGCTCATTTTCCGTTATCCAGGTAATATCGTGCCATAAAGTGATGCGTTGTGTCTGACAAAACTAAAAAAACCTTGATTTCTCAAGGCTTTGTATCGGGAAAGAGACAATTAGCTAACTTAATAAATGATTTTTTAAGCTTTTCTAAAATTTGATTTTACTTGATAAATCTGGGCACAGAATGATGAAGATTGGTAGAGAAATAATGCTGAGAATATAACTATCTGCCCAAATTGCGGCAATCCTTGTTGTGGGCAGTTTTTTCTATAATCTTGGTTTTGCTCTGATGCCCTTTCCTGTCTCTGCTGAAGCCACTAATATATTGGAGTCATCAACTCTTTCTGGCCAATCGTAATCATTAACATTTTTTTAGTCAATGCGAATTTCAATTTCTTCATCAATAGTGCAATTTCGATGATTTGTCAATGAAACAAAAATAAAAAAGTTGATTGAAAAACATACAACCATTAGTCGGCGTGGTACAGAGAAAGAAAAAGGCACCGGCCTTGGTTTGCTCATCAGCAAAGAATTTATTGAAAAGAACAGAGGCCAATTACAGATAAAGAGTGAGCCTGGGAAAGGTTCGGTTTTTAGTTTTACACTGGCTGAATTATAAAAAGCATAAACTAAAGAAACTCCTTTAAAGGAGTTTTCTTATAATATCGGAGAGCAGAGTATTATCTACCCAAATTGTGTTGGATTTTATCAGTTTTACAAACTTATAAACAGTAGAATTAATACCATACTAATTCTTGCATTACATCAATAATAAATTATCCTGAACAACTAATAATTTAGAGACCTGCCCCTGAACAAAGACCATCCCATCAGCCTGGCCGATCAAAAGCTTCATTGAATATTCATATTGTTCTCCTAATTTATGCTTCAGCCCTGGCATAGCCCACCGTTTCCCTGTACATCTGTGGCGAAACATCTGCATTTATTTTAAAGAACCGGCTGAAGTAATATTCATCTTCGTAGCCTAGTTCCCAGGCAATTTCTTTAATGGTTTTGCTGGTCAGGTAGAGCTCTCTTTTGGCTTCAATAATTATCCTTTCATTAATAATATGCGAAAGCGTTTTATTAAAATGTAACTTGGTGATTTTAGCCAATGCTTTTGGAGAGATATATAACAATTCGGCATATTCAGCAGGGGAATGTTTGGTCTTGAAATTTTCCTCAATAGCATCTTGCAGTTTTTGTAAAATGAAGGGCTCCTTATTATCAGTGACGGCTTTTACAGCTGGTGGCTGTTGCTCTGCTTTAAGCCTTGCGGCAGAAATTAAAAATATTTTAAGGTAAGACACCAACAATTCATACTGCGCCAATGCCGGATTTTGCATTTGTATATTTATCTGATCACATAACATATCAAAAGTAGCGGCGGAAGTTTTATCCACAGAAACAAAGGGTGGCTGATAAACGTTGTTATACAATATACCATTACATGAAATTTCCTTATGGTGTTTATGGATACAAAAGAAATCAGAATGAAAATAAATTGCAAACCCTTTTATTGGCTGACCGGCAGTAAACATGAATGGCTGATAGGGCGCAAAGGCAAACATGGTATTGGCTTCAAAATCATACTCCGAAAAATCTGCTTTTACTTTGCCGATGCCTTCTTTTACAAAAATCAGCGAATAATAATTCTGCCGTTGCAGGTGGTCGAAAAATCCGTTGTCATCAAAATAAAATAATTTAAAGGCAAGGTTTCCGTTTTGAGGATTTACTAAAGTAAAGGTTGAGTGATCGAGCATTACTCAGTTTTGATATTTCTTGAAAATGGTTGTTGCAATATGACCACCGAATCCAAATGTGTTACTCATGGCCACGTTAATTTCTTTTGATTGCGCCTTACCTAAAGTTAAGTTGAATTTATCTTTGTAAGTACCTTCCACTTCGGTTGTATTAATAGTTGGAGGAACAATATTTTCCTGGATAGCCTTTACACAAATTATTGCCTCAATGGCACCTGCAGCACCAAGCAAATGACCAGTCATGGATTTAGTACCGCTGATGTTCAGATTTTTCCGTTCACCAAAGACCCGGGCAATTGCTTTTAATTCGCTTTCATCGCCAAGAGCAGTAGATGTTGCATGTGCATTTACATAATCTATTTGCGAGGCTTTTATTTCCGCATCCTCCAATGCATCTATCATACCTAAGTATGCACCCTCCCCTTCGGGATGCGTGCCTGTTAAATGGTAGGCATCGGCTGCCATGCCGGTTCCTATCATTTCTGCCAATATGGTGGCTCCCCTTTTTAATGCGCTATCCAGGCTTTCAACAATCAATGCGCCTGCGCCTTCACCCATAACAAAACCATCCCGTTGTATATCAAACGGCCTGCTGGCTGCCTGCGGATTTTCATTGTTGGTTGATAAGGCTTTTGAAGCATTAAATCCGCCTACCGAACTTTCATTAATGGGAGCTTCTGAACCGCCGGTTATGATCATATCAGCTCTTCCCAACCGGATATAATTACAGGCATCAATAATGGCATGGTTGGAAGATGCACATGCCGATACTGTTGAAAAATTAAGCCCCCGTAAACCATAACGGATAGAAATAACCCCTGATGGAATATCAGCGATCATCTTAGGAATGAAGTATGGATTAAAACGAGGTTGTTTATTTCCTTTAATAAATTCCTCCACCTGGTCCTGGAAAGTTCGAATACCACCATTTCCCGAACCCCATATAACACCGATCTTATTCCTATTCAGCTTTGTAAAATCAATATTGCTGTTTTTTATGGCTTCATCTGCCGCAGCCACTGCATACTGTGTAAACATGTCGTATTTACGGGCTTCATTCTTTTCAAAATAATCTGTGGCATTAAATCCTTTTACTTC
>JBDTWL010000066.1:0-13811 GCA_040006715.1 Ferruginibacter sp. | reverse complement strand
CATGAGACTGTCCACCAACACCGCTAAAGCCATGGCGTTTTACAACACCCTGGAAGCCCTTGCCCTTGGTTGTACCAATGACCTGCACATTATCGCCTTCGGCAAAGATGTCCACAGTGATGGATTCACCAAGTTCTTTCTGCATTTCGCTATCGCGTATTTCCTGGACGAATTTTTTAGGAGCTGTATTAGCTTTTGCGAAGTGGTTTACTTCGGCTTTGATGGAGTGCTTTTCTTTCTTATCACCAAATGCTATCTGGAGAGCATTGTAACCGTCTGTTTCTACGGTCTTCTTTTGAGTGACTACACATGGACCCGCTTCGATGATGGTAACCGCAGTCTGCTTGCCGGTTGTATCAAAGATACTGGTCATGCCAATCTTCTTACCAATAATACTTTTCATTGTATCTGTTTTATGCCCAGCGCTCCGTTAACCGGAGTTAGGCGTTCATATTTTCTTTTTAAGAGCTTACCTGGTGCCTACCCGAACGATCGGGAGGTTCATCAAGCTTTTATCTCAACATCCACACCACTTGGTAAGTCAAGCTTACTTAGAGCGTCAACCGTACGGCTGCTGCTGGTGTAAATGTCTAACAAACGTTTGTGTGTACACAATTGGAACTGCTCACGTGCTTTTTTGTTAACGTGAGGAGAACGCAATACAGTAAAGATCTTCTTATGAGTTGGCAAAGGAATAGGTCCTGTTACCACTGCACCCGTACTGCGTACAGTTTTTACGATCTTTTCAGCAGATTTATCTACTAAATTGTGGTCGTAAGACTGTAGTTTAATTCTGATTCGTTGTGACATATATAAAGAACTTTTAAAATTCCGTTTTTTAATTTGGAGTGCAAAGGTAAGGGTTGAATTTTAAACGGCAAACTATTAGGAAAAGTTTTTTAGAAATAAATAAGTAATTGAATTGTAATCCCCTTTTTGAACAATTGAGATACACCCCGGACTTGTTATTTCAGTCTTTTTAGCCTTCATTTCCCAATATTGTATGTTCCCAAACCTGTAACAAACTTTCATCAATCTTCGCATCAAAATTATCCTCATTTGTTAGGATAACGTGAAATCTAAACTCAATAATAGTTGATAATCAACAGTTAACAGATAAACCTCAAAGATCTATAAGCATATGCCTGTTTTGGCATGATATTCCAATAATAGGATGTGAAGGACGTATGATTTTTTTACACCTTAATTAATTTAACCGAATGAAAATTTTTTTTACACTTAAAACAGGAGATATGAAAAAGATAATTTTAGGCCTTGCTGTTATTGCCTTATTTGCAAACTGCAGGAATAACAAGTCAGGATCAGATAAAGACAATGTAGTATTACTACAGGATACAATGGCCAGGTACAACAATTCAATATTGACAGATAAGGGTCAGGATGATAAGACCTATGGTTCAACTATTGGTGCAGCTGTGGGGAAAGACCCAGCAATTACCCAACACAAGAACAATTCAAATTCAGGTAATAACAATGTATCAAATACCTCATCAGCAAATACCGGGTCAGGTACTGTTGCTGCTGCACCGGCACCGGCTAAAAAGAAAGGCTGGAGCCACAGGGCCAGGGGTGCAGCTGTTGGTGCAGGAGCGGGCGCCGTCACCGGAGCTATTGTTAATAAGAACAACCGTGGAGTTGGTGCTGTTGTGGGTGCCGTTGTAGGCGCAGCCACCGGCTATGTAATAGGCAATGAAGTAGATAAAAAGAAAAAGCCTTGATCATTATAGTAATGGAAAATACAGAGCCCCGCTTCAATTAGCGGGGTTTTGCATTTTATGTGTATTTTAATTATTCTTTCTCCACTTCTCCGCCGCTGCTTACAGATTTCTTTACATTGGCAGCACCACGGTAAGTAACGTTAGCCCCGCTACTTGCGGAAGCATCCAAAGTAAGGCTCGCATGCACATCAGCAGATGCGCCACTACTGGCACTCACAATGGTGTGTTCACTTAATAAGGATTTCGCATTGATGGTAGACCCGCTGGAAGATTCGGCATTAAGGTCCCTGGTACGGCCCGAAAGATTCAATTCCCCACCGCTGCTGGCATGAGCGGTAATTTCAGGAGCTTCAAGCTCTGCTTTTATTTCGCTGCCGCTGGATGATTGCAGGCTGATACCCTTTTCTGATTTCAAAACATCTATTGCTTCTATTTTCGCAGACGCAGATGATTTGATGCTATTTAATTCCGGTGCTGTTATATAAACTTTTAAATGGGCATTGCGCAGGTTAATATGGTCCAGGCGTATTTTCAATTCCCCCCCTACCACGATTGTCTCTATGAACTTAATGATATTGTCATCTGCTTCAACCAGCACTTCAGGAGGCCCGCTTTTAATTTCTACATCAAAACCTCCTCCCACACTTAGCCCCGTAAAGGAAGCAGTATTTCTTCTTTCAGTAACAATATTCCCGCTGCCTTTCCTGTACCTGCATCCCACCAATATGGAAAAAGACAAAACAATAATTAATAATTTCTTCATGACTATAATATTAAAACACAAAGATTTAAAATATAATCCGCTAAAGCAAACCTTTTTACCTGATGCCTGATCCCGGATCCGGGTACTAGATACTGTGTATAATGTTACTGGTACCAGGAAGTAACGGGGAAGCCAGCGATGCTACAACCCTGCATCCAGTATCCAGTATCCTGCATACTGTGTCGCCTATCTATATTACCTTTACCACCTTATGACAGAAAAGATAGTAATTCTTGATTTTGGCTCACAATATACCCAACTGATCGCAAGGGTTGTAAGGGAAGCAAATGTTTACTGCGAGATCATCCCATTCCACAAGGAAATAACTTATGAGTCCTCACTTAAAGGGATCATACTGTCAGGCTCACCCTTTTCAGTAAACGAAGAAAATGCCCCGGTAGCTGATATAAAAGCAATGGCTGCAAAACTGCCTGTATTGGGCATTTGCTATGGTGCCCAGCTAACAGCAAAGAACTTTGGCGGGCTGGTTGCAAAAAGTGATAAAAGAGAATATGGCCGGGCAATGTTCACGATAACAAAAGAAGATGCACTGTTAAAGGGCCTGCCTGTTGCGTCACAGGTTTGGATGAGCCACAGCGATACCATTCAAAAGCTTCCGGAAGGTTTTGAATTGCTTGGTACCACGGAAAGTATCCCGGTTGCGGCATTTAAAACCGGCAATGCAGCTGCGAATAAAATATACGGCCTCCAGTTTCACCCCGAAGTTTATCATTCCACTGAAGGCAAAAATATACTCAGGAATTTTTTAGTGAATATATGTGGCTGTATTTGCGACTGGACCCCGGCACATTATATAACAGATACCGTTGCTTCTTTAAAAAAATTATTGGGAAACAGTAAGGTAGTGATGGGTTTGAGTGGTGGCGTTGACAGCACGGTTGCCGCAACCCTTATCCACCGGGCCATTGGCAGCAATTTATACGGCATATTTGTAGACAATGGTGTACTCCGCAAAAATGAATATGAAGAAGTATTGCAGACATACAAACAGTTAGGGTTAAATGTAAAAGGTGTGAATGCTGCCGAGCATTTTTATACCAGGCTGGCCGGTAAAGTATTGCCCGAGGAAAAAAGAAAGGCGATCGGCGGGAGCTTCATCGAGATATTTGACCAGGAAGCTCATACCATAAAAGATATTGAATTCCTTGGCCAGGGTACCATTTATCCTGATGTGATCGAATCTGTTTCCGTTCACGGCCCTTCCGTTACCATTAAATCACACCACAATGTTGGCGGTTTGCCTGAAACGATGAAACTGAAGCTGGTGGAACCATTGCGTTTTTTATTTAAAGACGAAGTAAGGAAGATCGGCCTTGAACTTGGCATACCACGCGATCTTTTATTTCGCCATCCCTTCCCCGGGCCCGGGCTGGCCATCAGGATCCTGGGAGAAGTTACGGAGGAAAAGGTACGGTTATTGCAAGAGGCTGATCATATCTATACAGCGATGTTAAAGAAATATGAGCTCTATGATAAAGTATGGCAGGCAGGAACGATCTTATTACCTGTGAAAAGTGTGGGTGTAATGGGTGATGAAAGAACCTATGAATTTACGATCGCTTTAAGGGCCGTAACTTCTGTAGATGGTATGACGGCTGACTGGGCGCATTTACCTTATGATTTCCTGGCGAACGTGTCCAATGAGATCATTAATAATGTGAAAGGGATCAATCGAGTTGTATATGATATCAGCAGCAAACCTCCTGCAACCATTGAATGGGAGTAAGGGTTTGAAGTTTGAGGTTCGAAGTTTGAAGTTTGATGAATAATAAGAATATGCAAAAAAAAATTACCGGCTTAATGCTGTTATTGCTCACCTGCTTCTATTTGCCATTGATGGCACAGGGAAACAGGTCCGCCTCCTTAAAAACCTATAAAGTAGGCATCTTTGCAGCCCTTTACCTGGATTCCGTTTTTACTGGTAACAGTTACCGGTATTCGCGGAATTTCCCGCGCTTTATTTTACAGGGCCTTGATTTTGTCCAGGGCGCACAAATAGCACTGGATAGCTTGCCCTTACCCAATGGGAACATCAACGCAAGTATCTATGATTCCAAATCTGCAACAGAGAACATTGATTCACTGATCAGGAATAAAAAATTAGACAGCCTGGACCTCATCATCGGATCTGTAAAAGATGAGGACTATCTTAAACTCGCAGATTTTGCCCTGCAGAAAAATATACCATTTATATCCGCCACTTATCCAAACGATGCAGGCGTCAGCAGTAACCCCTTTCTCGTGATAGTGAATTCAACGCTCAAAGCACATTGCGAGGCCATCTATAGTTATATCCTGCAAAACCATGGAACAGACAGGATATTCCTTTGCCGCAAAAACGGCAGCCAGGAAGACAAGGTTGCCCGTTATTTTAAAATGATCAATGAGCCGGATGGCAAGCCCCTGCTCGATATCCGTACCATCAACTTCAATGACAGCAATTTTTATATCCTGAAAAGCAAGCTCGACAGCAATAGTAAGAATATCATTATCGGGGGCAGCCTGGACGAGGCCTTTGCCATGGACCTTGCCAATGAAGCATACAGTTTAAAGAACACTTACCCCGTAACGTTAATAGGGATGCCTAATTGGGATGCTTTTAAATCATGGAACAAAAAGAACAGCCTGGTAGATTTCCCGGTATTCTTTACTTCTCCTTTTTACAATTACAAATGGGATAACAACAGTAAAATGATCAAGGATATTTATCTTAAAAAATACAAGGGTATACCTTCTGATTATACTTACAAAGGCTTTGAGACAGTATTTCTCTTTTCAAGATTACTGACCAGGTATCCCGATGATTTCATGAGCCACCTGAATGATTATGCCTACAAGGTTTTTTCCGATTATAATTTTAAACCGGTCTTTAACAGCAATGCTTCCCGCCCGGATTATTTTGAAAATAAACACCTCTATTTCCTGAAAACAGAAAATGGGAAGGTCACCAAAGCCTGGTAAAGATGGTAAAGGTTAATAGTTAAAGCACAGCACTATATGGCTATTTTTCCGGCACAGTAAACGTACACAGGTTCGCTAAAACCCTGTTATCAGGAGTTCCAAATCCTTTTGTAAGCGCACTGCAATTTTGATAGAGTATACAACCGCTTGTAGTATGCCATTTAATATCCGCATCCACGGCCTTTTGAAATTTAGAACTGTTTATTTTAAATGAAAAGCGTCCTATATGCTTTGTTTGCCCCGCTGGAATAAGAGGAGCATTACATGTTTTGTTGTTATAGGCCATATTGGGTGTAGAAGCCCATGTTAACAGCTTTCTTTCTGAATTAAAAAACGCTCCCGTTGAATGTTTGCCTGCAGCAGGAAAACTCGCAGGGAAATCAGATCCGCCTAAATAACTGATCGCATAAGTATGTACCCCGGGCGGGATCAAAGCTGCAGGAATATTCATCCTTATAACACAACCATTCCATCGCAGGTCAGTTGTGCCGGTATTGGTTACCAGGATATCCATTTGCATCTCGTTTGAGCTGATGGCACAATTGTTTGCTGACATGGTTATAGAAGACTGGGCATTACTTACGCACGTAATGATGCAGAACAAACCCGGAAGTATCAATATTTTTTTGAAAGAAAAATCTAACCACTTTATCATATGATCTTTTAATACAAAAATAATTAAGTTTTGAGGTTCTGCAAGCTCCGAACTTATTCTTTTATAAGTTTAATATTTCTTTTTTCACTGCCCTGTAACACCTGCAAAACATACATTCCTGCTATAAAATTTTCACCAAACTTATATTGCTGCTTACCGCTTCCCTCTGTTTGATAAACTTTTCTTCCCAACATATCTATAACTGTGATCAAAATTTTTTCTTTATTGTTATAACCTTCCAGCAATAATGTAAATTCTTTATCGCTCGGGTTAGGATATGCATAAGCATTCAATACAATGGTTTTTTCTGTATGGATATTTTGCTTCAGATC
Organism: Ferruginibacter sp.; assembly: GCA_040006715.1. Lineage (GTDB taxonomy): Bacteria > Bacteroidota > Bacteroidia > Chitinophagales > Chitinophagaceae > Ferruginibacter. The sequence continues at coordinate 7,340 of JBDTWL010000066.1, read as the reverse complement.
ATAATTAGCAGCAAATGTTGGTGGGCAATTGAATGGGCCAACCACAATTCCTGTCTTCGTTCCAACACAGCCTTTCGAATCTTTTACAAAACCGGAATAAGTTCCTGCCATTAAATTATTAAAGAGCGGGCTGTTCTGGTAAGTAACACCATCAAGGCTATAAGTATAAGGGCCCGTACCACCTGTAAGAAACAACTGTATCTTACCGTTAGTAGCGGCACAACTGCCTGCGCTCCATGCGTAAGATGTAACATTGATCTGGTTCAAAGCAATGGTTACACTTGTAGTGGCAAGGCAGCCTTTGCTGTCTTTTGCTGTTAATGTATAAGTTCCAGAAGCTAATCCCGCAAATGATTTGCCTGCCTGGAAATTCGTACCATTAAGGCTGTAAGTAAATGGAGCTACCCCACCCGTTGGATCATTTGCCTGTATGGTACCATCATTAACACAAGTGCTGCTATTCGTATACCTTGCTGTTACTGAAGGAGCAGCGATCTGTGGTACAGTTACTGTCTTCGAGGCAATACAGCCGGAATGATCCCTCACATAGGTCGTATAAATACCTGCAGCAAGGTTCAGGAATTTATTGCTGGATTGATAGGTAAGATTATCCAAACTGTAACGATAATCCGGTAAACCTCCTGTCATATAAATTTCAATTGAACCATCAGCTATACAACTGCTTGCCGCTTTTGCGATCGGAGATACGATGAACTGCTTCTGGAAAATTGTAACGGACGCTGTAGCAGTACATCCGTTTGCATCTTTCATATATGCTATATAAGGACCCGAAGTAAGGTTACCAAAGATTGCAGCACTTTGAAAAGAAGTACCATCTAAACTGAACACATATGGCCCCACTCCGCCATGCCCATCCAGGTTTATATAACCTGAGGTATTGTTACAATAGGTTGACATACCCCCCACTGCGTCTAAATGAAGTACATTATTCGCACTAATATAAATATTGTTGAAACTTGCAATTGCCTGGTTATTGGCATCAGTAACCGAAACACTGTAATTGCCGGCCGTTAAGTTAGTAACAGAAGCAGTATTCACTCCCGTATATCCATTCGGGCCTGTCCAGTTATAACTGTACGGCGGAGTTCCACCGGCAGCAGTTATTGTAATAGAACCATTTGTAAAAATATTACTATTGCAAACAATTATATTCGTACTGGTATAAGTTGAGGTTAAAGTTGCAGGCACAGTAAGTGTGCAAGGGTTAATTAAAGTTCTAAGACTATTAAGGTTATATGCGGTTGAGGTAGGGACACAGCCCTGATATACAACACAACCGGTGGTAGTATGCCATACAAAATTTGCTGCCGCACCGGGAACAAAATTTGAACTGGAGATCTTAAATGAAAAACGCCCGATGGTCTTAGTTTGCCCCGGGCTGATAAGTGGAGCACTACAAGTTAAATTATTATAAGGGTTAGTATTACCCGTGGTCCAGGTCAATAACCTTGTTGAAGTAGTATAATTAGCTCCCCAGGAATTATTTCCTGCAACCGGAAAACCCAGGGGGAAATCAGATCCTCCCATATAGTTAAAGGTATAGGTTTGTGTACCCGCAGGGAGCATGGCAGCAGGTACGGTCATTCTTAATACGCAGGCATTCCAATGAAGATCGATCGTGCCGGTATTTTTTACCAGGATATCCATTTGTACCTCGTTTGAACTAATGGTACAATTTGCCGTTGACATAATTATCTGGGCATTGCTTTGCTGTGTAAAAGCAAAGTATAAACCCACAATTAGAAACACTTGTTTGAAAAAAAATAGTATAACTTTTTTCATATAGTATGCTCGTTTAATTAAATAAATATGTTTTCGGTAATCTTAAAATATGGATCAGGTGGTAAACGCCCGAATATGAACGATAAATTGGGGGAAATGTTATGAATTCGTATCGATCTAAGCCCCTGTAAAATAGAAAGATTTTTTGATAAGTACAAGTAATTGACAGTCTTGTCAAATAATATTATACGCAATATATTGATTGTGAGTAATATATTAAACAGGAATTATGAATTTCAGCACATTTTAACCCCGGATAAAAAAATAAAGTGCTCCTGGAATTATTTTATACAGTGTTATCTGGAACAGCATTTGTTTGCTATATCCCATGGCACTTATTGAATTTACCGATAAAGGACTGTTTTGCTCCCAGGCCGGTCTTTATATTGACCCCTGGAAGCCGGTAGAACGGGCCGTGATCACGCACGCCCACAGTGACCATGCAAAAGCAGGAAATAAATATTACCTCTGCCATCATTATACAAAGCCATTATTACAGTTACGGTTGGGCGAAAACAATTATGAGAGCATTGACTGGAAGGAAACCTTTACCATGAATGGGGTGAATATCTCCTTGTATCCAGCGGGGCATATCATTGGTTCTGCCCAGGTCCGTATTGAATACAAAGGTGAAGTATGGGTGGTAAGTGGCGATTACAAGACAGAAGATGATAAGATCAGCACCGCATTTGAGCCGGTAAAATGTAACAGCTTTATTACCGAGTCTACATTCGGACTCCCCATATACAAATGGAGATCCCAGGAAAGCATCTTTAATAATATGAAGGAATGGATATCGGAAAATCACCAATCCGGCAAGACAAGTGTGTTCATAGCTTATAGCCTTGGCAAGGCTCAGCGGATACTGGCTCCCCTCGCAGCTACCGGATTACCCATATTTGTACATGGTGCAGTTTTTAATGTACAGCAGGCCTTACTTAACAGCGGCTGGGACCTGCCGTTAGTAAACAGGGTCACTCCCGAAACATCCAGGGCTGATTTTCAGGGGAATATTATTATTGCTCCTTCGGGTGCTGAAGGGAGTACCTGGATAAAAAAATTTCAGCCATTCGGGCTGGCTATCTGTAGCGGGTGGATGCAGGTAAGGGGAAACACACGCAGGAAAAATGCCGATGCAGGTTTTGCATTGAGTGACCATGCAGACTGGGAAGGCTTATTAAGTGCCGTTAAAGCTACCGGCGCATCCAAAGTATTCACTACACATGGTTTTCAATCAGCCTTCAGCAGGTATTTAAATGAACAGGGTATTGAGGCCGCGGAAGTAAGAACAGCATATGGCAATGATGAAGAAGAAACAATTGAGGGATCAATAAATACCGGGTCATGAAGGCATTTGCAGCATTGGTAGGCATACTGGCTACCAGTACCAAAACAAATGATAAGCTGAATGCAATACGGGAATATTTTGCAATTGCCAGGGATGAGGACAAAGTTTGGGTCATCGCTTTGTTCACGGGAAGACGTCCCAAACGTGCAGTTAATACAGCTTTGCTCCGTCAATGCATAATGGAGGTCACCGCTATTCCTGCATGGCTTTTTGAAGAATGTTACCACACAGTTGGTGACCTTGCAGAAACCATTGCACTGCTTTTACCCGAACCTGTTATTGAATTGCACGTTGACGATCATTTGCTGTCTTACTACATGGAAAAGTTCATCGCCCTGGTGAAAGCCGGTGAAGCAATAAAGAAAGACTTTATTATTGAATGCTGGGCGCAGATGACCGCGAAGGAAAGTTTTGTTTTCAATAAACTCATCACCGGCGGTTTCAGGATAGGCGTGTCACAAAAGCTAATGGTTAATGCGATCGCTAAGACCACTGGCATCTCTCCTTCCGTTATAGCGCACAGGATAAGCGGCAACTGGGATCCATTACTGATCGGGTTCGATCAATTGTTAAGTAAGGAAAACAGCGCTGCTGATTTTTCAAAACCTTATCCCTTTTTTCTTTCTTATGCAATAGATGGCGATGTCCAGGATCTCGGAGACCCGGCTCTATGGCAGGCAGAATGGAAATGGGATGGGATACGCGGGCAGATCATCAAACGAAACAATGAATTGTATGTTTGGAGCCGGGGAGAAGAATTAATGACCGAAAAATTTCCCGAATACAAAATACTGGAACAACTGCTTCCTGACGGCTGTGTTATAGATGGGGAGATCATTGGCCTGCAACCGTCAACAGGAGCCGAAAAATTCACTGTGCTTCCCTTTGCTTTATTACAAACTAGGATAGGCAGGAAGCATATCACTAAAAAGCAATTAGTGGATGCGCCGGTAGGATTTATTACTTATGACCTGCTGGAATACAACTACGGGGATATAAGGCATCTACCCCTTTCCGATAGAAGAAATAAAATGGAAGAAATAATAAATAAACTGGCCGGCTTACCCATCTATATCTCACCTGTTATAAAATTCAATGATTGGGAGGAGCTAACGGATCTCCGCAACCTGTCCAGGGATATAGGAAGTGAAGGATTGATGTTGAAAAGAAAAGATTCAGCATACCAGGTTGGAAGAAAGAGAGGTGACTGGTGGAAATGGAAGATCGATCCATTGACAATTGATGCTGTTATGATATATGCACAGAAAGGCCATGGCCGCAGGAGTAATTTATATACCGACTATACCTTCGCAGTAAAGGATTCGGGGAAACTCATACCTTTTGCCAAGGCATACAGCGGTCTTACAGACAAGGAATTTGCACAAGTCGATTCTTTTGTAAAAAGGAATTCTATTGAAAAATTTGGGCCGGTCAGGACCGTCAAACCCGAATTGGTATTTGAAATTGCTTTTGAAGGTATTGCAGCCAGTAAGCGTCATAAATCCGGTATTGCCCTTCGCTTTCCCCGTATCAGCAGGTGGCGAAAAGATAAGACACCCGAAGATATAAATACACTTGATGACCTCAAAGGCATATTAGAAACCTATAACAGGAGTTGATTTGAACAGGAAGAACTTATATACTTCATGGATGTATAGATGAAACACCATTCGAACTGTTCACATCATAAACCGGGAAATCATTTCCATCTACAAATCCATCCCCGTTCAAATCCGTTGGCGTATAGGTGCCATCATATAAACCACTACTGGCGCTTTGCGTATCATATAGGGGGAAATCGTTTCCATCAATATATTCATCCTGGTTGATATCACCGGTAAAGAATGCCCATACACCGGCCGCTACCTGCGCCTGGTTGGAATCAAATGCTTTGTTGGCAGCAGTTGAAAAATTATACAAAGGGGTGGATGTCGTACAGGCAACAGCTGCCGCTGTCCATGTTTGTATGCTGTTCCTGTGCCTGACCGCTATAAAATAAGAACCGGCAGGCTGTGAAAAAGTGGCAGATGCTGTTCCATTGGTCAACAATACCGCTTTCTTTGTATCGATCAGTGTAAAATTTACAGGATGATGCAATTCAACCGTAATGGTATCGCATTGTGTGGCCAGTGATGATGGCACGGATTGGTTGCTAAGTACCGGCTGCATACTGCTGCTACCCGAATAATATCCTTGCAGGAATAGCTTTAAGTTCACCGTGACCGTACTGGAACAAACAGTAACGGTTACCTGCTGGGTTGTATTGTTGCTGCATCCATTTGCATTTGTATAAGAATATACAATATTATACGGGCCACCTGCACCGGCTGTTGCCGGGTTAAATGTATTACCGCTTACCCCCGGGCCACTGAATATGCCCCCTGCAGGCGAGCCTGTTAATGTTACGGCCGGATTCGTGGTACAATAAGTTGCGGCCAGCCCGCTAAAGCTTACTGTTGGCAATGCATTTACCTGGATCGTTCGGGTTGCGCTTTTCGAACAACCACTGGCATTGGTATAAGTATATGTAAGTGTGTGGGTGCCTGTTCCGGCTATGTTTGCATTAAAGTTTGTTCCCGTTACACCCGGCCCGCTATACACACCTCCCGAAGGCGTTCCTCCAGTGATTGAATATGTTGTTGAACTGACACATTGATTGGCCAATGTATTTGTCCAGCTTACTGCCGGCAATGCATTGATCACTAATTGTGCACTCGCAATATCGTTGCTGGTATTATTCGTAGTAGCACCTCCCTGTCTCAGGTTTAGTGTACTGGAACCGGTTGCAACTGCATTGCCTTTTACCTGGACCAATATACCTCCATCCCCATTCCCGTAAGGGATTGCAGTTGTATTTGTGCCAATGAGCTGCTCGTCAATACTGTTATAATTCCATGTAAAATAACCTGAAACAAAACTGGCAGGCCCGTTATAAATGTATGGCTTGATATTACCCGCCAGGGTCGGAAAATCGAAAACAGCAGTAACTGAATTTGCCGGGATCGTACAACTTGGAGATGAACCAAAATTTGCAATAGAAAATTTAAAATTATATACCTGTCCTATACAACCACTTAAGACGTTGGCAGTATTAGACGCATTTACTATTGCAACCCCGGTTGTAGCAATGTCACAATCCTGTGCCTGGGAATTTGTATAAAGGCAGACAAGAAGTAAAATTTTAATTGCTACTCTCATAAGACTACGATTAATTAAAACGCATTGATCAAGCAGCGCGGTTAGCACAAAAGGACGTTTTTCAGTAATTCTTATAAATTCATCGTTAACAAACTTGATTGCCAACCCTCTTGCCATTATTGAGGATATTGTGCTGTAGTTCCCGTGTATGAATTTGCATCAAAAACCGGGAAGTCATTGCCATCTACATACCCGTCCCCGTTCATATCAGCAGCCGTATACGTCCCATCAAATAATCCTCCACTACCACTCTGCGCATCATACAGTGGAAAGTCATTTCCATCAATATAATCATCGCCATTCAGGTTACCGGTATAGAATGCCCAAACATTTGCCTCTACCCCTATCTGTGAATCTCCATAAGCCTTGTTTGCAGCTATAGAGAAATCATATAACGGCGTTGAGAATGAGCAGGCAATGGGGGTTTTGCTCCATGTTTGCAAGGTATTTCTATGTTTGATAGCTATAAAATAAGATCCCGGGTGTTGTGTAAATGTTGCAGAAGCCAAACCGACAGTTGATAATACAGCTAATTTAGAATCAATGAAAGCATAAGTTGTCGGGTGATGCAATTCTACAACAATAGTATCTGTTTCTGTTGCAAGTGAACCTGGCACTAGCTGGTTGTTCAATACCGGTTGCATGGTTTGACCGGTTCCAGGCAGGTAATATCCCTGCAGGAACAATTTCAGATCTACGTTAACGATGCAAAGATCTACCGTTATATTTTGCGTAGCACTATTTACGCAGCTATTTAAGTCGGTATACGTGTAAGTAAGGGTATGCACGCCAACACCTGCAACACTTGCATTAAAGTTTGTACCTGTTACACCGGGGCCACTATATACCCCACCTGCCGGATTTCCACCGGTAAGGGTGTAGGTAGTTGAGGTCTCGCATTGGGTAGTTAATAAATTTGTCCAGGTAACTACCGGCAATGCATATACTTCGATCGTATTGGTTGCACTGTTAACACAACCATTCACATCGG
>JBDTWL010000065.1:0-13913 GCA_040006715.1 Ferruginibacter sp. | reverse complement strand
TTGAGGTTTGAGGTTTGAGGTTTGAGGTTTGAGGTTTGAGGTTTGAGGTTTGAGGTTTGATAATCAACTATTTACAAATGTACTAACTAATTTAATAACTTCAAACGTCAAACCTCAAACTTCAAACATTTTCCTTACCTTTGCGCCTCATAAAAAAATTATAAAACAATGAAATCAGTTACAATCGAAGGACAACTGAGGACCGAAAGCGGAAAAAAAGCCACCCGCCAACTTCGCTCTCAGCAACTTGTGCCAGGTGTAATCTATGGTGGTAAATCAGAGATCAATTTTTCTGCCCCCGCATCAGCCTTTAAAGGGATCGTTTATACGTCGGAGTTCATGCTTGCAGATGTAAAAGTAGACGGAGCAGCTTATCGTTGCATTTTAAAAGATATTCAATTTGATAAAGTTACTGATGCTTTGCTGCATGTTGACTTTTTGGAATTGGTAGAAGATAAAAAAGTGATCGCGTCTTTACCCTTGAAATATGTTGGTGTTCCTGCCGGTGTTAAAGCGGGAGGCAAACTTGTTACTAAAATGAAATCTTTGAAAGTGAAAACACTTCCAAAGTATTTAAAGGAGCATATCAATGTGGATATCAACAATCTTGAACTGAATGAAAATATCAGGGTACAGGATGTAATTGCCGAGAATATGGAAGTATTGAATTCTCCAAGGATCCCTATTGCTTCAGTGACAATGACCCGCCAGCTGAAACAGGAAGAAGCTTCTACACCTGCTGCCGGCGCTGCAAAAGCTGCTGTACCTGCTGCTGCTGCTGCACCTGCCGCCGCACCTGCCGCGAAAAAATAAAATTACCAGATCCGGATATGAAACGCCCTTTATTACAAAGGGCGTTTTTATTGGAGTTGTTGTCTAGTCATGCTGAAGTACGAAGCATCTCTCAAAAGATTCCTTCTTCGTCGGAATGACAAAGCACGTTAGGCCTTTTTTATTACAAACTAATTGTACAAAGGCGAAACTAATTACCTTTGCAATCCTAAATATAAAATATGGGAATGGATAGAAATACAGTGATAGGTTTTATTCTGATCGGTGCATTATTGATCGGGATGTTCGTATTGAACAGCAGGAGCCGCCTGGCTTTTGAAGGTGAGAAAAAGCGGATCGAAGATTCAACCGCTGCAGCCAACCTTAAAAACCATCCCAGGGACACCGTGGCGGCCAGGCTTGATTCACTGAAAGCAGATTCCCTAAGAACACCAAAACAGGCAGTAGCTTTTCAATCAGGTTCAAATACTGAGCAATTGATCCAGGTGGAAAACGAGGTATTAAAAATATCTTTTACAAACAAAGGAGGGCAGCCTAAAAATGTTGAATTAAAGAAGCACAAAAAATTAGATGGCAGCCCGGTTGTTTTACAAAGCGGGGATTTTAATAAGTTGTCCTATGCTATCAATGCCGATGCAGGATCGGCGCAAACAGCTGATATATTCTTTGCAGCTTCCCCGGTTGTGGTAAATGCAGACAAAAGCAAGACGATCACATTCACGGCTGCAGATTCATCGGGAAAGCAATTGAGCCACCGGTATACGATACGTGAGAATGATTATATGGTAGACCTTGACATCAGTATTACGGGAGCCGATAAACTACTTTCACAAAATACCCTTAGTTTATTATGGCAATCGGAAGCAGAACAAATTGAAAAGAACTACGACTATGAAAAGACCCAAACACATATATCTTATGTGAAGAATGGTGATTATGATTTTGAATACATTGCCTCGGGCGATGAAAAGGATTTCAGTAAACCGGTGGAATGGATCAGTGTAAAACAGCAGTTTTTTGCTACTGCCCTATCGGCTAAAAATACTTTTGTAAATGCAAAAGTAGCATGGACCGTTCCAAAAGATACGAACACCCATTATATAACCAGGGCTACCACCAATGCACAGGTGAAACTTCCTGCAGGGAATGTTGCTATTGTACCACTTCAGTTCTATTACGGGCCGAGTGATTACAACATTTTAAAAAAATACGATAATAAAATGGAGAACATGGTCCCATATGGCAGTGGGGTTTTTGCATTCGTAAAATATATCAACCGGTATTTCCTGTTACCTGTATTCGACTTTTTTCAAAAGTACATTGCAAGTATGGGGCTGGTTATTCTATTGCTTACCTTGTTGATCCGTTTAATAACTTCTCCTATTTTATATAAAAGTTACCTGAGCGGTGCTAAAATGAAAGTGCTGAAGCCTGAAGTTGATGCGTTGAAATTGAAATACAAGGATGATCAGCAGGCCTTTAGTATGGAACAGATGAAACTTTGGAAAACTGCAGGCGTGAGTCCTTTGGGAGGATGTTTACCCGCATTGTTGCAGATCCCTATTTTCATGTCATTATATTATTTCTTTCAATCCAATATAGACCTTAGGGGAAAGAGTTTTTTATGGGCAAATGATCTTGCTGCTTATGATTCAATTGCTAAACTTCCTTTTTCCATTCCTTTTTATGGAGATCACGTAAGTTTGTTTACGTTGTTTGCGGTTATCACAAGTTTATTGATCTCTATATATAGTATGAGCAATATGCAGGATAACAGCAACCCTGTAATGAAGTATATGCCTTATATATTCCCTGTTTTGTTACTGGGTGTGTTCAATAAGCTTCCTGCCGCTTTGACCTGGTATTATACTGTATCAAATACCATTACGCTTATTCTCCAGATCGTTATTCAGAAATATATAATTGATCACGATAAGATATTGGCACAAATAAGTGAGAACAGGAAAAAGCCGGTGAAGAAATCAAAATTACAGGAACGCATGGAAGCCATGCAGGCCAGCCAGAAAAAATTACAGGAAATGAAAACCAAGCCGGGTAATAAAAAATAGATCCTTTTGATTACAAAAAGCTGTTGTTGTCCAACCTACTGCAAACAAGACAAACGAAAGTTTTACTTCCCGATAAATTCTCAGTATAAATAGTTAATTTTCTATCAAAACCTGCATAATTCAAGTGCAGGTTTTTACGTTTAATCTATAATTGAATATTTGGCATGTCTTTATATTATCTTTAGGTATTAATATTCATATAAAATGAAAGTTGTGAAATATATTTTTATACTTGCAATATCAGCAACGCTGTTTTTAAGCAATTCATATGCTCAAAAAACGGTGACTGAAGCAACATTGAGTTATAATATTTCCATTGAGTCTGTCAGCGATAAGCCATCATTATCAAAATCACTGGATGGCGCCACGCTCACCGTATCCATTAAGGGAACTGCAAGCAGGGCTGAAATGGTAAATTCCCTGGGCACTGAATCCAATTTATTTGATTCAAAGACCGGGAAGGGAACTATATTGAAAGAATACAGTGGCCAGAAATTAATGATCACATTGACAAAGGAAAACTGGGCACAAAAGAACCAGTATTTCTATAATATGAAATTCACCATTGATAATACTGAGCAGGTGATCGCCGGGTTTAAATGCAGGAAGGCAACTGCAACATTGGAGGGCGGAAAGACCTTCGTAGTATATTATTCGACAGATATTGTGACTGCCAATAAAGAATATAACAATGCATTCAAAAACCTGCCCGGCATCCCCGTACAGTATGAGCAGGAATCCGGCAAATTGAAATTTAAATATACACTTACAGGTACCAGTTATGATAACATACCTGCAAGTAAATTTGATATTCCTAAATCAGGTTTCAGGGTAATGACATATGAAGAGAATCAACAATTGAAAAAAGGATAGGTTGGGGACAAAAAAAAACCGCAACATGCGGTTTAATAAGTTTTGATGATCAGTTTCAGGCCTGTATAACCTTGCCTGATCTCGGGAACAATTATTTTCTGTTTGTAAGGAATAATATATATGCTGTTACCTTTCTGATAGGTAACCAATTCAGTAGATGTTAAGGAATTAGTTTGTTGTGAATTTGAAAGCAAACTCCCTTTATATTTAAGCCCGTTCTTTAAATTAATAGCAATTGAACTTTTAAATGAACTATTGGTATTGATATTTAACAACACTTTTGTTTTTGATTTCTTACCAATACCTCTATCAGCAAAAGACACGAGCATAGTACCTGTAAGAATACCCAGAAGCAGTATTTTTTTGGCGATTTTACTCATTTTTCGATTAATTAATTAGTCAAATATAACAATATTTATTCAATAATAAGAAACCGTTCATCAAACTATTTTATAAAGAATAACCAAGTTTTTTATAAGGAATAACAAGTTGGGAACGGTAAATTAGCAAGTTTGGTATAAAAAAAGTTGTAATTCTTTAAAATATCCCTATATTACAATAACCTATTATCCAATGAGTAAATACCCATACCGGCAAGACCGCGAAGAACTTAAAGAATTGCTCCAGCAATATGCTTATCTTAAGGAAGGGAAAAGCCACTCTTTCATTGAAGAAGATGGTTTCGAACGTATTATAGATTATTTTGATGAAAAGGAACAGTTCCCCCAAGCCCTTGAAGCTGTAAAATTTGCAGTGGAACAGTATCCCTATTCCGGTGCCCTGCTCATTAGAAAAGCCGATCTTCTCATCTCACTTCGTAACTACCAGGAAGCTTTGGATGTGCTTGAACAGGCTGAATTGTACGACAGTACTGATACCTCCCTTTACATTCTCAAAACAGATGCATTCCTGGCACTCGATATGCAGGAAAAAGCAGCTTCTATCCTGGAAGCAGCCATCAGTAATTTTGAAGGTGATGAAAAGCTTGACCTTTTATTCGAGCTGGCGGATGTATATGATGATTATGAGAATTTTGAAAAGGTCTTCGATTGCCTCAAAATTATCCTGGAACTGGACCCTTCCAATGAAGAGGCCTTATATAAGATTTGTTTCTGGACTGATTTCACCGGCCGCAATGAGGAAAGCATCAAATTGCACCAGCAGATCATAGAGGAATATCCTTTTAATGAATTGGCATGGTTCAACCTGGGCGCTGCATACCAGGGATTAAAACTTTATGAGAAAGGAATTGATGCTTACCAATATGCTGTGGCGATAGATGAAAAATTTGATTTTGCTTACCGCAATATGGGTGATGGCTATATCAAATTGCGTAAATACAGGGAAGCCATTGAAGTATTGGAAAAAGTATTGGAGCTTGCCATGCCGGAAGCAGTCATTTATGAGGCCATCGGGCATTGTAACGATAAACTTGAAAACTATGCCCAGGCAAGGTTTAATTATAAAAAGGCAAGCCATTTAAATCCCGAAGACAGCCAGATGCATTATAAGATCGCCTGTACTTATATGAATGAAGGTAACTGGAGCCAGGCGATAAAGGTGCTGGAAGTTGCTTTAAAAGCGCACCGGATGCAGCCGGATTTTAATTTAGCGATCGGCAGGTGCTATATGGTACTTGGCAATATAGATGAAGCGATCACTTATTTTGGAAATGTGGTAAGGGTAAGACCAAAAAATACCCTGGGCTGGATCGAATTGCTGAAATGCCTTTATAAAGGAGAGTTGTTTGAAGAGGGACTTGAGTATTCTTCTTTTGCACTGGAACAAATGGATTCGAAACCGGTATTCATTTTTTATAAAAGTATTTTCCTGTTTGCTTCAGGTAAAACAAAAGAGGCTTTGATATACCTGGAGAATGGAATGTCCATCAATCCAAGACTCATTAAACAGATCATTGAGATGAACCCGGCTATTTTGCAGCACCAGCAGGTCATAGAGATCATCGCCAGATACAAAAAGAAGAAAACACGCTGATACAAACATGTTTTGTGTTTCATTTAATCTCCTTTAAATATCTTTGCCCGCAAAATACTCTTCAACATGAACTTTAACCTGACACAGATCCCTCAGAGAAATGCAAAGCCACGTGACCATGGCATTACCATGGTAATGGATAAAGGGCTGAGCGTAGAAGAAGCAAAGAATTTCATGAGTGCCTGTCACCCGCATGTAGATATAGTTAAGCTTGGTTTTGGAACAGCATACGTTACACCCAACCTGAAAGAAAAACTGGAAGTATACCGTTCTTATGATATGGCCATTTATTTTGGTGGTACATTGTTCGAAGCATTTTTGATAAGGAACCAGTTTGAAGATTATATAAAAGTGTGTAAAGAATTCGGCGTGAGTTATATGGAAGTAAGCGATGGCTCTATAACCATTCCGCATGCAGAAAAATGCGGTTATATTGAAAAGCTTACCAAGCACGGCGTAGTATTAAGTGAAGTGGGAAGCAAGGATGCGGCACACATCATTCCTCCTTATAAATGGATAGAACTGATGCGTTCAGAATTAAATGCCGGTTCCACCTACGTGATCGCTGAAGCAAGAGAAGCGGGTAATGTTGGTATTTACCGTGGTAGTGGTGAAGTAAGGGAAGGACTGGTACAGGAGATACTTACACAGATACCCGAAGAAAAAATAATCTGGGAAGCTCCGCAAAAAGCCCAGCAATTATACTTCCTTGAATTGATAGGTTGTAATGTAAACCTCGGAAATATAGCTCCATCCGAAGTAATACCCCTGGAAGCCATGCGTATCGGTTTAAGAGGTGATACTTTTAATTTATACCTGGATAAAGAAACAGCCTGATGAATGTATATGGTTTGATCGGGAACCCGCTGGGTCACTCTTTTTCAAAAAAATATTTCACAGAAAAATTTGAGAAAGAAGGCCGTAACGATTGCCGGTTTGAATTATATCCCTTATCCACGATCAGTGAATTTCCTTCATTGATCGAAAATACAAAAGACCTCAGAGGCCTTGCGGTTACCATTCCTTACAAGGAAGCAGTTATTCCTTTTTTGGATGATATAAGCGAAGAGGCAAAAAAGATCGGGGCGGTAAACTGCATAAAGATCATTGCAAACAGGCTTAGGGGCTACAATACCGACGCCATTGGTTTTGAAAGATCTTTAAAACCTTTGTTGCAACCCCATCATGCAAAAGCATTGGTATTGGGATCAGGTGGATCTTCCAAAGCAGTGCAGTATGTGCTGGATAAATTACGGATCACATTCCTCGTTGTGACAAGAAATGAAATGGAGAGGGCAGGTTTTATCAATTACAGTGCTATTGATGAAAATATTACAAACGATCACCCGCTCATCATAAATTGTACTCCTGTGGGCATGTACCCAAATGAAGCCGAGCAACCATTGTTGCCTTATCATTTCTTACATAAAAAAAATCTTTTGTTTGACCTTATTTACCGGCCTGCTGAAACAAGGTTCTTAGCATCCGGGAAACAATTCGGGGCTACCGTGAAAAATGGTTTTGAAATGTTGATGATACAGGCAGAAGAGAATTGGCGGATCTGGAATGCAGAGGAATGAAGGGAGTAACATCTTGAATCTTTTATACTCTGCTAATTAAACCAATAAACTAATAAGCCAGCAACTCCTTCAACTTCTGAGGAACAGCAGCAACCTTCTTTCCCACATAGTCATAACACACCATTCCTGTTTTTGCTTTAGCAATTAAGATCAATTTTTCATCGCGGGTAACCTGTATTGTATAAAATAATTCAAAGCTCACACGAGTGACATCACCTGCAGCAATGTTAATTTGTAGATCATCCCCGTAAAAAGATTCATTGACATATTCAATTGCAAGATCACTCATGATCAATCCAACGCCCGCTACATTCAGTTCGGTATAACCTATTGTTTTTAGCCATTGTACCCTTGCCTCGTGTACAATGCTAACCAGTGCATCATTACCAAGGTGGTTCCCGTAATTGATATCCGTGATCCTTACAGGAATAGTGACAGAGGCAATTTTATTTTCGGGTATGGTTATTTTAATCCTTGCCATTGAGATCAGTTAAGAATTGCACGAATTTAGTTGTAGCTTTTTTCCGGTGACTGAACTTGTTTTTTTCTTCCATTGTCATTTCTGCAAAGGTCTTGTTACTTCCCCGGGGTATGAAAACGGCGTCATAACCAAAACCGTTGCTGCCAGCGCCTGCGCTAGTAATAATTCCTTTGCAGATCCCTTCAAACTGGTATTCTTTTCCATGTAACATCAATGATATGACCGTTCTGAATTGTGCCTCCCTGTTATCAATTCCATTTAAATTCAACAGGAGTTTTTCAATGTTCTTATTAAAATCATGATCACTTGCATAACGGGCACTTCTTACACCGGGTTCATTATTCAGCGCAATAACTTCCAGGCCGGTGTCTTCACTGAAGCAATCTTTTCCGGTAAGTGCATAGATCGTATTTGATTTTTCGCGTGCATTTTCCTCCAACGTTTCATAAGGTTCGGGTATATCAATATCAATACCGGCTTCTTTCAGGCTGATGATCTGGAAACTGTTTTTCAATACCGATCTTATTTCATCAACCTTATTCTTATTATTTGTAGCAAAAATGATAGAATGCATTCGTGGCGGTATTTATATGGAGAATAATTTTCTTAAGCATGCCCACAATTGCTTCTTCTTATCTATATCCGCAGCCAGTTCATTCAATGAAGGCACACTTAGGTATGTCTGTTTATTATATTCCTGTATCTGGTAATGGGGGAATTGGAGGGGAAATTCCAGTTTGACAGGTTCAATACCGAAAAAAAGGATGACCCGGGGGTTGAATTTTTCAAGCAGTGACCTG
This sequence comes from Ferruginibacter sp., assembly GCA_040006715.1. Taxonomy (GTDB): domain Bacteria; phylum Bacteroidota; class Bacteroidia; order Chitinophagales; family Chitinophagaceae; genus Ferruginibacter. The sequence goes on along the minus strand of JBDTWL010000065.1, from coordinate 5,323 downwards.
TAGTTTACTTCCTTATTTTTAAGAACATTGATAAGGGCCGTATCTGAAAGGGATAATTTGCAGGCGCCTAAGATTTCAACCAAAAAATTGAGGTCTTCGTCAGGAAGGTATACTGCATTTTCTTCGGCTACGATCAATAAGATGTTTTTTTGATTCTTCCCAAGGAAGATCACATTATTACCTTCCAATGATGCAGGTATTAATTGCTGTTCATCAATTTCTACAAGTGAATTCTTGTATAATTCCCGGACCAGGAAAGGAGGAAGTTGAATATTGTCTAAACTCATATAAACGTTCGTTTACCCGCTGTTTTTTTCGTTTCTTTGCTGTAAAATTAACAATTATGATTGCAGCTGCCGATTTTAATATTACCAAAGTAGAGCGGAGTAAACTCAATGATATCAGCCTTGAAAATATACCTTTTGGAAAATATTTTACCGATCACATGCTCCAAGTAGATTACGAGGATGGTGAATGGAAAACGGTGGAAATAAAACCTTACCAACCCTTGTTACTGGCTCCTTCTTTAGCTGCAATTCATTATGGGCAGGCCATATTTGAAGGAATAAAAGCTTACAAGGATCCGAAAGGGGAAGCTTATATGTTCAGGCCGATGGATAATTTTAAGCGATTTAATATTTCTGCCGAGAGAATGCAGATGCCGCAGGTACCCGAAGAGATCTTTATGGAAGGAATGCGGACACTTATCAACCTGGATGTTAACTGGATACCGGCCAAGGATGACCATTCACTCTATATCAGGCCATTTATGTTCAGCAGTGACGAGATGATCGGTGTAAAACCCAGCGATAAGTACAAATTCATGATCATTTTAAGCCCTACAGGGCCTTATTATAATAATCCCATGCGGATTTACGTGGAAGAGCAATATGTGCGTGCTGTGCCTGGTGGAGTGGGGTATGCAAAGGCTGCAGGCAATTACGGGGCTGCTATGTTTGCCACTGCCCAGGCCAAAAACAAGGGATATGACCAGGTTTTATGGACAGATGCCTTTGAACATAAATATGTGCAGGAATGTGGTACCATGAATGTGTTCTTTATTATTGGAAATACAGCCATTACCCCCGACCTGGAAGCCGGGACCATCCTTGCAGGTGTTACCCGGGACAGCACCATTACAATGCTCAAAGAAATGGGCTTTAATGTAGAGGAAAGGCAGTTAAGCATTGACGATGTGATAGATGCCCACAAGGCCGGTGTTCTATACGAGGTATTCGGAACAGGTACTGCAGCAACCATTTCCCTTATTAAGGAGCTGAGGTACAAGGACTATATCATGGAATTTGACGTGGAAAAATGGAGAACGGCACCTGAAATAAAGAAGCGGTTAAATGACATAAGGTATGGGAAAGCTGTGGATAATTATGGTTGGATGTATAAGATATAAGTTTAACCCCTGAGGTTTAAGGTTTAGTGGCCCGAAAAGGCAGAAAATCTTTTTAATTTTTAATTTTTAAATATAAATTTTCCCCTTACCTTTGCCGTCCGAAAAATAAACGGTTTATAAATGCCAACAATACAACAATTAGTAAGAAAAGGTAGAGAAATCATTAAGGCAAAAAGCAAATCCAGGGCCCTGGATAGTTGTCCTCAGCGCCGTGGTGTATGTACGAGGGTGTACACAACTACGCCTAAGAAGCCAAACTCTGCTTTGCGTAAAGTTGCTAAAGTGCGTTTAACAAATAAAATTGAAGTAATCGCTTATATCCCGGGTGAAGGACATAACCTGCAGGAGCACTCGATCGTTTTGATCCGTGGCGGCAGGGTAAAAGATCTTCCGGGTGTACGTTATCATATTGTTCGTGGAAGTCTTGATACTGCCGGTGTAAAAGACCGTAAACAGAGTCGCAGTAAATACGGAACCAAAAAAGCTAAAAAATAATTGAAAATTGATAATTGCCTGGCAATTATTACTATTAATAAATAAAGAAATGCGTAAAACACAACCGAAAAAAATTCCATTAGCAGCAGACCCAAGGTTTAATGATGTATTGGTTACACGTTTTGTAAACAACCTGATGTGGCAGGGTAAAAAAAGCGGTGCTTATAATATTTTTTACAATGCATTGGATAAAGTTTCCAAGCAAACCGGTGAAGAAGGTTACGAGGTTTGGAAAAAAGCCCTTGCAAATATTACCCCGGGAGTAGAAGTTCGCAGTCGCCGTATTGGTGGTGCAACCTTCCAGATCCCAGCAGAGGTTCGTGCTGACAGGAAAATTTCTTTGAGTATCAAATGGATGGTAAAATACAGCCGCGACAGGAATGGCCGCAGCATGGCTGATAAACTGGCTAACGAGATCGTAGCTGCCAGCAAAGGTGAAGGTGCATCTTTTAAAAAGAAAGAGGATACACACCGCATGGCTGAAGCTAACAAGGCTTTCGCTCACTTCAGGATCTAATTTATTTTAATGAATATTTTGAGCCCCCGGATATCGGGGGCTTTTTATTTTGTAAAAATGATCTATGGCTTTTTAGTTTTATTGACCTTGCCAATACCTATCATTACTTCCCCCCGGGAATAGAATCCTTTACAGCTTTTGTGGGTTTATTATCTTTCTTTCCCTTCTTAGCTTTTTTGAGTTTTGTAACGGGTTCTTCACCGATGTCTTCTTCATTCATTTTGTCCCGGGCATGCTGGATGACAAAATAGTAATTGGTATGAGTGCCTTCATCTGATAATGCATCAACGATATACATTAATACTTTACTTTTAGGCGAAGTAGTGGTTTTATTTGCAATGGTCATTCCGGCATTTTCTATAAAATGTTCACCATCTATCAGGCCCAGGGAAAAGATGGCCGTTTCAGGTGTCTTACCCTTTCCACTATAGATCATTGCACCCATCACTTTATCAACCAGGTCCATAAAATATTTTGCACTATCTGCCTTTCTCAGTTGATGATAGGAATAAGATCTTTCTTTTAATATCCGAAGGCTTAGCGGATGCTTTTGAAGATAAGTTTTCGATTCATCCAAAGCACCTTCATAATCTCCGCTATCATTCATATCAAATATTTCTTTTTCAGTAGCCATGTCTTCATATGGTTTATACTGTTGGTTTTCTGTAAATCCGATCAGTAAAGTAAGGGTTTGGGCACGGGTGAGGGCAGAATCATTGTCTAAAAAGCGGATCAATAATTTTTGATAATAGAGATCGCTGGCTTTGTCTTTCGATTGTTCCAATAAGATTTTAAAATCTCTTTGATAATAAAAAGGAGGGGCAGATGGAGTAGTTTGTTCGTAAGATGTTTCACCCAATAATAATAACAGCAATGAAATAAAAACAATTCTCATAAAATAATTTTAAAAAACCGGATGCCAGATACAGGATACAAGATACTGGATGCTTTTCAAGAAGCAAAGTTTATTCTATTGTTCATCTCTTATACCAATTAGACTTATAAAATTGCCTATGTGTTTCATGCAAGGACCGCAAAGGAGCAAAGCCGCAAAGAAAACAATAACCAACCTTTAATTTCCAATTGGTATTATTTATTATTCTCCGAATTATCAAAAGCCAGTTTCATATAATGTCTTACTTCTTCATTAATGTCTTCTTTTAACATCATGCGGAAATGATGATTGTGATCATTGCTCCCTGGTACAAGCTTTATTTTAGTGAAACACAGGTTGTCATTATATACTTGCCTGAATGGGAATACAATATCTATAAAATCTTTTCCCAGTTGGGTAATATATGCAAATCTTGTTTTTCCAGCTATAGCGATCATTGATTTCGTGGGATGGATAGAAATATCCCCAATGTTTTTATATTCTTTAATAAAATGATAAAACAGTTCAATCGTGTGAATTGGTTTGTTCTTTAGAAAATCATCCAGTGTTTTATCTTTACAGGAATGTACCTGGTTAGTCTTTACAAAATTCCGGTTACATAAAGGACAGTTCCACATAAATGGAAAAATGAATGATGAATATCAAATGTAAAATATTAAATTTAAACCTGTGACAGGATTTCGTTATTTGATAACTGCTGTGGGTTTACTTTTACATTTTATATTTTTCATTTGAACTCGCTGTCTACTTCCACCGCATCTTTTAACAGCTTAACAATTGCGGTTTCATTGATCTCTTCCGGCGCCTGGTATATTTTATAGAATATCCGCTTGTTTGTGCCATGTTCAAGGTAATTGTCATGATCTTTTAACCTGTTCCCGTAAGAGAATGCAAATAAAACGCCTTTCCTAATCCCTCCGCCGGGTATAGAAGCGGGCCAAATCATGCAGATCCTTCTTTTGCCAAAAAAATAAGGAACATTGTTGGTGAGTTTTTCTTCGCAATTTTCGGGGAGATGATCACTAACGATTCCCCTGAGGACATCCGTAATGATGCGTTCATCCTCCGGAAGCCATTCCCAAAATTCTACCATCGACCTGAATTTTATCCTATTTTGAAAACTCATTGTTTGTTATGCGTATTTTTTTTATAAGACCCGCTATAAAAAATCCATAGATAACTTTCGCAGTCTATGGATTGAAATGATATTATTCCTGATCAGAAGGTCATTATTGTTGCAGGATAAGATCGCCGGGTATCCTGAATTTTTTGTTACTCATCACTGTTATTTTAGCACCCTGTGCAATGGTCTGTGTAACATTTAATATACACTCTTCACCCGCTGGAGGATCAATAAAGATCTGCGAACATGCAGGTAGAACTGCAGGAGGAATTGTATTATTACTCCAGTTAGATGCTACATTCCAATTACCTGTACCTGTAAATGTAAAGCTGTTGTTGGCATTAACAGCCATGGTTATGGTATTAGAATTTGCTGTTTTCACAGCGCTGTGAGTAAAGGTCATATTAGGCCTTACGGAACCTGTACTACCGGTAATCTTTGTACAAGCCCCGGCTCCACCAGAGCCATCGGCCTGGTAAAATGTGGTAGAAATAAATGAAGAGGTTGTTTGATAGGATTGGTACGCCGCATTGCCAACAACCTGGTTTGAAAAACAAATATCAATAACAAGATTGGATGATCCGTCCCAATAGAATGGGTTTGCGAAATGATGCGTGTTGGTTGAATTCAGGGCGGGTGCATAATTCACAGGACCGAATACTGTTGTAAATGTTGAGCTGAGGAAATTGGTTGTCATTGAACTTGCGGTGGTTTGAGCTATTTTAAGAGTAAAGCCATTTAATGTGACCGGGTCGCCGATAGAGCCTGCTACATCAAAGCCCAATGATTTAATGTAGCCTGCTGAGATACCTAATGCATTTAATTCTGAAGCACGGATAAGATACTGCTGCCTTCCATTTCCATAATAGGTTGGATAAGCAGCAC
>JBDTWL010000064.1:0-14198 GCA_040006715.1 Ferruginibacter sp. | reverse complement strand
TGGAATGTTATTAACCACTGCGGCTTTTTCGCAAGCTGTAGGCATCGGTACCAACACACCTGATGCAAGTGCTTTGTTGGAAATTAAAAGTAACAACAAAGGAATACTGGTTCCCAGGACATCCAGCATCTCAAGGCTTGCCATTCTCAACCCAGCCAAAGGGTTGATGTTGTATGATACTACTACCAGCAGTTTTTGGTTTCACAACGGAACTGTGTGGGCGCAGATAGGAACTGCTGCCAATGGCTGGTCGCTAACGGGTAATGCAGGCACAAACCTTGCTAGCGATTTTTTAGGTACAACTGATAATCTTCCGCTCCGGTTTAAAACAAACAATACCTGGTCGGGAGAATTAAATCCCATAACAGGAAATGTATACCTGGGATTAAAAGCCGGTGAGCAAACTAATATGGGTTATTCAAATGTAGCCATAGGAGTAGGTGCTTTAAGATTAAATACCTCACAAACTAACCTCGTAGCCATTGGTGACAGCGCTTTGTACAATAATGGAGCAGGTTCATCAAGTATTCAGGCCGGGCGAAATACGGCTATCGGATCAAAAAGTTTATTTTCAAATACATTCGGCACTTATAACACTGCTACTGGTGACAGAGCACTGTATAGTAATATAACCGGCAACTCTAACACTGCTACAGGTGACAGAGCACTGTATAGTAATACAACCGGCGCTTCTAACACCGCTACTGGTGACGGGGCACTGTTTAGTAATACAACCGGCATTTCTAACACTGCTATCGGAAATATTGCTCTTTATTATAATGTTAAAGGTGAATACAATACTGCTATGGGATATTATGCTGCTCGTTCCAATACCGCTGCATCAAATAATACCGTTATTGGCGCTCGGGCATTATTTAGTCAATCATTTGATGCCGGATCAGCCTGGGAAAGTAATAATGTTGCCATTGGTTTCGAAGCACTTTTCTCAAACAGTCCAACATCAACAGTAAATGGTATCAACAATACTGCTGTCGGAGGTTATGCCTTACGAGCCAATAGTACGGGATGGGATAATACAGGCATCGGAGTAGCTGCGCTTTATTCCAATACCGTAGGAATAGAAAATACGGCAACCGGAAGGCAAGCGCTTTTTTATAACACTTCCGGCAGCGATAATACTGCTTCGGGATACAAGGCTCTTAGAGGGAACAACGTCGGAACATTCAATACGGCCATGGGGGCCTATGCCCTTCATTCAAATACTTCGGGCAGCCTGAATACTGCCGTTGGTGATCATGCATTATTTACCCAATCATTTGATGGGGGCCCAGGCTGGGCCAGTAACAACGTGGCTGTTGGCTATAATGCGCTTTATGCTAATCAGCCAACAACAACCACAAACAACGGAACCGACAATACGGCCATAGGAAATTATGCCCTGGCTACTAATACTACCGGCTACAGGAATACCGCCAACGGTTACAGGGCTCTTAGAAACAACAACACAGGATACTTCAATACTGCTGCCGGAGCAGATGCGCTTTTTTCAAACAGCAGCGGATTCTATAATACTGCGTACGGGGCGTATGCCCTCGCCAACAGCAGCAACGCTAATGCCAATACTGCTGTAGGGTATGGTTCGCTCTATCGCATCAACACAGGAAATCAGAATACCGGAGTTGGGTATAACACTTTATACGACAATATTTCCGGTAGCTTCAATACCGCTTTGGGTTATAATGCTTACATGCCATTAGCCTACTCCCATGATAATTCCACCTGTATTGGGCATAGTTCAGGCGGAGCTAGTCCTTATCTGACCGGCAGTATTGAAATTGGCAACAGCAGCGTTTACTGGATTGGCGGGCAAGTTGGATGGAGTACCTACAGCGATGCAAGGATCAAAGACAATGTAACGGAAAGCGTACCGGGGCTTGCTTTCATTAATCGTTTGCGTCCCGTTACTTACAACTTAAACATTCACAAAGAAAATGAAATGATATATAAAGGAAAGAAGGAAGAAAGTAATTGGGATTCGAAATATGATATTGAAAAGATCAAAATGAGCGGCTTCATTGCGCAGGATGTAGAAAAAGCCGCCAAAGAAATTGGTTATGATTTTAGCGGAGTGCAGAAACCGGCTGATCCCGAAGGACTATATTCTCTTCGTTATGCTGACTTTGTAATGCCCCTGGTAAAAGCCGTGCAGGAACAGCAGGTAATTATAGAAAAGCAAAACAAAAATATTGAAATGCTATTAAAAGAGATCCAGCAAATAAAAGAGCAATTAAATACAGTAGTAATAAATAAAAAGAATTAGCATGAAAAAGATCCATTTAGTAATATGCCTGCTTATCACCAGCTTTAATATCACTGCACAAAGCGTAGGCATTGGAACCATCACACCTGATGCAAGCGCTTTACTGGATATAAAAAGTAATAATAAAGGAATCCTCGTTCCCAGAACATCAACCATCTCCCGGCTTGCGATTCTTAATCCTGCCAAAGGATTAATGTTGTATGATACTACTACCAGCAGTTTTTGGTTTCACAACGGAACTGCGTGGGCGCAGATAGGAGCTGCTGCCAATGGCTGGGCGCTAACCGGTAATGCAGGCACAAATCCAGCTAACAATTTTTTAGGAACAACCGACAATCTTCCATTGCGTTTCAGGTTAAACAATACCTCGTCGGGAGAATTAAATCCCATAACAGGAAATGTATACCTGGGATTTAAAGCTGCTGAACAACAAACTGCCGGTTATTCAAATGTTGCATTAGGAATTGCTGCCTTAAGATCAAATACTTCAGTATCCAACCTGGTAGCTATTGGCGACAGCGCTTTATATAATAATGGAACAGCTACTACCACAACATTTGAAGGAATTTACAATACAGCGGTTGGTTCAAAAGCTTTATACTCCAACAGTACAGGAAGTTTTAATACTGCTATAGGATATAAAGCATTGTATTCAAATACTACAGGAGAACAAAATACCGCTATAGGATTACATGCTTTGTTTTCTAATACTATAGGAACAAACAATACCGCCAATGGAGCAAATGCACTTCATTACAATAGCATAGGAAATAATAATACTGCTAACGGAGATAATGCACTTTATTTTAATACTACAGCAAATAATAATACCGCTGTTGGGTATAGTGCACTGAGTTATCAATCATTCAATAATGGTGGCAATGTATGGGAAAGCAATAATGTAGCTATTGGCTTCGAAGCACTTACTTTAAATAACCCAACTTCAACATCAAATGGCATCAGCAACACTGCTGTTGGTACATATGCTTTGCGAAGTAATACCATAGGTTTTGATAATACTGCATTGGGAGCATCAGCGCTTTATTACAATGATGAAGGAGAAGAAAATACTGCCATTGGCAGGCAGGCACTTTTTTCAAATACTGGCGGAAACCGAAATACTGCTATTGGTTACAAGGCACTTAGATTCAATCAGAGTGGAAACCGAAATACCGCCACTGGAATGGAAGCACTCTATTCCAACACTACAGGTAACTTTAATACCGCCGATGGAAGCGGTGCGCTTTACCTTAACAGTACAGCAAGTCATAATACCGCTGTAGGGGCCGACGCATTAGCAAATCAAGGATTCAGTAATGGTGGTAATTTCTGGAGTAGCAATAACGTGGCGGTGGGTGATGGCTCCCTTTATTTTAACAACCCTACTTCAACGATAAATGGAATTAATAATACGGCAATTGGAACTGAGGCACTTTATAACAACACCCAGGGATACTTCAATACTGCCATTGGATATAATGCTCTTTATAGCAACACCGTCGGATACTACAATACCGCCATTGGATATAATGCTCTTTTTAATAACGCAGGGGACACATACTGTAATACCGCAATTGGTTCTTATACGCTTAGCAACAACATTAGCGGAGCCTATAATACTGCTATAGGTTATGGCGCAACGACCGATTTGCCGTCTTCAAATTACAATACGCTTATCGGGACTTATACACATTGTAGCGCCAGTAATTCCGTAGTGATTGGCTACAACTCATTCACCAACACCAATAACCTTGCTTTACTGGGTAATCCCAGCACCCTATTTACCGGTGGTTATTCTAACTGGAGTAATTTTTCTGATGGCCGTTTTAAAAAAGACATTGATGAGGATGTAAAAGGCCTTGATTTTATCTTGCGCCTGAGGCCCGTTACTTATCATATGGATGTAAGAGGCCTTTACAAATTCTGGGGAATCAGCCCTTATGGGAAAGAAGACTCAAGTACAAGTGCAAAATACAGGCACATCATTGATGATGCTATTACAAAAAAAGAAGCCGTAAATATGTCAGGGTTTGTGGCACAGGAAGTAGAGAAAGCAGCCATAGCATCAAATTATGATTTTGATGGGGTGATCTTACCCACACACGATAAAGACCATTATCGCATTGCTTATGCAGAATTTGTAGTCCCGCTGGTAAAAGCCGTGCAGGAATTATCAGAACAAACAACTGCTCAAAAACAGCTCATTGAACAGCAGCAAAATAAAATTGACCTGCAACAACAGCAATATGAAACCTTATTAAAACGTATAGAAGCCCTGGAAAAGAAAAATTAAACCCAGGCCACTGTCTTTATTCCGATCAGCATAAAATTCAATTAACTTTAAACATGCGATATGGGCTCTTCACCATACTTGTTTTCTTATTTGCAGGTTTGATAAAACCCCTATCTGCACAACAGCTTATTTTCAAAAATTATACGGTCAATGATGGACTCATCGCTAATTCAGTTCGCCGCATATTCCAGGACTCCAAAGGTTTTTTATGGATCGCAACCTGGGAAGGCCTGAGCAAATACGATGGGCATAGATTTACCAATTACAGCATAGCCAACGGCCTTTCGCATAACCTTATCAATGATCTTTATGAAAGCCCCGACGGCAGGTTATATGTAGCAACCAATGACAAAAGCATTGACATCATACATGAAAACAAGATCATCCCGAAGGCCGTGCTTACGGGTATAACAGTAAACCGGTTTTTTCATCTTCCGGGAAACAAGCTCTTAGCAACAACTGATAACAACGGGTTGCAGGAATTCAATGAAGGAAAATTTATCAAACTCCACCAGGACCTTCTCCTGCCAAGTTTTTTTGACCTTTGTTTTCTAAATGATTCTGTATTCATGGCGGTTGGCGAGCGTGGCATCCAGTTAATGAACCGGAAATATGAATTACTTTCAGAGATCAGGGATAATGATCCCATCTATACCGATTTTAAGATCTACGTGGATTCAAAAAAAAGGATCCTCATCGGAACCCCAACAGGCATGATGATGATGCCGGTTATTCCAGGCAAAGGGCAGCCGATAAAATTGACACTGCCTGCTGCGCCATTTAATATACCTGTTCTTCGGCAACAAAAGATCAATGATATATTCGAAGATGCCAATGGTATTACATGGATCGCGACAAGTTCAGGCCTTGTTAAGATCGGCGCCGATGGTTCTTATCAACTTATCACTAAAAAAGAAGGCCTCGCTTCAGATATAGTTACTTCTATATTCCAGGACAGGGAAAAAAATATCTGGTTTGGTACTTCACTTGGACTTTCTAAATTGATCACGAGGTCAGGCATTTTTATGTATACCACAGAGAATGGTATGTGGTCAAATATCCTTTCTTTTATACAGCCTGTAGGAAAAGGGCATTTGTTGGTAAGCACCCAAAAAGGCGCCCAGGTTTTCAATACTGCCAATGGAAAGTTTGATGCAGTTATAAATATTATTGATCCTCCTTTTTTCAGTGTTGTTGAGAACAGTCAGCCTACATTGGTAATTGCTGTAAATAAAATGGGAGTATTTGATACAAATAGTTTACAGTTCACAAAAACGCTTTCGTATCCCTTCCCCTTACCCCCAACAAATATTGTCTGCGACAGGCAAGGCAATTTTTTTGCAAGTGACCAAACACAACTTTATTTTATTTCCAGGGAAAATGATCAGCCGGTAAAGATACTGGAAGATAATATCCGGGCCCTGCATGTTGACAAAAATGAAACGCTATGGGCAGGAACATTCGGGAATGGCCTTTACCACATTCGATACGATCTTGATAATAAAAAGTTGCGTATACTATCCAATGAGCATTTCCTTGCCGGAGAAAGTATCCGTTCTTTATTTGAAGACCCGAAAGGAAATATCTGGGCAGGCACAAGATATCATGGGATTTATCGCTTCAGCAAAGATCAAGCAGGAACTTACACTATTTCAAATATTGATCAAAGCAAGGGCCTCAGTTCTAACTGGATAAAAGGATTTGCAGAAGCTGCGGGCGGTGATCTGTGGGTAGCTACCTGGCAAGGGTTGGATAAATTGATAAAGCATGATAGCTCTTACAGGGTCTTTAATTTCAGCAGGGCAAATAATTACTATGGAAGCATTACAGGTATGGTCACCGGCGAAGATCATTCTTTATGGCTGGCAACAGGTGAAGGCATGGTACATATAACTGATGGAAGAATGGAGCAATTATCTCCGCTGCCTGTTTATATCACAAAAATATCAGCACCTGATTCAGTATATGCTTTAAATGAAGAAAAGTTAAGGCTGGACTTCAGGCATAACCAGTTAGAATTCGAATTTTCATCTCCCGGCTTTATAAATGAGCAACAACTTTTGTATAGTTATCGCTTACTGGGAAGCGCTCGCCCGGAATGGTCGGCACCGATCAACCAATATAATGTTTCCTATGCAAGCCTTCAGCCGGGCAAATATCGTTTTGAAGTGAGAACCATGGGCTGGAATGGTAATTGGGGAAAGCCTGCAGGCTTTGAATTTAAGATCTATCCACCTTGGTGGCAAACAGGATGGTTTTTAATGGCCTGTTCTATTTTGTGTTTCACTGGTATATATTGGACTGTCCGCAAAAGAGTGCGGGCCATACGCAACAAGGCCAGCATGAAACAGCAGATCGCTGAAACAGAAATGATGGCATTGAGGGTACAGATGAACCCACATTTCATGTTCAACTGTATCAACAGCATCGATTCATTTATTCACAATAATGATAAATACAATGCTACACATTACCTGAATAAATTTGCAAGGTTGTTACGCAATATTCTTGACAGCAGTAAAAAAAATACAGTATCCTTTGCAAAAGATATAGAAACATTGAAATTATATATCGAGCTGGAAGAATTACGGAATAACTATAAATTCAAAACAACTTTTTCAATTGATGAGGAACTGCTGAACAATGATCACAAGGTTCCGCCACTTATTATTCAGCCCTTTGTAGAAAATGCGATCCTGCACGGTTTGAAGAATAAAGATGGAAGTAACGGTAGTCTTGAGATAGGTATAAAAAAAATTGCTGATACCATTGAATACAGTATCCGGGATAACGGCATCGGCAGAAAAGCTGCAGCTCAGATCGCACAGAACAAAGAATCATCATTCGGCATGCAGTTAAGTTTCGACAGGATAAAGTTATTCAACGAAGAACAGGAGGCATCTGTGGAGATCATTGACCTGGAAGATAATGGTATCCCGGCAGGAACATTGATAAAAGCAACATTAAAAATATCCTGACATGATCACAGCAATAATTATAGACGATGAAATAAGAGGCAGGGAAGTTTTGCGGAAAAAGCTGGAAATATATTGCCCGCAGGTAAACGTTGTGGCAGAAGCTGCCGATGGACTGGAAGCTTTATCGGAAATTGAAAAGCATAAACCACAATTGATATTCCTGGATATTGAAATGCCGAAAATGAACGGTTTTGAAATGTTATCGGCAATCAAAGAAAAAAAATTTCATATCATTTTCACAACTGCTTATGACCAATATGCCATCAAGGCCATTAAATATGCTGCTTTTGATTACCTGCTCAAGCCCGTAGATATTGAAGAATTAAAAACAGCGGTCGATAAAATTAACAGTAAGGAGAATGATCAGACCAGCCTGCAGGTAGAGATGCTTCGGGAAAATATGCAGCAACCAAAAAGGCAATTGAATAAACTGGCTATCCCCACCATTGACAGCCTGTTGTTTTATGACATCAACGACATCGTTCACCTGGAAGCCAACAGGAATTATACTTATATCTATTTCACGAACCAACCAAAGATCCTTGCTTCAAAAACATTGAAAGATTTTGAGGAGCTATTGCCTTCAGATATCTTCTTCAGGGCCCATCATTCCTACCTGGTCAACCTCAATTACATCAAAAAATATGTCAAGGGTGATGGCGGGCATATTGAAATGCAAAATGGAATGATCGTAGACGTTTCCCGTAAGAAAAAAGAAGAATTTTTGAAGATCATGGGGCATTAATATACAAAAGCTCGAATGTAAGGTTTAATGAAAAATCCGCCGGTTACTAACCCCGGGTTACCTCAAATAATTACTATATTAGACTATAAAATATTTTTATGAAATCATTTCTCTGTTTTTTATTCATCACAATTTCCTTTTTTAGTTATAGCCAGAAAATATTTATCAGTAACGTAACACTCATTGATGTAGAAAAACAAAAACTGGTTCCCAATGCAACGGTTGTAATTAATGGTAATTCCATTGAATCCATCAGTACAAAAAAATCTGCATTACCACCCGATGCAACGGTCATTGATGGCACAGGAAAATTCTTAATGCCCGGAATGACGGATGCACATGTACATTTTAGTCAGAGCGGTGGCTTATACACAAGGCCTGATGCGATCAACCTGCGTAAGTACATGCCTTATGAAAAAGAGATCGAATGGACACATGTATATATGAGCGATGTATTAAAACGTTATGTCCAGGCAGGCATTACAAGCGTAATTGACGTGGGTTCCACCATAAATTTCTTACAACAGCGCAAAGATTTTAAAGACAAAAGTTATGCTCCATCAATATACATGACCGGTCCATTGATAACATCCTTCGAACCGGATGCATTTAAAAAACTCGGAAATGATGAACCTTTTTTTCTTGTTTCAACAGAAGAAGAAGGAAGAAAGATGGTACAACAGGAATTGCCTTACCATCCTGATTTTATTAAGATATGGTACATAGCGCTTGGAAAAGACAAAAATGCCAAAGAAGAATCAGCCAGGCAATTCTTACCAACTGCAAAAGCAATTATTGATGAAGCCCATAAAAATAACCTGAAAGTAGCTGTCCATGCTACCGAAAGAATAACTGCACAACTTGCTGTAGAAGCGGGCTGCGATTACCTGGTGCACAGCGTGGATGATGAAGTTGTTTCCGTTGATTTTTTAAAACTACTAAAAAGCCACAACGTGATCCTTTGTCCCACACTCGTTGTATATAGCGGTTATAATAAGACTTTTGGACAGGAGCTCGATTTCTCAACAAATGAATTGCGTTGGGCGAATCCGCAACAATTAGGTTCCCTATACGACCTGAAACACTTGCCTGAAACAGCCATGATAGAAGCGTATAAAAAATCAGTCAGGAATAAGAAAACTTTTTCTGCTACACGAGATTCAATTTGCCTGGTAAACCTGAAAAAAATGATGGATGCAGGTATTCGCATTGCTGCAGGAACAGATGCAGGAAATATTGGCACCCTGCATGGCACATCTTTCCTGGCTGAATTGAAAGAGATGAAAAAAAGCGGGATCAGCAACTGGCAGGTATTACAATCGGCCACACTGAACCCTGCTTATATTTTGGGAAAAGAAAAAGAAGCCGGAAGTATTGCGGTTGGAAAAAAAGCAGACATGGTTTTACTCAACGCCAACCCGGTAGATGAATTGGGGAATCTTGGACAGATAAACCTTGTAATAAATAAAGGCAATATCATCCGCCCCGATACATTGATAAAAGAAACGGTTCTTGCCCTGGTACAAAGACAATTGAATGCATACAATGCCCGTGACCTGGAGGCATTCCTGGAACCTTATGCAGAAGATGTGGAATTGTATAATTTCCCGGATAAGCTTATGTCTAAAGGAAAAGAAGAGATGCGAAAGAGTTATGCTTTTCTAAAGACTGTTACAAATTTGCATTGCGAGATTAAAGAACGTATCATACAAGGCAATACCATCATTGACAAAGAAGCTGTTACCGGCTTTGGAGATAAAGTTATAGAAGCCACTGCCATTTACCAGGTTGAAAACAATAAGATCAAAAAAGTCTATTTTATCAGTAACTAATTAATGTTTTCGCCACGAATGCACGAATATTTATTTTATTCGTGCATTCGTGGCAATAAATGACTTTATGGTTCTTTAAGCCGTGGTTGGCCTCCTGACCAAACACTTTGTATATTAAGATCCATACCCTTTTATTTGATAGCTTCTTAGTAATTTTGCAACATGGAAAAATATCTTCACGACCTGTTCAGTAAGCAACAGTACGACCATAAAAATTTCTTTTTAATTGCCGGCCCCTGCGTGGTGGAAAGTGAAGCACTTATCAATGAAGTGGCTGAAAAAGTTTCTGCTACCTGCAAAAGACTGGGCATACCTTATATATTCAAATCATCTTACCGCAAAGCGAACCGCACCAGCGCCGGTTCTTTTTCCGGTATTGGTGACGAAACGGCTTTGGGATTTGTAAAAAAGCTCGGCGAAAAATTCTCACTACCGACCACATCAGACATACACAGTGCGCCCGAAGCAGCTATGGCAGCGAAATATGTAGACATTTTACAGATACCTGCTTTTCTTTGCCGCCAGACAGACCTGTTGATCGCTGCAGCTGAAACCGGGAAGATAGTGAATGTTAAAAAAGGGCAGTTCCTCAGTGGCCCTTCTATGAAATTTGCGGTTGAGAAAATCAAAAATGCCGGCAATGATAAAGTTGGGTTAATTGAACGCGGCAATACATTCGGCTACCAGGACCTGGTAGTTGATTACCGCAATATAACCTGGATGAAAGAGATACATGTGCCTGTGATCATGGATTGTACACATTCATTGCAGCAACCTAATCAAACGGCAGGTATTACGGGCGGAAGCCCGGAATTGATTGAAACCATTGCCAAAGCTGCCATCGCAACAGGCGCCGATGGTTTATTTATTGAAACACATCCCAATCCTGCTGTTGCCAAAAGTGATGGCGCAAATATGCTGCGCCTGGACCTGCTGGAACCTTTATTGGAGAAATTGGTGAAGCTTAGGGCGGCGGTAGTTTAATTTTTTTTGTCCTACCATTATTATATAAAGCCCAGATAAAGTTTACAGCTTTTAGAAAGCTGTAAACTTTATCTGGGCTTTTAAGTTCAACAAAGATTAAATGTACAAGAGTGCGACGCCGATGCCGTTGAATAGAGTTACAAATGATTGCCCAATAATAATTATTCATTAAGCAATACTCAACGCTCAATTTTCAAAAAAAAATCGTGATAGACAATGCCATTTCCTCCTTCAGGGGGCAGAGGGGGTTAAAGATAGCGTAGCGGATTCCGCTTTGCGCTGAAAATATACCGCTTGATATTCATCCAGAATGCTACAAATAAATAAATAATGATTGGGGATCCCATCGTAAGAAATGAGATATAAATAAAATATTTCCGGATGATAGAGGTTGCAATACCCATTTTTTCACCGATGGCCGTGCATACACCGAATACATGCCATTCAATAAAATGCTTAAAACGGTTCATCCTGCAAATTTAAACAGATTTAAAACCAAAAACAAGCACTTTAAATAATGCGATAGTTTCAGTAAATTTGCAGCAATTCCAATTTGGAAACCTGGAAACCTGTCTGCCGACAGGCAGGTTTGAAAATTAGCTTATTCAGGCATCTAATTTCTTTCCTAATAAAACTCCTAATTTCCAAATTGGTCAATTTTCAAATCTCCAAATTGATACTATGGCATTCGACATTGAAATGATCAAAAAACTTTACGCAAATTTCGGTACCCGCGTAGATGCTGCACGTAAGATCACCGGTAAACCACTTACACTTACAGAAAAAATATTATACGCTCATCTTTGGAATGGTTCAGCTACTCATTCATTTGAAAGGGGAAAAGACTATGTTGATTTTGCGCCAGACCGCGTTGCCATGCAGGATGCAACGGCACAAATGGCCTTGTTGCAATTCATGCAAAGTGGCAGGGATAAAGTAGCAGTTCCGTCCACCGTGCATTGCGATCACCTGATAGAAGCAAAAGTGAACAGCAAGACCGATCTCAACAGGGCCGTTCATGAGAGCAGCGAGGTTTATGATTTCCTTGCTTCTGTTTCTGAAAAATATGGCATCGGTTTCTGGAAACCTGGTGCCGGGATCATTCACCAGGTAGTTCTGGAAAATTATGCATTTCCGGGTGGAATGATGATCGGCACGGACAGCCATACTGTAAATGCCGGGGGCCTGGGAATGGTTGCGATCGGCGTAGGCGGAGCGGATGCATGTGATGTAATGGCCGGCCTTCCATGGGAACTGAAAATGCCAAAATTGATCGGTATCAAACTTACAGGTAAATTAAATGGCTGGACAGCACCCAAGGACGTGATCCTGAAAGTTGCCGGAATACTGACCGTAAAAGGTGGTACAGGAGCCATCGTTGAATATTTTGGCGAAGGGGCTACCAGCATGAGTTGTACAGGAAAGGGCACTATTTGTAATATGGGTGCCGAGATCGGTGCCACCACTTCAACCTTTGGTTATGATGACAGCATGAGCCGTTATTTAAAGGCAACGGGAAGAGAAGAAATTGCGGCAATGGCAGATAAAATTGCCGGGCATTTAACCGGTGATGCTGAAGTATATGCAAACCCGGCTGATTATTTTGACCAGGTAATTGAAATTGACCTGGATATTCTTGAACCACATTTGAACGGACCTTTTACGCCCGACCTGGCCACACCCATTTCTAAAATGAAAGAAGCTGCTGCTGCAAATGACTGGCCTACCAAAATTGAATATGGCCTGATCGGCAGTTGCACCAATTCATCTTATGAGGATATAAGCCGTGCCGTCAGCCTGGCGAAGCAGGTAACAGATAAAGGATTAAGACTTCAATCAGAATTTACCATTACCCCTGGCAGTGAGCAGGTACGTTTCACTATTGAGAGAGATGGGTTCCTGGATACATTTGATAAGATCGGCGCTACCGTTTTTGCAAATGCCTGCGGGCCATGCATAGGTATGTGGGCACGTGTTGGTGCGGAAAAGAAAGAAAGGAATACGATCGTTCATTCATTCAACCGCAATTTTGCTAAACGTGCAGACGGAAATCCAAATACATTGGCATTTGTTGGATCGCCTGAATTGGTTACTGCTTTGGCGATCGCAGGAACATTGAACTTCAATCCTCTTACTGATAGCTTGACAAATGAAAAAGGCGAACAGGTAATGTTAGATCCACCAACGGGATTTGAATTGCCTCCAAGGGGATTTGCTGTTGAAGACCCGGGCTACCAGGCCCCATCAGCCGATGGTAGCCAGGTGCAGGTAAAAGTTTCTCCTGACAGTAAACGCCTGCAATTGCTTGAGCCATTCCCCGCATGGGAAGGCGTTGACCTGAAGGGTTTAAAGCTGCTGATAAAGGCGAAAGGAAAATGTACAACCGATCATATTTCTATGGCAGGCCCATGGCTTAAATTCCGGGGGCACCTTGATAATATCAGCAACAATATGCTTATCGGTGCGGTAAATTATTTTAACGAAAAAACGGATTCAGTAAAAAATCAGCTGACGGGAGAATATGATACGGTACCAAATACCCAAAGAGCTTATAAAGCCGCAGGTGTTGGCACGATCGTAGTGGGTGATGAGAATTATGGCGAAGGTTCTTCAAGAGAACATGCGGCTATGGAACCACGTCACCTCGGTGTAAGAGCGGTATTGGTAAAATCTTTTGCCCGTATCCACGAAACAAACCTGAAAAAACAGGGCATGCTGGCACTTGTATTTGATGACAAAGCTGATTACGACAAGATACAGGAAGATGATAATATTGACATTATTGGCCTTACCGATTTCGCACCTGACAAAAAACTGGTATTGGCTTTAAGCCATGCTAATGGTACTCATGATATGATCATGGTCAACCACACATATAACCAGCAGCAGATCGAATGGTTCAAGGCAGGTGCGGCGTTGAATATTATTCGCATGGAGTTTGAGAATAGAAAGTAAAACAAGTTCACAGTTCTTAGTTCATAGTCGGGCCTTTAATAATTGAACTATCTTTAAAGTTCAGGTTTAACTAAGAACTAAGAACTAAGAACTAAGAACTAAGAACTAAGAACTAAGAACTAAGAACTAA
>JBDTWL010000063.1:0-14210 GCA_040006715.1 Ferruginibacter sp. | reverse complement strand
CAAATTCTGGCCATAAGAAGAACGAAAACGCATCCTTCCCACCATTCTTACCAATTCTTTGTGCAAGCCATGAATACCTAATTCCATTACAGTCCTTTCACCGATCTCCATTACCTGGTCGTCGAGCTGGCGCTTGGTCTTTTCTACAACTTCTTCAATACGGGCTGGGTGAATACGGCCATCTGCAACCAATCGCTGTAATGAAAGGCGGGCGATCTCCCTGCGCAACGGATCAAAGGATGAAAGCACGATCGCTTCGGGTGTGTCATCAACGATCAGGTCAACACCTGTTGCAGCTTCTATTGCGCGGATATTTCTTCCTTCGCGGCCGATGATGGAACCTTTTATTTCATCACTTTCAAGATTAAATACAGTAATGGAGTTTTCAATAGCCTGTTCAGCAGCCGTACGTTGTATGGTTTGAATAACAATTTTTCGGGCCTCTTTATTGGCTTTTAATTTTGCTTCTTCGATGATCTCCTGTTGAATGACCAGTGCCTTGGAATGGGCTTCCTGTTTTAAACTTTCAATGAGTTGAGATTTGGCTTCTTCGGCAGATAGGCCGGCAACTTTTTCCAGGCGGCGGATATGCTCTTCCTGGTGCTTTTCCAGTTCGGTCCTCTTAATATTCACCACTTCGATCTGGCGATTGAGGTTTTCTTTTATGCCATCATTCTCCTTTAATTGCTTTTCCAGGTTTGCCTCTTTCTGGTTGATGCTTTGTTCCTTTTGCTTGATCTTATTCTCAGAATCATTGATCTTCTGCGTACGTTGCAGAACATCCCTGTCGTGATCGGCTTTTAATTGCACGAATTTTTCCTTTGCTTCCAGCAGTTTTTCTTTTTTTAAGTTTTCTGCCTGCAATTGGCCGTCTGCAATGATCTTTTGAGCCTGACTTTCGGCCTCTGCAACCTGATTTTTAGTGTTTTTGGAAAAAATTAGTTTACCCAGGATGGCTCCCACAATCAATGCAGCCACACCTATTATGATGGAAAGTATATTCGGTTCCATTAAATTTTATGTTTTTAATCTGATTCACAATATTGTATATCTTACCCTACCCGCTTTTTGCCGGATCAGGTGGTTAATGAGCGAAGATAATGATTTTGTGTGTAGAAATATTTGGAATAGGGACATTAAGAACAGCCGGCCTAAAATGGGTTCAAATGACTTTGTCTAACTGGAGCTCCATTTTCTTTAGACCTTCTATCAGGTCTTCCTGGGCAACGGAAGAGGATTCATCGGGCGACTGGGTAGCATACCAGATGATGACCATGGCAATATAATCCTGCATATCCTTTCCAGCAAACTGGGTCTTGTATTCAATTATTTTATCATTAATGATCTTTAATGTCTTCCTGATCACTTCTTCATCCTTGGGATTGGTCCTGATCCTGTATGTCCGGTCGGCGATCAGGATATTAATGGGAATGAGTTCCTCTGCCATAGTAGCGTTTTT
The DNA here is from genome assembly GCA_040006715.1 of Ferruginibacter sp. GTDB lineage: Bacteria > Bacteroidota > Bacteroidia > Chitinophagales > Chitinophagaceae > Ferruginibacter. Next base: position 12,751 of record JBDTWL010000063.1, on the reverse strand, counting down.
ATTCATTTAATAAATTAATGCACCTATCAATTTCCCGGATATATTTATTGATAACCTGTTCGAATTCTTTTTTATCCGGTTCATCCATTTTCCCTGCAGCAGCTTTTAAAATATATTGTTGCTGCTCCAGCGCTTTGATCTTGGATTCCCGAAGTTCATTTTCCTGTTCTAATTTTTGTATTATTTTTTTTTGCTGCTCTGATTCCTTTGCCAACGAAGCATGCTTCTTCAATAACTCCTGGAGTTTGCTGTTGATACGGTTAATATGTACTTCTATTAGTTTCAATATTGATTATTTTCTGATCGTTGCACGTAAATCTTTTTCATAAGCAGTGATGATCTTTTGCATGAAAGAATCGATCTCAATATCCGTCAACGTTTTTGAATCATCCAGGAAAGTAAAACTAATTGCCATTGCTTTTTTTCCGGCACCCAGCTTATCACTTTCAAAAACATCAAATAGCTGCATGGATCTCAATGCTTCAATACCGGCAACTGCTGTTATTTTCTCAATCCAGGAATAAGATACGTTTTTATCCACTACTACAGAAAGATCTCTTATCACTGCAGGGAACCTGGATACTTCCCTATAGGTAACCGTCTTGTTTTTCCCCAGTGATAATATTTCATCCCAAAGAATATCAGCATAAAAAACAGGTTGCCTGATATCGAACTGCTTTAAAGTTTTATTATCTGTTTCTCCTAAATATCCAATAACATTATTGCCGATCCTTATTTCCGTACAATTATGAAAATGCTTTTTTACAGTCTCCCCGAAAGATACCTCATTGAACCCCGATAAAGCCAATAAATTCTCAACGGCACCTTTAAGATAATAAAAATCTGTTTTAGCAGGTTTAATTTTCCAATCCTGCTCATTCGTATTGCCACTGGTATAAAGTGACAAATGATTTATTTCATCGTACTTTTTTTCAGCCGATATTGAATAGGTTTTACCGAATTCAAATAAGCGGAGGTTAAAGTTCTTGCGGTTATTATTATGGGCAATAACCTGCAGGCCACCCTGCAGCATTTCCGGGCGCATGATGTCCAGGTCCTCACTCAGGTTATTGATCATTTTTACCGAATGTTCCAGGACAGTTTCATCGTAAAAATCACTGTTTGTAATGCTGTTGGTGAATATTTCATAAAAACCCAGCCCGGTAAGGTAATTGGCCAGCTTTTCTTTTTGCTGGTATTTTATAAGGTCTTTTTCAACCGCAGGCGCAATGGTTATTGCAACAGGTATCTCAATGTTGTCCAGCCCGTCAATCCGCATGATCTCTTCTACAATATCCGCCGGTAAGCTGATATCCGGTTTGCTGAACGGAACATCTACCCAGATCTCATCAGCACCCTCTTTTACCAGCTCAAATCCCAGGCTTTTTAAAATATTTTTTATGGTATCTGAATGATAATTTTTACCGCTGAGTTTCTTCAGGTAGTGATTTTTTAATCCAACCGTGGTCTTTTGTAACGGGGTTGGATATACATCAATGACATCACTGCTGATCTCGCCACCAGTGATTTCTTTAATGAGCAGGGCCGCCCTTTTTAAAACATTAACGGTATTGCTGATATCGGTGCCTTTTTCAAACCTTGCTGCAGCATCTGTCCGCAACCCGTGTTTTAAAGAGGTCTTCCTGATATAGGAAGGATCGAACCAGGCACTTTCAATAAAAATATTTTTCGTTTCATTGGTCACGCCGCTCACAATCCCGCCGTAAACCCCGGCAAGGCACATGCCGGCTGTTTCATCGCAGATCAACAGGTCATTTGCAAATAGTTTTCTTTCCTTGCCATCCAGTGTGGTAAAGCTTTCTCCTTCAGCAGCCGATCTGACAAGTATTTTTTTCCCTTTTATTTTGTCGGCATCAAAAGCATGCAGTGGCTGGCCTGTTTCGTGCAGGATAAAATTGGTGATGTCAACGATATTACTGATAGGCTTTAGCCCGATACTTTTCAGCCGGTCCTGCAGCCATGGCGGGCTGTCGGTTATTGTTATGCCTGATATACAGATACCACTGTAACGCTTACACGCATTTTTATTTTCGATGATCACATCGATCTTTTGCGACTGGCTATCGGGTTTGAAATTATTTTTATAAGGTGATACAGCGCTGATCTCTGCTTTATTGTGGTGGGATAAATAAGCACATACATCTTTGGCCACCCCTAAATGGCTCATGGCATCTATGCGGTTTGGCGTAAGCCCGATCTCGAAAACATGATCTTCCCGGGGCTTAAATATCTCGGCAACGGCTGTACCGGAAACAGTTTCAGCGGGCAGTACCATAATGCCATGGTGGTCAGAGCCCATACCGATCTCATCTTCGGCACAGATCATCCCTTCACTTTCCACACCCCTGATCTTTGCTTTTTTTATGTTGATGGGGTCTCCGTTTACAGGATAAATTACGGTGCCAACGGGTGCCACGACCACTTTCTGGCCCACAGCAACATTTGAAGCGCCGCATACTATATTTAAAAGCTTTCCATTGCTGACAGAAACAGTAGTGAGTTTTAATTTATCAGCGTCAGGATGTTTTTCGCAGCTGATCACTTCTCCCACGAGCAAACCTTTCAGGCCGCCTTTGATCTCTTCAGACCTTTCGATGCTTTCAACCTCCAGGCCTATAGCCGTAAGGATCTTGGCCAGTTTCTCCGGTTCAATATTCTCTGTAAGGCCTGCCTGCCCAACAGGAATGTATTCATTCAACCAATTATAGGAAATAGTCATGTATCGTAAACTTTTCGCTGCAAAGATAGTTTTTTGAGAGAAGATGTTTTAAAGGGTGGTTCCATAGCAATAAAAAGCGAAAAAACTAATTATTCGATATCATTTTTTCAAGCGAAAAAATAAATATCATGGTGCACAAATATAAATTCCTCCTGCTTTTCGTTGTGTATAAATTACACGAATTTTAAGTCTGGTTGAATAATGTATGTTAATTACCCTGTTCATAACACGTTAATAAACTAATTTCGGCTGTGGATTGCCAGTGGATAATCTGCAAATTAAAGTTGATAACAGTCAAATGTTAATTTATCATTACTGAATTGCCATTATCTTAGCCGCCCTGCATAAAACGAGTCAATTAACCTTGTTTTTCCAGGAACCACAACTTATAGCTGGAGAATCATTTATGGATTTCCGTTATGAGTAAAAGGTTTTCAATTTGCAAATAACCCCCTAACAAGCAATCATAATTTACAACATGGAGTTTACGAATTTAAATAAAGACCGGAAAGTAAGACGCAAATCAGCGGTAGACCTTGGTTCAATGGTCTTCGGAAAAGTGCCGCCACAGGCAAAAGAACTGGAAGAAGCAATTCTTGGAGCCATCATGCTTGAAAAAAGCGCTTTTGATACTGTAGTAGAGATATTAAAACCGGAATGTTTTTATGTAGAGGCACACCAGCGTATCTATAAAGCCATGCAGGGGCTGGCAATAAAAAGCTTGCCCATTGACCTGCTTACGGTTGTAGAGGAATTGAAATTCCGGGAAGAACTTGAATTTGTCGGCGGACCTTATTTTGTTACTAAGTTGACGAATGCTGTTGTTTCGGCGGCCAATATTGAAGCACACTCAAGGATCGTTTTACAAAAATTCATCCAGCGTGAACTGATCCGCATCAGTGGCGAAATTATCGGTGATGCGTATGAAGACAGTACCGATGTTTTTGATATGCTGGATGATGCTGAAAGCAAATTGTTCGAGATCACCAATAGTCATCTCCGCAAAAACTTTGATAGCATTGATACTGTGTTGGTAAAAACAATTCAGCGCATTGAAGATATGCGTAACCGGCAGGATGATATCACCGGTGTACCGACAGGATTTGCATCTCTTGACAGGATAACTTATGGATGGCAGCAAACAGATCTTATCATACTTGCTGCAAGGCCATCAGTTGGTAAAACAGCTTTTGCGCTTAACCTTGCCCGTAGTGCTGCCCTGCATCCGACCAAACCAACAGCCGTTGGATTCTTCAGTCTCGAGATGAGCAGCAGCCAGCTTGTACAAAGAATATTAAGTGCAGAAAGTGAGATATGGCTTGAAAAGATCTCCCGGGGCAAACTGGAAGAACATGAAATGAAACAATTGTACAAACGCGGTATTGAAAGACTGAGCAAGGCGCCGATATTCATCGATGATTCTGCTGCACTGAATATTTTTGAATTAAGGGCAAAATGCCGCAGGCTTAAGAACAAGCACAATGTTGGCCTGATCATCATAGATTACCTGCAGCTGATGAGTGGGAGTGCTGACAGGAACAGCAACCGGGAACAGGAGATCAGTAAGATATCCAGGGACCTGAAAGGTCTTGCAAAAGAATTGCAGGTGCCGATCATTGCTTTGTCGCAGTTAAGCCGTGAAGTAGAAAAAAGAAAAGAAGGGAACAAAATGCCGCAGTTGAGTGACCTGAGGGAATCAGGTGCCATCGAGCAGGATGCCGATATGGTCATGTTCTTATACAGGCCGGAATATTATGATATTACTGCAAATGAATTTGGTGAGAATAACAAAGGTGAAACCCACGTAAAGATCGCCAAGCACAGGAATGGCAGCCTGGAAACGATAAAATTAAAAGCGCTTCTTCATATCCAGAAATTCATTGAAGATGAAGGAGGAGACTTTAATCCGGGCTTGCCAAAAGAAGGGAACTGGAGGCCGGTTACCAGCACGGGCGGCGGCGACGAAGCAAAAATGTATATACAGAAAGGAAGTAAAATGAATGATGGTGAGTATGATGAGGATGCACCATTTTAATTGATAATTATTAAATGATAATGGAGAATGAATTTTAAATTTGTTCTCCATTTGTTTTTTATGGCACTACCATTTTTTTACAGCGAAGAAATTAAACCTGGTTCAGCCCAATTGGTATTGAGCGAAGAAACATCCAAACACATAGTGCAGGTTTTGCGTATGCAAAATGGCGAACAAATAAATCTAACGGATGGGAACGGAAATTTATTCAATGCGGAGATCATTGACGACCATAAAAAGAAATGTACAGTCAAAATACTTTCAACAGTTTACCAGCAACCTTCAGAAAAAAAAATAACGATCGCTATTTCATTGATAAAAAATGCCAGTCGCTTTGAATGGTTTTTAGAAAAGGCAACAGAGATAGGGGTGAATGAAATTATTCCCTTAATATGCGGCAGGACAGAAAAACAACATTTTCGTTTTGAAAGAATGAAAGGGATTTTAATAAGCGCCATGTTGCAATCACAACAAACCTGGTTGCCCGCTTTGAGAGAACCGGTTAAGTTAGCAAAGTTTATAACAAGCGAATTCAAGGGACAAAAATTCATTGCTCATTGCGAAGATGAAAGCAATAAAGAGCAACTTACCAAGAAGCTAATAAACAATTCAACCGATAAACTCATACTCATCGGCCCTGAAGGAGATTTTACAAAAGAGGAAACAGGAGGGGCTCTTCAAAATAGTTTTATTCCGGTATCATTAGGGGGAACCAGGTTACGGACAGAAACAGCCGGAGTGGTGGCAGCAACCTTACTTTGTATTAGTTAGTCAATCAGGTTTTTCTCCCTTGCAATTTTTAACAACTGTTGCGTAGAGTTAACGTTTAGTTTTTGCATTAAATTTTTCCGGTGTGTTTCTACCGTAAAATGACTGAGAAAAAGTTTTTCTGCTATCTGGGGGCCATTAAATCCATCATTTAATAATTGCAATAATTCCTTCTCCCTCCTGGTTAAAGCAGGCATAGCATTTAAAGCGGTCGAAACGGAAGAAAACTGCTCCAGGACCTTTTCATTAGCTGCAGCACTTAAAAATATTTTACCATCTATTACTTTATCAATTGCCTCAAATAGTTCATTGCGTTCCATATTTTTTAATAAATAACCGTTGGCGCCGCGATGCAGTAATTGTGTAATAATGGAAGCATCATTTGTAGAAGTGAGCCCGATAATTTTACTGTATTTATTTTTAATTCTTATTTTATCACAGAGTTGCAACCCATCAATATCCGGGAGACTGATATCAAGCAGTATTATTTCAGGTTGTTTACTTTCTAAAAATATCAATGCTTCTGCCCCATTTTTAGCAATACCCTGTATAGAAAGATTACTTTCATCTTTCAGCATGATCTCTATGCCGCCTGCCACCAAAGGATGGTCATCTATTATCAGAATATTTATCATGTTTTTAATAAAAATAATTTAAGCTCAAAAAAATAAATACCGCCATTATCATTACTTAATTTCTGCATTTAAATTAAACATTTTCACTTGCTTCACTTATCAAAAACTCCATAATTACGGTGGTGCCTATTGCTTTTTGCGAATCAATTGAAATGTTGCCGTTCAAATAACTCACCCTGCTTTTAATTGTTTCCAGGCCCGCATGTTTTTTATCATCTACACTGTACATATCAAAACCCTGCCCATTATCTTCTACTGTTACCATTAATTTATTTCCATCTTTATTAAACTGTACAATGGCTTCGGTTGCCTTGGCATGTTTAATAATATTATTAAGGAGTTCCTGTACTATCCTGTACAGCATGATCTCGGTGGAAGCATTTAACCTTTTTTCCATGCCGTAAGCCTGCAATTTTGCCTGTAACAACTTGCCGGAACTGATATTACTGCATATATCCTGTAAAGCGGCTGCTAAACCCAGTTTCAGTAATACCTCGGGCATCATGTTATGTGCTATACGCCTCACCTCCTCGCTTGCAGTGTCGATCAAATCATAGCTTTTACCAAATAATTCATTTTCTTTTAATACCGGCTGCTCATGTTTTAAGGTGCTAAAATACATTTTTATGGTGCTGAATAATCCACCCAGTCCATCATGCAGATCTTTTGCGATCCGGCTACGTTCAGTTTCCTGCCCGTTAACCATACCTTGCAGGGATATTACCTGCTGCTGCCCTTCCAAAAATTTAATATGTTCTTTTTGGAGCTTTTGTTCTTTTTGTGCAATGAGTTTTTTGTTGTTGCTGTTGAGGTACATAAGGGAAAGTGAAAGCATTACGGCTACAGCACTTATGCCGCCAATTAACAAAAGGTTGTTTCTTTTTGCTGCTGCCAGCTCTTTTTCTGTATTTATTACTTTTAATTCTGCAATTTCTTTTTCTTTTTTCTGCGTTTGATATTTTATTTCTAAAGAAAGGGTTGTCTTTTGTGTGGCCTGGTTGGTTACACTGTCAGCATACAGTTCATTAAGCCCGGCATATTGTAAGGCGGTTTTATAATCAGCATTAACCACAGCTAATTCTTTCATCAGGTTAAATGTACCTGCAACCACTTTAAAGTGCTTTAGCTGCAAGGCAATTTTGTTTGCTTCTGTTGCATATTGTAATGCTTCCCTGTTTTTTTTAAGTTTAAAGTACAGCCTTGCAATATTTTCGCCTGCTTCTGCTTTTAGGTAATTGCTGCTGCTATGTTGGTAAGACGATAAACTTGCTGTTAATGATCGTGATAGATCACCCACGGCTTCATAATAATTGGCTTCGGAAGCGGCAGCCAGCATTTTAAAAACGGCATTATCAAAATCTTTGTTTAGCAACAATGCTGTATCTAAATAAGGCTTGGCTAACGAAGGTTTATTCATCTTCAAATAGGTATCTGCAATATCTAAATACAGTAAAATGCTGTATCGTTTTTCATCAGGATAATTTTTATATGATAAAGCTTTCTTTTCATAGTCGATCCCTTTTTCAAACTGGTCTTCGCCAATAAGGGCGCTGCCCATGTTGGTATATATTTTAGGTAATAAATTTTGTAATGCACTGTTCCCTGATTTTTCTGCTATAGCTGCGCTTTTCATTCCGTAGTTAAATGCTGCACTGTAATCTGTCTGGTAACGGTACAGCATGGCTTTCGTGTTGTAACAATTAGCCAGCAAAAGCGTATCCTTCAATTTCAGTGCTGCATTTTCTGCCAGCGAAAGATAATACACTGCACTGTCGTATAAAGTAAGGTTGGTGTACACAAGGCCAATGCTGTACTGGCTTTTGACAATAAATTTTGGAGCATTTATTTTTTTTGCAATAATTAAAGCTTGCTGTGCATATTTTAAGGAAGAGTCGAATTGGCCTTTGTTGTAAAATAACTGGTAAATTCCATCGAGGGCTTTTACAGAATTGCTGTCAACGTTTTTCTTATACGCAATGGTAAAAAGGCTGTCGAATGTTTTTTTATCCTGGCCGTAAAGGGAAAGCTGGTAAAACAGGCATACCAAAAATATTATGTGCCATCCTATTTTTCTCAATAGAGGAGTTTTTATAAAAGTAAGTCTATAATATTCAATTTAGCACTACCTGAATTCAGGTATTTTTTTTCCTTATAAATACTGCCTTTCAGGTATTGTATGGGGAAGTGTAATTGCCAAATTTTACTTAATTAATTTATTATCAGTATTTAATCTGGTGAAAACAAAAATAGCGAAGGCAGTTTAATATACTTATAGCTATAATTAGCTTTTGTATGCTGATTTTTCTTCATTCCATTTTTACCCGACAAACGACTGGTTTTCTTACTCAATAATTTCAGACTAAAACACATGCAATGAAACAGTTTTCCCTTTTTCTAAGCTTCCTTTTTTTAAGTGTATGTGCCTTCGCAAATAACATACGTGTAACTAATGTAAGCCTCATTAACCAGGATATAACCTACGATTCGTATCAGGTAAAATTTGATATTGCCTGGGACAATAGCTGGCGTACCAGCACCAACGAAAGCAACTGGGATGCTGCATGGATATTCATAAAATACAGGACAAGTTATAATGCGGAATGGAAGATGGCCTACATTTCCAGGTACAATAATGACATTTTGAAACCTGCCGGTGCAGAAATAATTCCAGGAAGTGAATTTGGTGGTAACACTTGTGCAGGGGTAATGATGTATCGTAATGGAAATGGAAATGGCAACATCAGTTTTACAGATGCTGTTATAAAATGGAAGTATTCAAATCAGATAGGGGACAATGACAGGATTGAAATTGCTGTATCCGCTATTGAAATGGTGTATGTACCGGAAAGCCCGTTTTCCGTTGGTGATGGCAATTATGGTTTTCACAAAGGCGGATCTTCTGCCCCATACGTTATTACAGGCGAAGGCGCAGTGACCTTAGGCGGAACTTCACCTCAAAACATGGTATCCGGATCCGGCGATGATGATGATTTTGATTTCAACACTACACAAAACCTTCCGTATAATTTTCCAAAAGGATACAATGCGTTTTATTGCATGAAGTATGAGTGTAGTATGGGGCAATACACCGATTTCTTAAATAAGCTTGAAAGTACGAAGGCTTTAGAACATTTTGCAAATACAACATCGTTTGGGTATACTATTATACGGAATAATTTGGATTCATTTAATACTGTCACGCCAGACAGGGCATGCAATTATGTTAGTTTTAATGATGCCAGGGATTATGCAAGTTGGGCGGGTCTGAGGTTGATGTCGGAATTAGAATATGAAAAGGCTTGCCGGGGAGATAACCTGCCTGTAAGCAGCGAATTTGCAAACGGCATTTCATTTAATCCCAACGCAGCAAATGTCAATCAATCAAATATCATTAACCCAGGAACAGGAATGGAAATCCTGAACGTAAATGCGTCAGTAATAATTGCACCAAATATTGGCCAACCACTTAGATGTGGAATAATTGCTGCCAGCCAAACCACAGCAACAAGAGTAAACACAGGAGCTACATATTATGGAATAATGGAAATGTCTGGTAATGTAGGTGAGCTTTGCGTTGGTGTTAGTGATCAAAGCCAGCGTGATTTTTCCGCCAACATCTTTTCAATATATCCTGCAACCTCACTATCTTTTAATCCCTCTAAATGTACCGTAAGGGGCGGGTTTTTTATAGATATACTTACAGTAGTCGATCCTGTATCTCAAAGAGGAAATAATGTGTTGATGCAAAGTGTAACTGAAAGAAATGGGTATATAGGCTTCCGCTGTGTGATCAGTGGTCTTTAATAAATTGTTGCAAAACCTACACGTTTAATCATTTATTACTACCACCAACTTTGTTATGAAAAGAATATTGCTTTTCTTACTTGCTCTAAGCCTTCAAAATATTTTGATGGCGCAATCAATATTTAATGGAGGTATAAATGATGGGCACTCATTAATTACACTGCCAATAATCACTGCTAATAGCAATATTTTTAATGGAGGTGTTAATGATGGACATTCTTTTTCAACTATACCAATAGCAATAGGTAATGGCAATATTTTTAACGGAGGTGTTAATGATGGACATTCTTTTTCAACTGTACCAATAACAATAGGTAATGGCAATATTTTTAATGGAGGTATAAACGATGGCTACTCACTGTATAGCCTCAATTTTGTTTTGCCGGTAATTACTATAGTCCCGGAAAACTCAGACACAATTTGTACAGGTAGCCCAGCCACCTTTATTGCCACAGCTGTTAATGCTGGTGATAATCCTTTCTATGAATGGTATCGTAATGATTTATTGGTTGGAACAAATAATGATACCCTGATTTTATCAAATATGGCAGATGATGATTCTGTGTATTGCAAATTGATCAGCAGCTTACCAAATGCTTTTCCTGATACAGTACAAAGCAATACGGTTGTTTTGACGGTAATACATTTACAGAATTGGTATGCAGATATGGATGGTGATGGATACGGAAACAGTTTAATAGATTTACTTGATTGCAAGGCGCCGGCAGGTTATGTGTCGAATTTCAGCGATTGCAACGATGCAGATCCTGCAATGCATGCATCATTTTATTTTTACATTGATAATGATGGGGACGGCTACGGTACAGGTGCTGCGGTATTACAATGCGCAACTTCGAATACAGCGCCCCCGCCCGGCTATTCAACGATAGGATGCGATGCAGATGATAATAACGCGGCAGTCATAAGCGCCCCTGTTAATTCTTTCCGTAGTAGAACGAGTGGCGCCTGGCAGTTTGCATCCACTTGGGAACAGTGGAATGGCTGTTCATGGGTAGATGCTATATCCCGGCCTGATTTTACTGATGATATCATCACCATCAAGAGTCCACACAACGTATCTGTTCTCAGTAACATCATTGTAGACCAGGTAGTAGTGGAAGCAGGAGCTACTTTATCCAATACGTCAGCAGGAGTAGCATTGACTGTAGTGGATGGCCCCGGTGATGACATTATTGTGAACGGGCTTTTCGTTCTTGGCTACCAGGGCATTTCAAATGGTGCAGGTAATATTGTAATAAATGGCAGGATGCTATGGAGTACCGGCACGGCAAATCCCAACCTGGTCATAAACCCGGGTGGCATATTGGATAAGACGCATCATAACCCTGATGAAAACCCCAATGAAACGATCAATCTCATCAATAATGCAAGCATTACCAATTACGGAACGTTTAACTGGGTTGCTGGCAACATCAGCATGTGCGGTGGTTCCATTATTAATATGCCTGGCGGTATCATCAACGCGTTGGAAGATAACAGCATGAGCAGTTTTGGTATTGTCGGTTCACCTTGTGGTGGTGCTTTTTTAGATAACCAGGGAACTTTTAATAAAACAGAGGGCACAGGATATACAGACATTTATTTTGGTATATCCAATTCAGGAATTATAAACATAAATTCCGGCGAATTCAGGTTAATGGGAGGTAGTTCCCAAAACTCAGGTGCTGTTAATATTGCAACTGGTAAATTTTTCACTGTAGACAATGGCGCTAACCTGCAATTAAATACCGGGACAGTAATAGGTGGGGCTGGTACTTTTAAAAATGCCGGATATGGTCAGCCATCTGTTACAGTAAATACAACAGCCAATGCTCCCGCCAGCATTTCCAATTATCTCATGGCCAGCATCACCAATGGCGGCGGCACTGTGCTCATTACAGGTGGCCTGGAATGGCAAGCTGGAAGTATCTCTGCCAATATTGTATTGGCAGCAACCGCAATATCCAGTAAAACTACGCTCAACAGCATAGGTTTGCTTGGTACTATCACCAATAACGGAAATTTCAACTGGCAGGAAGGGAACATGGGTTTCAATAATGGAACATTCAATAATGCAGGTGTGTTCAATATCAACGCAGATCTCACCATAACAAATAACAATACCAATATTTTCAACAACAGTGGCACATTAAATAAAAATGCAGGTACCGGTACCAGTCTGTTCAGCATACCGATCAACAACACATCTGTGATCAATGTTAATGAAGGAACATTAGAAGTAAACAGTGGAGTTTCAACCAACAGTGGCAGCATCAATATTGCTGCGGGCAAATTTTTTACTGTGTCCGGTTACCCAACTTATTTTTTAATGAATACCGGGACAGTAGTAAACGGTGCAGGAATTTTTTATAATAATGGCGGTCTTCTTACTATCAATTGCCCTTTGGCAACACCTGCGCTTATCAGCCAGTTGCAATTGAATGGTAATACCGGGTTGCTTAATGGTAGTGGAACTGCTGTTATAAGCGGAGGTTTTTATTGGCAAAATGGTACGGTGGCAACTAACCTGGTATTAAGTGAAGCGGCTATCTCTAGTAAAACAACCAGTAATGGAGGCACTTTGAGAAATGGCACTCTTACCAACAGTGGGATTTTTAACTGGGTAGATGGCAACCTTGAGGCAGATAATGGTATCTATACAAACACGACTACGGGTATTATCAATGTTTCAAGTGCCGGGTATTTATATAGTCGTGAGAACAGTACAGACCGCTTTAATAATGCTGGTATTTTCAGAAGGATAGATGG
>JBDTWL010000062.1:0-14543 GCA_040006715.1 Ferruginibacter sp. | reverse complement strand
TTCAATAATAATGCTTTTGCAGTGGCATAATCTCCGGTACCAAGGCTTTCCATGATCATTTTTACGCCCCTGTCCACCAGTTTTTCATTTGTCAACTGCATATTGACCATTTTATTGTCTTCTACCCTGCCCAGTTGGATCATGACGGCAGTTGAGATCATGTTTAGGACCAGCTTCTGTGCCGTACCGGCTTTCATGCGGGTACTGCCTGTTATAAATTCCGGCCCAACCACGATCTCCACGGGGTTGTCGGCTACTTTGCTCAGTGGCGAACCGGGGTTACAGCTAATGCTCCCGGTAATAATATCATTTTCCCGGCATTTTTCCAGTGCATGGATCACATAAGGAGTGGTGCCACTGGCAGCAATACCGATCACCACATCCGATGAATTTATTTGGTAAGCCTGGAGATCCGCCCAACCCTGGTCCTTGTTATCTTCAGCAAATTCAACGGCTTCTGTTATGGCTTTACTGCCCCCGGCAATGATACCGATCACCAGCCCGTATGGCACGCCAAAGGTAGGTGGGCACTCGCTGGCATCCACAATGCCCAGCCGGCCGCTCGTTCCGGCGCCAATGTAAAATAAGCGGCCACCCATCAGCATTTTATCAACAATGGCCGATACTAATATCTCAATTTGGGGAATGATACTCGTAATAATAGCCGGGACCTTTTTATCTTCTTCATTGATATTTACCAGTAATTCTTGTATGGTCATTTTTTCTAAATGACGGTATGGGGAAGGAGATTCGGTAATTTTTTTAAAAGCCATATTCCAGGGTTCTCAACATATTTTACTGGTGATATTTAATCAGGCCTTCCATTGGGTTCTTGAGGACTTTACCCAACTGGAGCTCATAAGATTCGCACATATCTTTCAACACATCTTTAAAGCCATATGCAATGCTACCGATGAAGTTGATAGGCATTGTCCAGCTTTCCCTGTATTTATATACATGGTTAAAAAAGAAATCATTGAAACCATCTTCGATGATATTCTCTATCATATAATGGCCGCGGTTCTCCTTAAGGAAAACGGCATAATTTGCCAGGTAACGGTTTGGAAGCGGCATTTTATACACTGCATCGAGTATTTCAATTGCACTTGTATTGAATTTTGCTTTAAAGCGATCCATCAGGTCGGGCTCAAACGTATTGTATAGATAATATTGAATTACTTTTTTCCCGAGGTATGCGCCACTGCCTTCATCGCCTAATACATAGCCAAGGCCGGGGCTGTTCTTTACAATTTTCTTCCCGTTATAAAAGCAGGAGTTTGACCCTGTGCCCAGGATACAGGCAATTCCTTTTTCATGGCCGCACAAAGCCTTGGCGGCACCCATCAGGTCATGGTCAACTGCTATTTTAGAAGTTTTGAAAACCGATTTAAGTGCTTCTTTAACGATCCTCACATTTTCCGGGTTGCTACAACCTGTTCCGTAAAAAAATATTTCATCAGGGATCGATTGTTTGAGTTTCGACAGTAATTCTTTTTCCAAAACATCTTTGATCTGCAGGCCATTTAAAAAATATGGGCTAAGACCTTGTGTATTGATCAGTTTTTTTTTATTCCCGTTCAGCAGGCACCATTCCGTTTTTGTAGAACCACTATCAGCTATCAATTTAAGCGACATTATATTTTTTTTAATTCAACATCAAGGTAAATCATTCGAATCAAAAACATACAAAAATTAAAAGGTTAGCAACAAAAATTTAACTTCGTGTCCAACATGATGCAGACAAGAACGTTTTGCAGGAATTTTCAAACAGTATGGAGAAGAAAAAAATACAAGCCTGGTTGCCATTGCTTTTTAGTATTACAATGATCGCGGGCATTTACCTGGGTTATAAAATGAGGGATGAAATTCCCGGCAAAAGCTTCTTTTATATGGAGAAGCGCAGGCCGGTACAGGAAATAATGGACCTCATCAAAACCAAGTATGTTGATGACGTTGATATCAATAACCTTGCAGATACGGCGATACAGGCAATGCTGAGTAAACTGGACCCCCACTCTGTTTATATACCGGCAAAAGACCTGCAGCAGGTAAACGAGGAAATTGCCGGGAGCTTTTACGGCATAGGTATTGAATTTGGTATTTTTGATGACAGCCTTCATGTAATAAATGTTTTGAAGGATGGGCCAAGTTATAAAGCTGGTATCAGGACCGGCGATAAATTCTTACAGGCCAATGGCCACCCGCTCTCCGGGAAAAAAATTGATACTGATTCAGTAAGGAGTATCCTGCGTGGCAGCCGCGGCAGTGCTGTTGATATATTGATCATAAGAGGTACAGAAAAAATGACCATACGGGTCACAAGGGATATGATCCCTTTGACCAGCGTGGATGCATCTTACATGATAGATAGTTCAACCGGGTACATAAGGCTCAATAAATTTTCGCAGCAAACCTACCGGGAGTTCATGCAAAGCCTGGAAGGGTTGAAAAAACAAGGATTAAAAAAACTCATTTTCGATCTTCGCGGCAATGGCGGCGGTGTATTGGACGAAGCGGTAGAAATAGCAGATGAATTTTTAGACGGCGATAAACTGATAACTTATACTATCGGAAAGCATGTCCCCAAAAAAGAATACCGATGCCGCAGGGAAGGACAGTTTGAAAAAGGGGAACTGGTTGTACTGTCTGATGAAGGGACTGCAAGTGCCAGTGAAGTGATCATCGGGGCACTACAGGATTGGGACAGGGCAACGATCATTGGCCGGAGAACCTTTGGTAAGGGCCTGGTGCAGGACCAGTTCGACCTGAGTGATAACAGTGCCCTCCGACTTACCATAGCAAGGTATTATACTCCCATGGGCCGCAGTATCCAGCGTTCTTATGCCAATGGAGGGAAAGCTTATTATGAAGAAGCTGCCAACAGGTATCACAATGCTGAAAATTATACCGCTGATTCTATAAAGAATGACAGCAGCAAAATTTTCAGAACACCTTCAGGTAAAAAGGTCTTTGGAGGTGGTGGAATAACTCCTGACTATTTTATCCCGGCAGATACAGGGAGAATGGGCTCCGGTATTGAAAAAATTTATTTAAAAGGACTGTTGAATGATTATGGATATAAATATTATTTATTGAACCCTTCAATTATTAAAACTTACAAAACAGCAGATCAGTTTGCCAGGTCATTTGAATTGACAGAAGACAACTGGAAATTCTTTGAAGGTATGAGTATGGCTGATTCTATAGATGTGAAGGTTTTGAATGATAAAGAGAAAATGTATCTATACCGTTCACTTAAGACTTCCATAGCCCGACAGCTTTGGCGAAATGAAGGATATTTTGAAGTAATGAATATGGATGACATTACTGTTAAAAAAGCCCTGGAAGTTCTTCGGTCGAAATAAAAGAACCTACACAGGTAGGTCTTCAAAAATTAATAGAATTTATACTATCCATTAAAAAAGCTCCCGGTTAAGGAAGCTTTTTTAATTTTGTTCAACAAACATTAACTGTTCGTTGCTTTGATCTGAGGTTGTGTTTTCACAGGTATAGGAACGGGCTTTTAATTCTTCCGGGATATTGTATTTACCGGATCGTTTGGATAAAACAAAGATGCCACTTTTCATTTTGGAAATATGTAGTCGTGGTTGCAAAGCTTTTGTAGTTTTTTTTCGAGTATGCTACCGGGTATATATAAAAACAAAAGAGTTCCGCTATTTCCGTGAGATCTCCATTTTAAATGTACAGTAAGAAAAGAAAAATGAAATAACTAAACAGAAATCCTAATTTTAAATAAGGTTCTGATGAACAGTTTTTTCTAATGAAAAGAACAAGTGAAACAAACATATCATGGATAAACAGGCTGCATGCATCGCATAAATTACTTATTAGCCTGGCGTTGGGAGTAATCGCTTATTTTCTTATCCCTGCAATCAAGCTAAATATGATTTCGCATTTGATGCTTGGCTGGGATATAGGATGTTTTACTATGCTCCTGTTAAGCTGGATCAGTTTTTTTACCATTACATCACAACAGATCCGGGAACAAAGTAAAAAGCAGGATGAAACAAGGGTCGTCATCTTTTTAATTGTACTGGTTGCTACTTTGGTAAGCCTCACTGCAGTATTGCTCCTGCTAATTAGTAAATCATCACACTTATTGCTGAAAGAAACGCAGTTCCCTATTGCCGTTGCAGGATTGATGTTTTCCTGGATATTGGTTCATACCATTTTTGCATTCCGGTATGCACACATATATTATGGGAACGATAAAAATGATGCAGGCAAACATGCAGAAGGCCTTGAATTCCCCGATGATAAAAAACCTGATTATATGGACTTTGCTTATTTTTCTTTCGTAATAGGTATGACCTTCCAGGTATCGGATGTAGAGATCACCTCTAAAAGATTACGCAGGCTTGCACTTTTACATGGACTGATCGCTTTTGGCTTCAATACTTTTATTGTGGCACTTACTATAAATGTGATCGCGGGACTGACCGGAAAGTAACTGCTTACTTTTCCAGGAGTTCCGCCGCTGTCACTTCATTGCTTAATAGCTTGCCAAATAATTCCCAACGTTTATCCAACGCCGTACTGGTACCTCCTTTGGATTCAATATAATTTTTAACAAGGTCCTGGCCATAATTGTAATTGATGATATAGCTCCTGTATTTTTTGATAAAGCTGATCGATTTTGCAGCGGATTCTTCATTGTATAACCCATATTGCATCAGCCAGCGCATGGCTTCTTTTTCATTCATGGTTTGATTGACCATCCCCCGGCCAACTTCATTGCGTGCATAATTGAGGGAGGCTTTTAATGTAAGCGCCTCAAAATAAATATCAAGACCTGCGGTATCCAGGCCTGCCAGTGGCAATAAAACTGCTTTAGCAAAGCTGTTCTTTTCCTTCCCGGGGAAAGCCACTTCAATGCCATAGTTCGCACTTCCTTCAGCAATGAGCGATTGCGGGCTAAACAACGGGTACAATGATATTTCTACCCAGCCCTTATCCTTATAAAGATTTTTTTCGAGCAGCATATTGTATACGTGATGACCCGGGTAACTTTCATGTGATGCTACATCAATGGCACGCTCGATAAATATCTGCAGGTCGGTATTTATCTGGATCAGGCTGTGAAAATTTCCTTTATACCAATTGTAACCGCTCCACGGTTTATTGTTGAGGAACTCCAGTGAAAAATCTTCTGTAGACGGTAACTGGTAATGAGCAAGTGTGCGTTTACGTGATTCGGCAATAGCAGTTTTAAAAACGGTATCCAGCTTTTCTTTTGGGATTATAAAATGCCTGGCCATGTTTTGAAATCTTTCAGCTATGGTTCCCTTGCCAGGCAAGGAACTATCCAGCCTGGCCACCAGGTTCCTGAAATAATCTTCATTGTGTAACGGAGCCGTTACGCCAAACAGGTCTTTAGATTCCTCATCAAATGAAGCCGTTTCACCGGAGAATATTTTAATGCGCCGTTTGAATGCGATCAGCTGGGAGCTCATCCAGTTGGCACGCATGCTTACCGTATCGTTATTACCGGTAGTTTTAAAACTTTTTAATTCATTGATAAGATGCTCAACGGATGCGAGCAGGCTGTCTTTTGGAAAAGTTGACAGTTTGGGGGCGGTGGGCCTGAGTGAATCGGGGCCATAATAGGCATCAACAAAATCGGCGTCGTATTCACCAATACTTAATCCAAGCCTTACATATTGTTCCGCCAGCTGATTAAAATTTATTGCAGGTTTTGTTTCCTCCTTTTTTTCATTGCAGGAAATGAATACCAAAAAGGGAATAAGCAGGAATAAATTCTTCATCATTAAATTATTTGATGACAAAGAAACAACAGGCGCCTGAGATCCAGCTACCATCCATCCTATAATTTCTCTATCCAGGATACATGATCATTCTCCCGGATGATAACTTCTTTCCAAATGTTTCATCACATCTTCCTTATAAAACAATACATCTTTGAATTGTCCTTTACTATACATCAATCCCTGGTCGTTAAAATGGGAAGATGACCTGTGCCCACTCTCCCCGCCTGCCAGTAATGACTTTGCTTTTATCTTCTTTCCAAACTCAACAACGCAAACAAAACTATTGCCGTGTACCCCATATCTTTTTTTGGTATCGGAAGAACGTGTTGCTGAATAAGATGGCAACATTCCCCATGTGGCTGAAACATAAGCAACCGGCAGGCTCGGCTCAGCATCATTGTATTTTGCATCGATATCATCCGTTATTCTTTGAAAACGGTTTATTTCTCCCCAGCTTATCTGCCATTTAGCAAAATCCTGTTGAAGCTTTTTAATTACTGCCAGCAATGTATCCAGTAATTCACGGGGAGCAGCCGTTGCTACATATTTATCAATTGCTTCAACAAGCCCCTCCCCGGTTTTTAATGGTATTTTATTAATAGTTGGCAATAAACGGTAACCCCATTCAATGGCTAGCGTTGTTGCAATGGAATTCTCACTACAGCGCAGGTCCCAATTCCTTATCATTTCAACCGGCTCAGCCAAAGCGAGTGAAAGTTCCTGGTCCTTTGGAAGTTTTTCATAAGCATTCACCAATGCAGGCACGAGTTTTTCAAAAGCAGCAATATAGTTATCATACCCGGCAGCGATGAGTTTGTCGATCGTATACTTTTTTTCTTTTTGTAATACCCTTACTGCATTGATGCCCCTGAAATTCTCTGCATCCGGTGCCATATAAGAAGGATAGTTATTTCTTTTAGGGCTGTTATCCCCGGCCACTGTAAATGGGGTAGCATTACAATTCTGTAGCCATCCATTGGGAGGATTATATAAATGAACCGTTTCAGCGATGTTATGCAGGCCGTGCCAGGCAGTAGCAGGTATAGTTCCATCTACAGGCTGTGACCAATCATATTTTGTATTTCGTTTCGGCATAAAGTTTCCGTGCCAGTAAGCAATATTTCCTCCCGCATCTGCATAAACAGTATTGTTACTTGTATTGGCAGCCATGTCCATCAGTTCTTTGTATTCATCAAAACTTTTTACTTTGTTGCGTTGCCAGCATTGTATCAATCCTTTTATATCCCGGTTATTGGAAGCAAGGCTTACCCATTTGCCATTACGGATCCCCATAACCGGCCCATGCCCGGTTGAATAAATACGGAAACTTTTTTTATTCAATACATTCCCGTCTTTATATTGAATGGATATCTCGTGTTCTTTCACCTGTTGCTCTTTACCGTTATATAGGTAAAAATAACTATTGCCTTTTTTCGAAATAGTTTCTTCATACAGGTCGGCAACATCTGCATCACTGGAAGTATGCATCCATCCGCAGAATTCATTGAAGCCCTGGTAAACAAAGAACTGTCCCCAGGTAACAGCACCATAAGCATTTAAACCCTCATTGCTTACTACATGTACTTCAGGCCTGAAATAAAAAGTAACATGCGGATTGATGTATAAAAGAGCATTGCCTGAAGCCGACAACGAAGGAGCAATAGCAAAACCATTGGAACCGGTGGAATTGTCTTCGATATTATTTTGAGGAGGAATGATCCCCATTTCTTTGCCTGAATAAAAATTCCCGAGGTCTGTTGCAGTAATACCGGCTGTTTTGATGGCGCCAATACTGCCATCTGTCCACAACAGCGGATACCACGGCTCAAAGCGATCCAATAATACTGGCTTATCTCCCGGGTGCGTGAACAGGTAAAAATTTATTCCATCAGCAAAAGCGATCAATAGTTTTTTTAACCAGGGAGCCGCGGTTTTGTAATCGGCAATAGCAGCTGAACTATCGATCAGAATTCTCATCAGCAGGTCATCATACAATTTGGCCATTCCTTTTATTTCCGAGAGCCTGCCCAGTTTTTCTATATAATTCATCTCTATTCTTTTGAAATCATCTTCACACTGCGCATACATTAATCCAAAAACCGCATCTGCATCTGTTTTTCCGTAAACATGAGGGATCCCCCAGTTATCACGTATGATCGTTACTTCAGAGGCCTGTTCCTTCCATCTCTTAATTTCCTTTGTTGTAAAAGATTGTGCAATGAGCTGGGAAGGGATTATGAGAAAAATTAAAAATAAATATTTCATGTAAAATGCTTTGAATTGAAATTAATACAATTGTCTCACCTAATAATGTCCCGCAGAACATCCCGGGTAAGCCTCAGTTTAGAAAGCTCGCCCTTACAGTAAATATGGATCAATATTTTCAAACTGATGCACTATCGTCCTTTATCTTGTACGGTATCTTGTATCGAATTATTACCTTTGCCGCAAAACTTAACGATATGTGGCTTAACAGCATTTTGGAAACGATCGGCAATACTCCGCTGATCAAGCTAAATAAAATAACCAAAGACCTTCCCTGTACTGTATTGGCTAAAGTTGAATACTTCAACCCGGGCAATTCTATTAAAGACAGGATGGCCCTGAAAATGCTTGAAGTTGCAGAGCAGGAAGGAAAGATCAAACCCGGGGGCACCATTATTGAAGGAACCAGTGGCAATACCGGTATGGGCCTGGCCCTGGCTGCATGCGTAAAAGGATATAAGTGCATATTTACAACAACAGACAAACAATCAAAAGAAAAGGCAGATATCCTCAAAGCTGTTGGAGCTGAAGTGATCGTATGCCCGACAAACGTAGAGCCGGAAGACCCCCGCTCCTATTACTCTGTATCAAAACGCCTCGCTACTGAAGTTCCTAACTCTTGGTATGTGAACCAATACGATAACCTTGCCAACAGGGATGCACATTACGAGCAAACGGGGCCGGAGATATGGGAACAGACAGAAGGTAAGGTCACACACCTTGTAGTAGCTACAGGCACGGGAGGTACGATCGTTGGTACGGGTAAATTCTTAAAAGAAAAAAATCCCAATATAAAAGTATGGGCAATAGACAGCTATGGTTCTTTGCTGAAAAAGTATTTTGAAACGGGTGAACTGGATCAGAAAGAAGTATATCCATATATAAGTGAGGGTTTCGGGGAAGACTTTGTGCCGGAGAACTACGATATGTCGGTGATCGATGCATTTACCAAGGTTACTGATAAGGACGGGGCAATCATGGCAAGGCGTATCGCAAAGGAAGAAGGGATGTTCTGTGGATACAGTGCAGGCAGCTGCCTGCAAGGGCTTTTACAATTTAAAAGCCAGCTTAAAAAAGACGATGTGGTCGTTTGTATCTTTCATGACCATGGAAGCCGTTATGTTGGCAAGGTTTATAATGATCAATGGATGATGGAAAGGGGCTTTTTAGATGTAAAAACCTTTAAGGACCTCATCAGCGGGCGTGGAAGCCAACGGCTTATCTCCGTAAAACCTGACCAAACAGTTATTGAAGCGATTGAAATGATGAAGCAATACGATATTGAGAATATCCCTGTTTTTAACGGGGATGGGAATATCGGGGCCATTTCTGAAAGTGGCTTATTCAATAAGATCCTTAATAATCCTGATATTAAGGGCAAGCCCGTTAAAGATGTTATGGAAAAAGCCTATCCGGAAGTAGCATTTGACAGTCCTGTTGAGCGTTTAAGCAGTTATATCAACAAAGAGAACGGTGCGGTTTTAAGCAAGGATGAAAGTGGCGAATACCATATCGTTACCAAGTATGATATTATCCAAAGCCTTTCCAAATAATGGCAGGTGATTTTACGATTTTGGCTAAAAGCCTTATCAATGCTGCATCTTAAACGGTCAGCATTCTTTTTTTATTGCCGAATGGCTAATATTAGCTCGTAATTTTACGAGTACCCTTTACGTAAAATGTTCAAATAAAATTGCGGTCCCTCTCTTTCAACCGGGTATTTATGTCATGTTTAAAAAAGAGCAATACCGCTCTTGCACAGGAGACTATACCGCCGCATCTTTGTGTCAGAAGTTGATTGATAGGAATTAAATATCAATCATGTCCAAAGATCCTGATAAAACCATAACAAGAGTTCCAATATCCAAAACTCGAAAGAAGAAAAACCAATTATCCAATATCAGTCAACTTCTATTTTTCTTTGAAACCAGAACGCTTTAAGATCGAATTATATCCGATTGAAAAACCAAAAGATCTAAAGCCATGTATACAACCAATATCCTGCTTATGCTGTAAAAAGCGATGATAGCAAAAAGACCAAACCAATATCCGCCTATGCTTTAAAAAGCGATGATGGCAAAAAACCAAACCAATATCCTGCCTATGCTGTAAAAAGCGATGATGGCGCGAAAGACCAAAACCAAACCAATATCCGCCTATGCTGTAAAAAGCGATGATGGCACGAAAGACCAAGAGCTGAAACCAGGATAAAGAAATTTTTACTGATACGAGACCCCCTCAGAAAGTAAAAACCGATCCTGAAAGACCAACCAGAAAGTTGGTTTAAAAAATTACTTCCACTGTCCTTTTGCCTAACGCAAAGCCTGTGGAAGTTTTTTTATGCCCATAATACTCCTTCCCGTTAAATCTCTTTTTGGCCTCATAGAAAATCAGAACACATAATAATGGCAGCTGTACTTTCCAGTGATCTTTTACGACTGTACGTTTATTTCATCTTTTTTTTGTTTTTTATGAAACTTTTTGGGCATAAAATTGAGATCAAAAGGCCAGCCCCGGTTTATTCGGAGAAATGAGAATACGATCCAAAGGCTTAAATGGTCAATATTCAGCAAACTCTTTTTTTAATAAAATATATGATGTGCTTTGGCTGGAACTCCTTGCAGTAAAGCGTTGTAGACCATAACTAGCCTTCATTATCCAGGTTTACACGTGCTTTAATTACGTAATTATACGTGGTCAGCTTACGTATCTATCCTTGTTTGTTAAAGGTTGATATACGATTCAACGTGTAATTACACCAGTGCAAAAAAAGAGCAGTAACGCTCTTGTACAGGCAGCATTACTATCGCATCTTTGTGTCAGAAGTTGATTGATAGAAGTTAAATATCAATCGTTATCCAAAAATCCAGACAAACCGACAAGGTTTTCCAATATCCAAAAATCCGCAAGGAGAAAAGCTTAAATCCAATATCAGTCAACTTCTACTTTTTTAAATCTATAGTTAAGATCCAATATATCCAATGTAAGACCAAAGATCCAACTGTGAAGACCAAACCAATATCCTGCTTATGCCTTCAAAAGCGATGATAGCACAAAAGACCAGAACCAGATCCTTAGAAAACTAACTGAATTCATTATCCAAAAGCCTATGCTGCCAACCACAGCGATGATGGCGAAAGACCAAACACACTGAAACCAGGATAAAGACATTTTACTGATAGAGACCCCCTCAGAAAGTAAAACCAGTCCTGAAAGACCAGCAAAGCAATAAGTTGGTTAAAAAATTGAACTTCCACTATCTTTTGTTTAAAGCAAAAAATCAGTGGAAGTTTTTTTTATTTAAGCAGGTATAAAATACCGTTCGCCGGAAGTTGGGTACCTGCCAGCAGTTCCTATGTCAAACACCTTATATTTTACAATACATATATATCCGACAATTTCAATTCCAGGAACAGCTTACCTCTGATACTACTGGCTTTTTGAAATATAAGCAGGGGAAAGCCTTTGCAGACCAGCATTTGGGGTATACCAATCTATTTCATCCGGCAAACAATTTTAGCTTGTTCGTATTTATACGCATGCTGAATCGAGTATCTCTCCCTGTGTAACTACGAATAATATACGATTTGCTGAGTAATTACATCAGGGCGAAAATAGAGCAGTAACGCTCTTGCACAGCAGCCGTTACTGTTGCATCTTTGTGTCAGAAGTTGATTGATAGGAATTAAATATCAATCATTATCCAAGAATCCAGATAAACCAACGAAAGTCTATCCAATATCCAAGAATCCGAAAGGAGAAAAACCGAATCATCCAATATCAGTCAACTTCTACTTTTTTAAAAGACATAGTTAAGATCTAATATATCCAATGTAAAACCAAAGATCCAACTGTGAAGAACCAAGACCAATATCCTGCTTATGCCGTAAAAAGCGATGATAGCAAAGACCAAAACCAATATCCTGCCTATGCTTTAAAAAGCGACGATGGCAAAGACCAAAACCAATATCCTGCCTATGCCTTAAAAAGCGACGATGGCAAAACCCGGTGATCCATTATCCTAGCCTATGCTGCTTACCACAGCGATGATGGCAACAAAAACCACGAATCACTGAAACCAGGATAAAATTATTTTTACTATAATAGTAAATCTGATCCTGAAAAACCGGCCCCAAAGCAAGGTTTAAAAAATGGCCCCCACAGTTGTTTGCGATGACGACTTACTGTGGAGGCTTTTTTAATTGGTATAATTCGGCATTACTTATTTTTATGCCATGATATTAACATCGGCCGGTCAATTACCGCACAAGCCTTCGCGGATCATTTCTTTGGTACCATCACAAACAGAGCTACTGCATTATCTCGGACTGGAGGATGAAACCATTGCAATTACTAAATTTTGTGTTCACCCCGAAGCATGGTTCAGGAATAAGACAAGGATCGGCGGCACCAAGGCGATCGATATTGAAAAAATAAGAACACTGAACCCCGACCTTATCATTGCCAATAAAGAAGAAAATGTAAAAGAACAGGTGGAAATGCTGGCTGAGGACTTTCCGGTATGTGTTACAGATGTAAATAATTTAACCGATGCCTATCGGGTGATCAATGATATTGGTATACTTACGAACAGGCAAAAAGCTGCATCTGAGCTTGTAGATATCATTAATATGAGATTTGATCCACTTATTCAAACAGCAAATACAAAGAACAGGATACCAGTTGCTTACTTAATTTGGAAAGATCCCTATATGACAATTGGCGGAGATACATTTATCAGCAGTATGCTGGAAACAGTGGGGCTGAGGAATATTTTCGCGGATCAAACAAGATATCCTGAAATAACAGTCGCCCAACTAAAGACCAGGAACTGTGAACTTATCCTGCTTTCTTCCGAACCCTACCCTTTTAAACAAAAACATATTAATGAATTGCAAAAAGAACTTCCGGGAACAAGGATAATTTTAGCAGATGGGGAAATGTTCAGTTGGTATGGAAGCAGGTTATTACTGGCACCCGATTATTTTATGACATTAATGTCTGAATTAAAGTTATCGTAATACACTTGAAAATTTGAAGATTTGGAAATAAGCCAATTTGGAAATGGGGTCTGATCTAATTGCGGTTTCTTTCATTTTTTCCCGCCACAGCGGACCAAATTTCCAAATTTCCAAATTGATTTAATTTCCAAATTATCAGGTATTTTTGTAAAAAACCCACAAACATGGCTGCAAATAAAATCATTGAATTATTGGGCAAGGATGCCGACAGTTTATTGAACCACCAGTGCAAAACGATCACAAAGGACCAGATCCATTTACCTTCTGCAAATCATATCGAAGAAAGCTGGATAAACAGTAACCGCAGCAACCAGACATTAAGGAATTTACAGGGAATGCTTGATAACGGTCGCCTGGGCGGAACCGGTTATGTTTCGATCCTGCCCGTGGATCAGGGGATCGAGCACAGTGCCGGCGCCTCATTTGCCCCCAACCCTATTTTTTTTGATCCTGAAAGCATTGTAAAATTAGCGATAGAAGCAGGCTGCAATGCAGTTTGTTCAACATTCGGCGTATTGGGGATCATCAGCAGGAAATATGCACACAGGATACCGATGATGGTTAAACTGAATCACAATGAATTCTTAAGTTATCCTAATAAATTCGACCAGGTAATGTTTGGCCAGGTGAAAGCAGCCTGGAATATGGGTGCTACATCGGTCGGTGCAACCGTATACTGGGGAAGTGCCGAAAGTGCCCGCCAGCTGAATGAAGTAGCAACCGCTTTCGAAATGGCACATGAGCTTGGAATGGCAACTATACTCTGGTGTTATGTACGCAACAATGCATTTAAAATTGAAGGAGTTGATTATAGCACTGCAGCGGATTTTACGGGACAGGCAAATCACCTGGGTGTGACCATACAGGCTGATATCATTAAGCAAAAATTAGCAACGAATAATGGCGGATACCTTGCCACCAAGCATGGAAAGACATCACCCCTGGTTTATGATAAACTAACTTCTGAACATCCCATTGATCTTAACAGGTACCAGGTTGCCAATTGCTACATGGGACGTGTTGGATTGATAAACAGCGGGGGAGAAAGTAAGGGTGCAACAGACCTGGCAGAAGCAGTTACAACCGCAGTTATTAATAAGCGTGCAGGCGGGATGGGACTTATCAGCGGACGTAAAGCATTTCAGAAACCAATGAAAGATGGTATTGAATTGTTGAATACCATACAGGATGTATATTTGGATAAGAGTATTACGATAGCTTAAGTAAGTGTTTAAATATCGTTTAAGTCGTTTAAAATCGTTTAAGGTTTTTGCGTTTTAAACGGTTTAAACGACTTAAACCTTTAAACGATTTGTATGAGACAAGAAGAAGATTTTGACGCCAACCTGGCCGGGGAAGAAGGAACCTCGGAACAGCAGAAGGCAAGTTGGTTCAAACGCATAAAAAAAGGGATCTTAACTTCCACCAAAGATAAAAAAGATGCCCCGGAAGGTTTGTGGGCAAAATG
>JBDTWL010000061.1:0-14766 GCA_040006715.1 Ferruginibacter sp. | reverse complement strand
TGCCCGTAAGCTTTATTTTTTATTTTTAACTTCGGTTTTAAATAATACAATTACTCTTTTTTACTTCTTATTCCAATATGTCTTTTTATTATTTTGAACGTTGAATTTTAAATTTTGAATGGATAACATTCAATTTCTTAACTTCAATATTCTACTCTACAAAATCATTTGTTGTAGTTGTAAATGTCATCTGGATGATCAATCATTCAAAATTCAACATTTATAATTCAACATAAACTCTTTATGGTGGTTTTGCCGAGGGTGTTCACCTCTTCCCATACCGAACAGAGAAGTTAAGCCCCTCATGGCCGATGGTACTGCACAAAAATGCGGGAGAGTAGGTAGCTGCCATATTCATTTAAAAAAGCCTTTCAGGAAACTGGGAGGCTTTTTTGTTTTTATGAATACGGATCGATATTATTTATAATTCATAAACTAACCCCATGCCCAACACGAAAATAACCGTCCTCTCCAATGGCTCATTAAAAATTGAAGGAGATTTTGAAATAACCGATAAGAACGGTACCATATATAATTTACAGGGAAGAGAAGCCGTTAGCCTCTGCCGTTGCGGGCACTCAAAGAATAAACCGTTTTGTGACGGATCTCACAAAGGGCATTTTGAACACGATGCGGTCGCCTTTGATCTGCCACCTAAAAAGCAGCTTTAGTAATATCTTTTAAATTGCCGGATCGTATTGCCTGCCCATCATACCACGGAAAATGTGTAAGGGCTAATAATGCAATATAAATACCTGACAGAAACTGTTATCACATGTTATCAAACTTCTTCAGCAAATGGCTGTTTTCATTATTTATTCCATCAGCATATTTAACTTCACTCGAAAAATCATTGCCTCCATGAGGGAGCTATTAGCGGAAATCTTAACTTACTATATGAAAGAAAAAATATTAATATGCCTGGTAATAACTTTTATTTCTACAGGTTCTATGGCCCAAACGGCAACAGAAGTTCCCCCACCTCCTTCATCAGATTCTATGAGTAAAGTGTTTTCAAAGGTGGAATTCGAAGCTGAATTTCCAGGAGGCGCTGCTTCGTGGATCGAATTTCTGGAAAAACATCTTAAAGCAAATGTCCCAATTAAAAAGAAAGCGCCTGCGGGAACATATAGGGTGATAGTAAGATTTATTGTATCAAGGGATGGGACAATCTCCGAAATATCAGCAGAGACGAATTTCGGTTATGGTATGGAAGAAGAGGTAATCAGGGTAATAAAAAAAGGACCAAAGTGGACTCCGGCATCTCAAAATGGAAAAACAGTAAATGCTTATCGGAGACAACCCGTCACCTTTGTGGTTTCTGATAAATAAGCGGTTTCGCTGGGCGATTCAGAAATTATCCATACGAATTGTAAATATAAAATTGGTATGAATAAGTTCTATATAATATCCTTGTCAAAGTCATACCAGGAGCATATGCATTTTTTACTTATTCAGACACGCTATTTATTAAAAGTGATTCCTGCGTAGAACAAATAAAGTATCACAATATATTTTGTAAGTTTTGACCCGTTAATACAGTTCCCCAGGCTGCCCCATTTTCGGTAATTTATAACCGAATTCCCTTGTCTATTGTTCGGTATTACACTATTGGAATTGTAAAAATGAGTATATTTAATAACACGCTAATGCCTGGCTATGCAAAAAAAATACTTTTGGCTGATAGCAATATTACTGGTGGGTTTGGCAAGTTTTTATTTCCAAAAAGCTTCTGTTAAGCAAATGCCTGAAAAAATAGTGCCTGCCGAACACGAAGAAGAATCAGAAGCGGGTTATGGAAAATCCGTGAACACTACACTGATCGATTCTTCCGAATACCTCATCAATATTCAAAACATTGGCCCTGTCAATGCTACCGGCAGGATAACCTGTTTAGCTATCAGCGAAACTGATTCGAATCATATTCTTGCCGGCGCTGACTGGGGAGGAAGATGGATATCCGATAACAGGGGCACTACCTGGCAACCGGTGAATGATTTTGCTCCAACATTAAGAACAACTTCATTGGTGCAAAACCATTTCCAGCAAAATGAATATTATTATAGTACGGGGGTAAATAAATTCAATAACGGGATATTATTACATGATATCTACAGGTCTGTTAACGGTGGTTATACATTTATACAGGTCTCACCCACAACCAACCCGGTGATCGGCAGCATAGACAAAATCATTTGTTCCCCGGTTGATTCAAATACCATTTATTTCTTCCAGCGCTATGCTGTTAACAATACGATCGGTTCTTTATACCGGACCACTAATAAATTCACCAGCTTCCAAAAGGTTTTCCAGCCTTCCGGTGGAGTGATCAATGATTATACTGTTTTGCAAAATGGAGAAGTGATCGTTACTTCCAGCAATAAAATTTGGCAATCTGCTACGGGTGATCCGGGTACATATATCCTTTCAAATAGCGGTCTCCCGGGAACACTTGTGAATATATCCGTCGCAGCTTGTAAAAACCAGCCTTTAATTAGGTATGCGACGGGCTCGGGTGCAATCGGAAATAGTAACATGTCAGTATACAGATCTGTGGATGGTGGCAATACCTGGGCATTTCTTAGCAACCTTACTATTACATCGAATGCAGGAAGAACTTTTATTGCAGTGAAACCAGATAACCCTGATATTATTTTTATTGCAGGCGTTAATTTGACAGGTTCAATAAATGGAGGAACAACCTGGAGGCCTGTTTATGCAGGCTGGGATTATATGGGTATCCAGTTTGACCCCAACCGGGCAAGTATCGGTTTTTATAATAGCGATTCCGGTGTTCAATCTGTAGAAATGGACCAGATGAGTTCTCCCACTTTATTATTGGGAAAAAAATACAACAATACATTGCTGGTGCAGGATGTTGAGTATGGCGACCATTCATCAACGGGTAATATGACAATGGCCGGTTTGTGGGATATTGGCTCGCATATTACAATGAATAATGGCACTTCTAATTTTGTTTCGGGTGGGGATGGCATGAATACTTATTGCAGTAAACAGGATCCTAACAAAGCCTATTGCAGCACACAAGGTGGAACCATGTTAAGATTGAGCAATGCTTTGACCAGTCCCAATTACCAGGTAATTTTAAATGAGCTGGATGCGGATGGGGTCAATGGGATAGACGAAGGCGCCGCTTTTATTAACCCATATATAATGAATGATGCCGACGATAAGCAATTGTATATTCCAACACTACAACGTCTTTGGAGAAGTACGAATGGCGGAAATAATTGGGCGCCGGTTTCAAAATATTATGGGAATACATTTTACAGGCTTGCGTTGACTGCGTCAAAAAAGGTCAACCCGATCGTATACTGGACAAATGTGGATTCTGTTTTTGTATTCGGCAGTGCTGCCACAGCAGCGCCCCTTACTGATTTTGGCATGCCGGTTCCTGCAGATCCCGAGAAGATCTATGTAGACCCTCAAAATGATTCATGTATATTTTTATTGAAGAAGGGTTTGCCTTCCGGGATCTTTCACTCCTCTAATATGTTCCAGGGAAATGTACAATGGACGGATATCGGCATCAATTTTCCAATGGATGTCACACCCATGTGTATCACCTCTTATCCCGGTAACGGGCAGGTGCTATTGGTGGGGTCGTTCGAAGGAGGGATATACATTACCATTGATGGGGGTCAGACATGGACCAAAGAAAAGCATTTCCCTAATGTTCGCATTTCAGAGATCAAGATCAGGGAGTCGGATAAGAATATTTTTATTTTCACACATGGACGGGGCGTATGGTCTGCAAAACTTGATCTTCCCATAATACCGTTAACGTTATTGTCATTCAATGCAACCGCAAATGATGCCAATAAGAAAGCGATGTTGACCTGGAATACTTCCGCCGAGATCAATACCAGATCATTCGGCGTTGAAAGAAGTTTTGAAGGGAGGAATTTTGTACATATAGAATTTATGAATGCTTCTGGACAGGGAGATCATATCTATCATACGAGTGTGCAGATGAAAGCGCCCATTGAATACTACCGGTTAAAAATGATCGATATAGATGGAAGGTTCACCTATTCAGATATTGTTAAAGTAAAACTATCGAAAGCAGGTGATGGCTTGCTGATCTTAACTAACCCGGTAAAAGAAAAACTCGTGATCGAAGTTTTAGATAAGGAGTTGGCCAATACAACTGCGGTCCTGGTTGACAACCTCGGCAGGATTGTCTTTAAATTTTTGTTGCATGAGGGAAGGCAGGAGGTTAGCATTGGGAACTTATCAGCCGGGACCTACTATTTGCGTGCAGGTATTGCCGTTAAGAAGATCCTTATAAGTAAATGATCCTTGCATAGAAATTGAAAACATTATAGATCGATACCTAAATTCCTTCTTCACCATTTCCCTCCTGCCTTATAATACTTGCCTATGCCTTGGTATTTTAGTTGCATCTATCCTTTTCGATAATGCCACGAACGCTAAATGCTTAATAACCATATTAATAACGATAGCTAGCGACAAAATAATTTACTGCTGTAATTCCCGATGGTGCTTGTGATGGTTTTGTTGCAAAATATAATTCATCCGGTACTTTTTCATGGTTAAAGATTGTTCACCGGGACCAGGATGAGCTTTGCAAAAGCGTTGTTGTAGCTCCAAACGGAGATATCGTGGTTACCGGACGATACAGATCCAATGCTGACCTGGAAGGCTTTATTGCCGGGATATAAGTAACTTCCTGTTACTGTATAATGTATTCGACTCCAGCTCCATCTTTTTGGCTATATTAGTAGCATAAAATTTTTACCATGAAAAAATTCCTCTTTTTGGTAATTATAATATTGCCATCCATAACCATGTCGCAAAGTATCGGGATCGGAACTCCTGCACCTGATGCAAGCGCAGCACTTCACATAGAATCAACCAGTAAGGGATTACTTATACCAAGGATAACAACTGGTCAAATGCAAGCCATCACATCCCCGGCAAATGGATTGCTGGTATTTAATACCACTGACAGTTCATTCTATATGCACAGGAATAGTGGCTGGGTGAATATCAATTCAGCAGCAGGTTTGGGCGGTTGGTCGCTTTTCGGTAATGCCAATACAGATACATCTAAAAATTTTATCGGTACAACTGACCTCAATGCAATAATATTCAAAGTGAATAATAAAAATGCAGGGATCATAGAGGATTCTATATTACCGAATCGTTCCAATATAGCATTTGGGCTTGGCGCATTAACCTCAAATATAATAGGGAACCGTAATGTTGCACTAGGTTTTATGTCGATGAATAAAGTAGTAGGAGGATTTTCTAATACATCAGTAGGTGAATACAGTATGGCCAATGCAAGCCAGGGATATCAGAATGTGGCTATTGGTCCTACCACGTTATATAACAATGTTACGGGGTTTGATAATGCAGCGATAGGGATCAACGCACTTCTTTCAAATACAAACGGGTCAAGCAATACTTCAATTGGGTCGTGGACCATGCAACTGAATACAAGTGGTAAGCAAAATATAGCACTTGGGGCATTTGCGGCAAGCAGGAATACCACCGGCAACCGCAACATAGCCATTGGCTATGCAGCACTTTATAGGAACTCAGACAGGAGCAATATCGTGGCCATCGGCGATTCTGCTTTATATCATAATGGTATTGGAGAAACATTGTTTGATGATGCTGCTTATAATACTGCAGTGGGTTCAAAAGCATTGTATAATAATACAACGGGTGGCTACAATACTGCCATTGGATATAATGCGCTTGACTCATGTTATGCAGGCTATAATAATGTAGCAGTCGGGGCTTTCTCTCTCGATCATGATCTCTTTGGTACGGGCAATACTGCTGTCGGTACTTATAGTATGGACTCAAGCCTCGGGGGCATTCAAAATACAGCGCTTGGATATTACTCTCTTTACCTCAACGGGGGCAACAATAACACTGCGCTGGGTATTGCCTCAATGGTAGGAAATGGCTCGGGCAACAATAACCTGGCAGCTGGTTATTTTTCACTTTCAAAAAATCAAAGCGGCAATCACAATGTTGCGCTTGGGGCCAACAGCCTTAACAATAATTCCACCGGCAACAGGAATGTAGCAGTGGGCTACCGGGCATTGAATTCAAATACCGACAGGAGTAACCTGGTGGCAATAGGTGATTCAGCTTTATACAATAATGGTATTGGTGTCAGCTTTGCCTCACAGGCAATATTTAATACTGCAGTAGGTTCAAAAGCGCTTTATAAAAATAACCTTGGCAGTTATAATACAGCAGTAGGTACACAGTCACTTGATTCAAATACTTCCGGGATAAAAAACACTGCTATCGGTGCACAGGCCCTGGGAAAAAACAGCACAGGAAGTGAGAATACTGTAATTGGTATGGGTGCTGCTTTCAATAGTGTTACAGGGCAAGCCAATATTTTTATCGGCACCAACTCAGCTTCGAATTTCCAGGATGGCACCAATAATATTTTTATTGGCTATGCTGTTGCACCTAACCTGGTCACAGGAACAAAAAATATTTTTATAGGTAGCCAGGCGGCACCTGTCGTAGGCGTGGTTTCTAATACATTGGTGATCGACCAGGATGCAACAGCGCCACTTAATAATTCCTTTATTTATGGCGACTTTGCAAATGACAGCCTGCGGATAAATGCAAAAACAAACATTACCGGCTACACGAGGTTGGGAAAACCTTCGGAAGCAGCTCCTTCTATTAAGATGAAAAAATTAACGGGAACTACCCCCGCTGCACAGGGCACATTTACTTTTATTGCGCATGGACTAACGCAATCAAAGATATTATCCGTTTCTGTTATGGTGACGATACCCGGAGGTTATGTAATGTTACCCAGCCAGTTCCAGCCCGGTTATGAATACACTGTGAACCTTGACAATGGCAATGTGGCCATCGGTACCGTGTCGGGAAGCAGTGGCAGCATATTGGGTATGCCTGCTAC
Source organism: Ferruginibacter sp. (assembly GCA_040006715.1). GTDB lineage: Bacteria > Bacteroidota > Bacteroidia > Chitinophagales > Chitinophagaceae > Ferruginibacter. Next base: position 7,814 of record JBDTWL010000061.1, on the reverse strand, counting down.
CATATTGATCACATATGAGGAATAACAACTTTTGAACTGCCAGCACGGTACCCGACCAATTTTGATCGGCTTTTGCAATCATAAAAAAAATGTTGTTTCTTTAACCGGTACATCACACTGCGAATAAAACACCAAACCTGGTTTATGCGATTTTACTTATTTACATATTTACTTTTATGCCTGGCCGGGTGCTGGGAATCAAAAAGTAATCCAAAGAATAATAAAATTGATTCAACGCCGGGTAATAATATTAATACTTCAATCCCCAAAAGAGTAAGAAATATTTTATGGGATCCACCAGCCTTTGACAAAGCCCATCCCAATGCGAAGCTTTTAATGAATGATAGCTTTTATTTTAATTTAACTGATGAAACTGCACCTTTTGGTAATACTGATGGCGCAAATATATATGCGGGTTTTAAGGAATGGCGTCAAACGCATAAAAATAAAGATCCCAGGGAATACCTATTTGAACAAATCAATTATTTGGGATATCCAAAGTTTGACATAAATGAAACGGATCTTTTGAAATTAAAATCCTATTTGCAGGAACGCGAATTGGGAAGCCGCTTCATGTCGGGTACAGATGCTGCAATTGTTGCCATAGCATTTGGACAATTATACCTGGAAGGGTCAATTGATGAAGACTATAAAGAGCTTGCAAAGACTGCAGTCAACAGGCAGCTTATTCCTGAACTCCTCGAATGCTGGGGAGCTCCCTATAAAGAAGAAAGAAAATCGAAACTTAAGAAAATGCTGGCCATTCTGAATAGGTAACAGAAAGTTTATATAAAAGCAGGTGAATATGAATTTTGAGAGACCTATATTAAAAATAAAGCCTTCTGGTACTGACATTTTATTGGACAGGCTTTCAAGCCTGGGATTGATATTCCTTTGGATATTTACAGTTGTTCAATATTCAAAACTTCCCGATACAATTCCTATACATTTCAATGCAAGCGGTAACATAGACAATTATGGGAACAAGCTCAGCATTTTTCTATTGCCGGCAATTATCTCGATCGTATTTGTGGGGTTGACCATCCTGAATAAATACCCGCATATCTTCAATTACATACATAAGATCACAGCGGAAAATGCGGTAAATGAATAAACGAGGGCTACAAGATTGATCAGGATAATAAAAATGATAATTGTTGCTTTTACTATCGTGATCAGCTTCGACATCATACGATCCGCAAAAGCCGGGTATTCCAAATTACCCTTCTGGATCATTCCCATATTCATGGTTTCTATGATCTTGCCGATAATTATTTCGGTTTACTCATCTTCTAAGAATGATCAGAAACACAATCGCTAAAATCACCTGACTGCTTTTCAATAACTTCAATTGAACCCAGGAGAAGCAGTTCCGGAAAATGCAGCATCGGAGAATAGAGATAGAAAATATTTTTATACCCCAATTATAGGGCATAAAAAAACCTTCCAGTAAATGAAAGGTCTTTTAGAATAGTTATAGAGAATATTAATAGTCCCTGTTGTATCCGCCGCCGCTTCCGCCACTGCGTCCGCCGCCGCCGCCATAACCGCCGCTTCCGCCACTGCGTCCACCGCCGCCGCCATAGCCGCCACCGCCGCTTTTCTTATATCCACCGCCGCCGCCGCCGCCGTAACCGCCGCCGCCAGAACGTTTTTTGAATCCACCTTCACCTTCCTGGCGTGGTTGTGATTCGTTAACAATTAACTTACGTCCCTGTACTTCAGTTTCGTTTAAATTGGAAATAGCAGTACGTGCTGCTTCATCGTCTTCCATTTCAACAAAACCAAAACCTTTACTGCGGCCGTTCATTTTGTCTTTCAAAATTTTTGCACTTGTTACACTACCGTATTGTGTAAAAAGATTGCTTAAATCATCGTCGGTCATTGTCCAACTGAGATTTCCTACATAAATGTTCATTGTAAAAACTTTTAAATAAATAAATAAAGAATTATAATGACTTAGCTACAATGAACTGAAAACGACTTCGAATAAGTTAAATCAGCCAACAGTAAAAACTAAAACCATTAAACCATTGTAAAGGTAGGGTTTTCCATTTAAAATGGTAAGATTTCTTGAAATATTTCAGTATGTCTATAATATATTGATAGTAAGCATGTTAAACAGTAATCATGGCTTCTTTTTCTGATGAAATAGATGGATTATTTATGAAACAATTAGACTGTAAATTTATATTTTCAGTTTTTCTTTCTTGATTTTCTTTACCTTCGGAAAGATAAAGATCATGTATAAAAAAGTTCACCATATTAAGATTTTATCCCTTCCTGTACTAAATAACAGGTCAACTTTCATTTTTGTACCAACAACAGGAACCAAAACAACCCGTTAGGGTTGTATATTCTCATATCAACTTTTGGGCTATTCAGCTTCCCCCCGGGTCCCGGTTAAGTTTTCATCTAATACAATCGTTTTAAAAAAAATATTATGCAGATCTTAAAATTTGGAGGCACTTCTGTAGAAAATGCAACAAATATCAGCCTGGTTGCTGATATCATAAAAAAAGCATGCGCTACAGACAAAACGGCTGTTGTTGTTTCAGCGCTTGGCGGAATTACGGATACATTATTGAAAGCTGCAACTTTGGCTTCCACAAAAGATGAGTCATTCAAGGCAACTTTGCTGGAAATTGAAGCCAGGCATATCGATGTTGTAAAAAACATCATGCCTGTTACCCGGCAAAGCAGCTTATTAAGCCTGGTGAAAAAAATGATCAATGAGATCGAAGACATCTGTAAAGGCATTTACCTATTGGGTGAACTTTCTGAACGTACCAGGGACAGGGTGATCAGTTATGGTGAATTGCTGTCTTCCCGGGTACTTTCCGCAAAACTTAATTCAATGGGCCTGGAAAATGAATGGAAAGATTCCAGGGAACTTTTAAAAACAGATTCTAATTTCGGAAAGGCCGCTGTTAATTTTTTTATTTCGAATAATAATATTGAAAAATATTTCTCCGGATCTAAAAGCCGTTTATTTATTTTCCCTGGATTTATTGCTTCAAATAAAGACGACGAAACCACAACACTGGGAAGGGGTGGCTCTGATTATACGGGGGCGATACTTGCAGCTGGCACAGATGCAACCATTTTTGAAATATGGACAGATGTTTCCGGCATGATGACCGCAGACCCCAGGTTAGTGAACAACATAAAATTAATTCCGCAGATATCTTACCAGGAGGCAATGGAATTATCTCATTTTGGTGCAAAAGTGATCTACCCGCCAACCATCCAGCCTGTAATGAATAAAAATATACCCGTATGGATCAAAAATAGTTTTGCTGCAGATGACAAAGGAACCCTTATACACAATGAAACATCAAGATCGGAGAATACCGTGTGTGGTATTTCCAGCATTAATAATATTGTACTGTTGAGCCTCGAGGGAAGTGGAATGGTTGGTATCCCCGGTTTTTCCAAAAGATTGTTTGAAGCATTGGCAAATGCTTATATAAATGTTATCCTGATAACGCAAAGTTCATCTGAGCATTCTATATGTGTAGGTATTGAAGGGGCCAATGTCAATAAAGCCAAGACTGCCGTTGACAGTGCATTTGCGTACGAGATCGCTACCGATATGCTGTTGCCGCTGATCGTAGAGGAATCATTATCAATCGTGGCTGTTGTTGGGGATAATATGAAAAATCACTCGGGCATTAGTGGTAAAATGTTCAGTGCTTTGGGAAGGAATGGGGTCAACATCAGGGCAATTGCACAGGGTTCGTCAGAAAGAAATATATCTACGGTAATTGCTACAACGGATGTTAAAAAAGCCATCAACGTCCTGCACGAAGAATTTTTTGAAACAACATACAAACAGGTGAACCTTTTTATTACAGGTGTTGGAAATGTTGGCAGGAGATTGTTATCGCAGTTGCAGCAGCAGCAATCATACCTTCAAAAAAATCTTTCATTGAATATAAATGTCGTGGGAATGGCCAACAGTAAAAAAATGTTATTCAATGATGAAGGCATAGACCTGGGGAACTGGGATAAATTGCTTGATAAGGGAGAGCAGATCGATCTTCCGAAATTTTCAGAAACGATCCGGATGAAAAATTTACGTAACAGTGTTTTTGTTGACATAACTGCCAACGATGATGTTGCCAGGCTTTATGATGATTTATTACAAAAAAGTATTTCTGTTGTAGCCTGTAATAAAGTTGCAGCCTCATCTGAATATTCATACTATAAAAAATTAAAGGAACTTGCTAATGAGTTCAGCGCTCTTTTTCTTTTTGAAACAAACGTAGGCGCAGGCCTGCCGGTTATTGGTACACTGAATGAGCTGGTGCGAAGCGGGGATGAAGTAAATAAGATAGAAGCTGTGCTCAGTGGAACCTTGAATTTTGTATTTAATAATTATAATGGCGAAAGATCTTTTGCAGCAATTGTGAAGCAGGCACAGGATGAAGGTTACACTGAGCCGGATCCACGGCTTGACCTGAGCGGGAAAGATGTAATGAGAAAGATCATGATCCTTGCCAGGGAAGCGGGCACTCATTTGGAAATGGAAGATATCAGCAACAATTCTTTTATGCCGGAATCCTGTATGCAGGGGACAGTAGCGGATTTTTATCAAGCGATGACAAAAGAAGAAGCTCATTTTAAGAAATTATACGAATCGGCTGCAGCAGGTGGAAAGAAATTGAAATTTGTAGCGAAATTCGAAAATGGGAAGGCATCGGTTGGGCTGCAGCATATTGACCCGGCGCATGATTTTTATCATTTATACGGCAAAGACAATATCGTATTATTTTATACAAACCGTTATGTTGACCAGCCTCTGGTAGTAAAAGGTGCCGGTGCAGGTGCGGAAGTAACTGCGTCGGGTGTGTTTGCAGATATTATTCGTGCCGCAAGAATTTAATTGAGTCCGTCATTGCGAACGCAGTGAAGCAAACTGGTTTACCAGTTATTTAGAATGCTTCGTTCCGCAATGACGATTAAAAATGAATAATGAAGAAAGTCAAAGTCATCATACCAGCTACTGTAGCAAACATTGTTTGTGGTTTTGACATCCTGGGGATGGCAATAAATGATCCTTTCGATGAGATAGCGATCACACTTAGTGACAGGCCAGGGTTACGGATAAAACATACCGATAAGTTTGATCTTCCTCTTGATCCGGAAAAAAATGTGGCTGGCGTTTCATTGCTGGCATTGATGGAAGAGTATGCTAAACCGGTTGGATTTGATATGGTCATTAATAAATACATCAAACCGGGAAGCGGGCTTGGTTCCAGTGCCGCCTCGGCGGCAGGTGCTGTAGTAGCCGCAAACCATTTGCTGAATGATCATTTTTCGAAAGAAGACCTGGTTCGCTTTGCAATGAACGGGGAGAAACTGGCTTCGGGTGTAAAACACGCCGATAATATTGCTCCATGCATTTATGGTGGCGTTACATTGATACGATCCATATTCCCGTTGGATATTATTTCTTTGCCTGCACCTCATTTATTTGTAACAGTTGTTCATCCGCAGATCGAAGTAAAGACCTCAGATGCAAGGCAGATCCTTCGTAAAGAGATACAACTAAAAGATGCCATTCAGCAATGGGGAAATATAGCGGGATTGGTAACAGGATTTTTTAAAAATGATTATGATCTTATTGGCCGCTCGCTGGAAGATGTATTGATAGAGCCTGTTCGCAGTATTTTAATACCCGGCTTTAATGAGGTTAAGAAACGAAGCAAAGAAGCAGGTGCATTGGGAGGTGGTATTTCCGGATCAGGCCCAGCTATTTTTATGTTTAGTAAAGATGAGCAAACAGCTAAAAATGTTGAGGCGGTGATGATAGATATTTATAACAAGATCGGTATTGAATTTAAAACATATGTAACTACCCTTAATAAGGAAGGACTAAAAATTGTAAAAGAATAATTGCTGTAATTAAAAAGATCATGAAGTATTATAGTTTAAATAAGAATGCTCCTGAAGTTGATTTTAAAGAAGCAACGATAAATGGCCTGGCTCCGGATAAAGGGTTGTATTTTCCTATGTATATTCCAACAATCGACAAAGAGTTCATAGACGGGATCGATCAATTTTCAAATGCCGATATTGCTTTTAAAATCATATCGCCCTATGTGGGGGATTCAATTCCTGCAGACGAATTAAAAAGTATATGTAATGAAACAGTTAATTTTGATATTCCGCTTGTAAGCGTTACAGGTGATATTTTTTCATTGGAATTATTTCATGGACCAACACTCGCATTTAAAGATGTGGGCGCCAGGTTCATGAGCAGGTGTCTTGGTTTTTTTGCAAAGGATAAAAAAGAAAAAGTAGTTGTGTTGGTTGCTACATCGGGAGATACCGGCGGAGCTGTTGCAAATGGTTTTTATAATGTGGATGGGGTAGAAGTAGTGATATTATATCCTTCAGGAAAAGTGAGCAGTGTACAGGAAAAACAATTGACAACCCTGGGGAATAATATTCATGCGTTGGAAGTTGAAGGAAATTTTGATGATTGCCAGCGAATGGTCAAAGATGCTTTTGCAGATGAAGCACTCAATAAAAAAATATTCCTCACTTCTGCCAACTCTATTAACGTAGCAAGATGGTTGCCACAGCAATTCTATTATTTTTTTGCATGGAAACAATGGAAGGATAAAAATGATCCACCGGTGATATCAGTGCCAAGCGGTAATTTCGGAAATATCTGCGCAGGATTATTGGCACATCGGTCAGGGTTACCTGTAAAACATTTTATTGCAGCATGCAATGCCAATGATGTGGTGCCGGCCTATTTTAAAGGCGGAAATTATGATCCCAAAAAAGCTGTTGCAACGATTTCAAATGCAATGGATGTGGGTGACCCGAGTAATTTTATACGCATACAGGAAATGTATAAAGATCGCATAGCTGAATTACGGCAAACAGTTAGCAGTTATAGTATAAGTGATGATGAAACAAGGGTAGCCATTAAAAATGTATTGGAGAAAGAGCAGTACTTATTAGATCCGCATGGAGCCGTTGCCTGGATCGCTTTAAATAATTATTTAGGTAAAGAGCCTGGTAGCAAGGGAATATTTTTAGAAACTGCACACCCTGTAAAATTCTATGATGTTGTGGAACCTGTGATCGGGCAAAAGGTTCCCATACCTTTACCTGTTCAGCAGCAATTAAAAAAAGAAAAGAAAAGTTTAAAAATACCTGCAGATAGTAACCTGGTAAAAGATTTTTTGAGGGAATTATAAATAATCAGCATATTTGTTTCTTTGCGGAATAATGTCTAACCACGAAAATGCGAAGATAGAACACCAAAAAAAATCCGCCTTTGCTGAAGGCGGATCTGAAATCTTATGATGTTAAATATTATTATTCAGCTACCACTTCAAATTCAACTTCAGTTTCGTTTCCATTACCGAAATCAATTTTGGCTTTGAAAGTACCCAGTTCTTTCACATCATCAATGATGTGGATCCTGCGGCGATCGATTTCATAGCCTTTTTGCTCTTTGATAGCACGAGCTATCTGAACAGAAGTTACGCTACCAAATATCTTACCACTGGTACCTGTTTTAGCACCGATCTTTAAAGCACCATCTCTCAAAACAGCAATAACGTTGTTGACCTCAGCTAATAATTTAGCTTCCTTCTTACCTTGTTGCTTAAGTTTTTCATTCATTTGCTTCAAATTGCTCGGGCTCGCTTCCACAGCCAATTTGCTTGGTATTAAATAATTGCGGCCATAACCATTCTTTACGGTTATCAATTCGTTTACACCGCCTAAGTTATTTACATCTTGTATCAATATTACTTGCATGGCTCCTCCTTATTTTAAAAGATCAG
>JBDTWL010000060.1:0-16550 GCA_040006715.1 Ferruginibacter sp. | reverse complement strand
CATAAATCATAAATCATAAATCATAAATCATAAATCATAAATCATAAATCATAAAACAAACATGGCATACGATCTAATAGTTTTAGGAAGCGGCCCTGGCGGTTATCCGGCAGCGATCAGGGCAAGCCAGCTTGGAAAAAAAGTAGCGATCATAGAAAAAGAAAGCCTGGGAGGTATCTGCCTCAACTGGGGTTGTATCCCTACCAAGGCGTTGTTGAAGAGCGCCCAGGTATATGAATATGCTAAGCATGCAGAAAGCTATGGTATCAAGGTCAGCAACCCTTCTGCCGATTTTCCCGGCGTTATTAAACGCAGCCGCGGGGTAGCAGATAAAATGAGCAAGGGTGTGCAGTTCCTGATGAAAAAAAATAAGATAGATGTAATAATGGGATATGGCAAACTCATTGCATCAGGTAAAATAGAAGTGACCGCAGCAGATAATACAAAACAGGTTGTAGAAGCAAAGAACATTGTTATCGCAACAGGCGGCAGGGCAAAACAACTGCCAAGTATGCCAATTGATGGTAAAAAGATCATCGGTTACCGGGAAGCGATGGTTCTGCCCCAGCAACCCAAAAGCATGATCATTTGCGGAAGTGGTGCCATCGGGTCTGAATTCGCTTATTTCTACAACAGCCTCGGCACAAAAGTTACCATTGTTGAGTTCATGCCACGCATTGTGCCCGTAGAAGATGAGGACATCAGCAAAGAACTGGAAAAGAATTTCAAGAAACAAGGAATGACGGTCATGACCAATAGCGAGGTCACCAAAGTTGACACATCAGGTACAGGCGTAAAAGCCACCGTAAAAACTGCTGATGGCGAAGTGATACTGGAAGCGGACATTTTATTAAGTGCTGTTGGCGTCGTTGCCAATATTGAGAATATCGGCCTGGAACAACTGGGCATAAAAACGGATAAAGGAAAGATCATTGTCGATGCATTCCAGCAGACAAATGTGCCGGGTATTTATGCCATCGGGGATTGCACCCCCGGCCAGGCCCTTGCACATGTCGCTTCAAAAGAAGGTATCAATGCCGCCGAGCATTTGAGCGGGCACAAGCCGCAGCCGATGGATTATAATAATATCCCGGGCTGTACTTATTGCACACCGGAAATTGCATCCGTCGGCTATACCGAAAAAGCAGCGAAGGATGCAGGTTATGAAGTTAAGGTGGGCAAATTCCCTTTCATGGCAAGTGGCAAGGCAAGTGCAGCCGGTGCTACCGAAGGTTTTGTAAAAGTTATTTATGATGCCAAGTATGGCGAATTCTTAGGATGCCACATGATCGGTATGAATGTTACCGAAATGATCGCTGAAGCCGTGGTCGCACGTAAACTGGAGACCACGGCCCACGAGATATTGAATGCTGTTCACCCACACCCGACCATGAGTGAAGGGCTGAAAGAAGCTACCGCTGTTGCTTATGGCGAAGCAACAGATGTTTGATCATATTTTTTAATTATATAAAAAGGACCATGAGCAATCATGGTCTTTTTTATGTACCTCCACCTATCTTCCTCACCCGTTCACGGTACCGGTAATTTTCTCCACAGTTCATTTAACCATTCCACAGTTTTATAGCATATTATCATTGAAATACGCCTGAAGTGAACTGGCAAGCATTTTGAATTTTACGATCTGAATCTATTTTCTAATCTTAAAATATATAAACACATGAATACAGCAACAGCATCAAAATCCAAAAAAACCACTGCCGGCAAGAACAGCACTTCTAAATCCACTGGCAAAGCTGTTAATGACGGCATGCTGCTCGAATTTTTTAAAGATGAGTTAAAAGACATCTACTGGGCTGAAAAGCACCTCGTAAAAACGCTGCCTAAAATGTCAAAAGCAGCCAGCTCTGAAGAATTGAAGCAGGCATTTACTGAGCACCTGGAAGTTACACAAACACATGTGAGCCGCCTGGAAGAAATTTTTGGGCTCTTAGGAGAAAAGGCGCAGGCAAAAAAATGTGAAGCCATGGAAGGAATAACAAAAGAAGGTTCAAGCATTATTGAAGACACAGAAACAGGTACCAGTACCAGGGACGTAGGATTGATCCTTGCTGCCCAAAAAGTTGAGCATTACGAAATTTCAACTTACGGTGGCCTTGCACAATTGGCTACTACATTAGGTTTAACTGATGTAGCTGCCTTATTAAGTGAAACACTTGCAGAAGAAAAAGAAGCAGACACAACTTTGACCGGCATTGCTGAAAATGATATAAACTATGAAGCTGCCATGGAAGAAGATGATTCTGCTAAATAAAATTTAGTAAATATGTAAACAGCCGGTAATAGAAATATACCGGCTGTTTAAGTTTTTGGCTACCTATTTGTTATCCATAAATAGTAAATGATAAACATGAAAATTTCATCAGCTTTATTGGTTGGGTTACTGTTCCTGCAATCTTGTGTAACCGGCACCAGCGGAGGTTATGGTTATATGCAGCCTGTATATATAGGTCCCGGAATTGGACTGGGAACCATTATTGCTGTGGTACTCTCCTGGAGCAGGAATAAATCAATTTTATGGGCCATTATTCATGGTTTACTGGGATGGCTATATGTAATATATGTACTCATAGCCGGAAAGAAAAGTAATTGATACAATTGAAAGCTGTGAACCCTCCTGCTTACAAGGATCTGCACCTGAAAAATAATATTCATTCTTAAACACTAAATCATGCCAGCTAAAAAAATTACTCCCCGAAACTCAGTAAATAAAAAACAATCTGACCTTCAGCCGGATATTGAGCGTGCTGACCAGGAATTCCTGACAACCAACCAGGGCCTGAAGATAAACGATAATCAAAACTCTTTAAAAGCGGGTGAAAGAGGCGCCACGCTTTTGGAAGATTTTATATTAAGAGAGAAGATCACCCATTTTGATCACGAACGAATTCCGGAAAGGATCGTTCATGCCAGGGGTTCAGCCGCACATGGAGTATTTGAATGTTATGAATCAATGGCTCAATATACAAAAGCAGGATTCTTGCAAAAACCAGGTATCAAAACACCCGTATTCGTAAGGTTTTCTACCGTTGCCGGCTCAAGAGGATCAACTGACCTTGCAAGGGATGTCCGCGGATTTTCAGTAAAATTCTATACCGGGGAGGGAAATTATGACCTGGTTGGAAATAATATGCCGGTATTTTTTATACAGGATGCTATAAAATTCCCCGATCTTATTCATGCCGTAAAGCCCGAACCCGATAGGGAAATACCACAGGCCGCTTCGGCACATGATACCTTCTGGGATTTTATTTCCCTGATGCCCGAAAGCATACACATGATCATGTGGGCTATGAGCGACAGGGCCATTCCACGAAGTTTACGCATGATGGAAGGGTTTGGTGTACACACTTTCCGCCTGATAAATGAATCGGGCAAATCAACTTTTGTAAAATTCCACTGGAAGCCACTATTAGGAGTACACGCAGTTGCCTGGGATGAAGCTACCCGGATATCCGGTAAGGACCCTGATTTCCATCGCCGGGATCTTTGGGAGGCAATTGACAGTGGCGCATTTCCAGAATGGGAATTCGGCGTGCAGCTTATCGATGAGAAGGATGAGCACAAATTTCCTTTTGACCTGTTAGATCCAACTAAGCTGGTACCGGAAGAAATGGTACCGGTAAGGATCATAGGTAAAATGACATTGAACCGAAATCCTGATAATTTCTTTGCAGAAACCGAACAGGTAGCTTTCCATCCCGGACACCTGGTGCCTGGTATTGATTTCACTAACGACCCTTTATTGCAGGGAAGATTGTTTTCCTATACTGATACACAATTGTCGAGGTTAGGAAGTGCAAATTTCCACGAAATACCCATTAACCGTTCAGTCAATACGGTCCACAATAATCAGCGTGATGGCCATATGCGCCAACAGATCAACAGTGGCAGGGTTTCATACCAGCCAAATAGTATCGGGGGCGGTTGCCCGTTCCAGGCAAAGCAGGCCGAGGGTGGTTTCAATTCTTATGCTGAAAGGATCGATTCAAAAAAGATAAGGGGAAGAAGCCAGAGCTTTTTTGATCATTTCAGCCAGGCCAGTTTGTTTTTCAACAGCCAGAGCGAGGCAGAAAAAGATCATTTGACAAATGCCCTGCGCTTTGAATTAAGTAAAGTGGAAATACCTGCTATCCGTGAAAGAATGGTTGGTTTGCTTACCCAGGTTGACCAAACACTTGCTGCGAATGTTGCAGACGCCATCGGGATAAAGGTTCCTAAAAGGCCTGGAATGCCTATGAACCATTCGATCCCGGCAGATGGAAATCCAAAGAAGTTCCAGCCTGTCAAAGTTTTGTTGCCCATTAAAGAATCGCCCGCATTGAGCATGGCCAATCTTAAAAAAGATACGATCGCAACCAGGCAGGTTGCCGTTCTATGCGCCAATGGAGTAGATGATGCTACATTAAATACGATGGTAAATGCATTAATAGCCAAGGGAGCACAATGCAAACTCATTGCACCAAAATTGGGCGAGATCAGCAGTAGTACCGGGAAAAAAATAAAAGTTGACCAGTCTTTCCTGATCGCAACATCGGTTGTTTTTGATGCGGTTTATGTACCGGGAGGAAAGAAAAGTATAGATGCACTGATCGGGGAAGCCGATGCACTGCATTTCGTGGAAGAAGCATATAAGCATTGTAAGCCCATTGCAGCTGCAGAAGAAGCTGTTGAATTTTTACGATACAGCTATATCGGGAATAAAATGAAAGAAAAAAGCTATGATCCTGTGGCTGATGGTGTGATCGTTGGAAAGAAAGATCTCCCCGCAGCATTTATCAATGCCATTAAACAACATCGTTTCTGGGAAAGGGAAAAGAAAGGAAAAATTCCTGCTTAGCTGTTTAAAATTTGAATAACTTAATTATAGCGGTTTATTATAGCAATTTATCTTCTCAATGAATACAGAAACGATCAGTGGCGTTATCGCAAGTGTGTGCACAGCAGTTTCGCTTATTCCGCAACTGCTGAAATTATTAAAAGAAAAAAAAGCTGAAGATGTATCGCTGGGAATGTTAACCATATTATTTGCGGGCCTTGGATTATGGGTATATTATGGAATATTAAAAAATGATTGGATCATTATAGTTTCAAATTCATTTTCTTTCATAATCAATCTCATACTGGCAATATTTACTTTAAAATACAAAAATGAGAACAACTGATATAATACTTGCAGCCCTCGCAGGTACAACTACATTTACAGCTTTCAGTTACCTGGTGTCAAAAAAGATGGATAAGGATTTTGAAGAACCGGAATTATTGGGGAAGATGGTTGAAGTGATTCCGGGAATGGAAGAAAAGGAAGCAGCGTTCACAGGCTGGGCCATACACTATTTGACCGGAATTGTTTTCGCAAGTTCTTTTAAGGCCCTTATCAGCATTACCGGGATGAAGCCAACGATCAGGAATGGGATGATCGTGGGTGCCGCTTCAGGCTTACCCGCAGCATTGGCCTGGGATAAAGCGCTAAGATCACACCCTTCACCGCCCCGGAAACCAAGCATGAATTATTATATGCACCTGGCGCTTGGTCATGTTATTTTCGGAGCAACAAGTTTTTTTGTGTTTGGATTGTTTAATAAGAACAGATGAGTAGGGTTCGTTGTGCCCACTCATTCCCAACCATTCGTCACATGCCTTTCCCATTCCCTTGACATTTCCCTACATTTGCTGCAAACACATTCGCATGAAAAAAATATGGATCACCCTGTTATTCCTGGGTCTTTGTTGTTTTAAGACCTTTGCCGATGAAGGTATGTGGCTGCCACAGCTTTTACAGGCACTGAATGAAAAAGATATGAAGAAACTGGGCATGAAGATCAGTGCTTCAGACATTTACAATATCAGCAAAGGAAGCCTGAAGGATGCTATTGTTAGTTTTGGTGGTTTTTGTACCGCTGAGGTCATTTCGGATAAAGGTTTGTTGCTAACGAACCACCATTGTGGTTTCGATGCGATACAAAATCATTCTTCCGTAACAAATAATTACATTCAAAACGGGTTTTGGGCATACAATTATGGCCAGGAATTGCAAAACCAGGGCTTATTCGCAACTTTCATTGTACGCATTGAAGATGTAACAAAACAGGTATTGGATAATGTTGGCCAGGGGCTTTCAGAACCAGAACGTCAAAGCCAGGTTGATAAGAATATTAACCAGTTAAAAAAGGATTTCAAAAAGGAAACTTACGAGGACCTGCTTGTCCGTTCATTCTTTGATGGCAATAAATATTTCCTGTTTGTAACAAAAACATATAAAGATGTACGATTGGTGGGTGCTCCCCCATCATCCATCGGCAATTTTGGAAAAGACACTGATAACTGGATGTGGCCTCGCCATACCGGTGATTTTTCCATGTTCAGGATATATGCGGACAAGGATAATAATCCTGCTGCTTTTTCACCTGATAATGTTCCTTACAAACCAAAGCGTTCATTGAACATTTCTTTAGATGGATTAAAGGAAGGCGATTTTACCATGGTATTTGGTTTCCCCGGTAATACAAAAGAATACTTGTCTGCAGCGGCAGTAAAACAGATCATGACTGTAAATGATCCGGCCAAAATTGAGATCCGGCACAAAGCCCTGCAGGTATTGAATGGTTTTATGCGTGCAGATGAACATATCAAAATTCAATACGCAGCAAAATATGCAGGCATAGAAAATTCATATAAAAAATGGCAGGGCGAAGTTTTGGGATTGACATCCACCAATGCCATACAGAAAAAAACAGGTTATGAAAATGTTTTCATGCAGCGTGTAAATTCGAATCCTTCATGGAAAACGACCTACGGTAACCTGCTGTCCGATCTTTCAAAAGCATACAATGATATTCAGCCATACGGTTATGCCAGGGATTATTTTAACGAGATATTTCCAAGAGTAGAGTTATTGGGGATCGCTTCAGATATGAATTCAATTGTAAACGCCTACAACAAGGATGCAAACAGTTTCCAGAAAAAGAAAGAAGATGTATTAAAAAAACTGGCTGATGTATTTAATGAATATGATCTTGCCGTAGATAAGAAAATGTTTGAAACCATGTTGGATATGTATGTAGCAAAACAGGAAACTGCTTATGTTTCGCCATCACTCAGGACTTTGTTGGCGGATAACCAGCAGTCCTTTGCTGTTGTTGCGAATAATATCTACACCGGCAGCGCTTTCACATCGCTTAGTAAAATTAATGAGGTATTAAATGGATCGGCAGAAGAAGCTATTGCCAGGATAAAAGCTGATCCCGCATGGAAGCTATCGACAGATATAACAAACACATTTACAGGCAATGTAATGCCCAGGCTAAATGAGATACAGGCCAATATAAATAAGCTTCAGCGTTCTTATATGCAGGCCCAGCTGGATGTATTTGCAGAAAAAAGATTTTACCCCGATGCCAACAGCACTTTACGTGTCACTTATGGTAACGTAAAAGCATACCAGCCCAAGGATGCCGTGAAATATAACTATTATACTTACATGGATGGCGTTATGGAAAAATATGTTCCGGGAGATTATGAGTTTGACCTGCCGCAGAAACTTATCAACCTGTATAAAGCAAAGGACTTTGGGCAATACGGCGAAAATGGCCGGCAACCGGTTTGTTTTATTGCAACGAACCACACTACAGGAGGGAACTCCGGCAGCCCTGTGTTGGATGCATATGGCAACCTGGTGGGCCTGAATTTTGACCGTGTATGGGAAGGTACAATGAGTGATATCAATTACGATCCTTCTATCTGCAGGAATATAATGGTTGATATTCGTTACGTACTTTTTATCATTGATAAATATGCGGATGCGAAGAATCTTATTGCGGAATTAAAACTGGTGCACCCAAAAAAGAATGTGAAGAAATAATTTAAAACCCAGGTTCTAAGTTCCTGGTTCATAGTTAAGTTTTTAAATTGCGAGGTCAGCTACGAGCTATTAGCTATTAGCTATAAGCTATTAGCTATAAGCTTTGAGCTAATTGCTAAAAACTTTCTTCAACAGGTCCGTTACCTGAGCAGCCGGGTCTTTCCTGATCCTTTGTTCTTCTAAACCAATTTCATGGAAGATCCCGTCCATGGCCTTTCCAGTTACATAACCCGTGAGATCTGTATTGATCTGCTGTCTTGAAAATTTATTATATGCAGTGAACACATCTTTCCAGTATTGGGTTGCATTTACCTTATTAAGAGAGGCCTCGATCACCGGGCGCATTTTTTCAGTAAGGGTTGCTGTTGTATTTTTTTTGAGGAATTCTGTCGCAGCAAAATCACCGCCACGCAAAATGCTCAACCCGTCACTCAAACTCATCTGCTTAATGGCATCCAAGAAGATAGTGGAAACACCACTTGCCGCATCTTCTGCTGCACGGTTCATGGAGAGAATGGCATTATCAACCAATGCAGACATACCAAAACTCCGCAATGTCTTTTCAGCTTTCTTTGCTTCTTCGGGCATTAATATTTTTATGGCAGCATCCGTAAAAAACCCATCTACCCTGCTTAATTTTTTTGTACTGCTGTCTGTACCGATCGATAAAGCTTCTTTGAGGCCTTTGATGATCTCTTCATTTGAAAGGGAGCTTCCACCCAAATTCTTTGATGTAACGGACTGAAGTTTGGTACTGTCTTTTCCGAGTGCTTTATTTACCTGGCCAAGTATTCCTTTTTGCGCATTTACTGAAACTGCGAATGGGATCGCCAGGAAGATCAATACAAGTTTTTTCATAGAGATAAATTTACTTTATATTCAACAAAAATAAAGGGAATGATGCTAAGAAAGGGTTAAAAAAAATTGCTTACTTTTACAATGTGCTAAACAGCAGAACATATACAAATTTCTACAGGCTTTCTGCCTATATATCCATTATGATGAATGGAACTTCGGTATAATCTTCTATAGATCCTTCAATGAGTTCAGGAAAGTTGAGTATCCAGGTTTTAATCAAACCTGAAACCTCAAACGCATTCATTCACCTATTAACTAAAAATTATGAAAATAGCGATACTCGGTTCGGGCATGGTGGGCAGCGCCATAGCAATAGACCTTTCGAAAAAATTTGATGTTACTTCTTTCGATATCAATGAAAAGAATTTTTCTTCATTACAGCAATACCCTTCTATAACCTGTAAAAAAAGCGATCTTTCCTTGTATAGCGGCTATTCCACGTTGTTAGCGGGCTTTGATCTTATCGTCTCAGCCGTTCCGGGCTTTATGGGATACCAGGCTTTAAAAGCCATCATTGAAGCAGGAAAAGATGTTGTTGACATTTCCTTCTTCCCCGAAAATGCACTGGACCTTGATGAACTTGCAAAACAAAAAAATGTAACGGCCATCGTAGATTGCGGAGTAGCGCCCGGTATGAGTAACCTGATATTGGGTTACCACAATGCCCAAATGCAGGTCGAGCGTTTCGATTGCCTGGTAGGCGGCCTACCCAAAAAGCGGGTAAAGCCTTTTGAATACAAAGCACCATTCTCACCTGTTGATGTTATAGAAGAGTATACCAGGCCTGCCCGTTATGTGGAGAATGGCCATATTGTAACAAAACCAGCCATGAGTGATACAGAATTGGTGGATTTTGAAAATGTCGGTACACTTGAATCTTTCAATACAGACGGTTTAAGAAGTATTTTATTTACCATGAGCCATATACCCGATATGAAAGAAAAGACATTACGCTATCCGGGACATATAGACCTGATGAAAGCATTATTAAAAGCCGGCTTCCTGGGGCATGAAGCAATAACATTTAAAGATAAAAAAATAAAGCCCATTGACTTTACTTCTGCCTTATTATTCGACAAATGGAAGCTTCAGCCGGAAGAAGAAGAATTCACGATCATGAAGATCATCATTAAAGGGAAAAAAGATGGCAAGCCTGAACAGGTATCTTATTTATTGTACGATGAATATGATGCTGCAACAAAAACATCTTCTATGAGCCGTACAACAGGTTATACCTGCACCGCTGCAATAAATTTACTTGCCAATAAACTATTCACCGAGAAAGGTGTGTTCCCGCCGGAAATGGTAGGAAAAGAAAAAGTTTGCTTTGATTTTATTATTAACTACCTCGCTGAAAGAAATATAATTTATAAAGCATCCTATTCGTGAGGAAGTTTCTCTTTGTGAACCTTAGTGTCTTCGTGCCTTAGTAGCAAGAAAAAGATTGCCACAAAGACACGTAGGCTCTAAGTAGCACGAAGATCATAGTTTTATGATCTTGAGTATTTTCTTATCAGTCCCAAAACCGATCTTTAAAATATAAATGCCGGCCGGTAAAAATGAAAGGTCTATTTTTCCTTTGTTAGAAGTAAGGGTTTGCTGCAGCAGTCTCATTCCCTGTATATTGAATATTTCACAGCTTTTACCTGCCAGTTCAAAATCATTCAAAGGAATAATATTCAATACATTTTGAGCAGGGTTGGGAAATACCTGTACAGATGGCTGAGGCTTTTCTTTTACAAGTGTATCTTCCGGTAAAGGGCCCCCGGTTGCCAGTGTGCTGTCGCATGCGAAAGAATTTAAAAATGAATTCCTTGATGCGCCGAGTGCAAACATGGACCTCATTTTTATTTTTTGACCTTTGCTAAACATATTCATACAGGCATCATCAGTGAAGTCCAT
Organism: Ferruginibacter sp.; assembly: GCA_040006715.1. Classification (GTDB taxonomy): domain Bacteria; phylum Bacteroidota; class Bacteroidia; order Chitinophagales; family Chitinophagaceae; genus Ferruginibacter. Next base: position 5,911 of record JBDTWL010000060.1, on the reverse strand, counting down.
AAAGTTCATGAACATATCCCCATTGCTATTAGGTGAGCAACTGGTTACATGTGGAAATGAAGGACAATGAAAATTGTAGCTCAATTGGCCTGGTGTATCATCTACATCATCTGATCCGCAATTGGTATCTCCCCATAAATGTTTCAGGCCCAGCCAATGCCCTATTTCATGTGTGGCAGTGCGCCCTTTATCATATGGAGGTCTTAAAAAACCGGTCTTTCCAAATACATCATAATTTATTACTACACCGTCCAGATCTGCCGGGCCGCCGGGTATCGTTGCATATCCAAGGCTTCTCCCAAACAAGGTACATACCCAGATGTTCAGATATTTTTTGCTATCCCAGGCATTATCGCCTCCGGCAGCAGAATATTTCATGCCATCATCACCCAGGAAAAAATCATTGTTGGTGTATTTTCTAACGATCCCTTTTGTAGAATGCCCCGTAGGATCTACCTGAGCCAGGCAAAACATGATTCTTGTATCTGCAGCTGCAGTTCTGAAAGCGGCAGGGGTATTTGCGGCATCTTCATTCAACCGCCTGAAATCCCTGTTAATTACGTCAATCTGTGACCGTATCTGGTCATCAGTTATATTTTGTTCAGATGTTTTATAAAGCAAATGCACAACTACCGGAATGGAAATAATTTCATTCGGTATGGTGTCCCTGTCATGGCCACCAATATTACCTGGTTTTTGTAACTCAGGTTTAAAGTACTGCAAGGTATAGCTGGTAGTGCCGCAATCACGTTGTGCATGAACAGCCTGCCCGGTAAGAAAAGCAAAGAATACGCTGAATAATAATTTCATTTCTTAATAGTAATGGGTAATTAAAAAATGATCTTACAAGAGATATGGTTCAGCTATTCAAAGGATTGGAGATGTGTAAGTTGCAGAAATGAAAATATTCCACAAACGAGTAATAAATAGTGATACGGGGATACGGTACAGCTAAGCAGAGGATTGGAATATAGTAATTGACAGAAATGTTGTTTCTGCAAAACAGTTAAGCTGGAATGTCTTTTTTAGGGGAAAAGGTCAGATCCGGCTCAGAGGTATTTCAAAAGTAGCCATATTTCTTTCTATAACAAAATTTTAATTCACTTATTTTTAATGAATTAGCATAGGAATGAACAGTTTCCTATTTTTGTCTTCATAACTAAATTGAATGAAATATATACCTGTTATTGTGCTTATTGTATTAGCATCCTGTAATAATAATCCCGGGAATCCCGACCAGGATGATTCCATTAAGCCTGATTATGTGGGTTTACCGGTGCCTAAGAATATTACATACACAATACTTGCCCAGCATCCCCACGATACCAGTGCATATACACAGGGGCTACAGGTATATAATGGGAAATTATATGAAGGCACCGGCGATTTTGAAACATCTTCCCTTCGTATAACCGATTGGAAGACCGGCGCTGTGGAAAAAAAGCATATGATGGGAACCGATAAGATATTTGGTGAGGGCATCAATATCTTTAAGAATAAAATTTACCAGTTAACCTGGCAGAGCCATATCGTATATGTATATGCCGTAAACAATATTGACAAACCCATCAGCACATTCACATGGCCCTATGAAGGCTGGGGCATAACAAATAATGGTACCGACCTGGTCATCAGTGACGGCAGCGCCAATTTATATTTTGTAAATCCTGATGACTTCAAAGTAAAAAGCACTATCGCAGTTGTTGATAATAACGGGCCCATTGACAGCATCAATGAACTTGAATTTATCAACGGGTTTGTATATGCCAATGTATACCAGACAAATGATATCATAAAGATTGATCCCGAAAGCGGGCATGTTGTTGGCAAAATGGATCTTGCAAATTTACTCCAGGAAAATGAAAAGGTTCCAAGAACAGATGTATTGAATGGGATCGCTTATGACAGTACAACGAATACCATGCTGATCACCGGTAAACGCTGGCCGAAATTATTTGAAGTGAAATTGAATTAAGAGCCAAATTAAAGATCTACCTGCTTTTCGAAATGATATAAATTATAGAGCTGCATTTTTCTTTGTTGAAGATAGTCTTGATGTTGGACAGCAAACCGGTAAAGAATGCGGCAATGATATTTCCTTTACCATTCTTATATTGCTCACTGAGCATACTCACATAAAAGCTATCGAACCACATCGGTTTTATTTTTTTTACATGCAACCCATGTAAATTCATCAATACATTCATACTTTGAGGAGAGAAATGATATAAGTGGCGGGGCACATCATATGCAGCCCAGTTCTCTTTATAAGATGCGGCATCATCAGATGTGTAATTGGGCACTGCAATGAACAGGCGGCCATTCACAGTCAGCAGGTTCTTTAATTGCATAACATATTCATGCAATTGATGAACATGTTCAAGCACATGCCAAAGGGTTATTGCATCATAGCTATTGTGTGAAAGATGGAATATCTCATTTGATGGCAATGCCTCAATATTGTATAAGACCTTTGCTTTGGCCCTGGCGGTTTCATCAGGCTCAAGGCCCGTGGTTTTCCACCCGGCTTGCTGCATGGTACTTAAAAATGCACCCGTACCGCAACCAACATCAAGAATATTTCCTGATCCTTTACCTGTCTCCTTCTTTATCATGCCCAACTTAGATGCAAGTGTTCTTTTGCGGACAAGATGATAGAGCCTATTGATAAGGCCTTTTTGAGTATCACTATGGGAGATATAATTTTCAGATACATAATATGCCCCTATCGATTCCTGTCCGGGAACATCCTGTGTGAACCTTGCGGTACAATCCTTACAATGCCAGATAGCAAATAGTTCTTTTGATACAGTATGGTCTTTTGCAGAAAGAACAGTTTGAATGGAAGCACTCTTACAAACCGGGCATTGTGAATAATGGATCATGCAACAATAATTATGGCTGCAAAGAAAAACATTTTATCATTACTCAGCAATACTATATGTTTTAAGCACAGGTGAAATTTCTATTGGCTGTGAGTTCCCAATAGCGGCGGCATGATTTTGATCTTTAAAATGAAAGAACAACAAAGCAGCCCCAATAGCAGCCAGGCAAATTGCCCATATCCACCATTTATCTTTGATTGACGGATCAGTATCTGAGTAATAAGCAGCCATTTCTGTTGTAGTGGTTTCCCGGTCACCAACAACCATGGCATGTGATGCAGCAGGATGTATCACTCTTTCTACAGTCAATTCAGGTAAAAATGCTTTTGGTATTTCCACTGTCCTGAAAACAAGATTACCATCGGAATTCACATAGAATTTTCCTGCATTCGGGAATTTGGTCTCCCCATATGCATCCATGTTCTGCAATTTGTAACAATATTGTGTCAGCAAGGCTGATGCTTCATCTGTACTGATATTCTTTTTCAATGCAATGAAATCTATGAACCCATCAGCAGGCAATTCTTGCTCGAGTAATTTTATTGAAGGAATAGGTGGCTCAATTTTTCCCTGGCTGTACAATGCAACAGCATTGGTATCCACAACCTGCAATACGCCCAGTGAAGGCAGGGGGCATTTTTTATTTTTAAACAAATACAACTCGATCAGGTCTTCCATAAAAGCAGTCAATTATTTTTTAGAAATCAAAGCGGATACCGCCCAATAAATTTAGCCCATATACCTGGTAATTATGCCAGCGCTCATATTTATTATTCAAAATATTATTCACATCCAGCCATGCGCTGAATTGCTTGTTGATCTTAAATTCCACGCCGGCACTCAGGTCAGAGCCGGGTTTGAAAGATTTCCTGACATCCCCTTTTTCAATATAATTACCCCCGCCAAACATATAATAATCCGCTTTTAAAAGCACCTGCCTGAAGGCCCACCAGCGCAGGGATCCATTGATCTCTACCGGCACCGTATTCCATGCTTTTGCATTGCTCTTCATACCGGTATAACCATTAAAGGTCACGCCCGCATTTACAGTGAATTTTTCCTGGTTGATATAACTCAGGTCGCCATGAACACGGAAGTTATTGACCTTGCTTTCATTGGCAATTACAAATGCCTTACTGTCACCGGCAGCTGCTGATGTATCGTTGATGAAGAAAGGAAGGTCATTATAAGTTACCAGCCCTGCTTTTGCATTAAAATTAAAATGCTTGCCAAGGCTTCCTTTGATACCGCCATAAAACTCAACTTCTTTTGTATTGGTTTGTGATGTGATCGTTGACAGGTAAGGATTCATTGCAGATAAATTGCGGTAGGTATTCTTTATATATCGGCCCACCCAGCCCGCCTGGAACATAAATACATTTTGTTGCAATTGGAATTCTGCAAATACATTTGGCAACCATACGAACTTGCTATTGTTCCATGTGGGTGTTAAGCCACCGTTGATACTGAATTTTGGAGAACTGTATACCAATGAGGGCGATACCTGAATCACATTATTGCTGAAATTATAATTATTGGGAATGAGACCCTTGGTGTAATAATTCGTAAAATCTCCTTTAGCTTCCACTTTAACGGCAAAATTATCCCCGAATTTCTTTTCTACAGGTGCATTTACAATTACAGTGGTCTCATTTAATTTATTATAATTGGAAAAAATGTTGAATTCTACATTTGGATTATAATTGATCCTGTATTCCGTAACATTGGTATTGCGTATGCCCGCTTTAATGGTAATATCCTGCAAATGTTGCTTGATATCGGCTTTCTTGTAATCATACAAAGCATGATCATAGCCATACAGGAAATAATCGTGCTGGCTGACTGAACCTGAGCCATATACTTCAAATTTCTTTGTGAAATAACTGGCAGTGGCTTTGCCTTCAAATTCCATATAATCCTGGTTCTTTATTTTTCCCTTCGATGAAATATACATTCCATAGAGATTTACCAAGGCAGTCTTACCATTGCCAAAACTCAATCCTGCCTTCACATAAGGAGTGCTAAAATTCCCAAAGCCTGCTTTAATATAATTGCGGTTGCCCAGGTAAAGGTTGGTATCCTGCTGCAATGCCAGCGGCTTCAGCGAAATGGGTTGGTAAGCATAAAATAAATTCTGTGCAGGGATCACATAAGGCCTTACAGAAGCGGTCGTATCAGCCAGTAACTGAGAACCGGAAAAATTTATTTTCACAGCATTGCGCAATACAGGCTTAAAAGAAGAAGTGATATTGATAGATTGCTTTGTTGTATCACGCTGGGCCAGGAGACTCAATGAGAAAAAACAACCTGTTGTTATTAATAAAATATATCTGTACATATTTGCCTTATTAATGTTTGAAGTTTTTAAACGGTTCATATTTTATTAATTACCAATTTTAGAATTTTGTTTTTCATCCGCAATTGCCTTGTCGAGTTTTTGCTGTGCTTCAGTCTTTAATTCCGGGATGGTTGAATTTTTTGCAACACTTTCATAAGTTGCCTTGGCATTGAAGTAATCTTTTTGCTGCATGAAAATATCGCCCAGCAATATATATGACTTCGTTACCCAGAGATCATAAGATCCGGTTTCTTTGATAACAGCCATGGCTGCTTTTTCAGCTGCACTGGTATTACCCAATGATAAATAACAGTTTGCAATTTCATAACGAGCTTCTGCTCCCCACGCAGTTTTATTGATGGCTGCAGCAGACCTGAATGAGCCGATGGCGGCGTTACAATCATTGGCAACCTGCTGCGATTTACCAAGCACCAGAAATGAGATGGACCTGTCATCCGTACTGATACCTTTCCTTGTCAGCAGTTCCTTTGCTGCATCATTTGCCGGGCCATAATCTTTCAGCAGGTAATAGCTGCGAACCAGTCCCCTCAATGCTTCCAGCAGGTTGTCCTGGCTTATGGCATTGCTTCGCAATGATTCAAAATATTTTTTGGCATTTGTATAATTCTTTAATTCAAAATAATTGATGCGTGCAGCTTCCAGGGTTGCCTTTTCAAAATATTTATTC
>JBDTWL010000059.1:0-16562 GCA_040006715.1 Ferruginibacter sp. | reverse complement strand
GTGCAATTGGAAGGGATACCGTACAGGTAACCGTGAATGCAGCAGGTAACCAGGCACCAACTGCAAATGCAGGAGCAGATAAAACCATTACGTTACCCACAAATTCTGTCAGCGTAACAGGAACCGGTACAGACCCGGGTGGTTCCATAGCATCTTATGCCTGGACAAAAGTATCAGGGCCAACAGGTGGAACGATCGCAACAGCAACTGCTGCAACGACGTCGATCACAGCACTGATACAGGGTGTTTATAAATTTGAATTAAAAGTTACCGATAACCTTGGTGCAATTGGAAGGGATACCGTACAGGTAACCGTGAATGCAGCAGGTAACCAGGCTCCAATAGCAAATGCAGGAGCAGATATGATCATTACGTTACCAACCAGTACCTTTTCTTTAGCGGGCACCGGAACAGATGCGGATGGAACAATAATAGCTTATTCATGGTCAAGGATCGCTGGTCCTTCTGCTGTGACAGTAGCATCGCCAAATTCAGCAACTACATTGGTTAGCGGTTTCGTACAGGGTGTTTACAAATTCGAATTCAGGGTTACCGATAACCTTGGAATAATTGTAAGAGATACTATGCAGGTAACTGTTAATGCAGCAGCAACTGCGAACAATGCATATGGTGGTGTTCGCTGGGCGATCCCTGGTACTGTGCAGGCAGAGAATTATGATGTAGGAGGTCAGAACAGTGCATATAATGATGCAACGACTGCTAATGATGGTGCTGGTTACAGGCTTACAGAAGCAGTTGATATTACTACCTGCAGTGAAGGAGGATACCTGGTTGGATGGTCTGTCGATGGAGAATGGTTGAAATACTCGGTCAATGTAACAACTACCGGCACTTATTCACTTGAAGCCCGTATTGCCTGTACAGCCGCAGGAAAATCATTCCGTGTAGAAATGGATGGTACAACCATTGCAACAGTAACTCCTCCCGTAACAGGAGCTATTCAAAACTGGCAAACCGTAACCATTCCAAATCTTCATCTTACTGCCGGCAATAAGATCATGAGAATATATTGGATAACCGCTTGGGGAGTTAATATTAATTATTTAAAGTTCAATTTAACTACCGCTGGCGCCAGGATGGCAAAAATTCCGGAAGTGAAAGAGGCTGCTGTTGATGCAGGAACTACTGTAACTACTTTCCCATTACCGTTCTCAACTTCTTTCACGGTGAATATAGCCGGGGAAACAAAAGGTGAGTATAATTTAACACTCGTGGATGTATCAGGTAAAACAGTATGGAAAAAAACAGTGACGAAGAGCAGCGATGCGTTTACTGAAAACATTTATATGGGTAATCTTCCAAATGGCGTGTATGTTTTACAGGTAGTAACACCTGAGAAGAAACAATCAGCATATCAGCTTATAAAGAATTAAACGAAACAGGATAAAAAAAGGCTGGTAATTGTCCACCAGCCTTTTTTAAATTAAAATTTCATTTCTAGGTAAGCGGGCAACATCGCTCTCCAGGTTGGCCAGTCATGTTTCCATTCGCTTCCCCAAATATCAAGTTCGTGCGGAATGCCTTTGTTATTCAGCACTTCAGAAAAATTCCTGGAAGCTTGCGGATCTTCATAATCCCCGCTCCCGGTTAAAATGTGAATATGCCGGCTTTGGCGTATGTTGTTCAAATACCAGTCATCACTAAGATTTGGTATATAATGTTGTGGTGAATTAAAATATACCTGGTCATCATAAAAACCCTTGGTATACTCAGTCAGGTCATAAACTCCGCTCATTGCAATTACACCGTTGATCAGGTCAGGTCTTTTCAAAAAAAGGTTCATACTGTGTAAAGCTCCGAAAGAAGCGCCACAGGTTATGATCGGAGTTTCGGCTGAAGTGTTTGTTTTTATAAAAGGAACCACTTCATTGAAAACATATTGGTTAAACTGGTTTTGCCGGATGGCTTTGTGTTCACCGGCAATTTCATTGTTCAGCCAGCTTTCATTGTTGATACTGTTGATAGAGAATATTCTTACTTTGCCACTGTTGATATAAGGCGCAAGAGTCTCCATCAGCTGAAAGCGTTCATACTCCAGGTAGTCTGCAGCAGCGGTCGGTACAAGTAATAACGCAAAACCGTAATCGCCGTAAGCAACAATAGGCATTTCCTTTTGTAAAGCCGGGCTAAACCAGCTTGCTAATTCTCTTTTCATAAAAAATAAATTTTGGCAGTTTTTGTAAATATAGACACAAAAATTTTAACAATATCCTGTCACAAACAGGACCAGAAATTGCTTCTATAGCTTGCTTCTTAAAACCATAAATTTTATCATCACATCATTAAAATTCAATACTATGTTTAACAACATCAAACCTGTTCTTGCTGGCTTATTATGCCTTGCATTTGCATCATGTAAAAAAGACATGGCTGACGAGAACCCAGTTACCCCTGAAAACAATGCGGTTTCAACAGCTGCCAGTTCTAAAGCCAATGATTCTTATTATCCTTATGACAACGGGAGCAGCTATACCTATGTAGATTCTACACTTGGGGGTGCATCAACAGTCAATAGATCAGCCATCTCAATAGCAGGAGATACTACAATTGATGGAAAAACCTTTATCAAGACAAATTCTAATTATTTTAATTCAACCGATGGGGTAACCACGCTTGTTGCTTTTAACGGCACAGATAAAATAACAACAACTGTCCTGAAAGCAAACGAGCCTGTCGGCACGGTTTGGAAAGATGTTTTTTCAAATGCCGGCGTCCCTACAACCTATGAATGGAAGATCGTAGCAAAAGGTATGAACAGGACCGTACAGGGAATTGCATACTCAAATGTGATACAGGTACACCTGTCGGGTTATGCCGATGTACCTGGAAAGGGTAAGGTCCTGATGGCTAATTCAGATTATTATTATGCTCCCAATGTTGGGTTGATTGAAAATATATCATATAACACGGCTAGTGGAAAAACGGAACTTCACCGGGAATTAAAAAATACGGTCGCGCCATAATAAAGCATGAACAACCGCAGTAAGGAATGTTGTTAACAAACATCTCATGTTCTTAAGCCAATCAATAAATATTATTGATTGGCTTCTTTTTTAGGCTGATTGGATAATGCCCCAGAATGTTTATTTTTACAAAATCTAAAAGCTTTTTTATGATCCGGACTATCAAATTATTTTTAACAGGATTGATCTTATGCATGGCATTTACAGCATGTGAAAAGGAATACAGTGAAGAGAATGGGAATAACCCCAATGCGGGTGGTGGAGGCAGCAGTTCAGGTACTGCTATTTATACTTTGACAGGTACCCCGGGTGCTTGCTCAACTCCCATAATAAATGGTATCTATACAGCGGGGACAGCTATGAATGCGTCCAATACTGTGATCCTGACCGTTGATGTTACAACTGTAGGCACTTATACAATATCTACCGGGACCTCTAATGGAATCTCATTTTCCGGAACCGGGACATTTACCATAACAGGATCTCAGATCATTATTTTAACCGGATCAGGAACCCCTGCGGCGACCGGGACATTTAGTTATATTCCCGGAACAAATGGATGTTCGTTTTCCATAACGACAACTAATGCAGGACCCCCGGCTGTCTTCACCCTGGATGGCGCACCCAATGCCTGTACGGCCCCTACGATCAATGGTACTTATACAGCAGGAACTGCTTTAGGTAGTTCCAATACCGTACAGTTAGCTGTTACCGTGACTACTGCCGGCTCTTATAACATTACTTCTGCAATAGTAAACGGTTTTAGTTTCAGCGGCGGTGGCACATTGGCTACAGGAAGCCAAACAATTACCCTGACCGGTAATGGTACCCCTGCCAATACAGGCCCGGCAGTATTCACACCTGTTGCCGGAGGATGTTCTTTTACAATTAATGTGACCACTGCCGGTGGTACTTCGGTTTACACTTTAACAGGTGCACCTAATGCCTGTACAGCCCCGGTTATTGCTGGTACTTATACAGCGGGTGTTCCCTTGGGAGCCGGAAATACAGTAACAGTCACAGCAGATGTGACCACAGCCGGCACTTACAATATAAGCACCAACACAGCTAATGGAATGACATTTACAGGTAGTGGTACATTGGTTGTTGGAACAGCCCAGCCGATCGTTCTGACAGGCTCAGGCACGCCTACGGCAGCAAATACAAGCAGCTTTACAATTGGTACAAATGGTTGTTCACTTCCTATAACCGCTGTTGCTCCACCGCCGGCAGTATATACCTTAACAGGAGCTCCGGGCGTATGTAACCCTATAACAGTAAACGGATCTTATTTTACAGGTACTGCCTTAAGTGCTACTACCAATACAGTTGTAATAGAAGCAAATGTAACCACCGCGGGTTCATATACCATTACTTCCAATACGGTAAATGGAATGACCTTTTCCAAAACAGGCGTGTTTGGGGGCACAGGTCTCCAGAGCGTAACATTAGCGGGTAGTGGCACACCTGTCGCTGTTGGTACAAATACGCTTACCGCAGGCACGGCAGGCTGTACTTTCGATGTAACGGTTACCGCACCTACAAGTCCCTGCACCGGGCTGGTGGATGGAAAATTTGTAATGACCGGCCAATTCACATTAAACGGGTTTTCTTTTGCCGTAGCTACTAATCCATACCAGGTATCAATACAGGATGGATTTATAACATTAAATGCGTTTTTCCCTGGTGGCAATCCTCCTGCGCCGGGTACTTATAGTATAGGAACAGTAACCATGCACTGCCTTTATATTTCAGGTACCAATGGTGTTGATTGGAATGCACAAAGCGGTACAGTGTATGTTAGTAATAGCGGTGGTAATACAGTTGTGGAGTTTTGCAATGTTAGTTTTGTTGGTGTGCCGGTTCTCGGTGGCCCCAATATTACGGCTACGGGTGCAGGAAAAATGGTTTTTTAGATAAACTAATCTTGTTCACAATATTAAAGGCAACCAGTTTTCTGGTTGCCTTTTTCAATATTAAGTATACTTTTATTATAGAACACCTTCTTTAATTTCAGTCCAAAGTTCCCGGTAACATTTTGCAGCATAACTGCTGTTTGCAAATTCCATGATAGGAGCCTTGTGTATACCCATTTTTTCTACATCACTCAGGTAGGGAATATAGTTCTGGAAAAAGCGTTTGTCCTTATAAAGCTCTTCCATTATCTCATTGTGCATGGTCTTGCGCAGATCGGTCATCGTAAAAAAGCACATCATCTTTTTGATGTCGAGTTCTTTTTCTTTAAAATAATCTTTAACCATGTTATATGTCCGGATGGATAATGTGGTGGGGATGACAGGCATCAATACAATATCAGCAGCATTAAAAATATTTTCACTCAAAGCACTGAAGCCAGGAGGGCAATCAATAAAAACAAAATCGTAGTCCTGGTCAAAAGGTTTTAATACATGTTTAAGTTTGTTCTTGGAGCCCTTCATTTCTTCCAGCATCACATCAAAACTTTTGGTAGAATTATCTGCCGGAATTACATCAAGCATCTCAAAATCTGTAGAAAGGATAGCGTCTTCCAAACCACCTTCTTTGGTGATCAGCCTTTTTATCCCGTGATGCACTTTCGGCTTTGCTTTATAGTAAAAGGAAGAAGAACCTTGCGGGTCAATATCCCACAGCAGGGTCTTATACCCGTCTGCTGCAGCTAAATACGCAAAATTCACACAGGAAGCGGTTTTCCCAACGCCACCTTTGAGGTTGTACAGGGCAATTACGATCATACAGCAAGATTTAATTTATTAAATAATGGAATAGTAAGTTAAGAAAAATTATAAAGAATATCAACGCTAATAGTATTGCCACGAATGCACGAATAAGAAGGACAAAATAAGCTTTTGTATTTATTCATGCATTCGTGGCAATACTTATTTTTTCATCTCTTCCAGTTCCTGCTGCATTTTAAACATCTCATCCCTTAACCTGGCAGCCTCCATAAAATCAAGGTCCTTTGCGGCTTTTTGCATTTGTTTTTTTGTCCTGGAAATGGCTTTTTCTATCTGGGGAATGGTTTGATAGATTTCCTGTTCTTCAGCAGCCACCTGTACAAGTTCTTCATTGGGTTGTAAAGCATACGGGTTTGAAGGATCATAACCTTTTACATCCAAAACACTGCCCTGGGCAAAGACCTGTTCTTTTGTTTTGATGATGGTTGTCGGTGTTATACCATGCTTTATGTTGAACTCTATTTGTTTTTCCCTGCGGCGCTGAGTTTCATCAATTGTTTTCTGCATGCTATCCGTCATTTTATCCGCATAAAATATTACCAGCCCATCAACATTACGTGCAGCCCTGCCTGCTGTTTGGGTAAGGCTTCTTTCATTGCGCAAGAATCCTTCTTTGTCTGCATCCAGGATGGCAACCAGGGATACTTCAGGAAGGTCCAGCCCTTCCCTCAAAAGATTTACACCAACCAATACATCAATGACACCCAGCCTTAATTCACGTAATATTTCCACTCTTTCCAATGTGTCAACTTCACTGTGAATATATTTTGACTTGATATTGATACGCCCGAGGTATTTATTCATTTCTTCGGCCATACGTTTGGTTAAGGTAGTTACAAGGACACGATCACCTTTTGTTATTCGTTTGTCTATTTCTTCCAGCAGGTCATCCACCTGGTTAAGCGAAGGCCTGATCTCGATCGGGGGATCCAATAGGCCGGTTGGCCGTACAACCTGCTCAACTACTACACCGACACATTTCTCCAGTTCATAATCACCCGGTGTTGCCGAAACAAAAACGGTCTGGTTGGTCAGGTTCTCAAACTCATGAAAATTTTGCGGGCGATTATCCATCGCCGATGGCAACCGGAAGCCATAATCCACCAAAACCAATTTACGGCTCCGGTCGCCGCCATACATGCCGCTTACCTGCGGGATGGTCTGGTGGCTTTCGTCAATAATGGTCAGGTAATCTTTCGGAAAATAATCCAGTAAACAAAAAGGCCTTGCACCCGGCTTCCTTCGGTCAAAAAAGCGGGAATAATTTTCTATCCCGTTACAATAACCAAGCTCCCGGATCATTTCCAGGTCATATTGTACCCTTTCACTGATGCGTTGCGCTTCTATATATTTACCGCTGCTTTTAAAATATTCGACCTGTGCATTCGCCTCATCCTGTATCTCGCTGATAACCTGTACAAGCATATCTTTTGGCGCCAGGTAAAGATTCGCCGGGAATATCGCAGCATTTTCAACTGATGTGATACGCTTGCCACTGCTGAGTTCCAGTGTTTCAATACTTTCGATCTCATCACCGAAAAAACTGATGCGGTAACCGAAATCAACATAAGGAAGATTGATATCAACCGTATCTCCTTTTACCCGGAAGGTGCCTCTCGTAAAATCAACCTGGCTGCGGTGATATAAAGAATTGACCAGTGCATGCAGGAATCCCTGGCGTGAGATCACCTGACCCTGTTTTATCCTGATGATTCCGTTCTCATACTCGGTAGGATTTCCCATACCATAGATACAGCTTACACTTGCCACAACAATAATATCCCTGCGCCCGCTCAGCAACTGTGCAGTAGCCTGCAACCGGAGCTTATCCAATTCTTCATTGATGCTAAGGTCCTTTTCAATATAAGTGTTACTAACGGGCATGTATGCCTCAGGTTGATAATAATCATAATAAGAAACAAAATACCCCACCGCGTTATCAGGAAAGAATTGTTTGAACTCGCCATACAATTGTGCCACCAGGGTTTTATTATGTGTTAATACCAGTGTGGGCCTTTGTACATTCTGTATCACATTGGCCATGGTAAAAGTCTTACCACTGCCAGTAACACCCAATAGTGTTTGATATCTTTCACCATTAAGGATCCCTTCTGTAAGTTGATGAATGGCTTCCGGCTGGTCTCCTGCGGGCGAATAAGGTGAATTAAGTTGAAATGACATTTATAGATTTTAAAATTCTTTCTAAAATTAAAACTTAACCGGCATGAATGATCAGGCCGCCCGGTTAAGCGAGGCGGAATTTTTTTTCCCCATGGATAAATATCTCGTAAACCAGGCAATGGTAAATGAAGGGATAAAATCAGTAAAGGGCAAGGCTTCTTCAATGAAATCGAATATGCCTCCGATCACACCAAACTTCCCGCCAAACATTTTATAAAAGATAAACCCCGAAACGGGGGCCCAGATAATATCTGAAAACTCTCCCAAACCAGGCAATACGAAGCTTGCATAACCGATAATGTCCATAAAAAGACATAAAAGGATATTGGGTAAGGTCTTTTCTTGTTGCTTCATTCTCAGTGTTTCAGTTCATAAATCAAATAGCATGCAAAAAAGGAATATGCCGTTCTGGCACTAATAATATTTATTTAACGTTATTTAACCGGATTAATTAGAATAATGGCTTGCCGTCCGGCTGAATAGCCGTACCTTTGCGCCTCGAAAACAGCTCTTAGCTGTTAGTTCTTAGCTGTTAGCATGTTGCTTGGCTAAAGCTAAAAGCTAAAGGCTAAAAGCTAGTACTAAATGAATATTCGCAACATCGCAATTATTGCACACGTAGATCACGGGAAAACTACCCTTGTAGACAAAATCTTACACGCCACAAAAGTATTCAGGGATAACCAGGAAACTGGTGAATTGATCATGGACAGTAATGACCTGGAAAGAGAACGTGGGATCACCATTTTTAGCAAGAATGTTTCAGTTACCTATAAAGACGTTAAGATAAACGTTATTGATACACCTGGTCACTCGGATTTTGGTGGTGAAGTGGAAAGGGTTTTGAAAATGGCCGACGGAGTGTTGTTATTGGTAGATGCTTTTGAAGGGCCAATGCCTCAAACACGTTTCGTATTACAAAAAGCATTGGCACTTGGCCTTCACCCGATCGTGGTGATCAACAAAGTAGATAAGCCTAACTGCCGTCCTGACGAAGTACATGACGCAGTATTTGAATTATTCTTTAACCTGGATGCGACTGAAGAACAATTGGATTTCCCAACCATCTACGGTAGCAGTAAGAATGGCTGGATGAATACCTCACTAACTGAAACGGATAATATTTTCCCTTTACTGGATGCCATTTTGGAATTTGTGCCTGAGCCTAAAGTAAATGAAGGCCCTTCACAGATGCAGATCACTTCATTGGATTATTCTTCTTTTTTAGGAAGGATCGCCGTAGGAAAAGTTGCTCGTGGAAGTATCAAAGAGAACCAGCAAATAGCATTGATGCAAGCTGATGGCAGTATCAAAAAAATGAAGATAAAAGAACTCTATGTATTCGAGGGAATGGGTAAAAAGAAAATATCCGAGGTTTTTGCCGGGGATATTTGTGCCGTGGTAGGGTTAGATGATTTTAATATCGGCGATACCATTGCTGATGTTGAAAATCCTGAAGCATTACCGGTTATAAGTGTGGATGAACCTACGATGAGCATGTTATTCGGTATCAACAATTCTCCTTTCTTTGGAAAAGAAGGGAAATTTGTAACAAGTCGCCATTTGCGTGACAGGCTAATGAAAGAAACAGAAAAAAATCTTGCATTAAGAGTAGAAGACAGCGATAGCGCTGATAGCTTTTTAGTATATGGCCGTGGTATCCTTCACCTGGGTATATTAATAGAAACCATGCGCAGGGAAGGATTTGAAATGACCATCGGGCAGCCAACAGTAATCGTAAAACATATTGACGGCGTAAAGAGCGAACCTTATGAAATATTGGTCGTAGATGTACCTGCAGAATACAGCGGAAAAGTAATTGACCTTGTTACGCAACGCAAAGGTGAAATGCTTGTAATGGAAACCAAGGGTGAAATGCAACACCTGGAGTTTGACATACCATCAAGGGGTTTGATCGGGTTGAGAAGCAACATGCTTACCAATACCGCTGGAGAAGCTGTAATGGCACATCGTTTCAGTGAATACAAGCCATGGAAAGGAAATATTCCCGGAAGAAGTAATGGTGTATTGTTATCTAAAACCACAGAAAGAACAACCGGTTATTCAATTGATAAGTTACAGGAAAGGGGCAGGTTCTTTGTTGACCCGGGAGAAGATGTTTATGCTGGCCAGATCATTGCCGAACACATCAAACCAGGAGACCTTGTTGTAAATGCAACAGAACCTAAGAAGCTTACCAACCACCGTGCAAGCGGATCGGATGATGCTTCTAAGGCTGCGCCAAAGATCTTAATGTCCCTGGAAGAATGTATGGAATATATTCAACAGGATGAGTGTATTGAAGTAACACCTAAAAGCATCCGTCTTCGCAAAACCATTCTGAATGAAGATGACCGCAAGCGTGTTTCTAAATCAATGACACAGGTAGAAGCATGATATTTCTAAAATAATTAATAATCCGTCTTTAATGGCGGTTTTTTTTTGACCTTTTTTGCCACAAATGCACGAATGGAATGAGTTTTAAGATTATTTATTCTTGCATTCGTGGCAACTGTTTTAATTTTGCAGTATGAAAAAATGCCTTTTCATATTTTCTGTCCTGCTCTTTTTCATGTTCATTCATAGCGGGGCTGATGCGCAGTGCGCCATGTGTACCAAAACAGCACAACAGCTGGGAGAAAAGCCTGCGCAGGGACTGAATGCAGGAATTTTATACCTGATGCTGACGCCCTTTATTATTGTCGGTTTCATTGGTTACCGCTGGTGGAAGAACAGGGAACTGGCTTCGGAAGATGATAACATCAATGCCTGATAAGATTCACGGCATCCCATCAATTTGGGTTTTTAATTTATCAGCATAAGAAGATTCCAGCGCTACCAGGTCCTCATACTTTTTCAACGCTGCTGCTTTATTTTTCATACCTACATAACATAGCCCTGAATAATAGACCGATAAAGAAGTCTTGCTTATGGCAATTGCTTTATTGAATTCATCAAGGGCATCCTCATATTTTGCCAGAGCATAGTAGCTATAACCAAGTTCCGTAAGGGCACTCACATACTTGCTGTCTATAGAAAGTGCTTTTTTTAAATAGGGGATTGCATCGTTGTAATTGCTCTTATCATTATAGCACCAGCCGATAGAATATTGTGCTTTTTTACTTTCTGCTTTGTAAACTGCTGCTTTCAGGTAATTGCTCAATGCATCATCTGAATTCTTTTTTAGGTCTTTATATACATCTCCCAGTCCAAGATATGGCACATGAGAAGTTGATTTCAATGCGATGGACCTGTTGTAATTTTTTATGGCATCATCTGCATTCTCAAGCTTATAATATGCATAACCGAGCTCATCAAAACTGGGAGCTTCCTCCGCATTCAGTTCAATAGATCTGGCTAATGACTCAACGGCATCACTGTATTTTTCCAGTTCATTTTCACAATACCCTTTCTTGTAATAAAAATCATCGCTGTCAATATCAGATTCATAACCTGTATAACTGGTATAATTCTCCAAAGCTTTGGAATAATCAGACTGGCCGTAAAATAAATTTCCGAGGTATTTATATGCAAGGCCATAATCTTTTTTTAGCGCCAGGCAACGTTTATAATTTGTTTTGGCTTCCTCAGGCTTGCTTAATTGCTGGTTGGCATACCCGATCTCAAAATATACCTTTGGTTCATCGGGCCATTGTTGTTTTGCTTTTAGCAGGAATGATAAAGCATCATTATATTTACTGATCTCGTTACTGCACCAGCCAGCTTCAAACAATGCCTCCCTGTAATTGGGTTTTGCAGTGATCGCTTTTTTGAAGGAAACAATGGCATCAGCATATTCTTTATTGTCTTTTAGCTTTACCCCTTCATTATAATATTCAGTTGCTGTTTTTGCCGGGCCGGCGGTTTGAGCAATGGAACTACCCAGTATCAACAAGGTGATCGCAAGGCATATTATTTGTCTGGACATACAATTAAGTTTTATACAAAATATACAATTAGTTTCTATAATGAAATACTTCCTGAAGGTATTTTGTCCTGGCACCCTTTTAATATTATTGCTATTTGATTTTTGCAACAAACCGCATTGCACTAAGTTTGCCAAATAATTAAGCGAGATGGCATTACAGAACTGTAAGGTTTGTGGCAATAACAGTAACAATACATTACATCAGGTAAAGGAAATGCAGCTTGGCCTGCGCGAAACATTCATTTATATGAAATGCGGGAATTGCGGATGTATGCAATTACTGGATATCCCTTCTGACCTCGGAAAATATTACCCGAATGAAGATTATTATTCTTTCAACCTGGGCCTTGACATAAAACAAAAACCGGATGCGCTGCGGAAGATCAAATCCTCATACCTATTATATGGAAAGCATAAACTATTGGGCAGCATCCTTTCCCTGGGGTATAAAGAGCCCGATTATTTATCCTGGATCAAGATCCCGGCTGTAAAATATGATGATGCCATATTGGATGTCGGAACAGGCAATGGCAGCCTCCTCCTGAATCTTTTTAAGATCGGATTTACAAACCTTACCGGGATAGATCCTTTTATAGACAAAGAGCAACATTATGGCAAGGTGAATATACTGAAACAGGATATTTTTGAGGTAAAGGGGCAATATGATTATATCATGCTGCACCATGCATTTGAACACATGGACGAGCCATTGAAAGTGCTTTTGCAATTGAAAAAATTACTGAGGCCGGGCAGGTTCATATTGATAAGGATCCCACTGATGGACATGTATGGATGGAAAACCTATGGCACGGATTGGGTTGGTATGGATGCTCCCCGTCATATAATTATCCACACTATAAAAAGTATGCAGCTATTAGCAGCAGCTGCAGGACTGGAAATGAAAAAGATCGTATTTGATTCCGGCCCCTATCATTTATGGGCAAGCGAACAATACAAACATGACCTTGCTTTAATGGAGCCAAATTCTTATATGGTCAATAAGCAGACCGCCGTTTTCACTAAAGAACAAATGGAGACATTTGCTAAAATAGCAGAGCAAACAAATAAAGAAGGCCAGGGAGACCAGGCAGCATTCTATTTGTATAAACCCTGAGTTAACTTTTTATAACATCGTTTCATCAAAGCCTTTGACCAATTGGTCTGCTTTATAATGATCCTTGGAAAAGGTTTTTGAAAATCAATGATCTTTTGTAGCTGGCCGGGAAGCGGGCCTTCGTATCCATAATCTCTTATCATTCCCATATTCTTAATACGGAAGCGTTTTACAAGATTCCATACAAGGTGAAAAACATATTCATGTTTCAGCAACAGATCCGATGGGAACTTAGCCAGCATAGACAAATATTCAGGGACCTCAACGCGGGGATTCTTATATGCTGCAAATGATACCTGTGTGTCATCATTGCCTATATTGATAAGCATTTCAGGAATGTATTCATAGCCGGGGTGTAGCTGCAGGTAGCGAATATAAAAATCAATATCTACTACCCACCTGTATTGTGTGTCATACAAAATACTGCAGTCTTTGCGATGCAGTACCGTGCTCGGGTGGCCGATAACATTCAGAAAAAACAGGTTCAGGGGATTGTCTTCAAGCATTTCTCTTCGCCAGCCGGTTAAAAATTCATTCACTTCTTTTCCCGACGGATTAATATTATTACAGGCTGAAAAAATAAAGTCAACGGATGAGTTTACAATAGCATTGGCAAAACTTTCCAGGGAAACAGGCAGCGAAAACCAATCGTCATCATGCATTAGTTTTATCCATTCCCCGGTTGCATGTTGCATGGCTATGTTCCAGTTGCCTGGAGTTCCTGCAGCAGTGTCATTTTTTATGTATGTAATGGGTAAGGAGGGAAATGTTGCAACAAGTTGCCTGATACTGTCATCGGGACTGTCGTCTGTTATAATTACCTCATAGTTAAGGTAAGTTTGTATAGCAACTGACTCCAGCAATCTTTTAAGGTAAGCCACCCGCTTATAGGCCGGGATACATATCGATATAAATGGAGTGTTCATTAAAATGCTTTGTATGAAACTGATCTGCAAAACTACGTATGATTTTATGTTTTCAATATGCAGTTTGAGGAGTCATGGTTAATCCATTATTTTTGCTCCAATAAAATAAACCAAGATTGAATATTCCGGCAGATATATGTAAAGAATTGCAGCAATTCTTTGACAAAGTGCTTGTGGTCTCTGTTCCAAGGTTCACCGACAGGCACCAGCGTGTACAGGAACGCCTGCGTGGACTGGCATTTGATTTCTTTTGGGGTGCGGATAAACTTAAGTTGGACATGGAGGCTGTCAAACAGGATGGGACATACGATGAAGCAACAGCCATAAAACTGGAACGCCTGGGGAAGCCATTAAGTGCCGGGGAACTGGCTTGTGCACTTTCCCATCAATATGTTTATGCAGCAATGATCGAGAACGGTTGGGAAAGGATCCTGATCCTGGAAGATGATGTATGGCCGCTGTATAGTAATATGCCACTAATAAAAAATGCTATACATGAATTGCCCCGTGAGTGGGACCTGCTGTATTTTGGTTATTTAAAACATGAAAAGATAACATTCGGTTTAAAGTTCAAACGGTTCTTTTATAAAATGGTCAGCTCTTTCGGGTTGATAAAATGGAACTACACGATGGCTGCTAATATGCTCCCAGGAAAATACAGCAGGCATTTAAAAAAAGCCGGCTTCCACGATTGCACACACGCTTATGCAATTACACTTGAAGGCGCAAAGAAATTATTAAAAGCGCAAACACCTGTTGTATACCGTGCTGATGACCTCTTATCGTATACGATCTTAAAAGGAAATTTCACCGCATTTTTAACCGACCCTAAATTTTTTGACCAGGAAGATTTTCATTCCGGGGAAGTGGTCTCGAAGGTCAAAGAAGCACATTAATAATATTGTTTGATAAAGCTGTACAAATTGAAACCTGCAGGAGCATCTTCGATCCTTGATCTTAAAACAGCCTTATCTATATCTTTCATTCTTTTTTGCTGGATGAGATGGTATGCTTTTTCTGCAAGCAACCAAAACCGCTTGCTGTTACCGGGTTGAAGTGCGACCAGGTTTTTTATGTGTTCAAATAATTCATTGATGCCTGTTTTTTGAGATGCAACCGTTTTTATTATCGGCACTTCCTCGCTGTGGTTATGAAATGCGGGGGCAAGCATCGACTTAAGGTTCTTTACAAAAAGATCGGCGCCGGGCCTGTCGGCTTTGTTAACGATAAAAAGATCTGCTATTTCCATCAGGCCTGCTTTCATTGTCTGGACCTCATCTCCTGCTTCGGGTACCAAAACCACCGCCGTAATATCTGCCAGCCCTGCAATCTCGATTTCGCTCTGCCCAACACCAACTGTTTCAACAATGATATAATCAAAAGGCGCAACCTTCATCAGGTCACTGATCTCAATGATCTTGGGGTGCAAGCCGCCAAGGGAGCCTCTTGTTGCCAATGACCGGATGAATACATTGGGATCATTGTACCATTCACTCATGCGGATGCGGTCGCCCAATAATGCGCCCAGGTTGAATGGTGAAGAAGGATCAACACATAGAACACCCACTTTTTTACCTTCGCTTACCATTACACTGATCAATGCATCCACCAGCGTGCTTTTACCGGCACCCGGCGGGCCCGTGATGCCAATGATGGGAGTTGATGAATGGGGCAAAGACTGTAAAAGCGTTTCATAGTCACCCACTTCATTTTCTACCAATGAAATGCTGCGTGCCAGAGTTTTACTGTCACCGGCAGCTATTTCTTTTATTTGTTCCTCGCACATATAGCAAATTAAGAAATAATAACGTTCGAATCACATACCATCATCGCGAGGTTCGAAGTAATCTCAATTATAGGAGCAAAATCTCATTTAGATCGTATCGTACCTCGCAATGACGGGGGAAACTTAATTTTCACAAATGCTAACAAGTATTTTTCTTTATCTGTTTCTTTGCAGAAGACTGATAGGAGGCAACAAAAATTATTTATGGGTTTATCTGTAGTGATCATAACAAGGAATGAAGCGCATATAATCGGCAATACTTTGCAAAGCCTGCAGGGAGTTACCGATAATATTATCATAGTAGATAACGGAAGTACTGATGATACGATCGCCATTTGCAGGAAGTACAAAGCACATGTTGTTGAAACAAAATGGGAAGGATATGGGATCACAAAGAATAAAGGCATTGATGCAGCAAGTAATGACTGGATACTGAGCCTTGATGCAGATGAAGCCATTGATCAGGAACTCCGGTCTTCATTGTTACAACTTGATCTCTTATCCGATATTAACGTCTACGAGTTGAAGTATAAGAATTTCTTTTGTAATAAATGGATAAGGTTTGGAGAATGGTCAGGGGATAAGCATATTCGTTTGTTTAACCGCAACAGAGTGAGATGGGATGATGCACCGGTACATGAAAGCCTGGTGATGCCGGGAGATAAAAAAATTGTTCAGCTGAAAGGGAATGTACTGCATTATACAGTTCATAGTATAGATGAATACATGGGCAAAACCATTCATTATTCAAAATTGAATGCACAAAAATATTTTTTGCAGGAAAAAAAAGCAGGCTATTTCAAATTGTATTTTGGCCCCGGGTTCAATTTTTTAAAACACTATATTTTCGAACTCGGATTTTTAGATGGATTTGAAGGGTACCTGATCGCAAAAACAACAGCCTGGTA
>JBDTWL010000058.1:0-16889 GCA_040006715.1 Ferruginibacter sp. | reverse complement strand
ATGATTGACTGCAATATCATTCAAAACTCTTACACAGGGATAACATCAGGAAGTAATATTTCCAGTTACGCTTGTCGATATAATATGTAAAATTCCTGAAAAATGGCATCGTTATAATTGCGATAAAGTATCTTCAATTCAAATTTACTATTTTAATTCGATTAAATTTTGACAAGGATCGGACTCATTTCAGATACACACAGTTATTTAGACGAAAGCGTATTTGAGCATTTTAAGAACTGCCAGGAGATATGGCATGCCGGGGATTTTGGCAATATTGAATTGGCCAATCGTCTGGCGGTTCAAAGCCGCCTGACGATCAGGGGCGTTTACGGCAACATAGACGGGAATGATATCAGGGGCACCTTCCCTGAAAAATTACATTTCAGCTGCGAAAAAGTAAATGTGTTCATCCAGCATATTGGAGGTTATCCCAACCGTTATGCCCCGGGTGTAAAAAATGAGATCATTGAACATAAATCAAAACTTTTTATCAGTGGTCATTCACATATTCTAAAGATCATGTATGATGATAAACTGGGATGCCTGCATATGAACCCCGGCGCTGCGGGCAAGCAGGGATGGCATAAAGTAAGAACCGTTATTCGGTTTGTAATTGACGGTGAGGAGATGAAGGATTGTGAAGTGATAGAACTCTAAAACCAGTTCAAAGTTTATAGTTCATAGTTAAGACTTCAATAGTTGAAAGTACTTTAAATAGGAAGTTAACAGACTATGAACTATGAACTATGAACTTGGTTCTTATTCCACCCAATCTGCCATAAAAATATTCGTATCCCTGGTACCCCCATTATTCCTGTTGCTGCTGAAAATAATTTTCTTTCCATCAGGACTGAACATGGGAAATGCATCAAAGCCTTTGTCCCTTGATATCTTTTGAACATTGCTGCCATCTATATTGGCCAGGTACATATTAAAGGGAAATCCCCTTTTGTATTCGTGGTTGCTGCAAAAAATAAAATGCTTGCCATCTGGTGTAAAATTGGGAGCCCAGTTTGCTTGTTCCAGGTCAGTGACCTGTTTTGCATTGGTTCCATCGGCATTCGCGATCCACACTTCCATGTGTGTAGGCGCAACGAGGTTCTCAGCGATCAGGTCTTTGTATTCCTTTATTTCTTCAGGTGTTTTAGGCCTTGATGCCCTCCAGATGATCTTTGAGCCATCGGGGCTAAACCAGGCGCCCCCGTCATAACCAAGCGTATTGGTTATTTGCTTAACATGCCTGCCATTCATATCCATGGTATACAGGTCAAGATCACCATTTCGCATGGATGTAAATAAAATCTTATTGCCTTTGGGCGAAATGGTTGCTTCGGCATCATATCCTTCGGTATGGGTTAAACGCTTAATGATATGGCCATTCGTATCTGCTTTGAAAATATCAAAGTCTTTATAAACAGCCCAGATATACTTATTACCGTATTTACTCCTGTCGGGTGTAGGCGGGCAATCCTTGCTTCCCAAATGCGTTGAACCATACAGGATATGTTTACCGTCCGGGAAGAAGTAAGAACAGGTTGTACGGCCGGTACCGGTACTCACCAGTTTCGGATCAAATTTTTCACCTGCTTCAGGAACTTTTCCCATCCATATCTGGTCGCAGGCGATACCTTCTTTGGGATTTGTTTTCTGGAAAACGATGTACTTCCCGTCAAAACTAAAATAAGCTTCCGCGTTGTCACCGCCAAAGGTCAATTGCTGTATATTTTTGAAATGGGTCTCACCCGGGAAATGTATCGTATCTGAAGGAACAGCACTAATATATTTTACATTCAGCTTATCAAATGAAGCCATAAACAGTATTGCAAAAATGCCTGGCAGAAAAAGTAGGTATTTCATCGTTGTTATTTAAATTCCGGCAAAGATAATCTGACAGAAAGCTTTAATTGTCAAAATATTGTCAGCCTTCTATGATCTAAGCATTATTTTTGCAACTGAAATTCCAAGAATGAAAAAAGTGTTCTTTTGTTTTTTAATTATCCTTGTTGCCTGTAACCATGATCCAACGGTTGACAAAACTGTTGAACCGGCCAACGGGCAGGCCAACAAGGAAAAAAGAATGAAAGATGCCATATTAAGATACCCGGACTCCCTCCTGCTCAAAGAAAACCTGATCCAGTATTTCCGCGACAGCGGTAATTATTCAAATGCCATTAAAGAAGCAGCTAATGCTTTAAGTAAGGACAGCCTGAATGCCCGCTTGTGGAAAATAAAAGCAACCCTTCATTTTGAAGATGCTGATACCTCCAATGCAATACGTTCTTTTGAAAAAGCCATTTCAATTTCCCCCGATCCGCAGTATATGATCTCACTTGGAACATTGTATGCCCAAACAAAAGATCCCCGTGCGATCAGGATGGCCGATATATTATTGCAAACGAATAAAACCAAGTCCGATAAGGAAGCGTATTATATAAAAGGATTGTACTATAATTTCAATAATGAAAAAATAAAAGCCATTGAATATTTTGATAAATGCCTTTCATTGAATTATACTTTTATGGATGCGTACCGGGAGAAAGCCATTGCATTATACGACCTGGAAAAATATACAGAATCTCTTGTCGTACTGGATAAAGCCATTACTTTGCAGAATAATTTCGATGAAGGCTATTATTACAGCGGGAAATGCCTGGAAAAATTAAACCGCATACCTGAAGCAATACAATCTTACCAGAATGCACTCGTATATGACCCGGGTTATGTGGAGGCGAAAGAAGCCCTGAACAGACTAACAGCTAATAGCCATTAGCTAATAGCTGATAGGTAAAACAATAAAATTAAAACAAAACGAACATGGCACTGATCGCCCCCTCACTCTTATCTGCTGATTTTTTAAACCTGCAACGCGATTGCGATATGCTGAACAAAAGCCTGGCAGACTGGTTTCATCTTGATGTGATGGATGGAAGGTTTGTTCCCAATATCAGTTTTGGTCCGATGATCATTGAATTCATCCGTAAGACAACGACCAAATTCTGTGATGTACATTTAATGATAGAAGAGCCTGAAAGATTTGCAGAGGCTTTTAAAAAGGCAGGGGCAGATAATCTTACCGTTCACATAGAAGCATGCAGGCACCTTCACCGCAACATACAACAGATAAAAGGGCTTGGTATGAAAGCTGGCGTTGCTATCAACCCACATACACCCGTAGACGCATTAAAAGATATCCTGGCTGATATTGACCTGGTTTGCATGATGAGTGTAAACCCGGGTTTCGGCGGACAATCTTTTATTCCGCATACGATCTATAAAATAAAGCAATTAAAGGAAATGATCATCGAACGCTCGTTGAATGTAAAAATAGAGATCGACGGGGGTGTAACACTGGAAAATGCCCGATCGATCATTGACGCGGGTGCTGATGTGCTCGTGGCAGGTAACACGGTATTCAGGTCAAAAGATCCGGTGGCAACCATTGATGCATTGAAGAAAATTTAAAGAGAATCTAGCCTTTTTTCCATCTGTCTCAAAACAGCTACGTTCAGTTTTAGCCAATTGTGTTCTTTTTTGGGCCATTCATATTTCCTGTCCAGGAGTTTGTCTGCAAGTTTATATGCTTTCAATGCCTGTTCTTTATTGTAAAAAGAATTTACCCATTTCCCCTGCAATTCACTTTGTTTTTGTAAAAAGATCCCTCCTCCATACCATTTAAAGCAGGAAGGCAGGCCGGTGAACAAAACCGCATCTGAATGTGCATTTATCTTTTGGTCATAAAATAATATAAAGAAATGAATGCAGCTTTTTAAACGTTGCTTAATCTGTTCATCCGATTCGGGCTTTGCGGGCTTGAACCGCCATGCATTATTAGAAATATGGAACGGGTCTTCTTCCGGGTGGGTATACCTGATCGCTTCTGACCCAAGATCGATCATGATTTTTTTATTGCCTTCCATGCGTGACAGCTTCATTTCATAAGGCATGAGGTAAGCAAGCTGGTATGATTCAGTTTCACCATTGCTTAGCGAAAAAATGATAATGATCGGCTTTACTTTGTCATTCATTGTCCATGTGCCGGCCAGCATATTCCCACGTGGATCCTTTATCATACTGCCATCGCTAAAAAGACAATAGCCCCGGTAAACAAGGTCAATGGTTGAATATGGATCAGCAGCTGCTGCATCCGCAGCATCGTCCTTGCGATCCCATGTCTGGCAAATGATGCTCTTCATATTACCCGATGCATTCAGGTTCTCCAATCCTTTAGAGGCGAAATCGATCGGTTTATTATCTTTGGAATGAATTGAACCATTCCTTTTATCTGATCTGTTACCGGAACAACCGAGGATAGCAATGGCTAAAAAGAGCTGGCTTATGAAATATGCTTTCAAAAATTGTATTTATTTCAAAAATAGATAGAAATGCTTTATAAAAGCTGTTGTTTGTGCAGTATCCCTGTTTGTCATTCCGATACTTCGTTACTCCGTACTAGGTGGGGAGGAATCTCATGAGAGATGCTTTCCCGGAATAATCGGGACAGGTTGTTCCTCAGCATGAAAAATACTAAGACAGTGCTTTTGTTTGTAACGCATAAATATATTTATCTTCATTGTATGAGACTGTTCACTGCTTTTTTATTTTGTTTTATTGGCTTTACTGTAACCGCACAGAATAAACCTGCCACGATAACAGGGTTGATCCTTGATGAGAATGAAAATCCATTAAGCAATGTTACTGTAACAATACTTGGCAAAAACGCCGGTATCGCATCCAGTGACAGTGGCACATTCAGCATTCGTGTCACAGCAGAGCGGTCATTGGCACTTACATTCAGTCATACAGGCTTTTTAACGGTACAAAAGAATTTCTTTCTCAGTCCCAATGAAACAGAACATGTGACCATCCGCATGACGCGTACAGGTAAAACACTTGAAGCTGTTGTTGTAAGCGATGAAAAAGACCGTAGGGAAAACAGCCTGGTAAAAATAAACCCGAAAAATGCCATTACACTTCCAAGCACAACCGGTGGTGTGGAAGCTTTGATAAAAACCCTGGTGGGCAGCAACAATGAACTTACTTCCCAGTACAATGTGCGTGGCGGTAATTATGATGAGAACCTTGTTTATATAAATGATTTTGAAATATACAGGCCTTATCTTGTAAGCAGCGGGCAACAGGAAGGGCTTAGCCTTATTAACCCCGAACTTACTAAAAATGTAAATTTCTATACCGGCGGTTTTCAATCGAAGTATGGAGATAAGATGAGCAGTGTACTGGATATTCAATATAAAAGAACGGGAAATTTTGGTGGAAGCGCTTACATCAGTTTGCTGGAACAGGGCTTTCACCTGGAAGGTTCGGCAAAAAAGAATGCTGTAACCTATCTTATTGGTGTAAGAAATAAAAGCAACAGGAACCTTTTAAGCAACCAGCCAACACAAGGTGCCTACATTCCTTCCGCATCAGATATACAGGGATTTGTAACTTATAAGCTGAATTCAAAGATACAATTGGAGTTACTGGGAATTTTATCGTCATCGAGGTTTACCTATTACCCCGAATCGGTCAAAAAAACAACTTCTGTTTTTTCTCCCTTGTTCAGCGCCAACCTGGGTCTGGATACTTATTTTGAAGGACAGGAAAAAGACAGGTACAGCACCAGCATGATCGGGGTATCACTCATTCATTCACCTAATAAGAACCTGAAGCTAAAGTGGATGCTTAGCCGCTTTAAAGATGATGAGAAAGAGAATTATGATATCGGCGGAGCCTATCTTTTTGGCGACAGGGATTTTGATAATACCAGCAGCACGTTCGGCGAGATCGTTAACCCCCTTGGCGCAGGATTTTACCAGAATTATGCACGCAATGAACTTAATATTGAAGTTTGGAATTCAAGCCATAAAGGAAGTCTTGATAAAGGAAGGCATTTTATACAATGGGGAAACAGCATTGAGCAAACGAAGATCAATGATAAGCTGAAACAATGGGAATACCAGGATTCTGCCGGTTATTCATTGCCCTACAATCCTGCAAACCTGCAGTTGTTCAATTCACTGAACAGTACAGCAGACCTGGCGATACAAAAATACAGTGGCTATATACAGGACAATATCCATTTCCTGAAAACAAAAAATGATATAACCGTACAGGTTGGTGTTCGTTACAATTATAACAGTCTAAATAAGGAATTCCTGGTCAGCCCAAGGCTGCAGGCAAGCTGGAAACCCAAATGGAAAAATGATATTGTTTTTAAAGCGGCTGCAGGAATTTATAACCAGCCGCCTTTTTACCGCGAGCTTAGAAAATATGACGGCAGCCTGAACACAGCTATCAAGGCACAGAAAAGTATTCAATTTGTTGCTGGTATGGATTATAATTTCAAAGGGTTTGGCGACAGGCCTTTCCGGCTAACAACAGAAGCATATTATAAATCCATGAAGGATGTTGTGCCTTATGATATTGATAATGTGAAAATAAAATACCTGGGTGATAATAACGCCAAAGCTTATGCTACCGGCCTGGAATTAAGGCTGTTTGGTGAACTGGTAAAGGATGCCGAAAGCTGGTTGAGTATCGGCTTTATGCGAAGCAAGGAAAACCTTGACAATGATCATTATTACCAGTATTTAAATGCAGCCGGCGAGATCATCAATGCGGGATCAACTGACCAGTTTGTTGTTGACAGTTTAAAGAATGATGTGGGCTGGTTGCGCAGACCCACAGACAGGATGATCACTGTTGGCTTATATCTTGAAGATTATTTGTCTACCAATAAAAATTTTAAAGTTCATTTGAACCTGTTGTATGGAAGTAATATGTCATACAATATTCCTAACAGTGTGCGTTACAGGAACGGGTTGATCATTGATCCCTATATCAGGGTTGATATGGGTTTCAGTGCATTATTGCTGAGTGAGAAATCATTGAGAAGAAGCCATAGCCCATTCAGGGGCTTTGATAATATCTGGGCAAGCCTGGAAGTGTTTAACCTTATCGACCGTCCCAATACGATCTCTTTTCAATTGATAAAAGATTTTTCAAATGCAGTGTATGCTATTCCAAACAGGCTTACTCCAAGGTTGGTGAATTTCAAACTGGTTGCAAGGTTTTAAAAATGTTTATTGGTGAATTAGGTTACCAGTTTGCCGGTTTATCAGTAACTGTCTATAACATAAACTACTATTAAACCTTTAAACCAATAAACTTTAAACTATCCCTCTCAGGCATTTTGTTAATGTTTTTACCGGTACACGCTTTTTAACTTTTCCACGAAATAAATGATAATGTGTATAATTAAATTCGTGTTGTATACGTTATGTATAATAATTTGGCAATGATGATTTATTAGAATAACACTTAACAATTTTGTTTTAACCCAGACCTGCTTTTTTTTGAAAGATAAAAAAAGCATTAAAACTGAAACGCATTGACAGACACAATCATTAACCTTGAAACCGTAAACCCGATCGAATTTTTTGGAGTTAACAACGGTAAGCTTGACATTCTGAAAAAGAAATTCCCCCTGTTAAAAATTTTAAGTCGTGGCACGCAGATAAAATTAAGCGGAGCCCCGGAACAAATCGAAGAAGCTAAAGAAAAGATTGAACTGCTGGTACAGTACCTTGAACGTAATGGACACATGAGCGAAAATTACTTTGATCAGATCCTTGGGGGAGATGATGAAAAAGTAGTTGACAATTTCATGGACCGCAATCCCAATGATGTACTTGTTTTTGGCCCCAATGGTAAAACAGTGCGTGCCCGTACTGCCAACCAAAAAGTAATGGTGGCTGCCTGCGATAAGAACGATATCGTATTCGCTATCGGACCTGCAGGTACCGGAAAAACCTATACTGCCGTAGCTTTGGCGGTAAGGGCATTGAAAAACAAAACGGTTAAAAAGATCATTCTGACCAGGCCTGCTGTTGAAGCGGGAGAAAGCCTTGGTTTTTTACCCGGTGACCTGAAGGAAAAAATTGATCCATACCTGAGGCCATTGTATGATGCACTGGATGATATGATCCCTGCAGATAAACTGGGCTATTATATGAGTACAAGAACGATCGAGATCGCACCACTTGCTTATATGAGAGGCCGCACACTTGATAATGCATTCATCATTCTTGATGAAGCGCAGAACACCAATGACCTCCAGATCAAAATGTTCCTGACCCGTATAGGACCGAACGCAAAAGCCATCATAACCGGTGATCCGACGCAGATCGATCTGCCAAAGAACCAGCAAAGCGGTTTGTTCAAAGCCGCCCGTATACTAAAGAATATTGAAGGCATTTCCTATGTAGAACTGGATGAAGAAGATGTTGTTCGTCACAAGCTTGTTAAAGCCATTATCAAAGCTTATAACAAGGACGACGAAAGGCAAATGAATGATGGGCTGAAAAAATAGTGTCCAATATCAATGAATAAATTTACTAACACAACAATAAGGTGGCTATCGGGCTGCCTTATTTTTTTTGCAGCTGCCTGTGAGCATAAGAGCGCTTACAGGTCCTTTACCCCAACAAAAGAAGATTCATTATTACAAGCTGCGATCGTTGAACGGGCCTTTATTCAAATAGCAGGAATAAAAAATATCATTCAAACGGGCGACCTCGTAACACGGACAGGAAATGATTTTACCAGCCAAAGCTTACGTAGCCTTAACCAACGGGACCATACCTATTCTCACTGCGGTATTGCAAGTATTGAGCATGACAGCATCTTTATTTATCATGCCCTGGGCGGTGATTTTAATCCCGACCAGAAAATAAGAAGGGATCTGATAGAAGATTTTGCAGAACCTTACAACAATAAAGGTATTGGTATATACAGGTTCGGGGTTGCAGATAGTACAAAACAAAATTTCGCTTTGGTTGCAAAAGCTTTTTACAACCAGGGGGTAATGTTTGATATGGATTTCGACCTGAAAACTGATGACAGGATGTATTGCGCAGAGTTTGTTTATAAGAGTTTTATGAGGGCAAGCTGGAATAAACTGGTCTTTGATCGCAGCCACATAAAGCTGTTTGAGTTTATAGGCGTTGATGATATTTTCCTGCATCCCCTATGCAAATTGCAGGCACAACTTGTATATAAATAACCCTATTTGATACTACGCCTTCGACAAGCTCAGGCTGACAACATCCTGTCATGTTTAGCCTATTGAAACATAGTGAGGACGCCGCTGTCCTAGAATTGAATTCATTTGATAACACAGCATAATAAATAAAATAACGGTTTTAGTAATAAATTTTTACATTTGGGGCTAAAACCAAAAAACGAGTTATGAAAAAAATCCTTTTAGCGATTGTAATGTTATCAACGGTGTCATTCTTCGGCTGCAATTCTGGTGGCGGAGACCCTAAAGTTGTATTAGGCCAGTTTTTTACTGCACTTTCCAAAAGTGATATTGAAGGGGCACGTAAACTTGCTACAAAAGACAGCAAATCAATGATCGATATGATGGAAATGGGTATGAAAATGGGTAAGGACAAAAGTGAGTCTGAAAAATTCAAACCGGATAACATGGAGATCGGCGAGGCAAAGATCGATGGTGATAAAGCTGTTGTTCCTGTAAAAGAAAAAACTACCGGAGAAACCCTTAACTATAATTTAAAAAAAGAAGATGGTGGATGGAAAGTGGCATTTGATAAAGCATCTGTAATGAGCATGGGTATGGAAAAAATGAATGAGAAAGGGATCAACCCGGCTGATAGCATCAATGCAGCAATGGATAAACTCAAAGACATCAATATGGATTCATTGAAAGAGGGCATGAAAAAAGGAATGGAAGCGATGGATACCCTGAAAAAGGCAATGAAGGATCAATAAAACTAATTCCATAATTTGCCAGGCTTAGTAGTTGCCAGGCCATTAAAGCACTCTTTACGGAGTGCTTTTTTTGTTAACTCACCTTGCCACTGGAGTGGGTGGTGGCGAGTTAAAAAAAAGATGTTTAACTTTATTGCAATAAAAAAATGTATGCATAAAAAGACACTTTCATTCTTCCTGTTACTTGTCATGCTATATTCATGTAATAATGAAAAAGACAAAAGGCCTTTAACTGCTTTGGATACCGGCAGGGAATTTATCCGGGCAAGTCTTGACGGCGATTTTGTAAGAACCCAGCAATTATTATTAAAGGACACACAGAACCTCCAGTTATTTGAATCTTATAAGATGCTATATGAAAGGATGCCCGTCGAAAAGAAAAAAAATTATAAAGCGGCATCTTATGAAATAAATAAATACCTTGACCTGGATGATTCCACGACCATCATCAACTATTCAAATTCGTATATGAATAAACCGATGGAAATAAAAGTGGTACGCCGGGATAAACAATGGAGCATTGATTTTAAATATATTTCCTCCGGTAACCTGCCAATCAACTGATCATGTTCAAAAACCTTTTACTTGCTGGCCTGGGTGGATGTTTGGGCAGTATGATGCGCTATGCCACCGGTCTTTTTTTTAAGCCTACAAATTTCCCTGTTGCAACCCTGCTTGTAAATATTGCCGGAAGCCTGGTCATTGGAATTGTGATTGGGCTTAGTATGAAGGATGTGAATTTTTCCAATGGCTGGAAAATCTTTCTTGCTACCGGTATCTGCGGCGGCTTCACTACTTTTTCTGCCTTTAGTGCTGAGAATTTACAGATGCTCCAGCAGGGCAAATATCATTTATCATTGCTATACATTTGTTCAAGTATCATTTTTGGAATTGCTGCTGCATGGGTTGGATTTAAATTAGTGACAAACTAAATAAAGAATTATGTATGTACTGCATCCCTGGCATGGGGCCGGTTATGGCGATAGATCACCCGCTGTTGTAAATGGCCTGATAGAAATATCCCAGGGCAGCCGCTGCAAATATGAAATTGATAAAAAGACCGGCCTGTTGAAACTCGACCGGGTGATCTATTCCTCTTTTCACTACCCCGTGAATTACGGGTTTATTCCGCAAACATTGGGCGAGGACGGCGACCCGCTTGATATCCTTGTAATGTGCAGTGAAAGCATACAACCGCTTTGCCTGGTAGAAGCAACTGTTATTGGCAATATGCAAATGATCGACAGCGGTGAAAAAGATGATAAGATCATTGCAGTGGCCTCAAAAGATCCTTCTGTAAATCATATAACAAATATCACGGAATTGCCTGCTCATTTTATTGCTGTCTTAAAGAATTATTTTGAGCAATATAAGGTGCTTGAAAATAAAAAAGTGGAGATCGATGATTTCCAGGATAAAGCAACAGCCTATAAAGTAATTGAAGAAGCTATTGCATTTTATAAAACCAGGTTCCCCGTAAAGCATGATTAAAAAAATTAACGATATGGATATACAAACAATCCTTATACTGGTACTGGTAGGCATCGCCGCAGGCATGCTCAGCGGGCTGGTAGGAGTTGGCGGTGGAATCGTGATCGTACCTGCCCTCGTGCTTGTTTTAGGTTTTTCACAAAAAATGGCCATGGGCACGTCATTGGGAATATTGTTACTTCCGGTAGGGATCCTCGCTGTTTTTCAATATTATAAACAGGGATATGTAGATGTACCGGTGGTACTGATCATATCTGCTGCATTCGTTTTCGGTGGTTATTTCGGAAGTAAGATAGCATTGAGCCTGCCACAGGAAACTATTAAAAAGATATTCGCAGTTTTCATGATCGTTATTGCCGTAAAAATGCTTTTTTTTGATAAGAAAAAAACAACCGAGTTACAAAGCAAACATCCAAACCTTGAAAAGAGCGGTGGCCATTCTTAGGGTATCGTTGCCGGTTATGGAAACGGGGAATACTCGCATCTGACATGAGTGGCCGGTGATATCGGCAATTACGAGGACACTACTCGCCATATAGTAACCGGGATCTTAAACAAATATTTAAGGAATAAATCATTGAGCTATCACTTTGAGCCTGCGCCATCACAACCATATTGATGATAAAGAGTTATTGCAACGTTTTTATAATGATGGCAATAATGAATGGCTGGGTATTCTCCTCCCGCGTTATACTATGCTGTTGTTTGGTGTATGCATGAAATACTTAAAAAATGAAGAAGAAGCAAGGGATGCCGTTCAGCAGGTTTTTTTAAAAGTTATCAACGAACTTCAAAAATATAAAGTAGAATATATCAAGAGCTGGTTATATATGGTGGCCAAGAACCACTGCCTGATGAAACTCAGGGATAAAGGAAAAAGCACCTATGAAATAAATGAACAGGTATTGGCCGCTCCACACGATGCCGGGGATATCAGGGAAATTGAAGAAAAGGACAGGACACTGGATAAGATGGCACAGGCACTTAAAGAGCTTAATAAAGAGCAACAGCTTTGTGTAACTTTGTTTTACCTTGAAAAGAAAAGTTACCAGCAGGTTGCCGATCAAACCGGGTTTAGCCTGATGCAGGTAAAAAGCCATATTCAAAACGGTAAGCGGAATTTAAAATTACAATTGGAAAGATTACAGCAAAATGAGCGATGACCTGAAAGACATATTATCCAACCTGAATAAGGATATTGAGCAGGAAAAACTGCTGCAGTACCTTAACCGCAACATGTCTGATGCGGAACAGCATGATTTTGAAAAACAATTGAATGATGATGAATTTATGAATGATGCTGTTGAGGGGTTGCAGGCTTTGGAAAATAAAAATAAGATCGCGGAACTGGTACAACAGATGAATACCGACCTTAAAAAGCAATTGGAAAAAAAGAAGAAAAGAAAAGAAAAAAGGAAGATCGCAGAACAACCCTGGGTCTATTACAGCATTGTTCTTGTACTGTTACTGATCATTATAACATATTTGGTAATAAAGAAACTGGCATAAGATCAGGCACATGCCTGGCGCTGCACCAATGCGATCATTGGCTGTTGTGAAGTAATAGTTGCACTATGATTGATTTCCGGCATGATGTGAATGATCTCACCTTCCCCATAGGATCGCTTTACTCCTTCAAAATCCATGATACAACTTCCTTTGATCACATAGAGATACTCAATAAAATTGTCGTGTATTTCTGTTTCGTGCCCTTTTTTTGCATGTACGATAAAATTGCTGACCTGTTCTGTGGAAGATAGTTCAGTGATATATAAATTTTCAAATTCCGCTGTAGGTGGAGTAATCTTTTTACCGGCAACCCAGGATGCAATTATTGCCGGGTCCATATGTTCATTGATCAAAGGTGCAAACCCCGCATCTGCCCTAGCCATTTGGTCATACAAAGACAGCATCAGCCTGACCTTTACAGCAGGGGAAGGTTTAACTTTGTTTGCTAAGATAAATTCTTCCAGGGAAAGGCGGATCTTTTCAATTTCAGCTTGTATCAGCGGGTATGATGCAGCATTTTTTTCGATCATCTTTTTTTCTGCGTCTGAACAAAAACCAAGGCAATAATTTTCCAATATCCCTGATGATATGTATGCATCAATATCCATGGGCACAAATTTACAGGTTTTTAAAAAATCCCTGCATCAAATAAAAAGCCGGCTTATATAATAAGCCGGCCATATACCAGTTATAACTGATTAAGGTTTTTTCTTTTCCATTTTGTCAGCAGCTTTATCCATGGTCTTGCTGGCATCTTTCATTTTGTCTGCAGCTTTGTCCATCATTTTGCTGGCAGTATCAACCATTTTATGAGTTGTATCAGCCATCATTTTTGTAGCTGTATCAGCCATCATTTTTGCACTATCAGCCATTTTGTTGGCATCATTTACCAATGAATCTGCTGTAGGAGTAGTTTCATCTTTTTTTTCTCCATCATTGCAAGCTGCAAATGATGCTGCGATCAGGGCAATAGCCAGAAATTTTTTCATTTTAGTTTATTTTGGTTTTAATAATTCGCCGCAAAAATAATAGCATTTTTTTATTATACAAGTATTTTGCAAAGAATTCTTCCGGGCAGGACCTATTTTTTCCTAAAAAACAGCCTTATAGGCACCCCGCTGAAGTCAAAGTGCTCCCGCAGCTGGTTCTCCAGGTAATTCCTGTAGGGGGTTTTAATGTCGTCGGGGTAGTTGCAAAAGAATGCGAAACTGGGTGTATGGGTAGGCAATTGGGTAATATATTTTATTTTCACCGCATTGCCCCTTACCACAGGTGGGTGGTAATTTTCCACGGCTTTCAGCATGACCTCATTCAGCTTTGATGTAGGCACTTTCCGATGCTTATTCTCATAAACCTGTAGGGCTGCTTCAATGCTTTTAAATATCCTTTGTTTTTCCGTAACTGAGATAAAGAGGATGGGGACATCAGAGAATGGTGCAAAACGTTTTTTCAGGTCTTTTTCATAGTCGCGGGCCGTATTGGTTTCTTTGTCTGCAAGATCCCATTTATTAACAAGCACCACGATACCCTTACCTTTTTTTACAGCCAACGCAAAAATTGACAGGTCTTGTGCAGTTATGCCCTTCCCGGCATCCAGCAACAGGAGGCATATATCAGCTTCGTCCATTGCTTTGATCGCACGGATCACAGAATAGAATTCCAGGTCCTCATGCACTTTTGTTTTACGTCGGATACCTGCAGTATCGATCAATACAAACTCCTTATTGAATAAATTATAATGAGTATGAATGGTGTCCCTGGTGGTCCCGGCTATGTCACTGACAATGGTGCGCTCCTTCCCTATCAATGCATTCAGCAATGAAGATTTGCCCACATTGGGCTGCCCGATGATCGCAAATTTAGGGACCTCATCCAAAGCAGCATTTTCATCAATATTGTCTGCAGGGATCAATGCCACCAGCGCATCAAGTAATTCTCCTGTACCACTGCCACTGATGGAAGAAAGAAAGAAGATGTTTTCAAATCCAAGGCTATAGAATTCACTCGCTTCCAGTAAGCGGTTGTGATTATCAACTTTATTGACAACTAAAAAGACGGGCTTGGTACTTTTTCTAAGCATGTCGGCCATGGCCTCATCTAAATTACTGATACCTGTAGCCGCATCCACCATGAATATGACCGCATTAGCTTCATCAATAGCGATGTGTACCTGTTTGCGTATCTCTCTTTCAAAAACATCCTGGCTTTGAGGAACAAAACCTCCCGTATCTATTACGTTAAATGTCTTTCCTGTCCATTCTGCCACACCATACTGCCTGTCCCGGGTAACGCCGCTGACATCATCAACGATGGCTTTTCGTTGTTCAAGCAAGCGATTGAAAAATGTACTTTTCCCAACGTTTGGCCTTCCTGTTATTGCTACTGTAAAACTCATACCCCTGTCCCCTAAAAGGAGAACTTAATTTTAATGTTTATAATAAATCTGGCTATTAGCTTATAGCTGTCAGCCATTAGCCTTAGTATCCGTATTCTTTTAAATGCGTTTCATTGTCTCTCCATTTTGGCCGCACTTTTACGTAAAGTTCAAGAAATACTTTGCTTCCTAAAAATTCCTCTATGTCTTTGCGTGCCAGCGTACCTAGTTGCTTTATCATTTTACCGCCCTCACCTAAAATGATCCCTTTTTGTGTATCCCTTTGTACAATGATGTCTGCTGTTATTTTGATAAGCGTTGTTTTTTCCTTGAATTCCTGCACCAGCACCGCTGTATGATAGGGTAATTCTTCCTGGAACAACTGGAAAATCTTTTCACGTATCAACTCACTTACAAAGAATTTTGTAGGCATATCACTCAGGTCATCTCCTTCGTAAAAAGGATGGCCTTCGGGCAGGTAATTAAGTATTCGTTGAAGCAATGTGTCCAGCCCTTTATTCCGGAGGGCAGAAATAACAATCACTTCTTTACAATATGCCTGTTGCTCAAAGAAAGCTTTTGCTGTTTCCAGCATTTTCTCATCTTTTACTGCATCTGATTTATTCAGGATCAATAATGCCGGTGCTTTTAAATGAAGTGCTGAAAAGATCTCATGGCTTTCCTTCGTGTCTTCCCTTGCATCTGTTATCAATAAACCAAGGTCGGCATCCTCCAGGCTTCCTTTAACAGCCTGCATCATTTTTTCATGCAGTTTGTATTTGGGTTCTATGATACCCGGAGTATCTGAAAATATTATCTGGTAATGCTCGTTTGTAAGGATCGCTTTGATGCGATGCCTGGTAGTTTGTACCTTATGGGATACGATGGCCATTTTTTCTCCCATTAATGCATTCAATAAAGTGCTTTTACCTGCATTTGGCTTACCAAAAATATTTACAAAACCTACTTTCATGCTACTATTATGAAGAAAAAAAAGCCCCGATCTAGATCGGGGCAAAATTATCGTATTTTAATCGTATTACTGTCTTGCCAATGAAATTGTGGTCAATTCCCCAGCGGCAGTGCCTGCTAATGTAAGTGCAGCACTGTTACAGTCAAAATAAGCCACCGTATAAGTATCACCGTCCAAATTCAGGCTGCTTCCAATCAAAGACCAGATACCAGTGTCATCACCCGGAGGTACGCAAACAGTTCCTGCATCCTGGAATGTTACTGTATTGTTAGTGTTAAAAATGACGAGGTCATCTTTTTCACAGGCTGACAACAATGCATACTCATCAACTTCAGGAGTAGTTGCATCCGCTTTGTACTTAAGTGCTGTTACTTTATAAGTTCCGGCGAAGCTTGATCCGTTAAGGTCACATGATTTGTCCTTCTTACAACTAAGCAGACCAAAAGCGATCACAGATACAGATAAAATGATTTTTTTCATAATGTTTGATTAATGGTTAAAAAATTTATATTGACAAAGAAAGCAATATGATTTTAAATAGCCAAAAAGTTGCGTAGCTATTTATTACCAAATTTGGGTGCTCCCGGATCCGACTATTCAGGCCGATTTTATTAAGGAAAGGATCTAATTCTCCCCGACCGCGGGTACTAGCCGCTAAATTAAATAAAAAAGGCTTGGAACCAAGCCTCTTGTTGCGAAGAGAAGGATCGAACTTCTGACCTTCGGGTTATGAGCCCGACGAGC
>JBDTWL010000057.1:0-17465 GCA_040006715.1 Ferruginibacter sp. | reverse complement strand
ACAACAATACTTTTTGGTATATGATGCAAAGCGCAGCAATAAGGCAGGCCTTCCTCGATTTCTTTAAATCGAAACAACATGTGATCGTTCCGTCAGCCCCCATCGTAGTTAAGAATGACCCTACCCTATTATTCACCAATGCTGGTATGAACCAGTTCAAGGATTATTTCCTGGGCAATAAAACTGCGCCGGAAACACGTGTTGCCGATACTCAAAAATGCCTTCGCGTAAGTGGCAAGCACAACGACCTGGAAGAAGTTGGGGTTGATACTTATCACCACACCATGTTTGAAATGCTGGGTAACTGGAGTTTTGGTGATCCTGCCCATCCGGCAGGCGGGTATTTTAAAAAGGAAGCCATTGCATGGAGCTGGGAACTCCTTACTGAAATATATAAGATACCAAAGGATCATTTATATGTAACCGTTTTTGAAGGAGATGATAAGGAAGGCTTGCCAAAAGATGAAGAAGCATGGAGTGAATGGAAAAAATATGTACCCGAAGATCATATCCTGCTAGGCAATAAAAAAGATAATTTTTGGGAAATGGGTGATACCGGCCCCTGTGGCCCGTGTACAGAGATACATGCAGATTGCAGAACCGATGAAGAAAAAAAACTGATAAGTGGTGCCTCATTGGTGAACAACGATCACCCCCAAGTGATAGAAATATGGAACAATGTATTCATTCAATACAACCGCAAAAAAGATGGCAGCCTCGACCCCTTGCCTGCAAAACATGTAGATACGGGAATGGGGTTTGAAAGATTGGTGAGGGTATTGCAAAACAAACAAAGTAATTATGATACAGATATTTTTACAGGTACCATCCAGGAAACGGAAAGGATCACCGGTAAAAAATATACTGCAGGTGATGACAAGGAAAGTATTGCTTTCAGGGTATTGGCAGATCATATCCGTGCCATCTCCTTTACCATTGCAGACGGGCAGCTTCCCTCAAACACAGGTGCAGGCTATGTTATCCGCCGCATCTTGAGAAGGGCGGTGCGTTATTATTATTCTTACCTGGATTATAAGCAGCCATTGATGCACCAGTTGCTGTCTGTAATTGTAAAGGAATTTGAAAATGTGTTCCCGGAACTGAAGCAACAGGAAGATTTTGTAAGCAAAGTAATTAAGGAAGAGGAAGAAGCATTTTTGCGAACGCTTGACAAGGGTTTGAAAATGATAG
The DNA here is from genome assembly GCA_040006715.1 of Ferruginibacter sp. Classification (GTDB taxonomy): domain Bacteria; phylum Bacteroidota; class Bacteroidia; order Chitinophagales; family Chitinophagaceae; genus Ferruginibacter. The sequence continues at coordinate 16,274 of JBDTWL010000057.1, read as the reverse complement.
ATAGCATTATTGCTGCATCAACCACAATGATCAGCGGGGCAAATGCTTTTGAATTATTAGATACTTTCGGCTTCCCGATAGACCTTACCAGGCTTATTGCAGCAGAGCATCATTTAGCAGTTGATGAAGCAGGTTTTGAAAAGGAAATGAAAGAACAGAAAGACCGCAGCCGTGCGGCAACAACTTTAGAAACGGAAGACTGGCAAATAGTAAATGAAGGCAATTCCAATAGCTTTGCAGGATATGATCAGCTGGAATTGAAAACAAAGATCCTTCGCTACAGGAAAGTAAAAGGCAAGGGTAAAGAATTGTTCCAGGTCATTTTGGAAACCACACCTTTCTACGCCGAAAGCGGTGGACAGGTTGGTGATACAGGAACCTTAAAAATTAATGAGTCAATCATAAAGATCATTGATACAAAAAAAGAGAATGACCTCATTATCCATTTTGCAGAGAACATGGCTGATGATATTTCCGGGCAAGTAACTGCTTCGGTAAGTATTCACAGAAGAAAAAGTATTTGCGTTCACCACAGTGTTACCCACCTCATGCATGCAGCCTTACGCACCGTGTTGGGTAAGCATGTTGCACAAAAAGGCAGCCTGGTAAATGATGAGCATACCCGTTTCGACTTTTCCCATTTTGCAAAAATGACCGACCAGGAGATCGCTTCGGTAGAGCAGACCGTGAATGAAAAGATCAGGGAGAATATTCCCGTAGTAATTAAATCAATGGGAAAGGATGAAGCGATCGCTATGGGCGCAATGGCTTTGTTCGGTGAAAAATATGCTGATACGGTAAGGGTGGTGATCATGGATCCCGCATACTCTATTGAGCTGTGTGGCGGCACACATGTTGGCAGTACGGGCGAACTCGGTTATTTTAAAATAAAACACGAAGCTGCTGTGGCTGCAGGTGTTCGCAGGGTGGAAGCTGTATGTGGCAAGGCTGCTGAAGAACTCATCAATGAGCAATTTGATTCCGTTCGCATGATCCGGGAGAGTTTAAAAAATCCAAAAGAGATCATTAAGTCGATAGAAAGCCTGATGGCAGAAAATGCGGCTTTGAATAAGCGTATTGAATCACTGGAAGCAAGGCAGTTGGTTGGTATCCGCAATGAGCTGATGCAAAAAGACGAGATCATCAACAACGTCAGCTTTATTGGAGAGATCATTGAAGTAACCAATGCCGATGCACTGAAAAAATTATGTTTTGATTTTAAACATCACCTGCACGATCACCTGGTTGTGCTTTGCGCCAATATCGGTGGCAAGGCCAATGTAGCCGTTAGTATCAGTGATACAGTAGTTGCAGCAAAAAAATTGGATGCCGCAAAGATCATCAAAGAACATGTGAGTAAACTGATTAACGGCGGCGGCGGCGGACAACCATCTTTGGCAACTGCCGGCGGACAGGATACCAGCAAATTAAAAGAAGTAATAGAAACTGTAAAGAAGCTGTTATAAGATCATCTAACCACAGAGTTGCACAAAGTTTTTTCACAGGGTAATAGGAGTTATCTGTAAAGCGCTGTGAAAAAACTCCTTTAACGCTGTGGTTAATTTTTCCCTTATGCATATCATTTTCGAAACTCCCCGGCTTATACTTCGTCGTTTTACGGAGGAGGATGCCGCATTGTTGTTAGAATTAAACAGTGATGCGGAAGTATTGAAATATTTACACGAACCTATTTTAGAAACAGAAGAACGAGCAAGAGAGATCATCAGGGATATTATACTTCCCCAATACGAACTGGATCTTGGCAGGTGGGCCATTCATAAAAAAGATGATCAACAGTTTATCGGTTGGTGCGGATTAAAGCACCGGCCTGAACTGGATGAAATAGACCTGGGTTATCGCTTTAAAAAAGCTGCCTGGGGAAACGGCTATGCTACTGAAGCCGCCAGCCATACATTAGCCTTTGGGTTCAATACCCTTCACTTAAAGACCATTACAGGCCGGGCGAATATTGAGAACACAGCTTCTTTAAAAGTACTGGAAAAGATAGGGATGAAATTTGTATGCGAAGGGATCGTAGATGACTGCCCGGTAAGAACTTATATAGCTGTTAGCAGTTAGCTTCAAGCTATTAGCTGCTACTTCAAATATGAATTTCACAAGCCTGTATTGCCAGCATAAGCTAATAGCTTATCGCAGTTTGTTAAAGAAAAATAAATTTCTGCGAAAAGTTTCGTAATTAAATAAATACCCTTAGTTTTGAAGTACTAATTGTTTCGTACATAAAAATTATAGATATGAAAAAAGTTTTAATTGCATTTATTGCCTTGTTTGGTACAACAACCGGTTTCAATGCCATGGCACAGGCAGATGTAAAGAGCAGCAAAGATGACAAAAAGGAAACACAAGAAATTGTTATCCGTAAAAAAGGTGACAAGGATGCCAACATAACCATCCAGATAAACGGGGATAAGGTCATTGTAAATGGCAAGCCGCTGGTTGAATTCAAAGACGATGCAATAACGATCAACAAGCGAAATATCATTGTCAGGGATGGCGACAGGATGGTACTGGGTGAAGGCCTCATGGAACTTGAGAACAGCCTGGGAAATTTATCCTGGGATGATGATGATTTTAATAATAGTGGTGCATTTCTTGGAGTTACAACAGAAAAAGATGAGAAGGGTGCAAAGATCAATGAGATCACAGAGGAAAGTGCAGCTGCCAAAGCAGGTTTAAAGGAAGATGATATCATCACCAAAATAGGCGATACAAAAATTGATGGCCCGGAATCTTTGTCCAAAGCCATTACTGCAAAGAAGCCAAAAGATGAAGTGAAGATATCTTACCTGCGTGATGGCAAGGAAAGATCTGTAAAAGTAACCCTGCAGGAGAGAAAACATACTGCGAATGTATTTTCTTATTCACAGCCTGATGGTTCTTTTAAAACACTAACAATACCACAAGTAAGAGCATATAAAGACAAATTAAGAAGTGAGGGTAATGCCTACAGCTATAATTTAAAAACACCCATGGCTCCCCAATTATATAATGGAGATGGCTATGGTTATTCTTTCCCCCGCCAGAAAAAACTCGGCTTAAAGATCCAGGACACTGAAGACGGTACTGGAGTGAAGGTTTTGGAAGTGGCAGATAGTTCTGCAGCAGCCACTGCAGGTGTAAAGAAAGACGATATCATAACAGAGATAGGGGGCGAGAAAGTAAACAACACTGATGAAGTAAGAGACCAGTTGCAGGAAAATAGTGAAAAATCATCTTACAATATCAAGGCCCGCCGCAATGGAAGTGAAATGAGCTTTGATATAAAAATTCCAAAAAAGCTTAAGACCGCTAATTTATAAACGCCATAGAAAAACAATTAAGCACCGGGGCCAATAAAGCTCCGGTGTTTTTTTATTCGTCATTGCGAGGTACGAAGCAATCTCTTTGTAAGACTGTAATTAAGATTGCTTCGTACCTCGCAATGACAGATTACTTACCTTTGATACGTGAACGAGCATGATAAATACCAGGTAGTGATCGGGCTGGAAGTACACGCCCAATTGCTTACCAAGACAAAATTATTTTGTGCAGACAGCACTTTATTTGGGTCGGAACCTAATACACAGGTAAGCCCTATTTCCCTTGCGCACCCGGGCACGCTGCCGAAAATGAATAAGAAGGCAATTGAGCTGGCAGTAAAACTGGGCCTGGCACTCCATTGTGAAATTGAACAACACAATTACTTTGCCCGAAAAAATTATTTTTACCCCGATCTTCCAAAAGGTTACCAGGTTAGCCAACACACCGCACCAATATGTAAGGGAGGCTATTTATCCCTTACAACTACTGAAGGCCAAAAAAATGTTCAGCTCAACAGGATACATTTGGAAGAAGATGCGGGTAAAAGCATCCATGATGTTGATGATCATTATACCTGCATAGACCTGAACCGTGCCGGTGTGCCCCTTGTTGAGATCGTTACCGAACCCTGTATACACAGTGCAACTGAAGCATTTATCTTCCTGACTGAACTGAGAAAGATCGTAAGATGGCTTGCAGTATGTGATGGTAATATGGAAGAGGGAAGCTTGCGCTGCGATGCAAATATTTCCGTAAGGCTCAAGGGAGCAACAACCCTGGGAAAAAGAGTTGAAGTAAAGAATTTAAACAGCATCCGCAATGTAAAAAGGGCCATTGAAATTGAAACAGAAAGACTGATCGCTGTTACGGAAAAAAATGAAACAGTGATCCAGGAAACCAGGAGTTTTGATGCAGATAAGAATACTACCTTTTCATTAAGGAGTAAGGAAGAAGCTGATGATTACCGCTATTTTCCCGAACCCGACCTCCCTCCTTTCTATGTCTCCGATAAATATATAAGTGATGTGGCTGATGCAATGCCTGTATTACCTGATCAATTAAAAGAAAAGTTTATTAAGGAATATGCATTACCTGAATATGATGCTGCGATCATTTGTAATGATAAAGTAGATGCAGATTTCTTTGAAGAACTGCTGATGCACACAAATCAATACAAGCCTGCTGCAAACTGGATGCTTGGCCCGCTTAAATTCTATTGTAATGAAAATAATATTTCCATTGCATCATTCCCCTTACAACCGGCGATCATTGCATCACTGATAGAAATGACAGAATCGGGGCAGGTTAATTTTAATAATGCATCAACAAAGATCTTACAGGAGTTGATAAAGAACCCGGGCGAAACTGCCATCAATATTGCAGCATCATTAAACCTTTTACAGGAAAGCGATTCAGGCGCTGTGGAAAATTGGGTGAATGAAGTGATCGCATCTATGCCTGATAAAGTAAAAGAATATAAAAGTGGCAAAAAAGGATTGATCGGCTTATTTGCCGGGGAAGTAAAAAAGAAAAGCAGGGGCAAAGCCGACATGCAGCTTACAAATAAATTATTGGCGGAAAAATTAAACCGGTAAAACAAATACTGTTATCAGCTCCTGTCATGATTTACGATCATACTCCCCCTCTCCTTGGGAGAGCGGTTGGGGGTGAGGTCTTAAGACAAAATATTTTTTAAATTATGAACAAGGTATTATTAATATTAATTACAAGTTTGCTGATCATATCTTGTAAAACCAAAAATGAAACAGAAAGATTCAGGCTTACAGGAGAAATAAAAAATACAGTTGATCAGAAAATATACCTGGAGCAAATTTATTTCAGCCAAAAAGACCCTGAAGTGGTTGACACGGCAGAAATTAAGAATGGAAAATTTGAGCTATCTGCCATTGCACCCGAAGAGGGTTTATATCGCCTTCGCCTGGATAAGCTTGATCACGGTTTTATTTTTATAAATGATAAGGCGCAGATAGATTTTCAAGCAGATCTCAAAAATATAAATCTAGAGGCTCCCACATTTAATAGCCCTGCAAATGCCCTGCTAAAAAAATTAATGGTTGACCTGAACAAAAGGAATGAAGAAATAACAGCATCCATAGCCAATATAGATCGCCTGAAAGCCGGACATGCAAACGATAGCCTGGTTGCAGTTGAAACCGGTAAATTAAATGAAATGGGTTATGGGCTTAAAAATTATATCCTGCAATTCATTGATACAGCATCCGATCCCGTGGTTACCATGTTCGGGCTGGGATATACCCGTGATATTGATCCGTCAGAATTAAAAGATGCCATTCCCGGTCTTGCAAAACGGTTCCCAAAACACCGGGGAGTGGCTGCAATTGTATCCCAATACAACGAGTTCATGATCCAGCGAAACCAGCCAAAGCCTGTAAATACGGGAGGATTGCAGGTTGGTAGTATGGCACCTGATTTTACCATAAATGATGTAAACAATAAACCCGTTTCATTGAGCAGCCTGAAAGGAAAATATGTGCTGGTAGATTTTTGGGCAAGCTGGTGTGGCCCTTGTCGTGGTGAGAACCCGAACGTAGTTGCAGCTTTTAATAAATACAAGGATAAGAATTTTACCATTCTTGGGGTATCACTTGATGAAGATAGATCTGAATGGATAAAAGCTATCAAAGAAGATGGTCTTTCATGGCGGCAACTAAGTGACCTGAAAGGAATGAATAGCTCAGTAGTTTCTGTCTATGGCATTGATGGGATCCCCTACAATGTATTATTGGATCCCCGGGGAAAGATCATTGCAACTGCATTAAGAGGTAGTGATCTGGATAAAAAACTAAGTGAAGTGTTTCAATAAAAGAATAAGTATAAAATAAAAACCGGTTGCAATAACAACCAGTTTTTTATTAATGATATGCTTTATTAAAATGAGTTCTTTTATAGAACCAATACCCTCACTGGCTCTGGGTATATAACAGATCCATCATCGAGTGTTACTTTAAAATAATACCGGTTGGCCAATTCTTTATTAGCAGCAGCAGCAGGATTGCTGGCAGATACCGGTTTGTTTAGGAAATATTCGCGGATAGATGTTTTAAAGGTGGCAGTAGTACCAGCAAGTGTCAATGTTCCATATGGATAAAAACCTGTAGTTCCTGTACTTTGTATCGCGGCGTAAGAAGTACTGAGCGCTATTTTAGATACGGCAGTTATTGTTCTTTTTGAACTCGCCGGAATAGAAAGCACAATAGTAATGATACTGTCTGTTGCAGCCAGTGTTGTACTTACGGTTGGCTCGGGCCTGTAAGCGATAGCGTTATTAACTAACACCGGTACTGGTGGCAGTACATCCGTTAACGGACCTGTTTCCTTATCACAACTGGTTAACAATATTGCTGCCAGTAAAACGCCTGATATGTTTTTTATGATATGCTTCATGGTATGATAATTAAATTTTAAATAATTGATTATAATGCAAACCATAATTTTACATCTGTCTTTGGACGGGGATTAGGCGCATTTGGATTCCTTGCCAATTCATTTGGTGTATATGGAAACCTTGTTGGTATTACCAAAGGATTATCGCCTGCAGCATTTAATGGCAATGTCAGCACAGGATAACCTGTTCTCCTGTAATCATTGTATGCTTCAATACCGTTACCGATCCAGGCAATATATTTTTGTGTGATGATCTGTTCAAGTTGATGTTGTGGTGTGCCATTAAGATTTACTACTGTTGGATTGTCGGTAAAGTATTGGGTTATCTCTGCAGGGGTCATTCCAACTTTTTGCATAGAAGCCGTTATACCAGCCTGGTAATAAGTATTAGCAATTCCGGGAGTACTTAATGTTAAAGCAGCTTCAGCCAAAATAAAATTAACCTGGAAATAAGTTAATAACCTGATGGGAGCTTCTCCTCCAACAACTCCTGTCAAATATGTGTTGTATTTTGATCTTGATGCTAATGAAGGTGCTGCAGCAGTTGAACCATTATTAAATGCCGTGAATGTATTGGTAGCATTTGCAGGCTTGGTAAAGAATTTTGCTAACCTGACCGTATCATTAAGGCTTTTTGAAAGTGCATACAATCTTGAACTTAACATCAAATCACCCGTCCTTAGATTATTATTAAAATCAAATATCGGGTTGCGGTTTCCTACATTTGATCCGAAAGGCACTTCAAAATCCAGGTTGTTTGCATTAATATAATTATTACCGGTAAGCACACTTTCAATGGTTGACTTTGCCAAAGCCGGATTACGGTTTGACATTTGAATGGCCAATTTTAATAATAATGTATTCCCCATTCTCTTCCATTTTGCGAGATCACCTTTGTATACAAGATCAGCACCTGCAGTTGGAACAAGCAGGCTTGTTTTTCCAAGATCGTTTAATCCATCTTTAACAAGGTCGAGCAGGCCAACAATTCCCAATGCCTGGTTTCCCTGGTATATATCTTCTTGTTTGTCAAATACAGGATTCTCATATAATAGTCCCTTTGCGGCTTGTGAGTATGGTACATCGCCCCAAAGATCGGTAGCCATTGAAAATGTATAAGCCATTTCCAGCTTGGCAATACCTGAATAGGCAGGGCTCGTAGAAGAATACTGATCGATCAGTACCTGCATATTGTTAAGTGCCCCGTTATAAATTTCAAAATTCCACTGGTTATCAAATGCACCGTCCAGGTTAAATATATCGTACTGCTGTACCTGGTTGGCTACTCCTGCTGTATGTTGAACAAGAACAGAAGCGCCCCTGTTCAAATCATTGGCATTTGCAAATGCCATAGCAATAGTAACATTTGGCAACATAACTGTTGGGGGTACCACAGTAGGGTTGTTTGGGGTGGAATTCACATCCAAAAAACCCTTTTTACAGGATGCAAGACCAAAGGCAACCGTTATTAATATGATTGATAATTTTTTCATTATTAGAATGTTTAAATTAATTAAAGGGTAATTTTTAAATTAGCACCAATTGTTCTTGCATTTGGGGCACTTTGTAACTCAAGGCCGCGTATGTTTCCTGCTCCCTGTGTATTAACTTCCGGATCAATGATACAATTGGGTGCAACATAGAAGAGGTTCCTTGCAAATACTGAAAACCTCAGGCCTTTAACAAATTTTTTAAGGCTGGCAGCAGGAATATCGTATCCCAATGAAACTTCCCTCATCCTGAAGCAAGTGGCATCGTATACATTGAATTCACTTTGAAGGCCACCCAATGTTTGCCAATAAGTTTGTGCGGATATTTGGATATTGTTTGGAATATACTGGCCGCTACCTGGTGATGTTTCAATAACTCCTTCCAGTATCCGCGGTGATTCCCTGTCCTTACCGGTAATATCTAATACACCGCGGGATTTATAAATGCCCGAAGTAAAGGAAAGTATCTGTCCACCCTTGGTAAAGTCGCATGTGACAGACAAATTAAAATTCTTATAGCTAAGATTATTTGTAAAGCCCAGCGAATAATCAGGGTTAGGATCTGCCAATACCTGCCCGGCAATAAGCGTCTGGTATAAACCGGTAGCGGGGTTAATGATACGCTGCCCATCGGGACTTCTTGGAATAACTCCACCTAAAATAACACCATATGGCTGGTCAACCATTATAGAAGGAATGGAACCTGTAAATGCGTTTCCTGTAATGGAAAAACTGGTGATGCCGGGTGATATAGAAATAACCTTGTTCCTTATCTTAGTATAGTTAGCAGAGATGTCCCACCTGAAATTTTTGTTACTTACAGGCACAAGGGTTAATAATATTTCAGTCCCCCTGTTTCTTACCTCGCCGATATTGGTTGTTTTGCTTGCATAACCGGTAGAAGGAGCAAGGGCAACATTAATAATTTGCTCTGTACTTTTTTGGTTGAAGAATGCAAGATCAAAAGTTATCCTGTTTTTAAAGAAACCTAAATTGATGCCACCCTCATAAGAAGTAGTAAACTCAGGTGTTAGTGGCTCAATGGGCGCTATACGGCTGCTGGTGCCAAATCCTGCTGTTGTTCCTAATGGAAAACTAAATGCAGCCACATTATTACCATAAGCTCCGCTTACATAAACATTCTGCAACAGGTATGGATCTGCGTCTCTACCAACTTTAGCAATACTACCCCTTAATTTACCATAATTTAAAAAGCCCGATTTTATTTTCAATGCATCCGTAAATACAAAGCCAGCACTTACAGAAGGATAAAAATAAGTATTGGTTGATTTTGGCAAAGTGGAAGACTGGTCAGCCCTTCCGGTCAACTCAAGAAATAAATAGTTATTATAAGCAAGAGAGACCTGGCCATAGTAACCCAGTAACCTCCTGTTCGTAGTTGTTTCAAAAGAACCGTTCGTAAGTGTTGTAGCATTACTGATATTATAGAAACCCGGGATAACCAATCCATCTCCTTGTAAAAAGACCGATTGGAATTTACGTTGGTTGAAATTCTGTCCAACGATCGCTGTTATATCAAGTTTTCTTGTCAGGAAACCATTCTTCTTTGCTGTAATGATGAGGTCACCGTTCAATTCACTCCTGGTAATGGTATTTTCAATGATCTGTCCAGCTGGGTTTCTTATAGAAGATATGGCATAAACCTGTTTACGCCTGTCAGTATAAGCATCTAAGCCTAATCGATAGCTAACATTCAGCCATGGAGTAAGATCGTATCCCAGGCTGATATTCCCAAGCCACCTGTACACATTGCTTTTTGTTGTATTATTATATGCACCGAAATAAGGATTCTCAACATTCGGGACCAGGAAATTATTGGTACCATCCAGATTCTGGTAAGTCCCGTTTGTTTTATATGACGTAAGATCAATGCTTCTTGCCAACCCGGCTAGCACACCCAGTGCGCTTCCACCATTACCCTGTACAATACCATCCTGTAGTGTATTGGTAAAAGTTATGGAGCCGCCGATCCTGATCCTATCCCTTAAAATGGTATTGGCACCAAACTTTACATTGGTACGGTTTAATTTATTGCTTGGCAAAATACCCTTGTTATATGTATTTGCGATCGAGAAAATATAATTTTGTTTTACATCTCCTCCATTGATCACAAGGCTATTGTCTTTTATTTCACCTTGCTCAAAGAAGTCTTTTATATTGGTTGGGTATGCCTGATATTTTTGTGTAACACCGCCTACGATCAACCCGTTTGCTACGGTTGGTGTAGCATCAAATCTTGGGCCCCATGAACTGGTACTGATCGGATTATAAACACTGGCAAGTCCCTGGCCATAGTCATTCTGAACCTGCGGTAAGCCCATAGCTGTCTGAATAGCGTAAGAAGTTGTAAGAATAACTTCCACCTTACCTTTTGTACTGCCTTTTTTTGTGGTGATGATAATTGCACCTGCTGAAGCCCTTGAGCCGTATAATACGGAAGCTGCAGGTCCTTTTAACACATTCACTGATTCTACCGTACTGGGATCTATATCCAATGCCCTGTTGGCTGGTTGGTTATCAAACAGTGTATTCGATGTTCTGTCCACATCATTACTGATCGGAATACCATCCACAACAAACAATGGCTGGTTATTTCCATTGAATGAAGTGATCCCCCTGATATTTATATTGGTAGAAGCTCCAGCAGAGCCACTGGCACCGGTAATACTTACACCGGCGATCTTACCCTGCAACGCATTTACAAGATTAACTTCTCCCCTGTCAGCGATCTGGTCTGATTTCAATGTCTGTGTGGCATATCCAAGTGAACGCTTATCCCTGCTAATACCCAGGGCTGTAACAACCACTTCTTTTAATTCAACATCTGCCTGCTTTAAAGATACATTGATGGTTGTTTGCCCGCCAATGCTAACTGTTTGAGCAGTAAAACCAATGGCAGAAACTGTTATTTGAAGTGCATCAATGCCAACTGTAATATTGTATCGCCCGGTAACATCTGTCTTTACACCGGTTTTACCCGAAGTAACAGAAGCGCCTGGTACCGGAGCACCGTTTCCGGCATCTGAAACTACACCTGTTATTGTTTTTTGTGAAATACCCTGGAAAATCAGCAATAGCATAGCTGATAGGGTTAGAATAGTTTTTCTCATGTGAAGTTTGGTTTATAACGGCAAATATATATCAGATTATCTAAGAATGTCAAAATAACAGACAAGTTTCTTTCTACACCTGCTGCATTTAGAGCCTTTTAAAAAAATTCAACCCGCTTAACGATGGAAAGGAGGTTTATATTGCCTTTGCTGATTTTTTAGAATTCACTAATAATAACAAAACAGGAAGCAATACAAGATTGGTAATGGTTGCTGAAAAAAGTGTAACAGAAGTGAGCCAACCCAACGCAAAGGTTCCGCCAAAACTACTGGCACAAAAAATAATAAATCCGGCTGTAAGTACCAGTGAAGTATATACTATGCTCAGGCCCGTTTGCTGTACGGTACTTTTTACCGTGGCATGTACATCATTGTTGAACAATGCCAGGTCCTGTTTATAATTTACAAGGAAACGGATGGTTATGTCAACAGCGATTCCCAACGCTATGCTGAATATCAATACCGTTGAAGGTTTTAGAGGAACGCCCGTCCACCCCATAATACCGGCGGTAATGACCAGCGGGATAACATTCGGTATGAGTGAACAAACCAGTATCCGCAGAGACCTGAACAGGTAAAGCATACAAAGGGCAATTAATAAAAAAGCCCACAGGATACTTTCTTTGAGCCCATTGATGATAAACCTGCTTCCTTCCAGGAAAGTAATACTGGTCCCGGTTAGTGTAACCTTGTATTTTGAACTGTCAAAAAGCTCATCAGCTCTTTTTTGTATCCCTTTCAGGATAACGGGCAATTCCTCAGTTCCCACATCAGCCATGCTAACGCTGATGCGGGTACGTTGTTTACTGCTGTCCATAAAGGAGTTGAGCATTTTTGTAAAATTGTTATTTTTAGAACTGTCATGTTGTCCCGGCCGTAGATATTCGCCTACAAAAGAGCCATCAAAAGTATTTGGCATTAAATACTGGGCAGAATCATTTTCATAAAACCCCTGCTTGGCAAATTTTAATCCTTCGGCAATGGACAAGGGCCTGTTCATTTCTTTTTGTGCCCCGATATACATGGCCAGGGAATCTACTTTTTCATAAACCATCAGTGCACGCATACCGGTAAGGCCATTGCGTTTTTTTGTATCCACCACGATCTCCAGGGGCATTACTCCTTTAAAATTCTTTTCAAAAAATTTAAGGTCGGTATATATCTTATCTGTTTTCGGAAGATCATCTACAATATGTCCAACAGATTTTAACCTGAACATTCCCCCGACAGATAGTAACAATACCAACAATGTAATACCCAGCACTGCCTTTTTATGATCAAAAGACCATGCTTCTACTTTTGTCAGGAACATAGTGATCCATTTGTTATTGAGGTATTTTAACTGGGTATTTTTGGGGGCCGGCAAATAACTCAATACGGCAGGAAGTACGATAAATGAGACAACAAAAATGATCATGATACTGATACCCGATACGACTCCAAACTCTTTTAAAATAGCACTTTTGGTGAGTGCAAATACGGCAAAACCAATAGCAGCCGTAAGATTACAAAATAAGGTTATCACACCCATTTTGCTTACCATATTGATAAGGGCATTCGTCTTCCTTGCTTCTTCCCCAGTGCCTGCATCGTGTAAATAAGATGTATGGTATTTATTGATAAAGTAAATACAATTGGGTATGCCAATAACCACAACCAATGAAGGGATCAACGCTGTGAGCAAGGTTATTTTATAACCACAAAGATGAATAACGCCAACTGTCCATATTACACCAATGACCACAACCGCCAGCGAAATTAAAGTGGTGCTGAAAGAACGGAAAAAAAGCAGCAGTATCAGCACACTCAAAGCGAGTGATCCGAATAAGAACAGTTTCATTTCTTTTTGGACACGGTCTCCTATTACTGTCCTTATCAAAGGCAACCCGCTCAGGTAAGTTTCTATATTTGTTTCGGTTTTAAACTTATTTACAACATCAACGATATCTGCTACCACTTTTGACCGCCCGGCGGAACCAAGCACATCTTTGTTGATCCTTACTCCCATCAGGTAGGCGTGTGTGGCATCATTATATAAAAGTGACCTGTAAAATGGCAGGTTGAAAAAATTTGTAGCTGCACTGTCAAGCTGGTCTTGTGAAGTGATGGTATCCGGGAATATTTTTACAGCAGACAATTTTTCTGCGGTACTGTCTTTTAATAAACTAACAGACGCAGGTATACTTAGTATGTCTTCTACATATTTAACTTTCTTCAGTTTTGTATGAAGTTGCTGGTAAGCTGTAAAGTTCTTTAAGGTAAACAGGTCTTTTGATTGAATCCCGATCACCAGCAGGTTGCCATCATCACCAAAGGTTTTTTTAAAAGAAAGGTATTCCTGGTAATGTGGATTATCGTTGGGAATGGACTTTGTGAACTCATAACTCAGTTTGACCTTTGATGCAAAATAACCCATGATGACCGTGGTTATTACCAATATCAGCAACAAAACAAGCCTGTTACTGATGACGAATTTTCCTAAACGTTGCCACATATTATTCGGGTTGAATTCTCTGAGATGATTATTGTGCAAAGAAAGATGATTTGTTGAGAGTTTAGGGTTTAGGGTTTAGAAAGTTTAGATTTACTATTTAAAACATTGATTCCCTCATTATAAACCCTAAACATTTTAAACCCTAAACTCCTAAACCGGGTTTTATGACTCACAAAACAAAAGGCATTGTATTACGCACCGTAAAATATGGTGAAACCAGCCTGGTAGTAACCATGTATACCGAATTGTTTGGTGTGCAGACCTATATGCTGAATGCCATCAGGACAACAAAACGATCCGGCAATAATGCTGCCATGTTTCAGCCAGCGTCCATACTTGAAATGGAAGTGTACCACAACGATCAAAAGAGCATGCAGCGTATAAAGGAATATAACTGGGCCTTTTTGTATCAGCACATATTGAGCAATGTTGTAAAAAACAGCATTGCATTATATATGGTGGAACTTCTATATAAAACATTGAAACAGCCCGAAGCAAACAGCAACCTTTTTTATTTCTGTGAAGATTCTTTTATGCAACTGGATGCTGCAGAAAAAAATATTGCAGCCAATTTTGCTTTGTTCTTTTCTTTACACCTGGCAGATTTTTTTGGCTTTAAGATCAATAGCAGTAATATTAACGATATCGCTGCAGAAAATTTATACCTCGACTTACGGGAAGGAGATTTTGTGCAGGCACAACCTACGCACCCAAATTTTATTCAGGGGCACCATGCATCCGTTACTGCAGAGCTCTTAAAAATAAGGTTACCGGCAGAACTTGAACAGTTAAAACTGAACCAGCAAACAAGGAGGGAGCTTTTATTAAAATTCCAGGATTATTATGCTTTGCATATTCATGATTTTGGGCAGATGAAAACACTGCAGGTTTTGCATGAAGTGCTTTCATAAGAAGAAAATATTAAATGCTAAATATTAAATGTAGAATGTAAAAATGAAAGCCAGCGTTTGAAGTATATAAGTATCTACTTACAAATAACAAAGCTCAACTTTTACATTCATTATTTTACATTTAAATGATCCTTTCTGCCTGCAGCAATTCACCGTCCTCATTTTGCTTAATCAGAACAACCCCGGGGGTTTTCCCTTTTTCAAAACTTCCGAACATATTCTCAATTCCCAATGCTTTGGCGCCATTGCTCGTTGCCCATTTTAAAAAGGTTGATAATGGCAGCCCGGGGAAATTTTTCATCAGCGTTCTTATTTCTTCCAGGATATTTAGTTGCTCATTGGAAGCAAGGCTATCAGTACCTAAAACGATATTGCAATCATTTTTTATCAATGAATTTACCGGAGGCAATGAATTTGTGATGTATAGATTGGCATTGGGGCAAAGGCAGAAATAAGTTTGAAGTTTGATTTCCGAGGTTTGATGTTTGGTGAATGCTATATCTGTTTCTGAAGTAGCAACATTGTGCACCAAAATGACCGATTGTCCTTTAGTAAAAAATGGCAGCCAGGTTTGCAGGCTTGTCTTACCACTGGGTTTGAAAAAAGAAATATCAATTCCCATTTTTTCATACATCCTTAAAAGATCTCCTTCTTTGTTTTCAAAGAAATTATTTTCAGCAGCAATTTCCTGGTTGTGGATCGTCAGAATATGATTGCCCGGAAGATCATCTATCATCTTGAACAATTCAGGAGAAACAGAATATGGGGCATGGGGCGCAATTGAATTGGAGGGGAATAAAGCAGCATAGGAATTATAAAGATCAATGGCCCGCTGAAATCGAATTGCGGCCACCCCCGGAGGAAAACCACTGGCTTCAATAAAATTATGATACAACAGTTTCTTTTTCGATTTTTGCGGGATCGTATGCTCATTATTACAGATATCGCCTACTGCAACGATCCCGTTCTGTAACATTTCATTTTCGCCCTTTTCAATAGCTGCCCGTATCTCTTCTTCATCAAAATGCCGCTCATTGACCACTTTAAAAACAAAATCAACAAGGCCCGTTTGTTTTGGGATCAGGGCCTTCATATGCGACAATTCGAGGTGGCAATGGCAGTTGATAAGGCCCGGTGTAAGCAGGCCACGAAAAGTTTCAATATTATCCCCGGCTTCAGTAACATCAATAATGTCTATGATAAGCCCCGAATTATCGGTTACCAATACCGGGTTACCGGGTAAAATTTCATTCCCGGTAAAAATCTGGTCTGCCTTGAATTTTCTGTACAATATGATTGATTGATATGCTGTAAATTTGCCGCCCTGAACTGGCGTGGCGTCTTCGCCCGGCTAATTCATGTTGAACAAAGATATGCCGTACAAGAGTGCCCCGCCACGGCGTGGACAATGTTGAGTTTTATTACAACAGCTCGTACAAAAATAAAATTACACTATGTTAGATAAACTGGATGCGATAAAAGCAAAATTTGATGACCTGGG
>JBDTWL010000056.1:0-17944 GCA_040006715.1 Ferruginibacter sp. | reverse complement strand
GGGCCTTAACAGTGTTTACGTGGTAGATGACAGCCTGAATGGCGGCATACCGGGATTTTCCTTTTATAATGGAAACGCAGGTACCTTTTATGGCAGTTTCGGCTTGAATGTATCTTTTAATTCAACAACCAATGGGATCCTTGAAATCCATAATTATTACGGTGATCCAATGAATCCTGTAACCTCGGGCGGAAGTCCTGCACTGGGAACCGGCCCGCCAAACTATGCCTCTTCCAATACCCGGAGGGCCGTGTTGGATCCTTCAGGGCTGAACAGCTATGACCCGCTAACAAGAGTGATACGGATAAAATATTTTATGTACCAGCCAAGTATAGTGCCGACAGGCCCAAGGGCATTCTTTGAAGAAACATGGACCTATATCCGGCCAAGGTAAGTATCAATCTATGCTGCATCAATTGATCAAACCTTTATTTTTCCTTGTAACCGGCATCCTGCTGCTATGGTTGCTCGTTAGGCAACTTTTTGGCCCAAACCTCAGAAAAAAGTTTTCCCCGCTTTGGAAGGAGATCGTGATCGTACTATTTTTAATTTATAGTGGTTGTGTATTGTTCATTACGATGTACCCGGTTCCCATGACGCTTATTAAAACAGTGGGGAACGGAAATATCAACCTGGTCCCTTTCGCCTATACTTTTAAAGGATTAACAACCATGCCGCCATCTACTAAGGAACAGTTGCAGGTCTTTTACCTGCAGAATATTGTGGGCAATATCATTTTATTCATCCCGCTTGGATCGCTCCTGCCCCTGGTCTCCCGGTATAAGAACCTTGTAAATATTTTAATAGCCGCCACCCTTTCATCTGCTGCCATTGAGCTTTCACAATTCTTCCTAAGATTCGCAGGGGTTTACCGCTTAGTTGATATCGATGATGTTATTTTGAATGTATCAGGTGCATTTATTGGTTTTATGTTACTGGTAATTTTAAAAAGAATTTTTACTAAAAATGTTTAAATGACTCTGAACCACAGATCAAATTTTTTAATCAACAGCAATTAAAAGAACAGCATTTCTGCCGCACTTGTATTTAATCTGCGAATGCGCTCCAGGTGTCTTTAGGATCATTCAAAACTGTTTCGCAGCATACTTTTTATAAATCCGGTGAATCCGTAGCAATTAAGAACTGCATTTCTTTTACCCAATGCTGTTTTATTTTGATACCTTAAGTGCTGTAACATTGCTTTTTACAGTTAAACGCACAAGGGTTAATAATTATCTATTGATATGAGTTAGGATAAGTGTAACTTGGGCGGTACCCTTTTGTACCATAAGCCAATGAAGTTATATATAAAATATATGGTCAGCCTGCGATGCATTATGCTTGTTAAGGAGGAGCTGAATAAAATTAAAATCCCATTTATATCTGTTGACCTGGGAACTGTTGAAATTCAGGGAGACATATCCAAAGAACAACACGATCAATTGAAAGCAAAGCTGCTTAGGTCCGGTTTGGAATTGCTGGATGATAAGAGGAGTATCCTGATCGAAAAGATCAAGAATGTGATCGTGGAAATGATCCATTATGCCGATGAATTACCCAGTATAAATTATTCTGATTATATCAGCCAGAAATTAAATTACGATTATACTTATCTCGCCAACATATTCTCAGAAGTTAAGGGCATCACCATACAGCATTATATAATCATTCATAAGATCGAAAAAGTAAAGGAATTGCTGTTATATGATGAGCTCAACCTTACAGAGATCTCTTACAAGCTGCACTACAGCAGTGTGGCACATCTATCCAACCAGTTCAAAAAAATCACCGGCCTTTCCCCATCCTTTTACAAGCAACTGAAGCGAAAAAGGAAAGACAACCTGGAGAACATCTGATATACCGGTTTTGAATAATCGAAATTATAAACGCTATTGGAACAGCTAGCCTACATTGCTGATATTTTAAAACGAATATCAATAATATTGGATTTATGTAATATATTTTCATAAATGTGTAACAGTTTATATCCCAAATGACCCCACCTTTGCGTTACCTTTTACTTACAGGATAACCGTTTTCCCGGCGAAATCCAAAACAGGATCCTCTTATAATAAGAGTTCCTATTCCTTTAAAAAGAGACAGTCTGTATGTGGACTGTCTTTTTTTATTTAAGACATAACTCATTATTAATGTGTGAATGATACAACTAATTACCAGCATGGTATAACATTAGGTAGTAAAACTAGCGGAACTTTGCCTGAATAAACTAAACCATTATTATGCCTCTCTTAACCATTTTACTCGTACTTGTTGTGGTTGGTGTTATACTCTGGCTGGTAAATACCTATATACCGATGGATCGCAAGATAAAAAGCATACTCAACGCAGTGGTTGTTATTGTTGTTATCATCTGGCTATTACAGGCATTCGGCCTGTTGAATTCTTTAAAAAGTTTTCATACTTAATGACAGGCTGCGCATAAACCGTTCTTATTATAAAATTGCAGCGTTTGTTCTATTTGTTGCTGCAATGGATCCGTTCTATCACCATGAAAATAAAAACACCTTGAACAAGCTACCTAATGATACTATACCGAAAGGCCCGGTAAAAGGAAAAATGCATATCATCGTTGAGATCATCGGCATTGTCATTCCTGCCCACACCAGGCATTGCTTTAATGCGAATGAACAATTTAAAATGATCTCCACCATTATAAAGAGCGGGTACGAGGATTAATTTTGTTTTATAAAAAATACGAAAGCAATAAGATTGAAACTTTACATCAAATATATGGTTAGCCTTCGTTGTAAATTACTGGTGAAAGACGAATTAAAAAGACTCGGCCTGCATGTTGTATCTGTTGACCTGGGAGAAGTACAGGTTAAAGAAGAAATTACAAATGAAATAAGGGAAGCTATTAAGATCGTTTTACTACGATCAGGGCTGGAAGTGATGGAAGATAAGAAAGCAATGCTCATTGAAAAGATAAAGATCATCGTGGTAGAAATGGTTCATTATTCGGAAGAATCGCCCGGGACCAAGTTCTCGATCTACCTGGCTAACCAAATGGGTTATGATTATACTTATCTCGCCAATCTTTTTTCAGAAACAGAGGGAACTACTATTGAACATTTCATCCTCCGGCATAAAATTGAACGGGTAAAAGAGCTGATCATTTATGATGAGTTGAACATTACAGAAATTGCCTCAAAGCTTAATTACAGCAGCGTTGCGCATCTTTCTAACCAGTTTAAAAAGATAACGGGGTTAACGCCTTCTTTTTTTAAAAAACTGAAAGTTCAAAAACGGGAAACATTAGAAACCCTTTGACCAGGGATCATGCCCTGAAATGTGAGAACGATGTAACCTAATACAATAGTTATGTAACAATCAAACCCTTGAAAACACTCAACTTTATATTATGGATAATAGCACAAAAAAAACAGGAAACGGGATTAAAATAAAATCAGATACAGCTGAACTGGAAAAATCAACGTCGCATATCATCGTTGAGATCATAGAGTACATTCCAAATTGCGTAGTAATGAAAACGATCATCAAAAAGTCAACCGGGAACATAAGCGTAATGTCATTTGACAGTGGTGAAGGATTAACAGAGAAAACATCTCCATTTGATACCTATGCACAGATCATTGATGGAAAGGCCGAGATCGTTATCGGGAATGTTTCTAATTTACTTGACACCGGCCAGGGTATCATTATCCCTGCACATTCGCCCAATTATATTAAACCGAATGGCCGTTTCAAAATGATCCTTACGATCATTAAAAGCGGGTATGAATAGCAGGTAGAAGACGGAAGATAGAATATAGCAGCTAGTTATAGAAGAAAAGCCACAGGTTCACAAAAAGACCGATCAATTATACAAAGAAAACACATGGCTAACAAATTCCTTACAAGTACCAATGGCACCCAGCAAAAAAGTAACGGGAGGGCCTATGAGGGACAGCCCGTCACCGAAACCCTGACCAATGGTTTCTTTACTGTAGATCACAAATGGAATGTAAAATACTGGAACAAGGCAGCTGAAAAATTATTAGGTGTAGCTGCTATTGATATTATCGGAAAGAATATATGGGAAAAATTTGCAGGAGTGATCCCATTGGAATTTTATGCGGTCTATCAAAAGGCATTCCTGCAGGATATCCCGGTTCATTTTGAAGAATACTGGGGAGAAATGGGCTCCTGGTTCGATGTGATCACTTACCATTGCGATGATACATTGTCTGTTTCCTTTAAAAGCAGTAACCATCCACATTCCGAATATCCTGACAATCCTGCGCAGCGGCTGAAGATTCTCACTGAATTGTACCGTTTCGTTACAGAGATCACCAATGACTGCCTTTGGGAATGGAACCTGTTGACACACGAGATCTTTTGGATCGACGGTGGCCACAAAAGGATTTTTGGTTACCAGGTAGAAAATGCATTGATCCCGCAAAATTTTTGGGAGAGTTGCATTCACCCGGATGACATGGTGCGCATAATGACCAGGTTAAATAAGATATTAGAAGAGGGATCATCCACTGTATGGGAGGATGAATACAGGTTTAAAAAAGCAAATGGCAGGTACTCTTATGTACATGACCGTGGGCATATAATATATGATGATGATAAACGGGCATCCCGGATGATCGGTGCCACGCAGGATATCACAGAAAAAGTTTTATTGGAGGACCAGCTGATAGAGGAGCGGAATACAAAGCAGCGGGAGATCACAGAGGCAGTATTATCGGCGCAGGAAAATGAACGGGCGGATATCGGGAAGTCGTTGTATGATAACCTGAACCAGATACTGGCAGCAACCAAAATGTATATACACCTGGCTAAAGCCTCCAGGGAAAAGCGGGACATGTATCTTGACAAGTCAACGGATTCCATCATGGATGTTATGTCTGAGATAACCAGGATATCTAAAACACTTGTCATACCGGGCCTTGTCTTGGGGCTTACTGATAGAATCAGGAACCTGGTAAGTGATATAAACCTTATAGATCCAATAACAATTAACTTTAATCACTGGGGATTTGATGAAAGATTGCTGAATCAAAAACTGCAAATGAATATTTTCAGGATCATACAGGAGCAATTGAATAATATTCTCAGGCATGCCAAAGCCAGCCATGCTACTATCAATTTAAGCCGTTTTGGAAACAAACTCATATTGCTTATTGCGGATAATGGGCAAGGCTGCGAGATTTCAAAAGAAAATAAAGGCGTAGGCATCATTAATATTATGAGCAGGGCATCTTTATACAATGGAACTGTTGATATAGTGTCATCCCCTGGTAAAGGATATGATATGAGGGTTGTAATACCTTATTTGACTGCTATTGTTGAAGGAATTGTAGAAAAAAAAGTGTGAATGATATAACTAAATTACAGGATTATATAACAGTTTTAGGTATAAATACCTGCAACTTTAAGCATTGAGGCAACCGCCAAAAATCTGCAAAAATGAATCCGCTCATAGTTTCTTTTAATACTAAAACCACGTCTGATTCCTTGTTGGAAGGGGGGACTGAGTCCTATTTAAATACCATCACAAATAATAATGGTTATAGATCCTGGGCTGAGAGCAAAATATCAAAAACGCCTCCTGCGCAATTTATTGCTGATATGCTACATGAGTTGCGAAATCCAATGACCAGTATAAACCTATCTATTGAATTGCTTCGCTCACCGTTAACAGAGAATGATCATGACTTTTATCTTAACATAATAGGAAAGAATGCGAGCCGGATTAATGATATGATAAATGAACTTATTAAATGCCAGCAGTCCGGGGGCGAGCAAAAAGAAGATCATTCTATCCGGCAATTACTTGAAGAAGCGCTGGAATCGGCTGCAGAAAAGATCAATTCTAAAAAAATAATTGTCACTAAAAATTATGCTGCACCAGATCATAAAATTGTATTGAATAAAGCAAAAATGAAAATTGCAATGACCAATATCATCATGAATGCCATTAGCGCCACTCCTCCTGAAAAAGGCGAATTGAAACTGGCCACAAGATCAATCAACGGAAAATATTTGATAGAAATTGAAGACAATGGTATTGGTATCAGCGAAGAAAATCTGAAAAATATATTTAAAGAATATTTTACCAATATGCCGGGCGCTGCAGGCATGGGGCTGTCGGCAACATTGGACATCCTCTTGTCACAGCAAGCCAGCGTGGCTGTGCAATCTGAAGAGGGCATCGGGACCCGCTTTATCTTTTCTTTTGATGAGATCAAAGAACCTGCTGCCTTTTTAGATATTACAGCTGCCCAGGATATCGCATAAGTTTTTGGGGATAAAAAGGAATTATTGAATATTATTGTTGTAACCCCGTGCCTCTGTGGTAAATGAACACGGAGACACGAGGGCAACAAGATATCTGGTCACTACCCAAACCTTTCAACAGGATATTCACTGCCTTTAATAAACTTTTTTTTGGGGACAAAGCGTTTGCGCCGGAACCCAACCCGCCAGTATCATCCTGGCGGGGAAGTTCATCCGGGCTGGCAACAGCTACTACTTGGATCTTAAGCGGGGTTAAAAAAAATTTATCTTTTTACTATATTGAAATAAATTGAAAGGTTGTTTTCATATGGCCTTAAACCAGAGCCGATTAGTCCCGGGTAAATCATATCCGTTCCCTGCTTTACCAATCCGCGGGAACGAAAATTATTGTTCCCGCTGGAGCTGTCCTGTGAACTGAGAAAAAAAGTTAAACATACAGCAGCTCTGCAAACGGGCCTCCTCCAGTCATATCTTATGTGTAACATAGGAACCAGTTTTAGGAGAATAAATTTATACGCTCACTAAACAATTGCAGGCTACAAATTAAATATGAGTATTGATCAAGGCTGCAAGGGATCCGTTGTAAGTTCACGGGTAGGAGTATGATGCTTTTTTCTTTGGATCCCGGAGGTTCAGAACATTTTATTTTGTGCAAAGCTATTATATAATCTTATTATTTATCAGCCAGTTTCTGCACAAAAAATGCACAATAATGCAGGCCCCTGTCAAACTATGCATAGCCCTCCAGGCCACATTCCCACGAAACGCCGTACTGGCCTGCCTTATACTATTTTAGTGATCTCATTTGGTTTCCGGCCGGGAGATCTTTGCTGATAAAACAAAAGGATCTACAGCAAAAGATCAGTTAAAAAAACATATGCACATTTTCACCGGGCGGTAGTTTATTATCGCAGAATTCTGTAACTTATATTCAATAATGCCGACCCTTTGTAAACAATAATATTGCCCAACTCCAGTCAGCCACAACCAACACCCTCTTTAATAAGAGAAGTTCTTTATCTATGGCAGACCTTACCGGGCTAACTGTTGAAGAAATGGTTTTTGCCAGGTACAAATAATCATTCATTAAAACTTTAAAAAGGGAGGTTATCATGAAGCCGGTTAATTCACCACACATCAACCCAAGAAAAAAGACGATCGAGTTTTACATACGTAACAACTGCGCACAACAGATATCGTTAGCGGGGAGTTTCAATCATTGGGCCCAGGATGTATTACTGATGGAGCCAGGGAAAAATGGCGTATGGAAAATTGAGATCCCATTATTGCCTGCAGGGAAATACCAATATAAATTTTTCCTCGACGATAAGATGTGGATGGAAGATATAGACAACCCTTACCGCGAGCCCGATGGCCTTAGCGGTTTCAACAGTGTCCTGTTAATAGAGCACTGATCATGCAGATTCAACCATACTATGTTAAGCCCCTAATAGCATGGGGCAGTTCAGTACAATTCTCTGTTTAGATAGGGAGAAAGCCAACATCATTTCTATTTTTCAGCAACCATTTACCGGGTTAGCATAAATTTTCTCCTGTATATATTAATTAAGCCCAAAAGGTACCCCCTTATTCATGCAGAATTACCGGTAAATATTTGTAATTTTTAATTCTCAAAAAATACAGATGAAAATATTGATCTTAGGCTCAACCGGGGAAACAGGCCAGCAATTGGTGCGGCTTTCACTCGAGCAGGATCATGAAGTAACTGCGCTTGCCCGCGACCCATCCAGGCTCAAAACAAGTCATAAAAAATTGACAGTGGTTGAAGGCAATGCACTTGACATAAATGTTTTACTTAAAGTACTTGAAGGAAAAGATGCAGTCCTCAGTGCATTGGGTGTTGGAAGATCATTAAAGTCATCCGGACTGATAACAAATGCCGTTAAGATACTGATACCGGCCATGAATGAAAAAGATGTCAAACGCCTGATCTTTATCTCTGCTTTTGGTGTTGGAGAAACATACAAACAGGCAAATTTTATTCAAAAATTCATATTCAGCACATTCTTAAAGAATATTTATACTGATAAGGGAATGGCAGACGAGTTGATCCGGCGCAGTTCTCTTGAATGGACACTGGTATTTCCCGTTTTACTTACCAATGCACCCCGCAAAGGCCAATACAGTGTATCAGAAGAACTACCGATGAAAGGCATGCCAAAGATCTCGAGGGCCGATGCTGCTGATTTTATTCTTTTCCAACTCTACGATAATATCTTCTTAAAAAGAAATCCCATATTGATGAATTGAAAATATGCTTATTGTATAACCATTAAGATCATGCGCTATATCATCTGGATCCTCTCCTCCATCAATGTTTACCTGGGACTGCGTTGCTTTCTCAATGCGATCCATGTGCTCCAGACGAGCAAATATTCGCAAACAGCCACTGTGATATTTGCAATACTGTTCCTGGGCATGGGCATCGGGGGATTTTATTTAGCAGCGGTAAATAACAATAAGCAGGCATTGCTCATCAGCATTGGTCCATGGATCATTGCTTTATTGATATTATTGATCAACATGATGACCGCGGATTATAAATAAATAACTTTCATAAAATGGAGCAGATAATTTTTAACCCGAGGTGGAGAGAAGAACTGGAAGCTATCAGTGATGAAGGAATATTGATCTTCGAGCTTACGGTGGGCAAAATGCATGTCTATTTTCCCGATGAAGGCCGGTGGAGAATTTCTGTACCTGACTGGGCCAAAGAAAAATGGGACATCTATTTAAAGGCCTGCAGCAGCTGGTGTAAACAAAACATGATATCGTTATCAATTGTAAGCGATGCCCATGTGTACGAGGAAAAGGCCGGTGGTTAACGTGGCCTCTTATTCCCTGCTTTATCATGCTGTCCTTAAAATAATCTGAAATAAAAATCAATTTTTATTTTGAATTGGATATTTATTTAATATTTTGTGTTACCTATCGAATACGTCCTGCAACAGCGATCATTCCTGGAAAATTCACTCACCTACATCAGAACAGGCGGTAACAATAAAAACTAAAATCAATTTTTATGCGGACAACTAATGAATCTAACGGATTAAAAGTACAGGCCGTTGCAGGAACCTATGTCGTGGTCTTGGGCTTTCACCTGCCGGAAGCGGATTGTAATGGATTAATGGGTTTTTCCATTCACAGGGTTGATCACAATGAGAATGAAGCTTATTACCTCAGCGGTATGAAAGCTTTTGCACTCACTGACCCGGGATTTCCCGCGGGTTCACTTTATTCTACAAAGGACCACCCTATACAGGGTTTCCAATGGGCCGATTATTCGGCAAAACCCGGCTACCAATATACCTATACCGTTGCAGCATTAAAAGGAACCCCGGACAACCTGTTTGAATTTGCAAAAACAGCAGTTGAAGTAACAACAGAAAAACCTGAGACTGCGAACGGAAATCATAATATATATTTTAATCGTGGCACGGCAGCTTCCCAGGAATATGAAAGGCGCTTCGGTGATGACAGGCCGGAAGATGTAGCAAATAATAAAGCCTGGGAATGGTTATCACGCGGGCTGTACGAAGCAATGACAGATTTTATCAGCAGTTGCCAGCCAGGGATACATTCGCTTCGCATCGCTGCCTATGAATTTAATTACAAACCATTGCTTCAACTGATCAAACAGGTTTTTGATAGCGGGGTGGATATAAAGATCGTTTTCGATGAGCGTTCAGAAAAGCCCGGCGCAGCCAACCGGGCAATGATAGATGAATGCGGCCTGGGTGTGGTAGATGAAGGCGGTATCTGTAAGCCACGCCACGAAGGCAAATCATATATTTCACATAATAAGTTCATTGTTAAACTGGAAAATGGTGATCCCATATCAGTATGGACAGGAGGAACCAATTTTTCTGATGGCGGCATTTTCGGGCATTCCAATGCTGCACATGTTGTAGAAGATCCTGATATAGCAACAACCTATCTTGGATACTGGGACGAACTTGTAAAAGATCCTACAACCACTACACTAAAACATAAAGTTGAAGCGCTTACCGTAATACCGGCCATTCCAATACCTGCGGGAACTTCCGTGCTTTTCAGTCCACGCAGCACACTCGATGCACTGGATTTTTATGGCCAACTTGCCATGAATGCAAATGCTGGCTTATTTATGACATTTGCTTTTGGCATAAACCAAATATTTAAAAATGTTTATCAAAACAGTACAGCTCCTTTCAGGCTGGCCCTATTGGAAAAAACAACCAGGCCCATGAAAGACGGTCCTGAAAAAGACGCTGAAGAGAAAGCCATACAGGACCTGCGCAATATGCCCGAAAATGTTTTTGCGGTGGGTGATTTCGTTCGCACCAATGAATTTGATGGATGGGTAAAGGAAAAGCTGACCGACCTCAATACTAATGTTCGGTATGTTCATAATAAATTTATGCTTGTTGATCCAATAAGTGACGATCCGATCGTTATTGCCGGTTCTGCAAATTTCAGTGATGCATCAACAAATCAAAATGATGAGAATATGCTTCTCATACGCGGTAACCTGCGGGTGGCAGATATCTACCTGGGTGAATTCATGCGCCTGTTCAGTCACCATTCATTCAGGGAATCGCTCAAATGGCGCAAGCCGGATGAGCCACCCAAACCATTAAGGACCGATGATTGGTGGACCGATAATTTTGGCGATACAGCCCGTTCGGCAAGACGAAAATATTTTGCACAGGTATTGGTTTAATGTTTGCCCAATTGTATTTTTTAATGCGCCTGCCATTTCAATAAATTCATGTTCAATTCCTGGTCATGCCGTTATGTTGTATCTTAGTTTTAATAAACCGGGAGGAAC
Organism: Ferruginibacter sp.; assembly: GCA_040006715.1. Lineage (GTDB taxonomy): Bacteria > Bacteroidota > Bacteroidia > Chitinophagales > Chitinophagaceae > Ferruginibacter. The sequence goes on along the minus strand of JBDTWL010000056.1, from coordinate 6,843 downwards.
AATGCATTACTATACACGAACTTATTGTTCCTTCCTGTTTTATTTTTTATAGGTTCTGCGATAAGTTCCGGGAAAAAAATAAAATAAATGAAGCAACCAGTACAACGATCCATAATTACCGATAAACTTGTAGTAGAAAAGACCGGCAAAACGATCGAGACCTGGTTTAATTTGCTTGACAAGCATGGGGCCAAACAAATGAAGCATATTGAGATATTCGCCCTTATCAATAAAACGGGTGGACTAAAACCCCTGGGGGAATGGAATCATAATTTATTGGCTACAACATATGAATGGGACCGCGGCCTGAAAGAAAGGGGGCAAAAAGAAGCTGGATTCGAGATCAGTGTAAGCAAGACTATTACTGTACCTGTCAATATATTATACAATTCATGGGCAGATGACAAACTGAGGAACAAATGGCTGAAAGAAAAAATAACCATTCGCAAAGCTACAGCAAACAAGTCTGCAAGGATAACCTGGACCGACAATGAAACTACCCTTAGCATTGACTTTTACCCGAAAGGGGATCATAAATCACAGGTCGTGGTACAACACCTGAAGATCACGGATTCGAAAAAAGCTTCCGCATTAAAAATATTCTGGGGAGAAAAACTGGATACCCTTAAAAGTTTCCTTGAAAAATGATCCCATGAATGATAACAGCCTGCCGGGTAAAACCTTTCTAAAAAAAATCTTTCAGCCAGTAGACAACAGCCCGCTTATTATTTTCAGGATCATATACGGGTTCCTGTTATTTTATCATGTGATGGCATACCTGTTGAACGGCACTGTTCATAGAAATTTTATTGAGCCTCCTTTTACGTTCACCTATATCGGATTTGAATTTTTACAGCCATTGCCGGGGAATGGCATGTACCTTTATTTCGGTTTCATGGCATTGCTTGCCTTGCTTATCATGCTTGGAGCATGGTACCGTTTAGCAATGACCGGCTTTGCCCTTTTATGGACCCTGCAATACCTCATGCAAAAATCGGGCTATAACAATCATTACTATTTGATCCTCTTATTATGCTGGCTCATGGCATTTGTCCCGGCAAATGGATATTTCTCTATAGATTCCCAACGCAAGCCGCAGCGCAAAACAAATACATGCCCGCAATGGGCTACCTGGATATTCATTGCCCAGGTTTCGATCGTATATTTTTTTGCAGCAATCAGCAAATTGAATGCTGACTGGATCTCTGGTAAATTTCTTACCATACAATTTTCACGCTTAAGCATGCACGAGCTATATGGATCTATTTTCGGCCAGGAATGGTTCCCCCGCTTTATTGCCTATGCAGGTTTTTTGTTTGACCTGTTGATCGTTCCCTTATTATTATGGAAGAAAACAAGGAAGTATGCATTCATGCTTTCCTGCCTGTTCCATCTTTTCAATTCATTCAGTTTCCGGATTGGTATTTTCCCTTACTTATCCATTGCACTGTGTACCTTCTTTTTTGACCCGGAATATATCCGCAGCATATTTTTTAAAAACAAACAGCCTGTTATGGGCATAGAATATCATTCCACGGCTAATACAATAAATCGGAAATTGCTGACAGGCTTCCTTGGCATATACCTGCTTTGCCAGGTCATTATTCCGATGCGTTCCTGGTTCTTTCCCGGCAATACATTCTGGACCGAAGAAGGATACCGTATGAGCTGGAAAATGATGATGCGTGCAAAAAGCGGTACGATACATTTTAAGATCATCGACCCTGCATCCGGGCAGACATGGATCGAGGATCCAAAAACCTCCTTCTCCCCCATTCATACCATGTGGATCGCCATCAGTCCGGATATCACCTGGCAATATGCACAATGGCTTAAAACCTCCTATGCGGAAAAAGGCTTCCCTAACGTAGAAGTATATGCGATTGGAGCGGTAACCCTCAATAGAAGCAAGCCTGCTCCCCTGGCAGATACAACGGTTGACCTTGCGAGGGTAAAATGGTATCCGTTCAAACATGCATCCTGGATAACGGATCATGAGTAATTTGGAAATCAGCCAATTTGATCTTTCATTATCGCCATATTTGCAAACATGTTTAAAATGTTTTACCTCCTTCCACTTCAAAATATCTTTAATATGTAGTAATTTTCAGTTACTGAAATACCGGAGAAAACTTATTCCCTGGTTTTCATTTGGGTGCTATCCCAATAATATCTTTCAACAGGGGAGGTATTATAGCGGCCGTACACAAGTAAACATATGTGAACATGATCATCCTCAAAACAGAAAGGCTCATACTACGGGAATTCAAACCTGCTGATGCGGCATTCATCTTACTTCTCCTGAACAATCCAAGCTGGCTTCAATTCATTGGTGACAGGAATGTGAAGACATTGGATGATGCAAATGATTACCTGCTCAACGGCCCTATCAAAAGTTACCGTGAAAATGGTTTTGGCCTTTCCATGGTTGAGACCAGGGATAATCATGAGCCTGTCGGCATGTGCGGCCTGATCAAAAGAGAGGCACTGGAAAATGTTGATATCGGGTTTGCATTACTTCCCGAATATGCAGGTAGGGGTTATGCTTATGAAATAGCTGCTGCAACAATGGCTTATGCAAAGGACAAACTTGGATTAAAGGAAATTGTTGCGATCACATCGGAGGATAATAAGCATTCGATCAGCTTGTTAAATAAGATCGGCCTGGGTTTTGAAAAAATGGTCAGGCTTTCCGAAGATGAAAAAAGCCTGATGCTCTTTACCCAAAACGCGTTTACCGGGAATATATGAGTATATTTACATAAATGCCTCCCCCGGTTGCTCAAAACCGGAACAGGATGCCTGCTAATTTATAACCACCATGTTCAGTAAATTTTTGATGAAATTTATCATCATGTCTTTTTGTTTGATCTCAACCCACGCATTTTCGCAAGACAGTTGTTTCATAAAAGTGCAATTCATTTACGGATCAAAACCTTTAAAAAAATACCAGGATACAGAAAAAAAATGGTTTGGCGGTCTTTCAGGCGGGCATGTGGGCATTGAAACAGACAGTAACAGGGTCCTGGATTTTCATCATTACAAAAGTTTCCATGTATTTACAACTAATAACAACAAGCATAGCCGCTTTTTGCTTAGGTCCACAGAAGAATTCTGGTCAGGCTTTCATTGCCCTGGGGAAACAGTGAAAAAAGCAACGATCATCATTCCCGTTACGAGGGCACAAAAGCAACGTTTCGACAGTATAACAAACAGTTATTTATCCAGCTCCCCATATGATTATGCATTTATTGGTATGCGTTGTGCGGCCGCAACTTATGATATATTGAGCCAGCTGGGGGTTGTAGAACGATACCCGCTGAGAACGATGTACCTGAAAATATTCTATCCAAAAATGCTGCGACTTCGTTTGTATGCCAAAGCAAAAGAAAATGGCTGGGCTGTTGTTAAACAGGATGGCTCTTCAAAAAGGAAATGGGAACAGGATTGATCATGCGTTGTTATATAACTTAATAACAGGTTCCCTTAAAACAGCGGCCGCATCCGTACAATAAAAATAGATCGTATCTGCAATGGCCTCAGGCTTTACCCAATTGGCGGGATCTGCATCCGGCATGGATCTCCGGTTCTGCGGCGTATCAATGGTACTGGGCACCAGTACGGAAGTAACTACATTTTTACCTTTAGCTTCATCATTCATCACTGCTGCCACGCGAAAGATCAATGACTTTGCCAGCCCATATGCCAGCATTCCTTTACCGGCCTTTGCATCTAAGCCAGGGCGTGAGCCAACCAGGAATATCCTCCCGTTGTTTTGCTGAAGCATTTGTATAAAAGCAGGGCGGGCAACATTATAAGCTGTTTCAAAATTCAATTTATATTGTTTTAAGATATCGGCTGTTTTTGTTTCCGCAACAGAGCCCATGGCAAATCCACCAACAGTTGATACAACCACATCAATGGTCTTATATTTTTCGATCATCAGCTTGATGAATTTCCCTGAATCATCTTCACTCATCAGGTCAACAATTACTTTCTCAAATTTTTCATCCTGGATATCGATGGCAACAGGATCATTCGGAACTGCTGTGCCTACAACATTGTATCCTTCACGTAAGAATTTTTTTACAACTGCCTGGCCCATATTTCCCGAAGCACCTGTTATGATCGCTGTTCTCATGTCGCTTTTATTTTCCAAACTAAGGTAATTCTATTATGCTTTTGTTGTGTCACTCACTTGTACTTTTTGTTTTCTATTCAGCTAAGATCTCACGCAATGCACGTAAAGGAGCAAAGTTCGCTAAGAATTCTTTGAGGCTGAGCCTCTTTGCGTTCCTTGCCTGAAATTAACATGGCTCTCAGCAATACATGATATTTTTACTAAAGAAAACCGGCATTTTAAAAAAGGCTACCGGTTGTTTGCAGAATGTCATAATTTTAAAGAGCCGGATCAAACTATTTTTTCGATCGGGTCCAGTCTAATTTTTAAAGTGAATGAATATGAGTAACAGCATAAGAATATTATCTCCCAAGGAATTGTGGAACAATTTTGCCGACCTGAATGCTGTCCCCCGGGCATCTAAAAAAGAAGAACAGGTAATTCAGTTCATCCTTGATTTTGGAAAAAAATTAAAGCTGGAGACGTATAAAGATGAGGTGGGGAACGTGATCATCAAAAAAACGGCTTCACCGGGTATGGAAGATAAAGCAACCGTTGTTTTACAAAGCCACCTGGATATGGTACATCAAAAGAACGGCGATACAAATTTTGATTTTGCAACACAAGGAATAGATATGATCATTGAAGATGATTGGGTGAAAGCAAAAGGCACAACACTTGGTGCAGACAATGGTATTGGCGTTGCTTCTATCATGACCCTGCTAGCTTCCGAAAATATTCCACACCCTTCCATTGAAGCGCTTTTTACGATCGATGAAGAAACAGGAATGACCGGAGCATTGGGTTTAAAAGCTGGTTTGTTAAATGGTAAGATACTCCTGAATCTCGATACAGAAGATGATCATGAACTTACCATCGGTTGTGCCGGCGGACTGGATGTGACAGCAAGTGGGAATTACAAAACATCCGGAACGCCCGGGAGAACAACCGCATTTCGTATCAGTATCACAGGGTTGACAGGAGGTCATTCGGGAATGGATATTCATAAAGGCCGTGCTAATGCAAATAAGCTTATGAATGCTTTTTTATTTGATGCAACTTCTTTGTTTGACCTGAAGATCCATAGCATTGATGGAGGTGGCCTGCGAAATGCGATACCACGGGAATCGATCGCAGAGATCGTTATCCCGGTAAAAGATTCAGAAGCTTTTGAGAAATTTGTAAAAGAACGTGCGCTAATTTTAAAAGAATCATATGGCCTGACAGATCCTAACCTGTCGCTCGGTTCTCAAAGCATGAACAATCCTTCAACGATATTGGAAGAGTCATTTCAAAATAAGATGCTGAAAGCGATCGATGCTTGTCCCAATGGGGTTTATAAAATGAGCCCGGATATTGAAGGGCTTGTTCAAACGTCTAATAATATTGCAAGAATCGTTGTAAAGGATGGAAGCTATTCGATCATGTGTCTTACAAGAAGCGCTGTTGATGATGAGAAGATGGAATTGGGAAATATTATCAGGTCAACTTTCGAAGCAATTGATGCAACAGTGGAATTCGGCGGCTCATACCCCGGGTGGACGCCAAGGCCTGAAGCCAATATCGTAAAACTGATGAGCAACCTGTATAAAGAACGTTACAATGAGAACGCAGATGTGAATGCATGTCATGCCGGCCTTGAATGTGGAATAATCGGCAAGAATTACCCGGGCATGGAAATGATCTCTTTCGGGCCAAATATACGTGGCGCTCATTCACCTGATGAGAAGGTGCAGGTAAGCTCCGTTCAAAAATACTGGGATTTTTTATTGGAAACACTTAAACGGATCCCGGCAAAGAACTGACAAAAAAAACGCTCGAAAAGAACGTTTTTTTATTGAGTATTTTAATTTAGTAAAATTACTGATTAACCTGTTCCTCAATCTCTATCATTGAAATTCCATTGTGACTTTCATCATAAATGCATTCCCCATTCCTGATCAGCAAAACTTGTGGTGATTCATGATTGACGCCGAAATCTTCTTCTATCTTATTTGATATACCCCTGTATTTGATGAGGTCAAGGAAATGGAACTGCACATTGCCGGGTATATTTCCTTTTTCCAGTCGGTTCTTTGCCATACTGCTAATAGAACAGCGTGTGCTGTGTTTAAAAATAAGCTGGGCCTGTTGGGATGAGATCTTCCTGATATCTTCTAATTGATGTTCCTGGGTAAGCGGGATCCAATTCATTGTTTTATAAATAATTATTATTAATGAATGATCCTTTCGTTCATTGGACAGCCTGTTTTCCTGCTCGAGCCGCAACTACTTAAAATGGTGACTACCAATAAGAGTGAAACTATGGCTACAACTAATTTTTTCATTTTTTAGATTTTGAATTATTCTGCAAAGATAATATATATGCGCTAAACGGAAAATAAGCTTAAAAAGTACTTTTGACTACAAATACTTTCACCCATTCCCCTACATTTGCCTGATATTTTTTATATTTATTAAAACAGCACTCGCTTCATGCTTAACTTAACACGCCCTGTTGCATTTATTGACCTGGAAACAACCGGAGTTAGCCTTTCTACCGATAGAATTGTTGAAATTGCCATTATTAAGGTTCTGCCCGATGGGGAACGCCAGGTAAAGAGAAAACTGATCAACCCCGAAATGCCCATCCCCAAACAGTCGACGGATATACATGGCATTTCTGATGAAATGGTAAAAGATGCACAGACCTTCAAGCAAGCCGGTAATGAAATAAAACAGTT
>JBDTWL010000055.1:0-19301 GCA_040006715.1 Ferruginibacter sp. | reverse complement strand
TGTTCCTGCAGTTTTTTACAAAGGGTTTCCACCCGGTCCATATAGCTGGTTTTTATTAAAATTCCTGCTGGCGTGCATAAAATATTGTTTTTGCCCTCTGCAAGGAAACCGTAATCTTTGCACGTAACGGGTTAAAGTTACAAACACAATTTTAAAAATTATACTTAATGTTTATAGAACCGAATTTTAAGGGTGAGCGCAGGGGTTGGATAGAAGTGATCTGCGGAAGCATGTTTAGCGGAAAAACGGAAGAACTGATACGCAGGCTGAAGCGGGTAAAGATCGCGAACCTGAAAGTGGAGATATTTAAACCAACTATTGATACACGTTATGATGAAGTGAAAATTGTGAGTCACGATACCAATGCCATACAATCTACTCCGGTAGATAGCTCCCAGCGTATCCTTTTATTGGCACAAAACGTAGATGTGGTGGGCATTGATGAGGCCCAGTTCTTCGATCCCGAAATAGCCAATGTGTGTGAACAACTTGCCTTAAAGGGGATCAGGGTTATTGTAGCAGGACTTGACATGGATTATTTAGGTAACCCATTTGGGCAAATGCCCAACCTGCTTGCCAAAGCGGATTATATCACCAAACTGCACGCTATCTGCATGAAATGCGGCAATATTGCCAATATCAGCTACCGGAAAGTTGCCGGCGGTGGACAGGTATTATTGGGTGAAAAAGACATTTATGAACCCAGGTGCAGGGAATGTGCCCAGCTTAAGGATTAATGAATTGCCACGGGCTTAAGCCCGTGGCAATTCATTATCACGCACAATATCTTATTCTTTTACAAACTTAGTTGTGATGACAGTCCCACCATTATTTGCCCTGATCATGTAAACGCCTTTTGCAAGCTTTGAAACATCAATTGCCTGCGGGTTATTTACAACTTTTTGTTCCATTACCACGGTTCCCTTTACATCAACGATCTGCAAAACACTTTGCTTGCTGACAATACCAAGCAAGCTAACATTCAACATATTCGTAACCGGGTTAGGATAAACTTTTACAATAGCATCTCCCGAAACTTGCGGGATAGCTTCTTTAGTGGCAGTGCCCAATTGCACTTTCAATGTATAACATACTGTTGCACTGTTGGCGCCGTTGTATCCGTAAACCTGAGCATAATAAGTTCCTGCAGCTGCAGTATAATTAATGGTCTCGCTGGTTGTACTTCCATTTTGAGAAATACCAACCTGTGTTCCAGCACTGTTCAGCAATTTCAGGTCATAATCACCGGGCAGTGTTGACAGCGTAAGTGTGATCGTCCCGCCGGTGGTAATTACGAATTTGTAATTGTCCACATCAGCACTCGGGCTTATCAAACCTGTAATGTTGGTATTGAATGGAATGGTAGCAGCTCCTGCAGTTGTTCCGTTAGTTGATACATCGTAACTGCTTTGGCAACCCGTTACGGTTGTTGCCGTTGCTTTGATCGTATAACAGGTTGCACTGTTTGCCCCATTGTAACCAAATACTTTGATATAATATGTGCCTGCAGCCTGGCCATTCAAAGTAACTGTTTCTGTAGCAGTGCCACTCTCGCTTGAACCAAGTTGTGTACCTGCGCTGTTGTAGATGAACAGGTCATAATCCACTCCGGAAGGGCCAACCAAATTGTAAACAATATTGCTGGTAGCAGCTGTTGTGATCTTATAATAGTCAATATCAGTTGTTGTAGTTATTGCAGCAGAATTGGTAACCCCAGATGTAATGGCAGCTGCGGTTGCCAGTGTTTCATTTGGCTCAAACGCTGTTGCACAGGTTGATGCAGTAGCAGTAGTGAATTGTGCTGCTGAATAACCGCTCGATCCGCCTGAACAATTTGTCCTTACCTGCCAGTCATAAACTGTGGATGCACTTAAACCACTTATGGCTACTGATGTAGAAGCTGTGGCTGTTGCGGCATTCGTCCAGGTACCTGAAGAAGTCAATTTATAATTTACATCATAACTAACGGCACCGCTTACGGCAGTCCAGCTGACAGTTGCACCCGATGTAGTGACAGATGATGCTGTCAGACCTGAAGGTGCATTACAAACAAATACTGCACTGGTAGTGAATTGGGCAGCTGAATAGCCACTTGATCCAAAAGAACAATTTGTTCTTACTCTCCAGTCATAGACGGTTGATGAACTCAGGCCACTGATCGCAACTGAAGTAGAAGTTGTTGCTGTAGCAGCATTTGTCCAGGTTCCTGATGATGTTAATTTATAATCTACGTCATAGCTAATTGCACCACTTACGGCGCTCCAGCTTACAGTAGCGCCTGAAGTTGTGATACCAGAAGAAGCCAGGCCTGATGGGGCATTACAAACGGGAACCGAAGCTGTTGTAAACTGTGAAGATGTATAAGTGCTCGATGAGCCTGAACAGTTTGTTCTTACTCTCCAGTCATAAACTGTTGATGCTGTTAAGCCACTTATAGCTGTAGAGGTAGAAGCTGTAGCGGTTGCAGCATTTGTCCAGGTTCCAGATGAAGTTAATTTATAATCTACATCATAACTAACGGCACCGCTTACAGCAGTCCAGCTAACAGTAGCACCTGAAGTAGTAATTGAAGACGTTGTCAAACCAGTTGGGGTACCGCAGGAAGAACCTGCAGTGATCGTAAAGTTTGTGTTAGAGATATCAAAGAATATATTTCCAACTGCTTCAACTTTTACCCTTGCAGTTGTTGTTGCAGTATTGGGAATCGTCAACAGTTCAGTACCATCATTGGCAGTGCTTGCCGACAATACAGTTGGGAATGTTTGCCCGCCATCAGTTGACAAAGAAATTTTTACATTGGCACAACTTACAGGTGAAGCTGTAGTGCTTGCAACAGACCATGTAATGGTTTGTGCAGAACCGCCCACCCATGATACGGCTGTATTTGGTGAAGTAACAGCAAAAGGACCTGAAGCCGCACTAACTGTAACTACCATATCCTTAAATTGTGTTTGCCCAACTGAAACCGGGGCAGTAGAACTGTAAGGAGCATTATCCCTGACTGTTAGCCTGAAGTTCAGTGTTCTTGCTACAGAACTCAATGCTTCTGTATTTGCACCGGCATCACCGCCTGGCAACGGGCCAGATAGCAATCCGCCTGCAAGGATCGTTGCCAGTTTTGGAAAATACCTTGTTGGAGATGCTGTTGGACTAAATGAGATCCAGTTGGGGCCTGAAGCTTTCGTTGCACTTGCAACACTGCTTGCTCCTGTTTGTGATGAAGAAGCATTATCATTTTGTTCCCAGCAATAAGTCAGTACATCACCGGGATTGGCATCAGAAGCCGAACCGGTCAATGCAAAGGGAGTGCTCTTGGGAATGGTATAGTTAGTAAGTGCTGCAACAACCGGTGTTGAATTTACGATCGTTGTTGTGATAGGGCAGGTTTTGCCTGCCAGGTTAGACTGGATCTGTGCAATGGTAGCCTCGTGATATATATCTATAGAATGTGGGGCAAGGTCCTGGCTGGTGATGCCTGCATAACCCATGATCGTAATACCAGAACCAGGTTCTTTGTTAACACCGGAACCTTCATTGCTCATGGAGAAAGTATGATTTCCTCCCAACTGATGGCCTACTTCATGCACTACATAATCAATATCAAAATTATCTCCCTGCGGAATTGCGTCGGCAGGTGAAGTGAATCCGCTTCCTTTTGATCCATTCGTGCACACACAACCAATACAGCCTGCATTTCCACCACCGCCTGAAGCACCGAATAAGTGACCGATATCATAATTTGCTTCCCCGATAACAGCGGTTAAAGTATTTTGTAATTGTGCATTCCATGATCCGCCGGCTCCTGTAGATGCAGCATCATAAGGATCTGTTGATGCATTATAATAAATAACAGCAGTTGTATTTGCAATTAGGTTAAGGTGTAGTGCAAGGTCTTTTTCATACACTCCGTTGCAGCGTGTAAGCGTTGCATTGATACCCGCCAACACTAAAGCTACCTGTGAAGAACTTGTTGCACCAAAATAATTTGAATACTCAGCCGTAACTGATTGTGCCAGGCGCATTGTTTTCAGATCTCCGCCTGATCTTGAAGTAATACCTGTATTAGTAACCTGTGAATTGATACCTGAAATCATATTTCTATCCACTATAGAACAGGTCCATGGCAGTTGTCCCGGTTTTCTTTGTGATTTGAACACTGCATAGACAGTATGATCCTGTGAATAGGGTTCCATGAATTCATTTTCCTTATCGGTTCTGAAAACCATTGTCTGTATGCCTTGCGGGGAGATACTCAATTTTAAAGTCGCATATTTATCTGTAATGCCTTTCCCGGAAAAAGCCCTGATCCCGGGAAATTGAGCCTGTAATGCAGGGTCAAAATTAGAGGCTTCAACAACTTCAAATTGTTCGATCTGTCCTTCTGCATTGGGCAGGGAAATGATCGTAGAATGTTTTGAAGCATTGTCTGCAACTTTAAACAATTCTTGTCTTAATGGTTCAATGTTTACATTAAATAATCTGAAATCTTTAGGAAACGATAACCTTGTTACAGCTTTGTCGATTGTAACCCTGTCAACATCGTTGTGCAGAGACCAAACATTCTTTTCCTGTGCCGTCACCGCATACACGAATATAAATGACAGCACAAACAGTAATAGTTTTTTCATAATTGATTGTTGAGTGAAAAATTTAAACAATGAATATAAATGTTAAAAATTATTTAACACCCTCATAAAGATAGATTTTTGCTAACAGGTTGTTAACGGTATTTTTACTTCGTAGTTTCTGCAAAGCCAATAGGGGTGCAGACTTCATGACACAAGCGTGACATGCATTATTAAAAATTTTGTGTAAGATGAACACATTAAACATTAAAAACGGCTATAAATATTCGTTATTACCTGAATAAAATTTTTACTTTGCATATATGATCAGCCGCATCAATGCATTATTAAGAAAAGACATATTGCTTGAATTAAGGCAGCAACATACTTTTTACGGTATCCTGCTTTATATCGCTTCCACCATTTTTGTTTTGTATTTATCCTTACCGGAAAGCCCTGAAGCAAATGTGTGGAACAGTTTATTCTGGGTCATACAATTATTTGTTTGTGTAAATACGGTTGCCAAAAGTTTTTTGCAGGAAAGCCGCGGGCGCATGCTTTATTTTTATTCAATCACATCACCGGTAGAATTCATCATAGGCAAACTTTTCTTTAATATTATCCTGATGCTTATCATGAGCCTGGTAAGTTTAGTGTTGTTCTTTATCTTTTTGGACAACCCAGTTACCGACAGCCTTCGTTTTACAGGTATTGTTCTGCTTGGTGGTACCAGTATCAGCCTGGTCTTTACTTTAATGAGCGCCATTGCCGCCAAGGCCCAACAAAATGCAGCGCTCATAGCCATCCTCGGATTCCCCGTGATCTTACCGCAATTGTTATTGCTGATGCGGTTGAGCAAAGCAGCTTTTGCCGAGGTTTTCAAAGAAGGTGCGGTTATTCAACTGGCGGGCCTGGTTGGCTTAATGGACCTGCTGGTGATCATACTGGCAGTGATCTTATTTCCTTATTTGTGGAAGGATTAATTAATTACCGGAATTGAATGTATCTCCCTGCGAGATATCCCCGGTTTCAAAACCTTTTTTGAACCAATACATTCTCTGTGCTGAAGTGCCATGTGTAAAGGCATCGGGCGTAACATAACCCTGTGACTGTTTCTGCAAGCGGTCATCCCCGATAGCATTTGCTGCATTCAGTGCGTCGGCAATATCATTTTCGTTTATAACATTTTTCATTTTTTTATCATAATGTGCCCAGACACCTGCAAAAAAATCGGCCTGGAGTTCCAATGCTACTGATTGCTTATTGTATTCAACTTCACTTAATTCCTGTCTTAACTTTTGCATTTTTTCCGATGTGCCCATTAAATACTGGATATGATGCCCCACTTCATGTGCCACAACATAGGCCAGGGCAAAATCCCCGGAAGCATTGAAGCGGTCTTTCAGTTCCTGTGCAAATGACAGATCGATATATACATCTTTATCTGCCGGGCAATAGAATGGTCCGGTAGCAGCGCTGGCAAATCCGCAGCCTGATTCTGTTGAGCCTCTGAAAAGTACCAGTGTAGGCTTTTGGTATGTCTCCCCTTTCTTTTGAAAGACCTGGTCCCAAACATCTTCCGTATCGGCAAGTACGACTTTTACAAAACCTGCCCTTTCATCATCGGCAGCTTTCTGTTCTGCAGTCATTTCCTGCTGTTGCTGAGGGATCGCCTGCTGCAGGTCACTTACGTTCCCATCTCCAAGGAACAGGTTTATCAATATTACCACCACCCCGATCAATCCGCCTCCCGCGGCGATCTTGCCGCCGGACAAACCCCTGCGATCTTCTACATTACTGCTTTCTCTTCTTCCTCTCCATAACATAGTTGTATATTTTAATGATAAGGTAATACTATCTCAAAAGAAAAAACAATGCCATGGTTTGAATATGTAATTTTATATATCATATATTCAGAAAGCGATAATTCATGCCCAAAATGGGGAATTATATTTCCCTGAAACTAAACTTGAAAAAACAAATATGTTTAATCGAGTTTACCATAACTTTGCGCCACTAAATAAAAACCCCATATCAGTGCACAAAAATTGGTGGAAAATAGTATCATTTTTACTGCTGGTTTATACCATTGTTGCCGGTTTTTTATTGGATGTTCCCCATCTTTTTATTTTGAATGAAACCATACGAAACCTGTACTTCCATGTTTGTATGTGGTTTGGAATGATGATATTGTTCATTGTGAGTTTTATATACAGTATAAAATATCTACGCAATTTTAGTTACCGCAATGACCTGTATGCAAAGAATTTTGCCGCCGTGGGTTGTGTTTTTGGCATATTAGGATACGCTACGGGAACTGTTTGGGCAAGTTATACCTGGGTTACAGACCAGGGACAGTCCCTTGGAAGTATTTTAAAAGAGCCCAAACTCATCGGTGCTGCTATTGCATTATTAATATATGCTGCTTATTTTGTTTTACGCGGTTCATTTACTGATATTGATAAGCGGGCCAGGATAAGTGCCGTGTATAATATTTTTGCTTTTGCCATGTTGTTTCCGAGCATCTGGATCATTCCCAGGCTGGTAGGAAGTTTACACCCCGGCGCACCCGGTGGCGAAGGCGGTAACCCGGCATTGAATTTCAATGATATTGACAGCCGCCTGCGCATGGTATTTTACCCGGCGATCATTGGCTGGACCTTGCTGGGAGTATGGATTGCTACTTTAAAGATCAGGCTTGAATTATTAAGAGATAAAACATTGATCCATGAATAAACTATTTTCCCGTTTTTCATTATTACTTTGTGCCTTGCTGGCGGGTAGTAATTTAATTGCCCAGGATAAAGTGGAGATGGCGGATGTGATGCGCAGCAATGGAAAGATTTACGTGGTAGTTGCTGTATGTTTGATCATCCTTATCGGATTGTTCTTTTACGTAATGATGCTGGACAGGAAGATCAGTAAGATCGAAAAGGAAAGCAGGTAGCGGTGAGTAGCGTTCATATGTACAAGGGTGCGACGCCTGTGAAGTTGAAAGATGTACAAATGCTGATAACAATAAATCGATTGCTTGAATTATAAAAATAAAACCATTTATTATGTCCTCAAATCAACAGTATAGCTTTTTTCAAAGTGTGGAAAAAAGTTTTGACAAGGCAGCCAAGTTCACACAGTTTGACCCGGGGATCCTGGAACAGATCAAGGCCTGCAACAGTGTATACCAAATGCGTTTCCCTGTAAAAAGAGATGACGGAAGCATCCAGGTTATTGAAGCTTACCGGGTACAGCATAGCCAGCATAAGTCGCCATGTAAAGGCGGTATCCGTTTTAGCGATGAAGTAAACCAGGATGAAGTGATGGCGCTTGCTTCATTGATGACCTATAAATGTGCGATCGTAAATGTACCTTTCGGAGGCGGCAAGGGTGGTATCAAGATCAACCCACGCAATTATAGTGTTTATGAACTGGAAAAGATCACCCGCCGTTATACAAGTGAATTGGTAAAGAAAAATTTTATCGGCCCCGGCATTGATGTACCTGCACCTGATTATGGTACCGGTGAAAGAGAAATGGCATGGATCGTTGATACCTATGCATCATTGAAGCCAGGTGAGATCGATGCTGCAGGCTGCGTTACCGGTAAACCGGTAACCCAGGGTGGCGTAAGAGGAAGAAAAGAAGCAACAGGGCTTGGAGTATTCTTTGGTATCCGTGAAGTATGTAATATGCCTGACGTTATGAATAAGCTTGGATTGCCACTGGGAATACATGGCAAAACAATTGTTGTACAGGGAATAGGAAATGTGGGTTATCACAGTGCCAAATTCTTCCGGGAGAATGGTGCAAAAGTGATCTGCATATCTGAACATGATGGCGCTGTTTACAATGAAAATGGTTTACATGAAGAAGAACTGATTCAACACAGGAATAAAACCGGTTCTATTTTAAATGCGCCGGGTACAACAACCCTTGCCCATACAACCGATGCACTTGAACTGGAATGCGACATCCTTATTCCTGCCGCACTTGAAAACGTTATCAATGGTGAAAATGCACCAAGGGTAAAAGCAAAGATCATTGGTGAAGCTGCAAACGGCCCCTGTACTCCTGAAGCTGATGAAATATTCATCCAAAAAGGAATTCTTTGTGTTCCGGATATGTACCTGAATGCAGGTGGAGTAACGGTTAGTTATTTCGAATGGCTGAAAAACCTTAGCCACGTTCGTTATGGCCGTATGGAAAAACGTTTTACTGAAAACCTGAATTCACATATTCTTGGACAGATCGAAACGCTTACCGGCAAGCGGGTAAGTGATGTAGAACGCACCTTCATCATGCACGGGCCAGATGAGGTTGACCTTGTTCATAGCGGCCTTGAAGAAACCATGATCACTGCTACAAGGGAAATCATGCACATCTGGCAAAGCAATCCTGCAATCCCGGATATGCGTACTGCAGCTTATGTAAATGCCATAAATAAAGTAGCTACGAGCTATGGTGAGTTAGGTATCTTCCCATAATATTGATCTGATTTTTATAAAAAATCCCCTGGAAATATCCGGGGGATTTTTATTTATACCGGCTGTATTGGTTTAGGAGTTTAAGGTTTAGGAACATGCCGGCAGCAAGCTAATCTTTACAGGTATCAGTGCTGGTTCCGCCTATAATAAATACTAAACCTCTAAACCCTAAAACTTCAAACTAACTATTTGAATACCGGCATTGTATTTATTTCGCCAAACCGGTCATTTAGTTTTTCAAACCCAAAGCAATGGCTGCCATTTGTTATGATCAAAAACTTAGCCTGGATATTAGTATTGTAGCGAAGCACCTGTTGCAACGCATTCTCTGATAAGGGCATATTCATTTGCTTGCATTCTATTATCATGAATGGTTTTGTTTCTTTATCATACACAACAATATCAAAACGTTTTTTTACGTCCCCCAGCAACAATTGCTTTTCTACTGCGATCAATGAAGCAGGATAATGAAGCACTTCTATTAAATATTGTAAAAAATTCTGCCTCACCCATTCTTCCGGTGTTATTAATATCCAGCGTTTTCTTATTACACAAAAGATAAGTTCTTTGTTGGCTTCACTTTTTATAGATGGCTTCTTTTCCGGGTAAATTATTTTGATCATGCATGCAAATATACAGTTAGTGGTTAGTGTGAAATGGCTGGTAGGAAAATTCCCTCTTGCTGCTCCCCACTAGCCACTTGCCACTTGCCATCTACCTAATTCGTCGCCGCATCCGCATTGATATTCCCCCATCCCAATGATGAATTCCTTGTGGGGTAATTGGCACTGCTTTGTATTAACCTGGTGAGCACCTGTTCCCTTGTATAAGATGGAAAACGGCTCCACACCAATGCTGCTATGCCTGCTGTTGTTGCAGTGGATACTGATGACCCGCCAACTGTAGAGGGTGCATCACCGGTCATTGCAAGACTCAGTGGCGTGCGCCCATTGGAAGCCTTCTCCATCACAACTGTGAAATCAGTTTCGCTTCCGTTATGACAATCAGCACAGCTGCTATTAAAATTATTATCCTTTACACCGGTTACGGCATTTACCTGGCTCATATTGGCAGGGAAAATAACTCCGAACCAACCTGCCGACCAGCTAAAAGAAGTACCCGCTGCGCAAAAGATCAGTTTGCCTTTTCCATAGGCATACTGTATCGCATCACTGAGTTGTGAGCTGCTGGTGATCTTTCCCATACTCATGCTGATAATTTTTACATCAGTCCTGTTTGCAGCATTGGTGAATGCATCAGATGCGCCTTTTACTTCCCTGCTTTCATCCATAAAAACATCCGAGGAAGCCCTGCAGGTGACCAGGTTACAATTATATGCCACTCCACAGGCCGCACCATCTATTCCTCTTGGGCCTGCACAAGCGCCGGCCATTGAAGTGCCATGGCCACATCCGTCATCCGGCGTTTCTACGGGACCGGTAGGTATACCAAAAAAAGTAGACCTTGGCAAGGTCACTATTTTTTCAACGGTCCTGCCAGATGAATTTCCCTGGTTGAATGCACTACCCAGGTTTTCCTGGTCAAACTCACAACCTGTATCAATGATAAAAACTTTCACTCCTGCACCGGTTGACTTTGCCCATGCATTTGAAATTTTATGATATTGATAGTTCCATGATTCTTTACTGGCAGGCAGTATTGTTAAATAATCAACATTTGCCACGAGGCCTGGCTGAGCAATATTGCTCCCGCAACCACTGCTGCTGTTAACTTTGCCGGCAACCTCTTTGGGCTCATAACCCATCGGCTCTGCATACCTTACGAATTTACTCGCCCTCAATTTCTGTATTGTTGAAAATCCTTCTACATGGATATCTATTACCGGTAAAACATTTTCTTCCCATTGAATGATATCATTCAAGCTAACCTCTTTACCGCATTTTTTCTCTTCGGCCAATATGATATTCAATACTTCCTTCTTTGCGCTTAACCATTTTTCATCATTGATATTGATGGCATCCAGTTTTAAGGATGCACTGCTCATGTCTGCAGGTTTATATCCAACAGAAAGGATATTATCACTTTCCTGTAATGCACTCCATACCATTTGATCGCTGGCAGATCTCCATTCAAACTTATGTTCAACAGCAATGGTTTCTTTTATAAATGCATCGATCTGTTGTGAAGAGAATTTTTCAGGGCCAGGCTGTTCTTCAGCACCAGGGTTTGATTTATTACATGATACGATCAGCAACAAGCTGACGATCGCAAGGGTAGTATATTTTTTCATGTTGTAAGTTTTGAACCTCAAGTAAATGAATTAAACACTAATATCAAAGTAAATAATCCCGGTAAAGCATATTTCTTTTCAAAGCCACGCTTATAGCAACAATAGGCATTAGCCATTAAATTTTGTATTTTTAACTACTTAAAAAAGAAAGATGAAGACAAAAGAAGAAATAGTGGAAAACTGGTTGCCAAGGTACACCGGGGAAAAATTATCAAACTTTGGAGAATATATACTGCTCACGAATTTTTCCAATTATGTAAAAATGTTTGCTCAATGGAACAATGTTGAGGTAGTAGGGCTCGACCGTTCCATGCAATGCGCAACTGCCAATAATATTACACTCATCAATTTTGGCATGGGAAGCCCCGGCGCTGCTACTGTCATGGACCTGCTCACAGCGATTCATCCAAAAGCAGTTTTATTTCTGGGGAAATGCGGCGGGTTGAAAAAGCGAAATAAGATCGGGGACCTGATACTGCCGATCGCTGCAATAAGGGGCGAGGGTACCAGCAATGATTATTTCCCTCCCGAAGTACCGGCATTGCCCGCATTCGCATTACAAAAAGCCATCTCAACAACCATACGCGATTACCAGGTTGATTATTGGACAGGCGTTTGTTATACAACCAATCGCCGTGTTTGGGAACATGATGAAGTTTTCAAGGAGTATTTAAAAAAAGTAAGGGCTTATGCTATTGATATGGAAACAGCAACCATCTTTACTGTTGGCTTTTATAATAAAATACCAACAGGTGCTTTGTTGCTTGTAAGTGATTCTCCCATGGTGCCTGAAGGTGTAAAAACCGAAGACAGTGATAAGGCCGTTACTTCTCAATATGTAGAGAACCATTTGAAGATCGGGATCGATTCTTTAAAGCAATTGATCAATGATGGGTTAACGGTTCGACACTTGAAGTTTTAAAAAGTTGCTGGTTGCGGGTTTAAGAGTTGCTGGTTATGAAAGTCATTACCAATCGAAGACATTAACCCGCAACTCGTAACTATCAAACCCGTAACATAATTACCCGCTCAACATTTTATGCATCCACTTCTTGAAATTAAAAAACTACACATAGATTTTGTACAGGATGCGATTCCCGTTCCTGCAGTAAAAGATATTTCATTTACCATAACAAGGGGTAAGTTAACTGCCATCGTTGGTGAAAGCGGCTCAGGTAAATCGGTAACGGCTTTGTCCGTTTTACATCTGTTGCCAAAACAAGCAAATTTTAAAGGCGAGATCTTATTCAGTTCCAATGGGGAAGAACAAGTGGCACTTAATGCATTGCCAGGTAAAGAGATCAATAAGATCCGGGGAAATGAGATCGCCATGATCTTCCAGGAACCAATGACCTCACTGAATCCGGTCTTCACCTGTGGCTACCAGGTGATGGAAAGCCTGCTGCAACACCTTAAGCTAAACAGGAAAGAAGCCAGGCAAAAAACAATTGAGTTATTCCGGCAAGTGGAGCTTCCGGATCCTGCCGCCATGATCGATCGATATCCGCACCAGGTAAGCGGTGGACAAAAGCAACGGGTCATGATAGCAATGGCAATGAGTTGCAATCCTGACCTGTTAATTGCAGATGAACCAACAACTGCGTTGGATGTACGGGTTCAAAAAAATATTTTAGATCTTATTAAAAAACTGCAGCAGCAAAATAATATGTCGGTGCTGCTTATCACGCACGACCTTGGCCTGGTGGCCGAAGTGGCAGATGAGATCATTGTAATGTATAAAGGAGAAATCGTTGAGCAAGGAAATGCAGCCGGTATCTTAAAAGCTCCCCGTCACCCTTATACCAAGGCGTTGCTTGCGTGCAGGCCGGCAGCCAATGCCAAAGGAAAAAAACTAAAAGTATTAAATGATTTTTTAGAAGAAACAGAAAACCTTGTTTCAATAAATACAGGGAGTAAGCAAAACATCATTCCTGCCGATCCGGTTCTATCGGTAATGAACCTGGAAGTATTTTTCCCCGCTGCCAGGAATATTTTCGGGAAAGCAAAAGCAGTTTTTAAAGCGGTTGATGATGTAAGCTTTGATATATTAGCGGGTGAAATTGTTGGATTGGTTGGAGAAAGTGGTTGTGGCAAAACAACATTGGGCCGTGCCATTCTTCAACTGGTAAAACCAACTGCAGGTAAAATAATCCTTGCTGGAAGGGATATCACGGCAATGCCATTGAATGAATTAAGAAATCACCGGAAAGACCTGCAAATTATTTTCCAGGACCCCTATGGTTCTTTGAATCCACGCATCAGTATCGGGAGTGCTATACAGGAAGCATTAAAAGTTCACCAGCTTTACGAAAACAATAAATTGAGAAAAGAAATGGTGATCCACATGCTTGAAAAAGTACAATTATCTCCCGACCACTTTAAGCGATACCCGCACCAGTTCAGCGGGGGCCAGCGCCAGCGCATTTGCATAGCCAGGGCATTGGCATTGAAGCCTTCTTTTCTGATCTTTGATGAAGCCGTTTCTGCATTAGATGTAAGTGTACAGGCCGGGATCCTGAACCTGATCAGTGAATTGAAAGCAGATATGAATTTTACATCGATATTTATTTCACACGACCTGTCCGTTATACATTACATCAGCGACAGGATCATGGTCATGAACAAAGGGAAGATCATAGAAACAGGAAGTGCAGGGGATGTTTATTTTCATCCGAAAATGGATTATACCAGGCAACTGATAGAAGCAATCCCGGGAAGGAGACTTGCCTAATCCTCATATTCATCTATTGCCTTGACCTCATCGTAAAGATCATTGCCGCTGTAAAAGTTCTTCCCGCTTTTATGCAGGCCGAATAATATTTTTTTCAGCTGCACATTCAATTGTTCATTTTCAAGCCCGTTATCTTTCAGTTTTACATCAGTCATGGACACGATTGAAAAATCACTGCTGACCATATTTATATTTTCCGGCTGCAATCCACTGATACCAATTCTCCACTGGTCTGTTGCCTTTATCCTGTATTTGAAAAAATATACCAGCCCGCTTTTGCCTTTTACCATTACCGGCTGCCTGGATAAGTAAACAATTGAATCCAGCTTATCAAATTCGTTTTGTTTTACCAGGCTGCTGCGTGTAATATTCAATTGTGTCTTAAACTGCGCAGGAAATCTATTAAGCTTATTTATTTTTTCCAGATCATAAAACAATGTACTGCAATACCTGTCATTAGCAGCCAGGTTTACAATAAGGCTGTCAGCAACCGGTTTATCATTCCGAAGCATGAGCAGCACCGTGTTCAATTTAACATCATCATCCTTTGACTGGAGTAAGCGGTTAAAAAAGTTTTGAACATTTTTATTCTTTTCATAATAAGGCATCAACAATGTGGAATAATTATACAGTGCACTTTCTTCATTACTGTAATTATACACCCTGACCGGATCATCAGTTTCTGACCGCTTCCCTGCATCCTGCATCAGTTTTTCATCCTTGCTTTTTTGTTTTTTCAATGCAACGATCGCATCAATATAAATGGAAGAAAAATAATAATCATACTTGTCTTGTTTTGCATAGCCGCTATCTACCAGGCTTACGAGCAGTTCCAGGATCTTTTCCTTATAATCATCCAGTGATGCCAATTGCAACAGCTCCGGGAATAAAGTGGCACTCAGCTCCAGGCTATCCTGCAGGTTATTAAAGATGGAATTGTAATCGTAATTGCTTTCGAATATCGGCGGATCATGCAAAAAGAATTCTTTCAGCTGATCAAAGGATGCCTTTGTTTTTAACCGCGCCAGCGCCTTTATCACTTCATTCTGAAACAAACTTGTATCAGCAGTTCTCTCATAGATCGTTTTCAGGTGTGATACCAATATATCGGAAGTACTGTCTTTGATATAACCGAGTTCATTTATTAATTTACTTTTTGTATTGTAGTAATCCTTGTCGTGTACCGACAACCTATTGATGGCATTCATGACCAACGGGATCCCCGGGGTGCCATATTGCACATTCCCAACAGATTGCTGTGCCTTTTTCTGCAATGCACTGTCAGTGCTGAACAGGTCATCAAAGAATAAAGACAGACGGTTCTCATATATATTTTTGAACGGACTGTTTTGTAAGGGCCTGAATGTATCAAAAAATGTTTTACTAAAATCACCTGTTCCGGTAATGGTATCACCGACAGTTGAGACCCGGTACATAAAATTATTCTTTATGAGCAAAAGCTGGTCTAGCGTCCGGCTGCTACCTGTATCCCTCAACGTAAAACGTACGCCTGAAAAATCATTTTCTTTCAGGTAATTCACTTTGCCATAGAGGTACATATCATGCCTGTTAAAAGATGCTGCTATCTCGTTCTGCCAGTATTTCGAAGAATCCTTTATATAAAAATACTTTGGAAATTCCTGCACATGTACCGCAATAGCCTCACCCGTAGCCTCACTTTTAAAAATGCCGTTCTTGGGTTTTTGCCAATAGCTGATGTACCCGGTGTAATTATTTCCATTGGCAACAGCATCCAGGTTTTGTTCTATCAATGAACGTATGTCTTCGTCCATTTCGGGAGCAACAGGGGTCATAACGGAAGCACGTAAAAAAGTATCGGTATATAATTTTGAAGCAGGATAATTAAAAGGTTTGAAGGAAAAAGAATTTAATTGATCATCCGGCAGTTTATCCGTGTTGCTGCGATGCGCCACTACATAATAATGAGGCCCGTTGATAAAAAAACGGGCATTTACAAACGACCCGTTCTTTAATTTTTCTTTCACCTCTAGAACAGGAAAGCCATTGAAAGAAGTTTGTTTCCTGCTAATTTGTTTATCAAAAAACTCCGGGCTTCGGAATGATTCTTCAACCAGCCCCAGGTCAAAGCTGTCTTCTTCTATAAAGTTGAAATTGTAAATGCATTTTTTAAAGATGAGCCAGGCATCTCCGGTGGTTCTATCTGTGGCTTCATATTCCCACCTTTCATCTGTTGTTGTATTGTTCAGGTACTCATCGGGCATTTGCGGAAGCCTTATTGCAAAGCCGCCCTGTGCTGGTTGAAAATATACCGGTTTGCTTTCTTTTTCTTTTAATGATATAGAAGAAAAGAACTGCGTGGCTTCATTACCCGATACATAATTTTCTTTACCACTCATTTTAAAAATGATTATTTCAAAAGGGGTGACAAATATCTGGTAACGCTGAAGGTCTCCCCTGCGTGTCTTGCTGCTGATGTCATAGCCCTCATAACCATTCTTTATAATGAGTTTCTTAGAGAGTATCTTCCCGGGAATATTTTCATACAGAACGCTGTCCACTTTTTTAAGCACTTCTTTTTCGGGCTGGCCCAGGAAAGCAGCATACGTTTTTACTCTTGTAACGAGGTAATAAGATCCATTGCTCATGTCTGCATACTGCCTGCGGTCTAGGTTTTGAAAATCCTGCCGTACTTTGTACAGGTCACCCGGCACATCTACGCTGTAAAACTTATCATCTGACTGTTTTTTTTGAAAGACAACGGGAACCCTCAAAAGATCGATCGCATTTTTTTGCAAGCCGTTCCTGTCAACCATTTTTACGGGCTTTAAGGTATACCCTTTTTTCCTGAGCAATTCTATCACTCCCCGCTTGCCCGGCAAATGTGCGGCGCCCACACCTGCAAACAATGATGTGTGTTTTATGATACTGTCAATGGCATTCGCCTGTATCTCATTTCTTTTGTATAAGAATTTTTCCCTGAAGGCCGCCGATTGTTCCGTAAGGTTATCCAGTGAATCCATCAGGTCAAGGTCTCCTTTGCGGTAGGCATCCTGAATCTTTTCTACATAATCATTCATGAATTCAGCATCCAGGTCATTGTCCTTCTTCTTTTTTTCCTTCGCCATATCTGCATAGGCTTCGAGTATAAGTTTTTCCGCTTCATAATAATTTTCAACACCGGCAGCTTTTTTTCCAAGCTTCCTGCCTGTTTGAAAAATATAGAGATCCAGGAATGTGTCTTCTTCAAAATCCTCTTTCGCCTTATAAGAGCGGTACAAAAGATTATTAACGATCGCAGGTTCTGTTTGCAGGGCAAGCTTTAATTCATCGGCGTATTTCTTTATGCGAAAAGAATTTTCCGTGAGGTAATCATTGCCCGCCTGCTGAACAAAAGAAGCATAATTCTCTTTCAGCTTATCGAGTTTTACCATTTGGCCCTGCCATACATCGGGGTTGAGTTCAAGTGCTACTGCATCGGTTTTTTTGATAGCATTGTAAAAGGAATCGCTTAAATGAAATACAAGTTTGCTGCTTACGTGCATGGTACCAAAAAGGTAAGATGGTTTTGCAAGCCCATTACCTGTGATCTCCCATAAAAGGCTGGGATATTTTTCATTGCTTTTCTCCTGTGCCAGCAATGAATTAGCCACTAATGAGCAAAAAACAATGAGTATGCTGAGCTGCTTTTTATACATATTTAATTTTAAGGTCCTGCCCGTCGGAGTTAAAGATGCATATTACCGGGCAATTAATAAAGAATCGGCGGTTTTTTAGGTTTTATTTCTGATAACAGGAAGATATCCCCCTATTTTCAAGACAAGAACGTAAATAGGGTTAATTTATGTACCTTTGCCCACTTAATTAAAATCATGCCGTAACATGATAAATGCCTTATCCACCGGAAAGGCTAAATATCTCTGTAACATTTACAGTACAAAGGCATGTGATAAATAACTTAAATTAATAATTTATTACATGAAATTATCTCAATTTCGTTTTGATCTTCCACTCAATTTAATTGCCCAGCACCCTACCAAAAAAAGAGAAGAAAGCCGCATGATGGTAGTTCACCGCAAAACAGGTGAAATCGAAAGCAAACAATTCCGCGATATCATGGAGTATTTTAATGACAAAGATGTTTTTGTTGTTAACAATACAAAGGTATTTCCTGCCCGCATGTATGGCCGTAAAGAAAAGACAGGAGCCAAGATCGAGGTCTTCCTGTTACGTGAATTAAACAAAACAAATAAGCTTTGGGATGTTATTGTAGACCCTGCCCGTAAGATCCGCGTGGGTAATAAATTATATTTTGGTGAAAGTGATGAATTGGTTGCAGAAGTAATTGATAATACAACCAGCCGCGGACGTACCATACGTTTTTTATGGGATGGCACCGACGAGGAATTCAGGCAGATGCTTGAGATCATGGGCGAGACCCCGCTTCCAAAATACATAAAGCGTAAACCCGAAGATGAAGATAAAGAACGCTACCAGACCGTGTATGCAAAACATGAGGGCGCTGTAGCTGCTCCTACTGCGGGGTTGCATTTTAGCAAAGAACTGATCAAAAGGCTGGAGATCCAGGGTGTGCGTTTTGCAGAAGTTACCCTACATACCGGTTTGGGAACTTTCAGGCCAATTGAAGTGGAAGACCTGAGCAAGCATAAAATGGATGCAGAATATTATAAAATAGATGAGATCGCCTGTGCCATTGTAAATAAGGCAAAAGAAAGCAACCACCGTATATGCTCGATAGGTACAACAACCATGAGGGCCATGGAAACTTCCTATACTGCACAAAAATTATTGAAGCCATCTGAAGGATGGACCAACCATTTTATACATCCTCCATATAATTTTAATATTGCTGATGCACTGGTTACCAATTTTCATTTGCCAAAAACAAGCTTATTGATCATGGCATGTGCATTTGCCGGGTATGACCTGATGATGGAAGCATATAAAAAAGCCATTAAAGACAAATACCGTTTCTTCAGCTATGGGGATTCGATGCTTATATTATAATTCGACTTTTCATGCCACTTCAGTGGCCAGACAAATACAAAAAAGGCTCCCAATAATGGGAGCCTTTTTAATAGGATCACTATTGTTTGGAATAGTGAACAAGGATATTCTGAATCATGGGATATTAACCCCTTTCACGATCCAAAACTCCTTGTCTCTTGCTAAGGGTTTCAAAGGGGTATATAAAAAACGGTCATTTTAAGCAAAAAAAAGGGGCCATGATAGAAATCAAAGCCCGTATTAATCCAATATCCTATGAAAAACCA
>JBDTWL010000054.1:0-19675 GCA_040006715.1 Ferruginibacter sp. | reverse complement strand
CAGCTTAATAAAAAGATAAATTTGGAGGTTTAAGAGACCTAGAATACGAATTTTTTACAGGACTGCAAAGACATCTGGCCCACGACACGTAGGATTACCATTCAATGTAGCTGCTGATCAAAGCGGGGTAGAGAGCGTGGAAAGAATATAATTGCCCCCACGGGTGAGGCATGTTTTTGTTAGCGGAAACTTTTTTGTTTGATCTTCTTTGCCATTTTTAAAGTATGTTTCAATGATCTTATATCTGTCCAGCCATTATGCCCCGGAATGATATATTTTGGCTTTTTGCATTTGTTTCGGACATTTTGTAGTGTTGTTGAATAATCTGTTGTGTTGGCATCTGATAGATTACCAAGATCACTATCGTCTACACTTTTTATCAGGCAGCCGCCATAAAGCAGCTTTTCCTTTTCAAACCAAATAACAATATTATCCGGAGCGTGACCTTGCCCGGGATAATAGGTTTGAAATGAATATTGCCCGACCGTAAAAACAGTGTCGTTATCAATTAAAAATTCTGCTCTTTTCATACCTCTTTTATTGCTAAGATCATCTGTCTGTTTGGTAGTATAAGTTTTAACAGCATGTTGCCTGTAATATTCCAGCCCCCCGGTCCTGTCTTCATGAAAATGTGTTGCAATGCACAACACTACAGCTTTATGGTGTCGTATCCATATACTATCAAGCAATGGTTGAAATTGTGTTGTATCCCATGGTGAATCAAACATTGCTACCCCTTTATCAGTTAAAAGATACATTCCATTTGCGGGATAACGGGTCCCTTTATAATAATTATAGGTTGTAAAAACATAAAAGTCCCCGGTCAAATGGGAGATCTTTAAACTACTTTCTGGATGCTGCCCAAAAATGTTTCCAAAGAAAAAAAGACAAATGATCGTCGTTGCTATTGTCCGCATAATGTTTATAAATTATTGCTAATACCTGCCATTGATATAGGCTTTATTTCCGGTTTTGGGTTGTTGAAAAAGATCATACCCTTAACGAACCCCGGAAACCCCTGGCAGCATAGTATGATTCTGCACCGTTGTGATACAGGAATACATGGTCGTAGCGGCGATCACAAAAAAGGGCGCCACCTAGTTTTCTGATAGCAGGGGTTGTCTTTATCCAGCTCGAGGTTTTCGTATCGAATGCTCCAAGTTGCTGTAGGTTTCGGTATTGTTCTTCCGTTAAAAGCTCGATACCCATGTCAGCAGCCAGCTCAACAGCGCTATTTCCCGGTTTATGTTCTTTCCTCGACTCCAGCGCTTCATGATCGTAACAAATACTCCTCCTGTCTTTTGGACTTTCCGCTGAACAATCATAAAAAATGTATTCGCCTGTTTTTTTATCATGACCAACAACATCGGGTTCACCGCCGGTAATTTCCATTTCATTGAGCGACTTCAGTTTTTCAGTATTAGCTTCCAGCTTTGCCTGCACTTTAGCCCATTCAATACCTTCATGACGCTTCATGTTCTTCTCAAAACGGGCCTTTATTATTTTGAATAGTTCTTCCCATTGTACTGCCGGCAACATTTTATTATTGCTTTTCATGTGTTTATTTTATTGTTTTATACTTTTATGTGATCCCAGTTAATTGTATGAATTAATCATTTAATCCCTTTCCCTTAAGAATCTGCTGCATACATTTTTCAATGCGTGATTCCCTGGTCTTGGATTGTTTGGGTTGAGAGAAATGAAGCAGGTATCCTCTTTGCCGTCCAGGTGTCAATGCATCAAAAGCATTTTTCAGGGCAGGGATTTTATTTAAGTGTTTTTGAAATTCTTCCGGCATTTTGAACGCTGCAGTCTTTTTTAAATTTACTTTCAAACCTGCTTTTTCAATTTCGATCGCCTCATAGATATAGGTTTTCAGGATGTTTTTCATCTTAACTATTTCCTTAACATTGCTGAACCGTACCTGGCGGGCCGCCTGCACATTCTCTGTTTGCTGGACCAGGATACCCCTGGCATCATTTAACAACGCCCCTTTAAAAAACAAAAACGCACAGTATTCTTTAAATACGTGTATTAAAACGATGTTGTTTCCCTGGAAAGTATAACAAGGACAGCCCCATTTTAATTCTTCGGTCAGCCCGCAGTCAAGAACGATCATTCTCAATTGCTCCAGTTCGTCCTGCCATTTTTTGGCTTTGCTAAAATAAAAATCAACTTTAGGATTCATGCTGTTCATTTATTAAAATTAAAAGAAATGAGCTTTCTATCCACAGGCCTGGAATACCAAGATACTACAGTCAGGACCAGTAATAATACCGGGCCAAAATTTTCTTTGGGTTCATCTCCACACGCTACATGAGAAAAGATGGCACCGGACATAGCAAAAAAGAAGCCCGCATAAGCCCATTCCTTTAATAAGGGAAACCTGGGAATAAGCACTGCTACAACTCCCAGCATTTTCCAAACCGCCAGGATGGTTAGAAAATAAAGGGGATAACCCAAATGTTTCATCATATCTGCTTCCTCTTTCACTTTGAATAGCTGCACTGCCCCGGTGGATAACATTCCCAATGCAAGCCATATAGTAGCGATCCAATAAATAATTTTATTTCTCTTTGTCATGGGTTGTTATTTTAGTTTAATTACTAATTCCTGTAATCGGTTATGTGCCATATTGATGCCTTGAGCAAAAGGTAATTGCAGCATTTGGTCCCTGTTTGCAACTGATCTATATATTATGTGCATACTGAGTTTGCTGCGTTCGCCAGGGAGTTGTTCAAATTCCAGGAATTCAAGCTGCACTGGAAAAGGCGTATCCTCCATTTCAAATGTGCGAATGATCCGCCTGTCCTGGGCAAACTCATGGATCACCCCATTGGTCCGCAATACCACGTTTCCCTTGGCATCAGATGTTTCAAATTGCCAACTGCCGTGCTTTTTATTTTCAAGTTTCAACACTTTCGTTCCCATCCATTGCTCAACGATTCCGGGCTCTGCATACGCTTTAAAAAGCAATTCCAATGGCAGGTCAAACTCCCTGGTGATCAGCAATTCCTGTTTGCCGTCTTCTGCATTGATCTTTGTTTTCCTTTCCATAACATGCTATTTTTTGGATTTGTATCTTTTCATTACGGTCTCTAATTTATTGAACCTGTCATCCCACATTTTACGGAATGACTCAATGAAGTCGGCCACCTCTTTCATTTTTTTTGCATTGATATAATAGTAGATCTCCCGGCCGTTCTGCTCCTGTTTCAATAATTCGCACTCGGTGAGTATTTGGAGGTGCTTGGAAACGGTCGGCCTGGCAGTGTCAAAGTTTGAGGCAATTGCACCCGCTGTCATTGAATGCGAAGCAACCAACAGCAATATGGCCCTTCTTGTCGGGTCTGCGATGGCTTGAAATACATCCCGTCGTAAATTCATCGTGTAGCGATTTGGCTACAAATATATGCGTAGTTATTTAACTACGCAAATTTATTGTAAGAATTTTTTTGGTAGGGTAATGCCTGGATCATTCTCCGCCGCTGCGGAAATCAATGCCGGTGAAAACGATTATTTTATTTATTTTGAAAAATACTTTGAAATACAAAGTACTTTTAATAACTTTGAATTATAAAAGAACATTTTATGATTATGCAGAACAAAAGACTTATCGCCATTGTGTGCACAGTAGTATTTCTATTGCTCATACCTTTAATAGGGATGCAATTCACAAGTGAGGTGAACTGGGACCTGAAAGATTTTGTTGTCGCTGCTGTTCTGCTGCTTGGCACGGGCCTCCTGTGTGAACTTATAATGAGGAAGGTGAACAGGATCCAGTACAGGATCGCGGTTTGTGGAGTGGTTCTGGTAGCACTCCTGCTAATTTGGGCGGAACTGGCAGTGGGCATTTTCGGGACAGCACTTGCCGGTCATTAGAAAGGTACCGTGGAAGGAGGGAGGAGTACATAAACATTTACTCCCTGGCTATTTCCCGGTTGCAGTAATGTTATGTTGGCAGAATACTAATTTGTCAACGGGATAATACAAAATATATGACCTTCTTGTTTTTATTCCTGGTTATATAAAATCGCTCGTATTTGATATTGTCGGAGTCATTGATTGACGTAGCG
Source organism: Ferruginibacter sp. (assembly GCA_040006715.1). GTDB lineage: Bacteria > Bacteroidota > Bacteroidia > Chitinophagales > Chitinophagaceae > Ferruginibacter. The sequence goes on along the minus strand of JBDTWL010000054.1, from coordinate 15,599 downwards.
TCTGTATCGATGAACCAACTGGGTTTCCCGGCTTTATTAAGTTTTACTTTGGCATTAAAAGCTTTAAAAGAAATGCGTTCGGTCTTGTCACTGTTGAATATTGAATCATAATACCTGTCATCCAGGTATTTGAAACTACCAAATGCAAAATTATGATCGAGGCTTGATATGTTCTTGAGTTCATAAGTATCTGCTGATATTATTTTATAAGGAAACCAGCTTTTATTCCTGACGTTCGCTACATTGAATTCATCAAAACTATTATAATATTGTTCATGATATTTAATGCAGGAAAATAAAAAAAAGGTTGAAAGCGCGAGTGCACGATATTGCCATTTGGTGGACGCGATTCTCATACATTAATTTCAATTAAGCTACTTACTAAAGGAACGATTTTTTTTGCTGATTTCAAAGCTACCAGTGCCGCATAATGCGGGAACTTGTCTATAAGGTGCAGTTGCTGGTATTAATTGAACCATACTGCATAACCCTGCCTTCGTAGATCCAGCGCAAGTTTTTCTTCCATTATTAATGCCTCCTGCCTGGTCATAGCCTTTAGGTTTATTTGGTCGTAAAGGCTGGGACGTAAATATGTTCCGTATTTCTGAACAATATTGGCAGATAGCTTATGGCCTTTCTTGTTTACATACCCGGTCTTATGTTGCTTAAATCGTTCTGCCGGGGCCTTACTGGTCATGCCCACATAAAGGCACTGTAGCACTCCATTGAATTGTGGATTCGCAACCCGGAATTTTATATTTTCTGTAAAAACTCTTTTTGATAGCTCTATAACGTAGACCTGGTACCTCATTTTTGAACAGGAATTTTCCTTTACTATTAAAAATGCAAACACTGTGATCATTTATGCATTTCGATCAAATTGTGCCCTCGCGCCCTAAAGGATCCGCTGCTGATTAAAGAAACGAAATTTTGTCAGGACTGCAAAGTGAATTAATAAACTGTCAAATGGCACAACTTGTACCAATAGTGGGTGGGAATGCCAGGCTTTTTAATGCCCGTATTATTCATCGTGCATTACAAAACTTTGATGATAAGATCGTCAAATGATACAACTTCTGAATTTTCTATGTATAATTTTGCCGATGAACCTTCAGGAATAGTTATGTCCTTTTTATATAGCATCTCCCCGTTAGCGTAAAAAGCCCCTTTGCCATCTTTGTATTGTATCTCTAATTTGTTGTCAGCATTATCTTTTTTGTTCAAAGCACTATTCTCGCCCCAATCTACAATCACCTCATATTTCTTATCAATAGTATTATATTTCAACAACCTGCGATTACCGTCAGCATAGATCAAAAAATAATAATCACCCACGATGATGCCATATGGAGAATAACTGTCATCGGTTTTCATATTTTTTATCCAATGGGTTGTAACTGAAATAGAAAAATTATTTGCAGGTAATTTAAGATCCGGCACCTTTATCCAATAACCTCCTTTATTGGTCAAATACTTTTTGGATTCAAGGATAAATTTGCCGCCCTCAATTTTACGCACAACATCGTAATCACTACCGAGGTTCCACCCCCTGTCATTTTCAACAAAATGTTCTTCTACAAGTACCTGTTCCGTTTGTGCAACAACTTTTGACAAAGGGAGCAATAGGCATATAGCCAATACCCGGATATTTATTTTCATAAAGGAATATTTTAATGACCGTTCAAAATAATGAAGCAAACTCCTGTAAAAATAATAACCAAATTTATCATTAACAATACCCCATTGTTATGTCCTGCATAGCTATGATGGGGATAATGCTCTTAACTATTTATGCTGTTGGCTTCGGTAGCCCGGATCTTTTTGACGTTCATTCGAAAGATAAAAATAAGGCCACTAACTAAGAGTGAAAGAATGATCATAGCGCCAATATGGCCTTCAGTAAAGTTCATAAAGCTTCCGCCCAATTTGGTTCCGTCTATACCATCACCCATAGCTGAAATATCAGTGTTTGGCCTTAATGTATGTACATGACCAAAAACAGCGCATTTGTTATGGAGCAGCACGGTACTCGTGGTCTCCGGATCAGGCCGGTAATTTTCCATTTTCCATGAGCCGAAGACATGGATGCCGTAGAAAAATAACATACTCAGAAGTACCCCCATTCCTATAGAACGCGTAAGGCTGCGTGATGTAGATTCGCTTTTAATTTTCATACGTTAAATATAAAAATATTTGATTGCAATGAATACACTTTGGTTCAGCGAAGAACAATTTTGCCAAAGCAAGGCCGACTGATATGTTATTCAGTTATGACCAATGAAGCCGCTAACGCATCGCGTTATCAAAAATTATTTGGTGGTCTTAGCGCCTATCTTTTCACCCAGTTTTTCAAATTCTATATCGTTTGGCTCCCATAATTCAATTTTGTTGCCTTCCATGTCCATGATGTGAACAAACTTCCCGTATTCAACCGTTTCAATTGAATCTACGATCGTCACACCTCCATTTTTAAGTTGACCGATAAGGTTTTCAATGTTTTCTACCCTGTAATTGATCATAAAATCCTTAGTTGAAGGATCAAAATACTTAGTTTTTTCAGTGAATGGGCTCCATTGAGTAAATCCTTTTTTACTGCTGTCAGCACCTTGCCTCCATTCAAAAACTGCCCCATACGCATTGGTATTCAGGCCAAGATTGGTTTTATACCATTCTCTCATTTTTTTTGGGTCTTTGCACTTGAAAAAAATGCCGCCAATGCCGGTTACTTTTTTCATTGATTGCTGACTGTTACTTTTCATTGTGATTGCCTTAAAAGTGAATCCAAGAACGAATGTCATAGCAAATGCAAGAATTATCAATATCATTTTTTTCATTGTCTTCAAGATTTTGATTTTATATTTTTAATATACCTCTACGCGAACGGAAATGATTTGTTGGGGGAAGTTGTTATTTAATGCTGTGTTGGTGGCAGTTCTTCTAAATATACGACATTACTATTCAGCTCTTAACGATTATTTATTTTCTTTTTTCAAAAATGATCTTGCTATTTCAAGTTCAGGTCTGCCGGCGTTAGGTGAATTTGCCATATTAGTTAATTGCAGGTAATAAGAGCTTGCTTTTTCAATGTTATTAATTTTTTCACTGGCTGATGCTGCGCCAGATAATGCATTGAACCGATTTGGATGTTTTTTCAGATCTGCCTCATAGGCTTCTAAAGCTTTGGCGGGTTTACCTGATAGAAGTAGCATATCGGCCAATAATTCTTGTGCTGGTATCACTTCCCCGGGAGTAACAGGACTTTTTTCAGTGAGGTTTTCCATATCCGCAGCAATGCTCATTTGTTGTAATGCTTCATTAATTTTTTTTTCTGCAAAAAGTATCCATGCTTCACCGGTCTTTATCTGTATCAGTACCTGGTTAGCTTTATATGGGTCTTTTTGGGTTGTCAGGGTATCATAGATCCTGTACAGGTTTTTTAATTCAGCTTTAGCCAGATCCATATGGCCAATACGAGTACAGCCCAGTAGCCGGGCAAAATGAATGATCGCCTTTTGCCATGGAAATTTTTCCCAGGGAAAATTAGTTGGGTACATTTCAATGTTAGCTGCGTCTTTCCACATTTTGTTTTCGAGAAAATAGCGGGCAGGGATGGCAGCAAAGGCATAAGCGTCCTTGAAGTTCACGGGGTACACCTCGCGAATGTTTTTAAGATAATCATATTGTTTTTTTGCAAGATCATTTTCTCCTTTTTGCAGGTAAGCATAAACAAGATAATCCATGCCATGCAGTTCCTCATCCCAATGGCCTTTGATCCCGGCAGTTTCAGCATAACACTTTGCAGAAGAAGTTGAAGCAAGATTCGATCGAATGCATTCATCCCAGAGCCCTAATCTTGTAAAAATATGTGAAGGCATGTGCTGGGCATGTGCTGGGCATGTGCAGAAGAGGGTGCAATAGAAGCATATTTTCTTGCTGCCGGTAATGCCAATGCTGCAAGCTCAGGATAATCATAACTATGAATAATATAGTGCACAATACCGGGATGGTTGGGTTCACCAGGATATAAACCTGATAAAATTGCAGCAGCCTTTCTTTGATTACTAAAGGACTTATCAGCAGGATCTGAAGTTCCATCAAGTGCTAAGGCATAAAATATTGCTGCTTCTTTATCGGATGGATATTTCCTGTAAACATTCTCCATGGCTTTTTCAAAACGCAGGGAACGGGTCTTATGGTCTGTTTTATCCCATTCTTTATAGAACAAAGCAATGGCATTAATATAATCTGTTTCTCTTTTTGATTTTTGTATTATAGACTGTGCAATAGCAATGGCTTTATTTCCTTTCTCCAATTCTGCCTGTGAGGGTGGCGATGGCCAAACCTGGTGGTAGTTACACATGGCCACTCCCCAGTAAGACATGGCACATTGAGGGTTTTCATCAATGATCTTTGCAAATGCTTTTTCTGCTTCATCATATTCAAATGAATGCAGCAGGGAGACAGCAATGTTAAAATCTTTTTTTGCTTTTTCAGAACAGGATACATCAAATTCGACAGAGCCAAATTGTTTGTCAGGGGGCCCACAAGAAACTATTTGTCCTCTTTTAAGATTTAGTGCATTTATTGTCTCATCAGTAGGGGCATTATTTTTACTGTTGCATGAAATGACCAACACAAATAAAAAGGAACACAACAAATGACCTGTAAGTAATATTTTTTTCATTTTTGTAATGTTCAAAACCAGTGAAGTGGTTCGCATAGAATTGAAACTAACTTCTGGCATGCCTTCTTCTAAGTGCCCCGGAAGGCGATGTTGTATTTAATTATTTAACACACATAAATAATTCTGTTTCCAGCTTGCTTTCATCATTTGTCCAATGGCCATAAATCTCAACATAGGGAAGCGTGACTTCAAAGCCTCTTTTATTCATATCATTATTCATTGCTTGTCCAACTTGCTTTATCAGGTTATAAGGACCAACATGTTTGTAATAGGCATACTTTAATAAAGTAATACTTTTTTGTTCCAGCCCTGTATCCTGATCCGGGATGTCGGTAAGTTCCACACCTGTAAAGACCCTTTGGTCTTGTTCGTAAACCCATATATTAAGGCCTTTATTTTTTAAATTATTTGATTTAACGGTCTGCCACATCCTGTCCATTAACTTGAACGCTGTTCCGGCATAGTCGTTATTTATAGCGATCCCGGAAAAGCCATAAATATCTAACCTTAATGGTTCATGACTTATTTCTAAATTCATGGTTGTTATTTTAGCGGACTAATTTAATTGCTTACAAAGCCCAGCACGAGGTTCCCCTTTGGCGTAACGTAAACACGGAAGTATTCACCCGGGTATGCCATTGTTTAAAGAAACGAAATTTTCTTTTGACTTCAAAGGATAATTAATCAAAAGTAAAGCCGGTTACTGAAGAAGCGTAGAGAATAATTTCGGCTCAATATAATTGCCTGCCCCGGGACGTTAATGTTTATTTTCTCCCGGTTTTTTATAATGTAGATTTGCGGGTAAATTTTTTGTCATGCTGAAATTGATTAATGCACATCCTATAGTATTTCTTGTTATAGCCACAGCTCTTGAAGTTAGTGGAGACGCAATAATTCGACTTTGTATGTACAACCATGTAGGAATTGCAAGAATTGGATTAGGCTTACTTGGAGCTATTTTATTATTTGGGTATGGAATTTTTCTCAATCTTGCTCCGGTAGAATTTAGCCAGGTTGTTGGGCTTTATATAGCAACGCTTTTTGTAATGTGGCAGATCATTAATTATGTTTTTTTTCGTTCTTTGCCATCTTTGCCAATTATGGCAGGCGGAACGCTTATCGTGATTGGCGGGTTGATAGTAACATTTTGGAAGCAACAGTAATTAAAGAGTATTGAACTGCTTGCTCATGTAATCAAATTTTTGTAGCTGTCAATATCAAACCGGGTTCATTTACTGTGAGTGCGTGAACACGGGCATTTTGAACCAGGAATTTTACAGTCACTGACGGTGCACCCTGGTATGTAAATTCTTGCTCACCGATCCGCCACAATGCTCCACCGGATTTTCCAAGTTTGCCCAACGAAAGCAATTTCCTCATATTTAATTTAATGGTAAACCCATCTTCCTTTCCTTCTCCATATTTATAATCGCCGAGATATTTAGTTTTTTCCGTTTCATCCAGGTTTAGATATGGTCTCCCATCTGCATCTCCGAGTGATTGCAGGTACTCAATAAGTTGTTTGGCCTTAGATTTATCTATACCTTCTGTCTCAGCACCATTTCTTGCATGTTGTAATAATGTGATTCCATGTGGCCCGAAATTTTTTTGAATTCCCGGATAAGATGTGATCATCGCTTTTACCGTTTCGTAATGACCCAACATAGCATATGTAAAAATAGTTGGAACAGCACCTTTGCCGATCAAATATTCAATAATATCCTTCCGGCCTACATGTGAGGCAGCGCCGAGGGCAGATTCCCAATCGCCATAACCCCAGTCCCATTCTGCCTTAGCCAGTTCGGGCCTGGGATCAACCAGTTCTTTAAGCCGGTCTAAATTAAAATGTGCAACCCCCACAACTTCTGAAGCAATTGTCAATTGAATGGCGGGATACCTGTCATGGGGAGTTGTGGTGGAAGAACCTTCATCGGGAACATCGGACAGGATATTTTTTGAATAGACAATATTTGGCACAGAAGCGGCTAAAAGTCCTAAAACAGAACTTTTGACCAGCAATCTTCTTGAGAATGAATTTTGTTTTTTCATACTTCAAGTTATGTTTTCCAGGAATAGAAAAAAGGGATATTATAGGAAGTAACGACATGGCGGATGAACGGCGAAATTCAGCTTTACCAGGTCTTAATGATGCACATTTCCTGGTTTTAATTGGAAGTTCTTATGACACATAGTCGGGCATTAACACTGCCTGCTATTTGATTCGGATGATAATAAAATATTTACTGCAACTCAAACTATTTATCTACAATGCTGGCACCAGCAACTCCAGGTTTTTTTTCAGCGAGCTTTAATACTATTTTCAGGGTTTCAAGATTGATCTCCTCAATTTTCTTAAATCTAATACAAGTTACCCCTTTACTAAGTTTGCCAAGTTCCTTTTTATATTTTTCTGCCGCCGCCTTATCCTCAACAATTGTACATACATAAATACTTATATAATTCTTTTGATTCGCCAGGGAAATTATTGGCCAATCTTTTTTTTGCTTTTTTGAATCAAGGTAATAGAATGAACCATAACCGATCATATTAGAGGCAAAATAAGGTTTTAGGTTCGGAACTGCTTTTTGAATAAAGTCGTGGAGGAAATCAATATCTTTCCTGCGATCATCAGGTACCATCAAAAGATATTCTTTTACTGATCTGGCCTCATTTTTTGCAAACATGTTCATAATCGTATCGTTTATATTATTTCTAAAAATGCTTTCTTAAGGATTTATGAAAATTGTCACAACATAAATATATTTATTGTAAATAGTTTTTTTATAAACATATTATTATTCTAAAGCCCTCCAGGGACACTTCTTTTATCTTGAACGTGTGAAGTATGTAACATATTTTAAATATTGTATAATACTTAACTGGATGAAGAGTTTAATATTTGCCTTAAGGAAATATTGCTAAACAGGCTTTTATGAAAACAATTTTGTTAATTGAAAGTAATTCTAATATCCTGGAGAATTTCACTGAGTATCTGGAAATAGAAGGATATAACATACTTACGGCTGATAGGGGCGGCAGGGGTGTCGAAATGGCCAGGGAATTTATGCCTGATCTAATTATTTGTGAGATCTTAATGGTTGGAATAGATGGCTATGAGGTTTTACGCCTGCTTTTGGATTCATCTAAGACTTTTGCAATACCTTTTATTTTCTGTACCACGAAATGTGAAAAGACTGATCGACTGGTTGCCTTGGAACTGGGAGCGGATGATTATATGGTAAAACCTATCAGTATGGAACTTTTATATACGAAAGCAAAAAGATGGATCAGTACGGGAAGTAAAAGACATAATTAATTTGAAAAATTTATAAGGATTAAAAAATGTAAATGCGTAAACTATTAACGCTTAGTAATAGGCAGTAAAAATTTTTATATTCAGATTTTTTCAAGTATCAGTTTTTTCATTTCTGTCACTTCACTCTTGGTGAAACCATGCGCTTCAATTTTACCTTCCCCGGTCGTTTGAATTATTATGGTAGAAAAGCCCACAAGGGGACAATCAACATCTACAGATGAGACACGGCTAAACGGAATTGTCTTTTCCTGGCCGCTAAATAATCCTGGATGCTTTAATGTCACGCCTTCGTCGTTAATTAAGATCTCAATGGGAAAAACTTTGTTCCCTTCAGATAATCTTGCTGCTTTGTATTTTTTCATGCCATAATATTTTGACTAAAGAAAGATAAAAACCAAGGTAAATTTAAGTCATTATTTTATTGACGACAATTAAACATTTCTGTAGTGATGTGTTGCCGAAACCTGCACATAAAGCCAGGCATTGTTAATAATTCCGGTAGAATATTACTTTCCACACAATTTTGAGAAATGCTGTGTTTGGGGTTAGTTGTCTTGCTGCTGGTAAAAGCTATATCATCGAGCGATTGCAATAAGTTGCCTTTTCAAATTCCTGTATGTTGATTGAAATTATCGGGATATCCGGAAACATTGACTTCAATCTGCTTATGATGCTTTTTGAAAGGTCAGATCTTTGAGAAATACTTCTTCCTTCCATGATATTGCCAAAAATATGAATGAAATTTTCTTTAGATGGGCCAAGTTTGAAATGCTTGAATGAATTAATTCTAACCTTTATATCCCCATCTGCAAAAAGGCCAGTTGATTCTGCTATTTCATAGACCGACTGCATTATTTCTGCTGCTGTTTTCATTTTTAGGATCTCTTCTGAGCAATCAATTACAAAATGTGGCATATGAGTTAATTAGAATTTTGATTATGATTTAGTATTGTGCAGGATGATGTTAAACAATAACTGATAATGTAGGCATTGCCGCGTTTTGAAATTTGATGCCCCGTCCCGCTATTCGGGAAGCCCGTCCGGCGATGCCATAAATAAAGGAACGGAATTTTCTTTAAACGAGGAAGCCAATTATTATGACTAATGATTGGTAGCGAAAGAATGCTTACCTGTAGCGATAATACCGGTAGAATATGACTGTCTTTCCGAAATGCGGGAATGCTGTGTTAGTGGATAATAGCAGGATGTCGGTTGGATCAATATTGGAATTGGTCAATATGGTTCGACTTTTGTAGTAGGGACATATTAGAGAATTAAAATTAAAATCATGGATACCAAAGATCTTGAAAATTTACCCAATAATGCCGGTAAGATTAAAGAAGGGGCAGCTCATATTGTTATTGAATTAATTGAATATGAACACGACGCTGTTGTAAGCAAATCAATTATGAAAAAGACAACGGGCTCAATTAATACTTTGTCATTTGCAAGTGGTGAAGGATTAAATGAACAAACTTCTCCATTCGACACTTATGTACAAATAATTGATGGAAGCGCAATTATTGAGGTTGAAGGTAAAGCCAATACACTTCAAATAGGAGAGGGGATACTCATACCCGCTAATCAACGAAGTCATATAAAACCCAATGGCAGGTTTAAATTAATTTTGACTGTAATAAAGTAAAAAATAATTTCTACGCTGATATGACCGCTGGTCAGTCGGCATTTACAATTAGCATTCTTTATTCTTTGAAAAAAACCGGTTGTTGTTTTTCCGGGATCACTAAATCATTACTTAAGCCGGATAGTGTCTTTTGTAAAGTTTTTAGATCTGCACCATGGGTGTCTATAAAAGTCCAATTTTGCCCCTTATCGCTGGAAATTCCAATTAAGGTTGATTTCGAGGTTAACCTGCCTTTTGGAACTTTCATTTCTATATTCTCGATCAATGCACATTGAAGCGTATTATTAAAGTGAACAATTGTTAATGGCTTTTCGATCGTAAAGTTGATAAATGAATATCCTCCAGTTTCCATTTGGTCAAAACTTTGTTTTATTAATTCGATCATTTTCTCCTCCCCGCCTGTCATTTCGATTATTGGCTGATATGTATATTTTGCAAATGCCTTGTAATCCTTTGCGAGCAGTAATTTAGCCATTTCTGTCCCTTGCTTTTCAACAATGCCTAATGAAATAGAATCAGCCTGGTCAATTTGAGCAGTAGAAAAGAAAGTTAAAAGACTAAAGAATATTGTCAGTAAATATTTCATAAAATACGGTTTAAATGTTACACATCTTCGGGCATTGCCTTCCCCCTACATCAGGAGTAATTTGGAACTGCTTCCCCCGGTGCTTATTAAAGGAAATATAATTGAGATTGCAAAGCCTATTGGTTTTCTGTAAAGTCATAACAAATGATTGGTAGCAATAAAATGCCAGGAAAATGGCTGTCCGCCAATATTGCGGTGATGCCTTGTTAGCAGCAACTCTCCGCATGTTTCACTATTACTTATCTTCTTATTTACCTCCTTTGAATATCCACGAGACGTTATATTTATCAGTGAATTGTCCATAAATTCCAAATGGAGCATTATTTAGTTCCATAAAAGTCCTGTTGTCCCTGTCTGCACCTACTGATAGTTTATCAAAAACTGTTTTTAGTTCATCATAGGTTTCTCCTGTGATATAAATGCTAAAGGTATTACCTTGTTTTGGTTCCAGTCTTGGTGATGCCATCCAGTCTGTAGCTGAAAAATCGATCTCATTATTTTTCAATTGGGCATAGATAATTCTATTATACTTTTCTACAGGAAACTGTTCTTTCATGGGTGTTTCACCCACTTTTATAAGGGTTAATTCACCGCCCAGGCAATTTTGGTAAAAGGTCATTGCTTCGGCACAATTCCCGTCAAATAAAAGAAAAGGCGTAGTGTGTAACATGATCTTTGTTTTAGATATTTACTGATTCAGTTTTGATGTCAAATAACATTTACAAAAGTCTATTTCTACGAAGTTAAAGGAAATATTTTCTTATAGCATTTCGGTATTAATAAACGATCAAGCCGTAGGCAGTAGTAGGGTAGCGTAATAATGCTGACCTGTATCGAAGTTTCGGGTAGAATATAACTGTCAAACTGAATTGCCTTACTGCTTTTTTGTTTGCGGACATTATCAGTTATTTCCAAACCCGCCGCTGCTCTTGGTTCTTTTCTTTTCTTCTTCTGAAGCATCCTTGCGTTGATTGGCAGCTTTCACCGTATTGTTTCCAAACCTCCATGTAAGCGCAGTTTTAAACTGGCGGCTTTCAAAGCTGCCGCTGAACCTGCTGTACTGTCCTGCAAAATTGGTAGATCCGCTAAACTTCATACTGAAGAAGATATCTGATACAGAAACTTTGAAAGTGCCCTTGCCTTTGAATATTGTTTTCTGCATACCTGCATCCATCGTCCACATGGATCTGCTTTTGAATGCGCCTTCCCAGATAGCAGGAGAATTATACCAGCCGCTTAGCTCAGCAGTCCATTCCTGTTTCTTTCCAAACTTATAGCTGTGCTGCATGAATATATTAAATGATGCAGCATTCAGGTCGATCACCCTGCTTCCGCCGCCAAAGTCGGCTTTGTAATGTGAGTAATTGCCGCTGAAGTTTACAAAGGCCATATACGATTTGTACATTAAAGGATAGCTGATGTTCAGCGCCAGCACATCCTGGGTAGCTAAATTTTTACGGGTCAGGAAACTTTTTGATTTCTCCGTTGTATCCACAAGGAAAGTGAATACATCTTTTACATGGCTGTAGCTGAGCGATGTATTTAGTTTGTACTTGTAGTTATTGGTCACCGTTACAATATTGGTATATTGAGGCCTCAGGTTGGTGTTTCCTTTCAGAAATGTATATTCATCTAATTTAAATTCAAAGGGGTTCAGGTCCTGGTAGGCCGGCCGGTCGATCCTGCGGCTGTAAGATATGCCCCATTGGTTCATCGGGTTTTTATTGAATGTAATGGCTGCACTGGGGAACAGGTCAGTATAGTTTCGCTTCAGCGTTTGTTTGCTGGCTGTATTTACAGAACCATTTGTATTAAGGCCATAAGAATTGCCGTAGGAAACAGTGTTTTCCATACGTACCCCGAACTGTATCATTATTTCCTTCAGCTGCCTGTTATAATTTACATACCCGGCATTAATGTTTTCTTTGTAGTCAAACTCATTACTCCTGTTAACGTCAAGAGATTTAATTTCAGAAGGAGCCAGTTGCTGCACATTAAAACGCTGGAAATTATTATTGGTATTGATCGACGATATTTTACTACCTATCCCAAGTCTGCCTTTCAGAAAATTTTGTTCGTAATCTGCTTTGAAGGTGTAAATATCAATATCGGTGGGGCTGATAAAGCGGTACATTACCTGGCTCAGCAGTACAGAGCCTGCAGGGTCATAATAATAATTAGGCTGCAGCTGGTTGCCTTTATTGCGGAAGAGACCATAGTCAGCATCAAGGTTCAGCTCATGCCCGGCTGTATCGGCAAACCGGTAGTTAAGGTTGAAGTTTACGTTGTTCCCCTTCATATTATTAACATTATTGGTCACCAATACCCTGTCCACCACAGCGGTTGGTTTATAGCTGATAAAAGTACGGCTGTTGTTATTAAAACTGTTCTCAGAAAGATCGCCGTTTATCAGTATACCCAATGTGTTTTTCTTATCAATGAAAAAATCGGCGCCGGTTTTAAAAACATGGCTTTTATTACGCATAATTAGGTCGACGTTATTGTTGAAAATAGTATCCAGGACGATCCTGTACAGGTTAAAAGGTGAATTGACTTTGCTACTGCTGTAATTATAGTTGCCAAAAACATTCATGCCTTTGTTGCGATGGTTGAGATTGATGCCGCCATCATACTTTGGATATACGCCTATATTATACCCCACATTTACCGAACCATTGCTGCCAAATGCCTTATTCTTTTTCAGTTTAATGTTTATAATACCCGCATTACCGGCAGCATCATACTTTGCAGATGGATTGCTGATAAGTTCTATCGCTTCCACCTGTGCCGACTGAATTGATCTCAGGTAATTTGCAAGGTCGGCACCTGCAAGTGCTGTGGGTTTCCCGTCTATATAAACTTTTACTCCATTCTTTCCGGCAAGGCTAAGGTTGTCATCTTTATCCACCAATACTCCCGGCGACTTACGCAGCAGCCCGAGTGCATCAGTGCCTGTGGCATTAATGGTACCTTCCACATTCAGGATGGTTTTATCTGCCCGCACCTCTACCATTGGCTTTTTAGAATTAACAGTTACATCCGTTAAGTTGCCGGTTGTTTTATCAATTATCATATCCGGTACAGAAATTTCCGTTGTGCCGCTTACTTCAAATGCTGCTGAATATACAGGTGAATACCCTACATGTGTTGCGCTTACCAGAAAAGTGCCGGCAACAGGTGCAGCAAAAGCGTACTTGCCGCTGGCGGCTGTAACAGCCAGTTTAATTACAGATGAGTCTTTGCTGTTCAATAATGAAACAGTGGCCTTTTCAATACCTTTGCCTTGAGCATCTTTTACTACCCCGGTTATTTGTTGTGCGTTTGCTGCTGAGCACAACAATACTGATAATGTTAAAAACAATTGTAACTTTTTCATTTTATTTGTTTTTTAATTTTGTATTTTTTGGGCAATACTTTCCCCGTTCGCTTATAATGCGATGTTTATGTAGTAAGCTGCGATGTAAGGGATTTATGTTTACTTTAAAAAGCCGTTGAGATAATCTAAAATTGTTTTCGTCTGCATCATCACGCTGACATGCCCCTGCGAAGGAACAATGGCCAATTGCGATTTTGGCATTGGCTGCAGGTCAGCAGAAACACCACCTCCCAGCAATTGATACGTTTTCATCAATTCTATTTTATCCGTTCCATCATTGTCGCCCGATATGATCAGTACAGGCGCTGCAATTTTTGAAATATTGGAGTCACCAACATTGAATGGCACCTTGACAAAATCAAACATTTGCTTTAAGAATTCTCTCCATTTTAATTTATCAGGTGCCACTGCATCGTACCCGGTTTTCAATGGCGTATTATCAAAATATTCAGGTTTAAAATTTTTAAACCCGCCATTTACTATGGGTAGCCAACCATTCGTTTTATAAGTAGAAGAAATGATCACTAATTTTCTTAACCGTTTAGGGCTTTGTACAGCAAACTGGTAAGCCACAGAACCGCCCATACTAAATCCTGCTACATCTGCACTGTCTATTTTCAGGTAATCCATCACTTTTTCTACATCACTTGCTAAAGTAGTAATCGATAATTCTCTATCTGAAAACGGTGTATGTCCATGTCCCTGCATTTCAATTGCAATTACTTTTCTTGTTTTCGACAATTCGGGTATTAATTCTGCCCAGTTCATCTGAATGGTATAAAAAGCACCATGCAGTAAAATAATTGGCCGGCCCTTACCATATACTTCGTAATAAACTTTGATTCCATTAACAGGTGCGTAACCACTATCGTGAGGTTTACTCTGTTGCCCGTTAGACTGAACTACTGTAAAAAGAAGAATAGCAATTATTATTACCGGTTTCAGAACCATATATCCTTTAAATACCTTTTTCATAAAACGTTATTTACATTATGTTGAACTTATTTTTGACGATACAAAGATGGTAACCATTTCAGAATTGTACGCTGTGTGAATACGACAATCTTAGGGGTGAAACCGCCAAAATATTTTACCCTTATAAAAGCCGGTTTAATAATGAAAAAGAACCTATTTGGCTATTGTAAACGATACAGTATACTACTATACATTAGTATTACCGAATTATTTATTTAAGAAACTATGTTATAAGTTACTTATTGTTGCCCGTTATCTTAACCCCATCTTTTATTGCTGCTTGAAGTATATCAAGGTTTATATCCTTTATAGTTTTGAACTTTATGCAATACCCGGTCACACTTGCCTTGCCAAGTTTTTTTCCATACGTTTGAGCTAAGTATGTTTTATCTTTTATACCAAGAATGTAGACAGAGATCCCGGTTGTGTTTGCGCTCAAACCAATTTGATAAAACTCCCTGGTTTTTCCATCAGCATATTTTATGCTGTAAGATCCATATCCTATATTAGGATTAGAAACAGTTTTACCTTTATCGTCTTTGCCATCTAAGAACCATAATTTACATTTTGGCAACGCTTGAAGTATTTGTTGGTGCAGTTCCTGCATTTCACTGCGTTTGGGCTCAGGCTGGCCGGTAATATATAGTTTTATTTGTTCTTTTATGTTCATATAAATATAAAATTACAGGTTGCTTATTTTGCTTTTCAGATCACTTTTTAAAGTTCTCATATTTCTACAATTATAAGCGTCATTTATATTTGGGGTCAAATTCCACGATCCATTCGATGCCGTATTTGTCTCTAAAACAACCAAAATAGGAACCACCCCACGGACTATCACCAATAGGCCCTTCTATTTGCCCTCCTGCTGAAAGCCCGTTAAATAATTTGTCTGCTTCTTCTTTACTTTCTGCACTTATTACAATTTTACTTCTGTTCTCATTTTCGTTTGTTTTTCCCATAATTTCCGGAACATCATTTGCCATCAACATATTACTTTTACCGATAGGCAAAGCA
>JBDTWL010000053.1:0-19739 GCA_040006715.1 Ferruginibacter sp. | reverse complement strand
AACAGATATTCGTATTTTTGAGAAAACAGAACCTTTTTGAAAAAGATACTACTGCTTATTTGTTTTTATTCACAATTGCCTGCCGCCAAATGCCAACCTTCCTCCTATTGGCAGCAACAGGTTAACTATACAATTGATGTTTCCCTGAACCATGCGGATAAAAGCCTGGACGGACACGTAAAAATGCAGTACTATAATAATTCTCCCGATACGCTTTATTTTATCTGGTTTCATCTCTGGCCCAATGCTTATAAAAATGACAAGACAGCATTCAGTGACCAATTATTGGAGAATGGTAGAACAGATTTTTATTTCAGCAACAATGAAAGGCGTGGGTATATTAACCGGATCGATTTTAAAGTGAATGGGATCACTTCAAAAACAGCCGACCATCCACAACAGCAGGATATCATTAAATTGATCTTACCTTCAGCCTTGTCTCCTAAAACCTCCATCAATATTGAAACGGCTTTCCATGTAAAACTCCCTGATAACTTTTCAAGAAGCGGCCATATAAAGGAATCTTTTCAAATAACACAATGGTATCCCAAACCTGCTGTTTATGATAAGAAAGGCTGGCACGAAATGCCTTACCTGGACCAGGGTGAATTTTATAGTGAGTTTGGGAATTATGATGTCAGCATATCACTCGATAAAAAATTCGTTGTTGCCGCTACTGGCGTACTCAAAGAAGAAAAAGACGGGGAAGGATCAAAAACACTCCATTTTCAACAGGACAGTGTACATGATTTTGCCTGGTTTGCAGACAAGGATTTCCTGGTGGGCCACGACACATTGCAACTTGCTTCCAAAATCATTGATGTATATGCTTATTACCATAGATCCAGTGAGCCTCTATGGAAAAACGCCATTAACTATATCAAATCCGCAATTAAAACGAAAAGCAACTGGGTCGGCGAATACCCCTATAAAACTGTAAGTGTTGTTGAAAGCCCAAGCAAAAGCGATGGTGGAATGGAATATCCTACGGTAACACTTGTTGCTACACCATCCAATGAAAAAGAACTTGATTTTCTTATCTATCATGAAGTTGGGCACAATTGGTTTTATGGAATACTTGCATCGAATGAGCGAGCGCATCCCTGGATGGATGAAGGAATGAACACATATTACGACAACCGGTATTCTTTACAGCAGTATGGGAACACAGATCCGGGGGCCATAGCTGCAAACTCCTCTTTTATTAAAAACAGGATGCCTGATAACCTATTGCATACCTTATTACAAACGGTTACCGCAATAAAAAAAGATCAGCCGATCGAAACGCCTTCTGAAAAATTTAACCTGATCAATTATAATCTTGTTGCCTATACTAAAACCGGCGAATGGATGAAACTGCTGGAAACAGAACTGGGCCTGGCCACTTTTGATAACCTTATGCATGAATATTATAACCGATGGCAATTCAAACATCCCTATCCTGAAGATTTCAAATCGCTTGCAGAAGAAGTAAGCGGCAAAAATCTCGATCATATTTTTGGTTTACTTAATACAAAAGGCAGTTTACAAAAGCCTGTTAAAAAAGATATCCGGGTAGCCGCATTTTTTAGCATGAAGAATACGGATAATCATAATTATATTTTTATTGCCCCGGCCATAGGTTATAATTTTTACGACAAGTTCATGATCGGGGCATTGCTTCATAATTATACATTACCACTTACTAAATTTCAATTCCTCATCACACCGCTGTATGCAACAGGGTCTAAAAAAATAAACGGGCTGGGAAGGATGAGCTATAGCTGGTATCCCGGAAGCAAAGGACAAAAAGCTGAAATTTCCATCGCTGCTTCGAAATTTACAGCTGATGATTTTACTGATTCTACCAACAGCAAAAATTATCTTCAGTTCAATAAAATTGTCCCCTCTATTAAATATGTATTTGCCAATAAGGACCCAAAAAGTACTGTAAGGAAGTTCATCCAATGGAAGACTATTTTGATCAATGAAACTTCATTGATGTTTACGAGGGATACAACAAGGCAAATTGATGTCATCACGTACCCTGTCAATCACCGGTACCTGAACCAGCTGCAGTTTGTCATTGAAAATTACAGGAAGCTATACCCATACAATGCTACATTGCAGGCTGAGCAGGGAGATGGATTTCTGAGGTTTAATTTCACCGGGAACTATTACTTTAATTACGCTCATAGTGGTGGTTTAGACCTTCGCTTCTTTGCCGGGAAATTCATTTATACCGGTGACCAAACCTACCTGACACAATTTCAAACAGACCAGTACCACTTGAACATGACCGGACCCAAAGGATATGAAGATTATACCTACAGCAATTATTTTGTTGGGAGGAATGAATTTGAAAAATTCTCTTCGCAGCAGATCATGATCAGGGATGGCGGTTTTAAAGTGAGGACAGACTATTTGAGCAATAAGATCGGCAAAACAGATAACTGGCTCACAGCTTTAAATTTTACCACTACCATTCCAAAAGAAATAAATCCGCTGGAACTGATCCCAGTTAATATAATTCGTTTAAAAGTATTTGTTGATGTGGGCACTTATGCCGAGGCGTGGAAGAAAGATGCTGCAACCGGGAGGTTCCTGTATGATGCAGGCCTGCAACTTTCATTATTCAATAACCTTGTTACGATCTATGCACCATTACTTTACAGTAAAGTATATAAAGACTATATCAAATCAACGATCACTGAAAAAAGATTCGTGAGAAACATTTCATTTAGTATCGACCTCCAGCAAATTTCATTAAAAAGATTATTCCCGCAAAGCCCGTTTTAACTTGAGCCTTACTTATCTCACATATAAAGAAATAGACAAGGATAAATGGGATGATTGCATAAAGAACGCTGTCAACGGTTTGATCTATGCAGAATCTGCATACCTGGATGCCATGTCGGTCAATTGGGATGCAATTGTGCTGGATGATTATGCCGCGGTAATGCCCATAACCTGGAAAAAAAAATTGGGTATCCGGTATATTTATCAACCTCCATTTATGCAACAAGGGGGAATATTCTATAAGGATAAATTGCCTGTAAAAACGATGAGAAGCTTTATGGACGAGGCTTCTGCCAGGTTTAAGTTTGCAGAATTCACCGTTAATTATTTAAATTTAATTGACTGGAAACAAGCAGGTCTGAAGGAAACAATGCGAAATAATTTTGTGCTGAAACTGGGCTCGGGGTATAAAAGCATTTTTGAAGGATACAATACCTATATCAAACAACGGCTCAACAGGCTGAAAAAATTCTCTCTGCAATATAAACATTCAACTGATCACAGCGGTGCAATTGCACTTTATAAAGAACTTTACGGGAGCAGGATGCTTTCGCTGACTGATAAAGACTACCAGCAATTTGGAAAACTATGCAGGGCTTATCTCAAAAAAGATCGCATTATCATAAGACATGTTTATAATATGGATGGGGAAGAATTACTGGCTTCTGTTCTTTTGCTGAAAGATGACAAGCGGATATACAATATTATTTCCTGCATTTTACCCAATGGAAAAAAATTATTGGCCAATTATTTTTTATACAATGAATTGATAAGGGAATTTTCGGGAGAAGATATCATACTGGATTTTGAAGGCTCAGATATACCGGGTGTATCTTATTTTTACAATAAATTTTCAGGTAATAACCAGCAGTATGCTTTTATTAAGTTTAATCGCCTGCCATTACCCATCAAATTACTGAAACGATAACTGTTATACATCGATTCGTGCTCCGATCAGTTTTTCCGCCAGTTCCAGGTCAACAGGAGTAGTGATCTTAAAATTATCTTCTTCGCCTTCTACCAGGTGAATGGCCAGCCCGAATGCTTCAACAACGGTAGCTTCATCTGTGAACTTATCCTTATAATCAATGTTAAATGCAGGTAATAATATCTTGCTGTAGAAAGTCTGAGGTGTTTGAACCAGTTTAACGCGGCTACGTTCTATCGCTTCATTGCCTTCACCGGTAACTATGCGCACACTGTCTTTGGAAGCGATCACAGGCACGGCTGACCCGTGCTCAAGCACTGCTTCATAACAACGATGTATCAGGGCCGGGCTGATCGTGCAACGTACTGCATCATGCACGAACACCACGCTATCTGCTTCTACCAGCTGTAACCCATTCTGCACTGAGTGAAACCGGGTTCGGCCACCGATCGTGATCTGTATCCTTGAATAATCAAAGAACGCATCTATGATCTCCTGTCCCGTTGCAATATATTCTTCGGGCAGTACCAGGATAACTTTAATATCATCATAGGCCTTCAAAAAAGCATCGATCGTATAATAAAGTACAGGTTTGCCTTTAAGTAATAAGAATTGTTTTGGAACAGCACGCTGCATCCGGCTTCCACTCCCCCCGGCAACAATAACAACAAACTTCTTCATGTAACCGAAAATTAAAACAAAGTTAAATAAATATGAACTTTGCGGATTGAAAACTAATCCAGTATCCAGAACTACCCTTCCTTATAGATCCCGATAAAATGTTCACCCCTGCTGTTTTGCATTGCCCTATACATTCCTGCGCTGTTGAACAGCATTGATATATTACCGCTGGCATCTACACCGATCATCCCGCCCTCTCCTTCCATTCCAACCAGTTTTATGTAAACAACTTCGTACATGGCATCCTGTAAACTCATTCCCTTGTATTCCATCAGGCAATTCACGTCATGCGCTGCTACGGCTCTTATGAATGGCTCCCCGTGGCCGGTACAACTGATGGCACAGGTCTTATTATTAGCATAAGTTCCGGCACCTATCAAGGGACTGTCGCCAATGCGGCCATATTTTTTATTCGTCATACCACCTGTGCTTGTTGCCGCAGCAATATTCCCGGATGAATCACAGGCAACGGCTCCTACTGTACCAAATTTTTTATCTTTCATTAATTCTTCCAGTCCCTGGTGTGTATGGTCGAGAGAATAATTATCGCTGTCCCTCATTTCTTTCCATTGGTCATACCTGAATTGGGAGAAGAAATATTCGTCGGGTTCTAATTTAATGCCTTGCTTGATCGCAAAATCATTTGCCCCTTTGCCACTTAAAAAAACATGGTTGCTTTTCTGCATTACTTCCATGGCAAGTTCTATCGGGTTTCTTATATTTCTTACCCCGGCTACTGACCCAGCTTCGAGCGTTTTACCATCCATGATAGCCGCATCCATTTCCTGCACACCCTTTTTGGTGAATACAGAACCACGGCCTGCATTGAATAATAAATTATCTTCCAGTACAACGATGGCTGCTTTTACTGCATTGACCGCAGAACCATCCTGTTCCAATACGGCATAACCGGCTTTTAAAGCATCATCCAGTCCATTGATATATGCCTTTTCCAGTTCGGCAGTCATATCCGATTTTAATATTGTTCCGGCTCCGCCATGTATTGCTATTGAGAATGGTTGCATACTTGTTTTGGGTATAAGTTGAAGAGCAAATTTATCCATTTTACCATCACAAACTTTCAAAGATTTCCCTGATATGTTTAAACATCATCTAACAGGAGAGATTATTTCATCATAGCTGCGAATATGAAGAAAACATCAAGTCAGCAAATGCTTGCATTCCTTCAGTAATTTAACTTTATCAATAGCCACTGTCCCAACTTCCTCGCATACAAGGCCGCCTGCAATATTTGCTATTTCAGCCATCAGGTGTACATTTCCGGTAGCAGCATACACCATTGATGCAACGGCAATTACTGTATCCCCGGCTCCACTTACATCTGCAATGCTGCGGATATGTGTAGGGATGATCGCCAGTTCGTTGCCTGCCTGGAAGAATACGCCTTTTTCAGAAAGAGTTATCAATGAGATCCGGTGATGGAGTTTTTCATGAAGTGCTTTGTGAATATTTTCAAGCAATGCACTCGTCACTTCATCACTGATGATATTCAATCCTTCTTTTGCTTCATTCAGGTTGGGTTTAAAGATATCCGCGTGCTTATAAGCAAAGAAGTTCTTTCGTTTGGGATCCACCGCGATCAAAATATTATTTGCTTTACACAATGAGATTATCTTTTCAATGACGGGTTCAGAAAGCACACCTTTATTATAATCTTCCAGGATGGCAACCGAAGGTTTTTCCTGCTGAATATATTTTTCAAAAGAACTGATCAATGCATCCTCATCTTTTTTGGAAACTGCATGGGTAATTTCTGCATCAAGCCGCATCATTTGCTGGTTACGGCCAATGATGCGGATCTTATTGGTGGTGATGCGTTCTGTACTGGTGATAATATAGTCTGTATCGATCCGGTTGTTGTGAAGTAATTTTTTTAACTGTTCGGCTTCAGGATCCTTTCCAACCACACTGATCACACTGACCGAAGCACCCAGTGCACATATGTTCAAAGCAACATTGCCGGCGCCTCCTATGCGTTCTTCTCTTTTTGAAACAGCTACGATCGGCACCGGTCCTTCAGGAGAGATCCTGTCAACCGTACCCCACCAGTAAGTATCCAGCATTACATCGCCGATAACAGCTACTTTGATCTGTGAAAAGGATGAAAATAATTTATCGAAATCCATATCAGGCATATGATCAGGTTTTATTTTTATTAGCAACCGCAAAATAATAGATCGGGATCCCTATCAGAACAATGATTAAACCCGGCCATGTAAATGCAGGTTTGAACTTGATCAATAATATACAAAATGAAATTGCCATTAAAATATATAGGGCAGGTAATAAAGGATATCCAAAAGCTTTATAGGGACGTTCGGCATGAGGCCTTTTCGCTCTTAAAACAAAAATGCCCAATATTGTCAATGCATAAAACATAACAACCACAAAGGAGATCATATCCAGGAGGTCACCATATTTACCACTAAGGCATAACAGGGATGCTACGATACACTGTATCCACAGGGCAAATTCAGGAACATCATATTTATTCAACACAGCAGCTTTTTTAAAGAACAGCCCGTCCCTTGCCATCGCATTATAAACCCTTGCTCCCGCAAGTATGAGCCCGTTATTACAGCCAAAAGTGGAGATCATGATCATTAATGCGATCAGGTAGGTACCTGTATTCCCGAAAATAGCATTGCTTGCAGAAACGGCTACCCTATCCTGTGGTGCAGCTGCAATTTCATTTAAATGAAGTACACTGATATACATCACATTTACTGAAACATAGATAAGGGTTACGATCAACGTACCGAGGAACAGGCTCAGGCCGATATTACGCCTCGGGTTTCTCACTTCACCGGCAATGAACGTAACATTGTTCCAGGCATCACTGCTGAAAATAGATCCTACCATGGAAGCGGCAATAGCACCTAATACAGCACTTCCTGTTACTCCACCAATGATGCTTCCGTCAGCACTTCGTGATTGCATTTTCCATCCGTCTATCCAGTTCGCATCCCATATCTCTGATCTTGCAGCAACTAAAAATCCAAAAAGGATCAATGCAAAAAGTGATATCAGTTTTATGACCGTAAATGTGGTCTGGATCGCTTTCCCTCCCTGTATGCCTTTTGTATTGATATAAGTAAGGAAAGTGATAAGGACAATTGAAACCACCTGCCCTGCATTTATTTTAATGAATCCAAGGTCAGCCAGGATGTGTTCCGGGCCCAGTCCAGGCGCCATGTAGGCCAGGAATTTACTGAATGCCACCCCAACTGCTGCTATGGTTGCTGTTTGTATCACAGCAAAAAAGCTCCAGCCATATAAGAAACCGGCAAGCGGGTTAAAAGCTTCCTTTAAATAAACATATTGTCCCCCGGCCTTTGGAAACATAGCGCTCAGTTCACCATAACTCAAAGCTGCTGTCAGGGTCATAAACCCGGTGATAAGCCATACAGCTATCAACCAGCCCGCACTGCCCACATTCCGTGTAATATCTGCACTTACAATGAATATCCCTGAGCCGATCATAGAACCGGCTACGATCATGGTTGCATCAAATAATCCAAGGGATGGTTTAAAAGACTGATCTGGTCCTGTCATAAACAATATTTTAGTTTTTTTGGGAGGACGGGATCTTTCAAAATAAAAAAACCCGTTAGCTAACGGGTTTCAAGATAAATAAATCTATTTACATTATTGTTTGGCAGTTGCATTCATTTTTTCATTCATCCCCGCTATTACATCATCTGTAATATTCAAAGACGAATCTTTATAGACCATATACTCAAGGCCGGTACCCGTTGTAAAAATGTACATATAGTTCTTTTGGCTGTTATACTCCGCCAGGAAATCCTTTAATTTTTTTTGAATATCATCCATGAACTTATAATTCTTTTCGTTAAGCCCCTGTGTGAGGGATTGTCGCTTATCATCCAGTTGCTGTTTTTCCTGCAATAACTCACCCTGGAATTGCTGTGCTGCTTCCTGTGTGATCGCATCCCCTTTTTTCAGGAAATTATCCCTTTTGCTTTCCAGTACTTTGAAACCTTTGTCCCAATCTGCTTCTATAGCCTTTTGCTCTGTTTCCAATTCCTTTCTTTTGTTTTTGATATAAGTGATGTTCTCATACAAGGAATCCAGTTCTACATATGCAATTGAAGGATGCCCGCCTCCGTTCTCAACTGCCCTGGAAGCTATTATTTTAGGCTTTGGATCATTTTTTTTGCCTGAAAAATGTAAAAAATACAATACTGCAACCGCTACAAAAAGAACAGCATTTATGACAAGCGATAAATTCTTCATTACTCGTTATTTGTTTGCGGCAAGATAATTACAAAGCTGAATACAGCAATAATTTAGAACATAGTTTTAGGAAAGGCTTAACGCTTAATAGCTGTGGAAAATAAAAGCAGGGCCTGTGTGTCCCGGGATCCGGGAGATAGTGGGTTTTTACCCTGAATTTGCCAGGGATTTTTGAATTGAGTGTCGGGGTAATTAGGGACCAAAGCCTATTGCTGATACGAAAAAAAGCAGCAATACTGGTCAGATATCAATATTGCTGCTTTATATACGGTTGTATTATCCAAATATTTCCTGCTCTTCCCTTTCGTTTACAGGGATCTTCCTGATGAATTCATCATAACTATCATCATCATGGTTACTGTATACACCATACGCGTCCATACTATAACCTATTAAACCATCATTTGCTTCGATCAGGTACAAAATGGAACTATCAGAAGGATCTGAATCACCTTCAAAGCGATAGGTCTTTATGATCTTAAGATCTTCGGGGTGATATAATTTTCCTGCCGGGCTGTTAAATCCCTCTTCCGAAATTGTAAATTCATTGTCTTGTTTTTTTATCCGCAACTTTTCCAGTACGCTGCTTAAGGTGGTCATCATAAAAAATAATTTATAGTGTAGAATATTTAATAACTATGATCTAATAGTGCCAAAAAAGATACCAAAGTCATTTAACTCATTTTTCAGATGAATTCTATTACCAAAGTTTATGAACTAACCGATACCATTGTATTGACCGGGTTTATAAAACAGAACCCTGAAAGGTTCAGGAATAATTGGGGTGATAATTCCTCAAACTGATATAATAAAAATGGGAAGCAGTTGACTTCCCATTGAATAAAAAACAAAATACTTTCTATGATCTATAATTGAGAGTCTTCGTAACTCTTAATTTTATTGTACAATGTTTTGCGGTCTATTTTAAGAACGTCTGCGGCTTTTGTCTTATTAAAGTTCACTTCTTTCAAAACATGCATAATGGTTTCATATTCTGCTTTGGAAGCTGAATCCTTCAGATCCAATGAAACTTTTTTGGGTTCGCTTACAGTTGCCTGATCAGCATTGCCGGCAAAAGCATTGCTAATCTCGTAGGGTAACGAACTCGCTGATATATACCCGCTATCTGTTAACAAAGCACATCTCCTGATAACATTTTTAAATTCCCTTAAGTTACCGGGCCAGTTGTATTTAACGAACATACCCATTACCTCCTCATCAAATCCATCCAATTGCTTATTTAATTCAACCATTGTTTTGGACAAAAAGAAATCGGCAAAAACAGGTATATCATCCTTCCGGTTTCTTAAAGGCGGCAAGTTGATAGAAAACTCATTAAAACGATGGTAAAGGTCTTCCCTGAATTTACCTTTCCTGTAAGCGTCCTGTAAATTTTCGTTTGAAGCTACGATCACCCTGATATCAATGTCGATCTCTTTATTACCACCGACACGCTTAAGTTTTCTTTCCTGGATGACCCTCAATAAAGACGCCTGTACCTCTGCTGATAAGTTTGCGACCTCGTCTAAAAACAAAGTGCCGCCATTGGCTAATTCAAAATGACCTTCCTTATCACCTAATGCACCCGTAAAAGACCCTTTCATATGGCCAAACAATTCGCTTCCGGCCAGTTCATTTGATAACGTACCACAGTCCATTGCAATAAAGGGCTTACCCCTCCTGCTACTTTTTTCATGAATGGTCTTTGCAATTACTTCCTTACCAGTTCCACTTTCTCCATATAGTATTACACTGAAATTAGTAGGCGCTACTAATTCAATTTGCTTATAAAGGTCCATTGCTGCAGGGGCCTGTCCTTCTAAAAATTCTGAATTCGTAACCCTGGCGATCTTATTTTCTTTTACTGATGGAGCAACGGTACTCACTTCTGCGATGGGTTGATTCGTTGCCTTGCTTAATACACTTAAAACTTCATCAGGTATTAGTGGCTTCGTGATATAATCGTAAGCACCCGCTTTAATAACATCTACAGCTGTTTTGATGTCGCTATAGCCCGTAATGATCACAACGATCGTAGAAGGTTTATGCTGTTTTATTTCTATTAGAATGTCTTTACCGTCTTTTTTATCTCCTAACCTGTAATCGCACAATACAATATCAAACACGCCGGTCTTGAATTTTTCGATCCCGACTTTTCCCGAATGTGCAGTGTCCGTTTCATAGCCTTTTTTAGTAAGGAACCGCGATAGTAAGGCACACATATCTGCATCATCATCAATTATTAAAATTCTTTTTTTCATGCCTTTTTTTTATTTTTATAAAGATACAATTTGTTTTTATGGTTCAAAGTGCCTCTGGCAATACTGCAATAGACTGGATTTTAAATATAGCTACGCCTGTCAAAACTTATCTAGATATTGAAAAAAACCTGCCAAACTTGGGATTTATTGGATAAACAGGTAATAAATAAGCTAAAAAAGTAAAAACATGTACCATAATTTTCCTCATTTGGGGAAACTAATCCACAATGCGTTTTATTGGCATTTGTAGTTTTTTTAATTTTTTTATTAACCTTGTTGATCCTCAAAATTGGCAAAAAAATTGCACCTAAACTACCCAGACGTATTGTATTCAGCCCGGTATCATTACTTGGTACCAAAAAGGGTATTACAATTAACCTAATTGTATCGTATGTTTACTTTTTCTTCTAAATATATATTGTGAAGGCTTTAATAATAGATGATGAAATAGACATTTGCTATTTATTGAGTAGCATATTGCGCAATAAAAATGTTCAGGCCACTTATGTAAATTCTATCCGGGATGCCAAAGATGCATTGGCCAGTAGTATACCTGAAATTATTTTCTTAGACAATCACCTTCCCGATGGCATGGGAGTAGATTTTATTGAACATATTAAGAAGTTCTATCCTTCAACAAAAATTATAATGATCACTGCTTATGATACGGCTCCTGACAGGAGCAAGGCAATGTCAGTTGGCGCGGACGTATTCATCGCCAAACCCTTTTCCAGGGATATCATTCATAAAACGCTAGAGGAGTTAATGAATTAGGATTATACCCAACATGTAGATTATTTTCCCTGTATTTTCAACAACTAAGTTATTTGATCATTGCAAAGTGTCTTTACTAGCTGTTAATTTATCAAAAAAAAGTTGGCAGAGTTTTTTAATACATATATCTATAATTCATTTAACCACTAAAATAAATACATCATGGGAAATCTATTGTATATCATTGCAGTTATTTTAGTTATTGGCTGGGCTGTAGGATTTTTAGGCTATCATGCCGGCGGGCTAATTCACATATTACTTGTTATAGCCATCATTGCTATTTTACTCAAACTTATCAGGGGGAATGCCTGATGCTTATGCTTCCATTATTCTATTTAAAATAACATGCTTTTATCGAAGCAGCGTTTAATTATTTTGCAAAAGCATGGCATTAATTAAATCACAACCGTTTTATTCAAAGATGACATTGGTCTTGCTGATGTTGTCACTGATTGGATTAATAATATTCATCGGGCAGGATATAATTGTGCCATTGGCATTTGCCATATTATTGGCTATGTTATTATTGCCGGTCAATAATTACCTGGAACGAAAAAAAATCCCCCGTGTTTTTGCCATCATTTTATCTTTGTCCTTATCATTTATATTCATAGGTGGGATCATTTATTTTCTTTCTTCCCAGATCGCAAGGTTCATGAATGATGTACCAGCCGTTAAACAACACCTGGCCGATCATGCCAAAACCCTGCAACACTGGATCACGGATCAATTTAATATTACCAGGAGAGAGCAAAGCAATCTTATAGATAATGCCACGGAAAAAATGAAAGATTCCGGTTCAGGTTTTATCGGAGATACATTCATATCAATTACTCAGGCCTTAATGGTAATAATCTTATTGCCGGTATACAGTTTTTTGATCTTGTACTACAGGAATATGATCAACCGTTTCCTTATAGCACTTTTCAAAGAAGAACATGAGGGAAAAGTAAAAGAAGTGATTCAGGAATCGAAATCCATTGTACAGGGTTACATGACAGGGCTGATCATTGAAATGGGAATAGTTGCAACCATTAACTCCGCCGGTTTTATGATAGTGGGGATCAAGTATGCAATTTTTTTAGGTGTGCTGGCAGCTATATTAAATATGATCCCTTATATAGGGATGCTGATAGCCTCCGTATTTTGTATGCTCATTACACTTACTACCTCTACAAATATCAGTGATATCATCTGGGTAGTGGTAATTTTGACCGTTGTTCAGTTCATAGATAATAATATCATCATGCCCAAGGTCGTAAGTTCCAAGGTAAAAATAAATGCACTCATCACTATCTTAGGGGTATTGATAGGCGGGGCTTTGGCCGGTGTTTCAGGAATGTTCTTATCTATACCTGCTATTGCCATTTTAAAAGTAATATTTGACAGGGTGGACGAATTAAAGCCCTGGGGTATCTTACTGGGGGATGATACGGTTAGCAAAAAGAACCGGCTCTATTTGAAACTGGAAAATATGGGGCATAAATTCAGGTCGCCTGCGCCGCTTAAACCTCCTACTTTGTAGTGTCAAAATCAAATTTAATAAAAAAGCTGGCCCCATCTCCCGGCTTGCTGATCACGTTTATATTTCCTTTGTGATTTAAGATGATATTCTGGGTATTGGTAAGGCCTAACACATCTAAATGGATAACAGTGCCATTAATTGATATTTTTATCAAAAAGATCCTTACTTAAGTATCCCGGATCATGGCCATCCGAATGTGTAATACTAGATCTAACGTTTAAGAAATTTTCCATCCAGCAATTTTTGCATTACTTCATCTTTCAGGTTTCGGCTGATGGGAAGATGGTGCTGCCCGATAAGGATCTCGTTTCCTTCTATGCTATCTACCTTTATAGCAGATATTATAAATGATTTATGGACCTTAATGAATCTGCCGGGAGGCAAATAATCTTCAACTGATTTAAAAGTGAGATAACTGATGTATTTTTTGACGGTAGTTTGTATGGTGACATAATTTTGTAAGGCTTCTACAAACAGGATATCATCCAATAATATCTTTACAAGCTTATTATCGGCCTTGATAAAAAAATAGCCTTGCGATATTGTTGCAGGTATATTCTCATCCATATTTTTTTTCCTTACCTCATAAAATTCCCTCGCCTTCATGGCGGCTTTTAAAAACCGTTCAAATGAAATGGGTTTTACAAGATAATCAAGTGCATTCACTTCATAGCTATCCAGTGCATATTGAGGAAAAGCCGTGGTAAATATTACAGGAGGCGGGTGCTTAAGCGTTTTAAAATAATCAAGTCCCGTTATCCTGGGTATTTGTATATCAAGGAAAAGCAATTGGACCTCGCCACTGACAAGCATATTTGTTGCATTCAGCGGGTTATCAAATTCACCTACCAGGTTAAGGAAATCAATATCTGCAATATATTCCTTCAAACCCTTCCTGGATAAGGGCTCATCATCTATTATAACACAATTGATATTGCCCGGCTCGTCCTTTACTTTGTTCTGCTCATTCATAACCTTTAATTAATGATTTTCAATCGGAGCACTATGCTAAAATATCCCGGCATATCCTTTATTTCCAATGAATGTTTTCCCGGATACAATAATTCCAGTCTTCGCTTAACATTATTTAAACCAATGCCGCCATGTTGTTCCGTTGTCCGTTCATTGTTGTCCTTTGAGTTTTCAGCAATAAAGATCATCCCTTCACCTGATCTATTGATCGACAGATTTATAAAATTTGTCTTGTCCTTGTGATGAGAAATATGCTTGAATGCATTTTCAACAAATGGGATCAGCAACAAAGGCTCTATGAAGAATCCTTTTATCTCTTCTGAACAAAAGAACTCAACGCTGTAATTTTCATCTTTACGAAGTTTTTGCAGGTCAACATAATCCTGCAGGTAACTGATCTCCTTTTCAACCGGGATGGAATGCCCGTTCATTTCATATAGCTGGTAGCGCATCATGTCAGAGAATTTATGAAGGGCTGACCGTGCGTCAGGATTATTCTTATCTATCAGGAAATAAACGGAATTCAGTGTATTGAAAAGAAAATGAGGGTTGATCTGTGATTTCAGGAAATTCAATTCAGCTTCTGCTGTTTCTTTAGCCATCACTATGATCCTTTGCTGCATTTTCGCATGGTCGGCCATTAATTTAAAAGCTGCACCCGATATTACCAGGAAGAAATGAGGGATCACATTGTCATAGATCCTGCCCTTGAGGTTCCCGGATAAAGTTAACAATGCCGGGTTATTGGTAAGATGCCCCAGGATATTCATTTTTACTACACTGCTGCTAATGATCATGAGCAGGAATACGATCAGGAACAAGGCATATCGTTTTTTATAGAGTAAAAATGGTATCAATAAATAATTGGTAAGGTATACCATCAGTGCCAGGTCAATAATTTTTATCAGGGTGACCTGGAATGCCTTTACTTCTGTAGAATAATCCTCGTACCGGAAGAAATACCAAAGTCCAAACAACATCATCCAGAAAAAAAGATGATGCAATTTATATTTTATGAAAAAAGCTGCATTCTGCATATATCAAAATAAAAGTACACATTCCAAACCGCAAAAACGATTACAGCATCGGTTGTATTTTCATGACGAAAAACAACCCCGCTTGTCAAGATTCAATAACATTTGCTGTAATAATTTCGACCTCCGGCATTGTCGTGACAAATTTGAAAGAAGGTCTTATAAACCATAAGTATAGGCATGAAAAAAGGAGTAAGAAATCAATCTTACTCCTTGTATTAAAATCCGTGCAATTCATATTTAGAATTCGTGTTCCGGCCTTTACTCTTCTTCATCAAAACTCATTGCTTCTTTCGTTGTCATCAGCAATTCGTATTCTTCCTTGCTCCCTACGATCATGTTCTCAAATTCACGCAAGCCTGTTCCTGCAGGAATATGGTGACCCGTGATAACATTTTCTTTCAATCCAAGCATCAGGTCCGTTTTACCTTGTATGGCAGCAGAACTCAATACTTTGGTTGTTTCCTGGAATGAAGCGGCGCTTATCCAGCTCTGTGTTCCCAAAGATGCCTTGGTGATACCAAGCAACAATGGAGACGATGTAGCCGGATGTGCATCACGGTATTCAACCAGTTTTTTGTCTGCTCTTCTCAATACAGAATTCTCTTCCCTTACATCACGAAGTGTAACGATCTGTCCCGGTTTAAGCTTTCCGCTCTCACCATGATCTGTAACAACTTTCTTATCATAGATATAATCGTTCTCCATGTTAAAGTCAAGCCTGTCTTCTGTATCTCCTTCAAGGAATTTAGTATCACCTGCATCTTCAATGGTAACTTTACGCATCATCTGGCGCACGATAACCTCAATGTGTTTATCGTTGATCTTCACACCTTGTAAGCGATAAACTTCCTGTATCTCATTTACAACGTATTCCTGTACTGCAAACGGCCCTTTAATCGAAAGGATATCTGCAGGTGCGGTCTGACCATCACTCAAGGCAGCTCCGGCCTTTACAAAGTCACCATCCTGTACCAGGATCTGTCGGCTCAATGGAACTAAGTATTTACGAACAACACCATCTTTTGCTTCAACGATGATCTCCCTGTTACCACGCTTAATGGCACCGAAAGTAACAACACCATCAATCTCGCAAACAACCGCGGGATTGCTTGGGTTCCTTGCTTCAAACAATTCAGTTACACGTGGAAGACCTCCCGTGATATCTTTCAGCTTGCTCAATACCCTTGGAATTTTTACCAATACCTGGCCACTCTTTACTGCTTCTCCTTCATCCACTACAATGTGTGAACCAACCGGCAAGTTGTAAACTTTCTTTTCTTTTCCTTCCACAAAAATGGTTGGAAGCTTTGTTTTATCTTTTGTTTCAATAACCACTTTTTCCCTGTGACCTGTTTGTTCGTCTGCTTCATCACGATAAGTAACCCCTTCAATAACGGCTTCAAATTTAATTGAACCATTTACTTCAGCAACGATTACGTTGTTGTATGGATCCCATGTACAGATAACATCTCCTTTAGATACTTTCTGCCCGTCTTTTACATTCAACACAGCACCATAAGGTATGTGCATAGTATTCAACATGCGGTCAGATTTCACATCCAGGTTCCTGATCTCACCGGTACGCCCGATAACAACCTGTATTTTTTTACCTTCATTGTTTTCCGTGCTTACAGTACGCAAACCGTCAAACTGAAGTGTACCATCAAATTTGGCATAAATAGAAGACTCTACTGATGCAGATCCCGCAACACCACCTACGTGGAAAGTACGGAGTGTAAGCTGTGTACCAGGCTCACCGATCGACTGCGCCGCAATGATACCAACCGCATCGCCGCGTTGAGCAAGATAACCGGATGCCAGATTTTTACCATAGCACTTCACACAAACCCCACGCTTGCTTTCGCATGTTAATACAGAACGAATCTCTACAGTATCAATTCCGATCTCATCGATCAATTTTGCATTCTCAGAACTTATTTCCTCGCCTGCAGTTAATATTATTTCTTCAGATACCGGGTGAAAAACGTCATGCAATGATGTACGTCCTTCGATCCTGTCTGCCAATGGTTCAATGATATCCTCATTATCTTTCAATGCCTGTGCAGCAATACCACGAAGTGTTCCGCAATCTTCTTCATTGATAACAACATCCTGTGCAACGTCCACCAGCCTGCGTGTCAGGTAACCGGCATCCGCAGTTTTCAATGCTGTATCCGCAAGCCCCTTACGGGCACCATGCGTAGAGATAAAGTATTCCAATACACTTAAACCATCTTTGAAGTTTGCAAGGATCGGGTTCTCAATGATCTCGGATCCTGATGAGCCTGATTTTCTTGGCTTGGCCATCAATCCCCTCAAACCTGCAAGCTGCTTGATCTGCTGTTTGCTACCACGGGCTCCTGAATCAAGCATCATGTAAACGGAATTGAATCCCTGTTTATCGATAGCCAATTCACGTATAAGCGTTTCAGTTACTTTCGTATCTACCCTGCTCCAGATATCAATGATCTGGTTGTAGCGTTCATTGTTGGTAATAAGACCCATATTGTAACTATCCCATACTTCTGCAACTTCACCCTTGGCATTTTCAACCAGTTGTTCTTTTACTGCAGGGATGATAAGGTCATTGATGTTGAATGACAATCCACCAC
Organism: Ferruginibacter sp.; assembly: GCA_040006715.1. Lineage (GTDB taxonomy): Bacteria > Bacteroidota > Bacteroidia > Chitinophagales > Chitinophagaceae > Ferruginibacter. The sequence goes on along the minus strand of JBDTWL010000053.1, from coordinate 1,893 downwards.
GGAATGCCATACGGTATCCAAGTGTTTTAATATCATCCAGGAATCTTGCAGTGATAGGAACGCTTGTCCATTTAATGATATCACCGATGATCTCACGCAATGCTTTTTTAGTAAGCAATGCATTGATGAAACCTACTTCTTTCGGAACAAACTGGTTAAAGATCACTCTTCCCACAGTTGTTTCGATCAATTTATAAGTAAGGCTTCCATCAGCATTACGCCAGTTTGCCCTTACCCTGATATTTGCATGCAGGTCAATTTGTTTTTCATTGTAAGCAATGATCACTTCTTCCGCAGAGTAAAATGCTTTGCCTTCTCCTTTTACGATCTCGTTACCAACTGATTTTTTTCCCTTGGTTATATAATACAACCCCAATACCATGTCCTGTGAAGGAAGGGTGATCGGTGTACCATTCTGCGGGTTCAGGATGTTATGAGATGAAAGCATTAACAGCTGTGCTTCCAAAACTGCTGCATTGCTCAAAGGTACGTGCACAGCCATCTGGTCACCATCAAAATCGGCGTTGAAAGCCGTAGTAACCAACGGGTGTAATTGTATCGCTTTACCTTCGATCAGTTTTGGCTGGAATGCCTGGATAGACAAACGGTGAAGTGTTGGGGCCCTGTTCAACAGAACCGGGTGTCCTTTTAATATATTCTCCAGAATATCCCATATGATGGATTCTTTCTTATCAACCAATTTGCGTGCACTCTTTACCGTTTTCACGATACCCCTTTCGATCAGCTTGCGGATAATAAACGGCTTGAACAATTCAGCAGCCATATCTTTCGGCAAACCACATTCATGCATCTTCAATTCAGGCCCTACCACAATAACCGAACGACCGGAATAGTCAACACGTTTACCCAACAGGTTCTGACGGAAACGTCCCTGCTTTCCTTTCAATACATCACTCAAAGATTTCAATGCACGGCCACCTTCTGCTTTTACAGCATTTGATTTACGGCTATTATCAAACAATGAATCGATCGCTTCCTGTAACATCCTTTTTTCATTTCGCAGGATCACTTCAGGAGCCTTGATCTCCAACAATCTTTTCAAACGGTTATTGCGGATAATAACACGGCGATACAGATCATTCAGATCAGATGACGCAAAACGGCCACCATCCAATGGAACCAATGGGCGTAATTCCGGTGGAATAACCGGGATATATTGCATTACCATCCATTCAGGACGGTTATTAATTCTTGTATTGGCATCACGGAAACTTTCTACTACGCTCAAACGCTTTAAAGCATCAGCTTTACGTTGTTGTGATGTTTCGTTGGCGGCCGAATTCCTCAGGTCAAAACTCAACTGGTCAAGGTCGAGGCGCTCCAGCATGGCATGAACCGCTTCTGCACCCATCTTGGCAATGAATTTTTCCGGGTCCTCATCCGGCAACATCTGGTTGTCTTTTGGTAAAGTATCCAGTATGTCAAGGTATTCTTCTTCTGTTAACAGGTCAGCATAATTCTGGCCCTTATCAGCGCGGATACCTGATTGGATAACTACAAAACGTTCGTAGTAAACGATGGTCTCTAATTTCTTAGAGCTCATTCCCAACAGGTAACCAATTTTATTTGGTAATGATTTAAAATACCAGATATGAACGACAGGTACAACCAATTTGATATGTCCCATTCTTTCACGACGAACTTTCTTTTCTGTAACTTCCACACCACAACGATCGCACACGATACCTTTATAACGGATACGCTTATACTTTCCGCAGGCACATTCATAATCCTTAACCGGCCCAAAGATCCTTTCGCAGAACAAACCATCTCTTTCCGGTTTGTAAGTACGATAGTTGATGGTTTCCGGCTTTAATACTTCACCATAGCTTCTTTCCAGGATGCTGTCGGGTGAAGCCAAACCAATTGTGA
>JBDTWL010000052.1:0-20990 GCA_040006715.1 Ferruginibacter sp. | reverse complement strand
ATAGGTAGTGCATGCAGAGTTAAATAGATAGTAAATCCTGAGTTAAATAGATAGTGCATGCAGAGTTAAATAGGTAGTGCATGCAGAGTTAAATAGATAGTAAATCCTGAGTTAAATAGATAGTAAATCCTGAGTTAAAAACTCAGGATAGCAAAAAAAGCTTGCAAAGCTGAACTGATATATGGTCGATGATATATGATTTAAGGAGAAGCGGGGCCGGTATACCATAAATCATAAATTTTCCTTAGATTTATTCCCCAATTGCAACCTGTGTTCAACACCTGCCGTTAATCATTCATAAAAAAATAAATCATGAAACAAATTGTAACATGCAGTTTTATTGCATTGGGCCTCTCGATCGCTTTTATGTCATGCAATGGCGATGAAAAGAAGACCGACAGTACAACAACCAGCGACACAGCGGTTTTGGCCAGCACTCCAACAGAAATGCCTGCTGCAAAAGCAGATGATATGGATGCTGTTAAAATGGCACCAGGACTTTATAAAGTGCTCAGCGACACAGGCGGGATAAGGATACTTGAAGTGAATTACAAACCGGGCGATTCATCTGCCATGCATTCCCATCCTGATAACGTATTGTACGTGATCAATGGCGGCAAGGGAGAATTCACAGCGAAAGACGGAAGCAAACGCGTGATTGACCTTAAAGCGGGTATGATCTCAAGAAGGCCTGCAGAAAGCCATGCTGTAAAAAATGTTGGCACCACAACTTTAAAAGCGATCCTGGTAGAAGTGAACCGTCCAAATATGGCGGGGCCGGCTATGGATGCTGCTATGGATGCTACAAAAGTTTCACCTGCACAATATAAAGTAGCCGTTGCAGATTCAATGGGTATACGTGTATTAATGACTACGTACAAACCGGGCGAATCTTCTGGTATGCACAGCCATCCTACACAGGCTGTTTATGTAATTGAAGGAAGCGATGCGGAGTTTACAGATAAGGATGGTACCAAGCACCCAATGAAAATGGAAAAGGGTAGCACTATGATCATCCCGGGTATGACATCACATGCTACAAAAAATACAGGTAAAACAACAATGAAGGCGCTGATAGTGGAAGTGAACAGGCCTTAATTGATACCCCTTTTTTATATAAACGAGATCAGCCCCGGGGGCTGATCTCGTTTTATGATAAGAATGAAATGTTTCCACGTAAGCATTTACCTAAAGCTTAAAAGTTTGTATTCGATTTTGATTTCCCTATTTAGTGGATCAAAAAATAGTGCAGTAATTAAAAGTGCCGTTGACCTTTCAGATCAACGACGCCAAGATTTTAAACAAAACAGTATTAAAGATTCAGGATAACATACTCCAGTATATTTCTCATATCCTGCCCGATAACACCGTTGGGTTCGTTATGGAAAGTTGTATAATATATCCTTCCTGCCGCATTCACATTATCACACATGCCGCTGGATGCGCCAGCAGCCAGCAATGACGCTACGTCACCGTTCCTTACACTTAAAGTAATATGCTGCCCACCGGTACCAGCAACACAAACAAGGCTATAGCCATTATTTGCAGCGTTGCCTATGTTGATAGTTCCTTTTGTAGGATTGGAATAATCATTTGTACGTATCAGTAATGGATTACCGGTTGGATCGGTCACCAGCGTTTCCCAGAAATTGGGATCGAGGGTATTAATCTTTTCCCAGGAGTTGAGGTTATAAACGATCTCGTCAATGCTTGTTTTATTCAAATAAGCCTGCAGGGAAGTGGATACGATGGGTGCATGTAAAAAGGAACCCGTAACTCCTGTTTTCCTTACACAAAGCAAACTATCGGCAATAAAGCCGCCGACCCTTTCAATATTACATGGGTCAGATGAACTGCCCTGTTTACCAACAAGCGCTCTTACAGCCCAATCAGATACATAAAGACTTCCGCCATTAGCAACATAATTGGCCAATGTAGTGTCGGTAGCACCGCTTACTACCGGCATATTAGCATCTGAAGTGCAGTTGATAAAAATGGCATCATAAGCCGCGATGTTGGAAAGTGAACTCAGCATGTTCCATGTAAGGGGCGTAGCGGTATAACCCATAGAATCAACCAATATATTTTCGATCTTATCAAAAGTTCCCGCTACATAAGCCAGTGTGGCTACCTGGGTGAGGTTAACAGCCTGGCTGGCAATTTGCGTTGTCTGGCCTGCTGTTACCACAACATCCATTTCTGTACGGAACATTGAACCGTCGCCGGTTTGTATGGTCAGGTGCCTGTTGCCTGCAGGTGCTTCCAACACGAATGAACCGTTTACATCAGAATGAGTGATATATACTTTTCCTTCGTTGAGGATGAATACCGTTGCATCTTTGATAGCGATGGTATTATTGGCCGCAACAATTTTACCTGTTATATTCCCTAAGGAAACTAATTCTTCCGGTGTTTGCTCTTTTTTACAGGAAATAAAAAGGGTTACAAATAATGCGGCGTACAATGAAATGTTCAGCAAATTTTTCATAAAAACAGTTTTGTCTGGTTAAAGATAAATTCCCCGGGATCACAGAAGGTTCTAAAATTAACGAACAGATTCTGAAATTCCTTGTTTTGCTGCCTGCGTTTTGGGAGAAACTGTTCAGCATCTGGCAAAGGATCAAAAGGTTTATTGTTATTGACTGGAACCAACCGAAGGTATGGAATAAGAAATCGGGAGTTGATTCGAAACCAAACAGTTCTTTATTCCTTATTAATTGGGCATACCTTTGTGTACTAAACGTCACCCAATGCCCAAATACCTTGTTATAATAGAAAATACAAAATCAAATTTTTCAGCCTATTCGCCTGATGTTGCAGGTTGTGTTGCCACGGGCAATACAATTGCTGAAGCAGTAAAACAAATGACGGCTGCACTGGAGCTTCATTTTGAAGGCGCAGAAACACTTCCCGAACCCAAGGGTTTGAATCATTATATGAATGATGATGAATTTAAGAAAGCATCAACAGATTATATACTGCAGGTAGAGATAGATTAATCCCCCGTTATTTACTATATTCAATAGGAATAACCCCCATTAAAAAAGTCATAACGCTGTACAATTATGTCATGAAAAATAGCATGCACTGTTGCAGGGGTATTGTCACTGTTCTTGGTATACTGGTAAGACATAGTATAATGGGTTCCTCCAAAAAAATGAGATCCTGCAATATATTCAATTTCTAAAATATTATTTTTTTGATACCCAAACTCCTCGTATAAGTATTTAATATTAGAATTTTGGTCTGACCTGTTCCAGGTGGGAAAACGCATTTTTGCCGCATAAAATGGGTTAACATCATTGTCGAAAGTATATTCGATCTTCCGGTAAGAAGATTCAAGTGATGGGGTACTTGTATAATAAAAAGCCGTATCAATTTGTTCGCAACTATTAGCTCCACATAATACAAGCTTAGTTATGATACTATCCTTTGAGATCGTTCCACTTATATTATTGTTATTTTCAGTAAAGATAAAGTTGCCTGAATACCTGTATTTTGAAACTTTTTTCTCAAATTCTGAATTAAATTCCACGTAGCTTGAATCATTGATCAGGAAGCCACTTGCATCATAAGTATAATAAGTGTTCCGGTCGGTAATATAATCCAGGTTAAGGTCATAATACCGGTCTTTTACCTGGTAAGGCAATTCCTGGTTACCGTTATAGTAAAAAAAAGTACTGTCAAGCCTGTCAATAAAAATGCTTGGCATCAATAAAAAAACATAGGTCTGTTTCACTTTTATACTTACCCGGTTACGATTATCGTAAGTATAGCTGATCCTGACCAATGTATCAACAGGTGGGCCCGATAATTCTGCATAGGTCTTTAATAGTGGCCCGGTATTGATCTGTTCATTGGTATTATCTTTCTGACAGGAATAACAAAAGAACAGCAATAGTATAGGAACGAATCGTTGCATACCTGATTTTTGCTGAAGATATTCATTTTGCCAGATTTTACTAAAAAATAGTTTCACAGGAACAGAAAATCAGAACAACCCGATCATGGATTCACGACCAGCACGCCGGCCATCGTTAAACCATGAATGGTACAATGGTAATTAAATGTACCTGTCACATTCGCGGTATAAGAAAAAGTCCCGGATGCATTTATATTCCCACTGTCAAAGCTCGTTCCATCATCAGCAGTAACCGTGTGTGCTGTGCCGTCAGTGTTTGTCCACTTAACTACGGTTCCTTTCGCAACCGTTGCAGGCGACGGAGAATAAGACATGCTTAAAATACTGATGTTTGTTGTGCCGGGACTGTTTGGAGAAGGATCGTCATTGCTTTTGCTACAGGAATTTACAGCCAGGAATAAAATGCAAAGCAAGGCAGAAATGATAAGCGGGTGTTTCTTGTTCATAAAATATGAAATTAAATTTAAAAGATCAGGTTAACATTTACTAATACGTGTGCCGGGAATAAAGAGTTGCCTGGCGCACCGGATTAGTTTTATATTACATGAATGGCATCCTTTACCAACGGTTAAAGATTAACTTAGGGTCAAATTAATTTTCATGAAAAAGATCGTGGTTATAATTTCATTCAGCCTTTTTGCAGGCCATTCTTTTGCACAAGAAGCAAAACAACAAATTGAGCGTGCCTGTCTTGATTACATAGAAGGCTTTTATGAAGGGGATACAGCCAAGATCATAAAAAGCTTAAAGCCTTCCTTATATAAATTTGGTTATTGGAAAAATAAGAAATCTGGTAAATATGAGCCCGATGAAACAATGACCTTTCAACAAGCAGTTGACTATGCAAAAAATGTGTCGGCCAAAAAACATTTTGCAAAAGAAGGCAGTCCCAAAAAAGTAGATTTGCTTGATATCGGTAACAATATTGCAGCAGCTAAGGTAACCGCCTGGTGGGGCATAGATTATGTACTGCTTTCAAAACAGGATGGCAAATGGATGATCGAACAGGTACTGTGGGAAGGGCCACTGGAAAATAAATAATTAAGCCATGAATTTTAAAAAGCCACAGTTTATACTGTGGCTTATCCATTATGGTAATAGAAGTTTTTGTTGCTTGAGTTGATCAGGAAATTGGTTATAAAACGGGGAAAATATTCTTTACATATTTTTCCAGTGATACTTTTAAAATGGGGGACCGAGATAGAAATCTGGTCCCGCTTTAAATCCAATATCCTATGAAAAACCAATAAGAGTAAAACATTAATCATGCCAGATTTGTAAGAATTTTCTAAATAATTAATTTTGTATTAACCGGTTTTGATTGTACTAAAAATAATACTCCGATGGGGCCGGTATTTCTTTATTATCTTACTGCTGCAAATGATCCTTCAGCCATAGCTGGTCTCTTTCTAAACGGGGGCCGGAATTTATAATATAAAATGATCACTATGACCTTAACAGAAGCTACCAAACTACGGAACGATTACCTGAATAAATTGGTTGGTAAATCTTATGACAGCAGCCGGCCCGATTGGGAGATCAAAGATATTATTGTCTGCGACCGGGAAAATGCAGGAAAAGTATATTCGAAAATGTACAATGACAAGATGAGTAACGAAACCGCTCTCAGTTTTTTTTCAATCAACGAAGCTAATTATGATGCTTTGCTGATCGCACACCAGTGGCCATGGGGAAGCGGCGATATTCTTGTTGAACAAGTTCAGAACTATTTGAAAAGCCATAATTCCTGAACCACGATCTCCTGACTATTTATCTGCAAAAATAAACCCGGTAACTTATTATTACGATAGTTGAATACAGACCCGCAGCCCGCCAAAACCTGTTACGGGACGGGGTACTTGCAAAAGTCAGAAAGAGTCATTATTTTAACCTCACCAAAACTTATAATTATGAAAAAAATGATCATTGCGGCCATTGTTGGCGGCATACTTATTTTTGGATGGCAATTCCTATCCTGGGCAGCTTTAAATTTACACAAAGCTGCAAACGGTTATACGCCTAACAATGCAGCGCTCTTAACTGCACTGGCAACCAACCTTCCCAATGAAGGTGGGTATTTTCTTCCAGGGTTACCTGAAACTGCTACCGGTGAAGACCATGAAAAAATGATGAAAGAAAGCAATGGAAAACCCTGGGCAACTATTCAATACCATAGATCAATGGTATCAACTCCGGCATCAATGGCGATGAACATGGCCAGGGGGCTGCTCGTGGATATCATTATGGTATGGCTTTTCTGCTGGATCCTCGGTAAAATGAATATGGTAAGCTTCGGCACCATCTTTACAGCCAGTTTATTTACCGGATTAATTGCTTTTTTCAATACCGCTTATATAGGGAATATCTGGTATAAATGGTTTGATATCATGGCGCATTTCACCGATGCAATGGTAAGCTGGGGCGTATGTGGGTTGTGGCTGGGAATGTTTCTAAAAAAGAAATAGGATAACAAAAAATTTTACTTTACTGCACCAGTCAATAGGCTGGTGCAGTAATCATAAACGCTTCCATCGGGATAACTGGTCAGATCTCCAGCCTTTCAAGCACCAACAGGCTTTCTAAGAATTCATTCCATGCAGCCTGCCATTTATCTTTTGCTGTTTTGATCTTTTCCTGCGCTTCAGCCTCAGTCACTGGTTTTGACCTCATATATTCTTCCAGTTTCTCGATCGTTTCTTTATTTAATTCTTCCAGGCGTTTTCTATGTTCCATGATCATTGATTAAAATATTATTCAAAATTAACGTTATTGCAAAGATAATTTTTTTAACAGGCACGGTAATATTATTGTGACTGAAGATTGGAAACATATCCCCTTTTAAACGGGTACCTCTTTTTTCACAATCTTTTTATTTGTGGTTCGTCATACTGGCAAATTTTTTGTATCCAGGACAGTATTAACAATATCATTATAACCATTAAAGCAAAGTATATGAAAAAGATAATTCTGTTCCGGAAGGCAATATTCATGGTGCTGTTCACAATATGTATTTCAACCGGTATTGTAAAAGCACAGGATTCAAAAGATGAAAGGCTCATCGATGATAGTAAAAATGCAAAAACCGCATTTATAAAAACTGATGAGTTAAGCCAAAGCCTGTTTAATAATTCCTATGGTTACGTGATCTTCCCAAATGTAGGAAAAGGTGCGGTTGGAGTAGGGGGCGCAGCAGGCAGCGGTATAGTATATGAAAAAGGAAAAATGGCAGGCTCGGCGAAAATGACACAGATAACTATTGGTGCTCAAATAGGCGGGCAGGCATTCAGGGAAGTGATCTTCTTTGAAAATAAAGCTGAGCTGGACCGCTTCAAGGAAGGAAAATTTGAATTTGCTGCACAAACCTCGGCAGTTGCGCTCACTTCCGGTGTATCAGCAAATGCAAAATACCGGGATGGGGTATTGGTGTTTACACAGGAAAAATCTGGCCTCATGTATGAAGCATCGGTAGGGGGACAGAAATTCAGTTATACTCCATTTTAAGATGTAATAATTGGTTGACAGATCGATCCAAGAACCCCATTAAGGGGTTCTTGGATACTGACATGCCTGCAATTATTTAAACTTTATATTCATTGAAATAATATCGGCATTCATTCCAATATTTTTCAGGTAATGGCCGTATCGCAATTCCAACATATTAAAACGCCGTATTCCAAAGATGCCTTTTAACGGTACGATACGGATCCCTGCCCCGAAAAAATTACTATTGAAAGCAGAGAGATCATAATTGCTGCTGTAATATTGATCCCGGGCGGAATGCTCACGGTAAGGAGCAAAGTATTTAATGCTTGTTTGATCATAAAACCTGTAGAAGGGGGTAAAAGACAGGAACGCTGTGATCTTTACCGGCACTTCGATATTTAAAGTATGGGAACTTAACCCCCAATCATCTGTATAAAAACGATAGTACATTTTAATGATGACTTTGTCGCCCAAAAAATAATTGCCCCGCAATCCCAATGGAATTTTAAAACGGTGAGCAGGCAATTTTTCCTGTTTAAGCGTAGAATCAATAAGATATACCCGGTGAAAAGGCAGGCTTAAATAGCCTTGTTGCCCCACTATGTCGGCGAGTAACATTATTTGAAGGCGTTCATTGATTATTTGTGAATAAGTACCTGATAGTATAAAACTATTTCTCCCTGAATGTAAATAAGTACCCAATGCCCGGTTACTATTAGGCCGTAGCTCAATTGGGTCGATCAGTTTTAGCTTGTCAAAATACGCCTGGAATTTTACAGTAAATTCAGCGCTTTTATTATTATTCTTTTTTGAACACATAACATTCACCCCATAAGACTGGTAATCGCTTTCAGTAGAGGAAGACAAGCCAATACCAAAAATGGAACGTTTTTTTTCATTTTCAACCTCCCAGTTTAAAGATGGATAAAAGCGGGCATCTTCATGAGAAGAGGAGGAATTTGCTTTCAGATCGATCATGTCTGAGGATGCTGATGTATAATAATCCACGCCCATTTCAAATTCAATATTGTGTTTTCGTAATTTCCTGTCATATTTTACCAGCTTCAAATCAATAGTATTGGAATAATCTTTTAGCTTTTCTGTACCGATACCGCCGGTTACTGCTGAATTATCAGCATCCTGCCTGTAATAGCTTGATACCAGGTTGATCTCATCGATCTTTAATTTCCTGCTTTTAAAGCCGGCACTATCAGTTCTTGCCTGGGCATAGGATTGCAGCAAAGCAAATATTCCCAGTGCTGTAAAAAAAACCCGTTTCATCCTACATAGTTAAGCAGTTAGTCATTTCGATATCAAGTTGATAAAGGTAATTTATTTAAAAAATAAAAATAGATAAGCTACATACTGATAATAAAAATCCAATAGCAGAGGGGTACCTTTATTAGAGATATGAATATTTTAAGCCTGTTTAACATTGTCGCAATTCAACCCCTAATTGTCGTTTTTGCACCGCAGATTTGTAAAATATATTTTGGATGTTTGTACAGTAAAACAAAATTTAAAACATAAATTTTATAAACAATGGAAACGCAAAACAAAACAATGCTAACGGTAGAAAATACGATTAATGCCCCGGTTGAAAAAGTATGGGAATACTGGACAGGCCCCGGGCACATTACCAAATGGTGCAATGCATCAGATGAATGGCACACACCCCGTGCAGAAAATGACCTTAAGGTAGGAGGGAGTTTTTCCTCAAGGATGGAATCAAAGGACGGCAGCATGGGTTTTGATTTCGGCGGGATCTATGATGTCGTAAAACCCAATGAATATATCGAATACACAATCGGTGATGGCCGTAAAGTAAAGATCAATTTCACAGCTAACGGAAACAAAACAAAAGTTGTTGAAAGTTTTGAAGCAGAGGAGACAAATCCAATAGAAATGCAACAGGGGGGATGGCAGGCGATACTGGATAGTTTTAAAAAATATACTGAAGGAAATTAAAATAAGAAATGAATAATAAGGAATAAGAAAGTAAAAGGCAGCGCCTCATTAACTACTTTCTTATTCCTTATTTCTTATGTTACATTCCTTATTAATTATGCATGTTTCCTTACATATTTTGTAAGTATAACAATTACCTGTCCCTCGATCTTGCCTTCGATCTGCTCAGTATTTTCTTCCACGAGGCGGATATGTTTTACGAGCGTACCCAATTTTGCATTCAGCGAAGAACCTTTTACATCCAATGATTTTATTAAGACCACCGTATCACCTGTCTGAAGCAGGTTGCCATTAGCATCTTTATGAAGATCTACTGAAGCATCATTTTCATGGTCACCGGTTGCTTTGGCCCAGGCAAGCCTTTCTTCATCCAGGTACATCATGTCCAGGTATTCCGTTGCCCAGCTTTCATTTCTAAAGCGGTTCAGCATTCGCCAGGAGACAACCTGCACGCCGGGAACTTCACTCCACATGCTGCCGGATAAACAACTCCAGTGACTGCTGTCCAGTTCTTCTTTTTTTTCTACCTGTGCCAGGCATTTGTCGCAGATCATAATGCAGTTATCTTCATTGCTGTTAGATTGCGGTGGTACTTCATACAGTTTAAGCGGCTGATCTGAGCCACATAATTCACAGTTGTTTCCAGATCGCTTCAGCAATAATGCATCCAGTATCATTTTTCGTTTTTTAGTAAGACTGCGAAGGTAATTAATTCAGCGGCCATAAATAATGTGCGGGATCTGCTATTTGGGTAAAAAAAAAGGGCCAGTATAAAAATACAGCCCGTTTTAATCCAATATCCTATGAAAAACCATAGATACATATTCACTAAATATGCCAAACTTATTTTCCATATAAAAAATATTTTTTTTAGAATAATCATATACAGTCTGCATCCTGGTACCCGGCGCTTTCAATAACAACCTCCTTTTATGCAGTTTTATAGTGGAATTGTTTCCCCAATTTGTTACCAAAAATTAACGCGGCATCCTTCCGAATACCGCGTTACAATATGTATAATAGATTACCTGGCTATGGTAAATCTTTTTGTTTCAGAAAAACTACCTGCTTTTAATTTATAAAAATATAATCCGGCTGGTAAATTACAGGTAGCAAAACTTACCTGGTAAACGCCCGCTTCTTTACTTTCATTTACAAGTTGCTTTATTAATTTACCCGCATTATCAAATACAGCCAGTTCAACCAGGGTATTTTCCGGTAGCTGGTATTTTATATTCACAAGATCACTTACCGGGTTGGGAAAGCAGGAGTATAAACTATAATCAAGGCCTTTCAGCACAATAAGCCGGGTTTCACTAAATTTAAAGTTTTGGTCCAGGTCTATTTGCTTTAAACGGTAAACAAACCTTTTACCGCCAACAGGAGCATCTTCAAAAGCATAATGCCTGGTAACCGTTGAATTGAGGTTTCCAATAACAAAGCCGATCTTTTCCCACCTGTAATTTCCATTAGAAACATCGGGCGACCTTTCAACCTGGAAGCCTTTGTTATTATGTTCACTTAAAGTTGACCACTCTAAATTCACTTTGCCATTATCCCTTGCTGTTGCAGTAAAAGAGATCAATTCAACAGGTAAAACAACAGGTGTGATCAGCGTAACAGTATCCTTGAACCAGATCCTTGTTTCTACAGAATTGAATAGGCTGGTCCTCATGTTTACTTCTGCAATGGCTGTCACAGATATATCATCAACATACCAGCCTGTTGATGCAGTATTATCATCCGAAGTCATACGAAAACGGAACATCGCATTTTGGTTTGCATATGGTAGCAGGTTTACAGTCGTCTGGATCCATCCACCACTATTACCGCTAAACGCAGATCTCCCGGCGATGGGGTTGGTACCACCAACAGAACTATTGTAACCATTCGTGGTCATATTTGATCCCAGGTCGGTCCAGTTAACTCCCCCATTGGTGCTTATCTCCACAACTCCACCGTCCCAGCCGGCTTCTGTATTATAGTTGTGCCAGAAACTGAGAATGGCCGTTGGGGCACCAAGCGGAATGGAAGCCGTTGTTGCGATCCTGAAATCTGTAATGGCTAATGCATTGTCTGTTGCAAATAAGGACCTTGTTGCACTATGACTCTGTGCCGTAGATGTTACCCAATTACTTGTACCGGTAGCAGTAGTAGCAGCCCATGCAGCGGGAATTGCTGCCCCACTAACCTGCTCGTCTAAAAGCATTGCGGGCGTAAAATAAGTCCCTGCATTTATGGTAACGGTAAATGAATAATCCTGGCTGGTTCCAATTGGCAGGTTAACTGAAAAACTTACCACCCTGTTGGGAGCATCATAGCTTCCACCACTTACATAAGTAACATTGGAGGGGAGGGTATCCCTGAGTGTATAGTTCGCCAGGGCCGAGCAAAAAGCAGTCACACTATTGGTATAAGTAACATTATGTGTTTCCTGTTGCTGTGTAACACTCTCTGTCAGCCCAAGGCTGCTTTCTTCCGTGGAGAATCCCTGTACCTGGTCACTGGTATTGTTAGACGAACCTTGTTTTGCGTCAAAGCCCATACCTCTTCTTGCGAATGCATTAACGATAGCGCAATGGTATGTGCCGTTATATAATACCTGGTCTGCCTGTAAAATAGCATCTCGTGAATCCAGGAAGCCGGGACTGCATTTCTGCAATTTTTCTCCCATGATCACCAGTTTTAAGGCAATAGAATTGCCCCCGGCGCCTGCAGGATTAAAGAGGTTGGGGTTGATCCCGGCAACCTGTATAATGTTCCAGGTCATATCCCATATGGCAGAGCACCAGATCTCACCAATATCATGAACCTCGCCGCCGGAGCTTTGTACACCGGAGTATGTCCATGGGTCAATTACCATATTCGTGCAATATGGATGTGCACGGATACCCGCACCTGTAGTTGCCTGGTTCAATACATATGTACCCATGGGCCTCGCCTTGTTGAATCCATCAGTTACAAGGGCGGTGGACCAATCGGTTGTCATCATCAAAGCATAGTAGTCACTCCAACCTTCATCGCCACGCTCAGAATTGCTCATGCAACCTGCGCCTCCTGCAGGCCCCCCGGTAAGGCGGTGAGAAATACCATGGCCATATTCGTGACAAACAACTCCATTGTCAATATCTCCATCACGGTCAGGGGTAGGGGAGGTAAACAGGTACATTTGCATCCTTCCGTTTATTCCATCGGCAGATGTCGCAAAATTGGCATTGTTGCTCCCTGAGCCATCCTGTGCATCTGCATAAACAAAATCGTTTCCCGAACCACCACGTCCCTGGTTATTCGCCTGGAAATTGGCAGCTGCTTCATCAAAGCCATATAGGTAACTGATATCATGCATCAGGTTATTCCAATAAAATAAATTGGTAATGGCAAATTGCTGGAAGGTAGGATCTGTTGGTGCCACTGCATAGTTTGGAACAAAGTTAAATGTCAAAGGATCCGGAGAAGTAGAAGTAGTTGCAGGTACACCTGCATTGGAATTTGTAGCAGCCCTGTCTTCTTTCGCCCAAACATTATTGCCGCGTGTTATAGTATAGTTTGTTATTCCGTCATAATGCCATTTGAAAGAAGTTGCATTACCTGCCGCCATTAACCAGGGATCTGTATGCACAGTTGCCGCTGCAAAAGAAGGGGCTTCAGTAGGATATTTAATTACCAGGTAGCTTGCACTTCCAACAATAGCGGGGCTGTTAGTTATACAACCCGCGGGTTTATTAAATTGCGCCGGGTTGAAAATATTTTTGGAATTTGAGCCAGTTGCGGTATTTGGAAAAATATACCTGCCACGTTCACAGGCAGTAATAAGTTTTTTTGCAGGGTCATCCCAATTACAATAAACGGTAAGGTTTGTTACGCCCAGCGTTTTACCATCATTAGCGTCTACCCTTACCAGCCAGTAATCCGATGACCCGGTAGGCACAACAAATACCTGCCAGCCTAACTGCAGTGCCTTACCATCTTCTGAAGGAACCCACATCAGCTGGACCGTAATGTTTTCGCGTGATATACCCATTTTACTGAACTCAAGCCGTTGGTTATTCTCTTTGCTATTAAGCAATATTGCAGGTTGGCTGGAAACCAGTCCCCTGTCGGCTAAGGCAGCAGCGATCGCAGATTCAGCGGCAAGGGAAGGCGACATGCCAGCATCCTGAGGAGCTTTTGCGTTGTTTTCTATACGGCCTGAATTGGATAACAGTTTGCTATCCTTAAATGCCAGGACCTGTATTTGATTATATACCGGGATCCCTTTATAAGTTTGTTGCAGGTATACAAGCCGGGTGCCGCTGGCGGTCTTATCAATATATGAACTTGAAATGGCCAGGTTATCCAGGTCGCCTGCCGATAAGCCGAGTGCAGTTCTATGCGCACTGACCAAAGCGATCGCAGCATTTTTATCCGATTCATTTGTTTGTGCACTGCTTATTAAAAAAACAAAGGACGTAAGAATAAGTAGGTAAATTTTTCTCATAGATCTAAATTTTGCCGGTTGTTTTGATTGCTGTTAATAAAAAAATGTGTCTTACTAAATAAACGGGCTGGTTTATTTTAATAATAATTCTTACAGGAGATATTGAATGATTGCCTGGCCCAGGTAGCCGGCATTTTTGTACAAGGGGGAAATTACATTAATTATTCAATATAATTTAAAAAGCCTGAATAAGGTATAATAAAAGGGGGCTGTTCGAAGCTAACTTTCTTATTCCTTATTCTTATTTTACATACTTTATTTCTTATATTCATGAACATGAAAAAGATCAATTGGGGTATTATCGGTTGCGGGGATGTTACTGAAAAAAAAAGCGGTCCTGCATTTAATAAAGTTCCAAATTCATCATTGGTTGCTGTAATGCGGAGGGATGGAGCAAAGGCAGCCGACTATGCCCGCAGGCACGGTGTACCACGATGGTATGCAGACGCAAACCAACTTATAAACGATCCCGTGGTCAATGCAATTTATATTTCCACCCCGCCTTCTTCACATGAAGCATATAGTATTGCTGCAATGAATGCAGGTAAATCCGTATATGTAGAAAAACCAATGGCGCTCAATTATACTGCTGCTAAAAATATGGCGACCATGTCGGCGGCGAAGCATATCAAAATGGTTGTTGCTCATTACCGCCGGGAGCAACCTTTTTTTAAAAAAGTAAAACAGTTACTGGATGAAAAGGCAATTGGCGATATACGCTTTGTAAAACTTGAATTTTGCAGGAGCCCTTTTAGTAAAGAAGACCTTGCGATTGAACAAAATGCCTGGCGGGTCGATCCCGCAATTTCGGGTGGCGGTATCTTTCATGATCTTGCCCCTCACCAGATTGACCTGATGCTTTATTTTTTCGGACCGGTAGAAAAAGTAAATGGAATTGCCAACAACCAGGCCCGAAGTTACCAGGCGGATGATATGGTTGCCGGGAATATATTATTTAAGAACGGGATAGCATTCAGCGGTAGCTGGTGTTTTAATGCATTTGCATATGCAGATCATTGCGAAATAACCGGCTCGGAAGGTAAAATTAGTTTCAGCGTTTTTAATAAAGCGATCATTCATTTGGCAACAAAAGCCAGTAATACCAATTTTACATTTGAACTATTGCAACATGTGCAGCAACCAATGATCGAAAGAACGGTCCAATACTTTTTAGGAGAAGGTCCCAATCCATGCAGCGGAGAAGAAGGAGCAGAAGTTATGCGGTTGATGGAAGCTTTTGTGAACAGGTAATATTATAGGCTGCCAGGAATGAATTCACGGCAGCCTTCTTTTATCACCTTATTATAGTAAATCTTTTTGTTTCAGAAAAGTTACCTGCCTTCATTTTATAGAAGTATAAGCCTGTCGGTAAATTTACAGTTGAAAAATTCAACAGGTATATTCCAGCTTCCTTATTTTCATTTAGCAGTTTCTTCACCAATTTACCTGTATAGTCGTATAAAGTTATGTCAACAAAATTATCATATGGTAAACTGTATTGGATATTTGCCATATCAATCACCGGGTTCGGATAACAGGGATATAATCCGTAATCAAGCCCTTTCAGTACAACATGCCTGCTATCACTGTATTTAAAGTTTTCATCAAGGTCTATTTGTTTTAAACGATAAATAAATCTTTTACCACCGAGCGGTTCGTCATTAAATGAATACTGTTTTGTTGTTGTTGAATTTAAGTTCCCATTTATAAAACCGATCTTTTTCCAGTCATAATTGTTATTCCCCATATCCGGAGACCTTTCTACCTGGAAGCCCTTGTTATTGTGTTCGCTTACTGTAACCCATTCCAGGTATACTTTAGCATTGTCCCTGGCTGTTGCGGTAAAAGATAAAAGCTCAACAGGCAAAAGTACAGTAAAATTGGCTGTGTATGTAGCGTCACTTACCGGGGTTGCAAAACTTTGTGTTTGAGAACCACCCTGCGACCAATTATTAAAAATATAATCTGTTCCATTCATAGTTTGCGGGCTCGGTGCATCGATCGATCTTAAAATGCCTTCAACGCCGGTAAAGCTGTAAGGTGTAGTAAAAGGCTGGCCATCCAGCGTGATCATGAATCCCGGGGGGCTGCTATTCAACGTAATGTTAGATGTTCGTGGTAAAATATCTGTGTACGTAGTATCTGTTGCACCCTGGGGATCTGTAACTACCAGGTATAACCTGTAAAAAACATTGGAAGAGGTTTCTCCGATATTGGGTATATCAAAAGAACCACTTGTAACGGCAGAAGCAGCAGTGGGGCCGGGATGAACATGCGAATTATGGTGAAAAACCACGTACCATGTAAATGCATTGGCCGAGAGAATGCCACTTTCAGGGTCTGTAGCACTGCCACTGTAATTGACCGTTGTACCGCCAGCATATGTTGTTCCTGCTACCGGTGTAAGTATAGTGGCAGCAGGTGCCTGGTTAGGCATGGTTACTGTCAATACAGCATCATTACTTGTTACATTACCCGTTGCATTGCTTACAAAAACACTGTAGTTCCCGGCATCGCTGCTGTTTACAGCTGCAATAATATAAGAACTGCTGTTGGCTCCTGAAATATCATTTGTATTTTTTTTCCATTGATAAGAAAGCGGTGCACTACCGGTAACGCTTACGTTAAATGTAACAGGGTTTCCCTGGGCCACGGTCTGGCTCTGCGGCTGGTTGCTGATCATTGGTGCAGTAGACCCGGTATAAGTGATCTTATAAAGCGAACTGTTATCGCGGGAAAGAAAATATAAGTTCCCATCAGGTCCGGTAACAATACATACCGGGGCACCTGCCATATTGTTTCCAAAGTTTGTAGAAGTTCCTGTACTACCGCTAAGCGTAAGCATATTTATCCAGTTGCCGCAATAATCAATGTAAAAATATTTCCCTATGTATGTAGCAGGATAATTGCTGGCAACAGGATCAAAAAAAGTTCCGCCGGTAATGGCACAGCCGAGTGATGAGCCACCGCCGTGCCCATAATAATAAACAGGGTTTGTATATGCGGGATTTGAACTGTTACCTTCAGCCCCGGGCCAACCAAAATTGTGTCCACCCGTGGTTGCATCATTTATCTCTTCAAAGCTTACCTCACCAACATCATTTACAAATAATCTTCCTGTTCCTGGTTCAAATGTAATTGTGAAAGGGTTCCTTAACCCATAACTCCATACCCTTAATTTCTGATTGCTCCCTGATGTAAATGGGTTTCCCGCTGGTACGGACCCATCAGCATTTATACGCAATATTTTTCCGAGATAAGTGTCCAGGTTCGGCGAATTGGCTGAATTGGCATTCTCACCAATTGCTACATATAATTTACCATCCGGGCCAAATTGCATGGAGCCACCGTTGTGATTTGTTGCACTGCTCAGCGGGTCGAGATCTAGTATTGGTATCTCACTGCCCGGAACCACTACATTGCCATTGGCAGTAAAGCGGCTGATGCGGTTGTTTGCCGCCGAGGATAGCGTGTAATAAAGATAAATATAATTGTTAGTTGCAAACTGGGGATCAAAAGCAATACCCAGTAATCCACGTTCTCCTGAAGAATTCACAGTAAGAGATACAAAAGGTTGTGCAAGTAAAGTTCCGTTTTCAATAACCCTCAATTGCCCCTCCTGCTGTGCTACAAAAATTCTCCCATCAGGAGCAATTGCCATGGTTGTAGGATTGGTAATCCCGCCTGCTACCTGTACCTGGCTAAATCCGGGTGGCAAATTTTGTGCTTTCGCTGGATAAATGAGAACTAAAATAATAAAAGAAGAAACGAGTAAGAAAGAAACGACTGTTTTTAATATACTAAGAACATTGGTATTAAATACTTTCATAAACTGATCATTTGGTTAACTTAAAGGATGAAAATACGGGAACCCTGCCTATACTGCAGAAAGTATGCCTTTTTATGGTGGCATACGGGAGACCGGCCATTCTGAAACCAAATCATTATTTGTATATGCAATTCCGTCTTTGTCGCTAAGGGTTTTGTGGAAATAGTCAACACCGGCATTAAGCGTCCTTTAAAAAATAATATTCAAGATCCCCTGTCTGAAAGGATAGCATATATCCCTGAAATGTAGAAGATTAACCCCACAAAAAACTATTATTTTAAGGCCAATCCCGGTATAGCAAGATAATAGGAGCCACATACTGTATAAAAAATCAGGCAATTGGACATGGGTATGCATCAGCAGCCTCGGGCAATTCAGCCGGTAAGGACCTGTTGTAATTTCCCGGTATGCTGCAATCATGTTTTACTTAACTTTCCGTTTTAAAAATTTCATCATATGCGTATTGAGTCTGATATTAAACTGGGCTTTAAGGATGTAATGATCCGCCCAAAACGTTCAACCCTGAAATCACGTGCTGAAGTTTCCCTTATAAGGAAATTACATTTCAGGCATGGAAGTAAAGGATGGGGGGGAATACCGATCATAGCTGCAAATATGGATACAGTGGGAACCTTCGAAATGGCCAATGTACTGTCTCAACAGCAGCTGATCACTGCCATTCACAAACATTATAGTATTGAGCAATGGAAGGATTTTATGCTATCAGCTCCTGCTGAAATAAATGAATACATATGTTTAAGCACGGGGACAACCAAGGCTGATGCTGAAAAACTGCACAAAATCATCCAGGCCTGCCCGTCATTGCGCTTTATTTGTATTGATGTTGCCAATGGCTATTCAGAACATTTTGTGGATTTCGTAAAAAAAGCGAGGGAAAAATATCCAGATAAAATAATCATTGCGGGTAATGTAGTTACCGGTGAGATGGTGGAAGAATTATTACTCGCCGGTGCAGATATCATTAAAGTAGGTATTGGGCCGGGTTCTGTCTGCACCACGCGGGTTAAGACCGGTGTGGGATACCCGCAGTTATCTGCCATCATTGAATGTGCTGATGCAGCCCATGGCCTTGGTGGGCAGATCATTTCCGATGGCGGTTGTAAAGTACCCGGAGATATTGCCAAGGCATTTGGTGGCGGTGCCGACTTTGTCATGCTTGGCGGCATGCTGGCCGGCCATACAGAAAGCGGGGGAGAACTGGTGGAAGCCGGTAACGGTAAAAAGTATAAGCTGTTCTATGGCATGAGTTCAGAGACCGCGATGAATAAATATTCCGGGGGCATTGCAGAATACAGGGCATCGGAAGGGAAGACCATTGAAATGCCTTTTAGGGGACCGGTAAATGAGACCATACTGGATATTCTTGGTGGCCTGCGCTCTGCCTGTACCTATGTTGGCGCATTGCAATTAAAAGAATTTTCAAAGCGCACAACTTTTATTCGTGTGCAGGAGCAGCACAATGAATGGTTTTCGGATAAATGATATAACCACCTAGTTTGCTTCGCAAAAACTGCGCAGAACAGGAACGCGGATGACGAGTATACAACTGATGAACACGGATATTTCGCCGTTGCCTTACTGATGCAACATGGGTAAATTGAATCCCGGTAGCTATCGGGAAACTGCAAAACATGGACATTATATTATGACAGGGATCAAAAACGTATGGCTAAAGCATAAAGCGACTATCATATATAGTATCAGTTTGGCTTTCCTGCTCTTCCTGCTCAAATGGCTGGAACTTCGATTTATTATATTTGACCATTCATTTGAGATCTACGTCGGGTTTATTGCGGTCATCTTTACTGCATTGGGTATATGGCTTGCCTTAAAACTTTCAAAACCAACAATTGAAACCGTAGTGGTAGAAAAAGAAGTGTACGTGAACAGGAATGAAAATTTTGTCCTGGATACATCACTTGTCTCCCGGCTTGAACTAAGTAAACGGGAAATGGAAATATTGAGTTTATTGGCAGAAGGACACAGTAACCAGGAAATTGCTGCAAAACTTTTTATTTCAGTAAGCACTGTCAAAACACACGTTCAAAATCTTTTTGAAAAGTTAGATGTGAAAAGACGGACACAGGCAGTTGAAAAGGCAAAAAGGTTAAGTCTCATCCCTTAATAGCTCATACTTTGGTATGAAAATAACCGGGAAGCAGAAAAATAGCCGAAAGTATGAGGATGAAAATAAAATTTCATTTGACTTTTACATTCATGAACCAAAACTTAATCAAATGAAAAAATTAGTACTTGTTTACGGTATCATCGCAGGACTGATCGTTACCGGTATGATGGCCTTTTCCACTTCTTATTTTTGTGCCAGGGGAGATTTTGAAGGTGGTATGATCTATGGTTATTCGGCCATGATCATTTCCTTCTCAATGATCTTTGTAGGCATTAGATCTTATCGTGACAAGCACAATGGGGGCACGATCAATTTCGGGAAAGCATTTAAGATCGGCCTTTTTATCTCCCTGATCGCTTCTACGATCTATGTAATAGGCTGGCTGATCAATTACTATTGTTTTATGCCGGATTTTATGGATAAATATACTGCCGTTATGCTTACAAAAGCAAAAGCCAGTGGTATCAGTGCAGATGAGATGGCAAAGAAAACTGCTGAAATGACTAAGATGAAAGAATGGTATAAGAATCCCTTGTTTGTGATATTGATGACCTATGCAGAGATCCTGCCGGTCGGGTTGATCGTAGCGCTTATCAGCTCTTTTATTTTAAAAAGAAAAGTTGCAAGAAATTAAATAACAACATTGACATGTGCGAACCTCCTGAGAGGATATGAATCAAACAGGCAGTATGACAACCAGGCAACAATTGGAAGAATTAATCTATATGCAACTCATTTCTACCAGGTTTCGCTTTTAATACAATAATTTCATTCAAATATAAATTTATAAAAATGAAAAAAGTAACAGGGATAGGCGGCATTTTCTTTAAATGTAAAGACCCGAACAAAATAAAGGAATGGTATAACACACATCTTGGTTTGGATGCAGGTCCATACGGAGCAAGTTTTGAATGGCTTGAAACTGAAGATCCTTCAAAAAAAGGGCTTACACAATGGAATGTGAATACCGAATCAGCAAAACTTTATGAGCCATCGGCAAAGGACTTTATGATAAACTACAGAGTTGATAATTTAGAAGCATTGGTTGAAGAATTAAGAAAGGAAAATGTAACCATCGTAGACAAGATCGAGGATACTGATTATGGGAAATTTGTTCATATTTTAGACATTGAAGGAAATAAGATCCAATTGTGGGAGCCGA
>JBDTWL010000051.1:0-21046 GCA_040006715.1 Ferruginibacter sp. | reverse complement strand
TTTTTCTCGATTGTTAAATACGGCATCTCTTTGTTTTTTTAAAACCTGTGTTTTATTTTCTTTTATAATGGCTGCAAAAGTAATATAAAAAAATGAAATATAGTCAGTTTAAGGTATTTTTTATACTAAAAGCCATTGTAATGCATTTAAAGAATCTGATAAAATCCTTAAAAAAAATATACAAAACCTGTCATACCATAAAAAACCCTTTATTTGCCTTAAAAAAAGTCATTGCCAGCGATCTTTTTTACTGTTACTACAGACCTTTCATATGACCAGCGAATGATACGAATATGTACATCCCTGGCCAACGCCGGCTATGAAGTTACCCTTGTTGGAAGGCGCAAAGGTAATTCGGTCTCCCTTTCCAATTACCCATACAGGCAGGAAAGGCTTAACTGCTGGTTTGAAAAAGGAAAATTGTTCTATGCCGAATACAATATCCGCCTGTTCTTTTTCCTGATCTTCAAAAAAATGGATGCGGTCTGCGCCATTGACCTGGATACTATACTTCCCTGCTATTATATTTCTAAACTGAAAAAAATCAAAAGGATCTATGATGCCCATGAGTATTTTTCACAGCAAAAAGAGATCATAACCCGGCCGCTGATCTACAGGATATGGCATGGTATCGAAAAAAGATATTTGCCAAAGTTCCCGAATGGTTACACTGTTGGTAACCGGATCAGCACTGAATTTAGAAAGATGTATGGGGTAAATTATGAAGTGATCAGGAATATTCCCTGGTTAAAGGAAACCATTCATAACCCTGCAACAAATGAAAAAATAATTCTATACCAGGGTGCGGTAAATGAAGCCAGGGGATTTGAATTCCTCATTCCTGCCATGCAAAATATAGAGGCTGTGTTGCATATTTACGGAGATGGTAATTTTATGGAACAGGCCATCAACCTTATAAAAACAAACAATCTGCATGATAAAGTGTTTATGAAAGGGAAGGTTTTACCGGGAGAATTGGAGGGCTTTACAAGGCAGGCTTATATCGGGATCAATTTAGTGGAAAATACAGGACTCAACCAATACTATTCACTGGCCAATAAATTCTTCGATCTTATTCATCACGGGATACCACAGGTAACCATGAACTACCCTGAGTATAAAATGATCAATGATAAATTCACAGTGGCTTTATTGTTAGACGATATGAGTACCAGGAACATTGAAAAAGCCATTAACCTTTTGTTAAAGAATGAAAGCCTCTACCAGGAATTACATCAGAATTGCCTGGTCGCAGCAAAAGTTTTGAACTGGCAAAATGAAGAAATAAAATTACTTTCCTTTTATAAAAACATTTTTGGATAAACATTTACATATTGTAACACATGATATACCCTGGCCGGCTGATTACGGTGGTGTGGTGGACCTGTTTTACAAGATAAGGTCACTTCATGCACTTGGTATAAAAATACACCTGCATTGTTATTACAGTGCTGCAAGGGTTAAACAAACCGAACTGCTGAAATATTGCGATTCTGTCGACTACTATCCACGTAAAAAGAATTTTTCCTTCCGCATTCCTTATATCGTTCAATCAAGGTCCGACAAAGGATTGCTGGCAAAACTGCAGCAGGATGACCACCCTGTATTGCTGGAAGGAATTCATTGTACTTACTTGTTGAAAAAAGGGGCATTGGATGGCCGGAAAGTTTTTGTAAGGCTTCACAATGTAGAATACAAATATTACCGGCAGCTTGCAAAACATGAGATCAATATCTTTAAAAAAATATATTACAGTTATGAAGGCTTCCTGCTGAAAAAATATGAAAGGTCTATTGCTAATAAAGCAGTTTTCTGGCCCGTAAGCACAGATGATACGAAGTTGTATAAAAAAGAATTCCACGCCGAAAAGATTGCGTTCCTGCCGGTGTTCTTACCATGGAATGAAATAAGTACGCAGCCGGGTAAGGGCTGTTTTTGCCTGTACCATGGTAATTTGTCTGTGAATGAAAATGAAAAAGCGGCCGATTGGTTGCTGAACAATGTTTTTAATACACTAGAAATTCCTTTTGTGATAGCGGGAAAGAATCCTTCTTTGCCATTGCAGACACTTGCTCACAGTCACGCACACACTTGCATGGCTGTAAATCCATCTGATGTTGAAATGCAGGATCTCATCAAAAAGGCGCAAGTCAACATCTTACCTTCTTTTAATAAAACAGGGGTTAAATTGAAGTTGTTGAACGCATTGTATAACGGAAGGCATTGTTTGGTAAATAATGCAGGAAAAGAAGGAGCAGCGATAGACGGCCTTTGCAGTATTGCTGAAACAGCAGATGATTTTAAAATGATGATCAAAAAATTATTCCAGGAAAATTTTACTGCAGAAGCATTAGATAAACGGCAACAAATGTTACAGGCCATGTACGACAATGAAAAAAATGCAAAGCAACTTATTACATGGATATACTAAAGTTGACAACTTTGGTTTGTAATAAGATGCTGATATTACATCAGTTTTTTTGTTAAGCAAATAAATTCCTGTTGTTCACTAAAGTTGTCAACTTATCACAGCATAGAAATACTGGCATTATCCCACACTTTGCCCCTTTCTGTTTTAATGGTCCTTGCAGGGAATTTATTGATCACCAAATAATCATGTGTTGCCATAACGATCGTGGTGTTGTAATCTTTGCAGATATGAAAGAGCAGTTGCATGATCTCATCACTTGTTTCAGGATCCAGGTTCCCGGTAGGCTCATCTGCCAATATTAGTTTGGGCGAGTTTAACATTGCCCGGGCCACATCCAGTCTTTGCTGTTCGCCGCCACTCAATTCAAACGGCATTTTAAATCCCTTGGTCTTCAATCCAACTTTATCCAATACATCAGCTATTTTTTCGCTCATCAGTGTTTCATCTTTCCAGCCGGTTGCTTTTAAAACGAACCTGAGGTTTTCATTTACATTCCTGTCAGTAAGCAATTGAAAATCCTGGAATACCACGCCCAGGTTGCGGCGGAGGAATGGAACTGTTTTCCAGGTAAGTTCACGCAGGTCGTGGCCGGCAACTGTACCCTGCCCTTCTCTTAGTTCGAGATCGCCGTACATTGTTTTTAACAAACTGCTTTTACCGGTGCCTGTTTTGCCAACGAGGTAAACAAATTCACCTTTCTCGACTGTGATATTCACATCACTTAATATCAGGCTTTCTCCCTGGTATATGTTCACGTTCTTGAGCTCTATGATGGATTGGGGCATTTTTGTTTATTTGTTTACTCGTTTATTCGGTAAAGCCGGATAAAGCCTGGCGTACCTGTTATGGGCAAATTTAATTGTTTGAACATGAGCAGGAAAAAGTTTTTTCCATAGTACCTGTTAAAATGTGGATAACTAATTTATTAGTTTTAAAACTAAGTTTTTAGTTTTACATGACAAAGCACAAAAAATGATCAAGCCATTAACCAAAGCAGAAGAACAGATCATGCAGGTGATCTGGAAATTAGAAAAAGCATTTTTACGGGAGATCATTGATGCCCTCCCTAACCCCAAACCTCATAACAATACGGTTGCTACCATTATAAAAATTTTGGTAGAAAAAGAATTTATAGGCATCGAACTGTTTGGTCGAACGCACCGATACTACCCCCTTGTAAGTAAAGATGTATATAGCCGTTCGACCATGAAAAATTTTGTAAAAGGTTATTTCGAAGGCAGCTTCAGCAATGCCGTTTCTTTTATGGTAAAGGAAAATAATTTAAGCGTGGAAGAACTCGAGTTGTTATTGAAGCAGTTGAAGAAGAAATAATGCCAGATGCTGGATGCAGGATATTTTGTGCTGCTCAAGGATCC
Source organism: Ferruginibacter sp. (assembly GCA_040006715.1). GTDB lineage: Bacteria > Bacteroidota > Bacteroidia > Chitinophagales > Chitinophagaceae > Ferruginibacter. The sequence goes on along the minus strand of JBDTWL010000051.1, from coordinate 17,239 downwards.
AGCATCCGGAATCAAAAAAATATTTAAAAAACTAAACGAATTCGCCATGCTCTCATTTGCATTCTATCTTTTAAAAGTGATCCTGAGTTCTGCGGTCCTGTTTGCATATTACTGGTTCTTTCTCCGCAATAAGGTATTTCACAGTTATAACAGGTTCTACCTGCTGGTGATCGTATTGCTTTCACTCACACTCCCATTGATGAGGATCAATGTCTGGCATAAAGCAGATGAGTCACAGACGAACGTAATTAAAATACTGCAGGTTGTGAACAGCAGTGATGAATACATGGATGAGGTGATCCTATACAGCCATTACAATACTGTTTCGAAGGAGCAAGTGTTCTCGGCATTGTATTTATCCATATGCACTGTTTTTTTCTTTTTAACGGTACAGGTACTTTTTAAGATCAGGAGACTGGTAAGGAAAGGACCAGTAACAATTGTAGAACATATTCATTTCATAAAAACAGCTGCTGAAGGCACTCCTTTTTCTTTCTTCGGTTTTATTTTCTGGAACGACGCCATTGATATTGACAGCAAATCAGGCAGGCAGGTCTTTAAACACGAAGTGGCGCATGTGCAGGAGAAGCACAGCTATGATAAACTTTTCATCAACATGATATTGATCTTCTTCTGGTGCAATCCGGTCTTTTGGCTTATTCGCAAAGAACTAAATATGATCCATGAATTCATTGCCGATAAAAAAGCTGTAGAAGATGGCGACACGGCAGATTTTGCAGCTATGATATTGCAGGCAACATATCCTCAATACCGTTTTCCACTTGCAAATAATTTTTTCTACTCACCTATTAAAAGAAGATTACTGATGCTTACAAAACAAAACAAAACAAAAATGAATTATATCAGCAGGTTGCTGGTATTGCCGCTAGCCATTTTAGTCTTTGCAGCATTTACTTTGAAAGCAAAAACTTATATTGACGGAAACCCGGGTATAAAAGGAAAAATGATCACTGTTGTAATAGATGCAGGCCATGGTGGTTCAGATAAAGGAGCAGGATCAGCGGATAATATCTATGAAAAAGATATTACGCTTGCATTTGCAAAGCGGATCAAAGAATTAAACAAATCAGATAATATTAAGATCATCCTCACAAGGGAAGCTGACATTTTTCAAACACCACAACAAAAAGCCGCTTTGGCAAAGGAAAAAGGAGCTGATCTGTTCATTTCAATTCATATCGATGGTGCGCCTGAATCTTCAAAAAATATGAGAACAGGAATGAGTGTATATGTTGCCAAAGACAAATATGAAAATAGCGAAGCAAGTAAATTGCTGGCCTCGGCAGTTATTGCAAACTTTCTACAAAATTATGGGTTAGCAGTTATGGCAAATCCGCAACAAAGAGGTGGCATACAGGTGTTGCAGGCGAATACATTTCCTTCTATATTGATTGAAGCCGGCTGTATTAATAATCCCACAGATCTTGCATATCTAAGAACAGATAAAGCAGTTGAAACATTTGCAAGGGATATATTAAAAGCGATCGAAAGCTATTCAAATACCAGTCTCTTAAACAACAATGCTACCATCCCTGCCGTAGCATCATCATCAATCAGCTTTTCAACTGATGTAAAAAATACAGACTCTCTTTACCTGAAAAGCAACGAATTTAAAACAAGATCATTGATCATTATTGATTCAAAGGAGATAGGAAATTTGGGCTATGATCATATTGAGAAAAATATTTTGCTTTATGATGATATTGTGATTTACAGCCCTTCTAAAGCAATTAAGATCTATGCAGATAAAGGCAGGTATGGTGCAATAAAACTTGCAACAAAGAAAACGGTTACTAATGAAAAGCCAACCCAGGGGGCCATAGAGCATGATTTTTATTTTACCAGTTTTAAGAATCCTGGTTCATCTTTAAATGATAAATCATGGATATGGGAGGAAAATTCTTTTGCCGCAGAGACCCGCCCGCTTTTTATCCTGAACGGAAAAGAAGTTGCAGGTATAAAAGGGTTTAATGTTTCTAATGACAACATTTCAGACCTACGTTTACTCACACCTAAAACTGCAATGCCGACATATGGGGATAAAGCAAAAAACGGTGTTATCATCATCAATACAACGAAGGCTGTTATGCCTCAAAATAGTTTAATAGTGCTTGATGGGAAAATTTATGATCACAAAACCTGGGACCAAGTAATGTCTGAAAATGGATACAGGTCAATTGAAAAATTGGAAGTATTGGAAAAAGAGGAAGCCATTAAAAAATATGGGATGGTTGGAAAAAATGGGGCGATCATTGCGTCTACAAGGCCAGGTACGGTTCCCGATCCAACTTATACGCTTTCAGGGATCAGCGGCCCCAGGATACATATCAGCCAATTAAAAAAGATCAAAGAAGTACAATTAACATCTCCAGAATTTGAACTTGGATATGCCACTGTGTATTTTTCCGGTAAAGGTTTTCCCGGCGTAGTAATGGCGCAATTGAAGGGCGGATCATTAGAGCCATTGCAAAAATATCTTTCCAGAGTGGTTGCAGGAACCAATGTAACTTTTGATAACGTTAAAATACAGAAAAAAGGGTCGGGCGCAGTGATGGAAATAAATGGAAGGGGTTTTTCATTCTATGATGAAAGCGATCCTAATAGCATTTACCACGATAAAATATTTACCAAAGTAGAAATAGAACCCGATTTCCCAGGCGGCAAAACCGCATGGCAGGAATATCTCAGGAAAAACATCAATGCGGGTATGCCCATTGATGAAGGATGGAAACCCGGAACTTATACAATTTTAGTTGAATTCATTGTTGACAAAGATGGTTATGTCAGTGATGTAAAAACAGGTGACCGTGCTACCAGTAAAACAGCCATCCAATGCGTTGAACTTATAAAGAACGGGCCAAGATGGATACCTGCAAAACAAAATGGAGATGTTGTTAAAGCATATAAAAAACAGCCGATCACATTTGTAGTTTCAGCCGATTAATTTCTCATTAATATATAATCTCTTCGTCTTTTAATGTAATGATCAATTCCTTTTTTCCTCCTGCCTCTACCCTTCCGATGACCTGTGCATCGATGTTGAATTGCTTTGCTGCAGAGATCATTGTTGCAGCATCAGCAGCATCACAATATATTTCGAGCCTGCAGCCCATATTAAATACCTCGTACATTTCTTTGTTGCTGCTGCCGCTATTCTCTTTGATGATATTGAATACTTCCGGTGGTTCAAACAAATTGTCCTTAATGATCCTGAAATCACCGGGCAGGTATTTCATACACTTGGTTTGGCCGCCACCGCTGCAATGGATCAGGCCATGAATTTTATCAAAATGCCCTTCCAGTAATTTTTTTAATACCGGCGCATAAGTTCGTGTAGGTGAAAGCAGCAATTCGCCAAAACTAACCGGTTTCTGCCCTTTATTGGCTGCCGTGCGGAAATGATCACTCATCCGGTGCTTGCCGATATATACCACATCATCAGCCAGGGAATTATCATAACTTTCTTTAAAGTTATCCGCATAAAATTTACTCAGCACATCATGACGGGCAGAAGTAAGGCCGTTGCTTCCAATTCCGCTGTTGTATTCGTTCTCATAGCTGGCCTGGCCGTAACCGGCAAGCCCCACGATCACATCACCCGGTTTTATCTTGTCATTGCTGATGATCTTATTCTTTGGCCAGCGGCAGGCCATGGTGCCGTTCACTGCAATGGTGCGGACCACATCGCCTACATCCGCCGTTTCCCCGCCGAGATAATGAATATTCACTCCAAAGCCTTTCAATTCATCAAACAGGTCTTGCGATCCGTTTATGATCTGTTCCAGCACTTCACCAGGGATCAAATGCTTATTCCGGTCGATCGTAGAATTGAAAACGATATTATCACTGATACCCACGCATAAAAGGTCATCTAAGTTCATTACAATAGCATCCTGTGCAATTCCTTTCCATACCGAGATATCGCCGGTTTCTTTCCAGTATAAATAAGCCAGGATACTTTTGGTCCCTGCACCATCGGCATGCATCACATTTACATAATTTTCATCATTGCCAAGGTGATCCGGATAGATCTTACAAAAAGCATTGGGGAACAATCCCTGGTCAAGGTGCTTTGTTGCAGCATGTACTTCTTCTTTTTGGGCAGAAACACCTCTTTTGTTGTAAAGGCTCATAATAAAACTTGTGCTGCAAAACTATATTTGAATTATCAATTATCCATTAATAAATTATCAATTAGTTTTGCACGGCAAATATTATGAAAGTATATACGAACATAGAGGACCTGCCCCATTTCAAAAACGCCGTTATAACCATCGGTACTTTTGATGGTGTTCACCTTGGCCATTTGCAGATCATCCGGCAACTGATCAAAGAAGCAGATGCTATAAAGGGAGTGCCGGTGCTGATAACCTTTTATCCACATCCAAAGCAGGTCGTGTCGTCTGTTCAAAAGCCTATTTTCATATTGAATACTCCCGAAGAAAAATACGGGCTTTTACAGCATGCTGGCATCAGGAATATTGTGGTGGTGCCATTTACAACGGCATTTGCAGATCAGCCTGCCGGTAATTATATCAAAGATTTCCTTGTTGGGAAATTTCATCCGCATACGATCATCATCGGGTATGATCACCGTTTTGGTAAGGACCGTTCAGGGGATTATCATTTATTGGAAGACGAGGCTGTAAAATTTGATTATAAGGTAAAGGAGATACCTGAGCATGTTTTGCAGGACGTGACCATCAGCAGCACAAAGATAAGAGAGGCCCTGTTATCAGGAGATATTGGAACAGCCAATGAATTCCTGGGTTACGATTATTTTTTCAGCGGCATGGTCATTGAGGGGAATAAATTAGGAAGAACGATCGGTTTTCCTACAGCTAATCTTCAGATCACAGATACACAAAAATTAATACCGGTCAATGGCGTTTATGCTGTAAATGTAACGGTTGAAGGTCTTCCCGGCTCGTATAAAGGCATGATGAATATTGGGGTGCGGCCAACCGTGGATGGCTCAAACAGGGTGATAGAGGTTAATATATTTGACTTTGATGAAATGATCTATGGAAAGCCTGTTAAAGTATCATTGAAAAAACGGTTACGCGACGAAGTGAAATTCAAAGGGCTTGATGCGTTAAAGGAACAACTGGCGAAAGATAAGGAGGAAGCAATAATTGCATTATCTTAACCTCATCCCCAACCCTTCTCCAAAGGAGAAGGGAGATTTGATCCCTTTTTATAAAAGTTTTGATTTTACAATGGGATGATGAATTATTAATATTAATTTCAAATATCACAACGCAAAGTTCCCCCTTTAGGGGGCTGAGGGGGTTTACTCTATCATCATCTTCACTACCATCTCCTTCATCAATGATGCACCGGAAGTACCGGTATCGCCCACTCCCACACCTTTTAAATTATACTGGTGCAGCAACAACAATAGTTTTTCCATACCGCTATACCCATAATTTTTCATCATATCGTGTGCCTGTTTCAGTGAGTTAGGATTGTAATAGAAAAAGGGCTTTAATGCTGTATCACTCTTATCATTCATTCCATATACTGCATATACTTTACTAAAATGCGAATACAAAGCCGGCAGCGCCATTTGAATGGGGACGGCTTTGGGATTGCTTTCAAAATAATTGGTGATCTTAAGCGCTTTGGCCATATCTTTTTTGGAGATGGCTGCAAGCAATTCAAATACATTGTATTCTTTGCTGATGCCAATGTATTTTTCAATATCATCCTCATCGATATCCTTTTTATCCTTCAGGTTGAGTGAAAGTTTGTCAATCTCATTGGCAATGCGGTTAAGGTCATTACCGATATGTTCTTCCAGTAAACTGATGGCTTTGGGTTGCATGCTGAATCCCTTTGCCTTTAGGAGTTCAGCGATCCAGCCATGAATTTTATCTTCCTTGATCTTTGCTGCAGTAAACATTTCTGCGTGCTTAGAAAGGAGTTTGTAGAGCCTGGTTCGTTTATCAAGTGTTTTCGTCTTATATCCCACAACAAAGATCGTTGAGGAAAGCGGTGACTCAACATAGGATTCCAGTTTTTCGATATCCTTCATGTGCTGTGCCTCTTTTAACAACACAACCTGTCGTTCGGCAAACATGGGGTAACGCTTACAGGCATTGATCACTGCTGCCCAGTCTGCATCCCTGCCATAAAACACTGTTAAATTAAATTCTGCCTCTGCTTCCGAAAGCAGCTGGTGCTCGGCATAATTCATCAGCATATCAATATAATAATCCTCTTCTCCATCAAACCAGTACAGGGTTTTGAAGTCTTTTTTCTTCCAGCTTGATATGATCTTTTCAGCACTCATTATTATGGATGATTTTAGTGTCGGGACAAGAAATCCCAGTAACAATTTTTTGCATTATATTTATTTGGCATAGTTTTGGAAAAATATATTGTGAATTGCAAATATCCAATTTATAGCCTGAACATCTACCTGATATTATATAAGTTCTCAAAATTTTATTAACCAGTAAATCCTATAGTCATGGCTTTCGAAAATTTCCCCGAATCTGAAAAAAAAGATAAAGATGATGTAACGGGGTCATCTAAGAGCAAATTGGGTAATATTTTAACCATTGCACTGGTAATAGCTTTGCTGGGCACCTGGGGATATATCATTTGGGATAAGAATAAGGTTAAAGAAAAGGATATAGCTCAACAAACTGTTATAGCAAGTACATCTACCCAACGCGATGAACTCCAAAAGGAACTGGAGGAAGCTACCATGAGGTATGATAACCTGAAAACAACAAATTCCAGGAAGGACAGTGCGATCACAGCAAAAGACCGCGAGATCGAAGATAAAAAATCAAGGATACACGCACTGTTGTCAAACGTAAATGCAAAAGAATCAGAGTTAAAAGAAGCCAGGGGATTGATCGCTTCCTTAAACGGGGATATTGAAGGATATAGAAAACAAATTGTTGTTTTGCAGGGAGAAAATACACAGCTAACCCAGCAAAAAGCAGTTGTAACGGAAGAGCGCAACCAGAAGCAAAGAGAATTTGATTCCGCTCAAAATGTAATTAAGACCAAAGAAGATATCATCAATGTAGGTTCAACGTTGCACGCTTCCAATTTTGCCATTGTTGGCATCAATGAGAAGAGCAGCGGGAAAGAAAAAGAGACCAGTACGGCAAAACGGGTCGATAAGTTAAGGATCTCATTTGATCTTGATGAAAACCTGATCGCCCAATCCGGGAAGAAAGATATCTATATCTGCATTACAGCTCCGGATGGAACACCTGTTGCAGTAGAAGCACTCGGCTCAGGCAAATTCACAACCAGGGAAGGACAGGATAAAGTATATACACAGAAACTTGAGGTAAATTACACCCAGAATAAAAGGCAAAATATTAGTTTTGACTGGAAACAAAATTCAACCTTCAGTACAGGCGATTATAAAATAGAAGTTTATAACAATGGATTTAAAGTAGGTGAATCATCCAAGCCCTTGAAGAAAGGAGGATTGTTTGGGTGAAGAATCGTTTAAGGCGTATAAGGGTTTAAAAGTTGCCCCATAACATTCAACACCTTACGGTTACCTTTAAACGAATATAGACTTTCAAACTAAAACAGTGCACGGATCGAAGCCCTGCCCACGTGTACGGTCTTGGAAGTACCTGGTTTCCGTCCTTCATATTGCATGCTTATTTCAATATTTCCGGCAAGTCTTTTAGTATATTCCACGTTCCATAAATAATTTTTCCCCGGCAATAAGCCATCCAGTAATATATAACCTACTGTTGTATTGGCTGCACCGGGGTATGCTTTGAAATTTATCTGGTTATACGTGAATTTCAAATTGATGCTGCTGTTGGATAGTATGTTGTATTTTATTTCGGCAGTCAAGGCATGGTTCCCTGACCGTTCCATTGAATCAATGCGGTTCTTTTTATCAGTGAAAGCATAGCCGATCGCAGCACGCAGGTTCGAACGATAGACATACGTGATATTTGGTTCAATGGCATGCTGGATAATATCATAATTCCTGTTATCAAATTTTGCCCCGCTTGTTGCCAGTTCATTCTTTATTTCTTTGAATACAATATTGCTTACGAAATTCCTGCTCAGGTTTACCCTTACACGTCCCAGTAATGTTCGCAGGTTCCTGCTTTCAAAGCCATATGCCAGCAATGATTTCGCAGAGGACTTGCTGTGTGTAACTTCAAAACCCCATTTGGAACTGGTACGGTTATAATAAAAGGTATTGGAAAAAAATGAATTCAGGCTGATAAGCGTTGTATCAACCAGTTCCTGGCTGAAGGGATTGAAGAGGAACCTGCCATTTGCAATAGTTTTTTTGCTTATCTGCAATGCAGAAGAAGTTGTTGTTCGCAATAGCAGCTTTTTAATGCCTCTTGCACCTGATGGTTTTATGATAGCCTTGGGATCGAGGTCAATGCTGTAGTTGAATTGCAGGTAATTTGCTTTTACATATTGGTTCCCGGGTGTATAAACACGGATGTATTTTTTCTGGTCCTGGAATACTGCAACTTCAAATTCATTCAATTCAGGAATACCATTGGCATTGTAATCGATCCAGGTATAGATCCCCTGCCCTGCCGGCACTTCTATATAACTGTATTCTCTTTTTTGTTCCTGCCCTGAGCCAAGCTCATACAAAAAATTCGCTGTCGCAAATCCTTTCAACACGCTTACAAAATATTCTGAACGTCCCAACAGGCTTTCATCTGCTTTTTGTTTGCTTATGGATGCATCAATGATGGAGAGCCTCCTATAGGTAACATTCAGTTTTAGTTGCTGTTTTTCATTTTTTAAAAGTTCAGTAAAGAAGTTATAGTTATTGCTTTTATCAACAGGTATGAGTTTGGTCCCTGAAGGAAGCAGGTCATTTCTCCTGTAATAGCTGATGCCCCATTTATTTAATTTGGATTCATTTGATCTGAGGTAAATCTCATAAATATTAAAAGCAAAGCTTGCAGGGGTCAGTGTGTCAAAAGCTTTGGTAAAAAGCCTGTTGTGTTCACCGGTATACTTTAGGCCTACCTGTAGGAGCCAGAATCTTTTCAATGCTGTTTTCAGGTCGATCGTGGGCCTTAAAAAATTCCCTTTCTGTATATCATTGTTGAAATGAACGAGGCTTATACTGCTGGTAAGCTTCCAATCTTTTATCGCTGCATATTGTTCGATCAAATGCCTGAAGCCATTGTAATGATCACTGCGGTTGTAATTTGTGATCTCATAGCGCAACCTGTTCCCTTTCAGATCAGCGATCTTCAGTGATGCGTTGGAAATATGCTCATCTGCAGGAGCAATATCATAGGGCAAACTCCAGTCTCGCAGGAACTCTACATTCCGCAATCGCTCCAGTGGTTTGAATCGTTTTGCAACATATTCATAACCTACAACTGACTGTAATAAAAAAGGCCTGTTAAAAAGATGTATCTTCCTGTTCTCATTTTGTAAAGTGAATTTTCCGGCGAAGCCATTGTTGTCTCCCTTATCCTTTGAAGAAAAAAGGTTCACATCATACACGCTGAGAGCAAATTCAGTTGTTAGTTTTGTTGATGGCGAAAAAATATAATCCACACCGAATGAAAATACCTGCAGCTTTTTAGGGGTAACCAACAATGTTTTTGGTTCCCAGTCACCCTGCATTTCATTGTTGGCGTTGGGTTGCACCCATTCAAATGTTTTCCCGTTTGTGGCACTGATCATTTGCCTGTAATTTCCTTTACCCGGCCCCAGGTAACTGAATGAAATGTTATACAATGTATCTAAGGGATCTACAGAAAGCACAAAAACGGAATCGTGAATATTTGTATTGTAAAGTGTATCGATCTTCTTATATAAAATCTTTCCCAGCGAAAAAGTGTCCCTGACAGCACTTGGATAATAAGCACTGCTGAGGCTATCCCCGATACCTGCCAGGAATTGCTTTTGCTTTGTATCGAGTGACTGGTCTATAGTAGAATTTTTAGCATCCTGTGTTGAATACCCGGCAACATTTACAAAAAGCTTGTTGTTGAAATTTATTCCATCAGTAACATAGATCTGTGAATTCAAATAATTCCTGTCTGCATATTCAAATTCAATTTGTATCCTCCTGTCTTTTGTAATTAATCGTTTTGGCGTAAAAGTGAGTTCGGCGGTATTGTAATTGATCACATAGTCCTGGTCTTCTCCCCGTTGCAGCAATTCGCCGTCTATAAAAACCCTTTCTGTCCCTGCGAGTATGACAAAATAAAGTTCATTGTTTGCTCCCTGCAGCCTGTAGGGTCCCTGGTTTCCTTCGAGCGGCGTGATGATGTTGCGGGTAAATTTTCCTTTTGCAACCGCACCGCTTAACAATAATGAATTATAGGTATTTCTGGCGATCTTATTATCCGTGATAAAAGAAACGCCCTGCAGGCGCTTATAAAATTTGAGGAAATAATTGTTGCTTTCCCTGATATCAATGTCCCCGAAATTTGCCTGCCATTTTCTTTTTTTGATCTGCAGGTATATGCGGTCAAAGTCCCTCAGGTCCTGGGTATTGCCATCCGGTTGTATGGGAATATTATTATCTGTAACTGCAGCTGTAAGTTCCAGGCTATCGCCAATAAATCCATTTAACTGCAGGTTCATTGTTGAGTTGACCACAGCGTCCTGGCTATTACCAAATGATATTGCCCTGCCAATGCTTCCTTCGGATTGAATGTTACCAAAATCAAGCAAGGGATTGGCTTGTTTGGTGCCGGCCCTTATTTTAAAAGGCTTTTCAGCCAAAAAATTATTGCGTACACTGTCGTAATTAAAATGCTGTACCACGGCATTTAGTTTTATGGGGAAAGCACGGTAACTGACCCATACACTGTCTTGCGGAGGTTTGCTGATCCAGTGTAATGTGGCATTAACCTCATCCAGTTTATAATATGAAGCCGGTACATTTGTAATGGAAAAGGTATTTGGTGCGATACTTATGGTATCAAGTTTTTGGAGATCAACATTGGTAGAAATGTATCTTTTCCGAAGATTAGACAAGGGGGCAGGGCTTTTTTGTGCATAAAGCGACGACAGAACCAATAGGGCAAGAAAAAATAAATATATCCTTTTGTGATTCAAACTGTGATTTAAGAAATGATGAGCTAAAATTAGTATTTATCCCGATGTGATACCCGTAATCGTATAATAATAATTAGACGCAGTGGCTATCTCATCAGGATCACATTAAATAGATGCTGTACAAGGCCTGAATGCTGCAAACAAAAATACCTCCTGTTTAACAAGAGGTATATATAACAGCATTATTAAATAAATTATTGTTCTTCCGTACCCAAACCTGCCTTCAGATATTCACTGTTCATTTTTGCGATATAGGATACTGAAATGCCTTTTGGACATTCTGCTTCGCAGGCATATGTATTTGTACAATTACCAAACCCTTCTTTATCCATCTGTGCCACCATGTTCAATGCCCTGGATTCTCTTTCAGGATCTCCCTGAGGCAACAATGCCAATTGTGAGATCTTTGCGCCCACAAATAACATGGCACTACCGTTCTTACAGGTAGCAACACAGGCACCGCAACCAATACATGCTGCTGCATTAAATGCCTTATCCGCTTCTTTTTTATCAATCGGGATGGCATTTGCATCAACTGAATTGCCGGTATTGACACTGATGTACCCGCCGGCCTGAATGATCCGGTCAAAAGCGTCCCGGTCAACCACCAGGTCTTTTATTACCGGGAAAGCCTTGCTGCGCCATGGTTCAACCACGATGGTATCCCCATCTTTAAATGCACGCATATGTAACTGGCAAGTGGTGTTTTGCTGCCATGGCCCGTGTGCCTGGCCGTTAATATACATACTGCATGCTCCACAGATCCCTTCACGGCAATCGTGGTCAAATGCAATAGGGTCCTTTCCTTCAAGGATAAGCTCTTCATTCAGCACATCAAATAACTCCAGGAAACTCATCTCCGAAGAAATGTCTTTTACCTTATAGGTATCAAAATTTCCTTTTGCCTTGCTGTTCTTCTGGCGCCAGACCTTTAATGTTAAGTTCATATTGTAATGTTCCATAAATAGCTATTAGCTTTTAGCTGCAAGCTATTAGCTAATGGCTAACAGCTAACAGCTTTTTAATTATTTATAACTTCTTTGAGTTGGTTTTACAATCTCAAAATTCAAAGTCTCTTTGTGTAATTCCCAATTGCCTTCTCCTTTTAATTCCCATGCTGACACATAACTGAAATTGTCATCGTCTCTTTTTGCTTCACCATCCTCGGTTTGGCTCTCTTCCCGGAAATGGCCACCACAACTTTCTTTCCTGTTCAAAGCATCCAGGCACATCAATTCCCCGAGTTCGATAAAATCAGCAACCCTGCCGGCCTTATCAAGTTCTGGATTGAATTCCTTTATTTCTCCCGGAACTTTTACATCGGACCAGAATTCAATTTTTAATTTTTTTATATCTTCCAATGCCGTTCTTAAACCTGCTTCATTGCGTGCCATGCCGCATTTGTCCCACATGATCTTGCCAAGGCGCTTGTGAAAACTTTCAACGGTTTGTGTTCCTTTGATGTTCATTAACCTGTTTATCCTTTCACTCACAGCCTTTTCGGTTTCTTCAAAAGCAGGATGGTTTGTTGGTATTGCATTTGTTCGGATCTCATCAGCGAGGTAATTTCCCAATGTATAAGGGATCACGAAATAGCCATCTGCAAGACCTTGCATCAATGCTGAAGCGCCCAGGCGATTGGCTCCGTGGTCACTGAAATTCGCTTCACCCAAAGCATACAGGCCAGGCACAGTCGTCTGCAATTCATAATCCACCCAGAGACCGCCCATGGTATAGTGTACGGCGGGGTAAATGCGCATCGGCAGCTTATATGGATTCTCGCCAGTGATCTTTTCATACATTTCAAACAGGTTGCCATATTTTTCTTCTACGACCTTTTGGCCCAGGTCCCATAATGATCTATCATCTGCTGATTCATTCCCCGTTTTGCCTGCTTCTATTTTCCCATAGCGCATGATCGCATCTTTGAAATCGAGGTACACAGCCATTTTGGTCGTACCTACGCCATATCCTTCATCACATCTTTCTTTGGCGGCCCTTGAAGCCACATCCCGGGGAACTAAGTTTCCAAAGGCAGGATACCTTCTTTCGAGGTAATAATCTCGTTCTTCTTCCGGTATATCGGTTGCTTTCCTGTTATCAGCTTTTTGTTTGGGCACCCAGATCCTGCCATCGTTGCGGAGGCTTTCACTCATCAACGTTAGTTTGCTCTGGTGATCGCCGCTTACCGGTATGCAGGTAGGATGTATTTGTGTAAAACAGGGATTCCCGAAAAAAGCTCCTTTTTTATGTGCTTTCCATGCTGCAGTAACATTGCTTCCCATGGCATTCGTACTCAGGTAAAAAACATTCCCATAACCGCCACTGCATAACAGCACCGCATGGCCGAAATGCCTTTCCAGGTCACCGCTTACCAGGTCCCTTGCAATGATGCCCCTGGCCTTGCCATCGATCATCACAACATCCAGCATTTCATGGCGTGAATACATTTTTACATTACCCAATGCCACTTGTCTTTCCAATGCACTGTAAGCACCAAGCAATAATTGCTGCCCTGTCTGGCCCGCTGCATAAAAGGTACGCTGAACCTGTGTGCCTCCGAAAGAACGGTTACTTAATAACCCGCCATATTCCCTTGCAAAAGGAACTCCCTGTGCTACGCAATGATCAATGATCGCAGCGCTTACTTCTGCAAGCCGGTGAACATTACCTTCCCTGGCCCGGTAATCACCTCCTTTTACGGTATCATAAAAAAGCCGGAAAACAGAATCCCCATCATTCTGGTAATTTTTAGCCGCATTGATGCCTCCCTGTGCAGCAATACTATGTGCCCTGCGCGGGCTGTCCTGGAAACAAAAGGCTTTTACTTTATAACCCATCTCACCCAATGACGCAGCAGCAGAAGCACCCGCCAGCCCTGTACCGATAACGATCACTTCCAGCTTGCGCTTATTAGCGGGATTTACCAGTTTCACATGCCCTTTATAATCCTCCCACTTATCTTTCATTTTACCGGCAGGTATTTTTGAATCTAAAGCCATAATATGGTAATTAGTTTATTTGTTTAATAGTTTATTGGTAAAAGCACATGCTTAATTTATCCAATCCATGTAAATGGATATTGGCATCATGGCAAATAACAAACAAATGACCAGCGAATAAATAAACCCAATTGCTTTGATCACCGGTGTATATCTTTTATGATTTATACCAAAGGTCTGGAAAGCACTTTGAAAGCCATGCAGCAAATGCCAGAACAAAGAGAACACGCCCAAAACATACAGGATCACCACCCACAAATTATTTTGAAAGACGACCTGCATTTCCCGGTACAAATTATGCGCTTCCTGGTTGGCGTAATCTCCCAGGGTTGTGGTTTCCAATGCATGAACATTTGCCATACCGCCAAACCGTGAAGGAAGCCAGAAATGATATAAATGCATGACCAGGAACATCAATATTAAGGTACCGAGCAGGCCCATGCTTCGGCTATACCATTTGCTGTTCTTTTCCGGGCGGTTCATTGCATATTTTACCGGCCTTGCATCATTGTTTTGTTTCCAAAGTATCAATCCCTGCACAATATGAAGGATCAAAAAAGCAAAGAGCCCTAGTTCCATTGTACGAATGATAAGGTTACTACCCATAAAATGGCCCCAGTGATTAAAGGTCTCACCAGCATCATTAAAAAAGATCATGGAATTGATGAAGCAATGAACAATTAAAAAACTTATCAGGAAAAAGCCTGTCAGGCCCATTGTGAATTTTTTACCGAGCGAGGAAGTGAAAAAATGTTTCCAGGTCATATATCGTAGTTGAAATGTGATGCAAAAATAAGACACGAAAATTCAAAAACAGCACATATTGATATTTATTATCTTTCGGGGAAGACGGGAAGGCGTTTTAGTTATATGGATCGTAAAAATGTTTGAGAAATTTACAGCCTGACGTTGCAAAAGTAAAACAGGTAAAACGGCTTCCCGGCTACTTATATGCTTCCGGCGTATATTAATCAAGTCTCTTAATCATCTCATTGTCTATCAGCTGAAAGATGATATCTGGTTTTAGCGTACGCCATTGCGGTAGTTCCAGGAGTTCAACATAATTGGTCAGCCTGGCCCTTTTAAAATCATATTTGCTTTGTTCAGGCATATTAAGCACTACCACCCAGCCATGGTCATCTTCCAGTTGTTCTTGCCATTCTTCATAATAACTGTCATCACTGCTGTGGAAATTCAAAACATTTTCTGTTAGTAAAATATATTTAGTGATCCCCGCTTTAAATAAATGATCTGTAATGTCCCTCCTGATCGTCATGATATCATTTTCAATGGCATCATTCCATTCTCCCATCAATTCAATGATGGCAAATTGCAGTTCATAATCCGTATACAGGATCTTCATGTATAATGTCCTTGAACCGAAATCATCCCACTGCGGGTGTATAAAATAATTGTAAAGGGTTTGGGAATATTCAAATTCATTGTAAGTACGGCCATAGAATGGAGAAAGCCTGTCTTCTTCAGCTGTATATAAATGCCTCCAGTTATAAAAAGGTTCTATGTCCTGCATGCGTAACAATAATTTTTAAAACAAAATTCCGATAAAAAATCTGAAATATTATAAGCATTTGTGGGTTTAATATTTTATGTAGCATTAGCATCTGACAAAAAAAAGGGGCTACCTGTTGGTAGCCCCGGCATATTAACCCAAATAATATTTTATTGAATCATTACTTTTTCTGTAAGAACAGTTTGTTTGTTATCATCCAAAACTTTCACCATATACATTCCGTTAGCAGGCCTGTTGGTAAGGTTAACAGTTTCGGTTTGTGATCCCTTGGTGATGTTCACGGTCTTTGTTTGCAATGTCCTTCCGGCAAGGTCAGTCAGCAGGATGGCATAAGTGCCTTCTTTTTTGCCTTCAAACAATACAGTGAAACTGGAACTTGTTACAGGGTTTGGAAATACTTTGGCTTCGCTTGTTGTTCCCAATGGTGCCAGTTTAGAATTGGCCATTGAGAATTTATTGGCAGCATCTGCTTCTTTTTGTAACAATAAATTTGAACCTGCAAGATCAGAAGCATTGTATTTCATATCAGAACCTTCTACTTTAACGGCAGCCAGGTCAGCTAATTTAAATTTAAAGTAACCATCAAATTTGGTAGCACTGCTTATGATAACTTCACCATCAGTATTCACTGCAGCTGCATTGGTTGTATAACCTGCAGGCAATCCAGTGATAGCACCCATATGAGTTGCAATTCTTGAATTGATATCAACAGAAAATACCTGGTGATTTGCTGAAATAACATATAATTTTCCGAAAGCATCAGCGATCATATCTCCACCCCAGCTGCTGCATTTATTATGAACAGACATTCCATTGTTTGATTCAGCATCCACTAAATTTCCAAGATCAGTGATCACAGGCATTTTGCCGGTTGTGAATTTGAACAGGTGGTTGCCGTCATTTGTTATGGCATATCCATTTCCATCAGCTGCAATGACCATTCGGGTTATGTTGGTTGATTCATCTGTATAATCCTGCTTCAGCGCATCTGATTGAAGCGTATAGAAACGGGTTGTTTCTTCTTTTACATTCAGGTCAACCCAACGCAATTCTCCCATACGCATTGGTATGAAATAAAGCCTGTTTGAATTTTTATCATAAGCCGCAGCTGCAACCATGCTATTGGTGGGATAATCCCTGCCTACGCGGACATTGCCCTGGGCAGTAGCTGTTTGCTCTATGGATTTTTTTGTAGCCACATCCGTCATGATAAAATATGACTGGTTGTGCTGGAAAATTGTTTTTGTAACCTGACCTGAACCGAGATCAACTTCACGGATATTCATCCATACAAAATCATTGTTACCATCGCCGGTAATTGCATATGCCTTATTGCTTTGTGCATTTGAGGCTAAAGAGGCCAGGATAAAACCTGATGTGAGTAAAGATTTGATGTTCATAAGTGAGTTATTTTATTGTGAAAATAGAGTACTAATTTACTACATTAACATTATGCTTTCAAAATTTTTTTATGGGTGGTAGTTATTCAACAATTTTTTAACAGTTCCGTATTGCAGTAATAATTCCCTGGCCAGCCCATAGTCTGTGATGTTTAAACGTTCCATAACTATTTTTACGCCACGGTCTATCAGCTTATCGTTGGATAACTGCATATTGACCATTTTAT
>JBDTWL010000050.1:0-22088 GCA_040006715.1 Ferruginibacter sp. | reverse complement strand
AGGGGCCATGATAGAAATCAAAGCCCGTATTAATCCAATATCCTATGAAAAACCATACTATAAACGCACAATTGTGAGTTTTAGTTTGTGAACATTAAATTATTTTTTAATTTTTTTTAAAACAGCAGGCATTTGCCATTGTAATCGGTATAAAGATTGCCTAACTTTAAGTTGATAAATCTTCGAAAAAAATGAAAACCATACAGCAGTGGCTTGCCGAATATGCTGAAAGTCATAAAAATGAGACCAACAAAACGATCCATTGGATCTGTGTGCCTTCTATATTTTTTTCATTAATCGGCATGTTTTACAGCATTAAGCTTCCTTTCATAACAGGCAAAATTGAATTAAATATGGCACTGCCCGTCACACTATTAGCTGTTATTTATTACGCCAGTTTATCCAAAACGATCTGGATAGGTATGTTGCTTTTCTGTATGTTTTGCCTGGGTTTGTGCTATATAATTGAAAGCACAGGGATCTTGCCCCTGTGGCTGTTTTGCGGGATCGTATTCATCATTGCCTGGGTGGGCCAGTTTTACGGCCATAAGGTAGAAGGCAAAAAGCCATCTTTTCTCAAAGACGTTCATTTTCTCCTCATAGGCCCTGCATGGCTAATGAGTTTTATTTATGCAAAACTCCACATCAGGCTCTGAAAATCAAATTAGGAGAAGCGCTCATTTATTGGTAAATTTATTTTGCAATGAGGAGACTATTATTTTTATGTTTTCTTTTCCTTACGTGCAATTTATTTGCACAACTTCCTCCTGTTTTACAATGGCAAAAAAATTTCGGAGGTTCGTTGTATGAAGATCCTTTTGATATTAAGATCCTACCAGACGGGAGTTCCATCATAGTTGGCTATAGCACTTCCAGTGATGGAGATGTTAGTGTGCACCATGGGTCACAATACAAAACAGATATATGGGTAATAAAACTTGATATTAATGGCAACATTGTTTGGCAGAAGTCTTTTGGCGGTGATGGAGATGAAAGTCCGGTAACTCTCATTCAGACAACTGATGGAGGATATTTAATTGCTGGATGGGCATCTTCCAATGATGGTGATGTGAGTGGCAATCATGGCACAGTATATAGTAGAGATGCATGGATCATAAAACTTGATGCGGTGGGTACACTGGTATGGCAAAAATGCTATGGCGGCAGTGACGATGACGAAGCAAATGATATTATAGAGGTCGGTAATGGTTTTATAGTTGCCGGCACAACCAAATCACGGAACGGAGATGTTACAGGTCTTCATGGAAGTAAATCAGATCTATGGATATTTAAGATTGACCTTTCAGGCAATCTGATATGGCAAAAATGCTATGGTGGTACTGAAAGTGAAGGTGCAGGATGGCCCGGTTATGGAAATCATATCAGGCAGGCGCCAGATGGGAATTTTATTGTTACAACATCCACCCATTCGATAGATGGAGACATTACTAATCCTATTCCCCGTAATGGCGCTGTCTCTGATGATATTTGGATATTAAAAATTACAGGTACAGGTGGCATTATCTGGAACAAATGTGTTGGTGGTAATTTTGGAGAAATTTCCGGGCCTTTTACAATAAATAATGATGGCAGTATTGTTATTGCCGGCCTTTCTTACTCCGACGATCTTCCCGGTACTAATAACACTAATATCATTAATGTTGGCAACGCAGGTGATGGATTTATCTTTAAATTAGATGCAGCCGGAAATTTAATGTGGATAAAAGCGCTGGGTGGTAAAGAACGGGATGAAATATTATCTGTGATCTCAACGCCGGATGGGGGGTATTTATTGACAGGCAGTACTGCATCCGATGATATTATCGTTTGTAAAAAGCATGTTATGGATGAGTTATGGCTGGTAAAGCTTGACGCTACCGGAAATATTCAATGGAACAGGGCTTTGGGCGGAAACAAAAATGACCAGGGAAGAAGAGCCGCACTTACGGCATCGGGGGATTGCATGGTGATCTC
The DNA here is from genome assembly GCA_040006715.1 of Ferruginibacter sp. Taxonomy (GTDB): domain Bacteria; phylum Bacteroidota; class Bacteroidia; order Chitinophagales; family Chitinophagaceae; genus Ferruginibacter. The sequence continues at coordinate 20,114 of JBDTWL010000050.1, read as the reverse complement.
ATCATCATATTCCACAGACGGGGATATTACCAATAACAAAGGCTATAGTGATTTCTGGGTAACAAGATTTTCATTTACCGGCACGCTGATAACTCCTTCTATAACTATCGTATCGGGGACAGAAGAAAATTTTTGTACCGGAAAAGAAATACAATTTATTGCATCACCTGTTCAGGGCGGAACAAAACCATCCTATCAATGGCAGTTAAATGGAGTTAATGTTGCCTTTGATAATGATACCGTTGTCATTCCGAATATTTATAACAACAGTATAGTAAATTGTATACTCACAAGTAATTCAAATTGTGTTGACTTCCACAAAGCTGTTTCCAATAACGAGGTCATCCCTGTAATACCACCTCCGCTCCCAAAATCTTTTTTGCCGGCAGATACGGCGCTTTGTTTTAATGAAAAAATATTCATCAAAACTGATAGCGCCTATATCAGTTATAAATGGAGTAATGGCAGCACCGCACCAAACATAACATTAAAAAAGCCTGGCTTATATTGGTTACAGGTAACAGATAATAAAAAATGTATAGGCAGGGACAGCATAAGGATCATAGACAAAAATTGCATGAAAGGTATTTATATCCCGAATGCTTTCAGTCCGAATGAAGATGGAGAAAATGACTATTTTACGCCGCTGTTTTTCCAGTTAATAGTAAAGAAATACCGGTTCATTGTATATGACAGGTGGGGGAAGATTGTTTTTGAAACCACCACTGTAAACAAAGGTTGGGATGGCAATTCAAAAGGCCAGCCGGCCACACCGGGGGTGTTTGTATGGCAATGCCAGTATCAATTGGAAGGCGAGCCTGTTACCAATAAGAAAGGAAGCGTTTTACTGCTCCGCTGATTTTAAAAATCCAAACCCGGAATAATTCCATTACAACTATTCCAGTCCAAAAAGCCCTTTGTTCAACAACTGCAATGTTTGTTCTTTATAGCTTCGCGGTATAAGTAAAGAGATATTATGCCTGCTGCCACCATAACTTACCATCCTGACAGGTATGACAGAAACTGCGTCAAATAATTTTTTCATCACTTCCTTCGTTTCGGTTATTTCATTGCCAACGATCGATACGATGGTTTGATTGGTATCTATTTCCACCGTACCGAATGATTCCAGTTCCTTCTTTATTTCATTTAAAAAAATATCACTGTCGATGGTAACAGAAACAGCCACTTCAGAAGTGGTGATCATGTCAATGGAGGTCTTATACTTTTCAAACACTTCAAACACTTTCCTGAGGAATCCATAAGCAAGCAACATCCTGCTGCTCTTTATTTTGATGGCAGTGATACCATCTTTTGCAGCCACCGCCTTCACCCCTGTGCTTCCTGCTTCTTCTGTTATCAGCGTTCCTGCGGCAACAGGTTGCATGGTATTCAACAGCCTTACCGGCACATTAAAGAATTGTGCAGGCCATATACTGGCAGGATGCAGGATCTTTGCCCCGAAATAAGCAAGCTCGGCGGCTTCTTCAAAACTCAGTTGCTTGACCGGCACCGTTGTTTTTACTACCCTGGGGTCATTGTTGTGCATGCCATCAATATCCGTCCATATCTCACAAACACTGGCGTTTATGGCTGCTGCAATAAGAGAGGCGCTGTAATCACTGCCACCACGTTTTAAATTATCAACCTCGCCTTTCGCATTGCGTGTTATATATCCCTGCGTTACAAATATTGTAGTATCCTTATGCCGCTGAAGCAACTGTGCTATCTTCACTTTTATGGTGCCTACCTGCGGTTCATCCTGGTTATCCAGCGTCATAAAATCCAATGCCGGTAACAGGACATGGTCAATTTTTTGTTCTTCAAGATAAAGGCAGAAAATCTTTGTGCTCAATAATTCACCTTGGGCAAGTATATCTTTCAAGAGTGCCTCACTGAAAGATATTTTTAAAATGATGGTAAGGAATTCAAAATGTTCTGCGAGGATCCCGTGGGCTTTTTTTAATACCAACTCATCGTTTAATAATTCGAGAACGAATGCCCGGTAATATGCTTCCAGTTCCTGTATCTTCTGACCAGCACCATTCCTGTCGTTGTTTGCCAACTGGTTACTTATCTCTATCAGTGTATTGGTGGTACCACTCAGTGCGGATAATACAACGATCTTATTTTCGGCATCAGAAGTTATCAGCTTCGCAACCTCTTTCATTCGCTGGGGCGTACCAACACTGGTGCCGCCAAATTTCATCACTTTCATAGCACAAATATATGATGTATGAATTATGATGAATGATTTATAAAAGGGGGCTCAATCATAAAGAAATCATACATCATATCATTTATCATTCATCAAACGGGACTTTAAATTTTTCTCCAAGCTTCTCAAGATCATCAACAACAGATTGAAATAATTCTATTCCATTTTCCATCCGGTAATCTTCCATTTCAGTTTCCGGCTCACCCGGTATGATCACTTTGTCAATTCCTTTGATCGGTGTTGCTTTTCTAAATTCCCTGATCCAGTTATCCATATTGTTCTTAAAATCATCGGCTGTTCTAAAAGCATCAATACGCATAGCTCCAAAAAAATGCCCGATCCCATTACCTGGCATATTATCGGGCATGGGCAGGTAAGATGGGAATGGCGGCACCCATGGTCCGTAATTGGCGCCACTCAATATCCCCGAAAAAATATCTACGATACTTCCCAGCATATATCCTTTGTGGCTGCCGTGTTCCCTGTCGCCTCCCAATGGCAATAGTGCGCCACCTTGTTTTAGTTCATTGGCGTTTGTACTTGGTTCGCCATCCTTTGTCTGTACCCAGCCAAGTGGTGTGGGCTGATCCTTTCTTTGCAGAATCTCAAGCTTCCCATTCGCAGCTGTTGTCGTAGCAAAGTCGGCAACAAATGGTTCTTCTTTTCCGGCTGGTATGGCCACAGCAATAGGATTTGTGCCAAGCATTCTTTGTGTTGAAAATGTTGGTGCAACCAATGCAGAGGCATTGGTCATGGCAATACCGATCATATCATGTGGCAATGCCATCATTGCATGATAACCGGCAATACCAAAATGATTGCTGTTTTGCACACTTACCCAACCGGTCCCGGCCTGTTGTGCCTTATCAATGGCAACCTGCATGGCATAAGGTGCTACTACCAATCCCAATCCGCGGTCTCCATCTACGACTGCTGTGCTGGGGGTTTCATGAATGATTTTTATTGCCGGAGTACTGTTGACCCTTTCTACTTCCCATAGGCGCACATAGCCGCTGAGCCTAGCCACACCATGGCTGTCTACCCCACGCAGGTCGGCACTGAGTAATGCTTTGGCTGCTGTTGCTGCATCCTTATCACTGCAACCGATCTTTTGAAAAATATTTGTAGAAAAATTTAGTAGCTGGTTGTAGGGAAATGTTTGTTCCATTGAGCGAAGATAAGCCTCGAATCATAGATACGCAGATGACGCAGATGAAACTGATCTACGCCGAAAAAATCAGCTATAATCCGCCCGATCCGTGTCACCTGCGTATCTATCGTTGATTTCCTTAAATTTGCAACCCCGAATACTCAATGTTCAATTTTCAACAATCAATGTTCAATAATTATGGGAAGGATATTTGAAGTCAGAAAAAGCAGCATGTTTGCCCGCTGGGATAAGATGGCAAAGAATTTTACCCGTATTGGAAAGGAAATTGCCATTGCTGTAAAATCCAGCGGCCCTGATCCCGATAATAATCCTGCTTTAAGAAGATGTTACCTCAATGCAAGGGCGGTGGGTATGCCCAAAGACCGCGTGGAAGCAGCCATTAAAAGGGCTATGGGAAAAGATACCAGCAATTATGAAGAGATCATGTATGAAGGATACGCACCTCATGGTGTAGCCGTGTTGGTGGAAACGGCTACTGATAACCCTACCAGGACGGTGGCGAATGTACGCATGCACTTTACGAAAGGCCATGGTTCGCTGGGAACGACGGGCAGTGTAGCATTTGGTTTTAAACACATGAGTGAATTTAAAATAAAAAGTACCGGCCTTCAGATCGATGAACTGGAACTTGAATTAATAGATTTTGGCCTGGAAGAGATCGGGGAAAATGAAGAAGGCAATATCATCATACGTGCGGCATTCAATGAATATGGCAATATGAGTAAGGCACTGGAAGAAAAAAAGATCGAAGTCATCAGCGCTGAACTCACCTGGGTTCCTTCTGCTACGGTTGAATTAAATGAAGATCAGTCAAACGAGGTATTAAAACTGGTTGATCATTTAGAGCAGGATGAAGACGTGCAGAAGGTTTATCACAATTTGAAGTGATGTGGATGCTGGTTACTAGATGCTGGATATTTGATACTTGATAAAAGAATTTCGATACCAGATAGCAGATACTACACATGCGATGCCACATCTGGTATCAAGTATCCAGTACCTGGATTTACACTTCTATCTCCCCCTTCATATAAAACACTGCTTTGCCGCTCATGGCAACTCTTTCATCATTCAGTTGTTCGCACCACAACTCCCCCATTCTTTTTGAAAGCTGAAGTGCGTGTAATTTTTTCTTACCCAGTTTTTCAGCCCAGAAAGGAATGAGTTGCGAATGCGCAGAGCCGGTAACAGGATCCTCATCAATGCCAACACCAGGTGCAAAAAATCGGGATACAAAATCCACCTGTTTTCCTGGCGCCGTGATGATCACTTTATCAAAATGTTTTTTCATTAAAGTAAAATCCGGGTTGCATTTTTTTACTGCCGCTTCATCTATCAGTTCAACCAATACATCGCGATGCTTATAAACGGCAACGATCTCTGTATTGCCTAAGATCGAAGCGAGTTCTGCAGGATAGTCATCAATGCGTTCGGGCTTCCAGGAAGGAAAATCCATTACGATCAGGTCATCCTGTTTATTTATTTTTAAGATCCCGCTCTTACACCTGAAATTTATTTCCGGCTTTTTAAATCCCATGATATTGAACAAAACATAAGCACTTGCCAAAGTTGCATGACCGCAAAGGTTGATCTCTGCCTCCGGTGTGAACCACCTGATCGCATAATCGGTTTCCCTGGTCTTTGAAGGAACAAAAAATACCGTTTCAGAAAGATTGTTTTCCATGGCAATTTTTTGCATCAGTTCATCATCGATCCATTTTTCCAAGGGGATGACTGCTGCGGGATTACCCCCAAAAAGTTTATCCGTAAAAGCATCAACCTGGTATATCGTCAGTTTCATACTATTCATTTTTCTTTAAATAAAATGCAGGAAGGGCCCATTTATATCTCACAGCAAGCAAACGTATAATGAAGATCAGGAGTATGCAGATTATTTTGGCAATATCATTATGCAGGCTGCTTTGGGTCAATAAAAAATAAAACAGCCCACCAATGATACTCGCCAATGCATAAATTTCTTTTCGGAAAACGAGCGGGACATTGTTCAACAGAACATCCCTGATCACGCCGCCAAAGCTCGCGGTAATGGTGCCCAATGCAATGCAAACGCCAGTACTGAAATTAAGTTGCATCCCTTTTTCTATACCGATGATGGTAAAAAGGCCAAGTCCAAGTGCGTCAAATAAAAATAAAGTGGTATTGATCTTCTTTAACCATTGGCCAAAGAACATGGTTCCGATAGCTGCACCGAATATTACCATAGTGGCTGTACCATCTCTTAACCAACCTACAGGCAAATTACCTATCATGATATCACGCAATGTACCTCCGCCAATAGCAGTTACAAAAGAAAGGATCAGCACACCAAAGGGATCGAGTTTTTTTTCCATTGCAAAGAACGCTCCTGATACTGCAAAGGAAAAAGTTCCCAAAATGTCTATAATGCTAAGAAATCCTGTATTGAACATTGTGAATTAATTAAATGAAAACACGAATTACACCAATTACCTTGTATTTAAATTCGTGCAATTCGTGTTTTATAATTCGTGTTATTATTTATTCACTCATCATTTCTTTGATCACCCTCACCACATCCTCCGTATTCGGCTTGCTGAAGTAATCCCCGTCGCTGCCATAAGAAGGCCGGTGTGCTTTGCCGGTGATCGTCCGGGGTGAAACATCCAGGTGCCTGTAACCACCCTGTTCTTCCATTACTTTGTTGAACATATAGGCAGCTGCACCCCCGGGTACGTCTTCATCTACAAAGACAATGCGATTCGTTTTCTTGAGTGACTCAATGATCTTGTGCCGGATGTCGAAAGGCAATAAGGTCTGAACATCCACGACCTCACAACTGATACCCAGCCGGTCCAATGATTCCGTTGCTTCCATTACTATTCTCAAAGTAGATCCATAAGTAACGATGGTTACATCTGTTCCTTCCTTAACTATTTCAGGAATACCTAACGGTACGGTATAGGCCAGTAAATTGGATGGCAATTTTTCTTTCAGGCGATAACCGTTCAGGCATTCGATCACCAGGCCGGGGTCGTTGCTTTGCAGCAACGTATTGTACATACCTACGGCCTGTGTCATGTTACGGGGAACACACACATACATTCCCCTCAGTGCATTTATGATCATACCCATGGGCGAACCGCTGTGCCAGATGCCTTCAAGGCGGTGACCCCTGGTACGTACGATCAGCGGAACACTTTGCTGCCCGGCTGTTCGAAAATGAGTTGTGCATACATCATCACTCAGTGGTTGCAATCCATATAAAAGGTAATCGAGGTATTGTATCTCCGCAATGGGCCTTAACCCCCGGAGGGACATCCCAATACCCTGCCCCATAATAGTAAGTTCGCGAATGCCGGTATCAAATATCCTTTGCTTTCCGTGTTTTTCCTGCAACCCGCTGAAACCCTGGTTCACATCTCCGATCTGGCCGAGGTCCTCACCAAAAGCGACCACTTTATTATTAGTTGAAAACAACTGGTCGAAATAAGTATTCAATACTTCAAACCCATTTACTGTTGCGGCATCATTTTCATAATAAACTGGAACAGGTGTAACATTCAAAGCTGACTTAGGGCCTTCATTGTACAAAAATGAATCGTACAGTTTTGTACTCTGGATATGTAATGATGTATAAAGATCTCTCAATGCTACTGTTTCAGAACTATTAAGATCCAATACATCTAATGACGTTGCCAAAGCCTTCAGCACATCCCTGCGCATGGGCTCCCGCAATGCACTCAGTTCATTTACTGTTTTTTGAATAGCAGGGTTTAGCTGTGTAAAATTATTGAGCAGGTCAACCGCAGTGCTGACAAGTGCTTTTAATGGCTGAAGGTATTTATCCCAGGCCTTTTGTTTGCTTTCTTTTACAAAAACGACCGCATTTTCCTCGATGGCTTTCAATTCTTCTTCCTCAGCAAGCGCATTTGCCAATATCCAGGTTCTCAGTTGCTTTAAGCAATCCCATTCCCTCTCCCAGGCAAGCCTGTCTTCCTGCTTATATCGTTCATGGCTGCCCGAAGTAGAATGGCCCTGTGGCTGTGTTATTTCTTCTATGTGAAAAAGGGCCGGTGTATGTGTATCCCTTATTTTCTGGACAGCGTGTTCCAATACTTCACACATACCCGCATAATCCCATCCTTTAAGTTTATATATATCGATCCCGTTGCTGTTTTCTTTTTTTTGTAAGCCGGATAGGGCATCAGAAATGGAACCCTTGGTTGTCTGGTATTTTTTTGGAACAGAGATCCCGTAACCGTCATCCCAGACAAAAACAGCCAATGGCACCTGTAGCACACCGGCTGCATTCATGGTTTCCCAAAAATGCCCTTCACTTGTGGAGGCATCGCCAATAGTACAAAAACAAATTTCATTGCCATTGTCTGATAGTTGCGGGTATTGTTTTAATTCCGCGATATTCCGGAACGATTTTGAGGCAAATGCCAATCCCAAAGCACGAGGCATTTGGCCAGCTGTTGGGGCAATATCAGCTGAAACATTTTTATGATTGACGAGGTCAAGCCATTCGCCATCCTCCTTTACCATTTTAGTAGCAAAATGGGCATTCATTTGCCTCCCGGCACTAAAGGGGTCGTTTTCTACATTCGGATCAGCATATAACTGGGCAAAAAACTGTTCAACCGTTGCGAGCCCGCTTGAAAACATAAAGGTTTGGTCGCGATAGTACCCAGCCCTGAAATCCCCTGGCTTAAAGAATTTGGACATGGCGACCTGTGCTACTTCCTTTCCATCACCGAAAATGCCGAATTTTGCCTTACCGGTAAGTACTTCTTTCCTGCCCAACAAGCTGGTTTCCCTGCTTTCGCAGCAAACCCGGAAGTCCTTTAAAACCTCATTCCTGAAGTGGTCGAAACTTAATTTCTCCTGTAATGCAGCATCTTTATTTTCCATATAACTTTAATATGGGGCAAAAATATCGAATTTACCCGTCTTTGTTAAATATCTGCAAACTGGGTAACAATTTTAAACTAAATGAAACGTTTTTGTATCTTTGGAATCGTCTTAAAAAGGTATCATGAAGAAATTAGTCCTTATTGCGGGTATTTATTGTACATCATTGACAATGTATGCTCAACAAAATGAAGCTACCGCTGTTGTTCCTGCATCAGACAGTAAAACTGAGATCAAAAAGCCTGCTGAAGAAGCATTACTGGTGAAAGAAGATGTATTTGATTTCGGTAAAATACCCCAGGGTAAACCGGTCCACCATATTTTCACCGTGACCAATATGGGCCTGCAGCCATTGAAAATAGCAAATGTGCAGGCAAGTTGTGGTTGCACCACCCCGGAATGGGATAAAGAAAATGCCATAGCTCCCGGGCAGGATGGTAAAATAACGGTGGGTTATAATGCTGCGGCAGAAGGCGCTTTTAGCAAGTTCATTACCATTACATATAATGAAACAGGATCCAAACAAATTACAATAAAGGGCGAGGTTTGGAAAACACCCGCTGCCAGTGCCCCTGAAAATAAAAGCTTAAACGATTTAAAAAACAAATAAAACACATATAAAAAAAATAAAATCAACATGAAAAAATTATTATTCTCAATTACGGCATTGACTCTATCGACAGTATTATTTGCCCAGGACACTCAAAAGAAGAAGGCAGATGAAATTGCAAAGTTCAAAACAGAGACCATTGACCTTGGCAAATTACAGCAGGGAAATCCAACTACTGCTATTTTCAGTGTAGCAAATATCGGTACTGACCCTTTGGTTATTGAACAGGCAAACCCAACCTGTGGTTGTACGATCAGTGATTATACCAAAGCCCCAATTGCAAATGGTAAAACAGGAGAAATCAAAGCTACCTACAATGCTGCAAACATTGGCGCATTTGAAAAGCATCTTACAGTAAAATTTGCAGGTACTGATGAAGTAAAGAGCATTACCATCAAAGGAGAAGTATTAAGCAAAGAAGATTACGCTAAACTTAATGGAACGATCGCCCCGGCTGATGATACAAAAACAGATGCGGCTAAAGATGTTAAAGTTGCCGTACCGGTTGATGAGAAAACCAAAACAGTTGTAAAGTCACCTGATGGAAAAAAAACCACTAAGACCAAGACTAAAGTAAAAGTTGAAACTGCCAATAAGAAAAAGAAATAATACATTCAATTATAATGAAAAACCTCTGCAGACCGCAGAGGTTTTTTTTGCATTCATAATTTTATAATCCTTAACTTATAACACGGAAGCCGGATTTTTCGATGACCCTTAAATAATAACTATGTACGTTGTTGTAGCATCAGATCATGCAGGTTTTGATTATAAAACATTACTCATACCTGTATTAATGGCATCGGGCTTTAAGCCGGTTGACCTCGGCGCATATGATACAAAAGCGTCAGATTACCCCGATCATGCAGCCGCTGTTGCAGGAGCCATCCTTGCCGGCCAAGCAGAAAAGGGGATCATTATTTGTGGTAGTGGCGTAGGGGTATCCATTGCAGCAAACAAATTCAAAGGTATCCGGGCGGGAGTTTGCCACGATACTTACTCTGCACATCAATCAGTAGAACACGACAATGCCAATGTGCTTTGTATAGGCGAACGGATCATTGGAACTGCATTGATGTATGAGATCTGTATCGCTTTCTTACAGGCTTCTTTCAGTGCTGAAGAAAGACACGTAAAAAGACTGGATAAGGTAAAACAAATAGAAGACGCTAATTTTAAATAATATTTTTACTTTTTAATTGAATTAATATTGGAAAATAAGCACATAAAAACGATATTTTTAGACATAGGTGCGGTATTAATAACCAATGGATGGGACCGGTACGCACGACAGCGGGCCATAAAAAAGTTCGGCCTCGATCCTGATGAATTATCAGACCGGCATCATATTTTTTTTGAAACTTATGAAGCCGGCAAATTAACCTTGAAAGAATATTTGGACCATGTGATATTTTATGAGGCCAGGAGTTTTACTGAAAATGATTTTATGAATTTTATCTTTCAGCAATCAAGGCCGGTTAAAGATTCTTATGAATATTTTATGGCTATAAAGAAGAAATACAAATTGGATATACTGGCTTTGAACAATGAAGGGCGCGAAATAAATGAATTCCGGATAAAAACATTTAAGCTGGATAAACTCTTCAATGCATTTGTATCTTCCTGTTATGTACATTTAAGAAAACCAGATAAAGATATCTTCAGGATGGCATGTGATATCTCCTTTAGCAAGCCGCAACAAGCTTTGTTTATTGACGACAGGATCATACATGTTCAAATTGCACAATCACTTGGGATCAATGCAATCCAATTTAAAGACCTGAGATCAACCAAAAAACTGATGGAAACTTATGGCTTCATCATATAAATAAACCGATAATAAAATGAGTGACCAGGAATACCAATATGGCATGATAGGGCTTGGTACAATGGGCCAGAACCTTGTGCTGAATATGGCTGATAACGGATTTTCCGTGGCAGGCTATGATAAGGATGAAAATAAAATAACTGCTTTCAATAATGAAGCCGGCACCAGGAAAATCAAAGCTTTCAACAGCCTCGAATCATTTTTAGGCTCGTTGAAAAAACCACGCATCATCCTGATGCTGGTGCCTGCCGGTAAGATCGTAGATTCGGTCATAAACGATTTAAAGCCTTTCTTATCCAAAGAAGATCTACTAATGGATTGTGGAAACTCGCATTTTACAGATACCAGTGAACGCATTCAAAGACTTGCAGCAGCAGGCATCCACTTTATGGGGACCGGTGTTTCGGGTGGAGAAACAGGCGCACGCTTCGGGCCCAGCATTATGCCGGGCGGTTCTAAAGATGCCTGGGAAAGAACAGCCACAATGTTAAAAGCCATTGCTGCAAAAGTGAACAATGAGCCCTGTGTTACCTATATGGGTAAAGGCGCAGCGGGGCATTATGTAAAGATGGTTCATAACGGTATTGAATACGCTATGATGCAAATGATCTCCGAGGCTTATCACCTGCTAAAACAGGTCGGCGGGCTTAACAATGACGAGCTGAGGCTGGTTTTTGAAAATTACGACCAAACCCCCATACGCTCCTACCTGGTTGAGATCACTGCGGCTGTTTTTGCGCAAAAAGATGAGCTGACCAATAGTATGCTCATAGATGTTATCCTCGACAAAGCACATCAAAAAGGTACAGGAGCATGGACATCGCAGGATTCCATGAACCTTTCAGTTCCTATTCCAGGCATCGACGCTGCGGTAAGCCAGCGGGAAATGACCTCTATCAAAGAGCAACGTATGGTAGCAGCGAATATTTTACATGCAGTGCGTGATAAGATCAGTGTTGAGCATTCAGGGCTGATCACTTTACTGCAGGATGCCATGCATTTTTGCATGATAACGATCTATGCACAGGGGATGTCATTACTGAAAGAAGCCTCGTTAAAATATGATTACCAGGTTAACCTGGCAGCTGTTTCTTCGATCTGGCGTGGGGGTTGTATAATACGCTCAGCGATGCTGGAAGATATTACCAAAGCATATACTGCCAATCCTTCATTGGATAACCTGATGGTCAGTGATGCTTTCAGTGAACAGCTGAATCACTTACAAAAACATACGCGTTCAGTAATCAGCACAGCCATAGCTGCCGGCATTCCTGTACCGGTAATGATGGCCTGCTTATCGTATTTTGACAGTTACAGGAGCAGTTGGCTACCCGCAAACCTGATACAGGCGCAACGGGATTTCTTTGGTGCACACACTTATGAACGCACAGACAAACCCGGTAACTTTCATACTGAATGGAATACAAAAATTAATTAAGCATGGTATCAGCAAAACAGGCAGGCCCTACAGTGATCATAATTTTCGGTGGATCCGGAGATCTTACATGGCGTAAGCTGATACCCGCATTGTATAATTTATTTCTTGACAAATGGATGCCTGAAAAATTCAGGATCATCGGCACGGGCAATTCGAAATTCTCTGATACCCAATTCAGGAAAAGGCTTCACCAGGGCGTTGACAAATTTTCCCGCCGGGGAAAAACAAAACCCGCAGAATGGAACGCCTTTGCCCGGAACATCCAATATATATCAGCAAACTTTACCTTGAACCCTATTTACGGTATCCTGAAGAAAGAGATCGATTCAATAGAAAAGCAATGGAAAACAGATGTGAACCGCGTATTTTACATGGCCATTCCCCCACAGTTCATAGAGATCATCTCAGCTAAGATCGGGAAAGCAGGCATTGCAAAAAATAAATTACAGAGCCGCCTGGTAATAGAAAAACCATTTGGGCATGACCTTGAGAGTGCAAGAAAACTAAATAAAAAACTAGCGTCTGTTTTTGATGAATGCCAGGTATACCGGATTGACCATTACCTGGGTAAGGAAACTGTTCAGAATATCATGGCTTTCCGCTTTGCCAATGCCATGTTTGAACCCATCTGGAACAGGAATTATATAGATCATGTGCAGGTAACTGTGGCTGAGCAACTCGGCGTAGAAGACCGTGGCGGTTACTATGAAACTGCAGGTGCCCTGCGTGATATGATACAAAACCACCTCCTGCAATTGGTTTGCCTCATTGCAATGGAGCCTCCTGTATCATTTACAGCAGATGAGATCCGCAACCGAAAAGTGGATGTTCTACGGGCCATAAGAAAAGTGAGCCACCAGGATGTTCATCACTATGCAGTGCGTGGACAGTATGATGCAGGATGGATAGAAGGGAAAAAAGTAAAAGCATATCGAAATGAAGCGGGGGTGGCTCCAACATCGAATACAGAGACATTTGCAGCACTCAAATTCTTTATTGATAACTGGCGTTGGCAAAATGTACCCTTTTACGTGCGTACGGGCAAAAGAATGCATGAATCGATCTCTGTTATTACGATCGAATTCAAACCGGTTCCGCACCAGGCTTTTCCTGAAGAAGCTGTGGAATACTGGCAACCCAACCGGCTTATCCTTAACATACAACCGGATATGGGTATACGCTTAAGATTCCAGGCTAAAAGGCCGGGCCTTAAAATGCAACTCAACCCTGTTGACATGCTTTTTAATTACAGTGATACCTATACACAAGGGTCGCCGGAAGCATATGAAACCTTGTTGCTTGATATCATGCAGGGAGAAGCCGGGCTTTTCATGCGTGCAGACCAGGTGGAAGCAGCCTGGGAAATATTGATGCCTGTTATTGAAACCTGGCAAGCAAATCCTTCCGTTAATTTTCCGAACTATGCAGCAGGAATGCAGGGGCCGGAAGATGCCGAGGCATTGATAGCAAGAGATGGCAAGAGTTGGGTGGCAATGCCATTTGAAAAAAAGAACAATGACTAAAATCGAAACCTTTCATACGCCGGGTATGCTTTTTAAAGCCGCTGCTGATCATATCTTACAACTATATGAAAAGTCTGTGGCGGAAAAAGGGTCATTCACCATTGCTTTTTCGGGCGGCAATACCCCCAAAAAATTATATGAGCTGCTGGCGCAGCCCCCGTACGTAAAAAAAATAAACTGGAAAAACGTTTACATATTCTGGAGTGATGAAAGATGCGTTTCATTTTCCAATGAAGAGAATAACAGCCACATGGCCTCAATTGCTTTATTGAATAATGTTCCTGTACCAAAAGAGAATATCTTCCCGGTCCCGGTAAATTTTGAGCCAGCTAAAGCCGCATCCAGGTATGAGCAAATGATCAAGACTTTTTTTAAGGAAAAAGACCCGCGTTTTGATCTGATCCTGCTTGGCCTAGGAGAAGACGGCCACACTGCATCTTTATTCCCCTGCACTGATATTTTGAATGAAAAAAAAGCGATGGTAAAGCAAGTTTACCTCGAGGAAAAGAAAATGTACCGGGTAAGTTTTACGATCCCGCTTATCAATAATGCAAAGCAGATCCTGTTCCTGGTAACGGGAAAAGAAAAAGCTTCTGTTGTTGGTAAGTTATTTTCAAAGGTTGTCAAAAAAAATATTTTGCCTGCCGGGCTCATTAAACCCCGCAAGGGTAACCTGGTTTGGTTCCTGGATAAGCCAGCTGCTTTATTAATAAAAAAATAAAATTAATATAATGTTCATTTCAGCAATTGAAACAGTGTCAAAATTTACCAGGCCCGTAAATTCGATCATACGGACCTATGGCGGCAAGCAATTGATACCAGGTTCTGCCACCATTTTTTTTGTGAATGATAAAGGATATGCTGTTACCTGTAAGCATGTGGTTGAATTGCTCCTGGGTGCAGAAAATATCAACAATCATTTCAGCAATTTTAAAAAGGAACGGCAACTCATCCCGAATGACGGGAAACAAAAAGCACAGCTTAAGGGACTGGAATTAAAATATAAATACAATTCTGATACAGTTATCCAGGTGAAAAATAATTTTGTTGATTGTGTCGACAGTATGAGTGGCTTTACCTGTCATGCTCATCCTACATTGGATCTCGCTATCCTTAAATTCAATGACTACAAAACATTGCATTACCACGATTGTGCAAAATTTTTAAAAGATACTTCTAAAATAAAACAGGGGAAATTCCTTTGCCGCCTTGGATTTCCTTTCCCTGAATTCAACAATTTTATTTTCAATACTGCTACGGATGATATTGAATGGACAAAAGAAGGTATCAGCCATTCACCCCAATTCCCCATCGAAGGCATGGTGACCAGGTTCCTGGCAGAACAAACCCAGTTGTACGGAATTGAATTAAGTACACCGGGTTTGCGGGGCCAAAGTGGCGGCCCTTTGTTTGATGAGCGTGGCATTGTCTATGGGATGCAATTCTCAACCAAACACCTTCACCTTGGTTTCGACCTTATTGACAAGGAGATCATGGTCAACAATGGCATTAAAAAAATATCGGATTATTCCTTTTTACACCTCGGGCAATGCATTCATGTTGACAGCATTAAGACATTCTTAAAACAGCATGATGTAGAATTCTATGAAGAAGAGTAGGAAGTGTGGAGGTGTGGAGATGTGGAGGTGTGGAGGTATGGAGGTGTGCAGAATTGATTACCACATTTAATTTTATCTCTCCACACTCTCACACCTTCATACCTCCACACCTTTCCCGCTCTAAACTTACACTTACAAAATCTTATATTTGCCTCATGTTAGCAATTAGTAAACGCGGTATAGAAATGCCCGCATCTCCTATTCGTAAACTGGTTCCTTATGCCGAAGCGGCAAAGAAAAAAGGCATCAAGGTTTATCATTTGAATATCGGCCAGCCGGATATTGAAACGCCACCCTCGATCCTGGATGCTGTGCGGAATTGCAATATCAAAGTGTTGGAATACAGCCATAGCGCCGGTAATGAAAGCTATCGTAAAAAGCTGGTGGAGTATTATGCCAAGAATAATATCAACATTACTTCAGACCAGATCATTGTTACGACCGGCGGAAGTGAAGCCATCCTTTTTGGTTTTATGGCCTGCCTGGATGCAGGCGATGAAGTCATCATTCCCGAACCATTCTATGCCAATTACAATGGATTTGCCATACAGGCAGATATCGTTGTTAAGCCGATCCGCAGCAATATTGAAACAGGTTTTGCATTGCCTCCCATAGAAGATTTTGAAAAAGCGATCACCCCGAAAACAAAAGCGATCGTTGTTTGTAATCCCAACAATCCAACCGGCTATTTATACAGTGCTGCGGAAATGGAAATATTGAAGCAGATCGTTTTAAAGCATGATCTTTTTCTTTTTGCAGATGAGGCTTACCGTGAGTTTTGTTATGATGGCACACATACAAGCGCCATGCACTTAACGGGTGCAGAACAAAATGTGGTATTGATGGATACCATCAGCAAGCGCTATAGTGCCTGCGGGGGGCGCATAGGAGCATTCATTACAAAAAACAAAGGGATACTTGATGCCGCCATGAAATTTGCACAGGCAAGGCTTAGCCCCCCATTTTATGCACAGGTACTGGGTGAAGCTGCTGTTGACCTGCCTGATAATTATTTTGATACAACCAAGGCTGAATATAAACTCCGCAGGGATACCATTGTAAAAAGGCTTAACAATATACCAGGTGTATTTTGTCCCAATCCCGGTGGCGCATTTTATGCAATGGCCAGTTTACCCATCGACAATTGCGATAAGTTCTGCCAGTGGCTCCTGGAGGACTTCAGTCATCAAGGCACAACAGTAATGCTTGCCCCGGCAACAGGTTTTTACAGTACAGCAGGGCTTGGAACCAAAGAAGTAAGGCTTGCATATGTATTGAATGTAGATGCGATCAATAAGGCAATGGATTGCCTTGAAAAGGCACTGGAAGTATACCCGGGAAAAAGTTGAATTAAAAAAATATTACAATGGAAAAGCGTCTCATTTTGAGGCGCATTTTTTATTATTGTCATTCCGAGCGAAGCGAGGAATCTGCCTGACTTTATACTATTGCCAAACAGATCCCACGCTACCGCTCGGGATGTCAGCAATATTCAACAACAACAATACCTATCAACATGAAAACATTAGGTGGTCATAACTATTTTGTCTATATCGTAACCAATAAAAATAAAACTGTTTTATATACAGGTGTAACCAATGATTTATACAGGAGGTTATTTGAACATGAAGAGAGCTCAAAACCATTTTACCATAAATCTTTTGCCGGACACTACAATGCTTATTTCCTTTTACACTATGAACGATTTGAATATATAGAACATGCAATAGCAAGAGAAAAAGAGATCAAAGGGTGGAGAAGAAGTAAAAAAGAAGCGTTGATCAAAACTGGTAATCCGGACTGGAAGTTTATAAATGATGAAATATAGTTCTCTTAAGGAGCGGCAGCAGGGAATCCTGCCGGCTACAGCTACGGCCGGATTCCCCGCTGTGACCCGGAATTATAATTAGCATTAGGTACTGTTATCTCTCAGAAATATCATTTCGCCCCCGGTGGGCAATGTTCTTTTAAATACTTTGTATAAAGGGCAGACAGATGCTCGCTTGTACCGGGTCCTTCACTGATACTGTGCGTACGGTTTGGATAAGCCATGAACTGGAACTGCTTTTTATATTTGACCAGTTCATTCAATAATTGTTCCGCATTACTATAATGCACGTTGTCGTCACCGGTACCATGTATGTACAAAAGATTTCCCTTCAATCCCTGCACGCGTGAGATGGGAGAATTTTTTATGAAATCTTCCCTATTCTCCTGAGGCAAGCCCATATATCTTTCCTGGTAAATATTGTCATAGTTCAATTGGTTGGAAACGGCTGCAATGGCAATACCTGTCTTGAATACATCGGGGTACAGGAACATTAAATTAAGTGTGGATGAACCGCCGCCACTCCATCCCCACACGGCTACACGGTCCTTGTCAACAAAAGGGTTCTGCAATATTTTTTTAAAGCCCATTGCCATATCGCGGATATTGATATCTCCTATCTTACGGTAAATTGATTTGCGCCAGGCGGCGCCTTTCAATGCAGGTGTACCGCGGTTATCAACTGAGGCTTGTATATACCCATCTGCACTCATATCGCCTGCATATAAAAAATTAGAATGATTGCCATAAGAATCATCGGTGGTTGTTGCAGCCGGTTCACCATACACATAAAATACGATCGGGTATTTTTTAGCAGGATCAAAATTCTTCGGTTTATTAATCCATGCATCCAAAACTACATTGTCTTCTGTTGTTATCTGGAAATACTCTACATTGATATCATCATCCGTTTTAATTGTAGACGCAATACTCTTTGCCGCATTCATAGGCCTGTTATCCGGAAGTGTTATCCATTCTTTCACAGGAGGAGTATTGTGGTTGCTGAAATTATGCAGGGCGATCCTTCCATTTGGTGAAACCGAGTACTCATGCGTTCCTTTTAACATGAGGTCACTTACCGGTTCAGGGTCTGCAGCCTGCTTGCTTGACATACGGTTTTTCACATTTTTAATGATAGAATATTTATCAGGGCTGATCTTAACACGGTACAAGTATAACTGTGTTGCATTATTTGGCGAAGCACTGAAATAAATATAATTGCCCTTCTCATCAATTGCCTTTATTTCACCAATGTCATAATTGCCATTGGTAAGCAGTGTAGTTGACTTACCATCGCGGCTTATCTTATAGATATGGCGCCAGCCGTCCTTTTCACTCACCCATAAAAATTCCTGGCCTTTATTTATCCAGTTCCAGCCTGCCGGGTCACTCGCATTCAGGTCAACCCATGCTTCATCATTCTCAGCCCAGAAAGTGCGGCTACCGCCATCCGTAGTATTGCAGTAAATTAATTTACTTTCCTGTTGTTTACGGTCGAGTTGCTGAACGACCAGTTCATTGTTTCCACTCCATTCCATTCGTGGAAGAAAATGTTGTTGCGGGTCTCCTTCAATATTCATCCAGCGGATACGCCCATTTGATAAACCAATTACGCCTATACGCACAGGAGAAGGCGCTTCACCAACTTTTGGATATTCAACCGGTATCACCTGTGAATAAACCGAATCAGTCGTATTCAGCATGTAATAGTCACGGATCTTATTTGCATCCACCTGCCAGAATGCGATCTGGTTCCCTTCCGGGCTCCACCGGAATCCATCGCGGCAACCGAACTCCTCTTCATAAACCCAGTCGAATGTTCCGTTGATCAGCTTCCTGGTACCGTCGCTGGTCAGCTTCCTGATCAGCCCGCTGTTAACATCTTCCATATAAATATTGTGTTCGCTTACATAAGCAACATTTCTACCGTCAGGAGAAAATTTAGCAAACATCAATGACTGGGATGGAAGGCCTTTACCCAATTGTTTCAGTTTGTTATTGGTAAGATCCAATACCCAATAATCTCCCCTGGTTTTATACCGCCATACTTTAGCAGTATTGGTAAATAAAAGCATTTTTTGGAAGTCCGTTGTATAATCAAATGATTGCGGGGATAGCGCAGTTCCTCCCGGGGTTGTCAGTTGTTCTTTTTTTACAACGATGGTCTCGGCATCAGTCTTAGGATCCACCCTTACAATATTCCCTTCTTTGAATTTTGTATACGCCAATCCATCTGCTGTCCAGTTAATGCGTCTTTGTGCAGAAACAAATTGTAAAGCACCGCAAAAAATGATCAATAATATTTTTATCCTCAACTTCATATTTATAGATTTTATTAATGAAAACTTGGTTTTTTACAAGCGGGCGCAGCTAAAAACTTAGTTGAACGTCCCGCCTGCGGCGGAAGGTTTTACCTGTGATTATTTCCATAAAAATAAGCAAATACCAACTGCATTCATTACCATTGCTGTAAAAAGAACTATAATTTTGCCGTATCAGCACCCATGCAAAAGGAAAAACTTAGGTTAGATAAATATCTCTGGGCTATCAGGCTTTTTAAAACCAGAAGCCAGGCGGCAGAAGCATGCGATAAGAACAAAGTGAAGTACAATGGCAATAATGCCAAGGCTGCAAAAACCGTATCGGTAGATGATGAATATGAGGTAAAGACAGAAAATAAAAAATGGCTGATAAAAGTCGCCGAACTATTACACAACAGGGTTCAATACAGCGAAGCCATAAAATATTATATTGATATTACCCCTGTTGAAGAAATAGAAAGGATCAAATTCCAGGCTGCATCATTTCATACGGGTAAGCGCATGAGCAAAACAGGAAGGCCAAGTAAAAAGCAAAAGAGGGACCTGGATGAGTTTACTTCGTGGGATTGAAAAGTTCGTAGTTCTTAGTTCATGGTTAACTTGCATTCCGATAATTAAGAATTAAGAATTAAGAATTAAGAATTAAGAATTAAGAATTAAGAATT
>JBDTWL010000049.1:0-22126 GCA_040006715.1 Ferruginibacter sp. | reverse complement strand
ACTATCTATTTAACTCAGGATTTACTATCTATTTAACTCTGCATGCACTACCTATAAATACTCAATTTGCAGCAACCCACAGTTTTTACCAAAATAGTAATCCCTTGCACTGCTATACAAATACTCTTCTTCCTTATCAACTATTCCGGCAAGTACCGGGTTGAAATGAATATAATTTAATTTCTGATTTGTAAATCTTTCGCTCCATAATTCTTTTGGCTGATTTTCCTGTCTCCAAAATTGATAATGCAAATTCCTGCTATTTTGTCGGCCTGCTTGTTTAAATATCCTGATCATCCATTCTCGCCTGCTTTCATTATTATTCATTTCAATGGCAGTAATAATTTGTTTGCTTGTGAATTTTTTAAGATCTCTTAATATATCACTTGTATCGTTATTTTTTGCACTTATAACCAAATGAACATGGTTGCTCATTAAACACCAGGCATGCAATATGAGCCCTTTTTCTTTTTGACAATATCTTATACTTTCCAATAAAATTTCGCAATACTCTTTTCTCGTAAACACATCTACCCATTCTACTACCGCGAATGTTACAAAGTGAATTCCTTCTGTGTTTCGTATTTTATAGCCACCGGCAGGCATTTTTTATTTAAAGCTACATATGTACAAAAAGATAAAAATGTTGTTTTAACATGCTATCCTGAGTTAAAAACTCAGGATTAATCGTTTTTAAACTCAGGATTCACCGTTTTTGAACTCATTATTTTACGTCCAATAGTAGTATTGTTCTGAGTTGCAAACTCAGGACAGCGTGCGAAGTTTATTATATTGATTGAACACTACGGATAGCTGGGAGTATGTTATCCTGAATCTTTAACTGTTTTATTTACGGTAGCTTGAAAAAAACCGGTTAAATACTGTTAAATTATTATCGAATAAGGAATTACGAATGATGAAATTCCTTGTTCCCTTTCCTTGTTCGATATTAATTATTTCAATCGCATTTTAAAATCCAGGTCATTTTTCCTCAAAGTATCCAACGCTACATCATATCCCGCATCCGCATGCCGTATCACACCCATCCCCGGGTCATTGCGTAATACACGGGCTAATCTTTTTGCCGCATCCTCCGTTCCATCTGCAACGATCACCATGCCTGCATGAATGCTATAGCCCATGCCAACACCGCCACCATGGTGTAGCGATACCCAGCTGGCACCGCCGGCTGTGTTTACGAGTGCATTCAATATCGGCCAGTCGGCTACGGCATCACTGCCATCGAGCATAGCTTCGGTCTCCCGGTTGGGGCTTGCCACGGAACCGGTATCAAGATGGTCGCGGCCGATCACAATGGGAGCTTTTACTTTTCCTGTTCTTACCAGTTCATTAAAGGCAAGACCCGCCTTTTCTCTTTCTCCCTGACCGAGCCAGCAGATGCGTGCAGGCAATCCCTGGAAGGCAATTCTTTCCTTTGCCATTTTCATCCAGCGTATCATGCCTTTGTTCTCGGGGAACATATTCATGATGACCTCATCGGTTACAGCAATATCGGCAGGATCTCCACTCAATGCTGCCCAGCGGAACGGCCCCTTGCCTTCGCAGAATAGCGGACGAATGTATGCAGGAACAAACCCGGGGAAATCAAATGCATTTTCCAGTCCCCACTCTTTTGCACGTGCTCGTAAATTATTTCCATAATCAAATGTAATAGCGCCCATGCTTTGCAGTTGGAGCATGAGCTCAACGTGCAGCTTCATGCTGTCGTAACTCTGAATGATGTATTGATCGGGATTTTTTTCACGCAATACATTTGCCTGCTCATTGGTAAGTGTATGTGGTATATAACCGATGAGTGGGTCGTGCGCAGAAGTTTGGTCGGTAAGCGTATCCGGTACGATCTTTCTTTCTATCAAACGCTGCAAAAGTGTAACAGCATTACATAAAATCCCGATACTCTTTCCTATACCTTCCGCCTTATACTTTAATGCAACGTCAATGGCTTCATCAATATCCGTATATTTCTCATCAAGGTACTTTGTTTCAATTCTTTTATCAATGCGCCATTCTTCCACTTCTGCGATCAGTGCAACTCCGTCGTTCATCGTAATGGCAAGCGGCTGAGCTCCTCCCATTCCGCCGAGCCCGGCAGTTACATTCAATGTTCCTTTCAGTGTTCTGCCAAAATCTTTATCTGCTGCAGCTGCATAAGTTTCATAAGTTCCCTGCACGATACCTTGCGAACCGATGTATATCCAAGAACCGGCGGTCATCTGACCATACATCATAAGCCCTTTTTTCTCCAGTTCATCAAAATGTTTCCAGTTGGCCCAGTTGGGAACGAGCTGGCTGTTGCTGATCAGGACACGTGGAGCATCCTTATGTGTTTTGAGCATGGCAACCGGTTTACCACTTTGTACCAGCAATGTTTCGTCATCTTCCAAAACCTTTAATGCTTTAATGATATTGTCCAGCGCTTCTATATTGCGGGCTGCCTTGCCCCGGCCGCCGTACACGATGAGTTCTTCAGGGCGCTCGGCCACTTCGGGATCGAGGTTGTTCAATAGCATTCTTAATGCTGCTTCCTGTACCCAACCTTTACACGAAAGTTTTGTTCCGGTCGGGGTCTTGTATTTCTGGTAATCATATGTTTTAATTCCTGTATCCATATTTTAATTAGTGTGTAGGTGTGAAGCTGTGAAAATGGGATTATTTTTTTATTCAGCAAATTTAGTTAAAATAGGTAGCTATTCCCAAGGCCCATTCTCACACCCCACAGCATCACACCCTCAAATCTACACACCTTCACACCCTCATACCTTCACATCTTCACACCTGCTAACTTCCACATACTCACATTTTGATTATCTTCACAAAAACGCTTAAGGAATGACTGCACACATAGCTGCGAAAAAAGGAGAGATCGCTAAGATCGTACTACTGCCCGGGGACCCGTTGAGGGCTAAATATATTGCCGATAATATGCTGGATCAAAAAGGCCTGGAGCCTGTGAGCAGCACCCGGAATGCTTTTTATTTTACCGGGACTTACAAGGGAGTGCCTGTCACCATCGGTGCCAGTGGAATGGGCTGTCCATCAATCGGGATCTATTCATATGAACTATACACCCAATACGATGTGGAATGTATTATTCGTATCGGCACTGCAGGCGCCTACGAGGTTTCCACTAAAGTTTATGATGTGATCAATGCGGATAAAGCATACAGTGAATCAACTTATGCAAAGGAAGCATTTGATATTCCCGGTGATTGTTTGGTTCACCAGGGAATTGCTTATGATATTATCAACGATACTGCAAAAGCATTGAATATGCCAGTTAAAGCTGCGAACATTCATTCGAGCGATGTGTTTTACCGGGCAGCAAAAGGAACTCCAAAAGTTGCAGCAGATAATGATTGTGTTTGTGTTGAGATGGAGGCGTTCGCTCTTTTTGCCAATGCGCAGTATTTAAAGAAAATGGCTGCTACTATTATTACCATATCGGATGTTATCCCTACACATGAAAGTATGTCGGCTGATCAGCGGCAATCTTCGCTGGATAGTATGTTTAAACTGGCGCTGGAATCGGTGGTGAAGATATATGAGATGGTGTGAAGGTGTGGAGGTGTATGGGTTAATTAAATATTACCTGTGTTGAATTTTATTTAGCGGTATAATTTTACTTAATGGTAAAACAACAATAGTTTCATACAAAAAATTGTATGGATGAAATTAGACCGCAGACCCGGATCGCAGATCTGACTTTTCAGTTTTCCCTAAAAATTATTGAGTATGCTGGCAGCCTTGAGCAACACCGTAAATATATTGTTGCTAAACAATTACTGAGGTCGGGTACATCTATTGGTGCCAATGTATGGGAAGCACAACATGCAGAAAGCAGGGCGGACTTCATTCACAAACTTAAAATTGCAGCTAAAGAAGCCGAAGAGACGATCTATTGGTTACTGCTTTGTAAAAATGCCAAAGGTTATAATAACGAATGTGATGAACTTATCGAAAATTGCAAATCAATAAAGAACGTACTTGCAAAGATCATAGTCACCGCTAAACGAAACAACCGATAACCAAACCTCCAAACCTCCACACCTTCACACTATCACACTTCTCCACACCTTCACACCTGCCCCTCCTTCTTAAGAAACTCAACCGCCTTCATCATATCAACATGCAGTATACGATCTGCTTTGTTGAAAGAAACTTCCTTTCTGAATGCTTTAATGATATTTTCTAAATAAGGCGAGGTTTTCAATGGCCTTTTAAAATCTATTGCCTGGACTGCAGTTAATAATTCGATCGCCAGCACTTTTTCAACATTATCGATCAACCGCTTGCACTTGGTAGCTGCATTGGCTCCCATGCTCACATGGTCTTCCTGGTTATTGCTGCTGGAAATAGAATCCACGCTGGAAGGCGTGCACAACTGTTTGTTCTCGCTTACAATACCTGCCGCAGTGTACTGAGGTATCATAAAACCTGAATGAAGCCCGGGGTTTTTGATGAGGAACATAGGAAGATCGCGTTGACCGCTGATGAGCTGGTATGTCCTTCTTTCACTGATATTTCCGAGTTCTGCCATGGCAATGGATAAAAAATCGAGTCCTAACGCCAAAGGCTGGCCGTGGAAGTTACCCCCGCTAACGATCAGGTCCTCATCGGGGAAAATATTCGGGTTGTCTGTAACTGAATTGATCTCTTTGATGAAAACTGATTTTACGTATTCAATGGTATCTGCTGTTGCGCCATGCACCTGTGGGATACAACGGAATGAATAGGGATCCTGTACCTGCTTTTTCTTTTGAGCAGCAATGCCACTATCCTTTAATAATGTTTTGATGGTTGCTGCTGTATTTACCTGTCCTTCATGAGAACGTACGCGGTGGATATTTTCATTCAATGGATCCATGCTGCAATCAAATGCATCAAAGCTGATGGCCGCAATAATGTTTGCCCATTTCATCAGCCTGTCTGCCTGTACTATATTGTGCAGGCCATAAGCGCTCATGAACTGGGTGCCGTTGATCAATGCAAGCCCTTCTTTACTTTGTAAAGCGATCGGTTCCCAGCCCAATGTTGCCAATGCTTTTGCAGCAGGCATCTTTTTTCCTTTAAAATAAACTTCACCAAGGCCTATCAACGGGAGGCTTAAATGGCTCAATGGTGCAAGATCGCCGGAAGCACCCAGGGAGCCCTGTGTATAGATCACCGGCAGCATGTCGTTGTTGTGCATATCCATAAGCCGGTTCACGGTATCTACCTGCACACCCGAATGCCCGTAGCTGAGTGATTTTATTTTGAGTGCGATCATCAGTTTTACAATATCATGCGGCACTTCCTCTCCCATTCCGCATGCATGTGATTTTAAAAGATTGTTTTGCAACTCGGTTAGCTGGGCTTTGTCGATCCGTACATGCTGCAAAAAACCAAAGCCCGTATTGATGCCATAGAATAAGGCATCAGAGCCCGCCATTTTCTTATCCAGGTATTCCCGGCATTTCTGTATGCTTTCATGAGCAGCGAAAGTGATGGAAACCTGTTGCTCATAACCCAGCAGGTCCTTTATTTGTTGAAAATTAGTATGACTCTTATCGAGGGGTAAATAGTTATAGCTCATAATTTAGTTTAGTATCTTTCCAAATATAATACGATTACATGAAATACATTGATAACACGAATTTTTAAGCACGAATTACACGAATTAGAAATTAAACATTTATAAGAACAGATCGTGTAATCCGTGGCCTTTAATTCGTGTAATAAAAAAAATAAAATGAAAAAGATATTCCTTGGCACTATCATCTGCCTGGCCATTCAATACTCAAATGCACAAACCGTAAAACTCCTTGCCAGCGGCAAAAAAATATCCATGCGTGGCCTGAGTGCTGTTGATAACAAGACCGTTTGGGTGAGTGGCAGCAGCGGCACAGTGGGGTTATCACTCGATAGCGGCAATACCTGGAAATGGATGAATGTAAAAGGCTATGAAAAAGCTGATTTCAGGGATATAGAAGCATTTGATAAAAAGACAGCGATCATCATGGGTATTGATACACCCGCCATTATTTTAAAGACAACAGATGCCGGTGAAACCTGGAAGATCGTATTTGAGGATAAAACGCCCGGGATGTTCTTGGATGCCATGGAATTCTGGAATGAGCGATCAGGTATTGTTATCGGCGACCCTATCAATGGCAGGATGTTCATTGGAAGGACATTTGACGGCGGTGATTCATGGCGCGGGATCCCTGAAGAGAATAAACCGGTGGTTGACAGCGGTGAAGCATGTTTTGCAAGCAGTGGTACCAACATCCGTAAACTTGATAAGGACGAAGCGTTGTTTATCACCGGTGGAAAAGCATCACATGTTTTTATCCGTGACAGGAAGATTGATATGCCAATTATCCAGGGTACAGAATCAACAGGCGCAAATTCTATTGCTGTAAAGAATAGTAAGACATTCATGGTTGTTGGAGGGGATTTCAATACAAAAGATTCCACATCTAAAAATTGCGTGATGACAACAGATGGCGGTAAAACATGGAATGTTCCTGAAGTGCCACCCCATGGTTACAGGAGTTGCGTGGAATATCTTGGAAAGAAAAAATGGATAAGCTGCGGGCTGAATGGCGTTGATCTCAGCACAGATGGAGGCAAGACATTTACATGGATAAGCAAGGATGGCTATCATGTGTGCAGGAAAGCAAAGAAAGGGAATGTTGTTTATTTTGCCGGAGGTGGTGGAAGAATCGGGAAGCTAATTTGGTAATTGATCAATTTGAAAATTAGTCAATGTGGAAATATGAAATAACCTAAACCCTCACATCTTCATACTTTCACACTTGCAAACTGATTATTTCTTGAACATGAAATAAACAGCACCTAGCAATAAAGCAAAACTCACCAGGAATTTCCAATGAAAAGGTTCTTTCAAATAAAAAATAGCAAATACTGCAAACACAACAATCGTTATCACTTCCTGTGTGATCTTTAACTGGAATCCATTGAATCCGTTCACATAGCCAAGCCTGTTGGCAGGAACCATCAGGCAGTATTCAAAAAAAGCAATGCCCCAGCTTAGGGCAATTGCCTTCCATATCGGCATTCCCGTATTTTTTAAATTTCCATACCAGGCAAAGGTCATAAAGATGTTGGAGGCGGTAAGTAGTAAGATCGTCCTAAACATGGGATTATTTTTTTGAAATAAAGCTAAGTATAATGTATGATGTAAGATGTATGATTTATGATTTTTGTCGCAGCAAATCATATATCATACATCACAGGTCATAAATTATCGATATAAAAAAACCCGGCTTATCGCCGGGTCCAGGTATATGTCATTTGGGTTAAGTACTTAATTGAGGCTTCGGAAATCCACCGGTACCAGCTTGCTAACACCCGCTTCCTGCATAGTGACACCATAGATCACATCTACAGCATTCATCGTCATTTTATTATGCGTTACAATGATGAACTGCGAATTCTCACTGAATTGTTTGATCATATTGGTGAACTTGCCAACATTGGCATCATCGAGTGGTGCATCCACCTCATCCAGGATACAGAATGGTGCAGGTTTGATCAGGTAGATCGCAAACAACAATGCAGTAGCAGTCAGTGTTTTCTCTCCCCCGCTCAACTGGCCGATACTGCTGGGTCGTTTACCCTTGGGTTTTGCAACGATGTCAATAGCAGTCTCAGCAAGGTTTTCAGGATCAACCAGTATCATGTCAGCCGTATCCTCATCCGTAAACAAGGCCTTAAATACTTTCTGGAAATTTTCCCTTGTTTTATTAAAGGTATCCAGGAATTGCTGGTTGGCAGTTGCCTCCACTTCCTGTATCGTCTGCATGAGGCTATCCTTTGCCGTTACAAGGTCATTCTTTTGCTCCAGGATGAATTCATAGCGCTTTTTCATCTCTGTATACGCTTCGATCGCAGTGGGGTTCACTTCTCCCATATTCTCCAGGCGCTTACGCATCCTTTCATTCTTTTCCTTCAATTCTTCCAGCGGAACATCACCCGTCCTGTCTTCATCAATGATGCTGTCAAGGTCTACTTTGAATTCAACATTCAGCCTTTCCTTCATTCCTGCAAGCTGCAGTTTAAGGTCGGTAAGTTTGTCTTTGATCTCGTTCAGCAAATGATCGATCCCTTCTTTGGATTTTTGCTTGTGCCTTAACTCACTTTCTTTTTCTGTGAGTATGTTGCGGATATTATAATATTCCTGGTCAGCTTCATTCAGTTTTTTCTCTTCCGATTCTTTGTTCTGCAACATATTTACCAGGAGCAATTCAAGTTCTTTTAACTCAGTTGCTGTTTGTTCAATATTCTCTGATGCTTCATTTAATTGCGTGGTACTGTTCTCAACCTGCAGTTTCAGGTCGTTCAGCTGGTTTGTTTTAAATTCCAGTTCCTGCTTCGTTGAATTGACCTTGCTCTGTTGTTTGGTGAATTGCAGGTTGTTATCATTATAAGTGCTGCTGGCAGAATTGTATTCCTGCTCTGCAGTAGTATAATCAGTTTCTTCAAGTTGCGTTTTTTCCAGCAATTGAGCCAGTTGCGTATTGAAGCTTTCCAGCTCAAGCCTTGTGCTGGAAATAGCATCGTGGTTATTTTGTAATTGCAGTTCCAGTTCTGCTACCCTGCTGCTGCTGGTTGTTTCAAGCTGTAACAGGTTCTCTGTTTTATTCTGCAAAGAAAATACCTGGTTGTTCAGGTTATTGATATCCTGTTGTGTTTGCTTGATGGCATTTTCTTTAAGCTGGTTGTTGAAACTGATCACTTCATTGTGACGTAGCTGTATCTCAGCTTTTGCTTCATTAACGATCTTCTCCTGTGCACTGATCTCCGAAATTAATTTCTGAAGGTTCTTTGCACGGCCGATCTTTTTACCTTCAAACAATCCAACACTTCCGCCGCTGATGGAGTATTTTCCTTTTACATATTTACCGGTCTTCTCCAGCACCACTGCTCCATTACTGTTTTGCAATGCATCATCATTTTCTGCAATGAACACATTGCCGAGTAAATGTTCTGCAAGCTTTGCATACCTGCCGTCAATTTCTATCACTCCCAGTGCAGGAATGGTTCCTTCGGGTTGATGAGCATTGACCGTTTCGGTAAACTTATCCAGCAGGAAAAAATTTGCCTTTCCTTTTTTATTGTCGTCTAATAAATGAACTGCCTGCAGCCCTTCCATTAGATCATTCACCACGTAATAATTCAGGTATGGTTCCAGTACATTCTCTACTGCTGCCCTGTATTGTTCATTTACATAAATGATATCTGATAACAAAGGAGCCGAATGGTTCCAGTTGGTATTCTTGTGCAGGAATTTCACACTTTCAGGATAGCCTTCCATTGAATCGATCAGGCTTTTCAGAAGATCGTGCTCATTCTTTTTTGCATCCAGTTTCCTGTTCTCCTCGGCAAGGTTTACACGAAGCCCTTCGAGCATATTCTGGGTTTGCAATATCTGCTCTTTGGTGAACTCATGTTCTTCCTGTAATTGCTGCAGGCTTATTTGTTTTTGTTCGAGCTCTTCTTCTTTTATTTTTTTATCGGCAGCCAATTGTGTCAACTGTGCCTGCCTCTGTGTTTTTTCTTCCTGTATCTGTGCAATGGTCCTTTGCAGGTTTTGAATAGAGGTATCTGCTACCGCAACTTTTTTCTCTGCATCAAACTGGCTGCGCTGTATGGACTGGTTCTCCCTTCTTAAATTGTCAATGGAAGAACGCTTTTCATCAAAGATGCCGCGTTTTTGTTCCACTGCTTCTTTCAGTTCGTTCAACTTTCCTTCCAGGTCCTGTAGCTTTTGTTCTTCATCATTGATCTGCTGGCCGGTAAAACCAATGCTTTCTTCCAGGCCACTTAACTGGCCCGCTGCTTTCTGTATGAATTCATGCAGGTTTGTTTGCCTTTCTTTTAGATGTTGCAGCCTCTGGAAACTGAGGCTTTTTTCACTTTCCTTGCTACGCACTTTATCCAGCATCTCATTGTAGGCATGCTGCATTTGCTGAAGCGCTTTTTCCTTTTCAACAAAAGCCAATTTTTCCTGTTCCAGTGCAGCATCTTCTTTAGCAATGCTGGTTTCAAGCTCAATACGCTTATCTACTTCCTGCTGTTGCTGTTCGTTCAGGTCGCGATAAGTGATATTGAATCCTTCCAGTGCGGCTTTTGCCAGTTCAATACTTACTTCCTTGTATTCTTTTTTTATTTCGAAATATTTCTCTGCTTTTTTTGCCTGGCTTTCGAGGCTTTTCAACTGGTTGTTTATTTCAAACAAAAGATCCTCAATACGGGCAAGATCCTGCTCGGTGGCATCCAGTTTTAACTTGGCCTCTTTTTTACGTGTTTTGTAAATGGTGATGCCGGCAGCTTGTTCCAGCATTTTGCGGCGGCTATTCTCTTTGTCCTTGATGATATCATCTACCATCCCAAGTTCAATGATGGCATAGCTGTCGGTGCTTATACCGGTATCCATAAAAAGGTTGTGGATGTCTTTCAGCCTGCAGGCCACATCATTGAGGCGGTATTCACTTTCCCCGCTTTTGTAATATTTACGGGTGACGGTTACGGTATTGAATTCCGTTGGAAGCAGGTTCTTTGTATTCTCGAATGTAAGGCTCACTTCCGCGAGTCCACTGGCACTGCGGGTCTTACTCCCGTTGAACACGAGGCTTTCGAGGTTCTCACTCCTGAGGTTGCTTATCTTATGCTCGCCGATAACCCAACGGATACTATCAATGATATTGCTCTTGCCACAGCCATTGGGGCCAATAACGCCGGTAATACCCTCGTCAAAATTCAATACGGTTTTATCGGCAAAACTTTTAAACCCTTTGATTTCCAGACTCTTTAAACGCAATTTTCTTAGTTTTTAGCAGGTCGCAAACCTACGTGAAAATGATGGATAAATTTTCCCGGTAGACAGTATTTAGAAAAATCTCAGCCAAGCGTAAAAATAGCCTAATGATTTGAGCAAAACCTGTGTTCCGGCTTTGTTGAAGGGTTAATTATACACAGGTTTTTCACAGTCGCAGGATCAGTAATCCTGCTTTTATCTCATTAGTTGTACGCAAATTGTTCTTTATCTCCTTTAAACAATTTATCTTATGAACTGTTACACTAAAAAATAACCTAATATGGCAACTAAACAAAAATGGATCATTGATCCGGCTCACAGCGAGATCGAATTCAAAGTGAAACACCTTATGGTCACAAATGTAAAAGGGAAATTCACTGAATTTGATGCAAGCATATACACAACCAACGATAATTTTATGACCGCAGAGATCGATTGCTGGATCAGTGCTGCATCTGTAAATACCGGCAGTGAAGACAGGGATAAGCATATAAAAAGTTCCGATTTTTTTGATGTAGAAAATCACGCGCAGATAACTTTCCGGGCAGATACAGTAGAGAATGTTGACAATGACGGGAGCTATGAATTATGGGGTAACCTTACCATCAAGGGTATCAGCAAGAAAATAAAACTGGATGTTGAATTTGGAGGTATTGTAAAAGATCCCTGGGGAAACGAAAAAGCGGGATTCAGTATCAACGGAAAAATAAACCGGAAAGACTGGGATCTAAACTGGAATGCTGCTTTGGAAGCAGGTGGATTGCTGGTAAGTGATGAGGTAAAAATCAATTGTGAGATACAGTTGATGAGGAGTTCATAGTTTATAGTTCGACGTTTGATCTTTGAGGTTCGGCTTGTCCTTAACCTCAACCTATAGGTTCCACCAGTTAAATATTTGTATAATCTGTTAATATAAGTCCCACAATGGGCTAATGCAACTAATTTTGTCTTCTAAATTTTATAAATGAAAGCGATCTTATTTTCAACAATGATCCTGGCATCAGTAACGGTGTTTGCACAACCCAGGGCAGTTCAACAGGCCATTATAAGTACAACAACAACGGTTATAGCACCTGAAGGAGAAGAGGTACAGAATATACAAGGCGGCGGTGCCAACCAGTTCTTCAGGAATTTTGGGGATGGGGAAACGAAATCTACCACTTATATCAAGGATAGCATGGTGAAGACCGTTATGAAAAATGATATGGGACGCAGTACCATCATTCGCAATAACAGCGCAAAACTTACCACTACCCTGTTGGAGATCATGGGTAACAAAACGGGATTTTATCTTACAGATGAAGAAGCAGCTGTAATGAAGGTAAAAATGGACAGTATGATGCAGGCACGAAGAAATGCTGATACTACCAAACCGGCCAGGCCTGCCAACACTGCAACAAATTATCCCGTAGAGATCAGTTATGTTGATGGAACTAAAAAAGTAGCGGGTTATGATTGCAAAAAAGCTTATGTAATTACAACGAGGTTATTGGGAATAAAAGATTCGGTAGCTGTTTGGTATAACCCTGAAATAAAACTTCAGAACCTCGCTTCAACCGGTGGCACCAGTTCTTTCAGCAGTTTTGGGAATTTTGGGAATTTCACTTCATTGAATGGCCTGGATAAGATCGAGGGTTTTGTCATGCAATATGAAATGAATATGCGCCGTGGAAGGAAAATGATCGTTGAGGTCACTAAAGTTGACCTCAAAAAAGAAATAACTGAAAAAGATTTTGAAGTACCGAAAGATTTTGATGTAAAGCCAATGAAAGAATTTCAAAGCATGATGCAGGGAGCGGGTATGCCACAGTTCAGGATGGGTGGCCAGCAATAATTGATCAAATGAATGATATAACAAAGGCAAAGTTTCAACTTTGCCTTTGTTATATCAATACTTCAAAATCAAATTACTTTATCGATTCACGTTTTTTATCATATTCATCAGATCTTTTTTTATCTCCTTTCATGCTATAAATATCACTCAGGTTACTTAATATGATCTTATAATTAGCGATCTGCTTTCCTTTCAGGTCAGTCTTGCCTTCAAAATATTTAATGGCATTTTCTGAAAACGGTATACACTCATCCATTTTTTTAGTTGCCAACGCCTTTAGTTCATTCTTCTTTTTTATATCTTCTGGTTTGGTTCCTTTAATAATGCTGGCTGCATTAAAATAATCTACTGCCATTGTATATAAATGGCCTGCCATCAGAACCGTAGCATCTATACCTGGATCGATTGCAATGGCATTTTTTAAAACAGATGATAACTTATCCTTAATTGCCAGATCGGTCATTGGCTTATCCTTATCATTGATCTTATTATACAATACCACTGCATAATTATATGCCATGGTAAAATTGGCGGGGTCCTTTGCGATCATTTCCTCGTATTTGGCAAAAGTTGCGGCCTGGTCACCTGTTTTGGCAATATTATCTATCTCTACCTGGTTCCAGTAATTATCGGTTGGGTAATATTTCTTTCCTTTTGCGATCACATCAGCCAAAGAAGCAGCATCTGCTTTCTTATTATAATAATCAACAAGCAATTCATAAACATCCCTGTATGTTTCCCCCGTAACATTCGCATCAACAAGTTTCCTGTAATAAACAGCCGCATCATCCTCTTTCTTTGCCTGCGTGGCTGCAATGGCGGTGTTTAATACCAGAGCTGTATCAAGTGGGTACAAAGTTGCCTGCGGGTAAATATATTTTTTGCCCAGTGTATAATCTTTTACTTCCAGGGCTTTTTTAAATGCATCATAAGCAGCAGAATAATTTTTATTGTTGAAGAGGTTTGCCCCCAGGTCATAAAGACCAAAGTAAAGGTCAAGGTAAGAAGCGAAATTTTCCAGTTTCATCCGGTTGATATCATTTGATTCCAGCTGCTGATATTTTTTAAAAGATTCATATGCCGAATTCTTAAGATCATACAGGCTGCTTTCAGGAGTTGACTTCTCATAAGAGAGCGAATTGTAAATCCTTCCTTTATAATACCATCCGTCTGCCTTCGAACTGTTCTTTGCATCTGAAAGATATTTATCGATGGCTGTTTTGGCTGCAGCATAGTCTTTCTTTCCCATCATTTCATTGATCTCATCGAGTGATTGAGCCATACCACTTATGGCTGAAAATACCATCAACATTAAAATAGAGATTTTCTTCATATTTGATTTTTTTTGAGAGGCTAAAGATATTTGATTTGGAAGACTAATAATAATTTTGTGCCTTTTTTTCACAAAGCATTCTATATTTAAAGTCTTAATTTTAGCACTTATTTTATACAGTGATCAGCCAGGCAACCATACAGCAGATATTAAGCCGCATCGATATTATCGAGATAATCGGTTCATTTGTAAAACTCAAAAAAAGAGGCGCAAATTACCTTGGCCTGTGCCCTTTTCACAATGAGAAAAGCCCCTCCTTTACCGTATCACCTGTAAAAGAGATCTATAAATGTTTTGGTTGCGGGAAAAGCGGGAATACCATTGGATTTTTAATGGAGCAGGAGAAATATACTTATACGGAAGCGCTTCGTTGGCTGGCCAATAAGTACAATGTAGAGATCGAAGAAACAGAGACGAGCCCAGAATTCAAAGTACAGCAACAGGCTGCTGAAAGTTTATATATCATAAACAGTTTTGGCCAATCATTTTTCAGTGATAAATTATTCAATTCAGAAGAGGGACAGGATATCGCCCTTAGTTATTTGAAAGAACGGGGATTCAGGGAAGAGATCATCCGGAAATTCCAGTTGGGCTTTAATCCCACTGCACGCGATGAATTTACACAGGCAGCACTGGCATCACAATACAACAAGGAATATTTATTAAAGAGCGGGCTTGTGGTGCAAAGGGATGACAAGCTGATGGATAATTACCGTGGCCGTATCATTTTCCCTGTGCACAATCAAAGCGGTAAGGTATTGGGCTTTGGTGCCCGGATCATCAAATCAAATGACAAGGCTCCCAAATACATCAATACGCCCGAAAATGAATTGTATGTAAAGAGCAAGATATTATACGGATCCTATTTTGCCCGCATGGCGATCGATAAAGCAGATGAATGCCTGTTGGTGGAAGGTTATACCGACGTGGTGAGCCTGCACCAGGCCGGTATTGAGAACGTTGTGGCAAGCGGCGGAACATCCCTGACACCCGACCAGTTGCGGCTCATCAAAAAGTACACAACCAATCTTACTATTATTTATGACGGGGATAGCGCAGGAATAAAAGCTGCATTGCGTGGGCTTGACCTGGCGCTGGAAGAAAGCCTGAATGTAAGACTGGTATTGATACCGGATAAAGAAGACCCGGATAGTTATGTAAATAAGATCGGCACAGAAGCATTTAAAAAATTCATTGCTGATAATAAAAAAGATTTCATCTTATTTCAACTGGAGACATCATTGAAGGATGCCGGTAATGACAGCACAAAAAAATCTGCGATCGTTAACCAGATCGCGGAAACCATTTCCAAAATAAACAAAACGGAAGAGTTTACCCGAAGACAGGATTATATAAAACAGGTCTCGGAAATATTAAGGATCGAAGAAAGCGGGCTGAATGCGCTGGTTAATAAATTTATCCGTGATAAGGTTTCTAAAGAAGAATCAAGGTTTAACCGGCCGATCGTTGTTCCGGATGAAACAGGCACGACAGCTGAGGATGAGGAGCTACTGAATTTATTCAATAAAGA
Organism: Ferruginibacter sp.; assembly: GCA_040006715.1. Classification (GTDB taxonomy): domain Bacteria; phylum Bacteroidota; class Bacteroidia; order Chitinophagales; family Chitinophagaceae; genus Ferruginibacter. Next base: position 6,585 of record JBDTWL010000049.1, on the reverse strand, counting down.
TGAAATGCAGGAACAGGCCATGGTAAGGAGCCTGCTCGAATTCGGAATGAAACAATGGAATGAGGATCAAAAAGTGGCTGATTATATTTTCAGCCAGGTTGAAGATAATGAGTTGGATAAAATGATCGATAATAAAACGCTCATCAATATCATTGAAATATATAAAAAATGGTACGAAGAAGGACTGGAGCCTACAGCAAAAAATTTCCTCTATCATGAGGACCAGCAGCTACACAGTTTTGTGATCAATATCATGGATGTCAATACAGAGATCAGCCCCAACTGGAAGGAACATTATGAAGGCCATATCCCCACACGGGAAGATCTTTTCAAAGAAGAAGTTACTTCAACATTGAATTACCTGAAGCTGCGTAAAATAAAAAGAATGATCGAAGAGAACCAACACGATATGGAGAAAGCTACCAATGCCGGGGAACAAATGATCTTCCTTCAAATACACCAGCACCTAAAGCAAATGGAGATCGACCTAACCCGGGAAGCGGGAACTGTGATCTATAAATAGTGTCGCGTCATTGAGAGGAACGAAGCAATCTAAATAGTAGATAACGAATGAGCGTATTGCTTCGTTCCTCGCAATGACGAAGGCGAATCAATCCAATAAAGTTTTAAAAAAATTTAAAGTTATTTGGCAGTGGGGCTCTTTTTACCTGTATTCAGTTTTTCCAGAACCGACTCAAGCCTTTTTGTCCTGGTTTCGATCCTTTTAGCATCTGCCACCCATTCTACATATTCCTTTTTGTTGCTAACAGAGAGGCTGTCGAAAAAGATACCTGCATTTTTATTTTTCCTGAATACTGATTTGAATTCTTCGGGGATCGGTACCGAACGGTGGTTATTGTCCACAGCTTGTGTTTTGGGAGCAGCCGGGAATACGGGCATTAACTGGCTTTGTTTTTTAAAATGGATAGCGCTCCAGGTATTATCAAGGGCGATCAGGCTGATCGTTTCAAATCCCATTGACGAGATCATATCCCAGTTACAATCACGGCACAGGTCGCTGGCGATCTTGGAGGTCAGCTTTGGATAAGCAACCCATAATTTAGCATCTTCATGAAGTGCGGGAACGACATCGTTTAATATTCCCGACAACTGGGTCTTGCTTATGGCAAATACAAGGGCGAAGTCTATTCTCCTGGTCCTCAGCAAAGGAGTAACACTTTTGGCAAATGATAACTTAATGAATTGCTTTTCGATTGAGGAAGGGAGGCCTTGTACCAGGATGTTCTTTTCGTCTTTTAACTGCAATTTTTCCAACACTGTTTGAAGAGCCATGAGTATGGTATATTATGTGATAAAAAACAGTTACTTCATGTAAATAAATCTTCGATCCCAACGATTAGGGCAGGGTACGAATAGAAGCAAAGGGTTAATGAGACAGCAAATTTACTAAATATGTTCGGCACATGCTAATTATTAATGAAAAAACTCTGCATTTTGCAGAGTTTAGTGTATCATTTATATGAATTTCAGGTTATTACTTATTCCCTACTGGCTTGTAATAGGTCAATGCCTCTTCCATATAACCTTGTAATTTTGCGATCCTGTTCTCATCAGAAGGATGGGTTGCCAGGAATTCAGGGCCTCCTTTGCCACCACCCTGTGCCATTCTTTGCCAGAATGGGATTGCTTCCCTGGGATTATAGCCTGCCATTGCGGAGAAAATCAGCCCAAAATGATCAGCTTCATATTCCTGGTTACGTGAATTTGGTAACAAAACCCCGATCTGCGCAGTTGGTGCGAATATATTATTGAATAGAGTATTATACTTAGAATTACCAGATGTAGCAATATTTCCTACGATCTCAAGGCCTTGTGCAAGGGCACCCTGGCTCATACGCTCATTTCCATGATGGGCAACAGCATGTGTGATCTCATGGCCCAGAACGATCGCCAATGCTGCTTCATTCTGAGTGACCGGCAGCAGGCCTGTATACACAACCACTTTACCCCCCGGCATGCACCATGCATTCACTTCTTTATTATCAACCAGGTTGAATTCCCATTTGTATCCATCCAGTTCCTTACTCAATCCTTTTTGTCCATAATAGGTAGTAATGGCTTGTGCTATCCTTGTCCCAACACGCTTTACCATTTCAGCATCTTTACTCGAGCTCTGGCTTACGACTTTGTTTTGACTTAAAAACGATTGGTATTGTGTAAGGGCTTCCTGTTGTAAAGTTGATTCAGGGAAAAGCGATAATTGTTTTCTTCCGGTAACTGCATTGGTACTGCATCCTATAAAAAAAGCCACCGTTGATAATAGTAATAATAATTTCTTCATTGCTTATTGGTTTGATTGCATGGTAATACAAACAATTGGCGTACCAACTTTGAAAATGTTTTATTAAAGTTTAGAGAAGTGGATGTTTAATCTTCGTTGCGGCGGGATTTTCTCCTGTCACGATACTTAAGTATCGGTATACGGCTTTCAACACCTCTTAATATCCTGCCGATATTTTTCTGGTGGGTAATGATAACCATGAATGCAACCAGTAAAGCGAATATCCTATACATGATCTCATGTTCATTCCATATCCATAAAACTGAAATGGGTAACATCAGGGCGCCTAAAATAGAGCTTAGCGAAACATAGCGTGTAAGGTATAAAACCAGTAAGAACACACCAACGCAACTAATAGCTACAACAGGTTGTACTGCGAGGATCATTCCAAACAAAGTAGCCACCCCTTTACCACCTTTGAAATTGGCAAATACAGGGAAAATATGCCCCAATACAGCGGCAAGGCCTAAACCGATCATAAAATTGGTACGGTCCAGTTCATTGTGCAAATAATGGGGAAGAAAATTATAAAGGGATACTGCAGCCATTCCTTTGAGAATATCAAAAACCATTACCAGTGTGCCATACCTGGAACCCAATACCCTAAAAGTGTTGGTTGCGCCCATGTTGCCACTCCCGTAGTCCCGGATGTCTATCCCGAAATACTTTTTACTGACAATCAATGCTGTTGGTATTGAACCTAGTAAATACGCAATAATGATAAGAATTAATTCTTTCACTTATTTCTTTAGTTGAGTTGAGTATACAAATGTACAAAATAAACGCCAAAGGCTGGCTTTAAGTATACACATATCCACATAGTTATTAACTTTTAGTTAATATGGCAAGCCACCCGTTTTTATATAAAATTTCTTTAATTTCAATACCTGCTGTTTTTAAAGCTGATATGATTAAAGGCTCATCATGCAACATGATCCCGCTGAATAATAATGTGGCAGCCGGCTCAGCAGCAGCTTTAATGACAGATAGATTTGCAGTAATGATGTTGAGGTTGATATTGGCCAGGATGACTGCTGCTTTTTCAGCTGTATCAATGGTCTCTGCCCTGACTAATGTAATGTGCCTGCAATTATTTGCAGTTATATTCTCCCGGGCATTGTTGATACTCCAGTCATCGTTATCAATGGCAATGATATTTGCAGCACCTAGTTTTTCAGCCAGAATGGCCAATACAGCGGTTCCTGTACCAAAATCAATGACCGTTTTATTTTTAAAATCGATCTGGCTCATTTGTTCTGCCATCAGGTAAGTAGTGGCGTGATGGCCTGTACCGAAGCTCATTTTAGGAGTAATGACAATATCGATCTTAGCATTTGTATCTGCCTGGTGAAATGCCGCTCTTACATAAACGAAGGGTACAGCCGTTCCCGGCTCAAAAACGGTGACCGGTTCAAAGCTTGTCTCCCATTTTTCATTCCAGTTTATTTCCTGTATGATTGATCTTGAATATTTTGCATCAGTTGTTGCTATAACAACATCAAGATCATTTTGATCAAGATCTGCTATGTTGATAAAAGCTTTTAAGCTATCATCTGCTTCTTCAAAACCGGTGAAGCCAATATCGTTGAGCAATGCTACGAGGATATCTCTTTTATCATTCGGAATCCCTTCAAATAAAAACTGGTAATATTCCATAAAAAAGAAAGCTGCAGAACGGTCAACGTTGCTGCAGCTTATATTTTGGGTTATAAATTTATTTGTTCTCTCCCTGCGGCTTCGGTTGTGCTTCGGGTTTAGGCATCAAAACTTTCCTGCTCAGTTTGAACTTCCCGGTGCGTGGATCAACCTCCAGTAACTTAACCTTCACCTTATCTCCTTCCTTGAAGATCCCGTCCATTGTTTCCAAACGCTTCCAGCTTATTTCGCTGATATGCAGCAATCCTTCTTTTTTCGGCAGGAACTCAACGAAAGCACCAAATTCTTTTATACTTTTCACCGTGCCTTCATAGGTTTCACCTACAACCGGTGTTGCTACCAGGCCGTTGATCCAGGCGAGTGCCCTGTCAAGCCCGGCTTTCTCTTTGGAGAAGATGCTCACTTCACCTGCATTGTTCACTTCTTCAATATTGATCGTAGCACCTGTTTCACGTTGTATCTCTTGTATCACTTTACCACCCGGCCCGATCACCGCACCAATGTATTCTTTATCGATGATGATCTTAACCATCCTTGGAGCATGTGGCTTCACATCTTCCCTTGCTGCCTGCATGGTTGCATACATGGCATCCAGGATATGCAAGCGTCCTTTACGAGCCTGTTCCAGGGCGCTTCTCATGATATCCATGCTCAGGCCATCCACTTTAATATCCATCTGCACGCCACAGATACCGTCTTTGGTTCCCGTTACTTTGAAATCCATGTCACCCAAATGATCTTCATCACCCAGGATATCGGTAAGAACTGCGTACTTGTCTTCTTTTTTAATAAGCCCCATTGCAACACCGCTAACGTGTTTTTTCAAAGGAACACCAGCATCCATCAATGCAAGTGAACCCGCACAAACCGTAGCCATTGAAGAAGAACCGTTGCTTTCCAGGATATCACTTACCACCCTTATGGTATAAGGATAATCAGAACCCGGCATCATTTTCTTCAATGAGCGCATGGCAAGGTTACCATGGCCAACTTCCCTGCGGCCAACACCCCTCATCATTTTTACTTCGCCGGTAGAGAAAGGAGGAAAATTATAATGTAATATGAATTTTGTATAGTCAGATTTAAAAGCGCTTTCAACCAATAACTCATCTAAAGGTGTTCCCAAGGTTACTGTTGTAAGTGATTGTGTTTCACCTCGTGTAAACAAAGCTGAACCGTGTGGTGTTGGCAAGATATCTGTTTCCATTGTCAATTGCCTGATGTCTTCAGTTCCACGCCCGTCCAATCTTTTACGATCGTTCAGTATCATATCCCTGACAACATTGTATTGAAGTTCACCGAAATAATGACTGATCAGTTTGCTATCCTCTTCAGGTAATTCTGTACCCAGGGATTCTTTTAATGCTGCTTTCAAAGCATCAAATGCGTCTGTGCGATCATGTTTGGCAGATGCTGCAGATGATATTGCATACATTTTATCTTTTGCAAATGCAATGATCTTTTCATTCAATGCTTCATTGCGGTAAGGCTTTGTATAATCCCTTTTTGTCTGGCTGCCAACAAGGTCTCTCAGGTCTTCCTGGGCTTTAACCTGTATTTTGATTGCTTCATGGCCTAATTCAATTGCTTTGATAAGATCTTCTTCCTGGCATTCGTTGCTTTCGCCTTCAACCATCATGATATTCTTATTGGTTGCAGCGATCAAGAATTCCATATCAGACTGTGCTAATTCTGAACGGGTAGGATTGATCAGCATCGCACCATTCACCCGTGCGATCCTTACTTCAGATATGATCTCCTGGATAGGAATATTTGATACAGCTAATGCTGCAGAAGCGGCCAGGCATGCCAGTGAATCCGGCATTACCTCATCATCCGATGAGATCAATGATACCAGCACCTGTACATCACACAAATAATCTTCCGGGAATAAAGGCCTTAGGGCCCTGTCTATGAGGCGTGAAGTAAGTATCTCATAATCATTCAGGCGGGCTTCCCTTTTAAAGAATGAGCCAGGGATACGGCCTGCTGAACCGAATTTTTCCTGGTAATCTACCGATAATGGAAAAAATGACTGTCCTTCTCTTGGTTCTTTATTCGCAACAACGGTTGCCAATAATATACAATTGCCCTGGCGAACTGTTACTGCTCCATCGGCCTGGCGGGCCATTTTACCTGTTTCGATCGTTACCATACGGCCGCCACCTATATCAAACGTAACTGATTTTGGTTGTAATGCTGACATGTGAAATGTTTTTTTCAAACAGGGAAATCCTGTTATCAATTAAAAGTTTGTATGTATAACGAATAATTCCCAACGGCGATTACAGTTGGGAATGTGTTCTGGCTACATACATTAAGAATTTATTTACGGAGACCTAATTTTTCAATCAAAGCCCTGTAACCTGTAAGGTCGTGTTTGCTCAGGTAAGTCAATAAACGCTTACGTTTACCTACCATCTGCATCAAGCCTCTTTGTGAAGAGAAATCTTTTTTGTTCTCCTTGAGGTGGTTGGAAATGTGATTGATACGCTCTGTAAGAAGCGCTATCTGGCCTTCGATAGACCCGGTGTTGGTGGGTTTACCACCAAAATTTGCGAAAATGTTTGATTTTTTCTCGATTGTTAAATACGGCATCTCTTTGTTTTTTTAAAACCTGTGTTTTA
>JBDTWL010000048.1:0-23455 GCA_040006715.1 Ferruginibacter sp. | reverse complement strand
TAAACCATTAAACCATTAAACCATTAAACCATTAAACCATTAAACCATTAAACCAATGCAACCAATCATAGGCATAATAATGGGAAGCCAAAGTGACCTGGAAGTGATGCAGGGTGCTGCAGAGATGCTTAAGCAGTTTGATATTGCATATGAGATGACGATCGTGTCCGCCCACCGCACACCCGAAAGGATGAGGACTTATGCACAGGATGCAGCATCAAAGGGCATTAAAGTTATTATTGCAGGTGCAGGTGGGGCCGCTCATTTACCGGGCATGGTTGCTTCTTATACAACGCTGCCTGTTATTGGCGTACCAATAAAATCTTCCAATTCAATCGATGGATGGGACTCAGTTTTATCCATTCTCCAAATGCCTGCCGGCGTACCTGTAGCTACTGTTGCTTTAAACGGGGCAAAGAATGCAGGAATTCTTGCCGCACAGATCCTTGCAACAAATGATGAAAGCCTCTCTAAAAAATTAACTGAATATAAAAAAGGTTTGGAAAAACAGGTGATGGAGATGGTTGAAAAATTAAAAGGGTAAATGCCGTTTGAAATTTGAGGTTCGGGGCTTGAGATAGTTTGCATCGTTCGGCCTTAATTTCAAACGTCGAACCTCAAACTTCAAATTTCTTCCACGATACAAAACGCCTGCCCCAGCCCTGTGGAATTTTCATAAAGCATCTTTATAAGATCCTTCCCCCAAAGCGAATAATAAGGCAATAAATTATCTACCCGCTCCTGTAGTATACCGGAAGGGAAAAGCATTTCCTTTATTTTATGTACCTGGCGCTGCTGGGCTTCAAATCTTTTCTTCTCAGCTTTCAGCATTTTTCTTTCTAATTTTTCTATACGTTTTAAAGCCTGCGTCTCCAATGCTTCCACATGCTGCTGCAATGTATTATCTACAATAGTTGCGGCGACCTTGATATTGTGATACAAAGTGACCAGTGATTGTTTTTCATCTTCCAGGTTCAGCGATACTGCCGATTCTTTTTTCACAAGATCTTCTATTAAGATATTTTCGGGTTTGAAAAATTCTGTTGCATCCAATTGCAATGCTGCCATCTTACCTGCTGCCTTATTGGGTACGACCATAAAGGAATTCCTTAAGACCAATACAGGGAAAGGAACTTTAACCGCCTCAAAAACATTTTTCAATTCAAGCCAATATGCCAATTCCCCTCCTCCACCTATAAAAGCAATATTTGGCAATACCAGTTCCTGGAAGACCGGGCGCAGGATAACATTGGGACTAAATCTTTCAGGATGTGTTTCCAATTCCTTCATTATTTCGTCCTCACTGAATTCAATATTTGAATTGTTGACATTGAACTTCGAATCTTCTTTATTGATACGCTCCCTTATATCATCTTTCAGGTAAAATAGGTTTATGTCCCGCCCGGCAGCCTGTATCTTATATTCTGCAGGAAACTGTTCTATAGTTTCCGCAACCAGTTTATGGGAAAACTGTTCAGTAAGTTCTTTCTTATTAACTGCATTGAATTCATTTTTTAATGCGGCATTATCCGGTAACAATACAAGCAGGCCATAGCCGGCAAACAATTCATCTACAAATTCAAAAGTCGACTGCTCAATGGTTTTATCAAGTGCATAGGTCTTTTTAACCAGTGCAATGATCTCTTTCCCAAATTTTTCTACTGATAACTGTCCTTCGATCTCTTCAATGAGTTTAATAAAAGCCTTATCGATCTTCATCCTGCCAACTGCACCATTTTGCTTTGTCTGCCATTCATATTTTTTCCCGTTGATCGTTATTTCACCCAATTCTTCCAGGTCAGCGTCCTCGCTGCCCATATAATATACAGGAACAAAATTGCAGTCCGGGACCAGCAGTTTTAATTCTTCTGCCAGCTTAATGGCATGTATGATCTTGTAAATGAAATATAAGTGGCCGGTAAAAATATTTGGCTGGTGTGCAGTGCATACCGTAAATGTATCTTCATTCAACAATGATATGATATTCTCCAGGACCTTTTCAGAGCTTCGGATCGTCCTGTATTGTTTTTGGAGTTCACTTACAAGCATGGCCCGGTTGGTCTTGTATTTTTTTCTTGCAGTAATTGTTTTTTTGATCCCTTCAATAGTTGCGGGAGCATTATAAAATTGTTGGAGTGCAGAAGCATTATCCAGGTAATCTGTTACAATTTTAGAGAACCAACCTGTTTGCCTGTAAGAAATATACTTCGCTTTAAAGCTCATATGTATAGTGCTGAGATCGTATCCGAAATAAAGAAAATGATTTTAAAAGATGAAGATAGTAATTGTGATTAGAATAACCTTAAGACTAAAGTTTACAGCTTTCAAAAAGCTGTAAACTTTAGCCCTTAACCACTTCCCCTTCCAGGTCATAATCAAAAGCCTTCGTGATCTTCACATTTACAAATTCCCCTATCGGTAATTTTTTGTCCGCTTTGATAATTACTTCATTGTCTACTTCCACGCTATCGAATTCGGTACGCCCGATAAAACGCCCTGCTTCTTTTTTATCTATCATCACTTTCATGGTCCTTCCGACTTTTTCCTGGTTCTTCTCCAGGCTGATATCCTGTTGCACTTCCATGATCTCCTGTGCCCTTGCTTCTTTCTCTTCTGCCTGAACATCATCAACAAGGTCATAGGCACTTGTCTGTTCTTCATGGCTATATGTAAATATGCCTACCCTGTCAAAGCGCATTTTTTGTAAAAAGGTTTTCAGTTCTTCCACATCATCCCTCGTCTCACCGGGAAAGCCGGCTATCAAAGTGGTACGAATACAAATATCGGGTATGCGATAACGTATCTCAGCTACCAGGTCCTCCATTTCTTCCCTGCTTATCTGGCGCTTCATTGCTTTCAGCATATTGTTGGAAGCATGTTGCAAAGGCATATCCAGGTAGTTACAAATATTGTCACGCTCTTTGATGGCATCAATTATTTCCATTGGAAATTTTGAGGGATATGCGTAATGCAGCCTGATCCATTCCAACCCCTGCACATCAGCCAATGCATGTAATAATTTCGGGAGTTCTCTTCGTTTATAGATATCAAGGCCATAATAAGTAAGTTCCTGGGCAATGAGCATTACTTCTTTCACGCCCCGCTGAACCAATTTCTTTGCTTCATCAACCAATGATTCAATACTACGGCTCACGTGCCTGCCCCTCATCAAAGGAATGGCACAAAATGAACAGGTGCGGTTGCAGCCTTCACTGATCTTCATGTAAGCGTAATGTTGTGGGGTGCTAAGCAGCCTTTCACCAATAAGTTCACCTTTATAATCAGCTTCAAATTGTTTTAAGATCATCGGCAATTCCATCGTACCGAAATAAGCATCTACTTCCGGTATCTCAGCTTCCAGATTTTGCTTGTACCGCTCACTCAGGCAGCCGGTAACATACACCTTATCTAATTTTCCCCGTTTTTTCAGATCCACATTGGCCAGAATGGTATTGATGCTTTCCTCTTTCGCTTTTTCAATGAATCCGCAGGTATTTATAATGACGATATTATGGTCCTTCCTGTTATTCTCGTGTACCGTATCTATCTCGTTAGCCAATAGCTGCCCACTAAGCACTTCACTATCAACCATGTTCTTACTGCAGCCAAGAGTAATAATATTTACTTTATCCCGTTTTATGCTTTTTGTCTTCATATTAAGGCGGCAAAGGTAGCGAAAGATGGGCTCCGCCAAAGAGTTCCCAGGACAAAAGGGCTAATGTCTTGATTATTAACAATCCGAAAGATATTCGTTGGTAAATTTGTAGTTTATACGACAAACCAGTATTAAAAAAAGGCTAATTTTATGTTATGAAATTGAGAATTGCCATCCTTGATTTATACGAAGGCGCCGCCAACCAGGGTATGCGCTGTATCAGGGAGATCCTGAACCAGTACAGTGAAATGAACCAGGTGGATATGCACTATGCCGAATTCGATGTAAGGCTTGAAAAACAAGTACCGGGACTTGATTTTGATATTTACATATCAAGTGGTGGTCCCGGAAGTCCCCTGGAAAGCGAGCATAGTGAATGGGAAGAGGTTTACTTCAACTGGTTAGATAAAATAGAAAATTTCAATAACAACCCTGCCAATGTTGTTAAGAAACAGGTATTCTTTATTTGCCATTCATTCCAGTTGGCATGCCGCCATTATGATATTGCTGAAGTATCTAAAAGAAAAAGCACTTCATTTGGGGTCTTCCCGATCCATTATTTATCAGATGCGATCTACGAGCCCATTTTTGAAGGATTAAATGACCCGTTTTATGTTGTTGACAGCAGGGATTACCAGGTAACTCAACCAAAGCATAACAAGCTCAAAAATATGGGAGCCAGAATTTTGGCCATTGAAAAGAACAGGCCCCATGTGCCATTGGAAAGGTCCATCATGGCCATCAGGTTTAATGAAAATATGATCGGCACCCAGTTTCACCCTGAAGCAGATGCGATCGGTATGTCACTTTACCTCCAGACCCAGGATAAAAAGGAAACCGTCATTGCCAACCATGGCGAAGAAAAATGGCGATCCATGATCGACCAGTTAAATGACCCCGATAAGATCATGTATACCTATGCACATATATTGCCCAATTTCCTCAATATGGCAGTTGGCAAGATGGAGCCGGTGGTGATTTAATAATCTACTTTATTCTCCAGGATCTGGGTATCCAGTTTCCAGTATCTCTTTCTTATTCCCTGATTTATAGTTAATTTTATCTACATTCTTTATACGATAAAATAAACCGGCAATGGAAAGAACTTTAAGAGAACAATTCAATAAAAACTTCACAAAAGACAAATACAATGCTTATATGGAAGAGGTGGAAGCCCTGCATCCCGGCGCACTTGATTTCAGGAATGCAGAAACTCCTATTTTCATTAACAAGGACTTTAAAAATAAAATGCTGGGTGCTTGTGAAGACATCATTGATGTAATAACAGCGCCTAACTTCAGGCAACTGACCGACCGGAGTATTCCCGCCGACCTATTGGTACCGGGAGAAGATGGCCACACACAATTCATTGTTTTTGATTTTGGCATTTGCAGGAATGAGAAGGGCGAAATGGAACCACAGCTGATCGAAATGCAGGGATTCCCTACCCTCTATGCATTCCAGGCATTTCACAGCGAGATCACCCGCAAATATGCCAATGTTCCTGGGAATTATACTTCTTACCTGAATGGATATAATAGGGAATCTTATACTGAATTGCTGAAAGAGATCATCCTGGGTAAACACGATCCGGCTGATGTTATACTCCTCGAAATTTTTCCTGAAAAACAAAAGACCAGGATCGATTTTTATTGCACAGAAAAATTGCTCGGGATAAAATCCGTGTGCCTTACCAAATTAAAAGCAGATGGCAAAAAATTATATTATGAAAATGATGGCAAAAGGGTTGATGTAAAACGCATTTACAACCGGCTCATTTTTGATGACCTGCAACAACAGGAAGGGCTGGGAAATATCATTGACCTTTCCAAGCCTTACGATGTGGAATGGGTGCCCCATCCAAACTGGTTTTACCGTATCAGCAAGTTCACACTTCCTTTTATTCAGAATCCTTATGTTCCCGAAACCTATTTTTTAAACGAAATAAAAGAGCCTGTGCACCTTGATGAATATGTTTTGAAGCCATTGTTTTCTTTTGCTGGTATGGGTGTTGTAATAGATGTTACGCAGGCAGATATTGATAAGATCAAAGATCCGGAGAACTGGATCCTCCAGCGGAAAGTAAATTATGCCCCCATCATTGAAACGATGGATGAGCCCGCCAAGGCCGAGATCAGGTTATTCTATTTCTGGAAAGATGATTGGAAAAGACCGGTGGGAGTTCATAACCTTGCAAGACTTAGTAAAGGTAAAATGATCGGCACACGATACAACAAAGACAAGACGTGGGTCGGTGGCAGCGTTGCCTATTTTGAAAACGATTAACAGGATAAGAAATGAAAAATGGTTTGGATAGATTTGAATATTACCTTGTAAAACTGGAGGATCTTTTATTACAGGCTTCTGCTGAAAGAAATCCTGGGTTGTGGTTGTACAGCAATGATGCCCGTACTCCCATCTTTATGCTGGAAGGCCTTTCTAAATTATATACCGGCCTGCATAATAAAAAAAGGTTTACCAGGCTAAAGGAGGATTTTAAACTATTGGAGGATGCATTGGGAGCAATTGATTACTATGATTGTTTTGCCAAGGAATTTGTAACCAAATCAAATATACCTGCCGGGGTTACCGATTATGTACAGGGGCAGGCACGTGAAAAGATCCAGCACCTCAATGACCTGCTTACTCAAAGAAAATGGATCGGGGAAGATGCCGTGAGGGTAATAAAGATGCGGAAAAAACTGGCCAGTGCCGATTGGATGAAAGATGATAAAGAAGTGAAAGCAATAGCAGCCTTCTATAAAGGATCCATCAAAGAAATAAAGAACTTTATCGGGGAAACAGATTGTAAGTTCACCGAGATCGAAACACAGGTTCATGCCATTCGCAGGAAGCTCCGCTGGCTGAGCATTTATCCCCGTGCGTTGCAGGGCCTTATCCAGCTTACAGAAAACAACGTTATTGATGACAGCCTGCACAAATACTTAACGCCGGAAACCACCAATTCAGCTTTTAATATAATGCCCGAGGCAGGTAACAACCGTTATTTTCTAATGCTGGAAAAGAATTATTTCCTGGCACTGAGCTGGATGATAGCATCACTTGGAAAGCTTAAGGATAACGGCCTTCGGATCGTTGTCATCACAGAAGCGCTGCAACAGGTGACCGGAATTGATCATGATGCTGCATTGGCTAAGACCTACGAGATACTGGGTTCCCAACACCCGGGACTCTCATCTATCCTGTCAGATGCATCTGCCATGTGCGGAATATATTTTAAAGAACAGAACCTCGACAGGTTGTTATCAGGTATTGCAGCTATCAGCTGATGAATTATTTACAACAGTCCTTTTTTCTCACGAAGATCGCTTTGAATATTCTTAGAAAAAAAACTGCTATTGAGTTTAAAACCTGCATGGCCGTTTATTTATAAACATTGAAGAAATTATATTCAAGCCTTAATAGGAATCCATAATCTGCCATTCTCGAAAGGTCCTTTACCAGGGCAAAACGATATCCCATATCGAGCCGCATTTTGCTTAGAAAAATAAATTGCAGGGAAGGAGCAATATCCAAATAGCTTTTACCGCTATTGAGGTTCACCTGCCCCAGCAATTCCACCATCACATTTACATTGGTTTGATCGTAATCTGTGTAGGTTTTGGGTAACAGGAGTTTACCGGCAGAAACAGTATAAGAAACTGCATCCTTGCTCTTATTACCATATTGAAATTTATTTCCGTCGCCATTATTAGTTGCATGTAGAAAAGAGCTGCTTAAAGACAATGCCAGCTTATTGATCAGTTTGGTTGCGATGATCCCTCCCTCATATCCGCTATTGTATCCCGCCAGGTCGATAGCAGCTTGATGAATATGGCTATTGTTATATGCAGCTTTTGCAAATGCAGCTACCCGGAAATGGCTGTGGACTGCGTCCATGCTGTAAAACCGGTATTTCAGATATAAAGATGCTCCTTCTGTATTGAATTTTTGATCCCTGTTGCTGAAAAACCCTTCAGCATGTATCATGATCTTTTTTGACAGGCCCAACATTATTTCAGGTAACAGGTGATAACTGTATTTTCCTGTTGACTCATGCATCAGGCTATTTGCTATTCTTACCCCGATACTTTTTGCCGCCATATTGCTTGCGGGTTCGGTATATACAAAAAGTTCCTGTGCTTTCAACTGTTGAAAACTAAAAAGGAAAAACAATGCAAAGAATATTCTCATAACCTATGTAAAAAAACAGTATCGCAAAATTTTGCGATACTGCCGGTTTTATTAAATGGTAACATGATAGATACGCGTGCCTGCAGCCAGGCCGCTTTTTGAACAACAACTGCCTGTTCCCGCAGTGCCGGTTTTATAACACTCTTTTTTTGTGAATTTTTCATTCTTTTTGTACTCCTTCATCGTAACATATCCTTTGTCAAGGATGCGTATTGATTTGCTTCCTGATAATACCTGCTCCTTAACATTCATGAAATGAAAGATCATTCCATTTATATCAAGGTGTTCATCGTTTGCAATGGCAGCATTGTCAAAATTAATGGTTGCGGTCAGGTTTGCTACAGAAAAGCCTGCGTCCTCCACTTTCATTTTCAGGTCATCAAAATTTACTTTAGCGCCCTCTTTAAAAGTGATGTTGAAACTTGAGGTTTGTATATTAGCCCGCACACTTTGTATGTAATCAATTGTTTTAAGTGCTTTATTGATCGAATTACTGCACATGCTGCAGGTTAAGCCGCTTGCCTGCAGCATTACATTTTTAACCTGGCCCTGCACTTGTACCATTACAAATAAGAACAATACACTAAATATCTTTTTCATTATATAAAATTTAAAATGAATGATCTTAATCCATGCTTTCTACTTTGCTACAGCATGATTTTTCTTTGCAGCCCGCCATATCCTTACAGGCGCCTGCTTTTTCATCATGCTTACAGGTTGCATTGCCGCAGCATTTTTTAATCTCT
The DNA here is from genome assembly GCA_040006715.1 of Ferruginibacter sp. Classification (GTDB taxonomy): domain Bacteria; phylum Bacteroidota; class Bacteroidia; order Chitinophagales; family Chitinophagaceae; genus Ferruginibacter. Next base: position 14,860 of record JBDTWL010000048.1, on the reverse strand, counting down.
GTCGTAGCAGCCGGTTTATTACAACATGATTTTTCCATGCCACAACTTTTTTTAATATCGGCCATTCCCACAGCTTCTTTGCGGTCATATTGGCAACAGCTGTGTAATTTTTGGTAAGCATTGTTATCAGCAGTAAAATCCTGAGTGTCATAACCTGAGTTGGCGATAGCCTGCTGAATTTTTGTACCGGAAGTCTTGTTTACTGCATAAGAAACTTTAAGTTGTTTACTGTCCGTGTTCCAGTTGGCAGAAGCAGCACCCGCAGATATGGCGGATTTTTCAATTGTTTTTTTACACATCCCGCAATTGCCCCATACCTTGATGGTTTCTTTTTTTACAGCCTGGGCAGTTGATGTATTGATTGAGAATATGCTGAATAATATAACAGCACAAAGCGATAATGTTTTCATTATAAAAAATTTAGAATTAATAATTTGAAATAACATGCATACAACACAGCATCGATAACCTGGTTACCGATCCATAACTAATTAATAATTCTATAGCCTGAAAACACAATTCATTACACAGGCAGAAGGCCCTGCATATTCCGGGGGGGAGTTATTGTGAACGACCGCATTTGCAGGGTCTGTTATAAGCTGCCAGTTATACAGTGGATATTCTGCAACGATGGAAATTTCACCGGCATCAAAACTTATATTATTGTAAACATTCTTATGGGAATCTTCCAGTTTATGAAACTTATGCTCATCGTGGCAACAACCGGTTTTCTTTTCCTTCATGCCACACCTGCTGCACTTATCATTTTCAGTTTTGTAAAAGTCAACCCCGGCCCTTTTACCCATGCAATAATGTATATCCATAGCGATGCCCGAAGACACTGTCATATACATTATAGTTAATATGGAAAGAAGGAACTTTTTCACTATGTGAAGATACAAATTAATAGTGAGTTTAAAATGGTTAATTAGACTTTTAACCTATTAAATAGTTCGGAGTTCTTAGTTCATAGTTGGTGCGATAGTATTGTAAGTTCACAATAATTATGAAGCGAAACTGAGAACTATAAACTAAGAACTGTACCCTAATTAACAAACCACCACTGTATCCCCAGCCGCAGCATGAAACCCTGGGTTGGGAAATGTGGGGCTGCAAAATTATTGTTGATGAACCCAAAGCCATTTGCAGTGCTGATCGTATTCAGGTTTTCTGCACGTATATATGCGGTAAATCCTTTTATGCGAAAATGAACAAAGGCGCTTATATCAGGAAGGTTTTTTATGGTTACGGTATCCTGTGGAACGAACTGGCCCATCACCGGTGAATAATTATTTGCCTTATAAGCTGTATAATACCTTGCTTCTATCCCGGCACTCAGGTTTAAATTCTTATAAAAATTTCCTTCATAGGCCAGCCGGTTCCTTGTAAATAAAAAGGGGACCTTAACAGGTGCTGCCCCATCCGTTTGTTGTAACACAACTTCGGCATACCAGTTCCAATGCCTGCTGATCTTTACTTTCTTGGAAGCAGATATTTGCAACAGGTTTATCAGTTTACTGTATTGGGCAGTCTTATAATAATTGGAAAAATAGCAGTAGTTGGTTATTAAATGATCTTTGAAACCTATATTGAAAAAGGGATTCGTTGCAGTTGCGCCAAATGATGTGATGTTCTCTTTATTGAAATGATTGTTATTTCCCAGGTTAAAGGAAGAACGGTTATCAAAAATAAAAGAAGGCGTACGGTTAACATTTTGAAAGAACAAACTCACATTACCCAGTTTTTTATTAAGGTATCTTCCCAGTGTAGCATAAGCGCTGTAGTCGCCGGTATTCAATCCCACGATGTAGAATTCCCCTTTGATCAAAAGATCCCACAACTTGTTTCTTGTCCGGTTGCGGTATTCCCCGTGCAGCATCACATTATAAAAAGTTGAACTGCTGTTGTAGAATTCTCCTTTTAAATTCTGCAATGTCGCACCCGCTAAAATGAATTGAGCGGAATTTTTTGTATCCGGGAACTGGATCAAAGAAAGATCATTGCTCATCACCGACCATTTTTCTTTTACAGTGAATGTATCTTTTGGCGCCTTCAATGTTGTATCATACCAATTTTGATATAAAGCAGAGTCTGTCGCTATATCATTGAATGTATACGAATAAGTACTGTAAGTAAAGCTGTGTTGTATACGCAGCTTGGGATAAAATAAATAATCGGTAGTTGAATCATTGATCTCAACAGAATCCCTTTTTCCAAGGTCATAGCTTTGTCTCAGGAACAAAGTAAAATCCCGGTATGTATTGCCTGTATTTATAGTTGTAACAAAAGGATTGCTTTTAAAAGAAGCACTATTACCCATATTAACAGGTATGCTAAACCGATCTTTTTTATTTGGGTCAAGCAATAGGGAATCGTCTTTTATACCACCGTTCTCAGAAGCCCGGATCTTATTGCCAACAAGCACTAAATAGGAATTATACCGCTTGCGTTTCCCCTGGTAGTTTCCGTACAACCTGAAATTATTGTGATTCGTATTTTGTGTAATGAAAAATCCCGGGGCTGTTATTAACCTGTAATCAAATCCTACATTCAGGTTTGGCCTGGGGTTTTGGGTATGCATTACTCTTATCATTTGCTCTTTACCCGAAGCAAGCTGGTAACCAAGCATGGAAAAGGGTCTCGTGGTCTTATAGAATTTTGAATCCTCCAGGGTAAAACGGTAAATATCATACGCATGGAAACCTGCGTCCCAACCTGGTTTTACAAAAGGCTGGAAGATCAATGGGAATGCTGCAGCACCGTTATTCCCAAGGTATTGGTAAGAAGAAGGTACCGGGTAATATTTATCAAAATCATTTACCGATGAATCCATGAATCGTTTATTGGTGGAATCGAGGTATTTATAACTGATGTTTATCGAATCCTTCAGGTCATTCCTGTGTTCGAAACCAATAGTATCCTTGTTTCCACCTGAAGAAATTTTTCTGATATTAGGAAGGCCTTTTAAAACCGGTTCTTCCTGTGCAAATGCACAATTAAACATCAAAGTGAACAATATTGATCCGGCTATTTTTTTCATGTATAAGAAACAGGATGAAAAACCCCTATTTTGGAATTGCAAATGTAAGGCTAATGGGGGGACTGAAATGATTATAGCAGCCCGATTTTCAGTTTTTACGATTCGTTTTTCACTATCTACTTTTTAATTATCTTCGCCAAAATTTTTACAATATGAATTTACACGAATACCAGGCCAAACAACTGTTAAAAAAATTCAATGTACCGGTACAGGAAGGATTTGCATGCAGTACGCCCTCAGAAGCGGAAGAAGCATACCGCCAGATACATACACAATACGGAAGTAAGTTTGCTGTTGTAAAAGCGCAGATACATGCAGGTGGCCGTGGTAAAGGAAGTATTATTGGAAAAGATCAGCGGGGTGTTGCTGTTGCTAAAAATGCAGAAGATGTATTGAGGATCGCGGGTAATATTCTTGGTGGCACATTGGTAACCATTCAAACCGGTCCGGAAGGCAAACTGGTAAATAAAGTACTGGTTGCCCAGGATGTTTATTATGAGGGGCCAAATCCGGTAAAGGAATTTTATTTGTCTGTTTTACTTGACCGGGCAAAAGGCCAGAACGTGATCATGTACAGTACCGAAGGCGGGATGAATATTGAAGATGTTGCTCATGATACTCCTGAAAAGATATTCAAGGAATGGGTGCATCCCTCTTCTCCATTACAAGGATTCCAGGCACGTAAAATTGCTTTTAACCTCGGCCTTAGTGGTGAAGCTTTTAAGAATTGTGTAAAATTCGTGACCAATTTATACACTGCTTATGTTGACCTTGACTGCGCCATGCTTGAGATAAATCCTTTGTTCAAGACCAGCGATGAGAAGATCATTGCCGTGGATTGCAAAATGAATGTAGATGACAACGCTTTGATGCGCCATGCAGAAGTTGCTTCCTTAAGAGATACCAGTGAAGAAGATCCTACAGAAGTGGAAGCAGGAAAATTCAACCTGAATTTCGTGAAATTAGACGGTAATGTTGGTTGCATGGTAAATGGCGCTGGCCTGGCTATGGCTACCATGGATATGATCAAACTCAGTGGTGGCGAACCTGCCAACTTCCTGGATGTAGGCGGTACAGCCAATGCACAAACAGTGGAAGCCGGTTTCAGGATCATTTTAAAGGACCCGAAAGTAAAAGCAATACTGATCAACATCTTTGGTGGTATAGTTCGTTGCGACCGTGTAGCCCAGGGCGTTATAGATGCATATCAAAGTATTGGAAATATTGAAATACCCATCATTGTTAGATTGCAGGGAACAAATGCAGATGTAGCAAAAAAACTGATAGATGAAAGCGGGCTTAAAGTTCAAAGCGCTATTTTGTTGAGCGAGGCAGCCGCGTTGGTGAATAAAGCGGTAGCATAGATACTGCTGTTAATTTTTAGCCAGGCAAATAATTTTTAAATCCCAACTGATGAGTTGGGATTTTTCATTAAAACCCGATTCCGTATCCAGTATCTTGTATCCAGCATACAGTATCTTGTATCCTGCATCTTGTATCTTGTATCTTACACCCCAAACCATGTCTAATGTTATCTCCAAACTTCTCGCCTTTTCCACAGATTGAAACCGAAAGATTGTTGCTTCGTTCTTTAACAATGGATGATGCAGACACATTATTTTCTTTACGCAGCAACAAAAAGGTCATTGAGCATCTCAACAGGGCCCCGGATGGATCACGGGAAGCAACGAAGGGGAAAATGAAAGAAATATTAGAACTGCAGGAAAAAAATGAATTGATTTTCTGGGTCATCACATTCAAAGATGATCCTGCAGCTATGATCGGCAATATCGGTTACTGGCACATAATAAAAGAGCATTTCCGTGCCGAAATTGGCTACATGTTACATCCCGGCCATTGGCAAAAAGGTATTATGAAAGAAGCCCTGCATGCTGTTATTAAATATGCATTTACAAAAATGAACCTGCATAGTATCGAGGCAAATATCAATCCCGACAACATTGCTTCCGGTGCCTTACTCGAAAGTTGCGGGTTCACCAAAGAAGCCTATCACAGAGAAAACTATTACTATGACGGAGTGTTTTATGATTCTGTTATTTATTCGAGATTGAACAAATGAATGCATACATAAAAAAAGGTTTCACCGCTTGGTGAAACCTTTTCAAACTTAACATAACCGCTTACATTTTTGGCAACAACACATGATCTACTACATGGATCACGCCATTACTTTGGTTAACATCTTTGATAGTTATAACAGACATCCCACCTTTCTCATCCCCGATAACTATTTTATTGCCTTTCATTGAGGCATATAAATTTCCACCGGCAACAGTTTTCAAAGTGGTTTTACCGTTACCTTCTTTTATCATACTTACAAGGTTTGCAGAAGAGATCCTGCCTGCAACAACATGGTAGGTCAATACCCCGGTCAAAGCAGCTTTGTTTTCAGGCCTTAATAAATTATCCACGGTACCGGCGGGTAATAATTTGAATGCTTCATTTGTAGGAGCAAAAACGGTGAAAGGGCCGGCACTTTGTAAGGTTTCAACCAGTCCTGCAGCCTTTACCGCAGCTACCAGGGTTGTATGGTCCTTACTGTTCACCGCATTTTCAACAATATTCTTGGTAGGGTACATAGCAGCACCGCCAACCATAACAGTCTTGTCCATTTTTGAATCATCCATTTGTGCAAATGAGCTGTTTGCAAAAACTGCCATCATTGCAATAAGTAAAAGGCTTTTAATCTTTTTCATGATCTTGATTTTTTGATTTATAAGTTTTTTGTTCCAGTCTATGTACGCCTTCTTTTGAAAAATGGATTTATTTTTTTGATTATTTTTTTGCGGGGAAGGCGGGGATACTTATATAGTATTATAAAAATTAAAAACTTCCCCAACCTCTGTAAAACAGCTAAAGGGATTTTTAGGACGACCAGCATAATATAATAAACAAATAAAGCGGCTTTGCCGCTTTATAAATTCATAAGATCATTTGATCAATAATCGTTTCCCTGTTTGGGTTTTGGAATATTTTTTTTATCATCAACCGGCTTATTCAAAATTATTTTGGCCTTTGGATCTTTAGCATCATCCTTTTTTGGATTATTGTTTTTTTGTGAGCTATCCGTTTTTTTGGTGGGGCCGTCATTAAAAAGATCTTTACTGCTGCTGCCGCTACCATCGTTGAAAAAATCTCCTGCATCGCCGTTACCATTATCTTCATTTAAGCTATCGCCGCTGTTTGCAATATTATTGAATGCTTCGGGATCTGCATAAATGGGATCATTCTTTAATTCAGCAGGTTCCAGGAATTTGGTCACCTTGCCGTAGTCAAGTCTCCTGTCGGAATAGATCTTACTCATAAACAACCCCCAGTTAGGAGCCGACATCTCCGCACCACCACCATTGTTCTGGTAAATGGGTATGAACGGATCTTCGCAACCCACCCATGTACCCGCAAGTAACTCCGGTGTATAGCCGATGAACCATCCATCTGTATTACCATTGGTGGTTCCTGTCTTACCCGCTTTTTCCACCGGTATATTGTAACTGTTTATCCTGCGTGCTGTACCGATAGCAATCACTCCCTGCATCATCTTCACCATGGTATATGCATCTGTTTCGCCAATTACCTGCTTGCTTTGTGCAACAGGGAAATCCTGTATCAGGTTGCCATACTTGTCTTCTATACGTACCAGGAATACGGGTTCGGTATTGTATCCTTTATTCGGGAACATCGTAAACGCCTGTAACATTTCCAGCATGGGTATTTCGGCTGCACCTAATGCAATGGAAGGATAAGGCGGCAGTTTTGTCTTGATACCACAAAGTGCTGCAAATTCCAGTGTTCTCTTTACACCAATAACAGCCATTAAATGCCATGCAGCGCCATTGACCGACCATGCAAGGCAATTGGCCATGGTGCCTCCCCTGGTACTGATCGTTTTACCACTCAACGTAAGTGGCCCTCCTTCAATATATGTAGCAGGAGTATAGCCCGCATCAGTAACGGCAAGGGTATATAACAAGGGTTTAAATGTAGATCCAACTTGTCGCTTTGCAGTTACGTGATCGAATTTGAACCATTTGAAATTAATACCACCTACCCAACATTTTATTTCACCCGTTATGGGATCCATTCCTGCGAACGATGTCTGCAGCAACTGTTTGTGGTATTTAATAGAATCAAATGGTGTCATCACGGTATCCTTTTCATGCTTCGCATTTCCGGACCAGCTGAATATCCGCATCTTTACAGGTACATCAAATGATTTACGGATCTCCGCCGGCTTAAAGCCATCTTCTTCCATTTTTTTCCAGCGTTCGGTGAATTTCATGGCATCTTCGATCACTTTCTCATGTCCCTTCCACATTTTGTCGCCACGCAATTTAAAATAGCCATCGAGTTTGCGTTGTACAACCGGCATGTGTTGTTCCACCGATTCTTCGGCATAGCGCTGCATCCTTGAATCAATAGTAGTATATACTTTTAAACCATCCCTGTAAATATCATAGGGGTCATCTGTTTTAGGATTCTTATGTGTCTTTGCCCAATCCTTTAAAACACCTACCAATACCGACCTGTAATAGGGAGCAATACCAACATTTTCATCAATGGTCTTGTAATTAGTTATGAGGGGTTTTGATTTATATTTTAATGATTCTGCTTCAGTAAGGTAATGCTGTTTACAATCCACCATTCTTTCGATAACAGTATTACGCCTGTCGATCGAACGTTTAGGGGATCTTATCGGATCATAAATAAAACCTTTCAGCATTCCTATCAATACAGCAGCTTCTTCAACTTTAAGATCTTTTGGTTCTTTTTGAAAATAGGTACGGGCAGCATTTCTTATTCCGTATACATTCCCCCATGGGGCCCTGTTCAGGTAAAGTGTAATGATCTCTTCTTTTGTAAAGTTCCTTTCAAGCTTAACAGCAACGATCCATTCTTTTAATTTATCTATTCCTCTTTTAAAAATATTCCCTTTCCCCTGGCCAAGCATCATTTTTGCAAGTTGCTGTGTAATGGGGCTACCACCGCCATCTGTACCTAACTTAATAATAGCCCTGGCAATGGCTTTAGCGTCAATACCGGAATGCTCATAAAAATTCTGATCCTCGGTAGCTATTAATGCGTGAATGATATTTGGAGATATCTCGCTATACTTTACTTCACTCCTGTTCTCGGAATAATATTTTCCCATGAGTACGCCATCGCTGCTGATGATCTCGCTTGCCAGGTCGGCTTCGGGATTTTCCAGGTCTTTGATCGATGGCATTTTGCCGAAGAGTCCAAAGTTCGCACAAAGTAACACCAGGATAAACAATCCAAATCCTGCAAAGAATAAACGCCAAAGAATTTTAACTGAACGGGTCATAGATCATTTCAATTTTGAAAAATAATTCGATAAATACGGATTCATGAAACAAATAAAATCCCGGTGGATTTTGTCGTGCTGAGGAACGAAGCATCTGCTGTGAGATTCCTCCTTCGTCGGAATGACAGACCGCTACTTTGCTTAGAACTTCCCGGGATACTGGTTATTTAAAAGTGTTTTATAAGCATTGATATCCTTCCCGGATTTCAACACCTGCAAATTGCTTTCTGAGATCACAAGGAAAGAATATTTATTCTGCTGTAACCAGGATACTTCAGTTGCTGCAGCCTTTTTTATTTTATCAAAATATGATATTGCTTCAGCAGCATCCGCAAACGTGGCAAATACCAATAAGGTCTTGTCCTTATCCAGCATATCTTTATTGATAGCAATTGCCTTGTTGAAATAATTTTCGCGATTGTAGCGTGAAAAAGCATTTTTAGCTTCATTTATATAAACTCCGTCTACCTTATCCAATATCATGACCACGTATAGTGCTGTATCCGGATTCCACCTGAATGCCCCACTGATCATTGAAGCTGGTATTTCTATACCTGCATTATTCTGCACAACAGGCTTATTGGCCGGAGTTATGGGCTTTATCACCGTAGGATTTTGAACTGCTTTCTCAATAACGATCGTATTATTTTCTGATAGGTATATTTTGTCTTCTTCAACCCTGGTCACTTCCAGTCCCGTCAAATAAGTTTCTATCTCTGCCCTTCTTTTCAGCACATCGATCATGGTCTCTGCCTTTAGTTTTAATGGAGAATTGGGATATAATGATATGATATCATTCAGGACCAAAACAGCATTACTGTCCTTCCGCTCTTTAATGTAACCGATGGCTTCTATGTAAAGCAATTGCGGGCTCCAGTAATTCTTTCCATAAACACTATCTGCTTTCTTTTTTGCTTCCGTAGCTTCTGCAAATTTTCCTTCAATGAACAGGTCATAAATAGATTCGTAACGCCTGGTCACTTCAGGGTTTTTTATATTCGGGTCGTCGGAATAAGACGGGTTGGTTATTTTATTGGCAGCACTGCTTCCTGCAAAATTAGATGTGACGAGGTTTTTATAATAATCAGCTTTGGCAGTATTACCCAATTTAGAATAGCAGAAATACAGTCCCAGATAAACTTCTCCATTCAACAGCTGATCGGGAAAGCGTGATAAGTAGTTTTCGTAAGTATTAATAGCTTCTTTATAATCTTCCAGGTCATTTTGAAATAACTTTGCCAGCGTGACCAGGCTTGATGCTATGACCTTGTTGCTGCTGTCTAACTGCTCTGGAGTTAAAGGCAGGTCGCTCATCAATCCTTCGTACGAGAATTGTATGGTTTTAGGGTCTGCTCCCGGAATTTTTTTATCATCCAATGGATCACCGCCGCTATTACCGGAGTTCAGGTTGGATTTAGCTATGGAAGCGGACTTCCTGCGCCAGTTATCAACATTATCCCTTTTGCCCCATTTGGATTTAAAGTCAGAAAAACCCCTGGATTTCAAACTTGTATTATAAAAATACCAGTCCCCTTTTGATGTTGAACCAAAAAGATCGATGGGCTCATTATTCTTACTATTGTTAAAAGTTATCAGCGTATTACCGGCGCTGTTATCTTCTTCCTTTATGCCATTCTCTTTCCAGTATTTTTTTAATATCTTTTTAATGAGTGCATCTCTTTCTGCAGCCGGCATGGCGGCAACCTTTTGCAGGCTGTCCTCTCTTTCAATGATATTTATCTGGGCAACGATATTACTAAGGCTGCTTTTTCTTTCATTGATCTTAGCTGCCTGGGCTTTTACTGACGGGTCTTCCAGTTGTATGCTGTCATAGTAAGCAGATGCTTTTTTATATTCCTTTTCATTATATGCTATATCTGCAAGCTGCAGAAATGCCTTATTCTTGTACCCGGCATTACTGGTATTATACTTCAGGCTCTTACTGAATTGGGTCTTACCACTTGCTGTATCTGGTTTTTGCAGGCTTAGCTGGCCGATGGAATAATAAATAATATCCCGGTATGAATCATAGCGGTCTCTCCTCGCCATCTTCTTTAATTTGGCTATACTGTTTTCCAACTCCCGTACATTACCGTTATCCCGGAACATTTTTGCATCATTCAACCTTGCATAGATATCCATGATGGGATCTACCGTATGCTTGGATGCTTTTGCATAATAGGCGGATGCTTTTTCATAGTTCCCGCTCATTTCAAACATCTGCCCCAGTAAATATTCCCACCTGGCCTTATCCTGTTTTGTTACTGCATTACTCAGGGCTCTTTCAAGGTGTATGGCAGAACTGTCATATATCTCCTGTTTATAGAACCAGTAAGCGCTTACTTCATCCAGGTCATTTCTCAGCCGCTTTGGAAGGTTGGGATCATTCATTAAGATATTGATCATACCAGTTGCGTCACTGTATTCTTCCTGGTCTGTAAGCGTACGTGCCAGCCAGATCAACGCATCATTCCTGCTTGGGGGAAGGCTCATTACTTTCTGTACAAAATTCCGGTTCTCTTTATTGGCTATAGAAAGTATACTTGATTTGGCAGATTCATTGGCACCAACGATCCTGTTATCATCTTCCTTTTTTTTGCGGGGAAAAAGATTATAGTTTATGAATTGAAATGTAAGGGCTGCCGAATCAAATTCTTTTCGGAAGTAATAGGATTTACCGATCAGGAGGTACATATTATCCACCCAATCTGACCTGAGGTCATGTAATAATATACCGGCAGTGGCTTTATAAATGACAGAATCCAGGTCATTTTTTTGAGAAGCTGTATTGTCCAGTGAATAACCGTAAAAAGACAATAGCCTGGAATAATCATCCTGGTTAGAGATCTTTGCCTTTTCGACTACAAGGTTTATCCTGTTATTGGCATTGAAATAATAATTGTAATGCGTTACATTATTCTGGAGAAAGCGCCGGAACGTTGTAAATTTTTTATCAGCCGTCTTTTCAGAAGCCAGTTTTTTTTCTTCGTATTTATCAGGTTTTTTTTCCTTGCCAAAAGGGTCAAATGTCCAGGTGGGCTGTGCATATACTTTATTGGAAAATATACTTATGATTATTAAAAGAAGTACCAGGTAATGCTTTCTGTATGGCATGAATAAAAAAAATTATATAATGGAGCTAAATATCGGTTTTTTTTTGCAATCACCATTCAAAATTAAGATTGGCAAATGCAATTTTATATGAATAATTTTATTAAATATGTTAAATGTTAGCATATGCCATTTGGCTAAATAATTGCAATTTTAATATACTGAAGAATGATCGCTCTTTGTTACTTTTAACGTTCAAAATTTAATTTTATGGCGAAGATAGATGCCAATAATACGCTAAAACGACTGCGCAACCATTACAGGCTCGTGGTCATGAATGAAGATACCTATGAAGAAGTAGTAAAATTCAAGCTAACACGATTAAGCGTATATGTTGTGATGAGCACCTTGTTTATTTTGATGGTAGGGCTAACGGCCTCCCTGATCATATTTACACCATTAAGGTATTATCTCCCCGGTTCGGGATATGGCGATGCAAAGCAGATGAGGGAATACCGTGGCCTGAAGATACGCACCGATTCAATGGAACAGGCACTTGATCAACAACATAGATATTATGAAGACCTGCAAAAAGTGCTACAGGGGAATATGGTAAAAATGGACACCAGCAAACTGAACCTGCCAAAGCTGGAAAACACGGATGATTAGACTAAAACTCCAAAAAATACGTTAAAACATATGAATAACTTTGTTTAACCTCCAAAACTATGAAATATGTTCACTTCGAAATCCAGGTCACCCTATGCAGAAAACCAGGCGGGATCAACAACCATCATCGGTGCAGGCGCCGTAATAAGCGGTAATATTGAAAGCACTGGCGATATCAGAATAGACGGGATCTTAAAAGGCAACCTAACCTGTAAATCAAAAATATTACTGGGGCCCGATGCAGTTATCGAGGGAGATATCATAGCCAACCAGGCTGATATTCTTGGCAAAGTGCAGGGGAAAGTAAAAGTAAATGACATTTTATACCTGCATGGCAAGGCAGTTGTGGAAGGGAATATTCATACATTGAAATTACAAATAGAGTCTACCGCCAGTTTTAATGGAGAATGCCATATGGGTGCTAATATTGTAGAGTTAAACATAGAAATGGCTAAAGCAGTTAATGAGTAAACCCGATAACAACTTATTGTGGAAATATGCCGGCCTGGCAACACAATTCCTGGTGGCTATCGGCATTGCAGTTTATGCAGGCCTCCAGGTAGATAAATGGTTAAAAATAAAAAATCCGTTTGCAGTTTGGGTTTTACCTTTGTTGGTAATTACAGCAGTCATCATAAAGATCATTAAAGACACTGCTCAAAAAAAATGACTCATTCATGAATGCTCCGGGCCGATTATTATTACCGTTGATCTTACTTTTCACGCTTATCACCGGTCTCATTTTTCTTTTAGCTCCTACACTCAAAAATTATCACATCGATAGTAATGTATTGATCGGGGCGAACGCATTGTTCTTCCTGATCAGCATTGTTTCTTTTTCTATTCAGCGAAAGGGCCTGCAAAATAAAAATCCCCATGTTTTTGTACGCAGTGTGATGGCAGGCATGATGGTTAAAATGGTCATTTGTATCATTGTAGTTATTGCTTATGTTTCTTTCAGTGGCACAGGCTTTAATACGAGAGCTGTATTCATTGCGCTGTTCTTATATTTGATTTACCTTGCTACCGAAGTCTTTGTAGTGATGAAAATGAATAAGAATAAGAAAACAGATGGCTAAACAAGAAGTTCCCCTATTACAACTCCAGTCATATTTGCCCGAAGGAAGTTTTGAAGATGTTCATTATTATTTACAACATTATAAAGTTCACCTCACCATCACAAGGCAGCGGCAAAGTATCCTGGGAGATTACAGGCATGCATATGAAGGCAAGGCACACCGTATCAGCATCAACGGGAATTTGAATAAATATAATTTCCTGATCACATTGCTGCATGAGTTGGCACACCTGTTCACTTATGAGCGCTATGGCCACCGGGTACAGGCACACGGCCAGCAATGGAAAGATGAATTTAGCAAGATACTCGTACAGTTCCTCGCAAAAAAAATATTCCCTCCCGAAATTGAATCGACATTATTGCACTCTTTAAAAAATCCTGCTGCCAGCAGTTGTGCTGATGAAAAATTATTAAGAGTGCTCAGGAATTATGACCTTAAAAAAGAAGGGCATTTTTTAGTAGAGCAATTAAAAGAAGGAGAAACATTCAAGATCAAAGGCGACAGGACATTTATAAGAGGGGCAAAAATAAGGACCAGGTATAAATGCATGGAAATTGCTACAAAAAAATGGTACCTCTTCAGTGGGGTATATGAAGTAGTGCAACTGTAACTTTAATAGTTAAACTTCCCGCATCCCGTTCACAATTCACAAAATCTCAACTCATTTCCATTATTGTCAACGATAAAAAATTCCTTCTTTCCCCTTGGATTATTTTTCAGGTTTCCTGCGGGCCCGATCATATCCATTGAACTGTATTTTGCATACAGATCTTCGAGATTATTATCAAAAATGCAACAGCCGGAAGGGATAAAGTTTTTCGGGTTTTTGCATTCAACAAAGTGGATCTCTATACCTTCTTTTTTAACGATAAGGTAGTTACCATAATAATAAGTCAGGAACTTTAATTTGTTTTTATAGAACAAATTCGTTTCTGAAAGGTTAATAGCCTGTAATATGGGAGCAATTTTCTGAAGCATTAATTTTTATATCCCGGTACAGGGTATTTTTAATACAAAAATCACTTATTTTCGACTATAATTAACTTAAATCATTTGGCCGGAGACATCAAATACAGCGAAGAAGAACTGGTTCTTTGTTTACAACGCAGGGATCAGAAAGCCTTTTCATACCTGTATGATAACTATGCGGGGGCATTGAACGGTATTATTTGCCGGATGGTAGATGAATCACAACTGGCTGAAGATATACTACAGGAAGCCTTTTTAAAGATCTGGAATAATTTTTCACAATACGATAGTACTAAGGGAAGGCTTTTTACCTGGATGATAAATCTCACCAGGAATTTAACCATTGATACACTCCGGAGTAAGGGATATAAAAAGCAGCAAAAAATCTCGAAGGATGAAAATTCCGTAAGTAATTATCATGATAAAAACTATACTGCAGACCGGTTTGATACACTGGGATTGCGCAAACAGGTTGCTAATTTAAAGCCCGAACAAAAAAGTATCATCGACCTTGCTTATTTCAATGGGTACACACAGGAAGAGATCTCCAAAGAAATGGGTATTCCCCTGGGCACAGTAAAAACAAGGATGCGGTCGGCAATAATGGAATTAAGAAAAATGCTGGAATATAGTTAAGTGGAAATAAAAGATATCATATCATCAGGGTTGCTGGAGTTGTATGTACTCGGAATGGCAAGTGAGCAGGAA
>JBDTWL010000047.1:0-23647 GCA_040006715.1 Ferruginibacter sp. | reverse complement strand
TAAAAACCAGCTATATGGACCGGGTGGAAACCCTTTGTAAAAAACTGCAGGAACAATTATCGCAAAATGCTTCTGTAGAGCAGCTTTTGCTTACTGTTCAAATGCTGCAGTCGGAACTGATGCATATAAGAACAAGCCGGCAAACGACGGGCACGGAGCATGCTGTGTCCATACACATGCCCGGAAATTTTGAAAAGGCAGCCGAAACAACTAAAGAACCAGAAGAAAAAATAATACAGGTATTGCAGGTAGATGAGGCCGAATTGGAAGCCGAACTGGAAGAAATAAAACGAAATGCAAAGACAAGGGACCAGATCAGTGCACAAAATAAGCCTCCTTTATTATTTGATCCGGTAGAAGATATACCTACACTTGCTCACCAAGAATCAGTCAAAGAGAAACAAAAAAGAGAACTGCACGAATCCATCGCAGTGGAACGTACCGCATCTTTGAATGATAAATTGAAACAGGCAAATCTCGAACTTAGTGACACCCTGCAGGAGATCCCTGTTAAAGACCTGAAAAAGGCTATTGGGATAAATGACCGTTTTCTTTTTATAAAAGAACTTTTTCGTGGAGATGAAGTGATGTATGAACGCAGTATCAAGACCATTAACAGTTTTTCTATTTACCCCGAAGCGGAATACTGGATAAAACGTGAGTTGAAATTAAAACTTGCCTGGGATGAAATGACAGCAGCAGTAAAACAATTCGATCAATTGATCAAGAGGCGGTTTCTCTGAATATGCTCAAATATCTTACCGGTTGCCCCCTTATTATTATACACAAAATCCTTTGCCGCCACGCTGCTTTTGGTCAATGCTTCCCTGTCATGAAACAAATTGCCTAGCACAGCTTCCAGTTGCAAAGGGCCGCTGACCGTAATGCCACCGCCACATTCCACCAATCCCTTTGCTTCAGAAAATTTTTCATAAACAGGGCCAAACACAACCGGTTTGCCATACACTGCAGCTTCCAGTACATTGTGTACGCCTTCGCTGCCAAAGCCGCCGCCAACATATGCTACGTCCGCATATTGATAGAGCCTTGAAAGCATTCCAATGTTATCAATGATCAGGACATGCATATCTTCCGGCAAATTATTTTTTATGGAAAGCTCGGAATACAATAATGGGTTCTTAAATTCTTTTTTTACATCCGCCAGGTTGCTTTCATGGATCTCGTGAGGCGCTATGATGAATTTTATTGCAGGATTTGCTTTTACAAAATGCAATAATTCAATTTCATCTTCTTCCCATGTACTACCGGCTACCAATACACGGTCATTGGCAATGAACGTTTTTATATGATCTACCGGCTCTTTTTTTTCTGCAATGGCGATGACCCTGTCAAAACGGGTATCTCCTGCGATCATTGTATTGTCTTTTATTCCGATCGATGCAAGCAATGCGATGGATTCCTCATCCTGCAAAAAGAACCAGTCGAAACGGGAAAGCATTTTTTTCCAGATACTCCCATACCATTTAAAGAACGGCTGGCTTTTCCTGAAAATGCCCGATACGAGCAGGACAGGGATATTCCGCTGTTTCAATTCTGTCAAATAATAATACCAGTATTCATATTTTACCCAAAGGACAAGGGCTGGGTTTAAATTGCCGATCAATTTTTTTGCATTGGACATATTGTCCATTGGCAGGTAAAAGACCAGGTCTGCACCCGGGTAATTCTTCATGACCTCGTAACCGCTTGGCGAAAAAAAACTAAGCAGCACCTTATAGGAAGGGTACCTTTTTTTGATCTCCTCCAGCAATGGCCGGCCTTGTTCAAATTCTCCAAGGCTGGCGCAGTGCATCCAAATGGTTTTTTCTTCAAAGCATGCAGTGGGAAATTCCAGCCTGCCTTTTATCCAGCGCCTGGCTTTTTCATTCCAGGGAGAAACTATGCGGATACCTGCGGAGTATAGCAACAGGAAAAGATTGTAAAAAATGATACTCAAATGATATTTTTATTGCCAAAAATACATGGTATTGATCGTTAAATCAATTCATAACGGGTATCTTGATTTAGGAATTCAAAATCTTATCTTTGCGCCGTTTAAAAACATGCATTATGAGGCCTTTACAAATGGTAGATACTAAAACCCAGTATCATAAAATAAAAGCGGAGGTAGATTCCGCTGTAATCGCAGTAATGGAAAGCTCCCAATTCATTGGCGGCGGGCCGGTAAATGAATTTGCCGTACAGCTTGCTAAATATAACGGTAGCAAACACGTGATACCATGTGCCAATGGAACGGATGCATTGCAAATAGCCATGATGGCCCTTGGCCTCCAGCCGGGCGATGAAGTGATAACACCCTCTTTTACCTATATCGCTACGGTTGAAGTTGCCGCATTGCTGCATATCAAACCCGTTTTTGTAGAGGTTGATAAAAGAACATTCTGCATTGACCCCGCATCGATCGAAAAAGCCATTACACCCAAAACAAAGGCCATCATACCGGTGCATTTATATGGTCATAGCGCAGATATGGAAGTGATCATGCAAATAGCTGCAAAGCATAACCTGTTTGTTATAGAGGACAATGCCCAGGCGATCGGCAATGACTATATCTTTTCAAATGGTACCTCTAAAAAGACAGGTAGTATTGGCCATATCGGCTGTACTTCATTCTACCCGTCAAAGAACCTGGGGGCATTTGGAGATGGCGGCGCCATTTTTACGGATGATGATGCACTGGCAGTACAATTGAAAATGATCGCATCCCACGGCCAGAGTAAAAAATATTACCACGACGTTGTTGGCTGTAATTCACGTCTCGATACCATGCAGGCAGCCATTTTAAGTATCAAGCTTGCACACCTGGATGAATACATAGTAGCCAGGCGTAAGGCGGCTGATTACTATGACAAAGCGTTCGCAGATAATAAAAAAATAGAAATTCCGTTTCGTAAAGAAAATAATAAGCATGCTTTCCATCAGTATACACTGATATTGCATGATGTAGATCGTGATGCACTCAGCCGGTTTCTAGCTGAAAAAGGAGTTCCATCCATGATATACTACCCGGTTCCTGCTCACAGGCAAAAAATGTTTGATGCATTTGGCGGGAGTAATTACGAGTTGCCTGTTACCGACTGGCTGACAGAACGGGTGATCTCATTGCCGATACATACCGAACTTGATGAAGAACAACAGGCTTTCATCGTTTCACAGGTTTTGGAATTTACAGGCAGGTAAGCATAATTATTTAATAGAAAAGATATGAAAATTGCCGTTATTGGTACTGGCTATGTAGGTTTGGTGACCGGGACCTGTTTTGCAGAAACAGGGAATACCGTTATATGCGTTGATATTGACAAGCAAAAAGTTGAAAAATTATCTTCCGGGCAAATCACCATTTATGAGCCCGGGCTGGAAAAGCTTTTTTTAAGGAACCAGAAAGAAGGGAGGCTTTATTTTACTACTTCACTTCCTGACGCAATTAAAGATGCACAAGTGATATTTCTGGCATTACCCACTCCACCCGGTGGAGATGGCAGTGCAGACCTAAAATATATTCTCGGCGTTTCGGATGACCTGGGTAAATTGATAAAGCCGGGCGATTACAAGGTTATCATTGATAAGAGCACGGTACCCGTGGGCACTGCAGAAAAAGTTAAAGCAGCTATTTTAAAAAGTGCGCTGGCATTTTCAGGTGAAAGCATAGAAAAGTCGTTTGATGTAGTATCGAATCCCGAATTTTTACGGGAAGGGGTAGCCGTAGATGATTTTATGAAACCCGACAGGGTGGTGATCGGCACCACTTCTGAAAGGGCCGTAAAAGTAATGAATGACCTGTATGTTCCTTTTGTAAGACAGGGAAACCCGATCATTTTTATGGATGAGAAATCTGCGGAACTCACCAAGTATGCTGCCAATTCTTTTTTAGCAGTCAAGATCAGTTTTATGAACGAAATTGCACAACTATGCGAAAAGCTTGGTGCGGATGTGGACATGGTCCGCCGCGGCATAGGAAGCGATGAACGCATCGGGAAACGTTTTTTATTTCCGGGTATTGGATATGGCGGGAGTTGTTTTCCAAAAGATGTGCAGGCATTGGCCCGGTCCTCATCTGAAATAGGATATAATTTTAAGATACTCGATGCCGTAATGGAGGTCAATAGCAAACAAAAGCTTCACCTTTTACCTAAGATAAATAAGTATTTTGGCGGTAACCTCATCAATAAGCATTTTGCGTTCTGGGGCCTTGCATTTAAACCGAATACTGATGATATAAGAGAAGCGCCGGCCTTGTATATGATCGAAGCCCTGCTTGCCGCAGGTGCTACCGTTACAGCGTTTGACCCCGAGGCAATGAAGAACGTGAAGGAGCAGGTGGGAGAGCGGATCAATTTTACTGAAAACCAGTATGAAGCGCTTGAAAATGCAGATGCACTGGTGATCGCTACGGAGTGGAATGAATTCAGGACACCGGATTTTGCGAGGATCGCATCAAAATTGAAAACGAAAGCTATTTTTGACGGGAGAAATTTATTTGACCTGTCGCAGATGCGTGAACTTGGATTTCATTATGAAAGCGTGGGAAGGAAGGCAATAGTTCAGAGTTTATAGTTTGAGGCTCGAAGTTGTAACAGGCTTTAAAGTTATAACACGACATCAAACATCAAACTTCGAACATCACACATTAAAAAACATTATCGTGTCTAATAAACGGGTTTTAATTACGGGAGCTGCAGGTTTTTTGGGTTCACATTTGTGCGATCGCTTCATCAAAGAAGGGTTTGATGTGATCGGTATGGATAACCTTATTACCGGTGACCTTAAAAATATTGAGCACCTGTTTAAATTGCAGCAGTTTGAATTCTATCACCATGATATTTCCAAATTCATTCATGTTACAGGCAAACTGGATTATATCTTACATTTTGCCTCCCCTGCAAGCCCCATCGATTATTTAAAGATCCCCATACAAACATTAAAGGTGGGCTCTCTTGGTACACACAATTGCCTTGGCCTGGCCCTTGCAAAAAATGCACGTATCCTCGTTGCCAGCACCAGTGAGGTTTATGGCGATCCGCTGGTGCATCCTCAAAATGAGAATTATTGGGGTAATGTAAACCCGATCGGGCCGCGTGGGGTTTATGACGAAGCAAAACGCTTCCAGGAAGCGATCACCATGGCGTACCATACTTTTCACAATGTTGAAACAAGGATCATCCGTATATTTAATACTTATGGACCACGTATGCGGTTAAACGACGGAAGGGCGTTGCCCGCTTTTATAGGACAGGCATTGCGTGGAGAAGACCTGACCGTTTTTGGTGATGGAAGCCAGACAAGAAGCTTTTGTTATGTAGATGATCTTGTTGAAGGCATTTACAGGTTATTGCTGAACGATCATACGCTGCCGGTGAATGTGGGCAACCCGGATGAGATATCTTTAAAGGATTTTGCCGAAGAGATCATTAAGCTCACGGGTACCAAACAAAAGATAGTGTATAAGCCGTTACCCGTTGATGATCCCAAACAACGCCAGCCCGACATCAGCAAAGCAAAAGAAATATTGAACTGGGAGCCAACGGTAAGCAGGGCAGAAGGATTGAAGATAACTTATGAGTATTTTAAAAGCCTGCCTAAAGAAGAATTGAATAAATTGCCTAAAGAGTTTCTAAGAAAAAAATAAAACCTTATTTATGTACCAGGATCTTTTGGATAAGAAAAAAACATTGGCGGTAATAGGCCTCGGATATGTTGGCCTGCCCATTGCTTTGGAATTTGCCAAAAAAATAAAAGTGATCGGCTTTGACATCAACGCAGAAAGAGTTGCAATGATGGAAAACAATATTGACCCAAGCAAAGAATTGGATGCTGCTGCTTTTGAGAACTGTGATATAGAATTTACAAACAGCCTTGACGTGCTGCGCAAAGCAAACTTTTTTATCGTAGCCGTACCCACACCGGTAGACGAATACAATGTTCCCGACCTGGTACCTGTACAAAAAGCCAGTGGAACGATCGGCAAGGTCTTAAAAAAGGGCGATTACGTGATCTTCGAAAGCACGGTTTATCCTGGTTGTACAGAAGAGGATTGTGTGCCCATCATTGAAGAGCTTTCGGGGCTTAAGATGGTTAAGGATTATAAGATCGGTTATTCACCCGAAAGAATAAACCCGGGTGACAAGGAACATACCATAAGCACGATCGTGAAAGTAGTGAGTGGTTGTTGCGAAGAGAGCCTGGATACCATTGCAAAAGTTTATGAACTCGTTGTAAAGGCAGGTGTACACAAAGCTTCCTCCATAAAAGTGGCAGAAGCTGCAAAGATCATTGAGAATACGCAGCGTGATCTTAACATTGCATTGATGAATGAACTTTCCATCATTTTTGACAGGATGAATATCAATACGTTTGAAGTGCTGGAAGCAGCTGGTACCAAATGGAATTTTTTGAAATTTCAACCGGGGCTTGTAGGTGGGCATTGTATCGGTGTCGATCCTTATTACCTGACCTATAAATCACAAAAACTTGGATACGACAGCCAGGTTATCCTTGCAGGAAGGGTCATTAATGATAGCATGGCAGACTATGTTGCAAAAAAAATATTACAGCATATCATTAAAAACAACGGGAACATAAAAGAAGCGAAAGTACTCGTGATGGGCGCTACATTTAAAGAAAATGTAAGTGACATCCGCAACAGTAAAGTTGCCGATGTTGTAAAAGAATTAAAATCCTTTTCATTAAATGTGGAGGTTACTGATCTTCATGCCAGCAGTGATGAATTACAGCATGAGTATGGATTTGGTTTAACTGCCAAAACAGGTAATGATTACGATGCGGTTATTGTAACAGTGCCTCACAGCGGGTATAAAGACCTTGATGATGCTTATTTTGCATCTATTACAAAATCCCATGCAATGATAGCAGACCTTAAGGGAACATACAGGGGAAAAATAAAGAGCAGGACTTATTGGAGTTTATAAAAACCGATCCAGTATCAAATTAGTAATGAGCGAAACATTCCATACAAAGGACATCAGCAACGACAGTTATTTGATAACAGGCGGTGGCGGCTTTATTGGAGGGCACCTGGCTGAATACTTATTGAAGAATGGAGCTAAAAAAGTGCGTGTACTTGATAACATGGTAAATGGTTTTGAAAGAAATCTTGCTGTATTAAAGGAATATGCGGCTTTTGAATTTATAGAAGGAGATATCAGGAATGCGGCAACCTGCAACGAAGCCTGCGAAGGCATAGATTATATCAGCCACCAGGCTGCACTTGGTTCCGTGCCACGTTCCATAAAGGAGCCTTTGTATTTTAATGACGTGAATGTTGGGGGCTTTGCAAACATGCTGAAAGCAGCTGTAGATAATAAAGTGAAACAATTTGTTTATGCATCCTCTTCCTCGGTTTATGGTGATGAGCCTACTTTGCCAAAGCTGGAAGAGAAAGTAGGTAATTGTCTTTCACCTTATGCTGCCACAAAAAAAACAAATGAATTATATGCACAGGTATTTGCCGATGTATATGGCCTCAACGTGGTTGGATTTCGTTATTTTAATATTTTCGGCCCACGCCAGGATCCTGATGGCGCTTATGCTGCAGTAATTCCGTTGTTTGTAAAAGGCATCATCAACCGGACACCGGTTTATATAAATGGCGATGGTGAGCAGACAAGGGATTTTACTTTTATCGACAATGCAGTGCAGGTAAACGTAAAAGGAATGCTCACCGATAATAAAGAAGCTTTCAATAAAGTTTATAACGTGGCAATAGGGGAGAATTTTTCTGTTAACTATTTATACAATGCCTGTAAAGAATTCCTTAAAAGTGATTGGGAAGCTACTTACCGGGAGCCCAGGGCAGGTGATATCAGGAATTCACTGGCGGATATTTCCCTGGCAAAAAAATTACTGGGTTATCAGCCAACCAAAAAATTTGAAGACGGGCTCACCGACACCATAGCTTATTTTAAACAAATGTATTCAAAGGGATAATTGATAATCGTATGCCATTTATAAAAACGGATTTCCCCGGGTTATTGATATTTGAACCGGTTGTATTTGAGGATAGCAGGGGATATTTTTTTGAGAGCTATAATCAAAAGACCTGTCTTGATGCAGGTGTTGACATAAAATTTGTCCAGGATAACCAGGCTAAATCTTCCTATGGTGTTATAAGGGGATTGCATTACCAGCTTAACCCGCATGCACAAATAAAATTCATCAGGGTATTGGCTGGAAAGATCCTCGATGTTGTTGTTGATATACGTACAGGTTCTCCTGTGTTTGGAAAAGCATATTCGATCGAATTATCTGCCGAGAATCATCGCCAGTTATTTGTACCGCCGGGATTTGCCCATGGATACGCTGTATTAAGTGAAACTGCCGAGGTATTATATAAGTGTGATACATTTTATCATAAAGGATCAGAAGCAGGAATTGCATATAATGATGCCAACCTGGGTATTGACTGGCAGATACCTGCAGGCAAACAGGTCATCTCTGAAAAAGATACCCACCAGCCTTCTCTAAAGGATTGTAAAAATAATTTTGTCTTTAATTCATAACTGGCTACACTTTGAATGCTCACAAAAATATCCTGGTTACCGGTGCCAATGGACAATTGGGTATGGAGTTCAGGGCGATCGCAAAAGATCATCCCGCTTTTAATTTCTTATTTGCTTCTAAGGATGAATTGCTGATCACTGACCTTGCTTCTGTTGAAAGTTACTTCTCTCAAAATAAAATAGATCATTGTATCAATTGTGCCGCTTACACAGCTGTCGATAAAGCAGAATCCGAAAAAGATATTGCATTTGAAAATAATGGCACTGCGGTTGGTAACCTGGCAGCTGTTTGTAAGAAAAAGGAAGCATCATTCATTCATATTTCTACTGATTATGTTTTTAATGGTGAATCCCCCGAGCCATACAAAGAAACAACTGAAACAGACCCGGTAAATGTTTATGGTGCTTCTAAATTATCCGGGGAAACGGAAGCAATAAAAAATAATCCTGCAACCATCATCATAAGAACATCCTGGGTTTACAGCAGTCATGGAAAGAATTTCGTAAAAACTATGTTGCGGCTTATGTGTGAAAAGGAAAGTATTTCAGTTGTGAATGACCAGGTGGGCTGTCCTACCTATGCAAATGATCTTGCAGTTGCGATCATGAAGATCATTGTAAAAAAAGATCCTCAACCCGGGATATATAATTATTCCAATAAAGGGGTTATAAGCTGGTATGAATTTGCTTTAGCAATAAAAGAAATTTCCAAAAGTAAATGCGTCGTAGATCCCGTTCCCTCTTCCCAATATCCGACTCCTGCAAAAAGGCCCGCTTATTCAGTGATGGATACTACAAAAATTCAGCAGGTATTTAACATTGAAATTCCTTTTTGGAAAGACAGCCTTGAGAAATGTATGGCGCTTTTAATGTTGTAACAGTTTATTCCTTGATGCGTATATAAACAAGCTTGATCCCCGCTTTATCTGTCTCCCTCTTATCTATTTCAAATTGAGGAAGCGATTTTATCAATGGAGTTAATTTTAAAAAGCCATAATTCCTTGGATCAAAATTGGGTTGCTTCTTTAATAAAAGATTTCCGATCTCACCCAAAAATGCCCAGCCATTTTCATCTGCAAGGTCATTGATCGTCGCCTTGATCAGCTTGATCGTTTCTTTACTCACTTTATCTACAGTTGCTTTTGGTTTGTGTTTTACTTCTTTTGTCTTTGTTTCACTTGTCTCCGTTTCCTCTACCATCGGGATGATCTCCATGTAAATGAATTTATCACAGGCAACAATAAACGGGTTGGGTGTTTTCTTTTGCCCGATGCCAAACACTTTCATGCCTGCTTCCCTAAGCCTGGTGGCAAGCCTTGTAAAATCACTGTCGCTGGATATGATACAAAATCCATCTACTTTCCCTGAATATAAAATATCCATCGCATCAATGATCAGCGCAGAATCACTGGAATTTTTTCCGCTGGTATAACTGTATTGCTGTATAGGCGTTATGGCATTTTCCAATAACACGCTTTTCCAACCCGAAACTGTCGGCTTTGTCCAGTCGCCGTAAATTCTTTTAAATGTAGGCGTGCCATACTTAGCAATTTCTTCCATCACGCCTTTTACATTGCTGTAAGGCACATTGTCTGCATCTATCAATACAGCAAGCCTTATTTCTTTTTGAAAATCCATTACACAATATAATAATTTTTAACGGACTACTTGCTCCGCTCATTTTGAGAGGGATTGGGGTGAGCTCTTTATTAATTACTTTTGCAGGCATTATGCAATCATTCACAACAAACAGCCGCATCATTGTTACCTGCAGCAATCGTTTATCAGCATACCTCCGGCAGGAAATTATTGAGTTGGGGTTTAAGCCGGTAAGAACATTTAAGACAGGCGTAGAATTGGAAGGGAGCATAGCCGATTGCATAAAATTAAACCTGAACCTGCGTTGCGCCAGCCAGGTATTATTCTCTTTAAAAGAATTCAGCGCAGGGAATGCTACGGATGTTTACAATAATTTATTAGAGTATGAATGGGAAAACCTGATCCCTGCCGAAGGATATTTTTCCATCAGCAGCAATGTCAGCAATGATACCATTACCAATAATTTATTTGCCAATGTAAAAGTAAAAGATGCCATTGCCGACAGGTTTAGGAATAAGACCGGCACACGCCCTGATTCAGGCCCTGAACTTAATGGGGTAGTGGTTCATTTATACTGGAAAGAGGAACTGGCAGAAATATTTTTAGATACATCCGGTGAAACATTGTCCAAACATGGTTACAGGAAAATTCCGGGTAAAGCGCCGATGCTCGAATCACTGGCAGCCGCCACGATCCTTGCAGGTAAGTGGGACAGGCGTTCTCCCTTCATCAATCCCATGTGTGGGTCGGGCACACTGGCAATAGAAGCAGCTATGATGGCAACCAACCGCAGGCCGGGTCTGTACCGCAATAATTATTCATTCATGCATATAGCGGGGTATGAAGCAAAATTTTATGAGGATGAATTTTCAAAATTGGAAAAGCAGGTGGCTGATGTCAATGGTTTAAAGATCATTGCAACGGATATCAGTGAGGATGCTGTCAATATATCAAAAATAAATGCAGGTATTGCAGGTGTGGAAGAGTTGATCGATTTTGCCGAATGTGATTTTGAAGCAACAAGTATCATTGAAAATGAAACAGGTGTTGTTTACCTGAACCCGGAATATGGAGACAGGATGGGTGTTGAAGTAGAACTTGAAAGAACATACAAACGGATGGGGGATTTTTTTAAACAAAAATGCAAAGGATATACAGGATATATATTCACAGGCAACCTGGAACTTGCCAAAAAAATAGGATTGAAACCAAAACGCCGCATTGAATTTTATACAGGCAAAATTGACTGCCGCCTTTTTGAATATGAATTGTATGCAGGAACAAGAGAGCCCGAAAAAATATAGCATATTCCTGCCGATATACTGCCTCATATTG
The DNA here is from genome assembly GCA_040006715.1 of Ferruginibacter sp. GTDB lineage: Bacteria > Bacteroidota > Bacteroidia > Chitinophagales > Chitinophagaceae > Ferruginibacter. The sequence continues at coordinate 12,176 of JBDTWL010000047.1, read as the reverse complement.
TGTAATTAGCGCCCGCCTCTTATCTCTATCATTGATTATCAGTCTGAAGGATATTAGTTTTTTATTGGCATAGTATTTGAAAATTTATGGATAGTATTAATCACTAAAAAGATATTTTATGAAACGTAAAAACGTTTTCTCAATGCTATTGGGTACTGCATTTGTTTTGAGTTTGTCTGTAATAAGCTGTACAAATAATGATACAACTGACAGTTCTACTACTACAACCGATACCAGCACAGCCAAAATGGAAACAGTAACGCCAATGGATACAGCATCTGCACCATCCACAATGGCAACTGACAACAGCACCACCCCTGCTAAACCGGGGATGGCCAAGCCTGATCCTTCTAAAAAAGGAATGAAAGGTAAAGTATCAATTGTTCCTGTAACAGCAGCAAAGACTGATGCAAATGCTAAAATGGAAGCCGATAACACAGGCGTTTATTCAAATGTGGAGGTCTTGCCATCATTTCCCGGAGGTTACAAAGGGCTGCAAAAGTTTTTCGATAACAACCTGGAATATCCTGCAGATGCAACAAATGATGGTGTTGAAGGCACCGTCAATGTTACTTTTGTTGTGGATGAAACCGGAAAACTTACTTCTCCAAAAGTAGAAGGTGATAATTTGGGCTACGGACTGGAAGCAGAAGCATTGCGTGTAGTAAACAAAATGCCTACCTGGAATCCCGGAAAATTAAAAGGCAAAAATGTAAAGACAAAATTTACATTGCCTGTTAAGTTTGTTTTGTATTAATATTGATCCCGTCTCTATAAAATAAAAAGGGAAGCATGCTGTGCTTCCCTTTTTTATACCTGCTGATAAACTATTTTACTCTTTCAATATAATCACCGGTCTTTGAATTGACACGGATCAGTTCGCCTTCATTTACAAAAAGGGGTACGTTCACACTGGCGCCTGTTTCAACTGTGGCAGGTTTTAATGTTCTCGTTGCAGTATCACCTCTCATACCGGGCTCGCTGTAAGTAACAAGCAACACGATCTTATCCGGCAATTCCACGCTCATGGGAAGATCTGTCTCACCATTCATCAGCACTGAAACTTCCTGGCCGTCTTTTAAGAATTTTGGTGCATCGATCATAGTTTCCGGAACCGTTATTTGCTCAAAAGTTTCTGTGTCCATAAAACTATAGCCCGTATCGTCCTTGTATAGATATTGATAAGGCTTGCGCTCCACTCTAACCGGGAAAATGGTCTCTCCGCTGTTCCAGGTTATTTCGATCGTCCGGGCATTGTCAACACCTTTCATTTTCGCCCAAACTTTTGCAGCCGCCCGGGCCGTTTTATTCTGTCCAAATTCTATTACAGAATATAAACTGCCTTCAATTTTAAGGATCAATCCAGAACGGATATCTGCTGTAGTTGCCATAATATTTTCAATTAATTTATTGGCTGCAAAAGTAGGGATAGTAAATGTAATGGCGAAAACTTAATGCCTGTGTTTCTGTCATGCTAAGGTAGAAGCATCCCTCTACAAATTCTTACTATTCAGTTTGACTAACTGAAACCTCCCGTTTTTTCCAATCATTAACAGCTTATATCCCTTTAAAAAATTAGTTTTATGGCATGAAAAGAATATTTATTGCAATAATACTCATTGCCACATTTCAACAAGCTGATGCCCAGTCAGATAGTATTCCAATTTATAAGCGCTTCCCAGTTGTGCCGGTATTCAGTATCATGACCGCTCCCGACAGTATAAAATTTACAAAAGATGACCTGAAAAGAAGGAAAGCTACTATCATCATTCTTTTTAGTCCTGATTGCGGGCATTGTCAAATAGCGACAAAAGATCTCCTGAATCATATTGACCTTTTTAAAAAAACACAGATCATTATGGTGTCCTCGATGGATTTCAGCCACATAAAAAATTTCTATGAAGAATATAAGATCGCAGATCAGCCAAATATTACCATGGGCAGGGACGCTGCTTATTTTTTAGGTACTTTTTATAAGATTACCAGTTTCCCTTCCATATATGTATATAATAAGAAAGGAAAATTTGTAGAAGCTTTCCAGGGAGATGTTAAGATGGAAACAGTTGCGGAATCCCTGTGATCATTTTATAAAACGCTGGTTCCATACAATTTCATCATTAATTACAATTCGTATATCATAAGTGCCCCGGCCCAGGTTATCAACAGGTACCTGTATGGTCCTGTTCAAAGATGAGTATCTTTTCCTAACCAGTATGTGCCCGTACATATTTTGAATAAAAATACTTACAACACCCTTGATAGCCTCACTGCCATTGTATTGAAGGTTCAGCACATCACGAACAGGTACCGGGTACATGATCCAGCTGTTGGCGGGGCTGCCAATAACAACCATGATGGTAGCGGAATATTCAATATTTTTACCCGTGAATATTTGAAGCCTGTAATAATTTGTGTTGGGCTCCGGGCTACGGTCATAAAATTTTTCCTGTTTCTTTTCCCTGAAATCTTCTGATTCAAGAACAAATACGTTTTTCCAGGAAATATTATCATCGCTTCGCTGTAATATAAAACGGGTAACACCCACATCAATATTCTGCCATTTCAATGCTACCTGTTTTCTCCCCACATTGTATTCTGCTGTTAGGTTGGGATTGATACCGGCGGCAAAACATACTGTTTGTACCAGGCAAATGATAATGATAAGGATAGATTTCATTGGGGATATTTCTACTCGTTTGCACTGACAACGAAAAATCAATCCAAAGATTACAAAGGATAAGTTAAACAGGATTCCATCTACATCAGCTTATTTTTTCTACTACAGGATAGGAAAAATTTTTGTTTAATAACATATGCAACATACCTGAATCCGGTTAACTTCGCAGAATATTTAAAACAATAAACACTTACAAATGAAAGTAACCGTAGTAGGGGCAGGGGCCGTAGGGGCAACCTGTGCAGATAATATTGCCCGTAAACAACTTTGCGATGAATTGGTTTTAGTGGATATTAAAGAAGGGGTAGCCGAAGGAAAAGCCATGGACCTGATGCAGACTTCAGAGATCGAAGGTTTTGACACCAAGATCACCGGTTGTACCAATGATTATACAAAAACTGCCGGAAGTTCAGTGGCAGTGATCACTTCCGGCATTCCACGTAAACCAGGAATGACCCGGGAGGAACTGATCAGCATTAATGCAGGCATAGTAAAAACAGTTACCCAGAGCCTGCTGAAATATTCTCCAAATGTGATCATTGTTGTCATAAGTAATCCAATGGATACAATGACCTACCTCGCTTTAAAGTCGAGCGGGCTTCCTAAGAACCGGGTCATTGGAATGGGGGGACTACTTGATAGCAGCAGGTTCCGTCATTTCCTCAGCCAGGCAATAGATTGTTCTCCTAACGATCTGCAGGCAACGGTTGTTGGCGGACATGGAGATACTACGATGATCCCACTGACCAGGCTGGCTACTTATTGTGGCACACCGGCATCCAATTACCTGGACGAGGCGACTTTGAAAAAAGTTGCGACCGATACGATGGTGGGTGGAGCTACTTTAACAGGATTGCTGGGCACATCTGCCTGGTATGCCCCCGGTGCCTGCGGAGCTTACCTGGTGGAAGCGATCATTAGGGATGAAAAGAAGCTGATGCCCTGCTGTGTATACCTTGAAGGAGAATATGGGCTCAATGATATTTGTATCGGGGTACCGGTTGTTGTTGGCAGGAATGGTTGGGAGAAGATCGTTGATTATAGATTAAATGATGAAGAAAAAGCTGCTATGAATAAAAGTGCGGATGCTGTGCGGAGCATGAATAGTGTGTTGTCCACTCTTGATATTTGATCTTAAGCGTAATTGTGTATATATGGCCCGGACATACCGGGCCATTTTGTTTTATGGGCTTTTATAGGTAATTTGTATGATCAAATTCTAACAGTTCTCCAATGAACCTTCTATTGAAAAAAGCCCCGTTGCTGGTCATTGTATGCTTTCTTGCGAATGTTTGTAAGGGACAGTTGAACATTACTTCTCAAAGCAATGCACAGGCACTTGCACAAAAGCTGGTAGGAGATGGCGTTTCGATCAGTAATGCAACATTGATTTCAGACACAAGGGCAACTGGTTTCTTCAATAATATTTCCGGTACCAATATAGGGATCGACAGTGGTATTGTATTAACGAATGGACGTGCAAAAACAGTGCTCTCGGGGTTAGATCCAACAGGGTTGAATGGAGATGGAGCTACTGCGGCCATAGATGATTTTGCAAGCGTTGAATTATTTCCATTGTCAACTTTTTCCGGTGATGCAGACCTTGCAAGTCTTATTAACTTGTCTACAGCAGATTCAACCCATGACGCCACCATCCTTGAATTCGATTTTGTTCCACTGGGTGATTCAATAAAATTCAGGTATGTATTCAGCTCAGAAGAATACCCGGATTTCGCTTGCCCCGGTTTGGGCGGAACACTTTTCAATGATGCATTCGCTTTCTTTATCCAGGGTCCGGGCTTTCCCTTCCCCACGAATATTGCATTGATCCCGGGATCGACAGAACCTGTGACCATCCACAATATCAATGACCAGGGCTGCGCACCATTCCCTCAATTTTATGTAAACAATGAAAGCAATGTATTCTTTACGCACAATGGCCATACAAAAGTAATGACCGCACTGGCAAGGGTCCAGCCCTGCCTAACCTATCATTTAAAACTTGTGATCGCGGATGTAGCAGATGGCATCTATGATAGCGGTGTTTTTTTAGAAGCTAAAAGCCTTACTTCAAATTCATTCCAGCTTACAAACCTTACCCAGCTGGATCCTGTTTCAGGTAATAGCTACCTCGTTGAAGGCTGTGCAGTGGGCGCATTAAAGATCAGGCGCCAGTCGGCTACATTATTTTCACAGACGATTAACCTTGGCTATACAGGAACTGCTGTTAATGGAGTGGATGTACAATTGCTCCCATCTACCATTACCATTCCTGCCAATCAAACGGAAGTGTTGCTGAACATTTTTCCTACCATTGATAATTTACCTGAAGGGATCGAAACCTTAAAAATTTATACACTGGCACCTTGTGGTGTTGCCACACCTACTGATAGCGCAACCATACAAATAAGGGATTATGATACACTGGGAATTTCACCCGATACCGCTGTGATATGCCCCGGTGCTTCGATACAATTAATAGCCAGTGCAGGATATACAAGTTATTTATGGGATATAAATCCGGGGCTAAGTAATTTTTTGATCAGGGATCCAATTGCCACACCCGTTGCCGATAGTACGATGTTTATTTGTACGTCACAGGAAGGAACCTGTCATGGCAGGGATTCATCTTTTATTTATTGGAAGCGTTTAAAACTGCTGTCTAAAACAGATGTCAATTGCAGCGGGGCATCAACGGGGCAGATCACTGTTGCGACGGGACCGGAATGGATTGCGCCGATAGAGTATGCCATTGATAATTCACCTTACCAGGCCGGAACGTCCTTCAATAATTTACCCGCGGGCAGCTATACAATAAAAGTAAGGGACGGTACAGGTTGTATTGATAGCATCATTGTCAATATTATCCAGGCATTCCCCGACCTGCTGATAACAAATAATGTTGTAACAAATGGATCCTGTACAGGCACTGCCGACGGTTCGATCACTGTTACCGCAACTGGCGGAAAAGCTCCTTTGCAATATTCATCGAATGGGACCACATTCCAAAGCGGTAATTTTTTCAACCTGTCACCAGGCACCTATACAATTACAGTTAAAGATGCAAATGGCTGTACCAATACGGTGCCGGGTATATTGGTCCGGTTTGATAATTCCATAACACTCAGTACGGGTGCAGCCCCGACAATATGTGAAGGGAAGAACACAACCCTGTCTGCAACAACAAATGGAACCAGTGTATTGTGGACACCTGCTGCCACATTGAATAGCGTAACGCTTTTAAACCCGTTGGCTTCCCCCACAATAACAACCAAATATTATATCAGATCGATACTGGGTATATGTGATAAGACCGATTCTGTAACTGTTTTTGTAAATCCCGCACCGGATGCAAATGCCGGGGCGGATTCTACGATCTGTTTTGGAGGGAGCACACAGTTATCGGGTTCAGGCGGGGTTGATTACATATGGAGCCCCGTAACTTATCTCTCAGCCACAAACGTTAGCAACCCGCTGGTAACAAAGCCCGCTACCATTACATATTATTTATCTGTAACCGATGCAAATGGATGTACCTCTTTATCAAAGGATGATGTAAAAGTAACGGTCTCACCGCCGGCTAAACTATATGCAGGTGCAGATACTGCTGTTGCGATAAACCAGCCGCTTGGATTGTTTGCTACCGATATAAACCATATTGGCTTTATCAAATATCATTGGAGTCCTGAAAGGGGTTTGAATGATCCTGATATTTACAACCCCGTAGCTACCTTATCGGACTATGAAAATTACCTGGTAGTTACAGCAAGTACACTATACGGTTGTATAGGAATAGACTCGATAAAAGTAAAAACATTTAAAGGCCCGGAAATTTATGTGGCCAGTGTCTTTACGCCTAATGGAGACGGTAAGAATGATATTTTAAAAGCATTTCCCGTAGGTATGAGATCCTTTAGTTATTTCAGGATATATAACCGCTATGGGCAACTTGTCTTCTCAACAACCAATGAGAATATCGGCTGGGATGGTAAAATAAAAGGCTACACACAAAATATGAGTGCATTTGTATGGATGGCCGCTGCTATTGATTTTAAAGGAAACCTTATACAACGAAAGGGAACAACAATGATCATACAATAAGATCATTAATAACGCCTTTGCGGGGAACGAAGTGATCTTACTTATTTAATATGATCCTGCTCAGATTGCTTCGTTCATCGCAATGAGTTATAAAAAAAGGCTGTCATTTTTGACAGCCTTTTTTTATAACCTGGAATTTTCCATCCATTATTTATAAACGGAATCAATATAGTCCTGTACTTCTTTACCCTTGGCTTTTGATATTTTGCCAAGCGCAGATTTAAAGGAAGGATCGGTTTGTGGCCTGAATTGTTCAGGGATCAGGTTCCTGAAACGCATCATATTATCGATACCCTTTTTGATCTTTGCAATATCATTTATCTTAGAAAGATAAGTTCCAAACTGGCCGGTCAGTTTTATTTTATCAAAGCTTGGAGGAGCTTTATCGTAATTATCGGCAATGAAATCAAAATCTGCTTCTGTGCCATTTGCGATCAGGATATTATTTACAATAACTCCCAGGGCACCCTTGGCATCACTGCTGTATTTTTTAGCCAGGGTATATGCATTGGCAGAATCAAGCGCAATTAACCCTTCCAATGCGGCACCTGCAACACTGTAAGAAGAATCAGCCGTGTTGTTTTGGTACAGTGAAAGATATTTTGCATCTTTTGTCTTTGCCAGGAATTTAATAGCAGCAGCACGTGCTTTCTTATCCCTGTCATTCTTAGCGATATCTTCTATGGCCTCTAATACAACCTTATCACTTTTATATGGCGTGTTGGCGATCTTAGTGATCGTGCTTATTCTTAATGGCGCGTATTTGTCATGAAGGCCTTTTGAAACTTCCGGCATGCCTCTTTTAGCGAAAGAATCCAAGGCTTCCCTGCGGTCCATATATGATTTTGCCAAATTATATTGGGCGATATAATTAGCTTCTGTTTTATTGTCTGTCTTTTCTGCCAGGAGCATCTTATCTCCATCTACATTGATCAGGTCAGGTTTTTGGGTATAAGGGAAAGAAAAAGTATCTATCTTGTTTGTGACCCATACGTTGGTTCTTTTTTTAGAAGCGCCGTTATAAACATCAATGGCGATCGGTAAACGAAAAACCTTGCCGGTGGTTTGAGTCTGTTCTATAATGACTTTTGCAACACCGGGTGCATCGTAATTATAAGTTATGTTCAGTTTTGGGTGCCCGCCTCCATAATACCATTGGTTCCAGAACCAGTTCATGTCCTTACCGGTCACTTCTTCAAATGCTAATCGTAAAAGCCCGGCTTCACCGGCTTTGAATTTATTGGATGTCAAATAATAATTCAATGATTTAAAAAATGCATCATCACCCACATAATTACGCAACATATTTAAGATGCGGCCTCCTTTATTATAACTCACACCATCAAATACATCTTCTTTATCTGCATAATGAAACCTTACCAGGTCCTTGTCTTCACTTTCGCTGAAAATGTATCCCTGCATATCCTCATAATTGTGTTCATCGGCTTTGTCTTTACCATATTTGTATTCATACCAAAGGTATTCACTGTAGTTTGCGAAACTTTCATTGACCGTGATATGGCTCCAGCTTTCTGCAGTTACCAGGTCGCCAAACCACTGGTGAAACAATTCGTGTGCAATCACAGATTCCCAGCTATTGCCTTCTGTGAGTTGCCTTGCATTCTGGTAAGCGCTTTCCTGGTGAAGGGTGGCCGTGGTATTTTCCATGGCACCGCTGACATAATCCCTGCCTACGATCTGTGAATATTTTGCCCAGGGGTAATCTACGCCCAGTTTATCAGAATAGAATTTTATCATCTCGGGAGTATACCCGAAGATCTTCCTTGCTACTGCATTGTATTCTTTTTCTACATAATAGCTCACTTCTTTCCCTTTATAGCTATCCTTCGTAATGGCGTATTCACCCACTCCCATGAAAAACAAATAAGGTGCATGCGGCAGGTCCATTTTCCAGTAATCTGTACGCGTGCCATCAGCATTTTTTTTCTGGCTCTTCAATAAACCGTTACTGAGTGTTACATATTTATCCGGGACGGTCATGGTTATTTCTTCCGTTGTTTTTTGATTTGGCTTATCAATGGTAACCATCCAGACACTGTTGGCTTCTGTTTCACCCTGTGTCCATATTTCTGTGGCCTTGTCCTTTTCAGTTCCTTTTGGATTGATAAAGTACAATCCTTTTGCATCGTTGATAGCAGCACTTCCCTTCACTTTTACTTCATTGGGCTTGCTTATATAATCTATATATATAGTATAGCTTTCTTTACCCTGGTATGTTTTATCCAGTTTCACGTTCAGTTGCATACCATCATAAGTATACTTTAATGCTGTTTTACCGGTGCCTTTCATCATAGAAAGTTCTTTGATCTCCATGCCCTTTGCATCCAATAACAAACTATCTGTCGGATAAAAATGTGGCTGAAGCGTAAGCCATTCTTTCCCGTATAGATAGCTTTTGTCATAATCAAACCTCACATCAAGCCTGGTATGTACCAGGTCATTTGTGCGTGGATAGCTTTCACGTAAAACCGTTTTCCATGTTGTGTCCTTTGATTCTTCACCCGGCTGGGCGTTACTTACATAGGAGCCCACCGATAGTGCTAATAAGAAGAATATTCTTTTCATAATTATTTTTTTGTAAAAGTAAAAGTAAAGGCTGAGTTATAGAAAAATAGTCTTTTTTTTATAAATGGCAAATCGCCTATATTAGTTAGCTTTGAAATAAAAGTATCTTCGCAATATGAAATTCTTCTATTTTTTTATACTCCTTTCCCTGTTTGCAAAGCAATCCGCAGCACAGCAAAATCACTTCATTTATATACAAACAGAGAATAAACAACCCTTCTATGTAAAAATGGCGGATCGCTTGTTAAGCTCTTCCTCGGTAGGGTACCTTGTAATTGCAAAATTGCAGAACGGTAAATATGAAATAGGTATTGGCTTTCCTAAAAATGAATGGCCCTTACAAAAGATGACCGTTACCGTGAAGAATAATGATGCAGGATATGTTTTGAAGAACTTTGAATCTAAAGGCTGGGGTCTTTTCAATATGCAGACAATGGAGATCGTTATGTCATCCGGTACCGTAACATTAAGAGATTCAACCAAAGAAATAGGATCTGATGGATTTGCAGATGTGCTGGCAGACGTAGTAAGTACGCCATCGATCAAGGAAAAACCGGCTGTAAAAGAAATAAAGCAGGAGAAGGATACGCCTGTTGCTAAAACAGTGCCTGTAGAAGCTGTTAAAAGCTCTATTGTTACCAGGGTAGAACCGATAAAACCGGCAGTAAAGATCTTTTCATCGATTGATGCAGATGGCAGGTCGATCGTTTATGTAGATACTTATGAGAACAAGGCTGATACTATCAGGGTCCTTATTCCTTATAAAACTCTTGCAGAAAATAAGGAAACAACAGAAAAACCTGTTCCCACTGTTGAGACAGTAAAAAAGGAAGAGCCAAAAAAGGAAACCAAACCCGAAACAAAGCAGGAGACAAAGCAGGAAAATAAGCAGGATGGAAAGTTCATTGATATGGAATTGCCAAATCCTAATAAAAAAACTGATTCTGTGGTACTTGAAAAGAAAGCGATCATATCAAATGAAGCGACCATTGATAAAAAAGAGCCCGTTCCGGCAAATAAAGATATAACAGAACCTAAGGCTGAGCCAAAGGCAATGATAATGGTCAATTCAGATTGCAGGACCACCGCTTCAGAAGAAGATTTTTTGAAGTTGAGAAAGAAGATGGCTGCTGAAAAGTCGGATGATGAAATGATCGTTGTGGCAAAAAAAGCATTCAGGTCCAAGTGCTACAGTACAGAGCAGGTCGGTAATTTAAGTGCATTGTTCTTAAAAGATGATGGAAGGTATAATTTCTTTGATGCAGCATATCCCCGTGTAAGTGATTCCCAAAATTTTGGCAGGCTGGTCACAAAGCTCACAGATGAATATTATATAACACGCTTCAACGCGATGATCCGCCATTAATTATCCCATCATGTCCCGTTTTTTTATAGAAGTTTCATATAAGGGCACATCATATGCGGGTTTCCAGGCACAGAAAAATGCCAATACCATACAGGATGAGGTTGAAAAAGCATTGTTGGTTTATTTTAAGGAAAATTTCATGCTTACCGGTTCTTCCCGCACAGATGCAGGCGTACATGCGCTGCAGAATTTTTTTCACTTTGATTTTGAATTCACAACAATTCCTGATTGGGAGAAAGTTGTCTATCACCTGAATGCTATCCTGCCGGCTGATATTGTAGTTAAAGCTGTATTAGCCGTTAAGGATGATGCCCACTGCCGGTTTGATGCACAATATAGGACATACGAGTATACTTTATATATGTACAAGGACCCCTTCCTGGAAGACAGGGGTTATTTCTATCCATATAAGCTGAATATGGGATTGCTCAATGCAGCTGCTTCCATCATTAAGGAAACGACGGGTTTTGAATCGTTCTCAAAACGAAATACCCAGGTCAGGACCTTCAACTGCAGCATATACGAAAGTGAGTGGATGTTGAAGGAGGGAATGATCATATACCGTGTTTCGGCAAACAGGTTCCTGCGTGGAATGGTTCGCGGGCTGGTTGGAACGATGCTGAAAGTAGGGCGGGAGCGGACTTCCATAGAGGAGTTTATACGCATCATCGAATCGCATGATCCAACATTGGTTGATTTTGCTGTTCCGCCACAGGGGTTGAAACTGTTACAGGTTGTATATTAAAGCGTCAAAGGAATAAGAAATGAAGAATAAGAAATAAGAAAGTAGTTTAGCATCAAACGGACCAAACTTCTTTATTTCTTATTTTATCTTCCTTATTTCTTATTTCTCAAAAAAATCCTTTATTTATTTATTTTAATTATTTCTTTCCATTGAAACCTTTACCCAGCCGGGCTTATAGCCATTCTCATTCTTGTTTTCATTTATTTTAACAGCAAAACTTTCAAATTAATTTTGCTTAGAAAATTTACGCCCTTATCTTTGCCGTCCGCTTTTGAAAAAGAGCACAAGTTCTTCGAAAAATTCTCACCCAAAAAGTATTTAAAACCTAAAAAAAGTTTCAGGAAACTGAAATTAAATTTGGTTGATTAGCTCAGCTCACTTACTTTTGCACTCCCAATTAAAAAACGGGTTTTTTCAAAGGAAAAAAGAGAAGAGAAAAAAGAGAAAAATTTGGATGATATTATAAAGGCTTTTACCTTCGCCGTCCCAATGAAAAAAGGGGTACGAAAGTATAGTCAAAAGTTCTTTGAAAGTTTGGAAACAGCAGCAACTAATCATATTGATTAACAAGGTAATGTTAGCGCAAACATTAATTTAGAATTTGACGTTAATTTCCAATGAAATTACACAGTCGTTTCAAACAAAACATTTACAATGGAGAGTTTGATCCTGGCTCAGGATGAACGCTAGCGGCAGGCTTA
>JBDTWL010000046.1:0-23992 GCA_040006715.1 Ferruginibacter sp. | reverse complement strand
ATACTTTCAGAACTTAAATGAACTAAATAAAACCCGCTAAGAAAGGCAAGTCAGAATTTGGATACGAATAAGAATTAAAACTGCCCATAACAAAAGCATTTGCGCATTAAAGAGCCTGACCGCTTGTTGCACAACATCCCGATTTTTATTATTTGCGTATTATGTTTTAAATTACCGCCATGATCGATAATTTAACAAAAGCATTAATCAAAGAAAAGGAAAGGTTCGAGGCGTTGTTTGAATATGCTTCCATGGGTATCCTTGTTGCCAATGAAAAGGGAATGATAGAACTGGCCAACGCTTTTTTGGTCAACCAGTTTGGATACAATGATAAGAATGACCTTATCGGAAAACCTGTAGATACCCTCATACCAAAACGTTATGAATCGGTTCACTCTACGCACATGCTGAATTATAATAAACATCCCGAACCAAGATCTATGGGAATTGGAAGGGACCTGTTTGCAGTAAAAAAGGACGGAACAGAATTCCCGGTTGAAGTAAGCCTTAGTAATTACAACAGCAGTGAAGGGGACTTCGTTATTGCCTTTGTAATTGATATCACCAAAAGAAAGGAAATAGAAAATGCCATCATACTTCAAAAAGAACAACTGGCAGCAAACAATGTAGAGATCGAAGAATTGAACGAAGACCTTGAAAAGAAAGTTGAATTAAGAACGGCCCAGCTACAGGAAGCCATGCACCTGGTGGAAGCATCCAGGGACGAACTGACAAAAGCGCTTAGCAAGGAAAAAGAACTCGGTGACCTCAAGAGCCGTTTCGTATCAATGGCTTCACACGAATTCAGGACACCACTGAGTACCATCCTGTCATCGGCATCATTGCTTGCAAAGTATACTGAAACAGGGGAACAGGAAAAACGCGACAAGCATATACAACGTATCAAATCTTCTGTAAACAACCTCACAGATATCCTGAACGAATTCTTATCCATCGGGAAGATCGAGGACGGGAAGATCGTAACCAGGTACAATAGATTCAATGTAAAGGATTTTATTACCAATGTCTGTAGCGAGATAAAGGCCGTTGCAAAACCCCGACAGCAGTTCAATTATGAACACAAGGGCAGCGAGATGATAGAACTGGATGATTCCTTGCTAAGAAATATTATCTTTAACCTGTTGTCGAATGCCATAAAATTTTCCGGCGAAGATGGCATTATAGAGGTGAACTCTGTTGTAGATAAGGATACATTCAGGATAACCATTCAAGACAATGGTATCGGGATATCGGTGGAAGACCAGCAACATTTGTTCGAACGTTTTTTCCGTGCCTCCAATGCGACCAATATACAGGGAACCGGCCTGGGGCTGCATATTGTTGCAAAATATGCTGAATTGATGAACGGCAACATTGATTATAAAAGTGTACTTGAAAAAGGAACAAGCATAACCATTTCCTTTGCAAACAGAATTACTGATAATGAAACAACGCATTTTATTAATTGAAGACAATACAGAGATCAGGGAGAATACCGCCGAGATACTCGAATTATCAAATTATATTGTTGATACTGCAGAGAACGGTAAAGTAGGGGTGGAGAAAGCATTGTTGCAAAAGCCCGACCTCATCATATGCGATATCATGATGCCTGTACTGGACGGTTATGGTGTATTGCATTTGTTAAGTAAGAATGAGCAGCTTGCTGCGATACCTTTTATTTTTTTAACTGCTAAATCCGAAAGGGTTGACCTTCGGAAAGGAATGGAAATGGGAGCCGATGACTATATAACCAAGCCTTTCACAGATATTGAATTGTTGAATGCCATCGACAGCCGCCTGAAAAAGATCGGCATATTGAAAAAAGAATATAGCTCCGATCCTGAAGGCTTACAGGAAATGCTGGCCGAATTTGGCGGTAAGGATGCTTTGGAACAGCTTACAGCTAACAGGCATGAAAATCAATACAGGAAAAAGCAGGCTATCTATTTTGAAGGCAACCATCCCCAGAAATTATTTTTTATAAAGGAGGGAAAGGTAAAGACCTATATCAGCAACGAAGATGGTAAAGGCCTTACGATCGGCTTGTTTGCAGCTGGCGATTTTTTTGGATACACCGCACTGCTCGAAGGCGGTGTCTATAAGGAAACTGCTGAAGCGATCGATGATTCACTGATCGCGGAGATCCCCATTGAAGAATTTCAAAACCTGCTGCACTACAATGCAGACGCAACAAAAAAGGTCATACAATTGCTTGCAAAGAACATCACGGAAAAGGAACAGCAGTTGTTGAACATTGCATACAATTCTTTGAGAAAAAGAGTTGCTACGGCACTGATGACGTTGGTAAAAAAATACAATACTGGTCAACAGGATAATTTTACCATTAATTTTTCCAGGGAAGACCTTGCCAACATTGCCGGCACAGCTACAGAGTCGCTCATTCGCACACTGAGTGATTTTAAAACAGAAAAGCTGATCGAAGTACAGGGGAGTAAGATCACCGTATTGAATGAAAAGAAATTAACGGCCATGCTCAATTAGTGCATTAATGAGATAAGGTATTGATCGAATTTATTTTTTTGCTGCGTAAATTCCTTTTCGAAAAATCCCATTTCATTCCTCAATTTATTTTGTTGCCTGATCATACTTTTTTCGTCCATGGTCATTCCCTCGGGATTACCTTTCAAATACCGCTGTAATAAAAGAATGTCTTTTTGCAGGCCCTTTATGTTCTCATCAACGTGGATAAAATTACTTTGGAAATATTCTGCCAAATCAACAAATTCTTTATCTATGTTATTATCCAGCACATGCGAAAGCCTTGTCTTTAAATAAGCGTTTTCCTGTAGATAAAAATCCAACGCACGACACCATGCCTGGCTCTCGTGCAGGAAATGATCAGCCTCCGAAATTTTTACAGCTTTCATAATAACTATTGTGCATCTGTTTGAACAAATCTATTTATCATTATGATGGTAATTTCCAACCATCGTCACCTGCTGAACTGAACTTAATCATGGCATTGGACGATCTTTTGTTGATGTCCGATAACCGGGCTCATATACGGGATCTCTAATCCAAGCCCGCGTATGACCAGGAGTACACCTACCAGGAACATCACATAAGGATAACATTTTTTAATATTGCGCCTCATATTCATACTTACTAAGCTGCCAAAGAAAGCAATGCTCCACATTACGGGTAAGGTTCCCAGTCCGAAGCCGGCCATGAAAAGGCTGCTTTTGAATATGGAAGCAGTTGAAACGGCTGCTGCGATCGCTATATATACCAGGCCGCATGGAAGCAATCCATTCAGCAGTCCAATAAAGAACAGCGAGTGGTAATTTTTCCTGGAGAATAAAGTAGCGAGCGATGATCGTATCTTTTCAAAAAAATGCAGTACGACCCTGTTGTTTTTAAGAACGGGATGATGTTTGGGCAGGATGATAAAGATTATTATCAGCGAACCCAGTATCAATGAGAGCCATTGCTGGTAGCCAAAAATGGCAAAGCTCATACCCACGAGTCCGAATACAGCACCCAATAATGCATATGTGACAACCCTGCCGGTATTGTAAAGTAATGTTGAAACGAATCTTGATGAATGATCGTTCGAAACAACCGGTAACGATAAAGCCAGTGGCCCGCACATGCCGATACAATGTACACTGCCAATGCCTCCCATTATCAATGCAGCTATGAACATGCTCATCATGGGATAATTAATTTATGCTGGTAATAGTAACCCACCCCGTTCGCTTTCCAGATTATTTTTAATTCATATGAGCCTTTACATCCCACTGGCAATGGAACTTGTACAGATGCATTTTGAGTATTGCTGTCTTGATGAATGTCTTTGCTTTTGTCGGCAATGCAATACAATAATATATCTGCTGACAACTGAACACCATTCATCTCTTTTGGGAACCTGACCCACAATTCATTGTTGCTGATGCCGTATTTAACTGTTGCAGATAAGGCATTTGCCCTTTCAGTTTCCTCGATCCTGTCCTGGAATTTTAATTCCTGCTCATAATAATCCTGGGTTACAAGGTCCTGGTTCTGCATAGATGAACGGAAGACCATGAATACAATACCCGACACGAAAATGATGTACACAAATAATATTTTATAGCCCCAGTTCATTGTTTATTGTTTAATCGTTGTAGTAAGATCCTGCCCGCCACTTAATCATATATTTCCGGGCCAATGAATTTTGCCGTGATCGTTTTTATTTTTTTTGTTGAATCGTATAGACCGATGATCAATGTTGTTTTCCAGTTTTTCAGGTCGGCCCTGTTCAGTTTCACGAAGAATTGAATGGTACTGTAATCCTGTTTTTTTATTACAGGGTAAAAACTGTTTACCAGGCTGATCTCACCGGGTATATTTTCCAGCTTTAAATGAATAGGTATATCCTTGTGGGTCTTGTTTGCCAGCTTCAGGTTATAGAGGTTGCTCACGCGGCCATCCGGCATTGATGTATAGGTCATACCTGCTGTACGCATCAGCCTTGCATCCAGGTCGGTGCGGCTCACGAGCAGGAATACCAGCAGTACTAAAAGCAGGGATAGAACGATCGTATATGCTTTTATCCTTCGGGTGAATTTTAATTGAACGTCATTACTGATGCTATTCTCCGATGCATACCTGATCAGTCCCTCCGGCTTGTGAATGCTTGTCATGATGGCATCACAGGCATCGATACAGGCTGTACAATTAACACATTCCAGCTGTGTGCCGTTGCGGATATCAATGCCTGTTGGACAAACCCTGACGCAGGCAAAGCAATCAACGCAATCGCCATGGACGGGAACGGCTGGCCTTATAGCTTCCAGTTTTTGTACCACATCATTACAACCACCATCACCCTTGCAATCAACACATTTGCAATCATGATCATCCTTTACTTTAAAATTATCTTCCTTCAGAAGCTTACCCCTTGGCTCCCCACGATTATAATCATAGGCAACAACGATAGAATCCTTGTCCAGCAATACACCCTGCAGCCTCCCGTAAGGGCAAACTACAATGCATACCTGCTCCCTGAACCACCAGTAAACAAAGAAGAATGCCGTTGTAAATCCAAGCAATGATACCAATGTACCGATATGCTCGGAAGGATGGGTAATGTCATTGATCAGTTGATCCATACCCGACAGGTAAGCCAGGAAAAAATTTGCAATGATGAATGAGATCAGGAAAAAGATGACAAATTTCAGTGAACGCTTCCATATCTTTTCTCCATTCCAGGGCATTTTTTTCAGGAGCTTCTGCTGTGTAGCATCCCCGTCTATCCAGTATTCTATTTTCCTGAATACCATTTCCATGAATATGGTCTGCGGGCAGGCCCAGCCACAAAAGATACGCCCAAATACAACAGTGAACAATATTACGAACACAATGAATGTAAGCATGCCGATCCCGAAAATGAAAAAGTCCTGTGGCCAGAATATCATCCCGAAAATGATGAATTTTCTTTCCAGCACATTGAACATGAGCAAGGGCTCCTCGTTCACTTTTATAAAGGGAAGTGAAAAAAATACGAATAAATAAAAAATACTGAACCAGGTACGCAAATTATAAAGCTTCCCTTTCGGTTTTTTGGGCATTATATAATTACGCTTACCTTCTTTGGTAATAGTAGCAACAGAATCCCTGAAGAGTTCTGGCTTAACCGGTATTTCAGTTTCAGGGGTCATGTTTTATTTCTTTATGATAGCGGCTGTATCTTTTTTGATTTCAACAGTTGTTTTTAAGATCGTACTATCAGTATCAGGTGTATCCTTATACAGTTCACCCTGTGCTTCTTTTGGATTGGGTGGGGTAGTGCCCCTGAGTGTTATGATAAAACCTGCCAGGTCATTGATCTCGTTTGGCGTAAAGTTCTTTTCCCATGACTGCATCCCCTTGTCAGGGTAGCCGTGCTTGATAGATTGGTAAATATCGGCAAGTGATCCTTTATGTAACCAGTGATCATCTGTAAGGTTCGGGCCTGCGCCTCCTTCTCCCTGTTTTCCATGGCAGGCCCAGCAGACAGATGTAAATATTTCCTTGCCCGCAGCGATACCTGCAGCTGCCGGCATCTTTAAATTGGTTTCATCTATTTTATTGGCATTCTTTGATTCATACAGTTCCTTTGCTTCCTGTGCTTTTACAATTTCTTCCTGGTACTCTTCTGTTGGATTTTTACCATAACCCAGTACATGGAAATTCAATAAATAAACAAAAGCTACCACGATGGTTATGATGAAACCGTATTTCCACCAGGGTGGCAAAGCATTGTCAAGTTCTTTGATACCATCATAATCATGATCGAGTAAAATATCTGCCTCTTTTTCAACTGCAACAGCCCGGGTAAATAATTTTTTATCCAGGTACTGCCAAAATTGTTTCAAAGCCAGCATTTCTACTTTTGGAGCCTGTGGAAGCAATTCAACCTGTATCCTCCGGATAGAAAACATCATGAATGCGATCACCAACAGTTCAGTGAATATTACAGCTGCCAGTATCCAGAAAGAGGTACTATCCATTCCCCCGTAGTTTGGCACAACAATTTTTTCAGCCAGCACTGCATCCTGTGCATTTGTTGTAAATGACAAAAATGAAAAGACAATGGCCAGGGTAACAGGAATCACTTTCACTGGCAGCCTGCTCTTATCAAGCGCTTGTTTTCCCATCGTTACCAGCACCTGCCCCAATCCCCAGATCACAAATGCCAGCAACAATGCAATTACGATCATCAGTGTGGCCAATTGATTATGGGATGATGTTTCATTCTGTGCTACTGCATTCTGTGCAAACCCGGTGGTAACCGGCAATGAAAGGATGAGTATGAGTATTGATCTGGATAAGGGCTTATTTATAAATCGCATATACTGAATTTTATAGAATGCTGGTTGTCTGTTCTGTTTCGTCAAGTGGTATATTGGATAAGGTTTGTATGCGCTCCTTATCCATTTTCTTAACATACAACAGGAGCAGCACAAAAAATAAAAAGAATATGATAAGCGAGATCATCGGGTAAACCTGGGCGTGATCCATTTTTTCTGCGTATTGTTTTATGAATTTGAACATGGCGCTATTTTTCTGTGTTGGTTTTATTGATGTCGGAACCCATTCGCTGCAGGTATGCAATGATGGCAATAACTTCTTTGTTCGGCGATATTTTAATACTATCAGCCTTAAGGTTGCTTACAATTGAATTGGCCTGTTTCATGAGGTCGATGTTTGCGATCTGGTCATATCCTTTTGCATAGGGAACACCCAGGGATTGCATCGCCCTGATCTTGGCAGCTGTTTCAGAAGTATCAAGGTTTTGTTCGAGCAGGAATGCATACGGAGGCATTACAGAACCTTCGCTCATAGAGGATGGTTCCCTGAAGTGCCGGAAATGCCAGCCATCGGATTTTTTCAGATTACCGGTGCCTTCTCTTGCGAGGTCCGGTCCCGTCCTTTTGCTTCCCCATTGAAAAGGATGGTCATATACGAACTCACCGGCTTTTGAATATTCACCATACCGCTCGGTCTCGCTCCGGAAAGGCCGTATCATTTGTGAATGGCATGTATAGCAGCCTTCCCTTACATACAGGTCACGTCCCTGCAATTCCAATGGCGTATACGGTTTTACACTGCTGATCGTTGGGACATTGGATTTGATCATGAAAGTGGGAATGAGTTCAATGGCTCCGCCGATCAATATCACGATCAAACTAAGTATCATCAGTTGCACAGGCTTGCGTTCGATCCACCGGTGCCAATGCTCTCCTTTATGCCTTGCCTCTTCTTTCAAAAGCGGGGCTGCTTCTGCGGCCTCATCTGCTACCAGCTTGCCTGCCTTAACTGTTTTATACAAATTGTATAACATTATTAATGTGCCAACAAGGTATAGAGTGCCTCCGAGGGAACGCATGGCATAAAATGGTTTCATATAAGTCACCGTTTCAAGAAAAGTATATTTCAACTGGCCTGCTTCGGTAAACTGTTTCCACATACTGCTTTGGGTGAAACCTGCCCAATACATCGGTACGGCATAAAAGATGATCCCCAATGTGCCCAGCCAGAAGTGATTGTTGGCTAATTTTTTTGAATACAGGGAAGTTCCGAAAATGCGTGGTATCAGCCAGTATAAGATCCCGAAGGTGAGCATGCCGTTCCAGCCCAATGCGCCTACGTGAACGTGTGCAATGATCCAGTCGGTATAATGGCTGATGGCGCTGACATTTTTTAATGAGAGCATGGGCCCTTCAAAGGTTGCCATGCCATAAGCCGTAACAGCCACTACCATGAATTTTAAAATGACATCATCTCTTACGCGGTCCCATGCTCCGCGTAAAGTGAGCAAGCCGTTTATCATGCCGCCCCAGCTTGGGAAGATGAGCATAACAGAAAATACCACACCGAGTGATTGCGCCCAGTTTGGCAATGCTGTATATAATAAATGATGGGGCCCTGCCCAGATATATAAAAAGATCAGCGACCAGAAATGGATAATAGATAAGCGGTATGAATAAACCGGACGGTTAGCCGCTTTTGGAAGAAAATAATACATCAGCCCCAGGTAGGGTGTTGTAAGAAAGAAAGCAACAGCATTGTGGCCATACCACCATTGAACCAGTGCATCCTGCACACCTGCATAAAAGCTATAACTCTTCAGCCACGTATAAGGCAATTCACCGGAGCGAACAAGGTGCAATACAGCAACGGTAACAAATGTGGCTATGTAAAACCAGATCGCCACGTATAAGTGCTTTTCCCTTCTTTTAATGATGGTGCCAAACATGTTCCATCCGAATACTACCCATATAACGGTGATGGCAAGGTCGATCGGCCAGATAAGCTCCGCATATTCTGCACCCTGTGAAAGGCCGAGCGGTAAAGTGATAGCGGCGGCAACAATGATCAGCTGCCAGCCCCAGAAATGAATTTTACTTAGCGTATCACTGAACATCCTTGCTTTACACAGGCGTTGCAAAGAATAATATACTCCCATAAAGATCCCGTTACCCACAAATGCAAAGATCACCGCATTGGTATGCAGCGGGCGCAACCTGCCGAATGAAGTATACTGGGTCATGTTCAGGGATGGGAACACCAGTTGCAATGATGCCCAAAGGCCTGCGAGCATTCCAACCGCACCCCAGACCATAGTTGCATATGCAAAATTTTTGACTGTCCTGTTATCATAATAAAATTTTTCTACCTGCATCTTTAATTGGTTGTTTTCGTGATCTTTTTTTGTTTTGGGGTCTTAGGGATGTTGTTGTCGAAAAGCATTCTTACGGAAGCTGTATAGTCATCATCATACTGGCCATTGCTTACGCTCCATAAAAAAGCTGCAAGGAAACTACCTGCTACTAATATGCTTACACCAATAAGAATGAATAATGCGCTCAATGAGTGAATTTAATGGCACAAAAATAGAAGTGATGCCGGTCATAGGAAATGAGCATTATCAAATTGGAATATGACAATAATCAGGTTAGTAAGATTTTCGGATTGAAATATATCACAGCCCGTAGTGTCTGGCTTTCAGGCTGCTGGTAATGCTAACAAACAACACGATGCTTATACTGCTTACAGGCATTAGTATAGCGGCCACAATAGGAGAGAGGTTCGCCGTTACAGCAAAAGAAAGGCCCGCGATATTGTAAAGGATAGAAATTATGAAACTGGCCCTGACGATATTTTTACCTGCTTTTGCATAGCGTAATAATTTATCAATACTATTTACATGATCGCCGTCAAGGATCGCATCACAGGCAGGGGTAAACTGCATGGTATTATCATTTACTGCAATACCAACTTCGGCCTGCATCAATGCACCGGAATCATTCAGCCCGTCGCCGATCATCATTACTTTTTTATTGGATGCCTGAAGTTGTTTGATATATGCCAGTTTCTCTGCAGGGGACTGCCTGAATTTCAGGTTTGTTCCCCCACCAAAAATATAATGAAGGTTTTCTTTCTCGGAGTCATTATCGCCTGACAATACATGCATATCATATCCTGATCTTTTTAATGCACTGATCTCTTTCCGGATACCTTTGCGGTAATGATTACTGATGCTGAACCTGCCCTTCAATGCATTGCCGATCTGTATGTGCACCTGTGTACCGGTATCATCGTTTAACAGTTCGTGACCGGTTTCGCCTATAAAAACAGCAGATCCCATTTTAACAGGAATATTATCTGCCATGGCAGCAATGCCTTTGCCGGGATATTCCCTGAATCCTTGTATCAATGGCTCCCAACCCGGTTGAGTATGTAAAGAGGATGCTATGGCCTTACTCAGCGGGTGTTTTGATTGGCTGCTGATATGCTGTAATACGGTTTTTTCTTTTTCTGATAAAGGGACCCCCGCATATTCCAGCACCGATCCATTGGGCTTTGTTATGGTGCCGGTCTTATCAAATACGATGCAATCAATAGAAGCCATTGCTTCGATCACACTGGCATTTTTTAAATACAATTTATTTTTACCAAAAATGCGGAGCATATTTCCAAAAGTAAATGTGGCAGATAACAGCAAGGAACAGGGGCAGGCAACGATCAGGACAGCAGTAAGGGCCGGTAAGATATTTGAAGGGTCAATGATCCACCAGCATATAGTTGTTAAGAATGCAATGCTGAACAATACCAGTGTAAAATACCTGCTCCATGGATGGATAAATGATTGCTTCCTGTTTTTTGGGACATTGAAAACATCGTTGTTCCATAATTCAGTTATATAGCTTTGTGATACGGCATTCATTACTTCCAGTTCAATGGCATTGCCTGCCTGTTTACCGCCTGCATAGATCAGTTCATCAATGTACTTTTTAACGGGCGCATTTTCACCACTGACAAAACTATAATCGATATTGGCATCGCCCTTTAATAAGACAGCATCTGCAGGGATCATTTCTTCATTACGGATAATGATGTGATCTCCTTTTTTCAGTTTCGTGACGGGAATATTTTTTTCAACGCAGTCTATAATAATTGTTACGCCCAGCGGGAAATAAGAACGGTAATCCCTGTCGAAAGAAAGGGAGTCAAATGTTTTGTCCTGGAACCACCGGCCGATCAACATAAAAAAAACGATCCCGGTGCCCGAATCAAGATAACCGGCACCGTGCCCGCTGATGATCTCGTAATAACTTCTTGCAAATGTAACGATGATGGCCAGTGCAATAGGGACATCAATATTGATGAAGCGCTGCCGTATTCCTTTCCATGCTGAAATAAATAATCCTGATGCGCTGAATAATAATACAGGGATTGATAAAAACAGGTTTAGCCATGTAAAAGTCTCTTTTAATCCCTTTTCTTCAATGTGGCCGGATGAAAAATATTCAGGGAAGCTAAGCATCATAATATTTGCAAAACAAAATCCTGCAACCCCGATCCTGTAGATCTGCTTCCTGTTAAAGGATACTGTTTTATTTATTTTGTTGCCGGCAGCTTTGTTAGCTGTTACATCATTTAAACTGATATTGGGCTCATACCCGATGAATGAAAGCAATTCCACTACTTTACGAAGTGATATCACAGAAGGGTCATAGGAGATGAAAACTTCTTTGCGCAAAAAATTTGTGCGGGAACTGGTTATCCCCGGCTCTATTCGGTGAAGGTTCTCCAGCAGGTAGATACAGGATGAGCAATGTATCTGCGGCAGGCCAAATGTTACATTGGTTTGTGTTGGGCTGCTGAAGCTGACAAGGTTTTGATAAATGGAAACATCATCGAGGTATGCAAAACGGTCACCGGTAAATCTTCCTTTAGCTTTTATCCCGGGATTTTTGTCGAGGTCATAATAGCTACAGAGATCGTTCTCATTTAATAACAGGTAAACCTGTTTGCAACCTGTGCAACAAAAACATTTTCCTTCGGCTGTTATAGAGCCGTCGCAGCTATCAGCACAGTGGTAGCAGCTTTTACTGTTTATTTTTATATGGCTACTGATGATTGTTGATTTATGAGCAAAGCTTTTATTGGGCCCGGCCCCGGATAATTTTATAATTATTCATTTAATGATATTTCCCGATCTCTTTCTTCCCGGTATTTGTATTTATGCCAAAAAGCGTGTAAACAGGGCAGTTACCGGTCAATGCAGTCAGGGTAAAGATCGCCGCCACTATCCATAGCAGTATACTTTCAGGATAACTTACAATACCGCTTATATTCAATGAAACCAAAACTAAAGCAGCCAGTAGCCTCAACGCCCGGTCCATAATACTTACGTTCCTTTTCATGGTCAGGTTAATTTATCTCCAAAATTATTTATTAGGCTACCTGTTATAAATGATAACTGTGTGACAGGCATATGATCTTCATCATGTTAATAAATTGATCATATATACTTCATACCCACCATTTATATTTCAGTATGTCTTTTGTGAAATTGTGTTTGTATAAATAAATAAAGCAATGGAAGCAGTAATGCTGAATGGGAATGCCGTCACCGTGCCCAATGGAGCTATGGCAAGCAGGAATAATATCCCGGCAGCACAGGATAACTTTACAATGATTCCCCTGGCCAGCAAACCCATGCCGATCATTAACTGGCCCGCTGTGCTATAGAATCCGGATCAATAATATTACCCGTTTAACAAGCTGTGCCTGATGAATGCCACAGGTTTATATGATATTAATCAGCCTTCATTGTAACGGTTCTCATAGCGTTTTTTGGCATCACTGGCTAGTTTTGAGAAAAATTACTACGATGAAAAATATTCTTATTGTTACCGATTTTTCAAATGCCGCACAAAATGCCGGCCGTTACGGAATAGAATTGGCGAAGTATTTCAATGCGAAAGTTTTCCTGTTCAATGCATTCCAGGTTCCCATACAGGTTCCTGAGAGTTATCTTTTCTATAGCGTGGAAAATACCGGGGAGATCACAATGGAATTACTGAAAAAAGAAGCTGAAATGATCAACCCGGGCAACCTGGTAGCTATGGAAATATGCGGTGCCGAGGGGACCGCTGCAAATGCTATCATTTCCGAAGCAACAAACAGGGAAGCTGATATGATCATTTGCGGTATGAAAAGCTCTGTTAAAACACTCAGGAGAATATTCGGAAGTACAATAACTACACTGGCTTCAAAAAGCGATATCCCCCTCATAGTTGTTCCCGAAAATTCTATTTTCGTTATTCCTAAGAATATAGCCCTGGCCAATGATATGGACCAGGAAACAGCCAATATTACCTTCAACATGTTGAAGGAACTTGGTGAAAAATTCATTTCTAAATTATCTGTTGTATGGGTAGTTGATGATGGTGTTGATGGTGAAAAAGAAATGAGGTACCGTCCCAAAACATTTATCAATGAGTTTAAAGACCTGGACCCCGTCCTAGAATACCCTTCAGGCAGCAATATCACGAAGACCATTGAAGGCTTTATAAAGGAACATGAAATTGACCTGTTGGCCATTATACCTCATAAGCATGACCTCCTGGAAAGGTTTATGACAGAAAGCATTACCAAGAACATGATCTTCCATACGGAGATTCCATTGCTTGTATTGCCACAGAAGAAAAATGCTGAAATGAAAAATCAAAGCAGCCGCATAACTGAAGCCCAGGATTAATGTATGCTGGTATTTCAATTCCATACCGGCATTATTTAATAATTTTAGTGCTGGTTAATTCAAACTCTAGATTTTGTTTTCAATTGATACCTGGAAATTTCTTGCGGGCCTGGGCCTGTTTCTATACGGGATAAGCCTGATGGAAACCGTGACCAGGAATCTTGCCGGCCGTTCATTTAAATTATTTTTGCGCGATCATACCAATAACCTGGTAAAAGCTGTTTTTGGTGGAACTGTTTTAACGGGTTTGATCCAAAGCAGCTCGGTTGTTATCCTGATGCTGATGTCATTTGTAGGAGCGGGCGTTATCTCTTTCCGAAATGCCTTGGGTGTTTTACTCGGTTCCAACCTGGGCACCACCGTAGATAGCTGGTTCTATGCTACCATTGGCTTTAAATTCAACCTGCAAAACTATTCCCTCCCCATTATTGCAATAGCAGGTATCATCATGTTTTTTACACAGCGGCGGAAAAAATTATATGACTCGCTTTATTTTATTTTTTCGATAGGCATATTGCTTCTTGGGTTTGGATTTATGAAGGAAGGAGCTGAGCAGCTCGTCATGAAATTCAACCTGGCTGCATATGCAGATTACAATCTTGTATTTATTTTATTTATAGGTTTTATATTAACAGTGATCATTCAATCAAGTTCTGCAACCATTGCCATTGCCCTGACAGCACTTCATACACATGCATTGACCTTCCCTGCTGCAGCCTGTGTCATCATTGGCTCCGAAGCAGGCACCAGCATTAAATTCTTATTGAGCAGTTTTCAGGGTAGTGCAGAAAAGCGGATGCTTGCCTGGGCCGATCTTATATTTAACCTGGTTACGGTAATTGTTTCATTTTCCCTGCTTTCATGGATCATCCTGTTCATACGCAATATTGTGGGCATAAAGGATCCGTTGGTCGGACTTGTGTTCTTTCAATCATTCATAAATTTTATTTCTATTCTCATCTTCCTGCCCTTCGTGAATATTTTTTCCAGGTGGCTTAAAAAGGCTTTTTTTAATAAAAAACTCCGGGGGGACATTGCATTCAATAAAGATCAGCCGGTCATACCGGAACTTGCAGCTGCTCTATTACTGGAGGCCGGCTATGATATTTTAAGGCGGGTCATTTATTTTCATAAAAAAATTTTCAACACATCCGTCCCGGAAAATGCGAATGGTTTTTTTTCAGGGTTGCGGTCATTTGCAAGGGTGCATGGTACTACTGAAAGGGAATATTCACTCATAAAAGAAACGGAAGGCGATATATTAAAATACTATACGGGCCTGCAAAAGGATGATCTTGTTAAGACCGATTATGAAAAAGTGAATTATAGCCTTACTGCCATAAGGCAATCCATACATGCAGCCAAATCTGTACACGATATACAGCATAACCTGCAAGCCTTTAATGCATCTGCGAATGATTTTTTATTCCGGCAATATGGATTGTTGCAAAAGGAGTGGAAGGACTTTGAAGTGCAATTGTATGTGTTGATGGAGGATGAAGATGGCGCCGGATTAAAAGCAGGTTTTGAAAATTCCATGAAATTGGCTGCCAGCCGGTTCCAGGTTCATACCGGTAATATTGAACGGTCTTTGGCTGACCGGGAATTGAGCGAGATCGAGGCATCTACATTATTGAATGTTTACCAGGAAATATTGTCATCACAGAAAGCATTGCTGCGGGCACTTGAATTATTGAAGCTGAATGTGGGTAAACCTGGTTCCTGAACCTGGTGTAGTTTATAAAGTTCAAAAAAGTAATATTATTAATCAGATCAAAGACATGCCATGCCGGGAATTATAACAGTTACTGTAAATCCATGCATCGATATCAGTGCAAAAGTTCCTGTATTGATACCTGAAAGGAAATTGCATTGCAGCGCTATGAAAAAAGAACCGGGCGGTGGAGGCATCAATGTAAGCAGGGTATTGAAGCGTTTGGGTAACAACTCAACGGCTGTTTACCTGGCGGGTGGATATACCGGGGAATACTTCAGCAAAATGCTGCATGCAGAAAAGGTAAATACACTGGTTATAGAAACAGTAAATCATACAAGAGAAAATTTTGTCGTGGCAGAAGGATCTACCAACCTGCAATACCGGTTTGGAATGCCCGGTCCTTTTATAGAAGAAAAGGAATGGAAGCAATGCCTTGATCAATTATCATCCTTGCAAGACATAGGATATATTGTAGCAAGCGGCAGCCTGGCAGAAGGCGTTCCGGAAGATTTCTTTGCACGCGTTGCCCGGATCGCAAAACAAAAGAATGCTAAAATGATATTGGATACATCCGGTATAGCCCTTGCTGCTGCATTAAAGGAAACAATTTACATGATCAAGCCCAATTTGGGAGAATTGAGTTTTATTTCTGGTATAAAGCAATTGGATAAGGATTCAGCGATCGGGGCCGCAAGATCCATCATTACAA
Source organism: Ferruginibacter sp. (assembly GCA_040006715.1). Classification (GTDB taxonomy): domain Bacteria; phylum Bacteroidota; class Bacteroidia; order Chitinophagales; family Chitinophagaceae; genus Ferruginibacter. The sequence continues at coordinate 8,026 of JBDTWL010000046.1, read as the reverse complement.
AAAAACAATGTGAAGTAGTAGTGGTTTCAATGGGAGCTAACGGCGCTTTATTGATAACAGGAACAATTGCTGAACATATAATGGCCCCCGATGTAAAGATAAAAAGCACGGTAGGAGCGGGCGATTCCATGGTAGCAGGAATTGTATTCGCCTTATCAAATAATAAAACTTATAAAGAAGCATTGCAATACGGTGTTGCCTGTGGTACGGCTGCAACCATGAACGAAGGAACTTCTTTATGTAATGTGGATGATGTTGATTATTTGTTTGAATTAACCTGTAAACAATAAGCCAGCAGCAACCGGCTCTTTATGAATATGCCTGGGTTGAGATCAAAATTATTTAGCTTTTATTAAATGAATGCATCAAGTAACATACAGGGGTTAACAACGGCAGAAGCCATTGCATCTAAACAACAGTTTGGCGGCAATGTTTTTGAGATACAGGAAGACCGGGTATTCTGGCATGTATTAAAAGAAGTTGTGCTGGAGCCCATGTTCATTTTACTGCTGACGGCATGTATCATTTATTTTTTTGCCGGCCAATACCGGGAGGGCATTATTATGGGCATCTCCGTTTTGATCGTGGCCGGTATTTCTTTATTCCAGGAATACAGGAGCCGCAATGCAATACAGGCATTGAAAAAACTGGCTGCATCAAAGGCCTTGCTGATAAGGAACGGCAAGCCTGTACATTTAGATATTGAGGAGATCGTTGTAGATGATATCCTGTTGCTTGAAGAAGGTGAAATAGTGGCCGCTGACGGGATCATTGTTGCTGCCAATGACCTGTCATTGAACGAATCCATTCTCACAGGCGAAGCATTTCCCGTTAATAAGGCGGCAGGTAACAATAATGAAGTATATAAAGGTACATTGGTAACAAGCGGTAGCGCAACGGTCAAAGTAAATGCAGTTGGCAATAAGACCAGGTTTGGTAAGATCGGGTTATCACTGAAAGAAATTACAGTACTTAAGACACCCCTGCAGAACCAGGTCAGTTCATTCGTGCGTAACATGGTGTGGATAGGTGCGATCGCATTTTTATTGGTCGTGGGGTATAATTATTACAATTCCGGCGATCTGCTGCGGTCTTTCCTGCAAGGCCTAACCCTTGCCATGAGTGTATTGCCGGAAGAGATCCCCGTTGCTTTCAGTACTTTCCAGGCATTGGGTGCTTACCGCTTGTTGCGCAATCATATTATTGTAAAACAGGCCCAATATGTTGAAACGCTGGGGTCCGCTACCGTTATATGTACAGATAAAACAGGCACGCTTACCCAGAACCGTATGAGTATCGAATACCTGTATGATGCAGCAAATAAGCGTTCTGTGCATTACGCTGATACCCGAAAATTACCCTTGGCCTTGATAGAATATGCCATGTGGGCAAGTGAGACCAACCCGTTCGATCCGATGGAAAAGGCCATTCACACATTGTATGAAAAAACTGCGGCTATTGATGAACGTTCGCAATTCAAACAGGTTCATGAATATCCTATCGGGGGCAAGCCCCCGATAATGACACATATTTTCAAAAATGAAAATGGGCAGTCTGTCATTGCCGCCAAAGGAGCGCCCGAAGCCATTTTGCGGCAAAGCAACCTGGCTGTCAGCGAACTTGAATTTATTGAAGCGCAGGCCCTGTCGTATGCCAAAATGGGTTACCGTGTATTGGGAGTAGGGCAGGGAAGCTGGACGGAAAAGAACTACCCCGTGTCGCAACAGGAATTTGTTTTTGAATTCCTGGGATTATTGGCATTCCAGGATCCTCCTAAAGAAAATATCAGGGAAACGATCAAAACATTTCATGATGCCGGTATCAGGGTAATAATGATAACAGGTGATTATGCCGAAACGGCTTTGGCTATTGCGAAGCAGATCAAACTGGATCAACATTATGAAGTGCTTACCGGGGAAGATATCGTTCAGCTTGATAAAGCGGCATTGCAGCAAAAAGTAAAACAGGTTAATATTTTCGCAAGAATGTATCCCGAAGCAAAACTTAAAGTGATCGATGCTTTGAAAGCGAATGGTGAAATTGTTGCAATGACCGGTGATGGTGTGAATGACGGGCCGGCTTTGAAGGCAGCTCATATAGGCATAGCCATGGGACAACGCGGAAGCGAAGTGGCAAAAAGCGCAGCATCATTGATACTGACGGATGATGATCTTGGCCACATGACCGAAGCTGTTGCACAAGGCAGGAAGATATATGATAATTTAAAAAAAGCCATTCAATACATTGTATCCATACACATACCCATCATCCTTATCGTTGCGCTGCCATTATTGCTTATGTGGAAATTTACCGATATTTTTTCGCCGGTTCACGTGATATTCCTTGAACTGATCATGGGCCCAACCTGTTCCATCATTTATGAAAATGAACCCATGGAACCAGGGACCATGATGCGCCCGCCGCGGAAGATGGGGAGTACATTCTTATCAACAAAACAACTTTTGATCAGTATCATCCAGGGGCTTGTGATCACAGCAGGCTGTTTGGGCATCGGGTATTATTATCTGCAGGGAAAATATGATGAAAAGGCCATCCGTTCTGTTATTTTCATCACGCTTTTATTCAGCAATATTTTTCTGACACTTGTTAACCGTTCATTTAACGCTACTGTTTTTGTTACATTGAGATACAAGAATAACCTGGTGCCATTGATCATTGGTATTACAGTTTTGTGTATAGCTGCATTCTTATACATTCCCTTCATGCAGCAACTGTTCAGGTTTACCCCGTTAAAACTTGCCGATATATTGACCTGTGCTGTAATAGCTTTTCTAAGTACATGCTGGATGGAATTGTGGAAATTAGCCAGGCGAAATTGAATAATCGCCATCATTTCATTCTTAATGATTGCCCGCAGGGAAAACTTCAAATATCTTTGCCACGGCATTTTGGATCGCTGCTTCCGGGTCTTTCTTTACTGAGTTTGTAATAACATCGGTTGCCCATCCTCGCCAAATCAATGTATTGGTTTTTGTATCCATGAGGTCAATGATAAGGGTTCCTTCGCGGTATTGATAGGTGGTGGTGCGTGACCCGCTTGAATAGGGGCGGTATTGTGCTCCCACCGGTTCTGTTATTACATTTGTTTTATTTTCTACAATGATATGATAATGAATTTGCAGACCTTCATTCTTTGAAGCCGTACTATAATTCCTGGCCTGCATTTGCTTGTCTACAGCTCTTTTGATCCTTTGATCATTTAATTCATTATAGTAAAGGGGGTTCATTCCCCTGCTTTCGATAGCCTGCAGATCGAGCCAGTTATAATTTTTATAAACTGACATATTAAGCGCTTTATCATAATCTGAGAATACCTGCAGCGTGGGACCACAGGAAGATAAGAGCATTGTAATCAATGAGAGCAGGAGGAAATTTTTCATGATCATAATTTTGATGACAGGGCAAATTTCACAAAGAAAGAAATCATTATTTATGACCTGGGTTAGGTCAATGGAAGATTATCATCAGTACTTAACTGAAACAAACCAGATCCTGTTTAGACTTTGAAGAAAATACTTCATTTTACTTGTATGAATATTAAGGATCATAATTCCCTTAATAACTGCAACATTTTATTTGCTAAAGGGAAAAGTAAATTATTTTCTAAATGAACATGCTTATGCAGATCCTCTTCAAACTCTTTTAATGCTGCCAATGATACCCTGAAAGTAGTGCAGGCCTCAGGTGGAGCTGTATAATTGTTGGTCAATTCACGGATCTCGTATAAGATAGCACCGGCATGATCATGCTCTGATTCCATTGCTTCAATAGGGCCGCTGATGTAATTGTCTGCAATGTCTGAGCGCTCCTTTTTATTGAATAACATTTCCAATCCTTTTATCCGTGGAAACAAAATGACTTCTTCTTTTTGCATGTGTGTTGTCATTTCTGCCTGTACGGCTGAAAATAATTTCAACACCATTGGCATGTATGGAAAATGTGCCCCGTGTTTTGCAGCTACTTTTTCCAGGTGGCTTATGATCAAAGGCATTGACTGCTTTACATAAAAGTGGTGGTGGATGAGTATGTAGCTGATCAATTGTTCTGCATTCATTTTATCGAAAGGCATATGCATTTTATCTCCGGCTAAAATAAGTTGTAGCTCATCAATAATTTCAGAAACAGCCAGGCCTTTTTCGAGACACGCAGCGGCCAGTGTCCTTTTGCCTTTACAGCAATAATCAAGATCATGTTTTTCCAATACAGGCACGGCCAGGTTATTATTGGTTACAATGGTAGCGAGAGTTTGTTCTGCAATGTTTGTCATAAAGTATTTTTTACAAAACTCGTTTCATTATTGCATAACTATTATGATCCAAGTCAGGTTTGAAATTTATTTTTCCTGTTCAAATTAATAAGGATCAACCCGGTGAACATGACACATGCAGTAATGAATAACATTTCATTTATATAAAGAATATTATTATAGCTGAGAGCCCATACTCCCTGCATCATCAATAATATTTCATTGACAATGATCCCGGATGTAAAAACAATGATTCCCGCTAAAGTCATCTTGTTAATAATAATATGTCCGTCGGCAACCATAAAGCCAATGATAGACAATGTTATGATGCCAAGCAAAACCAGGTGCAGATAGCCGATAATGATAGGACGGAAGCCATAGGAAAGATCACTCAATGAAGGGATCACCGATCCCAATTGTAATAACAATTTTACCGATAATGCAATTCCTGCTAAATAGAATAACCATTTTGCCGTTAATGAAAATGAAGGCTTCAGCATGCCGGCGTATTTTCTTAATATGCTTAAAAGCCAGCCCCAGCTTAATAACTGTATAAATGCAGCAAGTACTATGATGATATAGATACCAAATCGGAAGTCGACCCACAGTATGGATAATAGATAGGCCGGTATGAGTGCTGATGCGAACAACCAGAACACATATCTTAATGGCCTTTGTGGTATTCCTGCATTTATAAGCCTGGCTGTGAATAAACCCATACACGCAAAATAAAACCAGCCATTGTATTGAAAGTGTAAATAAAAATATTCTGCAGCAAGGTACCATTTCTGGTGAATGATCCTGCTTATCATCATACCGGCAAGGGCAAATGCCCCAAGTGAAGAGATCGCATTAAACAACAAGGCAGCTTTGAACCAAAGATGTGAGACATTGCCGCTTTGTAATTTATTTATGTCCTTCCAATACATCACAGCAAATACATAAGAAACAAAAACAGAAGCTGTTGAAAATATAATGGAGTATAAGCCATATCCTTGAATGGGAAACGCAACCAGCATCCCATATGCGGTAAACAGGTTAGCAAGCAATAACCATTTGTACCTATTTAAGATACCTGTGCCTGCCTGCCCTGCCAAATAAGCAACAAGCAGTACCATCAATGCCTGCGTTACCCATCCCGCAAAAGCAAAATGCGAATGCCCATGCAGCAAATGTTTCTGGTCAATGAAAGGAAGTGAGAAAGCGATCTTATACCGTAAGGTCACACCGATGGAAGAAACCAGTAAGAGGTTAAATAATGATATCCTTATCCATCGCTGAAAAAATTGCATCGAAACTGTTTAGGCAAAGAAACAAAGCCCGGGGTAAATGCTATATGATTTCAATCATAATCAGCAATACACTTTTCCTTTGTCGATCACCAGCCGGCCTTTTTCCTTTAAGGACCTGATCGCCCTGATAACTGTTTCCACACGCATGCCCGTCATATCTGCAATTTGCTGCCGGGTAAGGTTTACCCGGTTACAATCTGTACAGACATTCTTATGCGTCTCTTTAAAATAATTAAGCAGGGTTGAAATGCTTTGTTCAGGGTCGTGTTTGGCAATTTCCTTTAAAATGAAAAATTTAAACCTTAAGCGTTCGGCCAGGTGCCTGTTGAACGCAAATTGTATTTCAGGGTTTTCTTTTATAAGCTGGAGAAAGATGGGTTTGTGTAAGCGAATGATCACTGAATCAGTATCAGCAATGGCTGATGCTGCATATTTGCCGTCGTCAAAAAGGGGCAACTCGCCAAAACTTTCCCCGGCGCTGATTATTCCCTGTAAAAATTCCCTGCCATCTTCGTAAACATTGACCCAGCGCACAGTTCCCGAAACCAATTGATAGTAAAACCGGCATTCGTTTTCTTCCAGGAAGATCACTTCAGATGCTCCTACCTTTTTTAAAGCAGCTCCCCACGCAAGTAATAAATCGATATCGATCATTATTGAATTATTGTTTGATAAAGAATGTCAAAACTAAACGTAAGCGGAAATCCCAGATATGAGAATGGCTAATCATCTATATGACATTGGTCATATTAATAAAATAAGATACTGTGGGCTGCTTTTAAAGCTCTTGGCAATTGATATATAATATATACTCAAATAGGATGCCTGTTTGTATACTTACGCTAAGTATGGGCCAGACTGGCAATACAGCATTTTGATGAACATCGAGGAAATAATCAATGTTCGAATCGAGGAAAATTGTCGGCATATTGCCGGGAATTCCCGGAACAGGACGTTTTATTGTTTAAATATGACCGAACGCATAAAAAACCATTTTATCCGTGGCTAAACTTGCACTAATTAAATTTCATTTATCAAAAAAAATATATCATGAAGAAATTAGCGTTTATTTTATCCCTAATGGTATTTATCGCTGCATGTGGCGATAACAATGATACAAGATCGGGATCGAATTCAGACCAGTTTGATTCAACTGCGGTCGTCAAAAATGATGAAAACCCGGCTTATGATCCACATAGGGGAGAAGGGAAGTTTAAAAAAATAGATCTCGGCGCAGACGTAGATGAAGCACTGGCTTCCAATGGTGAAAAAGTATATAGCGTTAAATGCAGTGGCTGTCACAAAACTACTGAAGAAAAACTGGTAGGGCCAGGTTGGAAAGGCGTTACGAGCCGCCATGCTCCTGAATGGATCATGAATTTTATCACAAATACGGATGAGATGCTGAACAAAGATCCAAAAGCGCAGGCGCAGCTGGAGATATGCCTTGTGCGCATGCCCAATCAAAATCTAACAGATAATGATGCACGAAGTTTACTGGAATACATGCGAAGGAATGACGGGACGAAATAAATATGCCTGCAAAGACAGCGGGGCAGCAAACCATACAATTTTTTATACTCAGCGACTTTACGTAGTAATGGTTAAAATGCAATCAATATAGAATTATAAACAAAATTAAAATAATTATGAAAAAGATCCGGTCAAGGGCCATCCTGTTGCCATGTATTGTATTCTTATTTGGTATCAATGCCTGTAAACCAAAAAATACAGGTAATGCAGTAAGCTCTGATGCAGCTGCAAAAACTTATATAGCACCTGGAAAATATGATGCGTTTTATAATTTCGTTTCCGGTGGATTCAGCGGGCAGATGAGTGTATATGGTTTACCATCGGGCCGGTTGCTTAGGGTGATCCCGGTATTTTCCGTTGATCCTGAAAAAGGCTGGGGATATAGCGAGGAAACAAAGCCCATGCTGAATACCTCCCATGGTTTTGTACCCTGGGATGACCTTCACCACGTACAGGTTTCAAAGACCAATGGTGAGTATGATGGGCGCTGGGTTTTTGCAAATGCCAACAATACGCCACGTGTGGCCAGGATCGATCTCAAAACATTCAGGACCGCTGAAATAATTGAATTGCCAAACAGCAGTGGTAATCATTCTTCTCCATTCATTACTGAGAATACAGAATACGTGGTGGCAGGCACCAGGTTCAGTGTGCCGCCCGATGATACGAATGGCGACGTTCCCATTAATACATACAAGCAGAATTTCAAAGGCACCATTAGTTTCATTAGTGTTGGAAAAGAAGACGGCAAAATGGATATTGCTTTCCAGATACAATGCCCTGGTTTTAATTTTGACCTTAGCCGTGCGGGTAAAGGCGTTTCACACGGATGGTTCTTCTTCTCATGTTATAATACAGAACAGGCCAATACCTTATTGGAAGTGAATGCATCACAAAAAGACAAGGACTTCATAATGGCAGTGAACTGGAAAAA
>JBDTWL010000045.1:0-24502 GCA_040006715.1 Ferruginibacter sp. | reverse complement strand
TCACTGTATAAAAACTTTTTAATGATCGGGAAAATGTTCTCGGTTTGTACCCTTATACTTCCTTTTTGCATATATATGTTTAATTATTTGTTCATCCTGTAGCAGTGCAAATTCATTACCACAATTGAAATATCGCCATTTTGACACATTGGCCGGGACATCACGCCCAATTAATTCCTGTAAAACCAATTTACCAAACTCATTTAAGCATTTAAAACCAGCGATCAACTTAAAACAAAACAGGCTACCCAAGGATAGCCTGTTTTATTAGTTATTGTGTTCATCACTGCACCATAAATTGTTTATTCACTTTGAATTCATGATTGTACACCTGTAAAGTATATAAGCCTGTCCGGATATTTGCGGGCAGGGTAAAATTATCATCAATGAAATTCACCTGCAGGATCATTTCCTTTTGGTATACCAACTGGCCAACGCTGTTGAATACTTTGGCTTGATAATGCCCTGGCTTTACATTGTTCAATGTAAAATGAACATTACCGCCACGAACGATGGGCGAAGAATAAACAACCAGCCCATCCGGGATGGAAGGGGTTGTAAAATTGTCCTCTGCGCCATATGCAGTGCCTGCATTATTGGTTACATAAGCTTTGTAATAATAAGTTGTTCCCTGTACAAGGGAATTCATTGTAACAGAAAAATCAGCACCTGCTAAATTTGAACCGGCTACCCTGGTTCCGCCATTTGCAAAACCGCTGATGCCACTGTATATAATTCCATATTCGGTAACAACACTGCAACCTATACCCGTAATTGTGCCGGCAGCCGTAGCCGCATTGGAAGAGATGATCGTAGCTGCTCCTGTTTGAACAACAGCAGGCAAATTAGCACCGCTGCCTGATACGGGAACATTTATGGTATTCGCAGCACCACCACCAACTGGAATATTTCCATTATAAGATTGAACTGCCAGCGGGTTGAACTTAACATAAATAGCCTGCGTATAAGGTCCGCCCGGTTGTGCCAGGCTCAAAGAAGGCGTATAGGTTCCTGCAGCAGTTGTAGAAAAACTATAACCTGTTAATGGGCCTACCGTAACATTCGCTGTTCCAAGCCCGGTACTGTTGATCGTAAATGTGTTTGCTGCAGTGGTTGTATTGATACAGTTAGCCCCGAATGCGGTGAGTGCTGTTGCTGTCAATACCGGCGTTGCTGTAGTAAAGGATTGTTCTGCGCCATAGGTTGTGCCCCCGGCATTCGTCGCGTATGCGTGATAGTAATAAGTAGTGCTTGCTGTCAAACCCGTAAGAGCCGAAGTAAAACCTCCGCCTGAAAGATTAGATGAAGCAACGGATGTTCCTGTCCCATTGGGGAAACCAGCTGTAAGGCTGTATTCAACCCCATAAGCGGATATAGCAGAACAACCAATATCTGTGATCGTTCCGGCCAATGTAGCTGTTGTGATCGTAATGGAAGATGCAGCACCTGTTGTTATAGCTGGTGGATTGTTGGCACCTGCACCGGAAGCCGCAACACTGATGGTTGGCGCGCCGCCGCCGGCGACATCAATATTGCCGTTATAAGATTGATTGGCAACCGGGGTAAAGTTTACGAATACCTGCTGCGAGAATGATCCGCCCGGCTGGGGCAGGGTCAATGAAGCAGAATATGATCCGGCTGCTGTTGTAGAAAAACTATATCCTGCCAACGGTCCTACTGTTACGTCTGCTGTTGTAAGGTTTACACCACTGATCGTAAAATCGTTTGGACCTGCTGTTGCATTCACGCAAACATTTCCAAAAGCATTCAGCGATGATGCTGAAAAAACGGGGGTTGGAGGCGTTACACCGGTACCACTAACCGGCACATCAACGGAAACGGTTACGCCGCCACCCACATTGCTCACATTGCCAGATTTAAAACCGGCAGACTGTGGCGAGAATCTTACCCAAACTGCCGTAGCAGCAAGGGTTGAAGTTGCATAAGCAATGGTAGTTGAAGCTCCCCAGATCGTATTGTCATTGGAAACCTGGAAATCAGTTGATGGAGCAGTAACGGTAATATTTCCCGGCGCACCGGTAAGGTTTGCACCTGATAAGTTATAAGATTGTGATGCAGAGGATGAACCGATGAAAACATTTCCAAAATCTGCGATCGTACCCGTAACAGTTAATGACGGGGCGATGGCACCGCATGCAAAGATCGGGGAAGCGCTGTTGTGTGGAACCGGTGCAGTAACCACATTAAAATCTGCATTGTTATTATCTGTTTCCGTACAGCCATTATTTTTTCTGACAGCGCCCTGTGTATTTACCAACGCAACTCCATTGTTCACAGACACGCCACCTTCTGCATTGTTTCCAGCGCCATAAGAAACGAGGTCAATGATGGATGCCGATGGCAAGGTGCAGGTTGTTGCAGTAGCACCACATCCCAGTGCTGCAGCCTGGTTTGAAAGGACCACTTTACCCGAAGCTGCGCTCATAGTTAGATTGCCTGTTACAATATCCGCCGGCACAGGCAATGCTACACCGCCTGATCCCGTTGCACCACATTGTATCAAAAGATAAGAACCCGCAGGCATAGATGTTCCCGCAGGGAATGCATAAACATTTGTAGCAGCAGAACCGAAATTCCCGGTTGCAGATCCGTACTGAATGGAAAAACCTGCAATGGATTGAGTTGTGCCGCTTATATTGTGCAATTCTACGTAATCAAAAAGGTAAGTTCCGGTACTGCCACCTCCCCCACCATAAACCTGGCTGATCACAACTGTAGTAGACTGTGAGTATGACAGGAAAGATGAAAGGATGAACAGTACTGTAAATATTTTTTTCATAATAGATTTTTTAAATTTTCTGCTGAGCGAAATAAGTAAGCGCCATGATCATTAAAGCATGGCGCTTACTTATAAATTCTTAACTGGTATTATAGCGCCGTTACTTTTACGTCATCTATTTCAAATGTAGTGGTCTTGGTTGGGTCTCCACCATCATATTGAAATGCGATATATACCGTTTGGCCTATATAAGCTGATAAGTTGATCGTTCCTGAACTTATAAATGAAGAATAACCCGACGCTGGTGCTGCAGCAATTGTTGCAGGCAATTGTGTCCATGTAGAAGTTGAAGGTGTATTGCTTCCTGCATAATTAGAAGATATAAGTACTTTAAAACCTGTAGCTCCAACAGCATAACCGGCTGCACTTGTAAAGGTCAGTTTAGGTGCTGTAGCACCGGTCAAATTAATAGACGGTGTTATTAACCAGCTTGAAACAGTAGCTACTCCTGTGCTGAAAGCTGAGATCTTAGCACATTTAACGGGTCCGAAGATCGCATTTTGATAAGCTACTCCGCCAACTTCTCCGATATTTTTCCAACCTGGTAAGGCCAGTGTGGCATTGGGTGTTGTTATGGATTCAAAATCCTGTGACAGCAATGTACCCGGAGGTAAAGGGCAACCCAATGGCGCATAAAATTTAACATCGCTTGTATCACGTATGATCAATTGCTTTGTATTACCGAAAACTGTATAAATAGCTATGATACTTCCATGTCCCTGTGCTACCTGCTGTGAAGCAAAATCAGCATAGGCGCTCGTACGAACGATCAGGTTTGAATTTGGTGCGCAGGTTTTGATGGTATCATTTGTAGTTGACTTATAAACAGAAGTATCTGCATATGTCCTGTTGAGGTTAGAAGGAATGAACTCGTAATCATCCAGCTGTATCAATGATCCAATATATTTATCCTGTAAGCCGGTAGTTAACTGGGCAGCAGTTACCTGGATCGGAACAACGGGGTTTCCTATTGTACCTCCTACAACATATTTGTTGACAAGGTTAGCTGGTATACCTTCCAGTGATGGGCTACCGGCAACGAGTGCTTTCACACCCAATTCCATTGTCCTGTTGTAATCGCTTATGCAAAGGCCATTGCAACGGATAAAAATCCTGCGACCTACGGGGTAAGTACCATATAAACTGTTTGCATCTAACAGGATCTGTAAGCCGCCTGTTGAATCCTGGATATATAATTGTTTGTAGAAATTCCCGCTTTTGTCATCTGCTACAACAATACCTGAAATGATAATATCTGAAGTGATCACATCATAAGCACCGTTGGTTGTGTGCAGGGCCTTCAGGTCCTTAATTGTTTTATTGGCAACAATATTCGGATCAGCAGGGCCGGGTGGGTTGTCAAATGTCTTTTTACACGATCCCAGGGCAGCAACCGCGATAACTGTGGTTAATAATTTTACGATCTTATTCATAATGTTAATTTTAAAAAATTTATTTTATATTATTATCTTAATTAAAACCTTAATCCAATACTTGCAAAGAAGTTCACCCCATAAGCATAAAAAGCTTTTGAAGGAAATTTGTCAACATTTTTTTCTGCAAAGTCAAAACGAAGCTGCTCATAGCCGCCGGAAATGATCTCCCTGTTATCAAGGATGTTATTTACACCCAGGTTGAAAAGCAGGAATGTTCTTTTCTTTAAGGTTTTGAACCTGTTGTTCATCAACCAGGAATAACCGGCAAAAATATCAACCGTATGCTGGGCTTTTAACCTTGTCTGGTCGAGGATCTCATCCCATTTGGGAGAAGTCGGATCAACACCATTTACTGCAGCAGCTGTTCTGCGAACTGGATTAAAATCCAACCACATCTGGTCAAAATAATTATAGTTAACATTTACATACCAGAATTTACGTGACCTGTAATTCAAACCAATTGTATATGCTTCCTGTGGTGTTGGCACATAATAATTATTTGAGTAAACAGGAACATTTCTTGTCAGTATTTCTGAACTGTTGTCAGAAGTTGTTGTTGCACGCTGATCTGTATTGTACCTGTACCTGCCGATAGCTGCAGCTGCATTTAAACTGAGTCCTTTATAAACAATAACTTCAGCTCCCGCTTCCACGCCATAATGTACTTTGCCAATATTGCTTAATGCATAATTCACAAAAGCACGTTGATCATCATTATAGAATGTGAGCACGTTTGTCTGATCCTTGAAATTTGTATAATAACCGGTAGCCCTGAATTTAATTGTTGGCAATACCAATACATAACCTGCTTCCACTGAAGATATTTTTTCTGACTTCAATCTATCCTGTACATAATCCCTGGTCCTTGGCGCCAGGTATGCATTATCAAAATAAGGAGCTCTTGTTTCATAAGCTGCATTCAGGAACAGGAAATGTCCCTGGGCTGGCTTATAGCTTACTCCTCCTTTAACTGCATAATTGTAAAACTCGTGCGGGTCAGATTTACCATATGAGTTATCAGGGAACAACCCACTCATTACATATCCCTGCCGTTGGAAACGCGTATATGTATGTTGTGCACTGATAAAGAAATCCACTGCATGCAGCTTAACATTGGTTTGTACCCAGGCAGACCCTTTCTGGATACTTATATTATAATTATACCCGAATTTATCGCCATCATGTAATATGCGGCTTGGGTTGTTCAGGTCATTTTGACCTGCATTTGGATCGCTTGGGAAATCCCTTAATCCAAACTGGTTAAGATCTACATAAAAATCAGCTCCCAACAGGTCATCTACTTCCTTGTAATAATGGTTCTGCTGGTTCTCATAGGTTAATCCTGCAGTAAGGTCGATATGTGTATTAATAGTAGTATTGAATGTTGTATTAAAATTGAATTTGTTGGTTTTGGTTATCCTGTCTTCAACAATATAAAGAGCACGGTGTCCTGTCACATTATTTCCTATGATGCCATTGGCATTTTCAACCGTTTCAATATTATTGTAATTGGTATTATACAAAGCATCCCAATTGATCTGGCGTTTATTCACATCAGCCTGTAAAGCTTCCAATACCTGCTGTCCGTATATGGGGTCAAGCTGGTAGCTAGGTAAATATCGATAATAATCAGGCCTTGGATCAGCAGCATTGTACCAGTCAAGCCCTGTTGTACTGCGCTTACCTGTTAAATACGAAACAGCGGTCAATAAGGTTGTTTTGGGATTGATCTTCCACTCGTGGGTCAGGATCCCGATCGGCTGAAAAGATTTGGCAACACTTGCATTTCTTTTCTTGCCATTTTGGTAACCCCAGTAAGGATTGTAATAATTGGTACCGGCGATATCCCTCATTTCCTGTACAGAAGCTCCCTGGCGGCCATTCTGTGTTGGCGTACCAAAAACTACCAATGAAAGCAGGTGGCGGTCATTGATGCGCTTGTCAATACCTACATATAATGACCATCCGTCGTAAAAAGTACCATCAGTGAACCCTTCATCAGCCCAGCGGCGTGAACCGGCGAAGCTAAATGCCCATCCCTTTTTATTGAAACCGGTTGAATGAGTTAAGCTGAAACGGTGATTGTAATTCCTGTTTGAAAGGGCATAACCAACCCTGGTCTGCCTGCGTTGTTTGGATGCCCTGGTATCAATATAATTAGCACCCCCTATTCCTCCAAAATCATACTTATTAGATTGTAAACCTGGCGTATACTGCTTGTTGTGTAATACATCATTCAATCCTCCCCACAAGCCATAAGGTGTAAAACCATTATCCAGGTTTTCCATGGGAACGCCGTTCATATTTGTACTGAAAAGGTCTGAATCATAACCCCTGATCCTGAAACGAACAGCGTTGAAATTGAAGGAAGCCGCATTCACAAAAGGATTCCTGCCTGAATTTAGCTGGGAAGAAATATTTTGAGCACTGCCATCCAGGTTGTCACTTTCTTCAAGAGATACAACGGGAATATTATCCAGTATGGCATCCTTTGATTCTTCGCTTAAAGTAGTATCAATGACCTCGGTCTTTTTTACTTCCTTTTTCTCTTTCTCCTGTGCCAGGGCCGGGACCGTAAAGACCGACGCCAGAATCATCATCCCAAAGGCAAATTTGTGTTTTAGCATAACTTAGTTTTGTTAAAAGGTTGCAAGGTATGGGTTTTTTCAGGATAATTTTGAAAGAGATGTTGTCAAAATATCAACAAATAGTGATCAATAGCGGTTGTTGGTAAATTAACGCCCCGGCAAAATCATTTTAACCTTCCGGCAAGCAAATTCTAATTAGATTTGCCCAAATTTTGACTATATGAACAAAGGAATTGCTGCTTTTCTATTTATAATAATATTGATTTCGGGGTCTCAAAAAAGCATGGCGTGGGGTAAAAAAGGGCATGAATTGGTAGCACAGATCGCTTTCCAGTTCCTGGATGACAGCACAAAAAAAATAGTAAAGGGCTATTTGGGCAATTTGAGCATCGAAGAAGCAGCAAACTGGATGGATGACGAGCGCAGCAACTCATATTATAATTATATGAGGACCTGGCATTACCTTGATATAGATAAAGGAGAGGTTTACAAGGCTTCATCCGAAAGAAATATAATCACTGTTTTGCATTCCGCCATCGTTGACCTGAGGCTATATAAGACCATCAAAAGAAAAGAGACCAAGAGGGACCTGCTCCTGATTTTTCACCTGATGGGTGACCTGCACCAGCCCCTGCATACCGGTTATGCTATTGACAAAGGTGGTAATACCATAGAAATCACATCCCCGGCGGTATCGGGAAATCTCCACAGTGTTTGGGATACACAGATCATTGATGCAAAGAACATCACCCTGGATTCCTGCTTGCAGTTATATGCAACATTGGAGACTGCTGAGGTGGCCGCTTTGCGAGAGATCAACGAGTTAAAATGGATGTACCAATCCCGTTCTTTATTGGATACTGTATACAGTTTCAAGGATAATTATCTCGATCAGCAATATATTGACAACAACGCCCGTATCATAAAAAAACAACTTGTGATCGCGGGTATTCGCCTGGCAGCCGTTTTGAACGAGGTTTTTGGCCCTGCAAAAAAATAATTCAATAAAAAGAGATGACATCTTTTAAAGGAAAGATGTCATCTCTTTTTATTAGTCCTACTCGCTTGTACCATGTCAAAAAAGGGTTACTTTAGTGGTCCTAAATTTTGGACATGAAGAAGATATTTACACCACTCTTAATTACTATTTCTTTTTCTGCTTTTTCACAGGTAAGGATTAGCCAGGTTTATGGCGCCGGTGGAAATGCATCTGCAACATACACAGCTGATTTTGTTGAATTGTTCAATCCCACTGCTGCACCCGTAAGCTTAACAGGGTATTCCATCCAATATGCAAGTGCAACAGGCACTTCCTGGCAAAAAATTGACCTGCCTGCGGCAACATTGGTTGGAGGGCAATATTTCCTTGTTCAAATGAGTGCAACAGGCGCAACCGGTATCTCTTTACCAACGCCCGATGCGACTGCTTCTCCTGTAATATCCATGAGCGGAACAGCTGGTAAAGTGGCACTCGTGAACAATACAACTGCATTATCAGGTACCCAATGCCCGCCGCCTTTCATTGCCGCAATTGTAGATTATGTTGGATATGGCACTACTGCTAATTGCTTTGAAGGCACAGGTCCAACGCCTGCTCCGGGCTCCAATGCAAATAGCTTAAGCAGGATAAACAATGGCTGTACCGATAACAATGACAATGCTTCTGATTTTACAGCAGGTATAGCATTGGCAAGAAATTCCGCTTCCCCTTTAAACCCATGTGGCGCAGCTGTTGCAACCCTTGTTGCCGGCCCGAATATTACCAACATAACAACCAATACAGGTACAGCATCTGCCCCGCAAACTTTCACATTATCGGGTTATAACCTTACAGGTTTCCCCGGCAATATTTCAGTAACTGCTTCTGCAAACTTTGAAGTATCACTTACAAGTGGTTCCGGTTATGCAACTTCCATCAATGTCCCGTATACTTCTGCATCATTAGCTGCCACTACTATTTATGTACGTATCAGTGCAGCTGCACCGCAGGGTGCACTCAATGGAACGGTTACCTGCAGTGGAGGTGGTGCGGCAATAAATGCTGTTGTTACTATATCAGGTGGCGTTTATCAAAATTATTATAACACGAAGGCAAATAATGGCGTGAACAATGTAAGCACCTGGAGCAGTACGGTTAATGGTGCAGGCGCATCCCCATTAAATTTTACAGATCCTTATCAATCATTTAATATAGTTAATCAAAGCAATGCGGGTTATTCAGGGGTATGGGATGTAACAAGCACAGGTAATACATCCAGGGTCATTGTAGGTGATGGGGTATCCACAATCGTCTTCACCGTTTTTGCAGGTGTAGATTCTCTTACTTCTGCTACAAGGGTAGATGTTTTGAATGCTGCAACACTAATTCTTCAAAATAACCGCCGGCCATTCCTTAATAATCTGGCAACCGGGTCAACCGTAAATTTTGAACAACCAGGTTTAACAACAGCAGATACCATTAAGGTCCCGGCTATTTCTTTTTATAATCTTACTCTTAAGGATGGCATTAAAATATTAGCAAGTGGAACCATTACTGTACGTGGCACATTGGTAATTAACAATGTTATCAATTTCAATGGCGCGCAAAGCCCTTTTTCAACGCTTAATGTTTTCGGTGACGTGCAATTTATAAACGGAACGACTTTTGAGCCATTGCCTTCCGGCGACAATGCAAGAATAACCCTTGCGATGAATGGAAACGGAACACAAACTATCACAGGCTCCACCATTTTACTATTCCGATTGCAACGCGACAGCACCAGCAGCAACAGCATCATCAATGTGAATGCAGCCAATCTTACATTGGGAAATGCAGCAGGAGGCGGATTAAGGTTAAACCAGGGAGCCGCTACAACTACGGTTATGAGTATGACAACCGTTGGTTCACAACTAAATTTTATTGGGGGAGCTGTGATTACACCTGCCTCAACAGGCAAGATTCATTCAAGTAATATAAGCATTAGCATTGCTAAAACAGGGGGCACTACCAATGCAGGCATACTACGTTTTGTGAGTGGATCTTTTTTAAGCAGTTTTACAATAAATTTTGATGCGGCATTTACAAGAGATTCTGTGATAGTTGCCGATAGCTTAATTGTTAGAGGGCTTAATTTAACAAAAGGAAAGATAGTAGTAAATCCCGGGGCTGTATTGGATGTGTCTCCTGATGGTGTTATCTCCACATCCGCCAATATTACAGGGGGATCTGCATCTTCATTTGTAGAGGGGAAATTACGGAGGGGTGGCTTTCTGAGTGCACCAACAGCAAATTTTCCTGTAGGTAAAGGAAATAAATATGCACCGATCGATCTGGGCGGGGTTACGCCGGGCGGATTTACAGTCGAATATTTTTTCAATGGATATGGAAACTACACAATTGATCCTGTAACTTTAAGCACGTACCCCGGTTATGAAATATCTAAAAAGGAATACTGGATAATTGAGAATCCAGCCAGTTTCCCGCTTGATATTACCTTCCATTATACAGATGCCTTAAGTGGTATCATTGATCCAACCCAGGTTAAGATCGCTCACTTTGATGGCGTTGATTGGAATGACCTGGGTGGCACATGCGCAGTTACCAATACAACTACAAATGGCACTGTTACCGTAACAGGTGTCACAACTTTCAGCCCCTTTACTTTTTCTGCAAGGATATCGGGTGTAATACCTGTAAAGCTCAGTTCTTTCACTGCACTAAAATTAAATAGTTCAGTAAAACTAAACTGGACAACTGAACAGGAAATGAACAGCAAAGAATTCATTGTTGAAAGATCGGTGGATGGAACAACCTGGTCAGCGATCGCAACAATCACTGCAGCAGGAAACAGTAATACAAAGATGAATTATGGCGCAACAGACTATGCCCCCGTGAAAGGAATAAATTTTTATAGAATTAGGCAGGTAAGCCTTGACGGTATGTTTGATTATTCTGTAACGAAAAGTGTATTGTTCAATACTGCTTATGAACTATTGGTTACACCCAACCCGGCAACGGACCTGGTAAATATTTATATTGATAAAAAGGATAACAGGTCAGTGAACATCCAGTTACTGGATGCTACGGGTAAGGTCGTACGTAATATAATTTCTGATAACCCGCATGTACAAATAAACACATCAGGCCTGGGAAGAGGAGTGTATTATGTAAAAGTTATTGATGAAAAGAATGTGGTTACAAGTAAGATCTTGTTACAATAAAGTGCGGGGCCATCGTAGTGGCCAGGCACTTTTACTCAACGATCTTTATATCCCCGGGATGTACAGGAGCCATATTTTTGAAGCGTAAAATAATATTACCTGTTGTAATGACATCTTTCTGGCAATAGGCTGCGATCCTTTTTAAACTTGCAGCTCTTGTCTCCTCATCACCCGTCCAGTACAATTCACCAACCATGCTGCCGTCAATATCATCTTTAGGTGAAGGTATATTCATGGTTGCAGCCAGTAACTTTAGAGAAGTGTAATTTTTATAATCACCAAAGCGCCAGTATTGAAAGGTATCTACAATATTGGTTTCCCATGGCTTCATATTCTGAAAATCAAGATAGGCCGGTATTTTAATATTATTGATCAGCAGGCGCCTGCAGATAAAGGGAATATCAAACTCTTTGATATTATGCCCGGCAAAACACCATTTATTATTTAGGCTTTCTATTTTGTTGATCGTGTTAAGAAAATCTGCAAGTATCTTTTTTTCATCATGCCCGTAAAAAGATTTCACACGCATATTCAAAGTTGTTTCTTTATTAAAATAGGCAATGCTGATACAAATGATCTTCGAGAACTCTGCCATTACACCTGCCCGCATGGGATAAAACGCTTCTATTGAAACGCTGTCGGGTAAACTACGGCCAATTTTTTCCTGCCACAGTGTTTTCCATTCATCGGTCATTGAATCAAATGATGGGTTTTCTGACGCAGTTTCAATATCGATAATGATCAGGTTTTCGGGATGAATGTGGTGCATACAATAAAATTAGCTCGTAAAGTACGGATTGAAATGCTAAATAAAAATTAGTCTGACTGAAATGATTTCACAAAATCATTGTTCCTGATTACAAGAGAAATTTTTTTTAATCTGTGAATCAATGGCAAACAAAAAGCCTCGCTAAAGCGAGGCTTTTATTATATATAAATCAGTAACTTAAAAAGTAACACCAATAAATACCTGGATGGCCTGGTTCTTCCAGGTTTGTTTGTTATCAATCGCATTGATATCAGTTAAGCCAAGTTTATACCTTGCCCCGAGATTGATCAAAGGGAGTTGTATCCACAAACCGCCTATCGCACTCCACTCAGAATTTTTATAGATATTTCCATTCGATTTTAAACTATCAACGGTTTGCTTCAGCAGGGCTCCATAAGATGGCCCCAATTGAAGCTTGACCCTTTTACTCGGCCCCACGTTCAGGTTCAGGAACACCGGGATCTCCAGGTAATTTAAAGTTGATTTTTTCTGGCTGCCATCCCGGAAGATATCGTCATAGATATCTGTACCATCACTGGTAAACTCCGATTTTGTCTGCACAAAATTTATTTCCGGCTGAATACCCAACCGGTTACTGATATTAAATTGTATGAATGCGCCCGCCTGGAAATTGTAATTGAACCCTTGTTTATAAGACCTTCCCGATATCTTATTCATATTTACACCGGCCTTTGCACCAAACCTGAAAAAATTCTCATGGTCCATATCCAGTTTCTTGTTTTGAGAAAACCCTGCAGTAGTTAGCAACAAAAAAAACACAACAAAATATTTATGCATTGAAATGGATTTGTATAAAAATAATAATTGAAGCTAAGATTGTGCCATAAGCCTCATCACTTGGCAATATCAGTATATATGAAAAAAACCTGCAGGTAAATGTTGCAGGTTTATTTCATTTATAACAAAGTCATAACCTATTTCCAATGTCCGGGGATCCAAACCCATCCACCTCTCCTATGTTTCCATTTCCCTTCAACCCAATGGGTGTAACGTGGTGGTGGCGCGGCCCAATAACCGTCTGTATAATAATATTGCCCGCCTCGCCAGGCATATTCCCCGCTAACCCATACATGTCTTGGGCTTGGGGTTATAGGGCGAACCCTTACAACAGGAGCAGCAGGCCTCACTTTAATGACGAACTGTGCGGAAGAGGCGATAGAAACAGCCATTGCTAATAATAGAATGGCTGTAAATTTCGAAAGATATTTTTTCATGGTTCCTGATTTTTTGTTCCGGTTTGACCTGGGAACAGTGTATAAGTTTAAGCTTCACAAAATCATTTTGCCACTGATCCCTATATTTTATTTAAATAAAGCATGAACGAAGTGAATCCGTTGCTATTTTTTATTATATCTTCTTCAACTTCCACCTGCCTTTTTTAAATAATATATAAGCTGCGATCGCTATCGCTGTTTCTGCAATAGGAATGGCAACAAATACTCCGGTCGGCCCCCACTCAAATGTTTTCGCCAAAAGCCATGCCAGTGGGATCTGGAAAAACCAGAAGCCGAATAAATTTATGATCGTAGGCGTCTTGGTATCACCGGCCCCATTAAATGCATTTGCCATGACCATCCCAATACCATAAAAAATATATCCTGCACTCACGATCCTTAAAGCGCTAACGGCAAATTGTTTTACATTTTCATCTTTTGTAAAGAAGGAAATGATCAGGTCGGCAAACAACAGGAAGATCAAAGATACAACTCCCATAAAAATGGCATTGTATTTTGCAGTTTTGATAACCGACAATTCGGCCCTTTCGGGGTGTCCTGCACCCAGGTTCTGGCCTACCAATGTAGCTGCGGCATTACTCATGCCCCAGGCAGGCAATATAAAGAACAGTACAATTCGGATAGCGATCTGGTAACCCGCAGATGCATCACTATGTCCCGTTTGAACAACCAGGCTGGCCAAAACGATCCAACTTCCCGAGCCGATCAGGAATTGTAATGTGGCCGGCCATGCAATATCGATCAGTGTGCGGATAAGCGTCCAATCGGGCCTGAGTAGTTTGATCGTAAATTTTACCAAGCGCTTTCCATTGAACAGGTGAAACAACTGGTAGCACACGCCAATACTCCTCCCGATGGTTGTAGCCATAGCAGCACCAACGAGACCAAAAGAAGGTATGGGTCCAAACCCACGGATAAGTATCGGGCATAAAATAATATTACAGATATTAGCGAGCCAAAGGCTTTTCATAGCCATCATCGCATCACCTGCACCCCGGAATATCCCGTTGATCAAAAAAAGCAACATGATCACCATACTTCCTCCCATGATGATGCGGGTATAATTTACGCCCATGTCAATGGCTGCCTGTTCAGCACCCATCAAACGTAAAATGTCAGCAGCATAAATAAAACCGGGAATACTGATGGCCAGTGTAATGGCAAGTGATACTAAGATCGATTGCATTCCTGCCTTGGTAGCTGCTTCAGGATTTTTTTCGCCGATCCTCCTGGCCACCATGGCTGTAGCCGCCATACTGATACCGATCGCCAAAGAATACACGATGGTGATAACAGATTCCGTTAGTCCCACTACTGAGACAGCATGTTTGCCCAGGTGGCTTACAAAGTAAATATCAACCACGGCAAAAACACTTTCCATACTCATTTCCAGCATCATGGGAATGGCCAGTAAGATGACTGCTTTGCGAATGCTGCCCTGGGTATAATCCAACAGTTCACCATTCAGCGATTGGCGGATAAGTGAAAAAATATCAGAAAAACGATATGATGAAGTTTTATTTGAAAACATAGTATGTTATTTTGAAAATACGATAAAATGAATGAGGCTGTTGCGAAATGATCGCAACCTTATTATTTCCGGGAAGAACGGTCTCTTAACAGAAGAAACCTGCAGAGTATTTCATATTTCGTAAAATTTGCAGGCTGCAAAGATTATAAAAATATTCCTCATATTAAAAAATAAATTTAATTTACCAGGCTTTGAATTAATCAATACAAATAATATGCAACCTGGAGGGATCGAAATAAGACCCATTACAAAGGATGACGCTATTCCTTTTTTTGAACTCATAGAAAAGAACAGGCAACGGCTTACCATGTATTTCCCAAAAACACTGAAGCATATCCGTGACCTGGATTCCACCAGGCAGTTCATAGATCTAAAGATGAATGAAGCGGCAAAAAAAGAAGGCTATTGGTTTCTTGTAATTTCAAAGAAAGACAGATCAATGATCGGCTCACTTGTTATCAAGGACCTGGACCTTACTGTCCCAAAATGTGAACTTGCCTATTTCATTGATGAAGCTCATGAAGGAAAAGGCATTACTTCCAAAGCAACCCAATGGCTTGTCAATTATTGCTTCGAAGAATTGGGTATGGTGAAAATATTTGTAAGGGTGAATCCCGCAAATGAAGGAAGTAAACGCGTTGCACTCAAAAACGGTTTTGTTAAAGAAG
This sequence comes from Ferruginibacter sp., assembly GCA_040006715.1. Classification (GTDB taxonomy): domain Bacteria; phylum Bacteroidota; class Bacteroidia; order Chitinophagales; family Chitinophagaceae; genus Ferruginibacter. Next base: position 9,254 of record JBDTWL010000045.1, on the reverse strand, counting down.
GTTATATGAAAAAGGAATACCGTAACGGTTATGGGGAATTGACAGATGTGGAACATTATGGCCTTGCGAGGAATGTTGATTAGTTTATTTGTTGGTTTATTAGTTTATTAAACCCGAACCTATAAATAAGATCGTAAAAATTCTAAACTAACAACCAAACCAATAAACAATTATACCAGGCAAGCAGGCAAAAAAAAGGGACCAGGATAAAAATCCAGTCCCGCTTTAAAATCCAATATCCTATGAAAAACCGTGATAAAGATAAACCTTTACTTTCTTCCGGCTATAATCAATTTTAAGTATATAGTATTTATAATAATTATACAATTATCGATCCTTCAATGGTTCATTTTTAAATTCTATCTAAAATTTCAGGATAAAACTAAGGTTAGCCACAAAAGGAGCACGAACATGATCTTCGCATGGATCTATGAAAAAAAAATTCCGGCCTGCCGCTTAATAATCTGCACTTGTTCCGCCACCACCAAAACTACCCCCTCCAAATTTTGTCCCACCGTGTTCAATTCCGGGGGCAAATGTTTCTGCAAGGACGAGTGATTCAATATTCAATTTATCCAATGCATGCTTTTTGGAAATTTGCTTGTATGTAAATCCATATTTGGGTTCATGAAGATATTTCATCAGGATATAACCAACAGTAAGCAAAATAATACCGCCGAAGGTCATCATCGTTTCTATGGGCAATATACTATGGTAATACCTGATCGTAAATACGATGGCAACAACCAGCAATAAACCAACTCTTATCATTACTGCATCTTTCTTATGAATACCCCTTGATATATATATTATTGGAGTAATGATCGTAAACAGCCAGAACAACCATCCAAATGGAATGCTTGCTCCTGGCTGCAGGTTCAGGTGAAACATGCTGTTGCTTAATTCACGTACCACATAATAATTCCCGGCAGCATAAAAACTGATCAATGATGTGATACTGATCATTTCCAAACAACCCAAATAATGTAAAGTGGTTTCTTGCAATTTTAATTTCTTAACTCCAAAATAAATGATCATCGAAGCGCCCATAAGGATAAAGGGAGCAATTGCTTTCACAGTACTCCCACATTCAACGCAGGCATAAAACAATATTCCAAGCAGGGAGATATCTGCTGCAACAGCCATCAGCCTGTCGGCAAAACGAAGGCTGCCATAAAGCGTAATAATAAAAATAATGATCCAATTGGTAAGATCACTGAAGCTATTAGGAAAACTTATACCTGCAAATAATGCAAATGCCGAACCCCATAACAATGCGTCGTCCACACCAGAACGGTAGTGCTTTTTTGTTTTAACCATATACTCCAGTAACAGGTAAGCAACGATGGCAAAGAATATGGAGAGCCCTCCCAGCACACGCTCTACAGAACTCAAAAATACCATTACCATTAGACCGAAAGAAAAGAGCATGATGATAAGCGTTAGTATGAATAACCCGATCCTTATGAAAATGTTGGGAGTATAAAATCCAACAGGATATTTTTTATGTATAGTATCCTGTTCTGCTTTTGTGATATAGCCCTCATCAAAAGCATTATCCACATCCTGGCGGATCAATAAATTTTTAAGCCATGCATGGTTATATGCGATCATTGGCTTTCATTTTTTTGTTTGTCCTTATCAGGAATAAAACCATGCCGATACCTGAAGCAATGAAATAGATCAGGCCCGCATATATCACCCCTTCACTGAAAAAACTGCCGAGCCCATCCAGCAACCTGATAAAAACATAGGAGAGGCCGATATAAGTATACAATGTTGTAACGAGTAAGATATAAAAAGACCGATCATTTAATGCTTTTGTATAGAAATACCAGGATATTCCCAATAATACCAGGAACCCCAACAAATAAATACTTTCAAATTCAAACAGCGCAGCAAGGCAGGAGATGAAAATGATTTGCATCCCGAAATTGTTATAAGTAAATTCAAAATGTTTTTTCAGGTCCCTCTTTTTACTGAACAAAGACGCCGAAATAAGCAATGCCCCTAATAACAAGCCGGTTAAAATAATAGTAGTGTTATTGAAACCATTTGCTTTTAATATCTCCAGAGGAGTAACGGTAATGCCCATCCATGCGGCAAGGTTTGTAATGGCCATACTTAAAACTCCGAGGTGATCAAAGTAATAAGCTGATATGAACAATAAAACCATCGGGATAAAAGTCGCAAGCCCATAACGGTTTCCGAATACGGTATACTGGTATTGCAGATACCCGATAAAAATGATAAAACTCAGGCAGCCCAATAACAACAGGTAGTCGAAAACAACGTTGGGAGATAATACCCTTTGGGTAGAAAATGGAGCTTTATGCTTCAGGCAATAATAAAAACAGCCAATACAAACCAATGCAATAAAAAGCAGGATCGCCTGGTGACCGATGCTGTCTATATTTTTATAAACCAATATACCCAGTCCGCCGGAAAGCAATAATACGCCGAGGTATAACAGGGTTTTGATCTCCCAGTGAAGTGAAAATAAATTACCTGATACCCGTGCCTTTATTTTCAGTAACGATCCTTCGGAAAGTACCCCTTCTTCATGCAATTTTGTAAACAATGTATCATCCATAAGCAGTAATAAACTTAAATATACCCTCAATTAGTAATAAAATTCCTTAAAGCCAGGATCAAAAATTGAAAAATAATATTTATCTTAACTTTCCTTAATTGTATTCAATGAATAAGTTCTTCAGCTGTTTATTGATCTTATTGATATCATTTACAAAAAATGAAACTGCATTTTGCCAGTTACGCCCAGCTATACAATGGCAAAAATGCCTTGGGGGAACTGGAGATGACAGGGCCAATGATGTGCTAATAAACCCCGACGGAACGATGATCGTAGTGGGTTCTACCTCTTCTGTAGATGGAGATGTAACCGGTAATCACGGAGCCGGTGATGCATGGATCGTTAAGCTGGATACATCAGGAAATATCATGTGGCAAAAAACGATCGGGGGAAACGGGCTTGATTATTTCAAATCCGTAATTGCTACTTACGACAATGCCTATTTATGTATTGGTTATACAGCTTCAAATAATGGTGATGTATCTAATATCCATGGTAACGGTGATGCATGGATCGTGAAAGTAAGCACCGATGGAAATATCATCAGCAGCAAATGCTACGGTGGATCACAGGGTGATATGGCCTTAGAGGGGATTAAAACTCCTGATGGAGCATATGCGATCATGGGCACAACTTCCTCTTCCGATGGAGATGTGCAATCAGTCGGTATGGGTGCATGGGTATTCAAAATAAATGAATCCGGAAATATTATATGGGAAAAATGTCTTGGCGGAATAGAAGGTAAACAAGGCTACGATATTATTGTTTCTGAAGACAATAACCTTTATGCATTGGCTTCTGGCATATATAATTATTTGGGAGGTTTATGGCCAAATCAAGTTCCACTTGTTGCACACCCGGGTAAATTTTATAAGATAGATAATGCAACAGGCAGCAGCAGTCTTATTGCCAGCATTGGGGGTGACAGTGCTTTCGCTATGTGCAGATCAGGAAATTCAGTCCGGGCGGGTGTATTACAGGAAACATATTTTCACCTTGAATGGTGTTATGATGAAGACTTTTACATGTTAGCCAAACAGGACGGCTCTAATACCTTTACCGGCCAAGAGATAGGAGGAACATTTACCAGGGGTTGTACAAATGCATTTAATGATGGTCAATTTACAGCCCCAACACATGGACTTGTACCAGCAGAAACTTCTTCCGGAATAATAGCAGCAGGAACCTATTTCAATCACAACTATTATAAGACCAGGGGATGGATCTCTGATATTTCGGGTTTTAGCAGCGCTTATGGGGGCAACGGTTTTTCTAATGAAGAAACTATTTTCAAATCTGTAAAGGTTTTTCCTAATGGCAATGATTATGTCGTAGTTGGTTATACAAATGATAATGGCGAAGATATTTCGGGAAACCATGGATATTATGATTGCTGGGTGGTAAGGCTAAGTGCCTTGAACAGGATCACAGGTAATGTTTTTCTTGATGCCAATAATAATAATATAAAAGATCCCGGCGAACTTCCTTATACACATGCATCTGTAAAAAGCACTAAGGCCGGGTTTGAACAAAGGGCGATACCATATGATGGTTCTTATTCTAATACAGTTGACCTGGGTACATTTACTACAACCATTGCACTCAACAGGCCATATTATACAGTAACCCCGGTTAGCAGGATATCTACTTTCACAACTTATAAAAATATAGATACTGCAAACTTTGCCGTGCACCCGATACCTGGTATTATTGATTATGCAGTATCACTTTCAAACATACCATTCAATGCGAGGCCAGGCTTCCCGGTACAATATAATTTCAGCTATAGCAACAGGGGAACCACAACGCTGACAAACAAGGATGTTGTTTTCATTAAAGATCCCAGTCTGCAATTAATCAATACTGTACCCCCTTTTACCAGTATTGTTGGAGACAGTATCAAATGGAATATTTCCAGTTTAACTCCCGATGCCTCAGGTAATATAATTGTAAATACAACTGTAAGCCCGATCCCGATAGTAAACATTAATGATACGCTCGAATCTGCCATTTATATAGACAGTACAGCTGATTATTATCGTGCAGATAATTATATACAAATACGACAAGCCCTAACGGGTGGCTTTGATCCAAATGATAAACAGGAGATACATGGTGGATTTATTACTCCAGCGGAACTCAGCCAGGGAGACTGGTTGAATTATACCATTCGTTTTCAAAACACCGGAAATGATACTGCTTTCAATATCATCATAAGAGATACACTTGATGCAAAACTGGAATGGGATAGTATCGAACTGGTCTCATCCAGCCATCCATACCTGTTCAATATTAAGAACAACAAGAATGCAACATGGACATTCAGTAATATAAAACTAGTTGACAGCATACACAATGAAACTTTGAGCCATGGGTATATCAGTTACCGCATCAAACCCAAATCCACATTGGTCCTCGGCGATACGATCCGGAATGGTGCTTCTATCTATTTTGATTTTAATCCTGCTGTAGCAACCAATACACAACTTACCATTGTAAGAACAAAGCCTGTTCCTGTTCTATGGACCGGCATAGTTAGTACAGCATGGGAAGACCCGGCTAACTGGAGTAATGGAAAAGTTCCTGATGAGAATACAGATGTAAGCATCAACACGGGTGTTCCTAATTATCCAGTTGTCAATAACTTCAACGCAACCTGCAGAAGCCTGAATGTAAAGACCGGTGTTTCTGTCCTGGTTAAAACAGGTTACACCTTGACAGTGATTCATTAATTAATGTGTAGATGTGAATGTGAGAATGTGAGGATTTCTAATATGCACAGTGGCATGTAGACTACACAAAGCCTTCATAAAAGTTCATCAGCATATCTTCACATCCCCACATTATCACATCCGCACATTTTCACATCCGTACATCTTCATATCTTCATCTTATGAAGGATCATGGTCAACACATCCGTTATTTCCTATTCAGCCAATACCTGGCGGATGGTGTGCGTACCACATTGGAAATTATCTTACCCGTTATCATCTTTGCACGGTTTGGTAAAATGGATATGGGGTTCAGCCTTGCACTCGGTGCCTTGTGTGTAAGTATCAGTGATGCGCCCGGACCTGTTGAGCATAAACGAAATGGTATGCTGTATTGTAACCTGTTTGTTTTTATCATGGCATTGATCACGGGGTTTGTAAATGGGAACACTATCCTAATGGGGTTGCTGATATTGGTCTCTACTTTTTTCTTCACCATGTTCAGCGTGTATGGCAACCGTGCAGCGTCAGTGGGCACAGCTGCATTACTGGTAATGATATTCAGACTGGGGGATATAATGTCTCCGATGGCATTGGTGCAGGATAGTTTATTGATACTGGCCGGTGGTATTTGGTATATGCTTGTTGCGCTGGTATTCTTTCGGTTTACACCCTACCGGCCTGCGCAAAGATCATTGGGCGAATGTATCCATGAAACGGCAAAATTCCTCCGCATTAAAGCATCGCTCTATGATGTCAATTCAAACTTTGAAGCTGAGTATCGCAAATTGGTTGCACAACAAATAGTAGTGAATGAAAAACAGGATGCCGTGCGTGAATTGCTTTATAAGAACAGGGAACTCACCAAGGAATCCACTACCTCGGGGAAAATTCTGATCCTTACTTTTTCCGACCTGATGGATCTGTATGAACAGATCACGGCCACCTGGTATAATTATGAATCATTGAGAGTACGGTTTGCAGGTACGGGAATATTACAGGATGTATCAGCTGTGATCAACAAGATAGCAGGTGAAATGGATAATATCGGGCTGGCCATCCAGTCGAATAGTGTTTATAAAAAACAATATGAGCTTATCCCTGAGCTCGACAAGTTAAAAGCAAAGATCGATGCACTCCCTGATAAACAGCAAAGCAAACTGGTTTTGAAAAAAATACTCGTAAACCTGCGCAACCTTGGCGAGCGGGTTGATGAGCTCTTAAACTATTTCCTTACCGGCACGCATATAAAACGCAAATTATATAGCAATACCGAATATGCAAGGTTTGTTTCTCACCAGCAAATAGACCTCTCGTTATTCCGCAATAACATGCACCTTGAATCCTCGGTGTTCCGCCATTCATTACGTATGATGCTGACCTGTGTAGCAGGTTTTGTCATTACCAAGTTTATCTCCTATGGTCACCACAGCTATTGGGTATTGCTAACAACCATTGTGATCTTAAAGCCGGGTTTCGGGCTTACCAAACAACGCAATATTGAAAGGCTGATCGGCACCATTGCAGGAGGTATACTGGGTGCATTGATTCTAATTTTTATTCAGGACCGCAATATTTTGTTTGCATTCATTGTATTCTTTATGTTGGGTACGTATACTTACCAGCGACTGAATTACCAGGTGATGGTAATATTCACCACACCTTATGTGATCATCTTGTTCAACTTACTGGGAATGGGATCATGGAATATTGTACAGGAGCGGCTGCTCGATACCGGTATAGCCTGCATACTTGCCTTCATGGCAAATTATTTTCTTTTCCCGCATTGGGAATCCAGGCAATTCAGCAATTATATGCTGAGCGCATTAAAAGCCAATATTGATTACCTGGTAAAGATCAGGGATATGCCTGCCGGCATAAAAGTTCCCCCGATAGAATACAAACTGGTAAGAAAGCAATTGTATGTGAGCATTGCAAATCTTTCCGCAGCTTTTCACCGCATGCTCTCTGAGCCAAAAAGCAAACAACAGGATAGTAAAAAAGTCTACAACTTTGTTGTATTGAATAACGTACTGTCATCCAACGTTGCCAGTTTATCATCGGGGTTAAATGATAACCCATCCTCATCATGGCCGAAGGAGAACCTGCAGCAGTTGCAGCGATCCATCAAAATACTGGAAAACAGCTTACAAAAACTTGATCCGGCTTACCAGCCGGTAAGTGCTGAAAATATTTATGCCAATACCGCGGCAGGTCTCCGTTCGGATAAGCATTTGACCGAGCAACTTGATTTTATTCACAAGGTATCAGTGGATATTGGGAAGATAAGTTATGAAATAGTTTGACAATAGTTGGTACAGATAACTGATGCTGGAAACTGGACACTTTTCAGGTCGTGAGTTCTTTCCAATATCTGGAATCCGGGATCCGGCATATTTATATTAAATATAAAAACATGACCGAAAACGAAATAATTCTTAGAACAATTGAATTCGTAAAACAAAACCTGCAAGGTGCCGAAGGTGGCCACGACTGGTGGCATATTGAAAGAGTTCATAACAACACAAAACACATTGCAGCTACCGAGCCTGTGAATATGTTCATTGCAGAACTGGGTGCTTTATTACACGATATTGCCGATGCAAAATTTCATGACGGCGATGAAAATATAGGACCTCAAAAAGCAAGCGCATTCCTTAGATCATTGTCAGTGGATGAGAATATTATTAACCATGTAGAAAATATCATCCGCAATATTTCTTTCAAAGGAGGAAATTTCAACACTGCATATTCTTCTCCAGAGCTTTCCGTAGTACAGGATGCCGACAGGCTTGATGCCATGGGTGCTATTGGCATTGCACGTGCATTTAACTATGGAGGTTTTAAGAACAGGGAAATATACAATCCAACAATAGCACCAGACCTGGAAATGGACAAAGAATCATATAAAAAAAGCAATGCCCCTACCCTCAATCATTTTTATGAGAAATTACTATTGCTGAAAGACAGGATGAATACAAACACCGGAAAAAGGATGGCAGCGGAACGGCATGCATTTATGGAAAGATTTCTAAAGCAGTTCTTTCATGAATGGAAAGGAGAGCAATGAATATTGAACAGGGAATATCGAATTATGATCGGAGTTAATACTTCAACATTCAGTATTCCTTGTTCCCTGTTCGATATTCATAAAAAAAGCCCGTCCTTTTCAGAACGTGCTTAAAATAAATTAATGTTTCATTATCCGCTACCGGCTTAATTGGTGATCGTTTTTTTCCCGCGTTGGTACACGAGGTAGTTAAACACTTTTGCGGCAGGCCTGCTTCCTTTATTGTGCAATGGCTGCCCTGAAAGTAATGTAAAAAGCGCTGAAAACCCGGTGTTTATTTCCTGGATCGTCAGGTGTACAAGATTTTGTCTTGGTTTCATATGGGAGGTGTTTTGGTTGCTTAATGTACTTAAACGTATAATAAGGGAAAATAGTATACAGAAAATGATGAATATAAGTTAGACTTTCCTTAGAATCCAAAAAATGCGGCCAAAGAACCGGGAATATCTGATATTGAGTGGTTGCTTGTCAATATTGGACTTCCTTGTACGATATTCATAATAATAGCCTCGTCCTTAAAGAACGAGGCTATTATTTTAAACCTGAACCGGCATCCAGTATTCAGTATCCAGTATCAAGCATTATTCCTCTCCAATCTTCACTTTTCCTTTCTGCTTAGCTATTACTTCTTCTGCTATATTGTTTGGTGCAGGATTGTAATGACTGAACTCCATCGTTGAAGTTGCACGACCCGATGACAATGAACGCAATTGCGTAACATAGCCGAACATTTCACTCAAAGGAACTTTTGCCTTGATAACCTGTACACCGTGCTTGCTATCCATACCTTCCAGCATACCACGACGGCGGTTAAGGTCACCTGTCACATCACCCATGTATTGATCAGGAGTAAGTACTTCCACTTTCATGATCGGTTCCA
>JBDTWL010000044.1:0-24932 GCA_040006715.1 Ferruginibacter sp. | reverse complement strand
ATAAACAAATGCTGCTACAATTGTTGCGGCTTGTTTAAGGTCTTCTTCCTGTAAATGATCATATACATCCATGTTGCTGTGATGATTTCTCGTATCATATTCAAGCGGGTCCTGTATAAATTGAAAACCGGGTAAGCCAACTGCATCAAAGGATAAATGATCGGTTCCGCCGGTATTGCTGATGGTAATTGTTTTGGCTCCAAGATCATTAAATGGTGCCAGCCATTGCTGGAAGATCGGTCCCGCGGCTTCATTGCCTTGCAAATAAACCCCGCGGATCTTTCCACTTCCATTATCAACATTAAAATAAGAAGAGAACTTATCGTGTGCGGGCAATAATTTCATGTCTGCCGGGTCTGCAAAAGTTTTCTTTACATAACCCCTTGATCCAAGCAAGCCTTGTTCTTCGCCGCTCCACAATGCAATGCGGATCGTTCTTTTCGGCTGAATGCCGATGGCTTTTAATATCCTTACTGCTTCCAGCATGATGGCCGAGCCTGCTCCATTGTCTGTTGCGCCTGTGCCTGCATGCCATGAATCGAGGTGGCCGCCCAACATAACCACTTCCTCTTTTAAATTTTTATCTGTGCCTTTTATTTCCGCAATAACATTGTATCCCTTTGTATCTGTATCATAAAATTTCGTTTGCACATCAACATCTATTTTAACCGGGATATTATTTTTTAAAAGCCTGACGATGCTCATATAATCTTCCCATTGCAAGGCGATGTCTAAAAAATTAGCGGGATCGGTAATTTTATATGGGCCGGCCTGTTGCACAAAAATGGTCCCGTCGTGGTTGCGTGGATTGGAAGTAAAAACAGCGATCGCTCCCTCACTGGTAGCAAGTGATCTTAATGTATTATTCAGTGCCTGCTGGCCACGGTTCTGGTTCATTGACTGCTCTCTTCTCCTGCGTTGGGCAGCAGTATCGGGCGGCTGCATTTTAATATTCGCCATCGAATCCAGTTGTTCATCTGTTAAACGGCTGGCATCGGCTTTAAAGCTTAGCTTATACGCATCGGTCCTGTCTACGATCAGTATCTTGCCAGCCAATTTCCCCCGGTATGCATCAAGTCCTGCAGAATCTTTTGCGGTGATCAATAATACCTCAGCCTGCTTCGAACCGTTCGTTCCCCCTGTCCATACTTTTGGATAAGCTTCCAGGGATTTGTACCAGGGAGCCGTCATGGCTACATAAGACCTTTGCAGTTCCCAGCTCTTACCAAAATCACCCCAGGGGTCAATGGCTGAATTTGCCAATCCCCATTGTGTTAATTGATCTTTTGCATAATTAGCGGCTCTCATAAAACCCGGGGAAGCCGTGAGCCTGGGGCCACTGGCATCTGTTAAATGAAAAGCGATATCCATAACTTTGGAATTGTCCATTCCTTCCTTTCTTATCCTGCTCATTGCATCCTTATCGATATTTTCAGTTTGTGAAAAGGAGATCGAGGGAATCAGTAAAACAAATAATACGGGAACTTTTATATATTTCATTGTTGTAAATTTTTAATAAGGTAACGAATTATTGGGATATTATAAATTACGAAATAGATGGAAACAAATGTAAAAGCAGGAACTGTTGAAACGATTCCTGCTTTATAAATTTGGCTTATAAGATAACAGTGTGTTGATAGAGTTAACGAATCTGGACTGCCGAAATGGGCCACTTATAAGGACATGTATTGAACAAATTTGTTAAGATTTCAATTTCGGCCTCCAGGCGCCCTTCAGCCGCTGATTTATAAGATATATCAAAGCTGGTTGTTCCATTCGCAGGAATATTAATTCCATTTATTTTTTGTGTTGGTGATAATAATAGTTTAAAAAAGCGTGAAGCAAGTCCGGTAATCATTATTTTTTTGATATTTACTTCCTCATTATTATTATTGGTAATAACAAAAGTTTTTGTTTCCCCCGCACTAAATTCTGAGTTGCCCCCTTTTGGCTCAATAATTATTGGGCGTAATGTTGTTTTTGGATTATATTTTCTGTCGCACGGACTTATATATCCAGTAAATTCTCTAATAATTCTTTTCTTCCAGCCAACAGTCATCCATCCATAAATCGGATAAGGCTGTTCATCAGATATGTCGCAAAAGGTATTTGGACGCGAACTTGAAGGAAAGATATTGGAATCGGAATTAGATGAGGGGTTAGGGCTTTCATATGCAATTGTTTTTATTCCCTGTGCAAGTATCGGGGATACCCCAGGAATAATTTTAGCACTTAATATCGCTCCGGTATACCAGGTACCATAACCCATGGCATTAAATTCATTTTCATCAATATTTCTTTCATGTTTTTTCAACAATTTATTTGAAGAATTATAAACGACATCATTCATGGAAACAATTACTTTAATATGATCAGTAAAATTTACTACAGAAACTGTAACACCATTTCGAACAGTAAAATGATATTCCGCCCATAATACATCACCGGAAGCGTTAGGCTTCTGCGGGAATACATCAAAAGTCATCAACTGTATACCATTAAATGGTTTTTCTAATATATCGGGATTTATTGTTAAATGGTATAAAGGCGCCTGGAATCCAAAAAGCCAGCCCGCCCCCTGAGCAACAGCTGTAGCTTTAAGTAATTCTTCAGTAGTTGCACCAAGAAAAGTTAACCCACCATTATAAAGTTGATTAACATGATATGGGCGAGAAATAACCGTGGTAAACGTAATATCTTTTATGGACGTTGGAATTTTTTGATTTTGATTGAATGGGTTTTGAAACTTGACTTTATCAAATCCCTTTGCATTCACAAGCATAAGTGGCGGATGAATTTCTGAATGATAATCATGTCCACAGTCAAGAATTAAATCTCCAAAAACTGCTATTCTATCTCCAATCCCGGATCGATACACATCCGGTATTAAGCCGGATTCGAACTCAAGTCCCATTACACCAGATCCTATCGTTTCTAAACCATGAAAATTCAAAGCATTTCTTATTGCATCCTGATATTCTCCTTTTATAGGATTACCATCCTTATCTACCATGCTGGGATTATTATCTTTAGTCAATAAATTTGTAAATGGAGGATCAACCACAATAAATGATTCCCAATCTTTAAAAAGTTTATTGTTGTTTTGGGGATCATAGCCGAAGACATGTGACAAAGGAAAATCAGTTCCTGCCGTGGAAGTATCCACGACAGTACCCGACAATCCAAAAATCCTGCTGTAATTAATATGATCATAAGGAATATTCCTTCCCTCATTATAATTTGTCCATTGAAAGGGTGTGCCAATACTGCCAGGCCAGCTGCCGTTATTGCAAATGCAACTGCCATCAATAACTTGACCACAGTTATTCGATGCTATTAGTACATTATTGTTGTTTGTGCTTAAAAAATTTTGGCATAGTGAGATTGCCGGGCTCATTAGCCCCATTGTGAACACTACAACTTTTAGGAGTTTCATTTTATAAAAGTTAATTATGAATGATGTAATACAATGTTATTGCTAAAATTATATTCGTTATTTAGTTATTGCGGAACAGCATCTTCTTCAAATGCACCAAAAGATATTTTCTTGTAAATCGTTGTAAGTTTATTTCGAAAAGAGGAGTAGTTGCATGGGCTATTATTCAAAAGTAAATATTCTAATCAGATTTTTTAGGATTAAAATTCCATTTAAAATAAGGAGGAAGTAAATTGTTGTTTGCGAAGGAGTTAGTTCAAAATAAAAAGCGGCCGCTGGGGCCGCTCAAACACTTTCGTGTTCCAGATCTTGTATACACGCGGTTATTTAACAACAACCGGAAGTGTATATGTATTATCTGCAGACATAATACCTCCTTTTTATTTGGTGAATTACTTCACAAATATAGGAAAGGATGCAATACGTTTTATCCGGCCCCTTATTGAATCCCTTAATTACGCACTAATTTCCTGTTATCATTATTTTTCCCGGTATGGCCTTGTGCTCATAAATTAATTTATACAGGTAGGTTCCTGCGCTCATCGTTTTAAGCTGTATCTTATTTATGCCTGCATTGGTAAATGTTTCTGATTGTAAGACCCTTCCTGCAAGGTCATAGATATTCAAAATGATCTTTGAAGCCGGGCCGCCTGAAACAATGACCTTCAATTCACTGTTATTCTTAACGGGGTTGGGTTCTATTGTTATGGAAAAATCCTGGTCAATGCTAACCTGTTGTATATTGGAAAATTTATTTTGTCCATCCTGGCCTGTTATTTTCAGCCTGTAATAATTTTTCCCTTTGAATGCTGTTTCATCAACCAGTGCATCATGAAAGCTTTGTTGTGAACTATTACTATTAATATAGGTTTTCTGAAATATGGAAATAAAATTCACTCCATCTATAGATCTTTCGATATTGGCCAGGTCATTCCTGTCATTGGTATCAAAACTCCATGATAAGGCTACTTTATTTTTTTCTTTCAGGACTGCATTCAATACTATATTCTGTATGGGAATTACAAAGCTTACTAATGTTACATTATTAACTGCAGCATTATTCAATACCGCAGTATTATTCGAAGTATTGGCAATTCCGGCTAAAAAACTTGTTCCCAATAATACCGTTGCCTGTCCAACCTGCGTCCAGGTATTACCGTCAGGTGAAATAAAAGCCGTAATAACATTGCTGCTGTTCTTGTTCAACTTCACCCAATAGGGATAAGCATCCGTGGGTGCCGGAGATGTGGTTATAACAGTTGCAACATCCCCTGCGTTTACCCTATATTGAAACACTGCGCCTGCATGCCCCGTTAATGCGATCATGGCATATGGCGCATTTGCATTTGCCGAAGCCCGCAGCATTACACCTGTTTTGGATAATCCACTTACCGGGTCGGTTTCAGCAACACTGTAAATTTTTGCAATGATATCACCACTATTGCCGGAAACAGTTGCCTTTGTAAAATTAAATTGATCGGAAATGCTGTTATTGATACCGCTGCCTGCGCCTTTTACATTAAATGTAAGCTTGGTATTATCATAGAACCCGCTTCCGGCTAAGGACGGTGAGCCAATATCTGTATTGCTCCATCCTGTAGGGAGTGGATTATTGAGCTGGGAATAAAAACCGGCTTTCCAGATACCGCTTCCCCAGGTTGCAAAACTGACATGAGAATTGGATGAGCCCGATCCTTTGTATAAGCTTGCACCATTGATAAGGCCTCCATAACTGGCGCCACTGTTTTGTTGTTGCGTAGGTACCTGGGGGTTTACTGTCATCCAGGTATTCATTGTGAGGTCCCGGTAGTAAATACCCAGTGTTGTTACAAGGTAAACTCCCTCTATGCTACTGTAGGGATCGACGAATAGCTTATCAAAATTGATCGCGGGTAAACCTGTTGCTGTATAATTTGTCCAAGTTGCCCCCGCATTACAGCTCCGGTACACTGTATTGTTTGCAGATGCATACAGGACATTTGGATTTAGCGCTGACACCGTTAACGAACCCTCTATACTCGTGGACGCACCCGCAGGCAGTGCGATGGGAGTAAAGCCGGGTGAAACCGATGTTGCATTAACGGACTTGTACACGGTAGCGTTATTGCCCAAAGCATATACAACATTATTGCTGGCAGGTGAAATTTTTACATCCAGGATGCTGACAGCAAATGATGATATCTGGGTCCACGACACGCTGGACGTGCCTGTTGAAAGATCATAACTATTTACATTACTGCTTCGCCATACATTTGTGCCCCAGCCAAAAGCAATAGTAGGATCGATCGGGCTTAGGAAAAAACTTTGCCTGTTAGCTGCGCCTGAGGTAATATCGCCAGGAAGATTGAGGTTTGCTACGGCCGACCTATCATAAGGATTAAATACTTTTCCGCCACTATTCCTGGTATAAACGTTATAGCTGTTCGTATAATCGCAGGTCATATGATCGTACAGATCACCTCCTGTATAAGTATGATAATTCCCATCTTCATTGTTATAAATTATACCATTGTCCTGTAATCCTCCCACAACAAAATTCGGGTCAAGATTGCTTTGCCCCATTGACATATATTGATTGCAGGAAAGCCCGTTACTGACCTGTGCCCAGCTGACGGCGTCATCTGTTGAAGCAAAAACACCTCCATCTGTTGAGGCAAGAAAACGGCTGATATTATTGGGGTCATAGATCAGTTGTCGTATATCAGTGTGGATACAACAATACCAGTTGGGCGTTTTTAAGGTCCAGTTCACTCCATTGTTTGTTGATTTAAAAATAAGATGCCCACCTGAATAGATCGTATTTGGATCAGTTTTGGAAATGGTCAGGATAAAATTGGCCCATCCATAACCTGTAGAACTCACACCATCATAAGAGATCAGTTTTACAGGATCGGTGAATGCATATTTTTTAGTAAAGCTAACACCGCCATCGGTAGAATAATAAAGGGATATATTATTTGCATTGGAGAATGTATTATTAACCCACCCCGCATAAACAATATTGCTGTTGCTTGCAGCTACTGCTACACGCCCGTTGGCAAAAGTTGATGAAAAGGCCGGATCAAGGTCTGTAGTACTCCATGTATTCCCAAAATCGGTTGACCGGTAAAATCGTTTACCCCCAACCGCTACAAGGATCATTCCTGCACTTTGCCTAAGCACCTGTTGTATCCAAGAGCCTGCAGAAGACATTGCCACAGACCAACTGGTTCCCCCATTGATGCTTTTATAGATCCCATCATTTGTGGCAGCTACCAATTCCTGTGTATTGGCAGGGTTAATAAGCAGGTCCAGTACAACTTTATTACCCATGCCGGTATTCATTTGTGTCCAGTTTGCGCCGGCATCTGTTGATTTGAAAGTACCATATCCTCCCCAGCCGTATGTTTGGGCATAACTGGGTTCACCAGTTCCTGCATACATGGTATTTGGATTACCGGGGTCAATGGCTATACAACCCAATTGTACTCCTGGCAGGAAACTACCGCTTACCGGAGACCAGCTGGTGCCGCTATTGGTTGTAATAAATATACCCCCTGAACCAGTACAGGCAAATAAAGTAGTAGCCACAGAGGGATGCGGAACAATTGTAATTATCTTGCCAATGCCATTGATCTGCCAACCACTGTTAATAGCGGAAACGGGTGCAGCACTTGTATTGTCATTGATCGGGAAATTGCTGTTACCGATCCGCGATAAAGATTGTGCGAATCCTTCGCGGAGGTCCAAAAGGGCCAGGCAGGTGATCAATATTGTTATGGAATATATTTTTTTCATAAAAAACGTGTTAAATGAATACAGTGCAGGTATAAAGCACCGTTACCAAATTACGGTGATTAGTTTCTTTTATTGTTATTGATTATAGCCAACCTGTCGCTTAATGACATAATTGAACCGTCTGCTTTTACAAAGGGCCTGATAGCGATGGACCATCTTAAATATTGCGCCACTAATAATTCAGCAGGGCTTTCCATATGATCTTCCCCGGCGGAAGACCTGTTCCGTTGTTTGCGTTGTTCTTTCTTCTTTTCAGCAAGGAAATCGGTATAAAAACCCTCAAATTCTTTTTCTGCTTCCAGGTAATTATAAGATGAATCATTGGACATGATCTTTACCCATTTTGACCTGAGTATTTTTTGGGATACCTGCTGGGCGCTCAACTGGGAAGAACAAAGCAAAAGCAGTATCATAGAAAAACAGTACCGGTTCATAAGAAATTATTATTAGTGAGGAGATATTATAAGGGGCCAAATTAGTTTTTTAATCGCTCACTTAATATAGTTAATTTATAGTAGAAGGGAGAATGATCAATGCCACGTACATGAGTCAAAATTATTTTGAATGATACCGGAATGATGGTTAGCTTTAGATACGGCAGCTACAAATGCCCTCATAAAAATAATATAGTATGATTTGGGTACTAATTGGATCTGTTATTTACATGATTATACTGATCCTGGTTTGCCTGCGCATCATTTATGAGACCCATAGCAGCACAAAAACCATTGCTTACCTGCTCCTCTGCATTTTTATTCCCGTTATCGGCATTCTCTTTTACCTGGCATTTGGCATCAATTACTGGAGGAAAAAATTATACACTAAAAAAATGTGTGCTGATGAAGAGATGCTCGTAGAATTAAAACAAAAGGTATCGCATTTTGAGAAAGTGGCACTAAATGAGGAAGACCTGTTGCAGGATGATTATGGGGAGCTTTCGTCCATGTTATTAAAAGACCTTCAAAGCCCTTTAACAGGAAATAATGAAGTAAAGTTATTATTGAATGGCGAAGAAAAATTCCCTGAATTAATGGCTGCAATGGAGAAAGCAAAACATCATATACACATTGAGTATTACATTTTTGAGCAGGATGAGATCGGGTCTGCGATCATTGAATTGCTTATCAAAAAAGCAGAGCAGGGGGTACTGGTAAGATTTATTTATGATGATTTTGGGAGCCCTTCTATCAAAAAGAAGATCGAAAGAAAGATGCGGGCTGCCGGTGTGGAAATACAGCCATTTCATAAAGTGCATTTTTATTTACTGGCGAACCGCATCAATTACCGCAACCACCGAAAGATTGTGGTCATTGATGGCGAGACGGGCTTTGTTGGCGGGATCAATGTGAGCGATAAGTATATCAATAATAAAAAAGGACAATTATTCTGGCGTGATACGCATCTTCGTATTGACGGCCCCGGGGTTTATTACCTGCAGTATCTTTTTATTACAGACTGGAACTTTTGCTGCCCGGGCAAACTGAAGCCGGGGGATGTATATTTTGAGCCACGGCTGGCTGCTAACGGCAATGCCTATTTACAGGTTGTATCCAGTGGCCCCGATTCGGCACAACCTTCCGTGCTATTTGCGGTATTGCAGGCGATCTACCTGGCAAAAACAGAGATACTCATCACAACGCCTTATTTTATCCCGGGCGACAGTATCCTGGATGCACTCAGAATTGCTGCTTTAAGCGGCCTTTCTGTAAAATTACTGGTTCCGGGCAAATGCGATTCCCGGCTTGTAAATGGCGCTTCAAAAGCAAATTACAATGAACTGTTGCAGGCTGGTGTGGAAGTGTATGTTTACCGGAAGGGATTCGTTCACGCTAAAACACTGGTCACGGATGGAAAGCTTGCCATGATCGGAACGGCCAACATGGATCACCGAAGTTTTGAATTGAATTTTGAAGTGAATGCCCTGGTATATGACAATGCATTATCCGGAAAAATGCGTGAAGTGTTTTTTGAAGATCTCAAATCTGCAGAAAAATTAGACCCTGAGCAGTGGTATAAACGTTCAGCCTATACGCAGTTCCCGGAAAAGCTGGCCCGCTTGTTCTCACCTTCACTTTAATAACCGCAATCATTTGCCCTTTACCCGGTTCAGTAATGAACTGAAGACCTGCCGATCCCATTTTGCGAAACGCCCTCTTTGTGTAACAAGGGTATTGTCAATGTCAGGCTCCAGGTAATAATGAAAGGCAAATCCTTCATGAGGATCCTGCCAGCCGATGATCTGCCCAAAACGAAGATCATTGAATAACAGCGTATCCTTGTTTCTTTCGATCGTATAGAACCCCTGTGAAAATCTTTGAAGCTGCCTGATCCTTTTTTCTGTATGCATGTTTTTGAGGAGGTACTCATTGCGTGGGAAATAAGTTAGCTGTAGCGGACCTTTGTTATCAAAGACAGAAACATAACCAACATAATAACCACTGTCATTCCCTGCCACTACAAACCATAGCCAGTTTTGCAATGGGGCAGGAGTAGTAAAATACCTTGTATAGTGAATGTGCTGCTGAACCAGGGAATGTTTTACATCTTTATTGATGATCGTTTTATTGACAATACAATAACCGAGGTACAGGAAACCGGTGCACAAACCGAATTTCCACCAAAATGACCTCCATTTATTTTCTTGTTTTAAAAGCAACAACATGAGTAAAGCAAGAACAGGCCCCAAGGAGAAGAACGGATCGGCTACATAGATCGTATTGAAAGAAATACGGTAATGGCTGAAAGGCTCAAACCAGCCTACTCCATAATTATTGAAGGCATCCAGGAATATATGTGTCAGGATAACGGATCCAAAGAACAGGCCCCATCGCATCAAACTGATATTATGGGGCCTGTGCCAGCGTTCAGCCAGTACCGTAAGCAAGAACGTCATCAAAAGGGCAAACAATATTGAATGCGTGAAACCCCGGTGAGCCAATAAATTACTTGTTGTATCAAGCCAGGTTGTGGCAATGAAATCAATATCAGGGATGCTTTGGGCTAAGATTCCCCAAAGCATGGCTTTTTTTCCAACCGTGCGGCCTGCAAATGCCTGGCCCATGCAGGCACCCAGTGCAATATGTGTAAGAGAATCCAACCCTGTTGAGAATTTTTATGGTGATAATGGATGGAATGTACAAAAAATATAGTCGGTAAATTTCCGGGGTCAGATTTGGAAGAAAAGCCCTGGCTTCCCGTATTTAAACCAAGGATGACAGAATAAACATCTTATTGAAATGGAAGCAATACAAAGCTATTACCATCCGCCATACCCCCCGAATTGCCGGAAGCCCAAACACGTCCATCATTTCTTAATATAAGCGTGTAAAATAATCCCGGGCTCACCTGCTGTGCTTCAGTTGCCACCATTACAAAACCCTGCTTATCTGTACTTGTCCCGTCTCCCAATTGCCCGTCGTTATTATAACCCGTGGCCCATACCGAACCATCGGTTTTCAAAATAAATGAATTGTTGGCTCCCGCAGCGATCGCTTTTACATTAGAAGCCACTTGTTGGAATTGGTTAACTGAAATATCATTTCCCGTACCCAATTGACCGTAAGCATTAAATCCGGTAGCCCATACTGTATTGTCATTTTTTAATATAAGGGAGTGATTGTAAAATGCACTTACCGATTGCACGTTTGTTGTTACCTGGATGAACTGGTTGTGATCTGAATTTGTCCCATCTCCCAATTGCCCGTCAGAGTTGAGGCCGGTGACCCAAAGGCTGTTATCATTCTTTATAATAAATGAATAATCATAAGAAGCAGTTACTGCTTTTACATTTGATGCTACCTGAAGAAATTGATTGGTAGAAATATTATTGCTGGTACCCAACCCGCCAAATGTATTATCACCTGTTGCCCATGCCGTGCCATCGTTCTTCAATATCATGGCATGATGCCAGCTACCACTAATGGCTTGTACGTTGGTTGCTATTTGAATATACTGGTTAACGGTAATTGTATCTCCATTACCAAATTGTCCCTCATGATGAATTCCTTTGGCCCAAACCGTTCCATCATTTTTAAGGATAAGGGAATAAGCCCCATCTGCTGCACATACTGCTTTTGCATTGTCTGCAACCTGGGAGAACGGAATACTCATATTAACGCCTGTCGGCGGATCTCCCATGCCCCATGCGGTATTGTCTGTTTTTATTACCAATGAATTATAACTCCCGGCGCTGATCGATCTGATCGAATTATTGTTGGCTGTAGTATCTACATCAGTGCTCTCATTTTTTGTACAACCGGTCATCAGTAGCAGGGAAAAGCAGGTAAACATTGCAATTTGAAAATATTTCATATTATAGTTTTAAGCCTTGGGCGCTTTAGTTTATGAATTTAAACTGTTGCAAAATATTATTTTCTTTTTAAATGCGGCAAAATTATTGACAGGGCATTGTCCAATTCTTTTCAGTAGCGGCTATGCAGGGAAAATAATTATACATGCTGCCCCAGGACGGGGCGTGGAAACAACAAGGGGTACTGGTTCGCGGGTATAAATGGATGGCATAGGGATTGCATTTTATTTTTTATTGCTAACCAAAAAAAAGTATCATGTCCAAAATTTTAATAGTTGATGATTCACCCGACATGTTAACTGTATTTAACTGGTTGCTTCACAAAAGAGGTTATGATTGTGTTACCACTTATTATAAGAAGGGGATATTTAATCAATTGGCAAAATTCACTCCATCCCTTATCATCCTCGATGTAAATTTAATTGGTGAGGATGGAAGGGAAATCTGTATGGAGATCAAAAGCAACCCGGAAACAAAAAAAGTCCCTGTCATCATTTGCTCCGGCAACCACGACCTGCTGGCTAATTATGAAGAATACCTTGCAGACGATTACCTCGAAAAGCCCTTTGAAATAAATACGGTAATAAAAAAGATCGAGCATGTTCTTAATAAGCAAAAGGTCGTTTCCTAAATACCGGCCAGCCTGCTGATACTGGTGATCTCGATCGGGTTATTCTTCCCTTTTAATTCGACGAGCCCTATTGATTCAGTTTTATAATATTTCGCTATCCCGGTATTTGCCAATACATGTACAGATGCTAAAAAGTTTTTATTATAATCATTACAAACACTTTGGATCCTTGCCGCGGTATTCATAGTATCTCCATGGTAAGCAATATCCCTTTTGATGTACCCGATCTCCACTACAACTATTTTTCCCATGTGAAGGCCTGCTTTGAATTCAGGCACTTGCCCGTATTGATCAATGTAATGGCCGGATCTTGCCTTGAATTTTTCCTGGCAGGCAAAGAAGAATTTGATACAGGAAAGCCCTTTCAAACCTTCTTCGATCGTCCAGCTGATCACGATCTCATCACCTATATATTGGTAGATCTGGGCATTGAAAGTGGATAGCACGGCATTGATATCCATAAAGCTGTCGCGTATAAAGGCACTGTACCTTAGGTTCTCCATCGTTTCGGCAATAGTGGTCGAGGATTTGAGGTCCATAAAAAGGATGATCCTTTCTTCTTCTTTTGGCTTGCGGTATTTACCGAGCAGCAACGGGAATAAAACGCCCGGCCCGTATTTTTTATTTACCTGGTTGATAAAACTAATGAGCAGCCCGATAAATATATTATACAGGAGGAGCAGGTAAAAAAATGCATCCCATGATTGCTGGAGAACAGGAGGGGTGGCAGCATCAAAATATCTTTCCTGTAAATATGGAAAAATAACAGACCTCACTATGCTGATCAATAGCACAAAAACAATAAAGGATATAATTGCCTTGCCAAGGATAATGAGCCACAGGGCCTTGTTGTAAAATCTTTTTTCAAAGATCCAACTTGCATAACCCGCTGCCAGCCCATTAAAAAAACCAAAGAATAAAGCAATGAAGAGACCGGCCCGGAAATTGATTGTTGCATGAAGCATCGGCCCTGCTGTGAGCAACACAAGATCCGTTAACACAGACAGGAACAGGTAAGCAATTACCCAAAGACTGATCTGCAAGATCAGGTAATTAAGAACAGGTAGCCTTGTAGCCAGTTTTCTTATATACCGGCTGTATTCAAAACGCTTTGGCATAGCAGCGTAAATTTTTGTCCTTAAATGTCCGATATTAAAACCAGAATTTGTTAAGAACTTGAACAATGTTCACTAGTTGTCTTCCGGGCCAGGGCATATTTATTTTGTGTGCTCAGATATTACCGGTATTTTTCATGGCATTAAAGCAGGTCCGGGATCACGGATCGTATATTTTAAAATAATGAATCCAACAACAACAGCACTAAACCTTTTATTTGACAGGATTCCCAGGAGACATTCCCCTGATAATGTAAAAGATATTTACCAGCTGTTAGCTGAATATGAAGACCTGTTAAAAAAGATCGAAGCTGAGAATGGGTGGTATGAAAAAAATACAAATATTTTTTTTGATGAGATTGATGCAATAAAACTGGTCATAAAAAGATCTGTAGACAATAAAGCATCTAAAAAAAATAAGGACCTTTTTTTTGATGAGGCATCGGGTTCATTCAAAGACAATGTGCAGGCATTACTGGAAGTATATGCTGATGGAAGCCGGGCACAATAAAATAGAAATATAAAGAACTTATTTGTTTACACGTTGTTGATCATAGATTTTGAAAAAGGGGAGGCTTTCACCTCCCGTTGTTTTACTTACCGGTTGTTCCACAGGCGCAATTTGGTCCGCAAAGACAAATATTGCAGGAACAATTTGCATTGCTGTTGTCAGATGCTTTGATCGTTGCTTTCATGATTTTCGTTTTAAATGTTATTAATTAATTGACAACACAAAACTACCACGGCAAGCGGCTTCGTGCTGTATGCTATTGAGGGAAAGATGTATATAATTTTTGGTTTAAAGCCTGTCGATGGATTTTCGCTTTGCTGCTCCGAGTTTTTTAAAATGAGAAGGAGTGAGGCCGGTTACTTTTTTAAATTGGGCAGAAAGATGGTGCACACTGCTGAATCCTGCCTGGTATGAGATCTCTGTGAGTGATGATTCTTCGTAGACAAGCAGTTCCTTTACCTTCTCTATTCTTTGCCGGATAAAGAACTGCTCAATGGTGATCCCTTCAATGGATGAAAAGATATCGCTGATGTAACTGTATTCATAATGTATCTTATCGGTGATCAATGAAGAGAGTTTGATATTCTTTTCACCCGAAAGGTCTGCAATATATTCCAGGATGATCTTCTTAATGTCCTCTACTATCTTGTTTAGCTTGGTTTCAATTATTTCAAAACCCAGTTCTTTCAATGCTGCTTCCACTTTTTTTAATTTGCTTTCGCTCAATGAAGAACTGAGTTCAACTTCACCCATTGATATTTTAGTGGCCGCCACCTTAAACTTTGTCATAATAGATCCCACAGACAAAATGCATCTTTGACAAACCATATTCCTGATAAGTAATTTGCCCGGTCTTTTTTCTTTCATGATCTTTCAGGTTATCAATTTCTGTATCATGATCAAATGTACACGCTTAGCTATTACGATCCCTTATTTTGGATGTAAACTTAAATTGGGGATCACACTTGAATACAAAGAAGATAGCCCGGGTTAAAATACCCGGGCTATCTTTAGGCTTTGCTGTAATTAAGTCATTAAAATTTGCCACTGATAAATTCAATGAGTTTTTCATCACTCATTTTATTTGAGGTAGATTCTTCCGTTCTGCTGTTTTTGAATTGGGGCGTTTCTGCCAGGTAATGGATGAATTGCTCCTGGGCCTGTCCCGTCCCGGTTACATGTACATTAGTAGCATTTTGCATATGTGACATGATCTCTTTAAAAAACTTTGCCTGCACTGTTTTTTCCTGGTTATTGGAATTCTTTTCATTTGAATTTCCGGAAACTTCTCCTCCTTTAACATGAGCAAGGACCACAAAGGGCCCTTCTTCAGTATTTGAATTTCCTACTACTGTGGCATGGTGGGTATCCATCCAGACTCCGAATTGCTTTTGATTGTTCATATGATTGTTTTACTGTACAGGTTATTACCCAATAACCATACCGTAAGTTGGAAAGGAAGAAAAGACTTGCTCTCCAATCATGTTTCCTGTACATGACCCCTGTTCAATTCAACAGCAAAATATACCCCACTTGTAAGCCTGGATCACCTAGTTCTTTTAAAAAATATTGGCTGTAAACAACGGCCAGCTGCATGATACAACAAAATTATTTTTACAATAAGCCGGTAACTGCTAAGACAGCAGTTGGGAAAGTAGTTTTATTGATCCCGATGATTGCGGTTGTTTCCTGTGACCGGGATAAAATATCTTTTTAATAAAAGAAGGTTTTACAAATGAGAGGTTGTTGTTAACATAACTCATACCTACCAGAGTTCCTAAAAAAATGAACCTGTTACGTTTGTTGTCTTTTATGAAAGCAGGGGAGCCTGAATGCCCTTTTAATTCCTGTATGGAGAATAAGGAATCCTTCAGTTCAACAAGATAATTGATCGAATCAACCCCGTTCTCTTTTCCGCGGTAGAATTTATAGTTGTTATAAAATCCATAGTGATTGGTTACAATAGGTATAGATTCCCTGCTTATGAGTGAGCCATTTGCTATATCTAATGAGTCACGGTATCCAAATGTTATTATTTTACCCCTGTCCTTGGGTAAATAGGCAGGTATGAAGTTCTCAATGGAATAGATTTTATAATTACCCGGGTTAAATATTTCATATGCAATGATATCAGGGGAATTTTGTAAATAATTGCAGGCGGCAGTATCCCTGATTTTTTTGACATTTAAATTGATCACTTCCTGTTGAATGATGCCTGAATCATTTACCAGGGAAATGGTCATTAATCCCTGGTCGTCATCAGGGATAACTTTTCGACACAATTCATCCGTACCTGCCAAAACATGTTTGGCAGTGATAAAAAATGTTTTGCCTTCATTACGTATAAAATAACCTGTACCCGTAATTTTTGCAGTGGAAACCAGGCTGTCAGAATCCCAATTTTCATAAGTTCCAACTATATAATAGCTGTATTTTCGTAGTGAGTCATAATCATTTTGCGAAAAGCAAGGAATGCTTTGAAGGAGGATGATAGCAATGATCAATTGTTTCATACAGTAGTGGATTTATTTATTCAATCAACTCCGGGAAAGATGCTTCCCACGGGCCGTACTATTTATGCTGTTTATAGGAAAAGCACGGATTCACCTCTTTCCTAACGCAAAATTAACTGATCTTGTTATAAAAGAACCACAAAATTCAAGCCGGGGCGAACAGTACATAGGTTCATCTTACACAAAATAGTAGTAATTTCCTTTTAAAAGCCGATCAATCAATGCCTGCATCACGCCAACTTGCTGTTATCATGTTCACCGATATTGTAGGGTATACTGCTATGATGCAACATGATGAATCACAGGCATTGATATACCTCAATTGCTATAAAGATGCGTTGAACCAGCGGGTGAAACAATTCAACGGTGAACTCATCCAGTATTTCGGGGATGGAGGTCTTGTTATTTTTAATAATTCAGCCGATGCATTGAGCTGTGCAGGTGCTTTGCAGCAGGATCTGCGGGAAGAACCTACAGTGCCGGTACGCATCGGCATTCATTTGGGAGATATCATTTACAAGGAAGGAAATATTTTTGGTGATTGCGTCAACATAACCTCCCGTATTGAAAGCATGGGAATACCCGGTACTGTTTTGCTTTCCGGAACCGTTCAGCAGCAGGTTAAGAACAAACCGGAATTTAAGTTCAGTTCCCTGGGGAGTTTTGATTTTAAAAATGTAAATGAGCCAATGGAGATATTTGCATTGGCTACAAATAATTTACCCGTTCCAACACGGGATGAATTGACAGGAAAGTTCAGGCAACAAAAGCATATAAAATCCATCGCGGTACTTCCATTTGTAAATATGAGCAATGATCCTGAGCAGGAATATTTCAGTGATGGCATGACCGAGGAGATCATCAACTCGCTGGCACATGTAAAAGAACTGAATGTAGCGGGCCGTACTTCTTCCTTTCAATTCAAGGGAAAAAATACAGACCTGCGTGAGATCGGTAAAATGCTAAATGTAAATACGATACTGGAAGGCAGTGTTCGTAAACAGGGGAATAAACTCCGCATCACTGTACAGCTGATCAATGTGGAAGATGGCTATCATCTTTGGTCAGAAAAGTATGACAGGGAAATACATGATGTATTTGCCATACAGGATGAGATCGCATTAACTACAACGGAAAAATTGCGCGTGATACTGCAGGAGAATGACCGCGACCTTATAACCAAAAGTTATACGCAAAATACAGCGGCATACGAATTATATTTAAAAGGGCGCTTTTATACCATGAGGCGGGGGCCATCATTGATAACAGGCATTCATTTTTTTCAAAAAGCCATTGAGCTGGATCCTGGTTTTGCATTGGCTCATTCTGCTTATGCAGATGCAAATCTATTGATCGCAACCTATGGTTTTATGCATCCCGAAAAAGTTATGACCATAGCACGTCGATCGGCAGAACGTGCGTTGGAACTTGACCCTACGCTTTCTGAATCTTATTGTTGCCTGGGCTATTATTATACTTGTTATGAATGGGATTGGGAAAAAGGGAGGAAGAATTTCCTCCGGTCCATTGAACTCAATCCAAGATATGCCGAAGGGCATTTCAGGTATGGGTGGAATTATTTAACCTGCGTGGAAGGCGATTTTGGGGAAGCAGAAAAGCAAGGTGAAACAGCTATTGAACTCGAACCGCTCAGCTCTCTTTGTTATGCGAACCATTCGCTGATGCTTTATAGTGCAGGCAAGTTCAATGACGCACTGGCGGTTTGTAAGACCGGGATCGAACTCGATGCCAATTCTTTTTTATGTTATGCAAATGCAGGAAGGATACAGATGGCCTTACAGCAATACACAGACGCTATTTTTTCCTGTGAATCCGCTATGAAATTTTCAAACAGGCACCATTTTATCATCAATGAACTCATCTGGATACTTTGTATAAGCGGGGATTCCACGGCAGCGGGTAAGTTAATGGATGAATTAAAGGAAAGATCGGCAACGGAATATATTGCCAAAACATTTACAGGCATATCTGCTGCATACCTCGGCAACCTGGATGAAGCCATAGCTTACCTGGAAAAAGCATTTGAGGAGCGTGACCCGATATTACTGATGCTGAAATATGAAAGGCTGGTGCCGGTTCTTTTGAGAGAGGATCCTCGGTTTAAAAATATTTTGGCAAGAATTGGTTTCCCCGGTTAAGCGTTCATGTTACTCTAATGACAGCGGCAGAAAAAATAAAATATAAAAAAGGGCTTCACAGGCATGCTGTTGGCATCATCAGGCAACGGATAGCAGAAGCAAAGCTATCAATGGAAAATGCCCAGGCATCTGCCAATAGTGAAGAAAAAAGCAGTGCCGGGGATAAGTATGAAACCGCCCGTTCCATGAGCCAACTGGAAAAAGATATGCATGCAAAGCAACTTGGGGCCAACAACCGGGAATTAGCTGCTTTACTCGGTGTTGATCATGAGACCTTAAATAATTCAGTTGCTCAGGGGAGTGTAGTTGTATGCAAAGAAATTTCTTTTTTTATTGCAGCAGGGCTTGGTAAGATATCATTTGAGCAGAAGGATATTTATTTTTTATCACCGGGTGCACCGGTAGCAAAATTATTATTCAATAAAGTTGCAGGTGATCGCTTTGTTTTTAATAAGGAGCAAATGATCATTGAAGATGTGTATTAACATTTGTTCCGGGGCACGAATAAGGTTGATCATGCCATAAATCACACCTTTTACGCCAGGTGATCTTACTGATTATATTATTAACTTTAATGAAGTTACAAGGTATTCTAAGAAATGTTATGATATAAAATAAAACCAACCTGATGATGATCAGAATGACCATTCTTTTTTTATGCTGTATGTGTACGGCAACTTCAAAAGCACAAATAACAATGGCGGAACCTGCTGAATGGACGGTCATAGGGGAATTAAAAACACTTGGCTCAATGAAAGCAAAAATGGAGTACCGTGTTTCAGGTAATGATACTATTTATTTCCTGTTCATGAAAGATTTTAAAAAGCAGGAGGAACCACATTATTTTGGCGTAAAATTCAGGAATACTGATAATAGTTTTGGAAAATTGTATGAACTGCTAAAATCTTTTTTCCTGGATGAGAACAGGAAGAAGAAAGATTATTCAAAAACATTTAAACTTGGGGAGGATATGGTCAATCTCCAGCATTACCTGCTGATAACGGGAAGGGGAGTGATGTTCAGTACGAAGGAAGGTTATATCAATTTTACTGAACGGGATATTGATAAGCTTTTTGGAATGAGATGACCTTGCCCGGTTCATCTCGCTAATTCCCAGGGATACGAATTTAAACTTTACACATCATGGCCTGGATCCCTGTTGGTATAATCATATTGGGGTTTATTCCGCTGCTTATAGTGTGGCTGAAGCAATGGCTGATGAAAAAATTTATTGCAAAAGCAGCGCTCACAACCGGAACCGTGGAAGCCGTAGAACTGCGCACTGGCCATAAGGGCAACCGTTATTTTGTTGCTACCATTAATTATATTGCGGGATATGAAATGGTCAGGAAGAATTATACACGCTTTTATTCCAAACGCAATACGCTCTCTCCTGGCCAGCAAGTGGCCGTATTATATGATCCAAAGAAGCCGGGAAAATTCCTGCTAAGAGACCTGCCTTACAATTTCAAAGCCGCCTGGATATTCACAGGTATAATTGCCGTTGCCTATTTTGTTTTAGCTTACTTTCTGTATAAAGAGTTACAGGGGACATATTTTTCTCCCGGCGCATATAAGTGAGAAATTCATGGCGGTAAAGCTTCAGTTAATGTGCGGATTCCCGCCTGAATGAGAAACTGGCAATTTTTTATATCCCCCTTGCATTTTTAAATTTATTTTTCATTCTTTACAGCGCCTTGTTGTGACGCTGCGCCTTGGTTCATGTCTGCAAGAACCAATATCGCATTATCATTTTAAACAAGCTATCAATGCTGTAATTATTAAACTAAACTTTCAATTATGAAAAGAAATTATCTGAGCTTATCAATCTGGCTGGTTAGCTTTTTTGTATTGCTTTCTTTTTTTTATTCCTGTATTACCAATGAAAGCCGCACAAATACCGGCAGTGCAGGTAATGAAGATTCAGTTAAAAAAGCCGTTGAGCACGGTAAATATCTTGCCAATCATGTTTCGATCTGCGTTGATTGTCACAGCCAACGGAATTTTAGCCAGTTCTCCGGTCCAATAGTTCCAGGAACAGAAGGTATGGGTGGCGAAGAATTTAATGAGAAACTTGGCATCCCGGGAGTGATCTATGCCCGCAATATTACGCCTGATACGGTAAATGGAATAGGAAAATGGTCTGATGAAGAAATAGCAAGGGCCATTACAAAAGGTATCAGCAGGAATGGCGATACACTTTTCCCGCTCATGCCTTATCCGCATTACAACCAGATGAGCAAGGACGATGTTTACTCCATTATTGCTTATTTACGCACATTAAAACCCAATAATAATAAAGTGCCTGAAAGAAAACTAATGATGCCGGTCTCAATGGCATACCCGCCGTTGCGAAGTTCATCCCCGGATAAAAACGAAAAGCCTGATGTGTCGGACATGGTTAAATATGGTGGTTATCTTTTAAATAATGCCGCTTGTATGGATTGCCATACGGTAATGGATAAAGGCCAGTTTGTAATGCCTAAGTTTATGGCCGGGGGGCGGTTATTTGACCTGGGGATCTTTAAAGTTACTACAGCAAATATTACCCCCGATTCTGCAACAGGCATTGGAAAGTGGACAGAAGCCATGTTCCTGGATAAATTTAAGACCTACAGGGATTCATTAGGTTATTCGGTAAATCCCGGGAGAAATAATTCCATTATGCCCTGGACCTTGTATGCTAAAATGGAAGATTTTGATATTAAGGCCATATATAAATTCCTGCGTACAATACCCCCGGTAAACAATTTAGTAGAAAAGTATCCGAAATAATTTTAAGCCAGGTTCGTGTCTTAACGAACCTGCTATAGAAAACTGCTCATGCCCTGGTTTTGTCTTCACGAACCAGGGCATGTCTTCACGAACCAACCCAACAATTAATTAGCTTTAAACCGGGGATGGCCTGTTCATATGTTTTATAAGGCTCTTCTACAAATAGCTTTGCCGAAAATTTTCTTTTTGTACAACTTTATGGTCATTCCTGTATTTTACGAGGTTAATAATTAACACACTAACCAGGATGGTTAGCAGCCCAAGTACCTGTAAAAGTGAAATATGCTCATTGGCAAAGAATACACCTAATAGAACAGCCACCAGTGGGTTCACATAGGCATACGTGCTTACCTGTGTTGCGGGCCTCACCTGCAGCAGCCATACATAAGCACTGAAAGCCGCGATGGATCCGAAAAAAACCAGGTAGAGTAATGAGAGCCATGCATCCATGGAGATCGTGTTCCAATCCAGTTGTTGTACCTCTCCCCGGAAAAAACTAACGGGAATGAATACCGCAGCAGCAGCCAGCATTTGCCATGCGATATTCACCGAAACAGAACCGCTGGTTGGTTTATATTTTGAATAAAGCGATCCGGCAGCCCATGCAATGGAACCTATGATCAATATGATCAATCCACCCAGGTCACGGAGTTTACCTGTTGTTGAAAATAAGCTGATGATATTTTCACTGAACAAAAATATGATCCCAATAAATCCCATAATCAGCCCGCCTATGATAGCTTTGCTTTTGAAATTCAGCGCCCACCTGGGTTTGTCCAGTAATATGAACCAAAGCGGTGCTGAAGATACCATGATGGCCACCATGGCACTTGGCAGGTATTGTTCAACCCATATAACTGCGCCCGTTCCTATGAACAACATCAGCACGCCGCTGATAGAAGCACGTTTGATATCTTCTGGTACAAATATCCGTTCGCCACTCATTTTGGTCCATACCAGCATTATTACACCCGCGATCAAAAAACGAAGGCCTCCCATCAGGAAGGGCGGCATGCTAACGATCGCTATTTGTATGAAGAAATAAGTTGAGCCCCATACAATGTATACAATGGCAAAGGCCAGTATGACCATTAATGGGGAAGCATTTTTTTTATTCAAAGTTTGCATCTTATTATTTTTCAGGAATGACCAATTGTTGTTGTTCTTTCACGGTTTCCAAAACGATCGTGGTACGTGTGGAAAGTATGCTTGTTATCTTACTGAATTTTTCCCGCATCAGTTCTATGAGGGAGGCGGCATCGGCAATTCGTACCTTCACCAGGAAGCAATCATCGCCGGCTGTCTGGTGAACTTCCTGTACTTCGGGGATCTTTGCCAGTTCATTTCCCGTGGTACTGCATCCGAGGCCATCATTCACTTTCAAAAAAATAAAGGCCAGTAATTTTTGTTGTAAGACGTTCGGGTTTAAGCGGGTGGTATATTGAAGGATCACATTTTTCTGTTCTAATTTTTTTACCCGTTCCAATACAGCGGAAGGAGCCATGTTCAGTTCCCTAGCCAGGTCTGCATTGCTGATGCGTGCATTCTCCTGCATAAGCCTTAATATGCTGAGGTCAACCTTGTCTAAAATGATATCTGTTTCCATAGTACTTACCTTTAATTGTTAGAAATACATTTATTCTGTAAAATTAAGTAAAAACAGAATAATATTCAAAATAAATAATTAATTAATTATTATAATTCTGTTAAACAAGTTTTAATAAGAATGATTAGGGTGTATAGTTTCTGCCGGAAATTAATAACAATGAATTCACCGGGCCTTGCTGCTGCAATATTTACCAATACATTCATGTAGCCATGTAGAATATCATACTTAAGCGGCCAACAGGGGGGAATGTTACGGACGGGCAACAAGCTGAAAAGAAGCATTCACCTTCGAGTTATAGGAGCATAGATCACCGAATCTATAGAGCTGTAGATTCGGCGAGTGTTCACCAGGTATATGCATCCTGTAAAGGAAGGATACGTTAGTCATTGAGCCGGTGGCACCAGGACTTAAAAAGGTATCATACTTACATAGCAGGAAAAACAACATCAGGATTTTTATTCATCAAAATCCATCCACGTTATTTTTTTATATGGTTGTGTAAAAAAATTATGGACAGTGCGGTTGAAGTCATCCTTATACCGTTGCAATGTTCCATGCCCGGATGCGGGAAGGATCCAAAGATATGCCTGCGGTATATTTTCATATATCTGGAGGGTATGGACTGGCTTTATAGCATCATGATCCCCGCCTATCACAAGTGCCGGGCATTTGATCTTGTGTAGGTCTGAAAGCGGTATGTTAGGTTCGATCTCCATCATGTGAAGCAGTTTGTATGCATTTTTGGAATTTGCATCCTGTTTTTGAGCACTAATGATTGCTTTGTATTGAGTAAAGAAATCAGGGATCGAAGCATCCAGTACTGAAAGGTCAGGGGTAAGGTTGGCCCCGGTAATGGCAAGCTTTTTTACTTTTCCCGGGTGGCGGATCGAAAGCAATAAGCCATTAATGCCCCCATCGCTCCAGCCGATCACATAAGCAGAATCAATATGCAAGGAATCAAGCAATGCATTGAAGTCATCTGCCATCATTTCATAATTAAGAGAATCACCCGTGTCGGTCGATCTTCCCTGTGCCCTGCTGTCAACTGCTATTACTTTATAATATTTTTCGAAATAGGGGAGCTGGTATTTAAAATTTTTAATTGAACCGCCATTGCCATGGATCATCAGTAATGGTTGGCCTTTGCCATATATTTCATAATACATTTTTATCCCGCGGGTAGAGAGATATTTACCAGCCTTGGAATTGTCGCCATATTTAATTCCGGGGCTATCTTTTTTTTGCTGCTGTGAAAAAAGCGAAAAGGGAATAAAGAGCAGGAAAAGGACCAGGAATATGTCGGCTTTTTGTTTCATGCTGTGAAGTTTTAATGATGCACAAACTACTTGATTTGGTATACAAATCCAATTGCTTTACCGGTAATGGAAAGCCAGGTTGGAAATGAATCAGTACAGGCGTTAAGCATCCGGAATTTCAGGTTCAACTAATCTTGTCAATTTATCCAATGAATCCTGCCAGCCTAAATAACACATTTCAACAGGTATAACTTCAGGTATACCTTCCTGTGTGACTTTAAGGTCTGTTCCGCCAATTACTTTTTTGAGCCAGACCGAAGTGATCATTTCTCCCGGAAGGTTGGGGTCGTCAAATTTATCTGAATATTTTAGAAAACTGTTTGGCTGAATTTCCAAATATTTTCCACCAAAAGAGTGACTATGGCCGGTTGAGAAATTGCTAAAAGACATCTTATAACTTCCTCCTACTTTCACTTCCATGCTGTGTACAACACATAGAAATCCATAAGGAGGTAACCAGGCTGCCATTGCATTTGCCTCGGTGAATGCACGATATAGTTTTTCAGGAGTTGTTTTAATAACCTTGTGTAAAGAAACAGTATTGCCTGCCATATAATTTTAATTTGTCCCTACTCGTTTGGCTTTTCGGTTACGCCCGTTTAACTGGTTGCTGCTCCATGTTTTGTTTTCTAAAAATAATGCAAAATTATTTTACAAATTGTGATTCTTTGGAACACTTGCGCCAGTTGAGGATATTGGTTGTACTGCCGTGGCCTGGTCTTTTTGCCAGCCACGATCTATGATTTGCCGTGGCCTGGTCTTTTGACCAGCCACGATTCCA
>JBDTWL010000043.1:0-26507 GCA_040006715.1 Ferruginibacter sp. | reverse complement strand
GTTTTCTTTGGGGGTTACAGAATCGAAAGATTCTTAACAAGAGCCGCATTTCTATGCGGTTCTTTTGTTTGTATACCCTTACTCCCTAAAATGACTGATTCATAGTTAAGCTTAAGAAAACTCCTGCCGGTTCAAAAAATGTGGATTTTCTTTCTTATTTTACAGGCTGCATTTTGCCTGCCTTACCACTCTGAGTATCCTAAAGAAGACATCAAACTGAATAAATTAATTTATACCAACTCCGATGAGGAAATTTTTACTGTTCTTTATAATGACAGGCTTTGCGGCTACTTCATTTTCACAGGATTTTTCAAATAAGGGTAAAGACTTTTGGGTAGGTTATGGGTACCATGAGCAAATGACCAATGGTGGTAGCGGCGGTTCGCAAAACATGGTTTTATATTTTGCTACCGACCAGGTGACCAATATAACGATCTCTATTCCGGGAACTGGTTATACGCAAGCTTTAACCAGCGGACCCTTACCAACCGTTCTAACATCCGCTCCCATACCTAAGTTCGGTGTGCAGGATGCTTCATTAAGAGCAGAATCCTTAGGACCTGAGAACAAAGGGATTCATGTTGTAAGCGACAAGCCGATCGTAGCATACGCACATATCTATAACAGCAATGTATCGGGCGCCACTATTTTATTTCCTACCAATACTTTGGGTAAAGAATATTATTCGATCAATTATACCAATACTTCAAATACCAATAATGCCAACTGCTGGTTTTATGTAGTTGCCTGTGATACCGGCACCACTACGGTTGAGATCACTCCCAGCGCTACAACCATAAATCATGCGGCCAATGTGCCTTTTACTGTAAATCTTACACAAGGACAGATCTTTAATGTAATGGGCCAGTTGACGGGAGGCGGAATGGGCACTTATACCGGTGTGGATCTGACCGGTTCTAAAATCAAAAGTATAGCCAGTGCAACAGGCTCCTGCAAAAGGATCGCTGTTTTTTCGGGTAGTGGCAGGATCGGGATCAATTGCGTAGGCAATGGGTCTTCTTCTGACAACTATATGGTTCAGTCATTTCCAAAAACAGCGTGGGGCAAAAAATACCTTACTTCTCATACAGGAGGAAATATGACGAATAATATTTACAGGGTTTGCGTATCAGATCCACTTACAGTGGTGACAGTAAATGGGCTCCCCATTGCAACTCCCTTAATAAATAATTTCTATTACGAAATACCGGCAACGAATGTTCAGCAAAAAATTGAATCAGACCTGCCGATCATAGTTGCACAATACACCACATCACAGAACAATTGCGGGAATGGAAACCCGGGTGACCCTGAAGTGATCTATTTAAGTCCTGTTGAACAAAACATAGCAAAAGTTACGTGGAATGCTACCCCGAACTTTAATATTACACAACACTATTTTAATGTGATCATTCCTAATACCGGTAGCGGTATAAGTTCGTTTACGCTTGATGGTTTGGCTATTAGCCCGGCATTATTCATTGTGCACCCGCAGGATCCCGGTTATTCATATCTTATACAAAATGTTACGGCAGGTGTGCACCAGATACAATCCGATTCTGGTTTTAATGCTATTGCATACGGATTCGGAAATGCTGAATCTTATGGCTACAATGCAGGTACCAATATCCGTGACCTTTATAATTTCCTAACACCGATCAACCCTTACAGTATTTCTATTGATCCTGTAGCCTGTACCGGGACTCCGTTTTATTTAAGTGTAACTTTTCCATTCCAGCCAAGTTCATTGTATTGGGATTTTCATGGTCTCCCGTTGGCATCGCCGATCCCGAATGTGACCACTCCCAATCCTTTACTGATACTTGATGCCACCTATTTCATTGGCACCCGGCAGGTTTGGCGATATAAATTGCCGACAACTTCTATGTTTACGCCTGCGGGAGTATACCCAATAACTATAACTGCCGGCACTACTACCTCGGAAGGTTGCGGCAATAGCTTTGAAAGGGATTTTGACCTCAATGTTTATGATCCCCCTTCTTCAAATTTTGATTGGTTCAATAATGGATGTGTAACCGATACCGTTAGGTTCAGGGATACTACGGTTTATGCTGCAGGAACTTTTTCTTATAAATGGTATTGGAATTTTGGAGACGGGTTTACAGATTCCGTGAGGTATCCTAAACATAAGTACGCGGCAGCAGGAACGTATACTGTAAAATTTGCCATGATCAGCAACGTAGGTTGTTTTAGTGATACTGCGGTAAAGCAGATCACCGTAACGGATATTCCGGTGGCTGCCTTTGGTTTCAGCTCGCCACTTTGTGCGGGCAACCCCGTTACGATCAATAGCACATCTACCGCATCGCTCCCGGGTGTATTGGCAAAATGGTATTGGGACCTTGGAAACGGAAGCCCCCCGTTCACTGCACTGACCGGCATTAACCAGGTGCTGAGTTATTCGCCATGGGGCCCGAGAACGGTTACCCTAAAAGTAGAGACCAATAGCGGTTGCCAAAGTACTGTAACCAGCCATACGGTGACCATAAATGCGGTACCCGTTGCTAAGTTCACGCATTTGCAAGCCTGCCTTCCTTACCAGGCTGTAAGCTTTACAAATACCAGTACGGTGGCAGATGCCACTGTAATGTCCTATCAATGGAATTTCGGTGACCCGGCAAGCGGGGCAGCAAATACATCTACAGCAACAAATCCATCACATTTATTTAATGGGACAGGCCCATATAACGTAAAACTCACAGTTACGAATACAGGGGGATGTATAAAGGATACTACCATCACTATCAGTGACATTTATTCACAGGCACACAGCGCATTTACGGTCAATACCGAAAACTGCCTGAATGACCCTACCGTATTTACTAGTACCAGTACAGGCAGTGGCGCAGTGATAACGAATTATTACTGGGATTTTGGGGATGCCTCACCCATCTCAAACGTGCAAAATCCCTCACATACTTATGCAACAGCGGGAACAAAAACGATCAGGCACTGGATAAAAACAGTGAACGGTTGTATGAGCGATACCATACAGCATACTGTAATTGTGAATCCATTGCCAACAGGTAATTATAATTTTAGTTCGCCATCATGCGAGACAAGAACAATTACATTCACGGATGGCTCAGTTGCAAATGCAGGAATCCTTAACAGCTGGGCATGGAATTTTAATGATCCGGTAAGTGGAGCAGCTAATACTTCAACCTTGCAAAGCCCCATACACAGTTTTGTAGCTTCAGGTGTTTACAATGTAACGCTTACTGTAAAGACCGATAAGGGTTGTATCAGTCCCGTATTCAGCAGGCCCGTAGCCATCAATTCCAGGCCACAGGCAGGTTATATTGTGCCCGAAGTTTGCCTGAATGATACCTATGCTCAATTTAACGACACCACGCACATTGCATCAGGAACCATCACTAACTGGCAATGGAATTTTGGGGATGCACTTTCTACGGTTACCAATCCCAATACTTCAACTTTACAAAACCCCACACATAGCTATACAGCTACGGGATCTTACACTGCTCAATTAATTGTAACAAGTGCAGCAGGTTGTAAGGATACCATATCACATGTTTTGATCGTGAGCGGTAGTTTCCCTGTTGCTAATTTCACTGTAGGTAACCCCGGTTCATTGTGTGCTAATGATTCTGTGAGGATCACGAATACATCAACTGTTTTCCCGGGAGTGATCACCAAGCTGGAAATTTACTGGGACAATGTGGGCCAGCCTTTGGTATATGAAACGGACAACAATCCAATCAGCAGTTACATATATAGCCATAAATACTTAAATTTCCAAAGCCCGCTTACCAAGAACTTCACCATACGAGTACGGGCATATTCGGGAGGCGTTTGCGCAAATGATAAATTACAGGCCATTACAGTAAATGCGGCACCAAAGGTTCAATTCAACAGCATACCGAATACCTGTCTGAATATTGCTCCATACCAGATCACACAGGCCAGTGAAACAGGGGCAGTGCCGGGAACATTTGTATTTTCCGGGCCGGGTGTTTCATCAACAGGGATGTTTGATCCCGTTTCAGTAGGACCCGGTGTGTATACCCTTCATTATACTTATACTTCCAATATGGGATGTATGGATTCGGCAACACAACAGGTACGGGTACTCGTAGCACCGGTTGCCAAATTTGGTTTTGGAAGTCCTGCCTGTGAAAAAAATAACCTTTTGTTCACAGACTCATCAACTTCAACGGTAGGAACCTTAACGACGTGGACATGGGATTTTGGAGACGGAACACCTGTAGTGATCCAAAACAGCGCTGCGCCGTTCACACATATTTTTGCTAATGCAGGCACTTACCAGGTGAAATTATTTGTTACGACCAGCGACGGCTGTAATAGCCTGGTAAAACAACGTGCTGTTGATATAGCGCCGCAGCCAAGGCCGGATTTCAGTTTTGCAGACACTTCCTGTTTGCCAAATGCGATCATTACATTCAACGATCTTTCAACCATTGCGAACGGTACACAAAACCAATTTACTTATTTATGGAATTTCGGGGATCCGGGCAGTGGGATATCCAATACTTCAACAGCAAAAAATCCTGTACACCAGTACACAGCCGTAGGGCCATATAATGTAAAACTACAGGTAACCAGCGGGGCACAATGTATACATGATACGACCATCGTTTTAAATACAATACATCCGCAACCAAAGGCTGATTTTGATTTCAGTAAACCAAATGTGTGTATAGGTGATGATGTTGTCTTCAGGGACCTGAGCGACGGCAAGGACGGAGCTGTAACTGCCTGGAACTGGGCTTTTGGTGACAATGATATTTCCTCACTTCAAAACCCTTCACATACTTATAGCAATATAGGCTCGTATGATGTGGCTTTCTACAGTATAAATAGCTTTGGCTGTAACAGTGACACGGTCAGCAAGCCATATAATGTTTACCCTTACCCGGTAGTGGATGCAGGCCCTGATAAATTTGTATTGGAAGG
The DNA here is from genome assembly GCA_040006715.1 of Ferruginibacter sp. Lineage (GTDB taxonomy): Bacteria > Bacteroidota > Bacteroidia > Chitinophagales > Chitinophagaceae > Ferruginibacter. Next base: position 21,548 of record JBDTWL010000043.1, on the reverse strand, counting down.
AGGAGAAACAGTAATTCAAACGACGGTTAGCGGAAATGACCTCCAGTTCCTGTGGACACCTGATCTATACCTGAACAATTATACGATACAGTCTCCAAAATGTACGCCATTAAAAGACATCACTTATACATTCATGGTAACTGCGAGGGGTGGTTGTATGGCATCCGACAAAGTATTCATTAAAGTATTGCCGATGCCGAAGATCCCCAATACTTTCTCGCCGAATAATGACGGCATAAATGATCGTTGGGAAATACAATACCTGGATACTTATCCTAATTGCAGAGTGCAGGTATTTACCAGGACAGGCCAGTTGGTATTTGAATCAAGAGGTTATAAGACCCCGTGGAATGGTACAATGAAGGAAAAGCCATTGCCGGTGGATACTTATTATTATATCATTGAACCTGAAAGCGGCAGGGGACCGGTGACAGGATACGTAACGATCGTGAAATAAAGCTGAGCTTTTAAAATATGTGAAACATTGTAAGATGAAGAAGTTAAGTTTGATATTGGCGGGGCTTTGTTTTTCGATGATGGCAATTGGGCAGGCTAAGCCTTCCTATACCCAATACATTTTAAACAATTATATCCTGAATCCTGCCATAACGGGTATTGAAAATTATGTTGATGCCAAACTCAGTCACCGCAACCAATGGACGGGAATAAACGGGGCACCTGTAACTACTTATTTCACCATACACGGGCCTATAGGCAAAGAAGACCTCCGTACAAGTGCTACGTCGTTCCAGGTACCGGGAGATAATCCCAGGGGGCCTGAATACTGGAAACAATACGCTGCTTCAGCACCGCATCATGGCCTGGGTTTAACGATACTCAATGACAAAGCAGGCTATATAAACAGGTGGTCAATAGGAGCAACTTACGCTTATCACAAACCGTTAGGGTACAGGACAACACTGTCAGCAGGTCTTTCCCTTGGTATCAGCAGCGTAAATCTCGACAGGAGTAAGATCGTATGGGGCAACCTTGATCCTAATGATCCGGCCATCGGTTATAGTTCAGGAGAATTAAAAAAAATAAAGCCGGAAATAGGAGCGGGATTATGGCTTTATTCTGCAAGGTATTTTGTGGGCCTTTCTGTACTGAATATTATTCCGGGCAAAGCCAAATTTGTGGCGAATGACAAATACGGGACTTATTATACTCCTAATTATTTTTTTACTGCCGGTTACAGGATAGCATTGGGTGACCAGGTAAGTCTGTTGCCTTCATTCATGCTGCAATACTGGCAACCGCAGCTGCTGGGTGTACATGTAAATGCAAAATTGCAACTCGAAGATAAACTTTGGGTAGGAGCAAGCTATCGTTATTCTGACCTGATCGCTGGTTATTCAGGGATGGCGGGTATCAATATCTCCAATAAGATCAATTTCAGTTATGCTTATGAGGTGGCTTCAACAAGCCGGTTAAGAGCATATACCGGTAATACGCATGAGATCATGATCGGCTTTATTCTTGGGAATAAATATGGAGATACCTGCCCGAGGAATATTTGGTAGGCAGCATTTCATAATTTTTAGTTCATAGATACTTATTGGTCCTGGTTATAAAATCTCGTAGTAGTATCTCTTAAATAAGGTAAACTGTCTGAAGCGGGCCTTCTTTCCGTGATCGTCCACAACAATGTGGCCTTCCATTTACCATTTTCAAATTTCATGCTATAAACCTTTGTTAGGGATCTTCCTGTAGCTGAATTTTCTTCTTTCAAAACTATTTCTTTGCTATCACCCGGTTCTGCTAGTGCCACGGGCATGGCAAGATCCTCTGCCACAAGTTCTTCCGGTACAGGTTGTTCAAGTTGCCCCGCCAGTTTCGCAAAAACCGGTGCCTGGTCATTATTTATTTTTCTCTTGATAACCGGTTCATTATTGTCTTTTTCTTCAAGGGGTTGGGCAAGCCTGGCAGCGGGGAACAGGCTGGTTGAAAGACCATTATTCATATTTTCGTTTGCCACTGTGTTACCGTTATTTATTTTTTGACGTGGTGCAGTACCGCTGTTTTTGATCTTAATAAAATTGACTAAAAAAATATTGAGTATAAATATCCCGATCACGGGCAAGAACGCCAGGCTACTGTAATTTTTTTTATTGAACTGTAAGTTTTTTTCTTCAGTAAAGAAGCGGATCCTTTTTATCAGCTCTGCATTTTTAAAAACAGCGGTCAGTAAGAATGGGGCGGCAGTTGTTTTAAACCTCGCGGTCTTTAAAAGCGTTTCCGCATAGTTCAATGCAGCATAATTGAATTGCAGGACCCATGTATCACAATTCTTTTCCCTTTCTAATTTTATTTTGGCTACAATGATCTTAATGAACGGGTTAAAGAAAAAGATGTTTTCAAAAACGATCAGCAACCAGTTTAAAAAATAATCATTGCTTTTAATGTGTGTGAGTTCATGGATGATCAATGTCTCCGTTTCGGCTATAGAAAGGTTGTTCACCAATGCAACAGGCAAGAGGACAACCGGCTTTAAAAACCCAAATGTAATAGGTGTATTGATGGCATTGCTGTACCAAAGACTTACTTTTCTGTGTATGCCAAATTCATTTGCTTTTACAGCTGTGAATAATTTCAGGTCGATGGAAGGCTTTATCCATGCGGCTTTGCCTGTGAACTTAAACCGGTGCCAGCTTAAGATCAATTGCAGGGCCTTATATGTCAGAATGATGATATAAGCACAGGTTAGCCATGGTGCGGCACTTTCAAAATAAGGCTGGCTTACCAGGAGCCCTGATAAATTCGAATCAATATATTCCAGGTAATAAAATGCCGTACCGGTATAATAAATAAAAAATGTACTAAGTGTTAGGAAGAACTGGGTTGCGAGTAAACCAAATAAAATATTTCTTTTGGATAAAGGATCATACCTTTTTAAAAAAAGTTGCGACAACAAATATAAACATACCAGCAATGCAGCCTGCCAGAGGCTGTGCATTAAACTCAGGAAAAGGCTGTATGAAAAATGTGCCATTAACCAGTAATTATTTTTTCAGTTTTAATTCATCTATCAATTGCTGAATTTTATCAAGCTCAGCCTCTGTAGTATTTGAATGGCCAAGGGCCTGCATGACCAATTCTGCAGAAGAACCGGCAAACAATCCATCGATCATCCTGTTTAAAAATTGTTTCTGGGTCTTTTCCCTTGTAACGGCAGGAGCATAAACATGTGTTTTGTTGCTGTCATCCCTTGTTACCAGTTTTTTTTCATACATGATCTGCATGAGTTTGAGGGTAGTGGTATAACCGGCATCCTTGGTCTTACTCAATTCCTCGTGCACTGTTCTTACAGAGGCATTTTTCCTGTCCCACAATACGGCCAGTATCTCAAGTTCACTTTCTGTAGGCTTAGAAATCTTTGTTTTTATCATACTTACGATTTATTTCGTAAAGCAATGTATGAATTTATTCGTAATTACACCCGCCATTCATCAATTTTTTTTATTTTGGTATAAATCTTAGGAAAACCAGGTAAGATAAGCCTTATATGGCCTCAACAGGACCAATCTCAATGCAGGAGTCGCTAAGAATAATCACCAGATTACCGGTGACATTTTATCATGATTTTTAAGTCCTTTACCGATTCCTACCTGATTAATACAAAACTCCCTTTATCATAGAGTGTTTCACCAGCTTCACAGATCGCTTCTACTGTATAAATGAATACGGCGGAAGCCTGGGGAAGGCCTTTTACATTTCCATCCCATCCTGCTTGTTTGTGGTTTGGCATAAGATCTTTTGCATCATACACCAATTGACCTTGCCTGTTATAAATGGAGAACCTTGTAACTTTTTTTATACCCCGGGTAATGGGATAATAGTAATCATTGAGATTATCCCTGTTTGGTGTAAATGCAGTGGGTAATAAGAGATCGGCTCCTTTGCATTCTACAAAAACAGAGACCTTGTCGGTTGCAACACAACCACTATCTGATGTTACGGTAACTGTATAGGTTTCTGAATTGCTTGCAATACCATTGGGAATGGCACAATTACTACAAGTTAATAATCTTGCAGGTGACCAGGTATAGGAGCTAACGTTATTACTATATATGGGCGTGAAAGAATAACCGGTGTTATAAGGATATACTTTATTAGGCCCTGCATCTACGGTTGGCGAGGATTTCACATGCACACTAACCTGGGTACTGCTGCTAAAACAACCTACAGAATCGGAAAGCAATACATCATAAACAGTATTTTGTTTTGGAAAAGCAATGGGATCGTAACTGGTACTATCTGAAAGACTGCCGGCGGGAGACCAACGCACTATTTTTCCGGAAGGCTTGACCCCAAGTTTTACATACTCATTAGCACAAATATAATTTTCTGGTTTTACAGCCTCTGCCGTAAATCGAGGATAAACATACATTGCAATGCTGTCTGTAACACTGCAATTGAACCTGTTGGTAGCTTTTACATAATAGGTTGTGCTTACAGAAGGATTTACTACAACTGTATCGCAACTGGCACATGACAAAGAAGCATTCGCGGGTGACCAGGTTATCGGATCATTGTGGAAAGCTACCAGGGTAGCAGAATGGCCCGAACACAATGTATCTACATCCGGAATGCTGCGTAAAAAAGGTATGTCATAAACCATTACCGGTTTTACAAGTGTATCGCTGCAGCCGTTCATATCAGTAGCAGTAAGTTTTATTTTGAAAGGGAGCGCCCAGTATGGAAATTTAAAAGGCTGAGGCTGGAAGCCGGTGCTAAAATCAGTGCTGTCGTAGCCAAGGCCTGGTAACGAATAATTCCATGACCATAGGCGAATAAGATCTTCAGGGAAAAATGGCCGGGATGAATTGGTGATATTATATGATTGGCTTAAGCAAAGTTCAGCAGGAGCATTAAAGTCAAGCAGGGGGCCTCTTACCCAAAAACTGTTTTTAAGCTTTATCGTATCCGGGCAATATTGCCTTCCATTATCAATGATAACAAAATTATTACTGAATTTGCCCAGCACGTTTGCTTTGATCGTCATGGGGACGGTATTACCGGGACCCATATGCAAGCCCGCAACGTTCCAGACATATAAGGCATCCGGGTTATTGTAGTTACGGGGAATGCTGAAAGTTGTGTTGCTGTTTTTGCAAACGGAACTATCGGGATTCGTTAGCAGGGGGTTGGCAGTGTATATATTGGTTATATTAACATCAGCACATCCTGTTATATTATCTGTTATACTTAGCTTAGTTACAAAAGTACCGGTATCCGGGAAAGTATGTACAAAATTATTAGTATGTAGCAGCGGACTTCCATCCCCGGTATTCCATTCGATGGTTGATTCATTCCCCTGGCTTATGTCAGTGAATGCAAAGGTTTTTTTATCTGAACAGGTATTTGAATAATCAAAACCGGCGATCACACCAATAACATTTACGATAAAACTGATAGGGGTTCCGGGGCAATTGTTAAACATCGGAGTAACTGTTACTGTTTTAGTTCCAAGGGTGCGAAATTTATGCCTGATGACCGTGTCAGTTACCGAAGTGGTATCTCCCTGTCCGAAATCCCATAAATATTTATTGGAGTTCGTGGCTTTGGAAACAAAGGCGGGAGATTCAGATCCGCAAAAAATTGTTTTTTCAGGATATGCAATATGGTTAGTAGGTGGAATTCCGAAAGCGACCTTTTGCAAAACAAAATCATTCGAACATCCTTCATTGGTGAGGATATGGAGTTTAGGTGTAAAATTACCCGTTGTATTATATGTATGTGTAGTATGGGCAGTAGTGGTTGTAGCAGTAGAGCCATCGCCAAAGTCCCAAATATAATTCGTAACGGTAGCTGAAGGCGGTAAGCCGACCGTTGCATTAAAATTTGCGGTTGCAGGGATACATCCCGATACCGGCGAAACAACGGCACTTATCGAAGGCTGATCAACTATAACCGTATTAAATGACTGGCTTGAACAACCCGTAGCTGCTGTTGCCTTTAATGATATAGAATATGTTCCAAAATTTGCAAATAGATGTGTTATGGAAGGAGCTGAAGTTGATACCGGGGGAGTGTTGTCACCAAAATTCCATTGATATGATGAGATGATATCATTTACAGTTGCCGTGAAATGTACCGGCCCGGGGATGCACAGGTTGTTCCTGTCATACACAAAATGTGCTACGATGGCAGGGTTAATAACAATGGTTTTAGAGACCTGGACAGTTTTCTTTTTATAAATTACGATGAGCCTAACGGTGAAAGTACCCGCACTTGTATAAGTGGCAGATGGGTTTGGAGCATTGCTTCCACTGTTGTTGCCAAAATTCCACACATACCCGGTTGGATTCCCTGTTGTTGTTGACGTAAACCTGATGGTAGCAGGGGTACAATTTAATCCGCTTGTGCTTTGAAAAGTGAAATCAGCAGTTTGACTGTTCACTGCGTTACTGAAGCTTATAAAAGCTAATAGCGTAAAGATATTTTTCATTTAGGTATAGGTTAGGTGCTATACCTGGTATTTTGCAACAATGAAGCCAACGAGGATATGGTACCCATAAAAAAACCGGCGCTCGCCGGTTTTTTTATCATGGTATAATAAATTTAATTTTTCGAAACATTCATTTCGAGCGTGGAATTTCCAAACTGTTGTGTGAGGGAACTGTATTTTTCATTTACAGTTTCGGGTTGTTTAATTCCATTGATGCTGATCATACCCTTATCAACTGATAATTTAAATTCATCTTTATTCAATAAATTATCTGATGCAAGTGCTGTGATCAATTTATCTGAGTTTGTTTTCAGATCTTTGTTGTTATCAGCCTTGTTGTTATCATCGTTATTGACAACGCTTATGCTTTTTTCAAAGGTCGTTTTTTGGCTCATTTTTCCTGCGTCCGTTAATTGCCCATTTCCGTGTAATCCCGCAAGGGTAGGGGCTATCACCAAACTAACAATGCTCATTAATTTGATAAGGATATTCATGGATGGTCCTGAAGTATCTTTAAAAGGATCACCTACAGTATCACCGGTAACAGAAGCTTTGTGCGGCTCTGATTTTTTATAATACATCGTCCCGTTGATGTCCACACCTTTTTCAAAAGACTTTTTTGCATTGTCCCATGCACCACCTGCATTGTTTTGGAACATCCCCATCAGCACACCACTAACGGTAGCGCCTGCCAGAAAACCACCCAGTGCTTCCGCACCAAGTCCCGGCATAAAACCAATGATCAAAGGAGATACGATCGCTATTGCCCCCGGCAGCATCATTTTTTTAAGAGAAGCCTGTGTAGAAATAGCTACACACTTATCGTACTCCGGTTTCCCCGTTCCTTCCATGATACCGGGGATGGTACGGAACTGGCGGCGAACTTCTTCAACCATTGCCATGGCCGCTTCACCCACTGCCCGAATTGCCAGGGAAGAAAATATGAATGGGATCATTCCACCTACAAAAAGGCAGGCCAATACATTTGCTTTATAAATGTCAATTCCACTGATACCGGCTACGCCAACAAAAGCTGCAAACAGGGCCAGGGCTGTAAGTGCAGCCGAAGCGATCGCAAAACCCTTACCGGAAGCTGCAGTTGTATTCCCAACGGCATCCAGAACGTCTGTCTTTTCACGAACATCTGGTGGCAGTTCACTCATTTCAGCAATACCGCCTGCATTATCGGCGATGGGACCAAAAGCATCTATCGCCAGTTGCATGGCTGTTGTTGCCATCATACCGGCAGCCGCAATAGCCACACCATAAAGGCCAGCGCATTCATAAGAACCCCAGATACCACCTGCTAAAACCAATATTGGTAAAAAAGTTGATTCCATTCCTACTGCCAAGCCACCAATAACATTGGTTGCATGACCAGTGGATGATTGACGTATGATACTTAACACAGGGCGTTTGCCCATTGCAGTATAATATTCTGTAATAATGCTCATCAGGGCTCCAACGGCAAGGCCAACAAGTATAGCACCCATTACGCCCCATTTTGTAAATGGAATACTACGTAATTCCATGTGTTCAGGTAATAACCAATACACCAGCCCTAAAGCTGCAGCCGCAGCTAGTATCATCGATCCCCAGTTACCCATATTCAATGCATTCTGAACCGTTTTAGTATTGATCCCTGCTGATTCACTGATACGCACAAATAAAGTCCCCACAATGGAAAAAAGAATTCCAACTCCTGCGATCAGCATGGGAAGAATAATAGGTGAGAAGCCTCCTAATGTATCTGTACCCCCTATGATTATTGTTTGTTGTCCTAATACGATCGTTGCAAGTACTGTAGCAACATAAGATCCGAAAAGATCGGCACCCATACCTGCAACATCACCTACATTATCGCCCACGTTGTCTGCAATAGTTGCGGGGTTACGGGGATCATCTTCAGGAATTCCTGCTTCCACTTTACCCACCAGATCAGCTCCTACATCAGCAGCTTTTGTATAGATACCACCGCCCACACGGGCAAATAATGCAATTGATTCTGCACCCAATGAAAAACCTGTCAGGACTTCAATGGTCCTAACCATTTCTTCTGAATTTATAGATGCGGTAGGGGCAAAAAAATGTTTTAATACAATATATAGACCTCCCAAGCCAAGTACGGCCAGTCCTGCCACACCAACTCCCATAACTGCCCCCCCGGTAAATGACACATTCAATGCTTTACTAAGGCTGGTACGTGCGGCATGCGCAGTACGCACATTCGCTTTTGTAGCGGCTTTCATACCAATGTAACCGGCTGTGGCGCTTAGGATAGCACCTAAAACAAAGGCCAGGGCAATGCTCCAATGGGAATGAGGGTTGGCCTGTGCCATTACTGCCAATAAGATCGCGACAATAACCACAAAATAGCCTAATACCTTCCATTCGGCTTTCAAAAAAGCCATAGCGCCTTCAGCGATGTAATTGCTTATTTCTTTCATGCGGTCTGTACCTGCATCCTGTTTGGATACCCATGAAAACTTTATAAAAGTGTATAACAAGCCAACCAAGGCCATTAGCGGGACTGCATAAATCAAATTTTCCATAATTATCGTTCTAAGAATTTTGGTCGGCAAAAATAGGATAAAACCAGCAAATCAAGGTATTATGCACTATGTAATTTGCAGTTTTGCTGATTTATTTTCCTTTACTGCTGCTTAGCCGGTTATTGTGGATTCCTCCTGCATAGCAGGCGGGTACTCATCAATGATCTTTTTTTAGTGATTTAGAAAATAATTTTTAAATTGCATTTCACCGCAAAAAACTATCTTAGGATTGTTAAATGCTCAATTTTTAAAATTATTTAATTATGAAAAAATTCTTATTGACAACAGCAATTTTTATGGGAATTGCAGTTACGGCTTCTGCGCAGGAAACTGTTGGTAAAAATTCCAGCCAGAAGGAAACTGAAAAAGTGAAGACCGAGCAGAACGAAAAAATGAGGATTGAGCAGTCTGAAAGAATGAAAATCGAAAAAGAAAAAAAGATCGCTGCAGAGGCGAGAAGAGTAAAAGAAGAGTCAGCTGCGGCTGAATTGGCCCCTGCTAATTCTGTAGCTGCTGAGGTCCCGGTTGTAAAAGAAGTACCTAAAGACGGGGCTGTAGCTAAAAAAACAAAAACTACAAAAACCAGGGCCAAAGCCAAAAAAAAACCAGCTTCTGAATGATCCTGGTATCATGAAATTTTTTAAAAGCACCTGTATGGTGCTTTTTTTGTGTGAGGATCACATGCTGAATGTTTTCCATGCATCTCCAATACAATTTATAAGGTCGGAAGCCTGCATTGACTGTTGTGAATATTTTATAAAGGCAATATCACCCGCTAAACCATGCAGGTGAACGCCAAGCATTGCGGCTTCGGGTAAAGGATATTGCTGCGACATCAACCCTGTGATCAAACCTGTCAGAACATCACCCATACCGGCTTTAGCCATTCCTGCATTTCCAGTGTTGTTAAAATATACCTTACCCAGGGGAGTAATTATTGCAGTGTAATGGCCTTTCAAAACAATGTAAATATTTAAACGCGATGCAATGGTTATTGCAAGCTCTAACCGTTCAAAATCATTTGTAGCAACCCCGAACATCCTTTCAAATTCTTTTAAATGAGGTGTTATAACAATGCCCGGGGGTATCTTTTCCAACAGTTTTTTGTCGGCTGCCATTGTGTTCAATGCATCTGCGTCTAAAACCAGTTGTTTGTTGCCTGATATTAAAATTTCATTGACAAGGATGATCGATTCCTTTTGTTGGCCGATCCCGGGGCCGATCCCAATTGCATCATACTCATCAGCATTTCCAACATGTGTAATGAACTTATCCCCGGAGACCTTGCACATTGCTTCGGGCAGTGAAGATTGCATGATCTCATAACCACAGGAAGGGATATGACAGGTAAGTTTACCCGTACCAGCCTGCATACATGCTTTTGCTGCAAGCACTGCAGCTCCCATCATTCCATAGCTCCCGCTGATCAATGCGGCATGCCCGAAACTTCCCTTGTGTGAAAATTTGTTTCTTGGTTTAATGATGGACCTGATGATCGCTGTATCGATCATTTCATGGACAGCAGTTTCTTCATCTTCATATTGCCGGCTAAGCCCGATATTCAAAATATGAAATTCACCTACGAAGAGATCATTTTCAGGCATTAAAAAGGCAAGTTTTACAGCCTGGAAGCTCAATGTATGCATTGCATGTATTGCTGCATATCCCAATGTGCTTTTATCGCAGAATAACCCACTTGGCATATCAATGGAAATTACCCGTGCATGTGCATTGTTCAGGTGTTCAACAAGCTGTAAAGCGATTCCGTCAAGGGGTTTATTTAAACCGGTTCCAAATAAAGCATCAATGACCAGCTGGTCTTTTTCTATAACCGGGAAAAAATGTTCTGACTGGATAAAATGAATATTCCCGTTAGCCTGTTGCAGCCTTTGAAGGTTTAATTGAAAATCACCTGTTCCCGCCCTGCCGAGTTCAAGTATGTAAACAGTTACCCTGACATTGCTTTGAATAAGTATTCTTGCAAGGGCAAGACCGTCACCTCCATTGTTTCCTTTGCCACAAAATACCAGGATGGGTTGTTGGGTAAAATGATTGTTTATAAGCCAGTGGCAGCAGGACAAAGCAGCTCTTTCCATCAATGCTTCTGAAGTGATATTTTGTTCCCGGATGCTATATGTATCCCAATCCTTTATTTGTTGGGATGAAAAGATTTTCATCTTTTAAAGTTAGTATTTCGCTACGAAGGCACAAAAGCATGAAGCGACAGAAGCTTTAATTAATGAGTTTGAAAAATTTTGTTTTTTTTGCAAAAGCTGCATCAATTTTAATCGCCGGGTTTATAATCGTAGAATATTTTAATAAGGTTATTCTGATCAAGATTCGTTTCAATTGAAAATGATTTTCTTTTCTTTCCATCGATGATCTCCAGCACAGAAGTATTGGGAGGGATGGAACCCAGGTTATCAGCCACAAAAGTGATGGTATTTGGGCCGGGTGCAAGCGTCACCCGGATGAACTGCGGATTTTTCTTAACCGGGAATCCCCTTACGATCCACCTTCCATTGATATTTATAGAAACACTGTCGCCATCTTCAACCGCATCGTCCCACAATGCAAGCGTTATTTGTTGTGTATTTGCTACAATGCTTCCTATTAATTTTTCATTCCTGCTTAACGATTTTTGATTGGGGTCATTCATATCGAAATTCTGAAAATGAGTATACGCATCTTTGCCTTTATCATAATAGAGTTTTGCTACGATAAAAGTCGCAGCAATATCGGGTTTATTGGTAAAATCGAGTTTGAATTTTTTATTACCGAACTCAGCATTTATTTTAGCTTTATTTGGAGATGCTTTATTAAAAATATCAGCGAATAGAGTGAGGATGTTTAAGCCGGTATCTAACAGGATCTCTTCCGGTGGCTTTTTTTTGCCGGGATCAATCTGGTCAAGGATCGTTTTCCCGTTCAATACAACTGTAATGATATCATTTCCCGTTCTTTTATTGCCCGAAAAATTAATGACGCCATCACGGGTTTGTAAATGGATCGTATCAATCAACCCAAAATAAGCCGGTGATAACCGGGGGGTTAATATTTTATCGGCATCCTGGTTTTGCCAGGGGAGACTGTTTATTTTTTTTAATACTATCTCCTGGTCTTTGAGGAACGAAGAAAGCTGCATGGCAATTTTTTTCCGGGTCTCTGTAAAATTCATAAAATCAGGAAGCGTAATGCCATAGCGCTTTGCAGGCAGCCTGTTAATGGTTAACATAGGTTCAGCTTTAATATCCCTGCTGTAGTCAAATGTGCCATTAAATGCAATGGTCCATTCACCAATACTAAAAGGATCTTCGGATATGGGAAATTTATTCCTGCTAATACCCAGTTGCCGCAGGTTCTTTCTAACCAACAGGATCTCATAAACAGCATTAAAGCTGTCGCATTGTAATTTTAATTGAGCAGGATAGAGGATGTTCTTTTCCGGTGCCGCGATTTGTAATTCTATGTTGATGGATGAGGTTCTTGCAGTAGCAGCTGTTCTCATTTGCCAGGTCCCGGTATAATCATCTGTTTGTGCCAATAATTTAAATGAAAGGAGCACGCAAGAAAAAAATGTAATAAATATATTCCTGTTCATTGATGTATTTTAATAATAAACGGCATGGGAAAATAAAGAATTATTCAAAGAGTTCCAGCTTGTTTTTTGGTCGGCGGTCATCCATCCATTTAAATTTTTTGAGGAATTTTCTGTCTGCCGGGATCTGTTTCAGCGGGTACAGTGTACCGTTCACATCATTGACGAATTTCACCTTATTCAATTCCTTCTTAATAAAATACATATCGATCACGTCACCGCTGCTCCTGTTCATCCCAATATAGGCGCTGTCTTCATCCTGCGGATAATAAATACTTTCTGCCGGGGTGCCTTTTACGCGGATATAATCGATCACTCCTTCTTTGAAATAGGCATTGAGCGTTCTGCCACCGATCTGGTTATAAAAGCCTTCTTTTGTTTTATTGATCACAATACCGGTATTAAAAACAAATAAACGCTTTGCTTTTTGGTTTGCTGTAAATAAATACATCGTATCGCCATTCACCTGTGTTTTGTCATTCCAGAAAACAGGATCACCAAAAAGCTTAAAGGTAGAATCCGCGGTCGAGTAATGTAAGCTGTCGCTCACGGCCTGCAGGGAATCGTTGTAAATTCTTACATGATGAAATGCAAGGAAATACCGGATGCTGTCCTGCGCCGGGGATCTTTCCGCAGCCGTTTTGGTTAAACTGCCTTTTACCGGGATGCTATCTGTAGCTGTTATCTTTTTGATGCTGTCTGCAAGGGAGGAGTTGTTGTTTACCGCTATATTATTCAATAAAGCTATTTTATTTTTTAGACTGTCCTTTACTGTGAGACTATCCATTTCGTTTATCTTTTTGATGCTGTCTGCAAGGGAGGAGTTGTTGTTTACCGGCATTTTATTCAACGAAGCAGGTTTACCCATGGAGTCTGTTACTGTTGAGACATTGAACGCCATTGCTTTTTTTAATGTATCTGTTACAGTGATGATCTTTTGCTGGCTTGAATCATATTTACGGAGGCCTGAAAACAACGTATCAGCCGCTATATAAGTGCTGTCGTTATTCCTGTAAAGGATCATCACAGGTTTGCGGGTTGCCAGGAACGAACTGGTATTTCTATTCAGGAGGATCAAGCCGCCAATTACTGTGACCTTATTCACACTATCTACCAATTTTGCATTATCCTCAACCTGTAGTATACCGCTGTTTTTATCATAAGCCATTTTGCCTCCCGTAACTGAACGGATGCTGTCACTGTATGAAGTACGATCGTAAAAAACCGCTTCACCTGTTTCTACTTTATAAGTTCCCGATCTTGTAAGGATGATGCCATCCTGGGTTTTGATGCGGGTAGGGGCGATAAAATACGCCTCTTTAAATAATGTATTGTATCGCAGGCTATCGGCAACCATATCACTTTTCTCATCTACAAGGTGCACATTGTTTTTAAAAAAGACATCCCTGGTATCGGAATAATAAACAGCATCCTCACTGGTTAAAACGGTTTTACCATTTATTACTTTACCGCCTTTACTGTATGTGGCAATGCCGGTCTGAAGATTGTATTCAAGTTCATTCGTGGTTAAAACTGCATGGCCGTCGGTAAGTTTCACGTTCTTTTTCAGGAAGGCCATCTTTTCATTACCGATGTATTTGAGGTATTGGGAATAAGTATGCACCGTATCAGCATCATTGATATGCACATTGCCAAAAACTTCGGCTACACCTGTACGCTGGTCCAATACAATGCTGTCGCCGCTGAGTATGGTGGTTCCCTGTTTTACAACTGCATCACCGGCCAGCATCACCAGGGTTGTTACTGAATCAATTTTCTTTTGGCGAAAACTATTGGCCCTTATGATCTGGATGATTTTGGTTGTGTCCATTTGCGATGACTGGATCTGTGCAAACACGGGTCTTGCCGCAAGCAAAAAAATAATTGAAAAAAATATCCTGTTAAACTTGTGTAATCGCATTTATGTATACTGGTATAAGAAGACTGCAATTTGCAGTATTTATATTATAAAGCTATCACAAAGCGTATTAGTTTTTTATTTTTTCAATTATATAGGGAGAATTGAGCGTATCGGGTAATGGGAAAACTAAGGGCGAACTTGTATTCTTCCTTCCCAAAATGGAAATATTCACATAACGTTTGGGATTAACCCTGATGTCGTCAAGCAATAGGTTGAGTTTATTACTGCTAGAAGCAAGATTTTTATACAGGCTGGGGTCGTTCAGCAATAAGCCGATGGTACCGGAATTGGTATTGAACTTTGTTACGATCGAATTTAAATTACTGATGGTTGCATCCAGTGAATCCAGTGTTCGCTGCAGCTCAAGTTTTGAAAGCTTAGTGGTTGTTTTATCGAGGTTGGTAAGTACACCTGTTATCTTATCGTTATTGGCTGCAAGGTTGCCTGTTACCGCACTTAAATTATTCAATGTTTTTGCCAGTGTGCCGGTTTGCGTGTTTAACAAGGTCTCCAGTGAGGCACTTGAAACGATCAATGAAGCTGTTATTTTATTAAGATTGCTCAACGCTGCACCAACATTATTCTTTGCTCCCGGGTCAACAACGCTGTTTAATTTTACTACAAAACTGTCAATTGACATGATCGTATTCTTCAACTCGAGCAAAACAGGATCTACTTTTTTCAGAACATCATTTATGATGCCTGGATTGGCTTCGGTAATGATGGGGTCATTGTTCTTTAAATAGACATGGGAATCACCAAGCTTTACTTCCACACTTGTTGTACCGAGGAGGTTAGGCTTTATGACTGCAATGGAATTATCAGGAATATTGATATCGCTGGTTATATTCAGGTTGACAAATATCTCCCGCATATCTTTTGTCGGAGTGATTTTATATACAGTGCCTACCTGCATTCCGTTTACCAATACCGGATTGGAATTAGCAAGTCCGTTCACATTACCAAACCTGCCGATCACGCTGAAGTTATTGCTGAATAATTTTTTACCTTTTAAGAAATTAAAACCCAGTATTAATAAAGTGAGGGATACAACAGCTAAGGCACCCACTTTTGTTTCATTAGATATTTTCACGCTGGTAAAAAATTTACATTAATAATTTATCCTGTTATAATAATTGTTGATACAGTAATACCGGGATCAGCAGTTATTAGAGCGAACATTTAGTAAACACCTTATAAAATTACAGAACTCAATCATATAATGGTTGATAGCGGTCAGCCAAAAATCATTCCAAGATTACCAGAAATCGGGTTAGTTGGTACTTGATGGCGGCGTTTCCAACTGGGTTTTGTAACGTATAACCGCTGTGGTAATGGCTTCGGCCAGCTCCTGCTGACCCGCTTCACTGTTCAAATACCGCTCATCTTCGGGATTATTGATATAGCCTGTTTCGATCAATATGGCAGGCATATTTGTGGCTTGTAATACCCATATCCCTTTCTGACGCTGGTTGACTCCCAGGGCGGGCCGCCCTGTTTTTTCTATCTCATCATTGACCATAGTTGCGACCCGGTCGCTTTTTTCCTGGTAACGCTTGGCATAGATCTGTGCAAGCGCCCTGCCTTCAGGAGTATTGAAATCAAAACTGCTAAAAGTGGAATCTGAATCTGTTTCAATTTCAAAATCACCTACTTCTTTCATGATGGCTTTTAATTTATCACTGGTTTTATGTGCAGCAAACAAATAAACACTGGTACCTTTTATTGACAGGGGAAGCTTAAAGTATTCATAAACGGGTTCAACTGATTGGTAAGGGGAGGAATGTTTCTTTCTCTTTTTTCCTTTTCCCGTATAAGATATCTTGTATCGGGTAACAGTATGGGTTCCTGTTTGCCTGCGGCCGGTTTTAAGCGGGCCTGAATCAGCATGGATACAAATAAACAGTTCGCCTTTATTCTCATTGGCGATCCTTGCTTTTTCTTTCGGGTCCTGGTATATATCTGAGGTCCTGGTAGGAACAATATTCAAACCAGGCAATTGCTTTTTTAATTCAGCAACCAGTTTCATTGATATGGCAAGTGTTACATCTTTTTCTTTTGAACGAAGTGAATTCTCATATTGTCCCGTAGCGCCTGCATCCTTTCCGCCATGGCCTGCATCCACTACGATCGTTTTAATTGTTTTGGGTGTTTGTGCCTGTACAGCCTTGTTAATGGAGATTTGAAAAAAGCAACAAAAAGAGATCAGTGCGAATTTGTTTTTTAACATGGTTATTCAGAATTATTTTGCGGGTTTTGTAATTGTGTAATTATTCACAATTACATTATACTATTATGGTTATTTTTGTCTATTACAGCTATGGACCATCACTACAAAGGTAAGAGAAAAAATATATTAGCCTGGCTATCTGCATTGCTGTTGATCATAATAACGTTGTATACTAATGCTTCTGCTGTAAAGGTTTTTTATTTTCACATTAGTTTAACGAGGGATACGATCCCTCCAAAAAAGAAACCCGGAAAGATCCGGGCACGCACCAATGAAAAACCTGTTGCTAACCAGCCTTCTATTTCACCAGCAAAAGATCTTACCGATACTACCATAAAACCTGTTACGGATACCATTCATTTTAAAGCTTCCAAAGATTCACTGGATGGACCTGTCAGCTATCATGCAGATGATTCAATGATATTTGATGTGCCCGGGAAAAAATTATTATTGTATGGTAAAGTTTCAAGCGTTAAGTACCTCGACAATGAACTCGCAGCTCCCTTTATTGAATATGACCAGTCCACCAACCTGGTAAAGGCTTTTTTAAAAACAGATAGCCTGGGAAATGTAATTGCTTATCCTACATTCAACCAGGGCGACTTCAAAACAAAAAGTGACAGCATAATATTCAATATGAAGTCGGGCAGGGGGCTTACCAAAGGTACCTATACCCAGCAGGGTGAAATGTATGTATATGGTGAAAAAATAAAGAAGGTAGACAAAGATATTTTTTATGCTTCCCGTGCGAGGTTCACCACCTGTAATTTAGATACTCCTCACTTTGCATTTGTTAGCAATAAAATAAAATTCATCAACAAGAAAATGGGTTATTCAGGGCCGGTGCATCCCGAGTTTGAAGGAGTGCCCATTCCTGTTTACCTGCCTTTCGGGATCTATCCTTTGAACCAGGGACGACACTCGGGTATACTGGCGCCATCCTTTACTGCCAATGATCAAATGGGACTTGCATTGGAAGGATTGGGATATTATAAGATATTAAGCCAGACATGGGATGTGATCTTTCGCGGAACGATCTATTCTTACGGTGGCTGGACCGCGAGCCTAAATCCGCGATACTTCAAGAAATACAGGTACCAGGGAAATTTATCAATTGACCTCCAGAATTTTAAGACCAATTTTAAAGGAGACCCGGATTATAGCTCTTCACGTACAATGAATATCAGGTGGAGCCATACTGCTGATACCAAGGCAAGGCCTGGCGTAAATTTCAGTGCGAATGTAAATGCAGGAAGCAGTAAGTTCAATGCACAGGTTCCCAACAGCCCGGTTAGGAATTTTACAAACCAGATGAATTCTTCCATTACCTATTCTAAAGTGTGGAAAGATAAGCCGTTCAACATTTCAATCAGTGCAAACCATAACCAGAATACCACGCAGCGGCTGATAAATATCAACCTGCCTGATATCGCATTCAATGTGAACACACAATATCCTTTCAGGAGAAAAGAAGCGATCGGTGACCTGAAGTGGTATGAGAATATCGGGATAGCACTGAATACAAATGTGCGGAGCCTTTCTTCTTTTTATGATACAGCCAGGAATATAGGGCGGCAGCTTATAGATAAATTCCAGTGGGGGGCAAGCCATAGCGTGCCCTTAAGCTTATCATTGCCACAGGTTGGTGCTATACAGGTATCCCCGACAGTTACCTACCAGGAAAAATGGTACCAGCAAAAATTCATACGCAGCTGGAATACCATAAATAAGAAAGTAGATACTACTATTAACAAAGGTTTTTTTACTGCCAGGGATATGAGTTTCGGATTGGGTGCTTCCACCCGGATATTTGGCTTGTATACTTTCAGGAAAAGCAGTAAGGTCCAGGCCATCCGACATGAAATAAGGCCATCCGTTTCCATAAATTATAAACCTGATTTCACCGGCAATACATATTATAATACACAGATCGATACATTGAGCAGGGTTGCCCGGTTCTCTGTTTATGAAGGAAGTATTTACGGGCCATTTTCGGAAGGTAAGTTCGGTGGGTTGAATTTCGGGATAGATAATAATATCCAGATGAAAGTGCGCAATAAAAAAGATACGTCAGCAGAAGCTGTAAAAAAGATCAGCCTGCTGGATGGATTGAGTATCAATGGCAGCTATAATTTCATGGCCGATTCATTTAAGCTGAGCACACTCAGCCTGTCGGCACGCAGCAATCTTTTTGAAAAGATAAACATCACTGCCAATGCAAGTTTCGATCCATACCTCACCAATAATTATGGTGAAAGAATAGACAAACTGGTCTGGTCAAAGAGAGTTTTCACTTTGGGCCAGCTTACATATGGCAGTGTATCATTGCAAAGTTCATTCCGCGGGGGAGATAAAACCAAGAAGACGAACAACAGCAATAATAATATGCTTAATAATACTACTCAACAGGTTTTGGATGCAAGCGGGCTGCCGTTAGATGAAGCGCAGCAGGAAGCAGCTTATATTCGGAATAACCCGGGCGAGTTTGCAGATTTTTCAATACCATGGGATATCAGTTTTGCATATTCACTCAGGTTTAACCGGCAGCGTAAGGCAGATTACAGTGGTTTCGAAACTTTATTTTACCAGGATGTGAACTGGAACGGATCGGTAAACCTCACTCCCCGCTGGAAGATCGGGCTGACGGGTTTTTATAATATCACCACAAAAGAACTGGGCACGATCAGTATGTACCTGTCAAGGGAACTGCATTGCTGGCAAATGTCAATTAATATCTCACCTGTTGGAACATATAAATTTTTTACGATCAATATCAGCCCAAAATCAGGATTGCTTAGGGACCTGAAAATTAACCGGACGAGGTATTTTTATGATCTGTAAAAAGTTTGATGTTCGAGGTTTGAAGTTTGAGGTGGTAGCATAACCCAAGTTTAATATTGAACTCCAAACATCAAACCTCGAACATCAGACTTCAAACAGTATTTATGTTCTCCGCATAATATTTCTTCATCATCTCAAACACATTTTCTTTCAATTCCTTCACCGGAATATTTTCAGAAGAAACAGGCGGAAGGAAATGCATCCTCAAACGTGTAGGCAAAAGATAAAAGGACCTGTTGATCGGCATGGCTTTTTTGGTGCCCAGAATCACGCAGGGCATTATATCTTTTTTTGCAGCTACGGCTAACCGGAAAGCACCATCATAAAATTGTTTGATCGGTTCCGTTGTCCTGTTCCGGGTTCCTTCAGGGTAGATACACATATGCATGCCTGCAGCCAGTACTTTTTTCATTGCTTCAAAGCTTTTCACACGGCTGCGTTCATTTTTCCTTTCTACAAGAACAGAGCCTTTGCTGTAAAACCAGCCAAATAAGGGGATCCTGGCATAGGAAGCTTTGGCAATAGTTTTATTTGGTCCGGGTACATAAGGAGCAGATAAAGGAACATCCAGTAAGGCATTGTGATTGAATACAACCACATATGTCTTACTTTGAATAAAATGTTCCCTGCCCGTAACTTTAACCGGGCACCCAACTAAAAAGAGCCAGCAATCCATCCAGTATTTTGAAACTTTTATAAAATAATACTGGCCCTTTGGATCTTTCATTAAATAGGCAGCCATCGACGGGAGAAAGATGATCACAAAAGTTATTATAAAGCATACCAGGCCCCAAAAAGCCCAGATCCTTGCAAAAATATTTTTAATGATAGTCATTTTAAAAAACGGATTGAGGTTTGATGTTTGCTTTAAGGTGTAAGTAATTTCCAGTCTATTGGTTGCTGGCCATCTTTTGCCAGTAAGGTATTTGTTCTGGAAAAATGCCTGCATCCGAAAAATCCTTTGTCTGCAGAAAAGGGAGATGGGTGAGCAGACTTCAGCACATAATGTTTGGATTCATCGATAAGCGATTGTTTTTCCTGGGCAAATTTTCCCCACAATAAGAAAATAACACCCGTTTTTTCATCAGATACTTTTTGAATAACGGCATCAGTAAAATCAGCCCAACCATATTTTGCATGGCTGAAGGGCTCGCCGGCCCTTACCGTTAAAGCGGCATTTAATAATAAGACGCCCTGCTCAGCCCATTTTGTGAGGTTACCATATTGCATCGGCATTTGTACGCCAATATCAGTTTGGATCTCTTTAAAGATGTTTACCAATGATGGGGGAGGTTTTTTACCTGTCGGAACAGAAAAGCTAAGGCCATGTGCCTGCCCTTCTCCATGGTATGGATCCTGGCCCAGGAGAACTACCCGAACCTTATCATAGGGAGTTTGATTAAAAGCGTTGAATATTAATGGGCCGGGGGGATATATGACCTTCCCCAACGCCTTTTCAGTTTTTAAAAAGGTAACGATCTGCTGAAAATAAGATTTACTGAATTCGTCTTTCAGAACTGCTTTCCAGCTGGGATGAATCTGTACATCCATAAGAGGGGTGGGTTTATAAAAATGTAATGTGCAACTTACCGTTTTTATAAAAGTAATAAAAAACGGATAAGTTTAGTGACTTACCCGTTGCTGTGATCCGGATTGGATTCGAACCAATGACCCTCAGCTTAGAAGGCTGATGCTCTATCCAACTGAGCTACCGGACCAGGATGTAATAAAAGAACTGTTGTGACCAATAATCCTCCCGGTTAAAATCGGGGATGCGCTACCCAGCTGAGTTACCGCCATTTTACCCTGTTAAAAACAGGATTTGGGCTGCAAATATAGGGCATAATTGCTTGGCATTTCTATATCAAAAAAAATTGTAAATGCCTCAGATTTATTCAACTATATAATATTTATATTTCATCCAACTATAAAAATAAAACTATATTTTTGTTAAA
>JBDTWL010000042.1:0-27669 GCA_040006715.1 Ferruginibacter sp. | reverse complement strand
AAGAACTGATCATCCGGCCTACCAGCGAAGCCATTATCTGGAATACTTATAAAGGGTGGATACAATCATACCGTGACCTTCCCTT
Organism: Ferruginibacter sp.; assembly: GCA_040006715.1. Lineage (GTDB taxonomy): Bacteria > Bacteroidota > Bacteroidia > Chitinophagales > Chitinophagaceae > Ferruginibacter. The sequence continues at coordinate 27,584 of JBDTWL010000042.1, read as the reverse complement.
GCTGATAAACCAATGGGCCAACGTGGTAAGATGGGAAATGCGTACCCGGTTATTCTTACGCACGGCAGAATTCTTATGGCAGGAAGGGCATACTGCTCATGCAACAAAGGAAGAAGCCATTGAAGAAACAGAGCGTATGCTGGAAGTGTATGCAACTTTTGCTGAAGAATATATGGCGGTACCGGTTATACGCGGAGTAAAAACTGCCAATGAGCGTTTTGCCGGGGCAGAAGATACTTATTGTATTGAAGCGCTGATGCAGGATGGCAAAGCATTGCAGGCAGGTACCTCGCATTTCCTGGGGCAGAATTTTGCCAAGGCATTTGATGTAAAATTCTCAAATAAAGATAATGTACTGGATTACGTATGGGCTACCAGTTGGGGTGTTTCCACCAGGCTTATCGGTGCTTTGATCATGGCGCATAGCGATGACCAGGGGCTGATCATGCCGCCAAAAATAGCTCCCTTACAGGTTGTCATTGTTCCTGTTTATAAAGGCGAAGAAAGCAAAGCGATCATTGATGAAAAGGTACAAAGCATCATGAAGGAACTGAAGGCATTGGGTATATCCGTAAAATATGATAACAGTGACCATGCAAGACCGGGATGGAAATTTGCAGAATATGAATTGAAAGGAGTTCCTGTTAGAATAGCAATGGGCCTGCGGGATATTGAGAACAATGTTGCCGAAGTTGCCAGGAGGGATACAAAAGAAAAGAAAGCGGTCTCATTGGATGGTCTGCCTGAAAATATCAAAAATTTGCTGGATGAGATCCAGGTGAACATTTATAACAGGGCCCTTGCATTCAGGAATGAGAATATCAGGGAAGCAAATAGCTGGGATGAATTTGTAAAATTACTGGATGAAAAAGCAGGCTTCATTTCAGCGCATTGGGATGGTACCGGTGCCACAGAAGAAAAGATCAAGGAACAAACCAAGGCAACCATTCGCTGTATTCCGCTTAATAATAAACAGGAAGCAGGAAAATGTATCCTTACGGGTGAGCCAAGTAAAGAGCGGGTATTGTTTGCGAGAGCGTATTGATATGATGTGAAGCTGTGCGAATGTGCTGTTGTGAAGGTGAAAAAAAGTATAAATTGCTCAACCTTAATTTTCACATTAACGTGAGTTGCAGAAAAAATTTACATATTCATTTTATTAATTTACCAAAACAATTGCTATGGACTCTAATCAGAATTTACTATCATCGGACCTGCAGGTGGATGCGATAGCTGCCGCTCATTTAAAAGAAACAGCCATGTGGGCAAAGCTTCTTGCCGTGGTGGGTTTGGTGCTGAGTATTTTGCTTGGAATATTTGGAGTATTTGCCGGTACCATGGTTGCCAATATGACAAGGAGCTTTGGGGACAATACAGCGGCGAATCCCATTAGCTCGGGCATCCTTACTGTGGTTTACCTTATTATTGCGGGAGTATATTTTTTCATGTCTTTATTTCTCTTCAGGTTTGCTGTAAAAATGAAGCAGGCTTTACTTACTAGTGACCAGGAACAATTTAATATTTCATTGCTTAACCTGAAATTCGTTTACCGGTTCATGGGTATCATCATGATCATATATTTAGCCTTCCTGGTATTGGCAATGATCGTGGGTATCGGAGCGGCAGCGTTTATGAAATAAAGATCACCGATCCTTAGTTAATAGTTGAGTTAACATAGTTTAATAAAAACAATTCCAAATTGAAAAAGCATAACTATGAATTAAGAACTATAAACTATTCTTTAGTAGCCAAATAATTATAATCTTCCAGCAGCTTTTCCAAAAAATCAGGAGGGTAGAGGTCAGACCTGATATCCAATACTTCTTTTACCTTTGATTCTACCCGGTAACACATATCTAAATTATTTCTTTTTTTGGCCTGTGTGAGAACCGTTTTGATGGTATTGATATCGCTGTCGCTTAGCCGCATCACTTGCGGAAATAAAACCTTGTAGTTCTGTTCACTTATATTCATGAACACAGTATCTGCCACACTCATTGCAGATTTTGTATCTACAATAACGGTTCCTGCTGCAAGATCACCCAGGCGCTGGCTCTTTTGGGTAACAGTTATAATGATTACCACGGCGATCCCCAGCAGGCCCGTAATGATGATATATGCAAACAATGCTTCTATTGAAAAGAATACATAACCAAATAAGAAGGGCCATTCAAAGAATTTTGTTATCCACCTTAACAGGAACTGTCCAAAAGTGGGTTCGCCACCATCGAGGCTGATGACCCTGATAGACATGAGTTTTTTACCGACGGTCTGGCCATTCATCGATAGTTCTGTAATAAGTGAATACAGGAACATAGGTAAGCTCACTACCAGGATGTCGAGCCCCATATTATCCTTCATATTCAAAGAGAAACCTGCATATAAGACCCATTTCATGCTAAAAAGGAAAATGATCAGTATGAAAAAATCGATCAGGTATGCAAACAGGCGCTTATGAAAAGCCGCTATCTCGAATTCGAGGTCTATATTAAAAGCTGTTGATATTTGTATGATAGCCATGTTCACTGCAATTTACAAATTGGGGCAGTTCGCAAACGATATTTTTTTATTTATTAAAAATGCAGCAAATTGTGGGTAGACGTTTAAGACGTCTAAATCGTTTAAGTCGTTTGAAGTACCGGCATGTATGGTACGCTCAATCTGGCCAATCTTTAAACGATTTTGAAACAGCTTAAACGTTTTAAACGAATAAAATAAATACAGATAAAATAATGCGCCCTTGAGAGAAGCAATGTTCATAAAAAAGAATGCGGAGAAATGGAAGGCCTACCAGCACCAGCAGACAGAAAACCCCGATGAGACTGCTGAGCGTTTTATCACATTGATCGATGACCTTTCTTATTCAAAGACATTTTATCCTAAAAGCAAAGTGACCCGTTGGATCAATGGCATTGCAGCATCTATCTATCAAAGCATTTACCAGCATAAAAAAGAAAAATACAGCCGCATTTTCCAGTTCTGGAAATATGAACTGCCCTTGCTCTTTAAAAAATACCACCGCATTTTCCTGCTCACCGCTTTCATTTTTGTTTTATTTGTTGTAATAGGGTTTTTCTCATCGGCAAATAATCCTGAATTCGTCCGCGGCATACTCGGTGATGATTATGTAAGCATGACGGAAGATAATATTGCTAAGGGTGATCCATTTGGCGTGTACAAGGATGAGAACCCTTTCAGCATGTTTGTCAGGATCGCTTTCAATAATATCCGGGTATCATTCTTGACTTTTATCGGCGGCTTCTCATTGGGATTACTGACATTTACACTATTGTGGAGCAATGGCATCATGCTTGGCAGTTTTCAATATTTATTTTTTGCGAACGGGCTTGGATACAAATCTATTTTGGTGATCTGGATACATGGCACTATCGAAATTTCATCTATTGTAATTGCCGGCACAGCAGGATTTATTTTAGCCAATGGTATTTTATTCCCGGGCACTTACCAGCGATTGGCATCCTTTAAACGGGGAGCAAAAGATGCAGCAAAAGTTTTGATCTGCCTCATTCCATTTTTCATAGTCGCAGCATTTCTTGAAAGCTATATTACGCACCTCATGAGCCAGACCTATGATAAAGCTGCCAATACCGGTATGCCTGTCTGGCTAAGCATTTTAATATTGGCAGCGTCTTTATTTTTAATTGTATGGTATTTCATCATCTGGCCCATAAAACTTCACCGCAAAGGGTTCTTTTTAAAGAATGATGGGATCGTAAGCCGCTTAAATGCCAATAATGCATAAGATATTCTTTACAATAATGCTGGCTTGCTGTTGTTTATTCAACACACATGCACAGGACAAGCGTTTTGAATATGTCGATTCATCTCTCTTAAATGAAACGCAACCAACAGGAACACATGAAAATCCTGATATTGATGAAAATGCCCTGGTGGAAGAGAAGGATATTTTATCTGATACCACTATCTATATAAGCAACATTAAAATTTCTCCCGACTCTGTCACTGCATGGAAGCATGACAAACGTTTTGCTTATATTAAAAACCTGGACAGCCTTTTAAAGGAAAAGCAACAGGAAGAAGCGGAGGCTGCTAATGAAAACCGGAAAAGAAAACCCAGCAGGTTTCTGCAAAAGTTATTTTCATCCGGCATTATTCAACTCTTTTTTTGGGCGATCGCCATTGCATTCGTGCTGTTTATTTTATATAAATTATTCCTGAGCAATGGTATCTTCAGGAGAAATGCTGCAAAAACAACTGTTGTAAGCGAAGTGCCTGCTGAAGAACTGGTCAAAACAGTGGCGGATTATGATAAGCTGATCCATCAATCCATTAAGCTGGGAGATTACAGGATGGCAGTTCGCTATCTTTTTCTCAAAACCCTGGTTAATTTAAGTGAGAAGGAATATTTGCAACATTCAGCAGATAAGACCAATTACCAATACGTACAGGAAATAAGGGCCGATAAAAAAAATGAATTCGCATCATTGGTCCTGAATTATGAATATGTATGGTATGGAAATTTTCCTTTGAATGGGGAATTATTTACAGGCATAGAAAAAAAATTCAGCACATTTAATAGTAAAATTCAGTAAGGGTTGAATAAGAATATTGCATACATATTATGTTGTTGTTTGCTGCTGTATGGTTGTAAGCTCAAGAGCCATTTACCGGATCTGCGGGAAACCTATTCTTCTTCGGATACCAAACCTTTTGGTGGCTTTATAGCTAAAAATATCCTGCGAAACAGTTTCCCGGATAATTATGTGCAAACAGTCAAAGAACCATTTGAAAAAACTGCTGCCATATTTGATGATACAGCGTCCGTCTATTTTTCTGTAAGCCAAAACCTGTTCATTGAAGACAGGGATATAGAATCACTGCTTGATTTTGTATACAAAGGGAATACGGCATTTTTTGCATCTGCTAATTTTGATACACTATTGCTCAATAAGATCTTTTGTAAAATACCTGTGCAGGACCCATTCGTGGAGGTCTTACCTGATTACCGGCAAACTGCTGTGAGCCTTATACAAGAGATCAGCGGGTACAGGGATTCATTCAGTTATTATTATCGCCCTTTTGAAAGTTATTTTTCTGAAGTAAATGACCGGTATGGCAGGGTCATAGGGTATAACGCCGAGGGTAAAACCAATTGTATCGTCTTTTTTTGGGGTAAAGGAAAATTATTCCTTCATACAGATCCCCGTGCATTCAGCAATTACTTCCTCCTTAAAAACGACAATTATAAATACATGCAGCGGTTGACCCAGGTAATGGGATCTCACCCCCAGCATGTTTATTGGAATGAATATTATCTTAAGTTAAAACACCGCAAGAACTCCGATGGTAACGGTTCTTCCTTAGGGGAGATATTTAAATACCCGCCCTTGCAAACAGCTTTTTGGTTATTATTGCTGATGCTTTTATTATTCATTTTATTCGGTGGCAAAAGAAGGCAACGCATCATTAAAGAAAAAAAAGCAAACCAGAACAGTTCTGTGGCATTTACGGAAACAATTGCCAGGCTTTACCTGCAGCAACATGATAATAAGAATATCGCCGACAAGATGATCACTTATTTCCATGAATTCATCCGCAACAATTATTATATAAATACCACTGCAGCCAATAAGGATTTTATTACTGCACTCAGCCGCAAATCGGGTGTATCGGAAGAAAAGACCATTGCACTTTTTAATACCATTAACCATGCAAACCAAAACAGTGTGATAGATGATTATCAACTGTTATCTTTAAACGAGCAAATTCAGCAATTTTATAAAAAAAGAAAATAATGGAAGAGAACATATTTGAACAAAGGACCAATGTTTCTGAACTGAACCAGGTGCTTGATACCATCAGGGCAGAAGTGCGTAAAGTTATTGTGGGCCAGCAGCAACTGGTTGACCTGTTGCTCATCGGTATCTTGTGCGATGGCCATATACTGATAGAAGGGGTGCCGGGTGTTGCCAAAACCCTTGCTGCAAAACTGATGGCAAAGATCATTGACATCAAGTTCTCGCGCCTGCAGTTCACACCCGACCTGATGCCGAGTGATGTTATAGGAACAGCCATCTTTAACCCTAAAGATGCTGTTTTTACTTTCAAGCCCGGGCCGGTCTTCAGTAATATTGTTTTGATCGATGAGATAAACCGTGCCCCGGCAAAGACCCAGGCCGCTCTTTTTGAAGTGATGGAGGAAAGGCAAATTACCGTTGACGGGTACACGCATATGATGGAATATCCATTTATTGTACTGGCCACCCAGAACCCGGTTGAGCAGGAAGGAACGTACAGGCTCCCCGAGGCACAATTAGACCGGTTTCTCTTTAAAGTGGAAGTTGACTATCCCAGCCTGCAGGATGAGATCACCATTCTACAGAATCAACAGGGAAAAACACAAAATGAAATATTGCAGGATGTAAAAAAGCTATTGTCACCCGATGCGATCAGGCATTTCCGGAATATCGTACAACAAGTAATGATAGAACCAAAGCTGATCGGCTATATTGCAGGCATCGTTACCGAGACGAGGAATAATCCTTCTTTATTCCTGGGAGCATCAACCCGGGCATCTCTTGCATTATTAAAATCATCTAAAGCGTCGGCAGCTATAAAAGGCCGTGATTTTGTTATACCAGAAGACATCAAGGAAATGGCTCCGCACGTCCTGCGCCACCGCATCATGCTCACCCCTGAAAAGGAAATGGAAGGGATAACTCCCGATGACCTGATAGAGAATATCTTAAAAGCAGTTGAAGTACCAAGATAGTTCGAGATTTGAAATTTGAGGCTCGATGTTAAAACCAACCTCAAACTTCAAAACACAAACTTCAAACTCAATAAAGTGAAAACAATAAAGAAATACATCGGCGACCTGTTCATTTCCCAAAGATTTTATCTTTGTATGGGCTCATGTATCCTGTTATTCATACTTTCATTTTTTATTCCATCAGTTTATCCCTTTATTGAGATACTGTTCTTTGTTTTTGTGTTCTTAACTTTTGCCGATTATGTTTTTTTATTTTTTGCCGGCAGGGAACCGAGGGTGAAGAGGGTCATCAGTGAACGCCTTAGCAATGGTGATGAGAATACGGTTGTATTGGAGGTCATGAATAGAATGACCTACCCGTTGACCATGGAGATCATTGATGAATTACCCGAACAATTCCAGGTACGTGATTTTACACTGAAACGATATTTTGCAGCCAGGCAGGAACTTAAAATTCTTTATACCGTTACCCCGACAGAAAGAGGCGTGTATAATTTTGGCAGCACAAGGTTATACATTAAATCTGGCCTGGGGCTTGTGATACGCAGGTTTACAGCGGTAACTGGAAGGGATGTTTCCGTGTACCCGTCCTATATGCAATTGAAAAAATACCAGCTTATCTCCCGCACTGCATTGATCAATGAGCATGGCAGTAAACGAATGAGAAAGATCGGGCAAAGCATGGAATTTGAACAGATAAAGGATTATGTTAACGGCGATGATGTGCGAACATTGAACTGGAAAGCTACTGCCCGCAAGGGTGTACTGATGGTAAACAATTATGTGGATGAAAAATCACAGCAGGTATTCTGTATCATTGATAAAGGCAGGCTGATGAAAATGCCTTTCAACAACCTTACCCTGCTTGATTACGCAATAAACAGCACACTTGTTATGAGCAATGTATGCCTCAAGAAACAGGATAAGATAGGTATGATGACGTTTGCCGACAGGATGGGAGCAGTCATTGCGGCTGACAGGAAACCAATACAAAGAGAAAATATCCTGGAGGCTTTATATAAGCAGCAAACGGCATTTTTGGAAAGCGATTTTGAAATGCTGTATATGCAGGTCAGGAATAAAATAAAACAACGCAGCCTGCTTATACTGTATACGAATTTTGAATCATTGAATGGTTTACGAAGGCAGATCAACTACCTGCGCTCAATTGCCAAACATCATTTGTTGCTGGTTGTGTTTTTTGAGAATACTGAGTTAAGCAGTTTATCGCATGCTGATGCAATGAATCTTGAAGATGTATATGTTAAGACCATTGCTGATAAATTCATCTTTGAAAAAAAACTGATCGTAAAAGAGCTTCAGAAGTACGGGATACTTTCTATCCTGACAGCCCCTGAAAATCTCACAGTAAATACGGTTAATAAGTACCTGGAGCTTAAAACACGCCAGGCAATATAAATTTAGAAGTAGTTATCAAGGAAAATTGAAAATTGAATGTTGAATATTGAATATTTTTTTTAGATGTTTATTATATTAATGTTCAATACTCAATATTCAACACTCAATGCGCAACTAAAATAAAGCGGGACTAAAAAAATAAATTTGGCAAATAAAGATTCATATTACCGCAAACACAAAGAGAAGATCGGTGCTGGCCGGCCTGAAGAGGCTCCCCGAACAGTTGTGCAGGTCAGCGATGAAGTAAAAGCAGGTTTCGAAGCGGGGAAAGTATTGCTTATTGATAAACCGCTACACTGGACATCATTTGATGCTGTAAGAAAGATACGCAACAGTATCCGCATAAAAAAAGTGGGTCATGCGGGAACGCTCGATCCCCTGGCTACCGGCCTGCTCATCATATGCACCGGAAAGTTCACCAAGAAAATAAATGAATACATGGCACAGGAAAAAGAATATACAGGTTCTTTTACCCTGGGTGCTGTTACGCCAACCTTTGATAAGGAAAGTGATCCTGAACAACAAAAAGACATTACCGGTATCAGTGCAGAAAAAATTCACAACGCAACTGCAACATTCACCGGTGAGATCCGGCAGGTTCCGCCAATATACTCTGCCATAAAAAAACAAGGTACCGCTTTGTATGAACTGGCAAGAAGGGGAGAAGCGGTAGAGCCGGAGCCAAGAATGATTTTTATCAGGTCATTTGAAATAACGGGTATTGAGTTGCCGCTCGTTTATTTTAAGATCATATGTTCAACCGGAACGTATATACGTAGTATTGCAAATGATTTCGGCGCTGCACTTGGTTGCGGCGCATACCTTTCTGAATTAAGGCGCACAAGGATCGGCGACTTTAATGTGGCTGATGCCCTGACGATGGAAGGATTTATTGGAAGCCTTATTGATAATTCGAAGTTTGAAGTTTGATGTTCGATGTTAAAGTACAAAAACCTCAAACCCCGAATCTCAAACTTGAAACTAAAAAGGATAATTGATCCCAATTGAAAAATTAAAATTCTCATATCTCCATTGCCGCTGATTGCGTGAAAATATTTTTGCCAGGACATCATCAAATCCGAGGTTAGGGGCTTTCCATCCATCATTTATATAAAAAAGCTCGGGTCTCTTAAACCTGAATCCAAAATCGAAGCGGATCAAAAAGTTATTGAAGTCGAGTCGCAGGCCGGTACCGGCTGATACGCCTAACTGCTTATAAATGTTTTTAAACTTGAATTGTGCACTATCCTCTGTTCCATCCGTTTTATTGTAACGAAGATTCCATATGTTCCCTGCGTCAACAAACAAAGCTCCTCTTAAAGTAAGTGTGTTAGGGATGATCCTGATAATATCATACCGGTATTCCATATTGCCTTCAAGCTGCATATCGCCGGTTCGGTCATTGAACAAAGCAGATGTATTGAAAGGAGCCAGTGGCTGCCCGCCAATACCAATACCTCTTATTGGCCACCCACGCATGCTATTACTTCCTCCGCCGATATATTGTTTGAAAAATGGAAGCGTTCGGTTTGTATCACTGCCCAGTAATGGGATACCGATACCAGCAAAGAACTTAAATGCCAATGCCGTTTTTTGATAAGATACAGTATATTTGTACTCCAGCAGGTCAACCTTTACATACCTGCGAAGATATTTTTTTAATATGCCCAGGTTTCCCCATGTTAATCCTGATTCTTCCACATTGATCCTTATACTTCTCACTTTTGATAAACTCCGGCGATGGAACGGGTTGTGGTATTCATTTGAGAACGATGCTCCCATTCCTACAACATATGCTGTATTAAAGGCATAATTTAAAAAGGGGTTCTGTTGAAGAATGGTTGTAAAGCTATCAGTCTGGTTATAAAGTTTGCTGAACCCAAGATTGAAAGGCCTGATCTCCCATTTAAGGTTGTGTTTGTCCATCCATGTCCATCCAAAATTCAGGTTTATAGATTGAAGGTTGAAAAGATTGAGCCGGTTATTATAAGAGAGGCTTGTATTGATAAACGATTCTCCTTTAGGTAATAATGATAATCTTACTGAATCATTGATACTTGCGAAAGGTTTTATAAATCGTTTCAGGAAGCCCGGGAATATTAACCTTGGATAAACAATGCTATTGGTATAACTTAATTCATTGGAATTGATGAGGTCCTTTCCTGCACTGCTGTTATTGGTATTTAATTCAATACCCGCCCTGATCTTGTGCGTCATACGGATGGCTTCCCTTCCAACATTCCTGTTCGTAAGTGAAATATTACCCGATACGCCAAAAAGGTTGCCGCCAAGCACCGTGCTGGCATTGCTATTGGCAGAATAACTTAATTCCAGGGCAGCTTCAAAGCCAAACTTTTTTGCCGGTATCAGTTCAATGATGATATCTATTTTATGTGCGCTGTCCGGTACTTCAACAACCCGCATATTTATACTTTGCCATACACCTGCCCTTGATAAGTTGGATAAGGTTTTATAATATTGATCCGAATTATACAGGTCCCCGCTCCTGAAAGTTATATTCCTTGCTAAAAAACTCGTTCGGAATAAACGCTGGTGATAGCGGTGAATGAAATTCCGGGTATCTCTCTGGATGGTGGAACTGCTGTCGTAAAATTCGTCACGTGGACGAAAATCTGACAATACATAGATCTTATTGATGTAAAACTTGCTGAGTTTAGTGGAATCTTTGGGAGGGTTCAGTACCACGGCGATCCTGACCTGTGGTGAATCTGCTTTTTGCTGGGCTTCTGCGAGCAGTCGTAATTGTTCAAAAGGATCATCACTGATATTTGTCAATGCTTCGATCGTTGTATCACCCCTCACTCTTAATTCTGATGCCGTAAATTTATAGTAACCATTATTCCTGAAACTGTCTACAAGCCTGTTTATCTCACTAATAACAGCATTCTTGGTTATCGGATCATATTTTTTTAACAGTGCCTCATCTTTAGAATTGACAGCGATCTCCTGGAGGTCAGGTTTCCTAAGCCTGTAACTAACGGTATCGATAAGGGTTGGTTTACCTGCTTCAACAAGGTAATGTACATGTACTTCCCTTTTAATGGTATCTGCTGTGAAAGTTACTTTAGCATTATAATATCCCAGGTGGAACATGGATGCTTTCATGTTTGCAGCAGAGATGGCAGAATAACCACTGTCATATGCCGGTGGCCTTTTTATAAAATGAAGGATAAAAAGTACATCTTTTGTCTTCACAGTAGAACTGTCGTCTAATTGCCCTTTCATTCTTTGTTCCAAAGTAGTTCTTTCTATATTTGTAAAATTTCCTCCCTTAACTTTGAAACTGTTTTCAACCAGGTAAGGTTTCCCCTTCGGCGCTTTGCTGACTATCGGTGGTAAACATGAAAAAAATGAAATAATAAGAACGAAAACAGGTATGAAACGAAAATAAGACCTTGTATGATTCAAAAAAGTATCGGGCATAAATTATCTTGCAATGTTTAGCAAATCCAGCATCAAATATATTCAAAGTTTACAGCACAAAAAATTCAGGGATGAATACAACGTTTTTGTTGCAGAAGGCCCGAAGGTTGTAACCGGGCTTTTATCAACCGGTACATTTCCTGTAAAAGGTATTTATGCATTGCAGGAATGGGTAGATGAAATGGATGAAAGCATTCGCAGTTTGTATCATGATAAGATAGAAATGATCACTGATTTTGAACTGGAAAAGATAGCTACTTACACAACAGCAAATAAAGTTGTTGCTGTTTTTGAAAAGAGGGCTCCATCTCAAAGTGTCCAGGTTAAAAATAAATTCACCCTGGTACTGGATGATATACAGGACCCTGGCAATCTTGGAACAATTATCCGAACGGCAGACTGGTTTGGAATAGAAAATATTATCTGCTCCCCGAACACGGTTGATATGTATAACAACAAAGTAGTACAAAGTACGATGGCGAGCCTGGGAAATGTGAACCTCGTATATTGTATCCTGCCAACCTGGTTGAAAGCACAAAAGAATATAAAAATTCTCGCCGCATACCTTACCGGGATATCCATAAATGAATACAATGATCTTAAAGAAGGCATTATCATTATTGGCAATGAATCAAAAGGTATCAGCGAGGAGATATTGCAACTGGCAGATGAAAAAGTTACAATACCACGTATCGGTAATGCTGAATCACTGAATGCAGCGGTTGCAACAGGGATTATTTTGGCAAAACTGGTAAAGGCTGGTGAGAAATAGTTTGGAGCTTGAATTACATGGTTCGAACCTCAAACCTCAAACATCGAACCTCAAACTTCAAACTACCTGAATTGTATCGCCGTAACGGGGTTAACCCTTTTAATTAAAAGTGTTGGAATGATCAGTGTTGCAAAACAAGCCAGCAGTGTTACCAGGTCAACCAGCAATACCTGCCACCAGATAACATTGGCATGTGCAACCGTCATATAATATGCCTCTTCATTTAGTTTTATAAATCCTGTTGCCTGCTGGAGCCAGCATATACCAAGCCCAAGGGCTGTTCCCGCAAGAATTCCAATAACAGCAATGAGGGTGGTGTTGTACAGGAATATTTGCTGGATCATCCAGTTGCCGGCACCCAATGCTTTTAGAACGCCCGTCATCCTTGTCCTTTCCAGCACCAATATGATGAGGCAGGTAATGAGGTTTACTGCTGCAACGATCATCATGATCACCAGAAGGATATTTTTAATTTGTCCCTGCAGGTTCAGCCAATCAAAAATATTGGGATAGATCTCCTTTATGCTCCTGCTGTACCAGCTTTGGGGTAATTCATCATATATTTTTTTTGAAATACTGTCTGTCTTTTTGTAATCGGCCAAAAATATCTCGTAACCGCCGATCTGGTTTGGCTCCCAGTTATTGAGCCTACGTATCAAATTGATATCACAAAGGGCAAATTGTTTGTCATACTCTTCTATCCCGGTCTTGAATATACCTGTAACGATTAGCCGCCTGGCGGATTTGCTGCCATCATCCCGGAAAAAAAATACGATAAGGCTGTCCCTCAGCTGTATGTTCAATTGAGAGGCGGTATAGGTACTGATATTTATTTCATTGCTGTAGCCACTGTCTTTAAATGATATCCAATGGCCCGACTGGAGAAAAGATTGCATCCGGTTAAAATTGAAACTGCTGTCAATACCTTTTAACAAAACACTTTCAATATCAGCTTTTGACTTTAAGATACCCGATTTGGTTGCATAGCGTTCTACAGAAATGACCTGTGGCAGGGCTTGCAGGTAATGTTCAACTGTATCATTCCGGTAAATGGGGTATTCCTCCGCTATGCTTACTTTATTTTCCAGGTCCTGTTGTACACGGATATGTCCCCAGAAACTGAAAACCTTATTACTGATCACCTGCTGGAAGCCATTAACAAAACTCAGCGCAACGATCATCACAGCTACGCTTAAAGCAGTAGCACAAACAGCTAATCTTATAATAAAACGTGAAAATGTTTTTTCCTTATACGAGGCAATGCGTTTTGCTATAAATATTGATACATTCAAACGGCATAATTTTGCTATCTTTCAAAAGTAAATTAATTAAGCTATTAAATGAACAGCCGGCTTCCTCATTACTTTTTTATTTTTTTATGCTCCTGCATGACTACTATAAATGTCTTTGCTCAAAACGTAGAAAAAATATACAAACCATATATACAAACCGCACAATTGTATATGTATGGGAACCAGCAGGGGTTGCCTGTTTATACATTGAACAGTTCCGACAGGCTTGAACTTGAATTTGATGACATGGAAGGCCGTGTCAAAAGTTATTATTACAGTTTTGTCTTATGCGATTATAACTGGCGGGAGGTTGACCTGAGTCCCTTTGATTATATAAAAGGGTTCACACAAAACCGCATTACCACTTACCGTTATTCGTCTATTGCGCTTACTCACTATACCCATTACCAGGCATTTTTACCCGACAGGAATTCATTGCCAACAAGATCCGGCAATTACTTGTTGAAAGTTTATCTGGATGGGGATACATCCAGGCTTGTGTTCACAAAACAAATGCTTGTACTCGATCAGAAAGCAGGAGTAAGCGGCACGGTTGTACAGCCTTTCTCCCCGCAGATATCAAACACGCACCAAAAAATAAAAATGTCTGTAAATATTGGTGGTTTAACGAATGCTTTCAGCGCTGCCCAACAGGTAAAAGTGGTCGTACTTCAAAACAATCGCTGGGATATTGCTCAAAGGGATATAGCACCAACTTTTGTACGGGGCAGTATGCTTGAATACAGTACTGAGGACAGGGCTATTTTCCCTGCAGGAAAAGAATGGCGCTGGCTGGACCTGAGGAGTTTTAGCCTGCTCAGCGATCGGGTAGACAGTGCACAACGTAAAAAAGACCAGACATCGTTATTCCTGAAGACAGATATAGACCGTACTCCCCATCGATATGTTTATTTCCCCGATTATGACGGCATGTATAATATCGTTACTTATGAAAGCATCAATCCTTTCTGGCAGGGAGATTATGCAACCGTTTATTTTTCATTGGCAACGCCGGGTGGCAGCCCATACAGCGGAAGAAATATTTACCTCGCCGGTTCTATAACAGGGTATGAATTATCCGATAAATGGAAAATGAATTTTAATGAAGAAATGCACCGGTATGAAACCACGGCTTATTTAAAACAGGGATATTATAATTATACTTATATATCGGTTGATGAAAGGGATCCTTCCAAAAGGGCAGAGCTTGAAGGGAATTATTGGGAAACAGAAAATACTTATACCATCCTGGTCTATTATAAATCATTTACCGATCGTACTGATCAACTGATAGGTGTTGGCAGTATTAATTCACGGAATGACCGGCCGGGGTTTAGTTTTTAAAAGATCGATTCGGAGATGTAGAAAATTGATAAATTGAAAATTGATTTTACCAGATTGAACTTTCTTTCATTTCCAAATTTCCAAATTGTTCAATTTCCAAATTAGTGCTGTATATTTGCAGCGGCAAGTCTTATACGACCAGCTCCTGTTGAACTCCCCCAGGACCGGAAGGTAGCAAGGGTAAATGGTTGAGCGGTGCGATGTAAGTAACTTGCCATTTTTTATTTATCCCAAGCCCTAAGCGGCTTTTACAGCTTTGCCAATCAATTGTTTCTTTTTGTTTCCCATTTTATACAAATAATTTCCGGTTTAATCTGCCAATTCTTTTACTTTTGCGGAGAAATTATTTTTAAACTAAAATAGAGCCCTTTAGGGTTTACAGATATGAAATTTTTTATTGATACAGCTAATCTTGCACAGATAAAAGAAGCAAACGAATTAGGTATTCTTGATGGTGTTACAACCAATCCTTCACTGATGGCTAAGGAAGGCATTAAAGGCCAGGATGCAGTAATGCAACATTACAAAACCATTTGTGAGATAGTAGACGGTGATATCAGCGCTGAAGTGATCTCTACCGATTTTGATGGTATAGTTGCAGAAGGAAAAAAACTGGCGGCCATTCATAAAAATATCGTTGTAAAAGTTCCAATGATCAAAGAGGGTGTAAAAGCCATCAAATGGTTCACTGAAAATGGCATACGCACAAACTGTACATTGGTATTTTCTGCAGGGCAGGCAATTCTTGCTGCAAAAGCTGGTGCTGCTTATGTATCACCATTCATCGGCCGTATTGATGACAGCGGCTGGGATGGGATGGATCTTATTTACCAGTTAAGGCAGATATTCGACATACAGGGATATAAAACAGAGATACTTGCCGCGTCTATCCGTAACCCGAATCATATCATAAAATGTGCAGAAGCAGGTGCGGATGTTTGTACTTGTCCATTGGATTCTATTCTCGGCTTGCTGAAACATCCGTTGACCGATATTGGCCTCGCCAAATTTTTGGAAGATGCAAAGAAGACGGCGTGATCTATAAGCCCGGGAAGAAGATTAGATTTATTATTCCCTATTAACAGATACTCAATGCTTGATCCTGGATTGGATCGCAATAATAAAACTGAACAACTACTGTTCAGTTTTTTCATTAGTCAGGTATGATCAAGTATCTGGTATCCAGTATCAAGAATCCAGTATCCAGTTCCTCATCCCTTCTTCTTCAAAACCTCCTCTATCGTCGGCAACTTTCCATCTTCTTTTTTCTTGATATACATAACGAATTCCTTGTGTAAAGCGGGATTAGACCTCAATGTCACTTTAATATTCACTTTTTCTTCCTTGCAATCCTTGTCTATCAATAAGCTATTGCCATAAAATTTTCCATAAGAACTGCCAAAAATGATTTGATTGCTGTCGAGTGGTAAATATTTGCCGTTTGATAACCGCCCGTCTATATTGATATAATTATAGGTTCCTTTTTTTAGACTGTCTGTATAAAGATTTATATAGATACTATCGATCTTTTGAGCTTTTGAGGTAAATGCGCTTAACAAAAAAATGACAAGCAAATATTTTTTAAATCGTTTCATTGCAGCAAAGATGCTTTTTAATGACGGGTTTGTGCGTTAATATGTTCTTAAAACCCTGCCCGCGGTTTTATTCCCGGCAGGGTGATATGGTCCGTTGACCTATTTTACATTTTTCACATACTTATTCAGCCATTCATTCATCTCCCACAGCATGTGCAGGATATTCTCCCTGGCTGCATAGCCATGTGATTCAAATGGTAATTGCACAAAACGTGCCGTTCCGCCATGCCCTTTGATCGCATTGTAAAGTCTTTCACTTTGTATGGGGAAAGTGCCGGGATTGTTATCGGCTTCACCATGTATCATCAGCAAAGGTGTTTTTATCTTATCAGCATAACTGAAAGGGCTCATATGGAAATATACTTCAGGCGCCTGCCAATAAGTACGTTCTTCATTTTGAAACCCAAAAGGAGTAAGTGTCCTGTTATAGGCCCCACTGCGGGCAATACCTGCTTTAAATAAATTGGTGTGCGCTACCAGGTTTGCCGTCATGAATGCGCCATAGCTATGGCCGCCTACCGCTATGCGGTTCCTGTCACCTACACCCATTTCTGCAATTTTATCAATAGCAGCTTCAGCATTCCAGGTAAGCTGGTCAACAAAATTATCATTGGGCTGCTTGTCACCTTCTCCTACGATGGGATATTCCGTATTGTCCATAATGGCATAACCCTGGGTGACCCAGAAAACGGCAGAGCCATAACCTACACGTGTAAATGTATTTGTACTCCCGCGTATCTGCGCAGCATCTGCGGCGCTCTTGAATTCGCGTGGATATGCCCACATGAACACAGGCAGTGGCCCGTCTTTTTTTGCATCATATCCTTTCGGGAGGTACAGGTCGGCAGCAAGGTCTACTCCGTCTTTACGCTTATAAGTTATTTTTTGTTTTGTAACGCCCCGGATTCCCGGTTGTGGATCGGGGAAATCAGTGATGACCTTAACTGCATTGTTCTTAAGGTCACGCAGGTAATAATTTGGTTGTTCTGCCTGGCTTTGCCTGTTGGTTATGACCAGTAATTTATCAAAATCAAGCACGGTTGTAACCGTTTCATAATATGGATCTGCGCAACGCCACAATATATTCTGTTGTTTTGTGTTCAGGTCGAAACTTGCTAAAAAAGGCATATCACCTTTTGGCGTTGAACCTACGCTGCGCATCAGCATTTGCGAACCATTCACAAGCCTTATACTGTATTTTCCATATTTATTCCTTTCTGTAACAGGTGTTCCGGGGTCTGTATAAGCATCATCCGTGCTTCGGTCAATGATCACTTGTACATCGCCGGTCAGTGGATTTAATTTACTGGTTTTTGCCCGGTGTTTCGCCTGGCTATATTCCGTTACTAAATAGGTATTATCATTGATATCACTGAGTGATGCCATACGCATGGTGGTCTTTACTAACTGCCTGGCAGAGCCGCTAAAGGGTGCCGCCAGTGCAAAAGCGGCATCATGAAAATCAACATTTTTTTTGATGAGGCCGCTGTCAAGCGGCTCTATCCACGTAATGGTTGCAGGCTGGTTGTCCAGCCATTGGTGCGAACGGGGTGCATTCAATACATTGTCAAAACCCCTGGGTGCCAGTTCCGAGCTTGGGATCTTTGCGATCTCTTTCACCAGTTTACCATTCATATCTGTTATATAAATGGTTGAATTAAACCCACTGGCAGGTACCAGGTAAGAATACGGTCTGTCGATCCTGTCCACCAGCAAATATTTGTTATCGGGAGATACATCGATATTATTGAAAATGGCAGCTGTGCCGATCTTTGTTTCAATGCCATTGACATTTTTTACCAATTGGGATGTTGCAAAAAATTCATACTGCGCTTCATCATTGGGTGATTTGATCAGGTCCTGGAAAGTGACACTTGCAGCTACTTTCCCCAGGTTTTGCTGCACTACCGGTCCCCTCGGGGCCAATGGCTTTACCGGAGCCATCGAATATGCCTTTACAATAGTTTGATAAAGCAATGAATTATTATCCAGCCAGTCAAAACTGCTATTAAGTAAGTTAAGTGGTTGCTTATTGACCTTGCCGGCTTTTTTTTGTTTTACTTCGATCACATAAAGATCTATGGCGTGATCAGTTGTTTGTGTGAAAGCGATCTTCGTTTCATCTTCGTTCCATTGAACATTTCCTGCTTTTAAGTTTTTTGGTAATCCGGCAACAGGAGATTCCAGTCCTGTTTTAATATTTTTTAAAACAAGGTTTATAATGAATGGGGTCCTGCTCAGTCCGAAATTATTTGGATTGATGCGCATGCCTGCAATACGCAACTCGGGCTGGGCAAGGTCTTCCACAGAAGGCATGCTGCTGCGTTCCATGATCAGCATCCATTCGCCTTTATGATCGAAACTCACGGATGGGGTTGGCTTTGCCATGACCAGGTCGTATATCGCTTTTGGCGGGGTCTTGTATTCTATAGCGTCCTGGGCAAATGATCCGGCACTTGAGAATAGGAATACAAACAATAATATTTTTCTCATTTGGAAGGGTTTTTATTTTAGTAAATGAAACTGCCTGCAATATACTGACAGGTAGGATTAATTGGAAATCCCTACCCGTTCTTTTATGAAGTCATTTTTTACAAGTTCATTCAGCATGAACATCGCCAGGTCCCCTGCATTTATTTTTTGATTATCAGGCACCGGGGGATAATTGGCAGCGGTATGATATGTTCCGGTGGGATCAGCATCCAGGATTTCGGGAGGGCAAACAAATGTCCAGTTCAAAGATGAATTTTTTAAATGCTGGTATGCCATCAAATATTCTTTTGCAACTGCTAAAAGTTTAGGAGGGTAGTCGGGAGAATCCATGACCATTTTATCATCTGCAGCATTCAATATTCCGATACCGGCAATGGCTACAATTCTTTTTACAGTGGTTCTTTGCATTTGTTCAACGATATTTTTCATTCCCAGTGAACGGGTCTTATCAATACCATCGATGCCGCCACCAATAACAGAAAGGATGGCATCGCTTCCTTTAACAGCATTAAAAACCTGTTCTTCATCAAACAAAGTGCCTGTTATCAATTGTAAATTTTCCAGCTCGTCAAAGCTGTTAAAAAGATTTCTTCCAAATGCTTTCACAGTATACCCTTTATACAAAGCCTGTTTTACTAAATGCTTACCGGGCATACCCGTTGCACCGAATATCGTAACGATCATTGAAATATTATTAAGTTAGATGATTAAAAACCTTACCACTAACTGCCCCCACCAGGCAATCACTACTTCAACACATCTTTGAACTCTTCGTATCTTTTCTTAAAAACTGCACTTGCAAAGGGGCAAAGGGGGATTATCTTTAAATTATTCGTTCTTGCAAATTCAACTGCACGATTTAATAACTGGTTCCCGATATTTTTGCCTTTTAACGCTTCATCGACTTCTGTATGATGGATGATCATTGTATCCTTCCCGGACAAGGAATAGGTCATCTCGGCTAATTGTTTTTCTCCTTCAGCAACAAAAAAAGATCCGTTTTCACCATTTTCTTTATGTTGAATAAGCATGCGGTAAATTTATTGAATGTACAAAAAAATACGGTTCAGGTCGCTACAGTTATTTTGATCCGGGAAACAATCAATTAGCTGCAGACCAATTACTTTTTTTATTCTCGGCTTTCTGACACATATTTGCATTTATAAATGATGATACATAAATTATATGGCAACTACCGGCGTTTGCACATGATCATAAATTGATGTGTCATACCTGTTTTGTATTTTTAAAATATCAGGCCCCCGCACATGTGTTGGGGTTTTTAAATTTTTGTACATGAAGAAAATTGAATGAGGGTTCATTTTCAAAAACATATAACAAAACAAAGAATAAAAACAGTAACGTGACGAGAATATTGTTGTTTGATAATTATGATTCCTTTACTTACAACCTGGTTCACCTGGTTGAAAAGATATTGCATACAAAGGTTGACGTATATCGCAATGATGAGATCGCAATGGAAAAAGTAAATGAATATGATAAGATCATATTATCACCCGGCCCCGGGATTCCGGAAGAAGCAGGCATGTTACTGCCATTGATCAGAGAATATGCTCCAAAAAAATCAATTTTGGGTGTATGTTTGGGCCACCAGGCCATCGGCGAGGCATTCGGGGCGATACTTATAAATCTCGATACCGTTTTTCATGGAGTAGCCACACCCATAAAAATTATTGATACGAACGGGCAATTATACAATGGTTTAGATAAAATCATTGAAGTAGGAAGATACCATAGCTGGATCGTTTCGGATAAAGGATTTCCAGCTGCGTTGGAAATAACTGCCGTCGACGAGAATAATTATATCATGGGAATGAAACATAAAAATTTTGATGTACAGGGTGTCCAGTTTCATCCCGAGAGTGTATTGACGCCATGTGGCGAAACGATCATACGGAACTGGCTAAAATTTTGATGGATCGCAATACAGCGGATAAAATCAACTTTAACCCCCATTTATCGTTTGGATGGATATGATGAAATACCTTTAACAAGGGTACAAAGTTCATCCTGTAAAGCTTGCAATCATTAATCGGATTACAATGAATATATTGAAACAGATCGTAGATTATAAAAAAGCCGAAGTGGAGGTCAGGAAAGTGCTGGTTCCCCAAAAGGAGTTAGAGAAAAGTTCATTGTTCAAAAGGAGAACTTTATCATTAAAACGCGCTTTACAGGATGAAAGCAAAACGGGGATCATTGCAGAATTTAAAAGAAAATCTCCACACAAAGGGTATATTAACAGGGAAGCTGATGTAAAGAAGGTAACAGGTGCATATACTAAATTTGGTGCAAGCGGGTTATCTGTGCTTACCGACAATCATTTTTTTGGAGGCAATGCAGCAGACCTTATCGTCGCCAGAAAAAATGATATACCTGTTTTACGGAAGGATTTTATTATTGACCCATACCAGTTATTTGTGTCAAAAGCAATGGGAGCCGATGTTGTAATGTTGATAGCCGCCTGCTTATCCGAATCGGCGACCAAAAATTTGGCATCAGAGGCAAAGAACCTGGGACTTGAGGTCATACTTGAAATTCATGATGAGAAAGAATTAGGTCATATTTGCAATGATATTGACATGGTTGGTATAAACAACCGTAATTTGAAGAACTTTGAAGTGGATATAAAGCGATCGGTCAAATTAAGCAGGTCGATCCCTGGAGATAAGATCATGATCGCGGAAAGCGGAATAAATGATATTGAAACGATCCGGGTTTTTAGGGAGGCAGGCTACAAAGGCTTTTTAATAGGAGAAGCATTTATGAAAGAAAAGGATCCCGGGAAAGCTTTTGGTAACTTTGTGAAATTATTGAATAAACCTTAAGGAATGTTCCTGGTTTTTAGCGGGAATAGTAAATAAACTAACTATATGAATATTAAAGTTTGTGGTATCACAACAATGAAACAGTTGCAGCAATTAGATGGCCTTGATGTGGATTTCGCAGGGCTTATTTTTTTCAAGCGGTCTTCCCGTTATGTTGAAGGCAAGATCTCTAAAGCGGAATTGATGGATGCAGACATGGATATAAAAAAAGTGGGTGTTTTTGTGAATGAAGAATTTGACATGATCATGGAAACAGTGGAAGATTACGGGCTTGATGTGGTTCAGCTTCATGGGGACGAGTCACCATATTTGTGTGAACAGATCTCCAATGAGATAGAAACCATTAAAGCTTTCCGCATAGATGACCAGGCAGACAGGTCGATCGATTATATGCTGAAAGAGTATGATGATGTATGTGATTATTATTTATTCGATGCGGCGGGAAAGAACGGGGCAGGGGGAACAGGTAAAAAGTTTGACTGGAAAAAAATTGCAGATAGTAAAATTGAAAAGCCTTTTTTCTTAAGTGGTGGTATCTGTCCTGAAGACGCCATGTTGGTAAAGAAATTCAAGCATCCGGATTATTATGGAGTGGATATCAACAGCAATTTTGAAAAAGAACCCGGTGTAAAAGACATGGCACTGGTGCTACAGTTTCTTCACGCTTTAAAATAATTATGGAAGTGATTGCTGGTCAGGCAGCCCGCAGCAAATTTCGCCGCGTTACAGAAAAATATAATAAGATATCTACAGCAGGATTTATTAAGGGGAATCGGGCATATTTGAATAAAGCTTGTTAATAATATATTCCAATGACCAAAAAATGCTGAAAGAATTTTAAATTGCAGTTCCTAAAATTAAATGATGAAGAAATATTTACTTTTTATAGCTATGTTGCCGATGATCGGCATTGCACAGGTAAAATCAAAAACAGCTGTAAAAAATAAACCGAAAACTGCTGTTAGTACGGCAAAGACCGTTGTTAAAGAAACTGCAGCGCCTGATCCTGCCAAACCTGCGAATGGCTACCTGATCATCGGGGATATCACAGGTTACGCTGATGGAACAACCGTGGCACTACTAAATGGGAATACGGGGGCACAGGAATCAAGCAGCCAGGTACAAAAGAATAAGTTTACGCTGACTGGTTCATTGCCTTACCCCGATTTTAAGTTGATACAGATCAATAACAAACCTCCTTATCTCAATGTATTCCTGGATAACAGCCTTGTAAAAGTTAAAGGAAGATCAGATTCATTGGAATATTCACAGGTCACCGGTTCGCCATCACACAGTGAATTTATTGAGCTTAATAATATCGTGTACCCTTACCAGCAATTATTCCAGGAAGGAAATACAGATACCTTAGCCAGGAAAGCAGCCTCCAGTCTGATCACGGCATTTATAAAAAAATATCCCGGTTCTTATGTATCACCCCTGGCAGTTTATAGGCATTTTCAGCTTAATGTTGATATTGATGCGATGGAACAGCTTTTTGGAGGCTTGACCGAACAGGTTAAGACAGGCCCTATCGGGAATTATGTTGCACAGCAGATCGTGATCGCAAAAACATCCCCGATCATGGGTAAGCCATTGCCTGATTTTATGCTTGCAGATTCAACGGGAAAGATGGTCAGCCTTAGTTCATTCAGGGGGAAGTATGTACTGGTAGATTTCTGGGCCAGCTGGTGCAGGCCATGCCGAATGGAAAATCCCAATGTGCTGGCATCTTATAATAAGTACAAGGATAAGAATTATACGGTACTTGGTGTATCTATTGATAAGGCAAAAGATTCCTGGATCGACGCGATCAAAGTGGATAAATTACCATGGACTCATGTCCTTGATTCCCAGGATCCCAATATTTCCATTGGCCAGAAATTCAGGATAAACACTATTCCTCAAAACCTATTGGTAGATCCTAAAGGGATATTAATAGCTAAGAACCTCCGCGGTCCCGCATTGGAATCCAAGCTGGCAAGTTTATTTGGGAACTAATTTGAAAATCTGGAAAAGTGCGAATTCGGAAATTGAGTTCAGAGGATTTTGAAGTTTATTCTAACTGCAAATCGATTCATTCTTCAAACATTTATGAACTTAAATAAAATTGAAAATTAAGTTTGCACTATGAGAACTTTTCCCATTTTCAAATTACTTCAAACACCTCTTATATAACTGCACTGTATTCTCTAATCCCAGGTAAATTGCATCGCAGATAAGGGCATGGCCTATTGAGACCTCCAGTAAACCAGGAATGTTTTGCGAAAAATATTTCAGGTTATCAAGATCGAGGTCATGGCCGGCATTTATTCCTAAACCCATTTCATGGGCTTTTTTTGCTGCCGCAATATATGGAGCAATGGCTTGCTCTTTGTTGGTTTTATAAGATCCTGCAAATGACTCTGTATAAAGTTCAATCCTGTCTGTGCCCGTAGCCTTGGCTGCAGTTATCATTTCAATGTCAGGATCAACAAAAATGGAAACACGGATACCGTCATTTTTAAAAACAGCAATGATCTCTTTTAAATAGGCTGCATGTTCAATGGTATTCCATCCATGATTACTGGTAAGCTGTCCCAAAGCATCCGGAACGAGGGTGACCTGGGTGGGCTTGTTTGCCAAAACGAGTTCTACAAATTTTGCTTCGGTTGGATTTCCCTCTATGTTGAATTCTGTAGTGATCATTTTTTTAAGATCAGGTACATCCTGGTAACGGATATGCCTTTCATCCGGGCGTGGATGAACCGTGATGCCATCTGCACCAAACCGTTCAATATCTTTGGCGGCTTTTATAAGATCTGGATTATTACCGCCACGGGAATTTCGAAGGGTGGCAAGTTTATTAATATTGACTGAAAGTTTCGTCATGAATTTAATATTTCACGCAAAGATGCGAATTTTACCACAGAGGTAAAAGAGTAAAGCAAAGAATACACGGAGAAAATTCCACGATCGCTATAGCTGATTTATTCACGCAAGGAATGCAAAGAAGCAAAGGCGCAAAGAGTACTTAGCGATCTTTGCGCCGTAGCGTCTTTGCGTGAAATTCAATGTGTAATTATTCTTTGATATTGACTTTAGAAAAATTAGTACTGTCCCTTATATTTTTTTGTACGGTTATGGCGCCAAACAATGCAAGCAGGAACGCAAAAGCATAAAACCCTTTTTCACTGGGAAGTATATCCGCATTCCATAGGCCAATTACAAGTAACAGGATCGATAATATCGTTGCAAACCAGCATAGGCCATAATAGATATCTGTAACAGGTAAACTTTCCAGCCTGTCTCTTACGCTTTTTTGAACGGATACGACTGCAAACAGCCCGAACATCAGTACAGTGAAATAATATCCCTTTTCATTGAGCAGCATGTCTGCTCTCCAAAGGCCAACTAAAAACCCGATCATTCCTGCTCCAAGGGCTACCCAGGAAGCTGCAATAAAAGCATTAGATGGTTTTTGTAACATATATAATTTTTTGGTTGCTCAAATGTATGAGGGGGTTCGTTAAGGAAAATGTAAATGATGTTTTAACCACAGAATTTAAGGAGTTATTCACAGGGTTAAAAGAGTTTTCTGTGTAACTCACTTTTGACTTTGTGAAACGATGTGGTTATTTTTTTTGCTGAAATAACTGATAATGCACAAGTGAGTGACACAACGATGCTGCCATAAAATACAAATGCCGGGAACAAAAAATAAAAACCCACTCCTTTCGAAGTGGGTTTATGCTTGAAGCTAATAGCTGAATGCTAACAGCTTTTTTTAGTACCTGTACATTTCTGCTTTGAAAGGCCCTTCTTTCGGAATACCTAAATATTCTGATTGAGCAGGAGTCAATTCTTCCAATACAACACCAATTTTTGCAAGGTGCAAACGTGCAACTTTTTCATCAAGATGTTTTGGCAACACATAAACTTTGTTCTCATATTTATCAGTGTTGGTCCAAAGTTCAAGCTGGGCAAGTGTCTGGTTGGTGAATGAATTACTCATTACGAAACTTGGGTGGCCTGTAGCACAACCTAAGTTAACCAGGCGGCCTTCAGCCAATATGATCACATCTTTACCATTGATGGTATAAAGGTCAACCTGCGGCTTGATGGTATTTTTTGTGCTGCCATGATTTTTATTCAACCATGCCATGTCAATTTCGATATCAAAGTGGCCGATATTACAAACGATCGCTTTATCTTTCATTGATTCGAAATGCTTAGAAGTGATCAGGTCACGGCAACCGCTGGCCGTAACGATGATATCAGCTTCTTTAACGGCATCGATCATTTTCTTAACTTCAAAACCGTCCATCGCTGCCTGTAAAGCACAGATAGGATCGATCTCGGTAACGATAACCCTTGCACCGGCGCCACGTAAACTTTCTGCAGAACCTTTACCTACATCACCATAACCACCAACAACAGCAACTTTTCCTGCCATCATTACGTCAGTAGCACGACGGATAGAATCAACCAGGCTTTCTTTACAACCGTATTTATTATCGAATTTAGATTTGGTAACAGAATCATTTACATTGATCGCAGGAATAGGCAAAGTGCCTTTCTGCATACGCTCGTATAAACGGTGAACACCAGTGGTGGTTTCTTCACTCAATCCTTTGATGTTTTTGATCAACTCAGGATACTTATCAAAAACGATGTTGGTAAGATCACCACCATCATCCAGGATCATATTCAAAGGCTTGTCAGCGCTGCCAAAGAACAAGGTTTGCTCAATACACCAATCAGCTTCTTCCTGCGTTTGTCCTTTCCATGCATAAACACCAATACCTGCAGCAGCGATAGCAGCAGCAGCCTGGTCCTGCGTTGAAAATATATTACAACTGCTCCATTTAACTTCAGCGCCAAGGGCGATCAGTGTTTCAATTAATACGGCAGTTTGAATGGTCATGTGAAGACAACCTGCGATGCGTGCGCCTTTTAATGGTTGGCTTGCGCCATATTCAGCACGGAGGCTCATTAAGCCAGGCATTTCTGCTTCGGCTAACATAATTTCTTTGCGGCCCCATGCGGCGAGGCTCATATCCTTTACCTTGTGGGCAAGGCTAAAATCAATACCTTTTTCTGTAATTGTTGACATATGAATTAGTTTAAGATGCAAATCTACTTGTTCTAGTGTAAAATTCTATGTATTTATTAAAATTTGGAATAAAGTTCTATTATTTTGTAGTTTTGAAGGATAAAATAATAGTTTACTATGAAAAAAGCTGCCCCAAAAGAACAAACAACTATTGCACTTCCCACGCTGGATAAAAATGACCTCGCCATATTGAAGTTATTACAGGAAAATGCAAGGATAACCGTGAAAGAGATCGCTGCCAGGATACACCTGAGTACTACACCGGTTCATGAAAGGGTCAAGCGTTTGGAACAGAATGGGGTGATAAAACAATACGCCACCCTGGTAGACCATGCGAAAGTTAAAAAAGGATTGATGGTGATCTGTTATGTATCATTGAAAGAGCACAGTAAAAATGCCGGTATAAAATTCATCAAAGCGATCAATGAATTAAATGAAGTGATCGAATGTTATAATATCTCCGGTGAGTTTGATTTTATGCTGAAAGTGGTGGAAGAAAATATGGATAGCTATTACGATTTTCATGTGAA
>JBDTWL010000041.1:0-28255 GCA_040006715.1 Ferruginibacter sp. | reverse complement strand
GTTTTAATTAAAATGCAAAACGCCTTCTTTGATTCAGGCTTTTGCGCTGACGTTGGATATTCCACAATTCTGCCGCGCTGAAGGTTTTGCCCTGGGCATGGTTGTGTTCCAATGCCAATGTTTCATTTACTTCGATTGTAAGGTTTTCTACCTGTGTTTTACTTATCTGGTTGAATAAGTTTGTTGATTGCGTTTTCATGACTAAATTTT
This sequence comes from Ferruginibacter sp., assembly GCA_040006715.1. GTDB lineage: Bacteria > Bacteroidota > Bacteroidia > Chitinophagales > Chitinophagaceae > Ferruginibacter. The sequence continues at coordinate 28,045 of JBDTWL010000041.1, read as the reverse complement.
TATAAGTTTTAAAATTGTTGCTGTCTTTGTTATGGGATACTCTTTTTAAGTCCTTAATCACATTGACAAGTCAAAGATATGAAGTATTTAGTACTATACAAAACATAGTACCAAGTATTTTACAGTAATAGGTACTATTTATTAGCGGTTAGTTTTGATAAAACCCATACTGTTACTGTGTTTTATGATTTTTAAGCTGGCTTTGGGAGCCGATATTGGAATTGGATGAATGGATTTATGGTAGGATAAATGGTCATTAATATTATATATAAATTATATATCAATTCCCCAGTTCAAGGAAAATAATCCCCATAACAGTCATCATATTGCAACTATCCTAACTCAATCTTAACTCAATCCTATCTATCGTGATCTTATACTTCCTGACTTTATCCTGGTGACCATGAATTCAAATAACCGCTTTTGGTATACAAAAGGGTGCCTGTCATTATTTTGCCAGCTTTTTTAATAAAACAAGCTGCCAACCTTCTGGTACCCTTATACGTTTATTAGTAATAAAACTGCCCTGGATATTATAGATCATCTATATGTATAAAGTTGGCAGGCTTTCTGTAATATTTAACTAAACCGCATTATTATGAATAATATTATATACCTGAAATTGGATGGGGTCGAAAGCTTCGCCTGGGTTTCTGAAATTATACACCGTCACCATAGTATGTACAAGGTTTCCTTTAAATGCGGTTATGAGAATATATTTTATACAGATGTGGAAACCGGCAATTGGATAGAAGAGGACCTGGGATTTACCACACTTGCATATGAAGTAGGTAAGCAAATAAAATCGTTCATGCGTAATCCCATCCATGTACCCAAACTCCTTACCTGGCACAAACAATTTTTAAAAGATAGATTAGTTTGCTTTGGGTTTTTCAATTTCATGAATGGGAACCAGAAGTTTTACCAGATATATAATGCTAATAAAAAATATATGTATACACTGGTAGATATGGACAATGACGAGTGGCAGATATTGGGGAACTCATCAGTTCTTGGCAGTAAAATAGATTCTGCCTTTGTTCGCCAGGTAATAGAAATACTTCCGCTTTATACTGCCAAAGCAAGGTAAAATGGTCGTGCAAACAGTTCTCTGATATTTTACGGGATTTATTGATCGTTTTTTGTGAATGATCATTTTCATGTGGAAACATGTGGGGAAAAAACAATAATGAATTATTTAAAAATTAATAACTTGCTAAAGCAGGGATTTTTATTCTTTGCAACATTTTCCGATCCTTTGATAAAATGCTGTGCGGTAATTCAACAAGTGCTTTAGAAAAATTCACTCCCGACCTCAATAAAAACATGATACTTTTTAAAAAATATTTACCCTAAAATCGCTATCGAAATGTTACACACACTAACTACGGAAACAGGCACATTAACGGAAGCTCTCAATGAATTAATAAATAGTGGTTACACATTTAACTTTATCAAAAAGAATGAATTTTTATACTGTAGTGAAAAAGAAATGAATTTCAGGAGCTATGAACTCACCATTACAGAAAAATACCGCTACGAAAATAAGAACGAACCCTCCAAAAATTCTGTGTTGTATGCTGTAGAATCCCCTGAATACGGGCTGAAAGGGTTCCTGGTCAATTAATATGATCTGACGCTCACCTATTCAAACAGGCTTATCAAATGAAATGATAAATTTAAAGCAGTTCCCATTTTACATCCAGTTCACTATTAAATTATTAATGATCCTGCTATTGTGTGTTTCCATTATTTATGGTAAGAACATTATAGTCCCGCTTGTTTTTGCGATACTGCTTTCCATATTGTTACTTCCAGTAACAAATTTTTTTTCACAAAAATTATTGTTTCCCAAAACACTTGCAAATTTAACCGCTGTATTATTTTCACTTGCCCTGATAGCCTCGCTTATTTATTTTTTTTCTCACCAGGTTGCCCGGTTTTTAAATGATATTCCGTCGATAAAAGAGCACCTTGAAAAACACTACGAAACTTTACAACACTGGATACAACAAAAATTCAATGTCAGCACAACCCAGCAGGAGGTTATGATCAGGAATGCCAATGTAAAATCAACCGGAACCGAATTTCTTGGGGAAACCTTTTTTACCATTACACAAACTATTTTTTATGTTATCATGGTGTCCATTTATACCTTCCTCATCTTACTGTACCGCGACAGGATCAAGCGTTTCTTATTAACAGTATTTACAGATGCGCATGAACAACTGGTAACCGAAGTCTTATTTGAATCAAAAGGTATTGTACAAAGATATATGCTGGGCCTTATCACGGAGATGGGTATCATAGCGATATTGAATTCCACCGCACTGTTGCTTATCGGGGTAAAATATGCCATCTTCCTTGGCATATTTACAGCTATACTTAATATCATACCATATGTAGGTATATTTCTTGGAATACTTTTCACTTGCCTGATCACACTTACAACTTCCACACACCTGAGCGATATCGTATGGGTCATCATCAGCTTTGAGGTCATACACTTCCTGGATGCCAATGTTTTAATGCCCAGGATAGTTGGCTCTAAAGTAAAGATCAATGCATTGGTTACGATCATTGGTGTTGTTATCGGCGGTACACTCCTTGGGTTATCCGGTATCTTCCTGGCCCTGCCAACCATTGCGATCCTGAAAATAATCTTTGACAGGATAGGCGAACTGAAGCCATGGGGTTGGTTATTAGGTGATGACCCTATTGGTTCTGAATCAACAGAAGTGGCCATTTTGAAAAAAATCGCCAGGATAAAATTAAAGAGAAAAAAGAAGAAGGCTGCCCCGCCTGCAAATCCCCGTGCAAGCTAAAAATGGCAGTACCATGAATATGGTACTGCCTTGAAATTTATGCGGCCATGATTATTTTTTTCCACGGCTAATGAAAAAGATGACCAACCCTATTATACCTACAACGATTAGTACACCTGTCCACATCCCTGCTTTAAAAATGCCTTTAATGGCCTCGCAGCTACTCAACATGGCAGACATACAAAGGAGTAAAAAACTTAATGACATTAATTTTAAATGTTTCATAATATTCGGTTTGTATGATGGTTTATTGTTTTTTCATCCTAAATGGTTTGGCCTTTATATTACCCTTGGCTTCGTCCAGTGAATGTGTTTCAAATAATGAATTTTTAGCCACTGCTTTATCAGATATCGTTTTATAATATTTTTTTATCACTTCAAGCTCTTCTTCCGTAAGATCCTCGCTTGCAACCAACCGGTTACTGGTATCTTTATTTGATGACAGCAGCTCATTCAATTTGAGATGAAGCGCCATGGTATCCCTGTTTTGCGACTGTTGTATCACGAACATCATTAAGAATGTAACAATCGTAGTACTGGTATTAATTACAAGTTGCCACACTTCTGAGTAATGAAAGAAAGGACCACATATGGCCCATCCTATAACAATTAAAATAGCTACAAGAAACGCTATAGGGCTCCCTGTTGCTTTGGTAACCCAATGAGAAAACCTGTTGAAGGCCCGTATCGGGGAGCCAGTTTCTTTTTTTTGCATGGTTATTATTTTTATATTCTTTCAAAAGAGAATAATTCCTGGTGCTTATTTTTTTTCCCTGTTATCAGATCGGCATTGATCTTTGCTGCAACTAAACTGAACGTTATTCCATTGCCACCAAAGCCTAACGAAAAATAAGTGTTCTTTAATTTTTTATATTTCCCAATGAAAGGGAGCCCGTCTTTTGTACTTCCAAAAGTACCTGCCCAGCTAAACTCGGGTTTAAAGGCTATTCCGGGGAAAATCTTTTTAAAATCTGCTGTTAGTGACCGCACTTTTGCCGGCAGCAGCTTATCCCTTTTTATAGGATCATAAAAGTTCTCATCCCTTCCCCCGATCAATATCCTGTTATCACTTGTTAGCCGCATATACAAATAAGGATCTGCTGTATTCCAGAATAAAGTACCCGCTAATGAATTTAAGTACTTCTTGTTCATCTGCTCACTGCATACAGCATAAGTGCTTTTTAATTCCAGGTATTTATCATCAATATATCTTAAGGACTCATAACCGGTAGCATATACCAGGTGATTGGCTTTAATGCTATATCCTTTATCAGTGGTTAGTAAAATCTTATTTTTTTTATATTTTATAATCAGCCCCTTTGTCCGGTCATACACTTCAAGGCCTTTCTTCATCCCATATTGTAACAATTCATGTGTAAAGTCATATGCGTTTGTTTGGGCAGCTTGTTGTGATAGAATAGCTGCATGTGCTGAAAACTTAAAGCGCTGCCAGATACTGTTCTCATTTAAAAGATCTAGTTCAAATCCTGCTTCCTTCCTTGCGTTAAATTCTTTTTCCAAAAAGAACATATCCTTTTTGGCAGCCGCATAGTAAAGGCTCTTTCCTCTTTCAAAGTCACTAAACCCTATTTTTATTGCTATCTTTTCAAGCTCATCTATAGCCCTTGAACATAAATTATATGCATTAACTGCCTTGTCTTTTCCAATCATCCTGCTAAGTTCAGAAAGGGGGGTATCGATCTCGTATTGTAAAAGCGATGTGCTTCCACAGGTACTGCCAAGCCCGACAGTTCTGGAATCGATCACCGTGCATTTAATTCCTCTTTTTACAAGTTCAAAAGCCATTAAGGCACCTGATATACCCGCGCCCATTATTAACACATCTGTTGCGAGGTTTTTTTCAAGGTATGGATAACTATAGGGTAACCCGCTTTTGATCAACCAGAAAGGGTAGCCTGCATTTAAATCCATATATAACACGTTGTTATAACAGGACAAACCATAATTATGCCATTAAAAAACAACTGCAACTCCCATGAATAATATTTCCCATTGGGGAAATAATTAAACAAATATTCCGGGATTTTTGTAATTTATAGGTAGGTTTAAAGGCAAAATGGCGCTTTCAAACTTTAAGGAAGTTTGGCAACATTTTGGATGAACTATAAACAAACCACCATTATATAACCATTTAAAAATTAGACAATGAAATCAGGTAAAGTATTGGCCGCACTATTGCTCGGTGCAGCAGCAGGTGCTGTGTTAGGAATTTTGTATGCCCCCGATAAAGGAACAGAAACAAGAAAAAAAATAGCTAAGAAAACCGGTGAGTTCAATGACTCTCTCAGGGAGAAATTCAATGAGCTGGGCGAAGTAATCGCAGAAAAATATGATAGCATCAGGGGAGAAGCACATGATATTATGGAAAAAGGTAAGGAAAAGGGAGAAAATTTAAAAGATGAAGCAAAACGCAGTTTTGTTCAATCTTAAACACAAGGTATTAAAAATAAGTTCCGGTGATAAAATATTAAAAATGGAAAATCAGGCAACCGATCATATCGAATCTTTATTTGAAAGAGCTGCTGATTATGTGGAAACGAGAATTGATCTTTATAAGCTGAAAGCAGTTGATAAATCAAGTGATATTATATCGTCTATTGTTTCTAAGGTAATTGTAGTAGTGGTTTTTTTCCTGTTTATTATAATAGTAAATATCGGAATAGCTCTTTTACTGGGTGAATTACTCGGTAAATCATATTATGGGTTTTTTGTATTAGCAGGATTTTATCTTATCACCGGGCTTATTTTTAATTCAAACAGGAAAAAATGGTTTAAAGAGCCAATGACAGATAAACTCATTAAATCGTTCTTTAAATAAAAGTTATGAATATCAGTAGCAAAGCAGAATTAGAGCAAGCCATCATTGAACTTGAAAAAAGGAAATTATTGCATGAAAGTTTATTGATCGGCCAATTCAAGGCCACACGCGACAGCTTACGGCCGATGAATCTAATTAAAGAAGGCTTTCACAACCTCACACACAATACTGACCCCGGTACCATATTAAAGACCGTCGCCGGAATAGGCGCGGGTGTACTTTCAAAAAAAATATTCGTTGGGGGTTCGTCCTCGATCATTAAAAAACTACTGGGTAGTGCTTTTGAAGTAGTGGTTGCCAAATCAACGATCAGTCATGCTGATAAAATAAAAGCATATGGGCTTTCGATCTATCACAACCTGTTCAAGAAAAAAAACAACCACCAGGAAACACAATCTTAGTATTTAAGTTAATTATCGTTGCCAACATGATGATGATAACCTGTTAATCTGTACTCTTTCCCGTAACCGTTTTTTTTGCAGCTGAAAAAATGCTTCTCCACACCAGGTAAAAGAACGATTTGGTAATGACACGTTCTTCGTTAACTTCATTCTTTCTTACTTCGCCATTCTGGGGGTTCTTATCTTTTACTAATATATTAGCCACTAAGCTCATTAGGCCTTTCTTCTTTGTATCAGTTGAATCCTTTTTTAAAAGGTCGATCTTCAGGTCCTCATACAAAAGAGTAGAAGTACCTTTAGCCATCATGTCGTTGCCGGTAAGGTCAAATGAAAGTTTGTTGACCCTGCCTTTTCGCATAGAAACCATTCCCAATGGTTCCGTAATTGAATTCAACGCCTCCACATTAAATGCCCCGCCAACACCCGATACATTGAAATCCCCGTTATCCGTATCCAATGGAAGCTTCCAGGTTGTTTGCAGGTCGCTTACACCCATGAACAATGCACGGGCGTTAAGGACCAGCATATTGTTCTTGCTTATAACCTCTTTTATATTGGTAACGTTTGAGATGGTACCATTGATGTTCTTAAAAAAAACGATCCCTGTTTGTTCAGATATGGCGCCTTTTTCTTTATAAGCGACATAGCCATTTTTTATGATCAGTTTTTTTATGTTCAACGGCAATTTTATTTTTTTCAAAAGCTGGTGTGGATATTTCCCCACCTTACTTGCAGGGTTAGGGGCAACGGTCCTGTCATTATAAGCTTTGATTTCCGGTTGCAGGGTGGCAGTTTCTGCTTCAAGCCTTTTCTGTGTGATCAAAAGCCTCGTATCAATACCTTTCACTTCAATACCCTTAAAGTTAATATTATAGAGATCTTCCTGGTATTGCAGGCTTTTAGAAAACGCCTCTTCTGTTACCTGGGGCACAACAGAAAAACTGCTGATGCGCATGGAAGAATTCACATTATTGACATCAAAATTACCCACGCTCATTTTGTAGCGCTTGTCTTCAGACATGAATGAAAACCCATCGGCAGATAATGCCCAATTGCTCCTGCTTACCAGGTTCCTTATGCTGGTACCGGAATATAATTTTTGAATATCTGTAGCAATAAATTTTACATTGGTAAGTGTGAAGGGCGGACTGGCAGGCTTTGCCTTGTCATAGATCAATATTTTTGTATTGCCCACGATGACCTTGTTCAGCAATGCTTCATCAAAATAATTATTATCAATTTCTATTTCATCATTGCCTGAAGTTGCATTCTTATTTTGTTTGCGGTAAAAGGTCAGCATACCGCCGTCACTGATAAGTTCTTCCGCTTTCAACTGCTGGTTGAGGATAAAAGAATCTGTATTGATATTATTGATAGCGGTATTGTTTATATCAAATACAATTTGCTGCTCTTTATTTTTTTGCTGGAAGTTTTTCAGTTTTATGAACTTTCCCGGCGCATTGTATTCCACATCAGTGAATATTGTATGCACGCCCTCATTATTTATATACACTTCTTTCACTTTTGCAACCAGTCCCTTCATAAAATAACTGATGATATTCTGGTAATCCTTGGTGCTATCCACCCTGAAGTTCTTCAATTGTATTGAAACATCTTTTAATGCTGTATGCGGCTCGCCCGTTTTGTCAGAAAAGAAAACATTCCCATTTTCCACTATTATCTCCCCGGAGTGGATACTTTTATATTTCCCCAGGATCTTTTCATAGATCGCCAGGCTGTCATTGCTGTTCAAGGACTTTTTTTCCTTTTTGCCGGAACTGATAATGTATATGACCGGGTGTATGATCCGGATAATACTTGCATCCACTGCCTGATTGCTTGCCAGCGCTGGAATATTCGCTCCTCTTACCGAAACTTCATCAATATGTATGTTGTAAACAGTGGCGGAAGATGCTGTGTCAAATTGTAATAATTGTTTTTGCAAAGAATCCGATTGCAGGTCTATATTATAGAACGAAGCGTTCCCATTCACCACATCTATCGAAGAACTGTCATAATGAATAAAATATAAACTATCAGTTCCTTTGCTGACAGCGTTTTCGATCTTATCTTTTACGATCCCTTTCTTATGTTTCTGCCAATAGATCCAGCCACCAGCCAGGGCCAATGCAAGGATACCAATTATTATTTTTACCGCTTTTTTCATATGTTTTTAAAAAGGCATGCCCAAGGCAATATTTAAAATAAGGTTTTCTCTTCTCCATGCGCCGTTTCCAAAATCGATCTGGTTAAACACCCATCGCTGTCCGGAAGGCAGGTAAGGTTTGCGGAAGGGTATCCCCAGGTCTACTCTTATTACCAGGACTGTCGCATCGAAACGCACGCCGATACCGGATGCAACGGCGATCTCATTGGCCCAGTCTTTACTTAACTGGCCGGCCCGGCCAAATAATAAAGTATCCTTTGTCCAGATATTTCCTGCATCTACAAAAAGCGCACCGCTTAGCTGGGATGTGAATGGTATCCTTAATTCAGAATTTACAAGTAGTTTATAGTCTCCCCCAATGATCTGGTAAAATCTTTGGTCAGCTGCGGTAGGTTTATATGAGCCCGGGCCAAGATTACGCACCCTGAAACCCCGGATAGAACTGGATCCGCCAATAATATATTGTTTCGAAAATGGCAGGAAAGAAGAATTACTATAAGGAAGGCCTATCCCTATTTGCAGGCGGTTTGCCCAATCCCATTTATTTGGTAAGGCACGGGTATAATGCAGATCAAAATCGGTCTTTACATATTGTGCAAATGGGGTACTGAATATTTCCTTTTCCCGGTAACGTTTAGCTCCTGTTATTAACCCGGCAACATTGCCCGACAGGTCCACACTTGCATTAAAATATATTTTGTTCTTCCGCCTACCGAATGAATTATTATAAGTGTAAGAAAAATAAGTTCCAAGTATGACCTCAGAATAAACGTTTACCAAAATAGAAGGATTGACTAGAGCCTGCTTGTAAAATGTATCAGTTACGTTGCTTGCATTCAAATAACTTAAGGATACCGGTGCCAAAGTAAATTCATTCCTGATGCTCTTCTTCCATGTAAAATCATATTGCAACCGAAACAGGTTTTTGGTATAAAACAATTGTTTCCTGTAAAGCTCATATCCCAATAATAAATTTGTGACCGGGGGATAGAAGTTATTTTCCTTTAAATGAAAAAATGGTATTGCATATCTGGGAAACCTTATACTGGCTTCGGCTCCTATGCGGTAGCTGTTGTTGTTACGCTGCGAATCTGCAAATGAAACTTCAAAACCGGTATATGCTTTTATAGTAAGCAGTTCTGCACCATGAAAAATATTCCTGTTCTTCCAGTTAACACTAAGTTGTGCACCCAGTGAATTATTCTCTTTTGAAAATCCATCGATCTCTCCCTGCACAGATTTCTTTTTAGCAGGGGTAAGGTAATAATATACATTCATCCGGTGATCGTTCGAATCCTTAAGCGCTTCGAAACGGTTTTTTACAAATTTAAATGCCCCCAAATTTATTAAACGGTTCAATGTTGAATTTTGTGCCCGGCTGCTATACAAACTGCCCGGCCTGTAAGTGATCGTTTGCGCAAACAAGCGGTTCCTGAATTTCTTTACGCTGTCTTTAATGATAAGCCCGTCATATGTTACAGCACCCTGCAGGCTGGTGTCCAGCTGTGTGGAAACCAGTGAGTAATTTGGAAACACAATGATCTTATTGATCTTATAAGGATACCTGGCTTGATCAGGCGTGGTTTTTTTTATATTTAAAAAAAGATCCACCTGCCGGTTTCCTACCGTACTGTCTGCATAAGCCATCAGGTAATCAGGGTTAAAATAATAATACCCTTTGGTCTTAAGATACAGGTCCAGCTGGTCTCTCTCAGCGGTAATATCACTTAACCGGTACGACTGCCCTACTTTAAGGATCCCCTTTTTCTGTCTTTCTTCTAATAATTTTAAAAGAGCGGAACTATCACTTACCCAGGTAATACTCTTAATATGATATTGAGGCTGAACCTGTGCAGTATAAATTGATCTTGTAAAATAACCCGAATTTACCGTATCCCCCTGGACCGTAGTATGGAAGTAACCGATATTTTCCATGAAGGCCTGCATATTCTCTGCGGTAACGGCAGCGTTTACCCTGCTGCTAAGAACAGGCGCCTCACCAAGTTTTTTCCGTAGAAATGCACGCAATCCTTTTTCCTTTTTATTAGCATCCGGTTCCCCGATAACGTACCACCACCATACTTTGTAAGGTTGTCCCAGCAAGAATTTATTCCGGCGAGGTTTTACAGCCAACTTCAATTGTGTCCTTAATTGCTTATTGGTATTTTTTACTTCAGGGTTTTTTTGAATGATGATTGTGGAGCCTTTGTATAACTTCTCACCCGCAGGCAAAAAGCGCCTAACACTGCAGGATGATACAGCCAATAAGATCAATACTATAAAATATAAGCGCTTCATGTAATTATATTGTGTTCTACTTTTTCTTTTTTCTCCTGAACAATTCATTGAATTTTTCATAATCCATTGTTACTACAAATCCCAGTCCTGTTTCAACTACATAGCCATCCAGCACAACTTCAAACTGGTTCTTGCGGTAAGCCCTAATTAAATATTTCCCATCCTTGGTAAGTTTATACGAGATCGTAACATCCGGGATAAAACTACTGGTAGTTGATTTTGATACAGCATCCTGTCCCTGCACGCCAAAATTCTTTCCAACACTGACCGTTAATCTGTCATCTAAAAAGGTTTTGCTAAGCGCTACATTGAGGTCTGTGCGTTGGGCATTGCCGCCATTACTAAAATCGCGGTAGCTGTTGAGGTTAAGGTCTATATCAACCCCTTTTAATAAATTACCGGCGATCTCATTCAATGCAGAAGATAAGAATTGGCTCACGCTCTGCCGGGCAAGGTCAGAGAAATCGTCGCCGTTGCCTTTAAAGAAATCGCTGCTTTGCTCGCCAACAAAGCGGCCCAACAGCAACAAAGAAAAAACCTGCTTATTGGTCGATGCTTCGTCGTTCCTTATCTGGGCAAGCTTGTTCTCGATCGTTGTTCTTAATTCACTGTTGATCACTGAATTTTCATCCGGTAACTGTATATCAAATTTTATTACAGGCTTACTTAGCTGGCCGGTCAGGTATAACATTACTTTAAAAGGAACTTTTTGATTGAATGAATTTGCAAGCAGTGGATCCACATTCCCAACCTCGTTGTCCAACAGGTCTTTGGCGGAAGTTACTACCGTATAGGAAGCGGCAATATTTATCCTTGCCTTCATTGGCTCGCCAGCAAACAATATGGTACTTCCTTTTTCCAGGTTAAATTTTCTTTGCAGGAACTGGTAATTAAAAACATAATAGCCATTGTTGAGCTCATAATTTCCTGCAAGCACCAGGTGGCCTCCCGGATCTACGCCGGCGTTGAGTTGTGCATCGCCCTGTACTTTTATTTCATCCCCTGTAACAGGATCAATGATGATCGTTAAGGATGCTTTTTTATTTACCTCGATATTAAGGTTGTAATTCAGGAACTGGGCAAATGCCGTTTTGTTTTCATTTTCCACAACAAACGGGGTCACCGGGGGGTTTATGTCAAATGTATCCCTGTCAATAAACCTTACAATGGTTTTCCCTGCATCCTTACTATAGCTTCTTTCAGGAATGACAATGGTTACATTGCTTTTATCATTGACAGAAATATCGCCCTCAATATCCGGGGATACAGAATTACCGGTAACTGAAATATTTGCATCTATCGCAGCAAACCCATAGAATTCATTGTTTATGGCTTTCGGTGCATTCAAAATAATAAAATCATTTGCATTGATATCTATATCCAGGTCATAGGTCTTACTTTGATTTACTGAAACAGTTCCATCAACCTTCATTTGATGGTCTAATGAATCCAGGATAATAAAATCATTCAGTGTCACAGCAGGATAATCAAGTAATATCTTTTGTTTGTTTATTTTAAATCCTGTTCCCAGCTGGGTAATGGTGAACTTCGTTGTATCAAAGTTTAGTTCGCCTTTCCACCGGGGCTCTGAGAATTTACCATCCAGGCTCACATTTCCGTACACGTTTCCGGAAGCATTTTTTACTGCACCGCTTGTAAACACCTGTATGGCTGCAACATTAAATTTTCTTATGTCAAGGTTTGCATCAAAATCATGGACATCGTTGTTGAGGTAATAATTTCCTTTAGCCCCGATATCATTCCCCTGGCCAAGGAGTGTCATCGTTGCCATGATATTATTTTCAGATTGTTTTTCGGCAAATCCCGTCAACACACCAAAGGGCTGTTGCATGATCTCCAGGTCTGTGACCGTAAAATTTCCGGTGAACGCCGGTATCTTTTTATTAAGGTCGGCCACCATCATTTTGGCATCCAGAATACCGGATGCAAACAGGGTGTCAGCATTGATGATCGAGCTGATACTTTTTAAATTAAAATTATCTATCGCAATATCTATCGGGCTGTTAATGATCTCCTGCCGGCTGTTGATGAATATCTTTGCGGTATCACTCGTAATTGAAAAATTATGAATGATGATCCCTGCAGGCGAATAGCTGATATAATTATCCTTTGCCACATTCCATCTTTCATAATTAAGTAGCAGGCTGTCTTTGAGCCTGAATGTATAGCTGTCATCTTTTACAAACAGGGACGCGTTCAATCCGAACCAATCTTTTTTCTTATTATCCTGTGTGATGCCATTTATTGAAAGGCTGTCATTTGCGGCAAATCCATTCAGCCTGCTGCCATAAAAAGTATTGCCTGCATAATTCAAGGTGTCAAAATTCACCACATAATTTAGCCGCTCATTTTTGGACCGTATATCTATGTTTGCATTCCTGGTTGTATTTCCCTGGTAATCCAGGTATGGAACAGAAACCGTTAAGTTCAATGCGCTATCCGTATTTGCAGAGGAAAAGCTTCCCTTAATATTTATATCCTCGTATGCGTTAAGTCCGGGTATCACGCCGGTAAGAAAAGGATGTTTTTTTATTACGCCATCAAAATCAACCTGCTGATCCTGGATAGCAGTGGCGGATTTTGTTCCGTTTATGTGATAATAATGATCGATATACTGGATAACAGCCGGACCGATCCTGTCATAATCAAAAGCACCGTTTGCCTGCAGGTTAGCAAAGGGTGCATTGAAGTTGATATTATCCTTTCCATTCGTTGAAGTAGCAATGAGAGAAACAGTATCAAGTGCATAAAAATTCTTTCCCAGCTGGAGTTTTATGGAGTCGACCACTGTATTTATATCCAGGTTTCTCGGGCGCAGGTTATTTGCCAGGATATTTGCTTTCAGTGAAAAATTCAATGTATCCTTATATAAATGGAGCCTTTGAAGTTGCGCAGTATCAATATTAACGGTTCCGTTTATAGAAGGATATTCATTTCTCACATTTGTTACAAGATCGTATTGTAAATGCAGGCTGCTGTCATTTATTGAACCCTTGCTGCTGATGATCCCTGCATTGAAATTTGCAACGATATCTGCATCCTGGTAATTGTATTTATTGTATTGTAATTGTTTGATGGAAGCCGTGATATCAGAACGCATCGTTTTATAATCAAAGCCGGTTCCTTTTGCCTTCACTGACCCGGTAAAAGTGCCGATGATACTATCTTGCTTTATAAGTTTACCCAGCTGAAAAGCGGTCAATGTTATAAGCATGTCATAACTGGCCTTTGCGGGATCCTTCATATTTTTCATATAACCCTTTACGGTAGCTGGGCCATAGCTTCCATTCAGTTTAAGGTCGGCAACAAAATTGTTTTCATTGCCCTTAAAGGTTCCGCTGGCTGAAAGTTTTTCAGGTAGCTCTATATTAGGCGGAATGGTTCCGGGGGGAACAAATCCTATAACAAAGTTTTTACTAAAGCTGCTGTTCCTGATCGCAAAATCATATTGAAGCCTTTTGGGATCAGAAATGTTTTTAAGTGAGAACCTGCCGTTGATAGCAATATCTTTACCATTGATCTGCACATCGGATAACATGTCGGTCTTATTGCCGGTTATACTTCCCCTGAGGCTGAGGACCTCGGGGAGTTTGGCCATTGCCTCCTTATTACCAGGGGGAACAAATTTTAAAAGATCCGTTTTCCTGATATTGCTTCTGTCAATATAGAGGTCATAATAAAATTTGGCAGGATCGGTAAGATTATACAGGGTACCTCGGGCACTTAAACTGCTGCCCGATAATCCTGATATCTGCAGGTAAGGCAAATAGAGCCTTTGCAGGCTCCCTCTCAACTCAGTATTGAAATGAACAAGGTTATTTTGAAACGATCCGGGTGGAAAAGAAGTTTTTAAAAAGGGGAATAATAAATAAAGGTCATTGAAAGCGATCGTTGAATTATTCAAAACAGCTGTTACCAGGCTATTCTTTGGATCTTTGCTGATCGCCCCAATGCTGTCGAACCTGATATTGATCGAATTTTGCAAAAGCGATTGCCCGGTCTTTACATACATGTCTTTTGCAGAAATTGCCGTATCGGACATTAAAAAATTTATCCTGGTCGTATCCAGGATAAAGCCGCTTGTATCAATAAAATTAAGTTGTTTAACCTGTGCACCCGTTATTCCCTCTGCAAGAATAAAGTCTGAAATATCTGCGCCGAGGTCCTTTACATTCAAATGCGCCAGATCGAAACCTCCCGAAACAGGATTATTATCATCATCATATTTAAATTGATTCTTGTTTAGAGATACCTGTTTGGCTTTGATGGTCCAGGAATCACTGGAAGTAGTATCTGTAATATCTGCTGATATTTGTTTTTTCTTCCTGGGACTATTAAACCGTACTGTTGAACTGTCCAATAATAAAGAATCGCCAATTGCTGTGGATCGGTTAAGATCGAACAGTACTTTAGAAAGGCCAAGGTGCGTGACCTTATTTGCATAATACATTCCGTTAATGGTATTTTCAACGCTCACATTTACATCACGGAGATCAAATTTTGATGCACTAATAAGTAATCCATAACCGGAACTTTTTACCGTATCAGTATTAATGATGACAAGGCTGTCTTTCTTGCTTTCTTTATAAGAGGTCATAAAAAAATCCACACCCGATGCAAAAAATTCATTGATGTCAAAATTTGCCCGGTCGGGCCGGAATTTATTTAAAGAAGCATCCAGGTTTTTTATTGCAGCATAAAAATCAGTGCCGGCATTTTTATCTTTAAAACGCAAAGCAACATGATCAAATATCAACCGCTCCATTGTTAATTTCATTTCTGCCGTATCGGGTTTAGCCTGTGCGGAAGATTTGTTACCAGTGAATGCATCGATCACGAATTGGAAATTAAAAGAAGAATCATCTTCCCGCCTGTTCACATTCAGTAAAATATTTTTGAAAACAAGTTTGTGAATATCGGTATTACCACGAAGTAATCTTATCATATCTATATCTACCGAGATCCTTTCACCAAATATCAAAGTATCTTTTTTTTGATCTTCGATATAAACATTATTTATTTCTATCCACTTGGGTAAACTATAATCGATCGAGCCTATTACAACCTTGGTCTTTAATTTATCCCTCAGGTAAGATTGAACCTGGTTCTTAACAATATTCCTTCCTGCCGGGATATTAATAAATATCATAAAAAGGCATAGCAATATCAATATACCCGTAAGTACATACAGTGATATTCTGCCCGCCTTTTTTAATATAGTTTTGTAAGACATTCTTTTAATCCAATCAGGTAATATTTTCATTGAAATGACAATATTGACATAGTGCCTGTATTTTCAATGAAGTTAGCAGTTATGTAATGAAATTATTGTGCCTGTATCGGGGCATTGTCATTATTGAACAGGCAAATTATTCAAGTGGGGTGGTTGTGGAATGAATTCCCCATTTTTACTCAACTTTCCTTGTGCAGCGCTTTGAGGCATTTATTGATATCTATGCCGGGGCCAAGGATCCCATTAAATATATCGGGAGTCTTGCCGATTCGTTTCAATGCATTGTGTATGGTGAAATCTGACGGCTTAAGCCCGTGTTTTACTTCTTTCCAAAGCAACGGCATTGAAACGGTTGCTCCTTCTTTTGGACGTAAACTATAAACAGATGCGATAGTTTGTCCCTTGCTGTTTTGAAGATAATCGAGGTAGATCTTTTTGTTGCCACGCTTTTTTAAATTTCTTTCAAGCGTGGTGAAATCCGGCAATACATCATTGACCATCATGCACGTCAAATGAGCAAAATCCTTCGCCTGTTCGTAACTATATTTTTTTCCTAAAGGAACATAAATATGTAATCCGCTTGCTCCCGAAGTTTTACAAAAACTTTTTGCGCCGGCTTTATCCAATACTTTTTTAAAAGCATTTGCCGTATCGATCACCTGGTTGAAATTATTTTTTTCTGAAGGATCAATATCAATGATCAAATAATCCGGCTTATCGGGTTTTTTTATAGTAGAATGCCATGGATTTAATTCTATACAACCAAGGTTATTCAAATACGCAAGTGTTGCTTTATCATTACAAATAATGTAATCAATTTCTTTATTGGAAGATTCTGAATGAACCTTAAAACTTTTTACAAATGAAGGAGCATTTTCTCCCGCATCTTTGTGGTAGAATCCTTTATCTGCAATACCACCCGGATTTCTTTTTAAAGATTGTGGCCTGTCTTTCAGATAAGGTAAAATATAAGAAGCGATAGATTGATAATAATCGATCATCATCCCTTTTGTTATCTTTTCTTTCGGCCAATAGACCTTATCCCTGTTCGTGATATTTACTGTTGCTTTTCCAACTTTAATATCAGCTGCTTTGGCCAGGTCTTTTTCAATGATGCGTTTTACGGGCTTAACATTTTTCATATCAATTTCTTTAGATGATTTGTCATTTCTCATTCTCAAAAAAACAGGATGCCTTAGTTTTTCATCCTTTGTCCATTCAGTGAATTTAACTTCACAGATAAGTACCGGCTTTACCCAGCTGACACCTGCCCCGGTTTCTATCGCTTCTTTAAAAGCTGATCCCTTTTGTTTATAGCTTTGTAACAACTCATATATTTCTTTCAGCTTTTTATCATCAAACCCCGTTCCTGCATGCCCAACATGCTTAAAGGCCCGCCCATTTTTTACGGCAAGCACCAGGGATCCAAAATATTTCCTGGAACCGGTTGGCTTTGTATACCCGGCAATGAGCACATCCGCGGTTTTATGGTTCTTTATCTTAAGCCATTCATTGGTTCTTTTTCCGGGGTAATAATGGCTATCTGCTTTTTTAGCCATGATGCCCTCGAGGTTCTTTTGTGTGGAGCTGTTAAAAAAAATGATCCCTTTATCCATGATGTGATCTGAGAATTGTACCATTGGATTCTTCCCGATAAGTTTTTTCAACAATTTTTTCCTTTCTATCAATGGCTGGTCGTACAAAGAATGACCGTCTAAGGATAGCAGGTCAAATACATAATATATGAGGGGAAAATTTGTATTGTCTTCGTAATGCTGGATCTTTTGAAAGTCGGGAAAGCCTTTTTCATTTAAAACAACGATCTCTCCATCTAATACAGCATTGTGCTTTATTTTTTTTAAGCTATTTACCAATGCGGGATAATGTTCTGCGAAGCTGTTGCCATTGCGCGAGTATAGTTCAATATGATCGCTGGAGATCTCTGCAATGGCTCGGTAACCATCCCATTTAATTTCATAAAGCCAGTGCTTATCATCAAAGGGCTTATCGGTCTCCTTTGCCAGCATCGGCTTTACATACTTATTGAGTTTGCGGGTTGGACGGCTTATCAATTGGCGGACTTTTTTTTTACCGGTTTCTTATTTGTTGCAAGCCATTTATTGATGGGTGAATTTTTATCAGTTTCTTTTTCACTGTCGTATGCCTTATCTATGGCATGATCATCCCGGTGTTTGATCAAAAGCCAGGAATTTCCTTTTTCATCATTTTTTAATCTTATAAGTGCAAATTCCCCTTTTAATTTTTTCCCTTTCAAAGAGAACTTGAAGTTGCCTGCTTTTAAAGCAGCTTTTGATTTCTTTTCCTCGATGGTATTTCCTTTCTCATCTACAGGCGTATAAGTTCCTTTATCCCATATCTCCACGATCCCTGCGCCATAGCCATCTGGTATCACCCCTTTGAAATCTTTATAATCATATGGATGATCTTCTACCATCATGGCCAGCCTTTTATCAGCTGGGTTCATAGAAGGTCCTTTGGGAACGGCCCAGCTTTTTAATACGCCGTCCATTTCCAGCCTGAAATCATAATGCAGCCGTGAGGCTTTATGTCTTTGCACTACAAATGACAATTTGCTGCTTGTGTTTTTTCCTGACACGGGTTCAGGAGAGACTTTGAAATCCCTTTTTTGTTTGTATTTGACCAGGCTCATTTAAGATGCTTTTTTTCTTTTTGTTGACAGGCTTTCTTTTAGTTGTTCCATAAGATCCTTGGTTTTGCTATGCACCACCTTTAAATGCGGTACAGTTGTTACTTTGCCCTTTGCTTTCGCATTGATGACCTTCATGAGCGCTGCCCTATAAGTGTCCTTATATTTTTCTATTTTGAATTTTCCCGTTAATTGATTGACCAGCGACATAGCCATTTTTAATTCCGCGGGCTTAATGCCGGATTTTGATGGAAGGCCAAGTTCCTTTGTGGGCCTGATCTCTTCTGAAAAACGTATCTGGTTCAGAATGATCACATCGTCTTCTGCCCTCAAGATTGCCAGGTGTTCTTTGTTACGCATCACAAAACTTGCAATACCTGCTTTTTTTGTTTTTAAAAGTGCTTCCCTCAATAAGGCATAGGGGCGCACACCTGATTTTTCAGGAACAAGGTAATAAGGTGTTTCATAATAGACACTGTTTATTTCAGCAGCATCCACAAAATCACTGATGTCGATGAGTTTTGTTTTTACAGCATTGGCTTTTTCAAAATCCTTTTCAT
The DNA here is from genome assembly GCA_040006715.1 of Ferruginibacter sp. GTDB lineage: Bacteria > Bacteroidota > Bacteroidia > Chitinophagales > Chitinophagaceae > Ferruginibacter. Next base: position 9,033 of record JBDTWL010000041.1, on the reverse strand, counting down.
CCAACACAACATATTTATTACCTATCATATGGCCTTTCACAATGTTTTCCCATTTTACTTCCTTGCCGGTTTTTTCGTTGATGCGCATGTATTTGATGTTTGCATGATCTTTCTTATCAAGCATATCCAGGTCAATGTTACTGGATTCAGTAGCGCTGAATAATTTTACAGGTATGTTAACCAGCCCAAACCCAATTGCACCTGTCCATAATGGTCTCATAAAAATTGTTTTAATTGTTTCCTAATATTTTCATGATGATCTTTTCATCACTTGTCAGATCTGCTTTTGAATCGTTCACTGATATCGCTTCCAGTTCTTTAAAATATTTTTCCAGTCCTTTACTTTCATACATGGATATGATAACGGGATGCACATAATATTTTTTACAAACCGTCCTGGTATTTCCCAGTTGTTCCGCTACCCTATCCAGTGCCTCCACAATGTTCTTTTTGGCAGCCGTTTCTGTTTCTGCAAAACCAATCTCTTTAAAAGCTAAGAAAGCATTAACTGTGCCAGCCCATGTCCTGAAATCTTTTGCAGTGAAATCGGAGCCACTTAATCGTTTTATATACTCATTTACCATACCCGAGTCAATTGAATGGGTACCCCCAGCCTCACCATAATACTGGAACAATTCCTTTCCCGGTATGTCCTTACAGCTTTGTACAATAGATGAAAGTTTTTTATTTTTCAAGCTGATGTCATGCTGGACGCCCTTCTTTCCTTTAAAAGAAAACCGTATGCTGTTACCTTTAATTTCTACATGCTTATCTTTTAATGTGGTAAGCCCGAATGATCCATATAGCTTTTCATAAACATTGTTTCCTACACGGATATTGGTTCGTTCCATTAACATTACAATAGCTGCCAATACTTTTTCCTGTGACAGGTCTTTGCCCGCCAAATCTTTTTCCAATTGCAACCTTATAGATGGCAATGACTTTCCAAATTCGAGCATACGATAAAACTTTGTATGGTTGCGCAACCGATTCCAATCGGGATGGTAACGGTATTGCTTTCTTTTTTTAACATCAAGCCCGGTTGCCTGCAAGTGCCCGTTGTGTAAAGAGCAGATCCACACATTCTCCCAGGCCGGCGGCAGGACCAACGATTTGATCCTTTTGATCTCATTCTTATCGGCAAGCTTTTTTTCCTCTATAAAGTAATTGAAATTTTTCCCTCTTTTTTTTCTTATGATTCCCGGCACGGTATCATTTACATAGACAAGATTTATAGCCTCCGCCGTTTTAACCGGATCATTGATTATCTTTTTAATTTTTGATTTCGGTAACTGTTCAATTAGTTCAATGGTATCCATAATGTGGTTTTATGCGTTTATTATTTCCCCTCCATTGGGATGTAAGACCTGCCCTGTTATATATGATGCATCCTCACTGGCAAGAAATAAATAAGATGGCGCAACTTCTGCGGGCTGGCCTGCACGCTGCATAGGCGCATCACTTCCATGTTTGGCAACTTTTGCTGCGTTGAAACCGGATGCGATCAAAGGGGTCCATATTGGGCCCGGAGCCACTGCATTCACCCTGATATTTCGCTCCAGTAAATTCGAAGAAAGGCTGCGGGTAAAGCCAATGATCGCGGCTTTTGTAGAAGCATAGTCTATCAGGCCCGGGCTACCGCGGTATGCAGTCACAGAAGAAGTATTGATGATACAACTGCCAGCTTTCATAAAGGGCAATGCTGCTTTTGTGATCCAGAAGAACGAAAATATATTGGTGGAAAATGTTTTTATAAGATGCTCGGTAGATATTTCCTCAGGCCTTTTAACTTCATAATGAATGGCAGCATTATTTACAAGTATATCAATTTTACCAAACTGCCTTTTTGTTTTAGTTACAGCTGCTATGCAATTTTTTTCTTTCGACAGGTCTCCCGGAATTATTATGCATTTTCTTTTATACTTAGATTCGATAATGTTTTTTGTTTCCACCGCATCTGAATGTTCACTGAGATAGGCAATGGCTATATCAGCGCCCTCCTTTGCAAACAGGATCGATACGGCCCTTCCAATACCACTATCCCCTCCTGTTATTAAAGCGATCTTATCCTTCAGTTTGCCACTACCCGCTTTTTTGGGGTAATCAAAAACAGGAGCTGGTGTCATCTTACTTTCAATTCCTGGTCGTTTCTGCTGCTGGGGTTTACGTATGATCTTCTTAGGTTTTGATTTTTGCATTACTGCCAATTGTTTTCAATTAAAGAGATAGAAAGTTTTATGCCGTTATTTGGCTCACATATTTAATAAAATTTATTTGATCTCAAAACCCGGCTATAGCCCTGTATTTTTTACTCAGCCTGTGGAATTTGTTCCTCAGCAGCATACCGGAACTGGCGTAAGAACCTACCTGGAATAGTTGGTACAGGCTTTGTTTTTTATAAAGGGAAACCAATTAAAAGACAGATCATGCAATACAACTACCAAGATGAGAACCTGGCTTTTTTAAAAGAAAAGATCAGGGAAATTAAGATCGCATTATTCAAGTCTGAGATCAATTCTGAACTTCAATTACCTAACAATATAATCCAGGTATTGAAGATAGAAGATGATGGTACAATTTGGTTCTTTACTTCCTGCAGTGGAAAACAGGCAGAAAGTATTGAAAGATCTTTTTATGCGTACCTCGATTTTTATAAGAAAGGAACTGATTGCCGTTTACAGATCAGCGGAAGAGCGTCTATTGCTGATAATGATGAAGGGCTTTTTGACATGAGCAATTATTCCAAAGGAATTTCAGGAAGTTTGATACTTGTAAAAATGAAGATCATGCAGGCTGAGTATTTTGAAAGCAGCCAATTGGGAAATGTTTCCTTAACAGAAAGGATAAAATCTGTGATCAATCACCTCTTTGTAACACCTCAACACCGGGTTTACGATTTCTCTTAATAACTCAATATATACGGATCTAAGAATCGATAGAAAAACTCAAAGGCAAAAAGTGATAAACTAAAAATGCCTCCTGGACGGGAGGCTTTTTTTATTAGGCTTTCGCTTTGAATTTTTGAATGGCAGTTCGTGAAAAATCACTCAGGATAAGCCTTCCGCTTATCATTGACCTTTCATTGAGTAAGGTATCCCAATGCTCCGTTCCTTTCCAGCATATTTTTTTAAGCTCGGCCATTGCATCGGGATTTGAATGTGAAAGGTTATGTGCAAGCCGCTGCATGGATTCATCCATGTTCTCTACGTTCTCATGTACCTCGGCAAACAATCCTTTTTTCTTGGCCCATTCACTGTTACGCCACATACCTGCATCAATAGCCAAAGCGGTGAATGCTGCATTCCCGATCTTTCTTTCCACTACCGGACCAACAACAAAGGGACCGATACCAATAGTCAGTTCGCTTAGTTTAATGTCTGCCTTGGTTGTAGCAATGGTATAATCAGCAGCAGCAGCAAGGCCTACGCCACCACCAACAGCTTTACCTTGTACCCTTGCAATAATGAATTTTGGGCACCTACGCATGGCATTGATCACATTGGCAAAACCACTGAAGAATTTTATTCCCTCTGCTTCTGTTCTTATTAGCAGTAATTCATCAAAAGATGCACCGGCGCAAAATGCTTTTTCACCGGCACTTTTTAATATGATGACCCTTGTTTCTACATGTGTACCGGCAAAATGAATTTCCTGCCTGAGCTCATCAAGTATTTTGCCAGGCAAAGAATTACTTTGCGGATGATAAAACTCAATCGTCGTAACTCCCTGGTGTGTTTCGGATTTTACAAATCCTTCCAGAATTTCCTTGATCATAAAGAATTGTTTTGACCTCACCCCAACCCCCTTTCCAAATAAGAGGGCCTTAGTCTCCGATAGGCGAGATGTTATAAAAATAAAATTTGGACATAATTATTATCTCATATTTTTTTCATTTCTACCATAGTAAGGATGGTTCCTACTCCTACAGCTTCATCCAGTTCATCAAAGATCTCAACATACCATTTTACAATACCTTTTGGTATATCGGCTCCCTGGACCATGGGGACATCCGGATTTTTTTCTTTTAATTCCTGGGCGATCTTTTCCTTGCAGCTGAAACGGATATAAATTGACATCCCGGGATAAACCGGTTTTGTGAACCGAAGTTCGTCAATTCCGTAATTCAATAATACAGGATTTTTATTATAGCTATCAACGAATAATCCAGCTGCGGCACTCATGATAAAATAGCCGTGTGCCACCTGTTGCTCAAACATGGTTCCTGCAAAGTCGGTGGCTTTCAAATGGGCATAAAAGTGATCACCACTAAGTGCTGCAAAGCTGTCGATATCTTCAGATGTTATCAGCCTTTTTGCTGTAATGATCTGGTCACCAATGTTTAGTTCCTCAAAATATTTTTTAAAAGGGTGTATCCCACCCTGGTTCCCCATGGCATTTGGCTGAAATGTATTACTGATAGCTGTTATCATAGTAGGACTGCCTTGTATGGCAGTTCGCTGCAGGTAATGTTTTATTCCCCGAAGACCACCCATTTCCTCGCCTCCTCCCGCCCGGCCCGGTCCACCGTGTACCAATAAGGGTAGTGGCGAACCATGCCCGGTACTTTCTTTTGCACATTCATTATTTAAAACCAGTATCCTGCCGTGGTGGGATGCTGCGCCGATAACGTATTTTTTTGCAAATACCGGGTCGGCTGTTACCACAGATGAACACAAGCTTCCTTTTCCCTTTTTGCTCAAAGCGATCGCTTCATCAATAGTATTATAAGGCATGATCGTACTTACCGGTCCAAATGCTTCGATGCTATGTGATTCTTCAGAAGCAAAAGGTTTTTCATTCATCAATAACAGGGGACTTAGAAATGCGCCTGCTTCTGCATCAGCATCCAAAACTGCGACACTATCAAGTGAGCCATAAATAATTTTAGAGGACGCCAGTAATTTTTGCACCTGGCTTTTAACTTCTTCCCTTTGGGTAAGCCCTGCCATGGATCCCATCCTCACTTTCTCATTCAGCGGGTTGCCGATCGTTGTTTTATCTAATTCGGTTGCTATCGCTTTCCATACATCTTCCATTTTATTTTCGGGAACAAATATGCGGCGGATGGCCGTGCATTTTTGTCCGGCCTTTACGGTCATTTCTCTTTTTACTTCCTTAATAAAAATATCCCACTCTGGTTTCCCGGGTGCTACGTCTTCTCCCAGCACAATACAGTTCAGTGAATCTGCTTCCATATTGAACGGCACACTCTCATTTAAAATAACCGGGTGCGATTTCAATTTTACACCAGTTGATGCTGACCCGGTAAATGTTACTACGTCCTGTGATGAAACAAAGTCAAGCATATTGCCTGCACTGCCGCAAACAAGTTGTAAAGCACCCTCTGGTAAGATCTTAGATGCAATGATCTCTTTTACCACTGCTTCTGTAAGGTAAGAAGTGACCGTTGCCGGTTTAACCACTGCAGGTACGCCAGACAGTAAGTTTACCGCTATTTTTTCCAGCATACCCCAAACAGGAAAATTATATGCATTGATGTGTACGGCCACTCCTTCTTTTGGCACCAAAATGTGATGCCCCATAAAAGTATTTTGTTTGCTCAGGTTAATGGGATCTCCATCGAGGCAAAATGTTTCATCCGGCAATTTTCTCCTGAGTGATGCATTGGAAAAAAGATTACCGATACCGCCCTCGATATCTATCCAGCTGTCGATCCTTGTTGCACCGGATTGGTAACTGATCGTATAGAACTGTTCCTTTTTTTCCAGCAGGTGAATTGCCAATGCCCTGAGCATCCTGCCCCTCTCCTGGAATGTCATTTTGCGTAAGGCGGGATTTCCTTTCTGCCTGGCGTAATTCAGTATGGCTTCAAAATCAAGCCCCTTGGTACTGGCGCTGCTGATCGGTTTCCCTGTTACAGCGTTATAAAGCAATTGCCCGTCACCATCTCCTTCGATCCATCTCCCCGTAATATAATTTCCTAATTTTTGCATAGCATTTATCATTGTGGGGGGCTAAGTTAAGAAATGAAAAGAAAATGTGGAGGTAAGAAAGTTCTAAATGTAAAATGTAAATCTGATAGGTCTCTTATAATGAGCGATTCTTCTTCGGTTTTATATTTTACAATTCCAAAACACCAAACTGCCTGAGATGATGTGTTACATGTTTATAATGCAACAATACCCATTCATCAAAGTTCAATGGTCCAAAAACAGGGTGTATTGTTTTCCTATCGGGTTCATTTTTAAAATAAGCTTCGAAATGTTCAACGGATACATGAAGTTTTTGTAAAGCTTCTTCATAGTTTTTATATCGAAGTGGCATGGGTTCTTCCCCGAGAACGGTAGCAGGTGCTTTTGTATTTTCCCTGAATGGCTTATCGCTTAAAAGGAATTCTTTATATTTTGGTAAATGTTCTTCAGGTGATACCAGGTCGAACTTTATTTTTTCGGTAGATACATTAAAAAATGCAGCAACATGTTCTACCATTTGCTGGGCATTCATCTTACCCCAGTTGGACTTGGTATCCGCCGTGATTTTGCCCAGCAATGAAAAAAGATCATTTTTAATAAATGCCAGCTTCTGTTCCTGCATGATATATTATTAGGAATAAGTTAAAAGGGTAACTTAAAATACTCGTGGATCTACCAACGCTTATCGATCTCGGCACACAAGGATTCAAGGATCTCCGAAACCGAGCCTTCGCCATTTACCATTACTACTTTATCGAATTGTTTATAATAGTCGGCTACAGCTGCTGTTTTATTATGGTATTCAGCGATCCTAGCTTTTATTACATGGTTATTGTTGTCGTCGCTGCGGCCGCTTGTTTCACCCCGCTTTTCCAGCCGTTGTATTAATTCCTTTTCACTGACATCCAATGCCAGCATCACGGCTATGGAGGCGTTCTTAAGTTCCAGTAATTTATCCAGCGCTTCAGCCTGGGTTGCCGTGCGGGGGAAGCCATCAAATAAAAATCCTTTTACGTAGGGGTTTTCATCCAAAGCGGAACTGATCATGCCTATCACCACTTCATCAGGCACCAGTTGTCCTTTATCCATAAAATTCTTTGCCTCCTGGCCCAGGGGAGTATTCTTTGCTATTTCGGTACGAAGCAGGTCGCCGGTACTGATATGTTTCAATCCATACCTGGCAATCAACTTTTCGCTCTGCGTACCTTTGCCGCTTCCCGGGGGACCAAAGAGTATTAAATTGAACATATTTACTTACAATACTTATAGTTGAAAAAGGGTTATTACTTAATTAAAATAGCAGCAAAGGTAATTAAGCATCTTAAAACTTGCATATTTAAGGCAAAAATGGATAACCAATAGGCCTAAATTATAGTTTTGGTTTAGTAAATATAATATTCAGGAGCCAAATAGCCTTATTTGAAGTTCATTTTGATGATTTTTTTTAAACTATCGCCCTATTTGATCATTAACTTAAAATGAAATCGGTGTTATGTTGGGTAAAATCACAAAAAAAACGATTTTATAGCTATTATTATTACCAGGGTCTTTGTTATCCTGAGGCTAACAATTACTTTTGCCAATAACCAACATGCTCTAATACCTTTAGTCTTATGGGTAAATATAAACTCAGCCATCTCGCAGAAACACTAATAGCTTCGGAAATTGTGCGGCTTGGTGCCACGATCAAAGAGAAGATCAGGAACGGGGAAAATATATTCAATTATACCATCGGTGATTTTGATTCTTCACAATTTCCCATTCCCGGGCTATTGCAGGAAGAAATCATACATGCATACAAAGATGGAAAGACAACGTATCCGGCAGCAGAAGGTGAGTTGGTCCTTCGAAAAGCCGTTTCGGATTTTATAGAAAAGAACCAGGGGGTACATTATTCACCGGCTGAAATACTCATCTCTGCGGGGGGCAGGCCATTGATATATGCTATCTACAGGACGATCGTTGACAAAGGGGATAAAGTGATCTATCCTGTACCGAGCTGGAACAATAATCACTATATACATTTTACCGAAGGAGAGCATGTCATCATTGAAGCGACCAGGGAAAATAATTTCATGCCTACCGCTGCGCAGATCGCCCCGCATATAAAAGGCGCCACTTTACTGGCATTGTGCTCGCCGCTTAATCCTACCGGCACTACATTTAATAAAGAAGAACTCGAAGCAATTTGCGACCTGCTCATAGAAGAGAATGAACATAGAAAAGAAGGAGAGAAAAAACTTTACCTTATGTATGACCAGATCTACTGGACATTAACCTTTGGTGAAACAAAACATTTCAACCCGGTAGTATTAAGGCCTAAAATGAAAGATTATACCGTTTTTGTAGATGGGATAAGTAAAGCATTTGCTGCAACAGGTGTAAGGGTTGGCTGGGCAATGGGGCCGGCAGAAGTAATTGTAAAAATGCGTTCGATCAATAGCCATATCGGAAGCTGGGCGCCAATGGCAGAACAACATGCAGTGGCAAAATTCCTGCAACAGGACAAAGCTGTGCAGGATTATCTTGTTCATTTCAAACACGAAGTTGATCTGCGGCTGAGAAAATTCTATGAAGCTTTTAAGCAATTAAGAAAAGAAGGATTTTCAGTTGATGCCATTGTGCCGCAAGCCGCCATTTACCTCACCGTGCAAATAGATCTTGTTGGAAAAAGAACAGCTGATGGAAAATTGCTGAATGAACAACCCGATGTTACAGAATACCTTTTAAGCGACGCAAAACTTGCACTTGTTCCGTTCAGTGCATTTGGTGCAGGAAAAGAAAGTAATTGGTATAGAATGAGTGTGGGCTGTTGTAAAAAAGAAGAAATAGAAACGGTGATGAAACAATTGAAGGAAGCACTGCAGCAGCTGCAATAAGATCAATTCTTGTTATTCAAGAATACGAAAGCCTGGTCTTTTTTTCTGCGGATGGTCTTCTTAATATCAAAAGACTTGTTGCTGATCTTATATTTATTGAGGTCGATGAGTTCGTGAGCTTTTACAAAATTATCCAGACGTTCAACCCAGAAGAGTAATTCATGCAGCCATGCCACCTCCTGCTCAATGGCCTGGGGAGTCATTAATTCCTGCTTGAATAA
>JBDTWL010000040.1:0-30542 GCA_040006715.1 Ferruginibacter sp. | reverse complement strand
GGTTTAATGATTCAAAAAATAGGGAAGTTTAAATAAGGTACGGTAACGGGCAGTTCAAATATAGTTTTTAGGGAAGTGGGCTTTATAAAACCCGTAACTTCTAACCCGCAATCCGTAACCGCATGAGATTCTGTACTGCCGGGTCTGGTCTTTTGACCAGCCACGATCTATGATTTGCCGTGGCCTGGTCTTTTGACCAGCCACGATTCCACGATTTTATTTTTTGAATGTTATATTATGTTACCGGCTGGTGAAAACACCAGGCCGGGGCAGCGGTTTAATGATTCAAAAAATAGGGAAGTTTAAATAAGGTACGGTAACGGGCAGTTAAATATAGATTTTAGGGAAGTGGGCTTTTATAAAACCCGTAACTTCTAACCCGCAATCCGTAACCGCATGAGATTCTTCGCTTCGCTCAGAATGACAATAAAATACGCTAATTTCGCACCTCAAAACGAGTAGAGCAGTACATGAAGAACATCAGGAATTTTTGCATCATTGCACATATAGATCACGGAAAATCCACACTGGCAGACAGGCTTTTACAAAGCACCAATACAATCAGCGAAAGGGATATGCAGGCACAGGTACTGGATGATATGGACCTGGAAAGGGAAAAAGGCATTACCATTAAAAGCCACGCCATACAGATAAATTACCCATACAATGGCGAAGAATATATACTGAACCTGATCGATACCCCCGGCCACGTGGATTTCAGCTATGAAGTAAGCCGTGCACTTGCTGCCTGCGAAGGTGCCCTGCTTTTGGTGGATGCCAGCCAGGGTATCCAGGCGCAGACCATCAGCAACTTATACCTTGCTATTGATAATAACCTTGAGATAATCCCCATCATCAATAAGATCGATATGGAAGGGGCAATGATACCCGAAGTGACAGACCAGATCATTGAACTGATCGGCTGCAAACAGGAAGATATCTTATTGGCCAGTGGCAAAAGCGGTATCGGTATCGAAGAGATACTGGCTGCCATCATTGCACGTATACCGGCACCAAAGGGCGACCCAAATGCGCCGTTACAGGCATTGATATTCGACAGTGTTTACAATTCATTCCGTGGTATCATTGTTTATTACCGCATTTTCAACGGCACACTTAAGAAAAATGATAAGATCAAGTTCAGCAATACCGGGCTGGAATACGGAGCCGATGAAGTAGGGATATTAAAAATGGGGCTCTCCCCACGCAATGAAGTGGCGGCGGGAGATGTGGGTTATATCATTACCGGTATCAAAGTCGCCAAAGAAGTAAAAGTGGGTGATACCATAACGACCACGGTTAACCCGGCTTTGGAAGCCATCAAAGGTTTCGAGGACGTGAAGCCAATGGTTTTCGCGGGTATCTTTCCGGTAGAGACCGATGCTTTTGAAGAATTGCGTGATTGCATGGATAAGCTCCAGTTGAATGATGCATCACTCACATTTGAATTAGAAACAAGCCAGGCACTTGGTTTTGGATTCCGATGCGGGTTCCTGGGCATGCTGCACATGGAGATCATACAGGAACGTTTGGAAAGAGAGTTCAACCAAACAGTTATTACAACTGTTCCTAACGTAAGCTTTATTGCAACAACGAGTAAGGGCGAAATAATAACGATCAACAACCCAACCGAAATGCCCGACCCGACAAGGATCGATCATATTGATGAACCGTTTATCCGTGCGCAAATGATCAGTAAGCCGGAATATATCGGTAATATCATGACGCTTTGCATCCAGAAACGCGGGGTACTGATAAACCAGGGATACCTGACCCCAACAAGGGTTGAGCTTACTTTTGACATGCCTTTGACAGAGATCGTATTTGATTTCTATGATAAATTAAAAAGCATGACGCGTGGCTATGCCAGTTTTGATTACCACCCGATAGAATACCGTGAGAGTGATATTGTAAAAATGGATATTTTATTGAACGGCGAAAAAGTGGATGCATTGAGTGCTTTGATCCACCGGGTGCGTGCGCAGGAATTCGGGCGCAAGCTTTGTGAAAAACTTAAAGAATTATTACCACGCCAGCAATTCCAGATAGCCATACAGGCAGCCATAGGTGCTAAAGTAGTTGCACGTGAGAACATCAGCGCCATGCGTAAGGATGTTACGGCTAAATGCTATGGTGGCGATATCAGCCGTAAGCGTAAGCTGTTGGAAAAACAGAAAGAAGGAAAGAAGCGGATGAAGCAGATAGGGAATGTTGAAGTGCCGCAAGAAGCTTTTTTGGCGGTACTTAAATTAAATGATTAGTTCATAGTTCATAGTTCATAGTTCATAGTTCATAGTTCATAGTTCATAGTTCATAATTTTTCGGAATGCAAGTTAACTATGAACTAAAAACTATGAACTAATTATCTTTCTTCTTCGGTTTAGTTATAGAATCCGGCTCATTTTCAGTACTCTTCAGTTTGTCATAATCAATATTTCCTTTCTCATCCCTGATCGTTTTTTCCAGAGGCACATTGGGGTCACGTGTTTTATAATTTCTTACATTGTTTATGAATACCCATTTGCCATTCATCCATTGGAAGCCTTCAAAATCCCCGTCGGTGATATAGGTCCATTTTTTTTGAGGCTCTTTGCTCTCGGAAACAAGGTGCTCAGCAATGATGAGGCCGAGGTCATCTTCATAATTCAGCTTTGCAGCTGATTCCTTTTTGTATTCCATGATATAACGTGAAGGATTGTGTGCTATCAGGGTACCGCTTGGTATGCTAAAGAAGCGGCCGCCGAACATAGGCTGGCCATTCACGAAATCGAGTACTTCAATAACTTTTTTATTGCTGCGGATATTGTTCTCGTCAAATCCGAGCAGGGTATAATATTTATGGCCCAGGTTCTTTGTGAGGATGATCCTGTAATAAACAGCACCCATCCATCCCAGGTTATTGCCAACGGTATCGGCAACATTTACGGTTACATCTGACTTATCTATCAGCGGAAAAAGCTTTAAAGAGCCATCAGCTGTCCTCAGCTGGATGGCTCCATGCTGGCGTATGATATTTTCATTGATGACCATCTGCCAGGTGAATACCCTGAAACTGCTATCAGGTGCATAGAGCCTTGAAATGGTCAGAAGGGAATCAAAGGGATGGTAAAAGGAATTTTTTACAGCAAGTGCCCGCACGAAGATCTTTGTAAAAATGCTATCAGCCTTGAATCGGTCAGAGGCATTGATACCTTCAATGATCTTCCAGGCATGGGTCTTTAATGAATCTTCTTTTTGGAATAATATTTTCTGGTCAGTCTTGCTGATCTTTTGCGCAAAGGAAAATAACTGAAATGATAGCAGGAAAACAAGGGCAGTGAAAAATTTCATGTATTAAATTTAGACAAAGTATTTACAATTGGAAATATACCAGTCTTTGCGTTAACAACTTTAACTAAAACTTATCATCAAAAATCCAATTTGGAAATAAGCCAATTTGGAAATGAAATGCAGTTCGCAAGTTGCGAAACCAATTTCCAAATTTCCAAATTGTCACATTTCCACATTTCCAAATTCCAATGATTGTGCGAAAGCAAGAAGGCTATTACAAACTGCATCGATCCTTTCATCTTCCAGATCAACTTCAGGGTGTGTCGTGGGTAGGAAAACAGTATAAACGCCGAGGTTGCGGCCAAATTCCATATCACTGATCGTATTGCCTACCATGACCGTTTTTGTAAGGTCAATGCCCGGGAATTGTTTTACAGCCTCTAATCCCATCCCGGGGTTTGGCTTGCGGTAAGGGCTGTCATCTTCCAGGTCACTGCAATAATAAATGGCATCAATGCGCCCACCAGCTTTTTCTATTTCACGTTCCATATTGGCATGAATGGTATGCAGGTCATCCAGTTTGGTGAGGCCTTTGCCCACACCTTTCTGGTTTGTGACAACAATGATGCGGTTAAATCTTTGGGTGAATATCTTTATTGCTTCCAATACACCATCATAGAATTTGAACTCATCCCATGTATGGATATAATCCTTGTGCTTTTCGTGATTGATGACGCCATCCCTATCCAGGAAGAGGGTCCAGGATTTGTCTATTTGGGTGAGTGGGAGCATTGTTCAATTTAGTTATTTAATGATGTTGGAATGTGGGAATGTGTAGATGTACCGATGCAATTTCTTTAATTTTCACACCTTCACATTCTCACATCTTCACATCCCTTAATTCTGTATTCGCTTTTTCAAGGTCTTCAGGGATCCCGATATCTATGAAATATTCATCCTGCACCAATCCCATCATTTTTTGTGTTGAATAATATTTTTCCAGGTAATCCTTTTCAAAAGAAAATTTTTCCGGAAGGCCGAAAGTTAGAAAACGCGGGACATTCAATACATACATACCGCCATTGATCAGCCCTTCGGCATAAAATCTTTTTTCTTTGAAGGATTGTATGCGGCCGTCCTTGTTTATTTCAACCACACCATACCTGTCGAAATTATGCATAGGCTTCAAAGCAAGTGAGCACTCGGCCCAATGCTGGTGATGAAATGACAGGAGTTTATTTACATTGACCTTGAACATGGTATCAGCATTCACTACGAGTACATTTTCTTCATTGGCTTTTTTACAGGCAAGCAAAATGGCACCGCCTGTGCCCAATGGTTCTTTTTCAATGGATAATTGATAATTTAAGAATGGATAATTTTCCAGTATCCAATCTTCAATTATCTCATGCTTATAACCTAGTGAGAAAATAAAACTATCAACACCTTGCTCCTGCAGGTAATGGATAACATGATGTAAAAATGGTTTCCCTGCAACAGGAGCCATGCATTTGGGAAGGTCGGGTACGGCTGAACGTAACCTGGTTCCTAATCCTCCCGCTAAAATGATCGCTTGAGTAGTCATTCAATTTTTCAGGATTTTGAAAAATATTGTTCTTCCACCAACTGGCAGATAATATGTCCCAGTAAAATATGGCTTTCCTGTATGCGTGGTGTATCGGTTGAAGGGACATTTATTAAAAGGTCGGAAATGTCTTTCATCTTGCCGCCGGTTGTGCCTGTGAAGGCGATCGTGGTCATGCCCTTTGTTTTGGCGGTCTCAAATGCCTTGATGATATTGACACTGTTGCCCGATGTACTCAGGCCAACCAATACATCTCCTTCCCTTCCAATGCCCTGCACCATCCTGGAATACACCACATCATAACTGTAATCGTTTGCAACAGCGGTCATATAAGAAGTATTTACGTGCAATGCTTCAGCAGGCAGTGCTTCCCGGTCGGTATAGAACCTGCCGCTGAATTCTGCTGCCAGATGCTGAGCATCGGCAGCGCTTCCGCCATTCCCGCAGAATAAAACTTTGTTGCCATTTTTGAAGGCTGTTACCAATGCTTCTACAGCCCGGCCCACAGTCTTTTGCAGTTCCTTGTTCTCAAGCACCTGTAATTTAACGTCAATAGAGGCCTGTATTATCTTTAGAATTTGATCTTGCATGCTGCAAAGGTAAGAATATCTGTGATGTATGATTTATGAAATAGCTGCCTAAGATCATACATCATAAATAACATATCATACATTGAACTATATCGTCCAGCTCGTAAGCCCGTATTTGGCAAATGAATATTTTTTCACTTCCCCACCGAATTTGAGTAGTGCTTCTTTAACGGCATAATTGGTATTCCCGGGGCAATAAAAGATCATGAAACCACCACCGCCGGCGCCGCTTATCTTTCCACCGGTTGCACCGGCAGCTTTTGCAGCGCTGTATATTTCTTCAATATTGTTGTTGCTGATATTGTGCGCCATCTTTCGTTTCTGACGGAAACCGAAATCGAGGATCTCGCCAAATTCATTGAGCCTGCCTTTGAGCAGGGCTTCCTTCATCATGCGTGCCTGTTCTTTCAACTGGTGCATGGCTTCAATGCTTTCTTCATTGTTGCTGTTCACATTATTCACCTGTTCTTTTATGATGCCTGCGCTTTCCCTGGAGGTTGCAGTAAAATATAGCACCAGGTTATTTTCCAGTTCATGCATGTACTGCGGGCGTATGCGCAAAGGGTTTACGATGACTTTATCATCTTTATAGAACTCCATGAAATTCACGCCGCCAAATGTTGCAGCATATTGGTCCTGTCGGCCGCCCGCCAGTTGGATGTCATTGCGTTCAATATCATAGGCAAGGTGTGCTATATCATAGTCGCCCAGGGGCAATTTCAACATTTCAACAAAAGCCCCCAATACTGCAACAACGAGGGTAGAAGAAGTTCCAAGTCCCGACCCTGCAGGAGCATCTACGAAAGTGGATAACCTAAAACCTGTTGCAGGAACTTTGTATTCTTTGTAAATGCGGTTGTAAACAGCTTTTAAAAGATCAAGTTTTCCATTGATCGGCAGCAGGGGAGCCCAGGCATAGCTTTCATTTTCTTGGCGGTCGAGTGCTTCCACGATAATGGTCTTTTCATCCAGCGGTTCTATACTGGCATAAGCCGACAGGGAAATGGTTGCATTTAAAATGGCGCCTCCATACATATCTGTATAAGGGCTTACATCGGTGCCGCCACCGGCAAGGCCTATACGAAGAGGAGCTTTGCTTCTGTAGATCATGTTGCAAATCTAATCAATTTGGAAATGTGATAATTTGGAAATGAAAGAAATTTTAAACGGCACGAGCCCCATTTCCAAATTAGCTAATCTCCAAATCTCCAAATTGAATGATCTCGTTTACGATCGTATCCCAATTATATTTCTTCTTCTCTTCTTTCAGGAAAGGTAGAAAGTGATCTTCTCCTTTTTGAAAATACTCCCTGATCTTTTCAGCAATAGAAGCGGCGAAAGGTTCAGCGATCAGCCCGGCTTTGCCATCCGGCACCATTGCGGGCAGGCCGCCAACATTGGTAACGATCATCGGCACTTCAAAATGATAGGCGAGGGGTGTTACACCACTTTGTGTGGCATTGCGGTATGGCTGTATGACGAGGTCAGCTGCACAGAAATAATATTTTACTTCATTGTTGGGAATGAAAGCAGTTCTTAATATCAATAAATCCCGGATACCTAAGCGGGATATCTGCTCATCATAAAGTTTGCGGTCATCATAGAATTCGCCGGCGATGAGAAGCGATACTGGATGCCGGATGCCGGATGCCTGATCCTTGATGAGTTTCATTGCCTCCAGTAAAATATCCAATCCTTTGTATTTTCTTATAAAGCCGAAGAAAAGAATTACCAATTGTCCCTTATCAATTTTCAATCGATTTCTGGCTTCTTCCTTACTGATTTTTTGGCCGAAATTATCATACAAGGGATGCGGAATGAATTTGGCCGGTTTTGTTGAATTAAATGTTTTTAGGTCATCCAGAACTTTTTGGCTCATGGTAATGAATGCATCTACCGGCCTTACAAAATATTTGGTAAAAGCTTTATCCCCTAAACGTTTTTCATGTGGGATAACATTATCGGCAATGCAAACAACCTTGCTGTGCTTATTTTTTTTTGCAATGCGCAAGATGCTGCCAAGGCAGGGGCCCATTAACGGCAGCCAGTAACGCACTACAATAAGATCAGGGTGTTCTTTCTTTATCATCCTGCCAACTCTTATCCAATTGAATGGATTCATGGAATTGATGACAACCTTAATATTCAATCCCTGTGGTGCAGGTTCTTCTGATAACTGCGATGTTCCCGGAAATAAAAACCCAGGGTATTGTAAAGAAAAAGTATAAATGGTTACTGTATGGCCATTGTCCTGGAAAGCCTTTGCCAGCCGCTCATTGAAGGTTGACATGCCTCCGCCACGCAAGGGATGCGCAGGGCCAATTATAATTATATTCTTCTTTTGCTGAGCCACTAAATTTGAATTTGGAAATTAATCAATTTGAAAATTTGGAAATAAAAATACATTCATACAGTTGGGATTTAATTTCCAAATTGGCACATTTCCACATTTCCAAATCCTATAACCCGAGTTTCTCTTCTATCAGATAATTATTTCTTTCTGCAGAATTCCTTGAGATCAATTCCCCGATAAATCCTGCCAGGAATAATTGTGTACCAATGATCATTGCTAATATGGCAAAGAAAAAAAGCGGGCGCTGTGTCATTCCAACTTTATCAAGAAAAAATTTTGAAATGGAGAGGTAGATAAATATGATCAGGCCGAATAAAAAGGATCCCGTACCCCATAAGCCAAAAAAGTGCATCGGCCTTTTCCCGAATTTACCAACAAAGAAGATCGTCATCAGGTCAAGGAAACCATTTACAAAACGTGACCACCCGAACTTGGTAACCCCATATTTCCTTGGCCGGTGTTCCACCACTTTTTCCGTGATCTTATTAAAGCCTGCCCATTTGGCCAGCACCGGTACATAACGATGCATTTCGCCATAGACCTCTATACATTTAACTACTTTCTTTTTATATGCTTTGAGCCCGCAGTTAAAATCATGTAGCTTTATCTTACTCATGCGCCTGGCAGCTGCATTGAATAATTTGCTGGGAATATTTTTGGTGAGCTTGTTATCATAGCGCTTTTTTTTCCAGCCGCTTACAATGTCGAAATCTCCCTCGAGCAACATTTTCCGGAGCTCGGGTATTTCATCAGGACTGTCCTGCATGTCTGCATCCATTGTAATGACCACTTTTCCCTGTGATGCTTTGAATCCCTCATTCAACGCTGCACTTTTTCCATAATTGCGCTGGAGCTTTATGCCTTTGATATGGTTGTTGCGGTTACGTAAACCTTCAATTACTTTCCAGGAATTATCGGTACTGCCATCATCGATCATGATGATCTCATACGCATAATTATTGGCAAGCATTACACGCTCGATCCATGCCGTCAGTTCAGGCAGGGATTCTTCTTCGTTTAAAAGTGGTATTACAATTGAGATATCCATTTAATTTTTTTGTTTTGACCAAATGTATTTGATCATATAATGAGCAAGGCCAGATAGTTTTAAATACAGATATTACATTTTCTTTTGTTGGCTTAAAAATGCAGAAGCGATCAGGGTTACCAATGCTCCAATGAAAAGGTATCCAAAAATAGCCATTGAAGTCAATACGGTAATATAATATTGTTTGGCACTTGAAACAAGTGTATCGACTTCCTGTCCGGTCTTATTACCTGACTTTACAAGCTCTTCCCGGGTATGTCGGCTCATCTCATTTATTAAGGCCGGATTCAATTTTAAAAAGATCCAGGTAAAAGCAACCATCATAAATGTAACAACAACAAAGCACCTGAAGCCTTCTGAAAAATATTTTTTAAATGTTTTGCTTTCTGCATCAGATCTTTTGAAATCAATTAGGGACCATACAATACCTGCTATGTAAACAAAGTAGGTTATATATTGAAGATTGTTCTCAAAATTTCCCTTAAAGTAAAATATCCCTATCGAAATGAGAACCATGACCGTCCCGGTTATCAATCCTTTGTATGTAGCGCTTAATTTTTTCATTTATCGTTTATAACCGTTTTGTTCTTATTTATGATCCCAATGACCTTTCCCGTCAATTGTTTTCCTATGAATGGGCTGTTATGTGATTTGGACCTTATCATTGTTTCTTCAAAAGTATATGTTGAAGCGGGATCGAATAAAGTAAAGCATGCATCAGCGCCTTCTTTAATTTCCGGTAATGCTATCCCGAAGATCTTACGCGGAACAACCGTTAACTGTTCAACCAGGGCATCAATATTTTTACCGAAACTGTTTATGACCCCAAATGAACTTTCCAACCCGATCATTCCGTCCTTTGCATATTCAAATTCGCAGGTCTTATCATCCCAGTGCTGGGGCATGTGATGCGAAGCAATACAATCGATCATTCCGCTGCTGACAGCATTACGAACAGCCATCATATCGGCACGTGTACGAAGCGGGGGATTGACCTTTAAATTGGTATCGTAGGTAGCCAGGTCCTCATCGCAAAACCAGCAATGATATGGCGTAGCAGAACAGGTTAACTGTAATCCTTCTTTCTTTGCCTGGTTGATCAGCTCAATACCTTTTTTTGTGGATACGCCCGTAATATGAAGTTTTGAATTTGTATACTTGAGTAATTCAATGTCGCGGGCGATCATCAGTTCTTCAGCAATGGCAGGTTTGCCCGGTAAACCTAGCTGTGTGCTGGCAATGCCTTCATTCATCAGGCCATTCCTGCTGATGCTTTTATCATCGGGTAGTTGAATGATGGTAGCATCAATGGCCAGTACATATTGCAATGCTTTCAATAATACACCGGGACTTTGAACCGGCCCGGTACCATCACTGAATGCCTGTGCTGCACTGGCACGCATATCATACATTTCTGCAAGTTCTTTGCCTTCTGCATTTTTTGTTACCGATGCAATGGGATAGATATTTACAGGAAGTGAAGCTGCTTTTTGAACTATATATTCCACCTGTGATTTTGATGAAACAACGGGATTGGTATTTGGGAGGACCATCACAGCAGTAAAACCGCCGGCAGCTGCAGCGGCCGCACCGGTTTCGATTGTCTCTTTATGCTCATAACCGGGATCGGCAAAATTTGCAAAGATATCCATCCACCCTATGCTTGCATAAAGATTGTCATTTTCAATAACTTGATCGGCTTTTTCTGAGATTTTATCTGAGATCTTCGTGATCTTACCATCTACAATTAAAATGTCTTTTACTTGCCCGTGAAAGGGGGAGGAAGAACAGGAGATGTGCGCTTGCTTAATTAAAACCTTCATTAGTTATATGAGATTGTGCAAATATACTAATTAGAAAATTTGAAAATATGGCAATTTGGGAATTAGTTTCAGGCAGTAAGTCCTGTTTTATCATCCCGAATTTCCAAATTGGGCCCATTTTTATAAAAAAAGTTCTTTTATGATTATATATATACCCATTACCAATACGAACCATCCAAACCCTTTTTTTAAATTTTCGTTTTTTATTTTTTTTGATAATTGCGTTCCAATGAGGATGCCGCTAATGGCCAGCGAGGTCACAATACCCAATAATTTCCAGTCAATTTGAAAATGGCCGAGATCACCCACGAACCCCGTGAGTGAATTACAGCTAATGATGAGGAGTGAGGTACCCACGGCTTCTTTCATCGTTAATCCGCACAGCAATACCAGTGTTGGGATGATCAAAAACCCACCGCCTGCACCTAAAAAACCGGTGACGAGTCCAATGCCCACACCATAAATGGCAAGCCTTGTATGATCTACTGGTACATCACTTTGTTGTGGTTTTTTTTTATTACGGATCATTGATATGGAAGAGAACAACATGAGTACGGCAAATAATATCATTGTGGCCAATGATTCTGTAACATTGAAACTGCCAATGCTGAATAAAGTTTTAGGTAGAACAGGAATGATGAACTTGCGGACAAGGAAGACTGTAATGACAGAACTGGCTGCAAATAATAAAGCTGTTGAAGGCTTTACGGTACCAGTCTTAAGCCTGGAAAGAACACCTATTAAACTGGTTGTACCCACAACAAATAAAGAATAGGAGGTGGCTAATTGTGGTGATACCATAAAAAGATACACCATGACCGGTACTGTAAGAATGGATCCGCCGCCGCCGATCAGACCCAGGATCATACCGATCAGAATCGATGCGAGGTAACCGAAAATTTCCATTCTTATTAGTTTATATGCAGCGATCCAAGATATTATTCGATGATCAGTTTTTTCAGGTAATAAACTTTTGCATCCACCACCGGGACTGTTTTGCTTTTTACTATGACAGCTTTTTTTCCAATCGTCATCCGGGTTGTCTCAGTATCCGTTTTGATCTCCATTGGCAAAGCCATGTCAATATTCAACAATTTGATGGCATACCTGCTCTCATCAATTTGTTTGATACTTACTTCTAATTTTTGGGTTGTACGAAGATAAAGATCAAATAAGGGCTTTAGGTTTAATCCTGAAGCATTATCGAAATACTTTTCTACATCATCGGTTGTAACCAGGTTATCATATGTGTATTTCGGGTCTGTAGCAAAGCTTTTCAAAGCAGGAAAGAATTTCTCATCACCGATCACATATCTCAGCGTGTGCATGAAGAATGCACCTTTATTATAAATATCGGGGTGATAGGCCTCGTCCTCTGTTACTTCATCACCAATGACAACCGGTTTTTTATTTTCAAAATATAAAGCGTTCAGCTGCATTCTTTTTAAATAGGCTTCTTCTCCTTCTACTTCCCTTGTATACAACAGGTCACCAAAAACGCATATGCCTTCCTGTATCCAGTAATGAGCCCAGTCTTTAGCCGTTATTTTGTTGCCCCACCATTCATGACCAAATTCATGATACATAAGCCAGTCAAAATCCTGTCCGCCTACTTTCGTGTATTTAAAATTATTTCCATAAGCATTCATCGTCTGGTGCTCCATACCAAGATGCGGCGTTTCACAAATACCGATCTTTTCTTTTACAAAAGGGTATTCGCCAAAATATTTTTCCTGCACCTTTATAGACTTCTCCAGTATATCCAAATGATGTTCTGCCATTATAAGATCATCTTCCAGTACATAAAACTCTATCGGCACCATATTTCCATTGATCGTTTTATAATTGCGTTTGGCAACCTTGAATTTACCGATGTTGAAAAGGATACAATAATTGTTGATGGTATAACTTGTTTTCCAATGATAGGTTGACTTGCCATTTTTTGTTTTCACATCCATCAATAAACCCGGGCCGGCAACGACAAGGCCTTCCGGTACTGTTATGATAAGATCGGCACCCTCATTCGGCTCATCACTTGGGTGGTCCTTGCTTGGGAATAAGATCTTTGATCCTTCTCCTTCATCTGTTATTGCGATCCATGGATTTCCCTGATTATCTGTCGCCCATGTGAAACCCCCGTCCCATGGTGGTCTTACTGCCACTCCGGGAGTTCCGCCGTACTTGACCTTTATAAGGATCTTACCGGCTGCCAGTTTATTTGCAGGATTGATAAAGAGATAATCCGAATCATGTTTAAAAGGCTGTGCCTTGCCGTTGACCCAAACCTGTTCTACCTTATATAAATGAACAAGGTCTAATAAAAGTATTTTTGTTGGCTGGGAGAGTACCAGGTCAATATCTGTATAACCATTGATCGTTTTTTGATGAGGATCAACTTCAAGCGCCACTGTATAATGCCTGATGTCCATAATGGCCTGCTCAGGTTTTAATTTTCCACCACTATTCAGATCCTGGGCAAAAGATCGAAAGCAGAAAAATGTAGCTAATAAAAAATAAAATGTACGCATCGTTATTTTTTTGAAATAAATATTGCTTGAGAAATACGAATGTAAGAATATTAGTGTTCAGCTGATTTAAAACTGCAGGATAAAGGCAGTTCCCTCATTCAGCTTTGACTGGACATGTATATTGCCCTTGTGGAGCATCATTATCTGTTTACACAAGCTTAAGCCAATACCACTGCCGTTTTTTTTGGTGCTGAAAAAAGGGATGAATATTTTCTCCATGACCTCTTCCGACATACCGGCCCCATTGTCCGATACTTTTAATTGTATCTTCTTATTCTGGATCGCATATGCAGATAGTATGATCTTTGGCTCGGGCCTGTCTTTAACGGCTTCAATGGCGTTAACAAGCAGGTTGATCAAAACCTGTTCGACCAGGCTTGTATCTGCTTCTACTGCAAGGGCTGTATCTTTCAACACGATCTCCAGCTGGATATTCTTCTGGTCAAGCGTGGGCTGCATCAACTGGTATAGGCCTTCAAAAAGATCCCTCACAAATACTTTTTTCAGGTTTGGCTGGTTGATCTTATTGAGGTTGCGATATGTTTCTGCAAATTTTAATAAGCCTTCACTTCTTCTTTTAATGGTCTCTATTCCCAGTTCCAGGTCATCAACAGCCCCGGTTTTATTGCTAAGGTCGGGAATGGATTTTTCAAGCCTGTTCTTCAAAGTGTCGGCCAGCGAGGAAATGGGTGCAACAGAATTCATGATCTCGTGTGTCATCACGCCCAGTAATTTTTGCCATGCTTTTGATTCGGTTTCATCCATCGCTTCATTTATATTCTGGAAAGCAACAAGCTTGAATACTTTTCCTTCCGTTTGAAAAGCAGTTGCAGATATTAAAACTTTAAAAGAGCCTTTTTCCAATTGTGCTGTTGCGATCTTTCCTTCACCAGGCTTTAATTCAACTACATCATTGTATAACTGTTCATCACGTTTGCTAAGGGAATGAATGGTCTTTAAATAGGGAAGCTGCAGCATTTTTTTAAGTGATTCATTCATCCACATTACTTCCCCGGTTGCTGCTTCATAAGATAATATGCCTGTTTCCACCAATTCAAGGATCTTTTGGAGGTATTGATATTGTGTTTCTTTTTCCTTGCTGATGACCTTGAATGTACTGTTTATCTCGTTGAATCCTTTTCGCAGGGATTGTAATTCTGAAGGCGCATGCTTTACATCAAAATGGCGCGAGAAATCCCGGTAATGAATAGACTCTACGAACTGGTCGAGTTCATTGACTGCTTTGTGTTGAAAATTGTACAGGTCATAACCCTGGTAAATAATTACCGGCAACAGTATCGCCAAATAAATATACCTCCCGGTCAGTAATAGCCAGGCTGCTGTTGTAAGGGTAATGAAGATGAGCAATACCCTGACCAGTATATTCCATTTTAAATTTTTAAAGATCATATTTATTCAATCTGCGGTACAAAGCAGTACGGGTCAGGCCCAGTTCCTTTGCTGCTTTACTGATATTTCCATGATGCTTTTCAATTACGCGTAAAATGGTATTCTTCTCTACAACCCCCAGGTTCATATCCCTGGTATCTGCTGCGGCCTGTACGGCGGTTTCAATAGGAGAAAAAATAAGATCCTGTGCTGAAAGGATCTCTCCTTCCGACATGATGACTGCCCGTTCCATGGTATACTGAAGTTCTCTTACATTACCGGGGAAATTATATTGTTTTAATTTTTCGATCGCTTTCGCATCAAAGTCCAGGACGGGCTTTAAATATTTCGCTGCATATAAGTTTGCAAAATGCCGGGCCAGTAACAGGATATCTGATTCCCGTTTACGCAAGGGGGGCACCACAATTTCAACGGTGTTTATGCGATAGATCAGGTCTTTCCTGAAACGGCTTTCATTGGCCAGTTCGGTGATAGGGAGGTTTGTGGCACAGATCAGGCGTATATCAATATTCACAGCATCATTACTACCTACACGGGATACCTGCCGGTTTTGTAAAACACTCAGTAATTTCGCCTGTTGCTGCATGGATATGTTACCGATCTCGTCTAAGAACAAAGTTCCTCCATTGGCTGCTTCAAACCTGCCTGCCCGTTCTTCCCCTGCGCCGGTGAATGATCCTTTTTTATGACCGAATAATTCACTTTCAAAAAGTGTTTCTGTCAATGCGCCCACATCCACTTTTATGAATGCCTTCTCTGCACGCAGTGATCGTTCATGAATTGCTTTTGCGATCAGGTCCTTTCCAGTCCCGTTCTCTCCAAGAATAAAAATATTAGCATCGGTAGGGGCGATCTTTTCAATTTTGAAAAAGATATCTTTCATAACATCCGATTCACCGATCATTTCTTTAACGACCGCGGCAGCAGAAGCGGCAGCCCTGTCGGCAGGTGTTTTTTCTTTCGTTTTTAAAATGCCTTTGATCGCCTCCAGTAATTTTTCATTGTGCCAGGGCTTTACGATAAAATCAGCTGCGCCTTCTTTAAGAGATCGTACTGCCAGGTCTATATCGCCATATGCAGTGATCATGATCACACACATTTGTTCATCCAGCTCTTTTATTTTTTTCAACCAGTAAATACCTTCATTGCCTGTATTGATACTGCTTTTAAAATTCATATCAAGTAATACAATATCAAATTTTTTGGATGTAAGTAAAGAAAGTATGAGTTCAGGATTTTTTTCCGTGATAACTTCCTTTACTTCTGTTTTTAACAGCAGCTTTACTGCTGTGAGTACATCCGTATCATCATCAATAACCAATATGTTCGCATTCTTTAAGATCATGATGCCCATTTTCTAATTCAGTCACAATTATACCATATTTAAAATCATTTATTATCGAAAAACCAATAAAAATATTTACTGCGTTTTGTATTGTATCAAAACCGGATACAGGTTGTATCAAAACCGTACACTGTTATCCGCCTTAATTTTTCAGGACATTGAAAAACAAGCTTTTAGTTTTTGGCATAGCATTGTATAAAGTGATAATAGAGAAATATAAAAAAAAAATATTAAAAACGAAAGCCATGATACAACAATTGATCAATTTATTTGCGCAGCATGAAAAAATGCCGGAGAAAAAAAACAATGATGATCTCAATGAATCGATCGTCAATGAACCCACGATCATAAACAGCAAAATATTTTCAACTGTCGATCTCTGGAACATTCAGCGGAAAAGAAAAACGGTACTCCAAAGAAGGTGGTCGTATTAATATCTCTGTCTTTAAAAGGAAAAAGGACTGTATCAAAACCGAACACTTACTGTATCGATACCGAACAGGTATTCCGGATGAATGATTTTAAGATTTTGATTATCAAGTAAATATCTTCTGGCACAGCTTTATGTATTTATTCTTTTGAACAGCCGATAAGCGGCAAATACATGGTATCCCGATCGCCAGCTGAGAAAAAATTATAAAAGAAGTTATGGATAGAGTCATCGCAAAAAAGAAATGGTCAAAAAAAAGGATACTAACGATCGCCGGTATCCTGGGTTTAATTGTTTTGATCGTGGCAAGTTATTACCTGACATCGGGTAAGAGCAGGCTGAATGTAGATACAGAGAGAATTACGATCAGCGAGATCAGGAAAGGTGCCTTCCAGGAATTCATACCGGTAAATGGTGTTATACTTCCTTTAACTACAATTTACCTGGATGCGGTTGAAGGAGGAAGGGTTGAAGAAAAATATGTGGAAGATGGTGCAGTGATGAAGAAAGGCCAGCCCATTTTGAGATTGTCGAATACCGACCTTCAATTAGGATTGGTTACACAACAAACAAATGTTTACAACCTGCTTACACAAATGCAGATATCTAAAAATGCCGCCCAACAAAATACTGTAAGCAAACTGAACCAGAAAAGTGATGTAGAAAGCCAATACAAAGAAGCCGAGCGTGTTTATAACCTTAATAAACATTTATATGAGCAAAAAGTAATTGGCAAAATGGAATTCCAGCAATCTGAGAACAATTATAATTATTTGTTGGAAAAGAAACAGCTTAGTGATAAGATATTGCAACAGGATGCTGAATCCAATGACCAGCAGGTTAAACAGGCAAGGCAGTCTTTTGAAGGATCGCAAAATGCATTGAACGTAATGCGCCAGAAAGTTGGTGACCTGATCGTTCGTGCACCTATTGACGGGCAACTGACCTCGCTGGACGCTGAACTCGGTCAATCAAAAAATAAAGGAGAACGTCTTGGACAGATAGATGTATCGAGCGGGTATAAGGTAAGGGTGGATATTGACGAGCATTATCTTTCACGCATTTTCATTGGCCTTTCAGGTGAATTTGATTTTGCAGGTAAAACATATAAGCTGGCGATCAAAAAAGTTTTTACACAGGTAAACAATGGCCGCTTCCAGGTTGATATGGAATTTGCAGGTGAAGCTCCTCAGGGCATTCGCCGCGGGCAAACATTACAGATCCGTCTGGCACTGAGTGATGAAACGCAGGCACTATTATTACCCAAGGGAGGCTTTTACCAGCAAACCGGTGGCAACTGGATCTTTAAAGTAACGGAGAGTGGCAAGACCGCTTATAAAGTGGATATACAGCTTGGCCGTCAAAACCCGGATTATTATGAAGTATTACAGGGATTGAAACCAGGTGAAAAAGTGGTCACATCCAGTTATGAGAATTACGGGACCATGCAGGAACTGGTATTGAAAAAGGAATGATAATTCATTTTTGAAAACATTCAAATAAACTGTTATGAAGAAAATATTTTTAATAAACCTGTTTGCCTGTTCTGTCTTATGCCTGGCATTCCTGTATACCGGCAATGTGAAGACTGATTGTAAATTGCAATGCTCCTCCTCTAAAAAAAATGTAAAGCCAAAAGAACCTAAAATATCCTCCGGGGGAGAAACGGACGATGAATTATTTCGATTCCATAAAATTTATATAAAGATCTGAATACAACCCAATACATCACGCAAAAAAAATAACTATGATAAAGATCTCTGAACTGGAAAAAATTTACCGGACCGAGGATGTGGAAACGGTAGCACTGAATAAACTTTCATTTGAAGTGAAGGAAGGTGAATTTGTAGCGGTAATGGGGCCTTCGGGCTGTGGAAAATCAACCTTGCTCAATATTGTCGGGTTATTGGATGATCCGGATGACGGGAGTTTTTTGTTCAATGGAATAGAAGTTGCGGATTTTAATGAGCGCAAGCGTGCCGACCTGCGCAAGCGCAATATTGGCTTCGTTTTCCAGAGTTTTAATCTCATTGATGAATTATCAGTTTTTGAAAACGTGGAACTCCCGTTGATCTACCTGGGTGTAAAAGCGCCTGAAAGAAAGAAAAGGGTGGAAGAAGTGCTTGATAAAATGCAGATCATGCACCGCCGCAATCACTACCCGCAACAATTATCGGGTGGACAACAGCAAAGGGTAGCTGTAGCAAGAGCCGTAGTGAACAACCCAAAACTTATATTGGCTGATGAGCCAACCGGTAACCTGGATTCATCTAATGGTAATGAAGTAATGCAATTGCTTACTGACCTGAATGAGAAAGGAACGACCATCATTATGGTAACACACTCAGAACATGACGCACGTTACAGCCACCGTATCATACGTATGCTGGATGGACAAACAGTGACTGAGAATATTTTGGTTTAAGGCAGCGGTCTATTGATATTATCAACGCCATGAAAAATATCAATTTTAGTTATTTACTTAAAGTATAGCCATGATTAAAAATTATTTCAAGATCGCTGTCCGCAATTTGATGAAGAACAAAATATTTTCATTCATCAATATCTTCGGTTTAACCATTGGCTTAACCTGTTGCATGCTTATCAGCATGTACGTTTATAATGAACTCAGTTATGATTCATACCATAAGAATATAAAACAACTATACCAGCTCGGAACTACATTTGTTAAAGATGGTAAGGATGACAGAACAGCTAATACGCCTGCGCCTATGGCAAAAGCCATACAGATGGAGTTCCCTGAAATTTTACAAACAACAAGGCTTCTAAAAGCCTTTGCAGATGATAAGACCCTGTTGCAATACAGCACCCCGGATGGAGAAGTAAGATCTTTTTACGAAACAAATGCTTACCTGGCTGATTCTACTTTTTTTAAAGTGCTTACTTATGATTTTAAAGAAGGGAACGGAACTACAGCGCTGGAGAACCCCAATTCAGTGGTAATATCAGAAGATATCGCTCACAAATTCTTTGGGAAGGAACCCGCTTTGAATAAAGTGATCCATATCAGCAGCAATACCAATGGCGATCACGATTTTATAATAACAGGCGTCTTCGTTCCTTCAAAAACCCCAACTCATATCGACGCAAGATTTTTTATGTCTATAGGTGGCGGTGATATCGCAACATATATCAGTAGCAGAACAGATCTTGCTTCGAATAATATGTTTTATACCTACCTGGTTTTAAAAGATGGCAGTGATCCTAAAAAACTGGAAAGTAAATTTCCTGCCTTTATTGATAAATATGCCGGGAAAGATTTGAAAGCAATGGGCTTTTATAAAAAACAATTTTTGACCCCGGTAAAAGACATTCACCTTGATGCTAAAACAACCAGCAATGTCACAACACCCGGAAGCCTTACTTACCTGTATATTCTTTCTTCAATAGCATTATTTACGCTTCTCATTGCATGCATCAATTTTATGAACCTCTCTACTGCCCGTTCTTTCAAACGTTCAGCGGAAGTTGGTATCCGTAAAGTATTGGGCGCCGAAAAAAATGCACTTATTCGCCAGTTTTTGGGAGAATCTGTGGTAATGTCTCTCATGGCATTTATCATTGCATTGGGTATCTCTCAATTATTATTGCCGTTATTCTCAACACTTGCGGGACAGAAGATTTCTTTTTCATTTGCCCAACATGCATTCCTGCTTGCTGCTTTTTTTGTTTTGGCGATCATTACCGGCCTGCTCGCAGGTAGCTACCCGGCTTTTTATCTTTCCTCTTTTAAGCCGGTAAAGGTTTTAAAAGGCAAGCTTCAAAATTCTTTTGCCGCAGTTTCATTTAGAAAACTGTTGGTAATATTCCAGTTTGTTATCTCCGTCGTTCTCATTGTTGCTTCTGTTGTTATCGTAAATCAAATGCGGTTTATGCGCAACAAGGATCTCGGATTTCAAAAAGACCAGCAGATCATTATCCCCATGCGAAGCAATGTTGCAAAGGATATATATACTTCACTTAAAAATGAAATAGGCAGGGATCCTTCTATCAGGTCTGTTGGCGCAGCACAGTATTATCCGGGTATCATGCATCCCAGTGATATGCCCTTATACAAAGATGGCCTGACAATGCAGGAAGGCAAGAGGGTCTTTATGAATTACGTTGATGAAGACTTCCTGCAAACATTGGGAATTAAGCTCATTGCGGGCAGGAGTTTTTCAAAAGAATTCATTACTGTTGATACTTCCGCGGCTGTGATTTTAAATGAGGAAGCAATTAAACAGATGGGATTTGCTTCGCCCCAGGATGCAATAGGCAAAACCGCTAATATTGACTGGCAGGGAAGAACAATAAAGATACCTATCGTTGGTATTGTAAAGGATTTTCATTTTAAGGAACTACATGCTCCGATTGAGCCTTATGGTTTCCAATTGAACACCGGGAATCCTTATAACTATATGTTCGCACACGCCAATTCAAAAAATATAAATGCAACTTTAAGATCTATTGAAACGGCATGGCACAAACTTGATCCGAATGAGCCATTTGAATACAGTTTTCTTAATGATGATTTTCAAAAAAATTATGAATCAGGAAACCGGCTCGCTTCGATCGTAAGTTATTTCACTATTATAGCAATACTGATCTCCTGCCTGGGATTATTCGGGTTATCGCTGTTTAGCACAGAGCAACGTACCAAGGAGATAGGGATAAGAAAAGTACTGGGTGCCACTGCGGGCGATATCGTTACTCTTCTTTCAAAAGACTTTGTAAAACTGATATTGATAGCAATTATCATAGCATCTCCCATTGCATGGTTTGTCATGAATAAGTGGTTGCAGGATTTTGCTTACAGGATCAATATAAACTGGTCTGTATTTTTAATTACATCAGTGATTGCAGTGTGCATTGCTTTGCTCACCGTAAGTTTCCAGGCGATCAAGGCTGCTATTTCAAACCCGGTGAAGTCATTGAGAACGGAGTAAGAAAGCTGTTAGCTATTAGCTGTTAGCTTTTAGCAAAACATCTTAATAAAAAGTAACTAATTAAAAAATAGCTAATGGCTAATAGCTAATGGCTAATAGCTAATAGCTTAAAGTTTTTTCTATGATCAGAAATTATTTCAAAGTCGCTTTACGGAACCTGTGGAAGAATAAAGGCTATAGTGCCATAAATATCTTTGGCCTGGCAATTGGCCTTGCTACCTGCCTGCTCATCACCCTGTATGTAACGGATGAATTGAGTTATGATCGTTATAACGTAAATGCAGATCGCATCTACCGCATCAACTCTGATATCCGTTTTGGTGGTTCAAACCTTCATATGACCCAGACATCGGACATGATGGGCCAACTGATCAAAAAAGATTATCCCCAGGTAGAAGAATATACCCGTTTTTTTTCCAATGACGGTGACAAGCTGATAAAAAAAGGAAATGAATTCATCAACGAACCACGTGTTGCAAATGTTGATTCTACTTTCTTTAATGTGTTTACGCTTCCTGCTATTGAGGGCGATACAAAAACTGCATTGAATGAACCGAACACTGTTGTAGTAACTGAGTCGACGGCCAAAAAATATTTTAATACTCTAAATGTAATTGGGAAAACGATCGAGGTCAAAAACGATTCGTCCACCACGCCGTATAAGATCACTGCGGTAATAAAAGACATGCCTCATAACTCGCATTTTAATTTTGACTTCCTGTTCTCAATGAAAAATGTAAATTACCCATGGGGACAGCTTACCAGTCATAATTTTAATACTTATCTCTTGCTGACACCGGGTGCTGATTACAAGGCATTGGAGAAAAAATTTCCAGAGTACGTTAATAAATATGTGCTGCCTTCTGTACAACAGTTCATCAAAGTAAGCAGCATTGAAGAGATGGAGAAAGCAGGGAATACGCTTAAGTATAGTTTAATGCCCATTACAAAGATCCATTTATACAGTGATTATTCTTTTGAGCCCAGCCCATCCGGTAATATCCAGTATGTATATATTTTTGCATTGGTGGCATTGTTCATACTCATCATTGCCTGTATCAACTTCATGAATTTAAGTACGGCAAGAAGTGCTAACCGTGCCAAGGAAGTAGGTATCAGGAAGGTATTAGGTACCGAAAAGAAAACACTCATTGCACAGTTCCTGGTTGAATCAACCATAACGGCTTTGATCTCCCTGGCCATTGCAATTGCCATCGCATATTTTATTTTGCCCTTGTTCAATGATGTTGCAGCAAAATCACTTTCAGTTAAAGACCTGTTTGGGTCAAAGATCTTTCCTTTCTTAATATTATTACCGTTTGTGGTTGGCCTGCTCGCGGGAAGTTACCCGGCATTTTTCCTGTCGAATTTTAAACCCATAGTGGTTTTAAAAGGGAATGTAAATACCGGGTACAAGAAAAGTAACCTGCGAAATGTGCTGGTTATTTTCCAGTTTGCAACATCCATCATACTTATCATTGGTACTATCATTGTTTATAACCAGTTGCATTATATCCAGCATGCAAAGCTTGGATACAATAAAGACCAGGTATTGATCATTGACGGTGCCTATGCACTAAATAAGAATGCCGCTGCTTTTAAAAATGACGTGCTGGGCATACAGGGAGTGAGTAGTGGGACATTAAGCTCTTTCCTGCCGGTTTCCAATTCTTCCCGCAGTGATAATACTTATTCCACCGGGCCGGTAATGGACACAAAGAATGGGATCGATATGCAAACCTGGGAAGTTGACTATGATTATATTAAGACGATGGGTATGGAAATAGTCCAGGGAAGAAATTTTTCTAAAGAATTTCGTTCCGACTCAAGCGCTATACTCATTACAGAAACCACCGCTAAACTCATGGGTTTTGACAAGCCATTGGATAGAATGGTTTACATACCTTCTAATGTACCGGGAAGCAATGCGATGATACCTATAAAGATCATTGGTGTAATAAAGGATTTTCATTTTGAATCCATGAAGCAAAATATCGGGCCATTATGTATGAGACTTGACAATAGTATAGGATTGGCATCATTTAAAATTAATACTGCAAACGCACAAAATATAATCCGGCAGGTTGAAAATAAATGGAAGGCACTTGCACCGGGTATGCCGTTTAGCTATCGTTTTATGGATGACTCATTCAATGAAATGTATCGCAGTGAAAGAAGGGCGGGTACCATCGCAATTGTTTTTGCATTGCTTGCTGTGTTGATCGCCTGCCTGGGATTGTTTGGCCTTGTTACATACATGGCAGAGCAGCGTACCAAGGAGATCGGCATACGTAAAGTGCTGGGTGCATCGGTCAACAATGTTGTTTTGCTGCTGTCTAAAGATTTTTTATGGCTGGTGATCATTGCATCTGTTATTGCATTTCCTGTTGCGTGGTGGGCTATGCATAAATGGCTGCAGGATTTTGTATACCGTATCAATATCGGCTGGTGGGTATTTGCAGTTTCCGGCATCATTGCTTTACTGATAGCACTCGTAACTGTTAGCTTCCGTGCAATATCAGCTGCGATCGCAAACCCGGTGAAGTCATTGCGATCAGAATAAATAACAGGTAAAAAAAACAGGAGGATCTTAAATTATTAAAAAATTGCTTTCAGGAATTTAAAGCGTAATACCGGGACTTACCAATGGTATTGCGGCCTCACTCATTAAAGCGGCTATTGCAAATCCTGTTAAGAGTTTGAGAACAGAATAAAGTAACTAATTAAATAACGCAGCTAATGGCTAATAGCTAACAGCTTAAAGCTTTTCTTATGTTCAGAAATTATTTAAAAGTTGCATTTCGGAATTTAACGAAGCACAAGGGGCATTCTTTTATTAATATCCTGGGACTTGCAGTAGGAATTACATGCTGCATCCTGGTGATGTTATTTGTAAAAAGTGAATTCAGCTACGATAAATTTCACCAAAAATCAGACAGGCTTTACAGGGCCTGGGTTAGGGAGAAGTATGAAAAACAGGATGACATTATTGATATTGTAACACCGCTTCCATTGGCTCCGGCTTTGCAGGCAAGTTACCCTGAAATAGAATCAACCTGTCGTGTTTTCAATTTCAATTCCCTGGTCAAAACCAATGAACAATCTTTCAATGAAGATATGCGGATGGTTGATTCTTCATTCTTCCGTTTGTTTGATTTTGGTTTATTACAGGGAGACAGGAACAACCCTTTTCCTACTGCCAATTCAATTATTCTCACGGAAAAAGCAGCAAAAAAATATTTTGGAAACATAAACGCAATTGGAAAAAATATTGAAGTTCAGTTCAACAATGAAAAGATCATGTTTTCTGTTTCAGGTATTGCCCGATCCGCACCTGAGGAATCAAGCATCAAATACAATGCACTGATATCTTTCTCCAACTCAAAATTCATTTTCTCTCCCAATAGTATGAAAGCCTGGTTCAGTGTGTTCCCGGAGACTTATGTGTTACTCCGGGAAAATGTTGATCCATCTGAACTTGAGAAGAAAATACCTCTAATGGTGAAACAAAACCTTGGAGAAGATTATAAAGAAGATGCTTATACTGTTAGCCTGCAGCCGATCACTCAAATTCATTTGGATACAGGTTTGCCAGCTGGCATAGAACCAACCAGTGATCCAAAATATTCTTATATCCTGCTGACGATCGGGATACTTATTCTTCTCGTTGCCTGCATCAATTTTATTACTTTATCTATAGGCCGTTCCGCTACAAGGGCATTGGAAGTGGGCGTGCGAAAAGTATTAGGAGCTGAAAAGCGACAGCTTATCTTTCAATACTGGGGTGAAGCTTTGTTGTTAACGATCATTTCGATCATTGTGGGTATTTCGCTGTCATTTTTGTTGATCAAACCATTTGGTCAAATTGCTAACCGCCAGCTCAGTTTGCATTTTGACTCTGCTTTTATTGGCTATTGTTTTTGCTTAATGTTTTTAATTGCTTTAATAGCCGGCATCTATCCTGCGATCATTCTTTCCCGCTTTCGCCCGGTCGATATCTTTAAAGGGAAATTAAAATTTGGGAATAAAACGGGAATACTTCGCAAAAGCCTTATTGCAGGCCAATTCATAGCTTCTATCGGGATGATCATTTGTACAATTATTGTCAGCAGGCAATTAAATTTTCTCCGCAATAAAGACCTTGGATATCAAAAAGAACAGGTTGTGATCATTCCAACAAATAAACCAAGAAAAAAAGGTATGGAGTTAGCAGAAATATACCGCAATGAATTAATGAGACAACCGCAGGTTATCGCAGCTACTTATTCTGTAATGAGTTTTTCTGAAACACCCTGGGTGGGCATGGGATATACAGATGACAAAAAGGTATACCGGGATTTTCAGTTCAATGCTGTTGATCCTCATTTCATAAAAACTATGGGAATTAAAATTGTTCAGGGAAGAGATTTCTCTGCAGACAATCCTGCTGACTATACAAATTCTATGCTGGTAAATGAAGCATTGTTAAAGCAGTACGGCTGGGATAATGCGATCGGTAAAAAACTGCCCGGGAAAATGGAACAACAGATCATTGGAGTAGTAAAAGATTTTAATTACGAATCGTTGCATACCAGGATCCAACCATTGGTAATGGTTATAAATCCAGATAGTTTTATCAGGAGAGTAGAAA
The DNA here is from genome assembly GCA_040006715.1 of Ferruginibacter sp. Taxonomy (GTDB): domain Bacteria; phylum Bacteroidota; class Bacteroidia; order Chitinophagales; family Chitinophagaceae; genus Ferruginibacter. The sequence goes on along the minus strand of JBDTWL010000040.1, from coordinate 4,581 downwards.
ACATCAACATAGGCTCTTCATTGCAGCCAAGAATTTCAGTGCGCCTTAAAGCCGGGAACCTTGCTGCTAATATCAATATGCTCAGGCAGGTCTGGCGGTCAGTTGCGCCCGGCCAGGAATTTGAATATCATTTTTTAGATGAAGCTATAGCGGCACAATACCAACAGGACCAGCGAACCGGGGCGATCATAAAACTAGCTTCAGTACTTGCTGTTTTTATTGCCTGCATGGGTTTGTTTGGATTAGTAACATTAACGGTAGTAAAAAGAACAAAGGAAATTGGTATTCGTAAAGTGTTAGGAGCAAGTGTCGGCAATATAGTAGGCCTATTATCAAAAGAATTTATTGTATTGATAGTGATCGCATCGGTTATTGCATTCCCATTAGCCTGGTGGGCTATGAATATATGGCTTCGTGATTTTGTTTATCGCATACAAATAAGCTGGTGGGTCTTTATTGCAGCTATCATTATTGTATTATTGGTTGCCATGGTCACAGTAAGTTTACAGGCGGTCAAAGCTGCCATAGCAAACCCCGTAAAAAGTTTAAGAACAGAATAAAAGCCGTTAGCTATTAGCTGCAAGCTTTTAGGAAAACATATTAATATTAGTAACTAATTAAATAATGCAGCTAATGGCTAATAGCTAACAGCTTAAAGCTTTTTTTATGGTCAGAAATTATTTCAAGATCGCCTGGCGAAATATGATGCGCAATAAAATCAGCAGCATTATCAATATCTCGGGATTGAGTATCGGGATAGCATGTGTGTTACTGATCGTTATTTATATTCAGAACGAATTAGGCTATGATAAATTTCACAAAGATGCAGGCCGTATATTCCAGGTAACACTGAATGGCAATATGGGCGGACAGGAATTCTGGGCAGGGAATACGCCGCCACCTGTTGGCAAAGCGCTTACCACTAATTTCCCTGAAATTGAAAGCTACACGCGGTTCTACAAGGCACCCGACATCGTGGTCAGGTATGTATCCAGCAGCTCAACGGAAAAATTCTTTACAGAAAAGAACATCATAGCAGTTGATTCCAATTTCCTGCAGCTCCTGGATTTTAAAATGCTGCAAGGTGATCCTGCAACCGCATTACTAAAGCCCGGTTCTGTTGTAATAACGGAAGAGATGGCAAAAAAATATTTTGGCAATGAAGCAGCGCTCGGAAAAACGATATTGATGAAGGAGGATAAACAGCCTTTTACTGTTACTGCTATTTTAAAAAACATCCCTTCACAATCTTCTTTACAGTTTGATTTTCTTACAGCAGTTGCTGACTTTCCTGCTGTAAAACGTTTTAGCTGGAGCTGGGTCTGGCAGCAAATGATATGCTATGTAAAACTTCGCGACAATGTCAAAACCGATGCTGCAAGTATCCGGCAACTGGAAGCTAAATTTCCGGCAATGGTGAAGCTGCAGGCTGCCAGTGCTTTTGAACGCATAGGTAAACCGTTTGATGAATTCATAAAGAGTGGCGGAAAATGGGACCTTCATTTACTTCCTCTTAAAGATATTCATTTACGTTCGGGGATCATCGGCATTCCATGGCTGAGCCACCTGAGCGATATCAAATACATATATATATTCGGGAGCATTGCATTGTTCATTATCATGCTGGCCTGTGTCAATTTCATGAATCTTTCAACAGCAAGGTCTGCAAAAAGGGCGAAAGAAGTAGGCATTCGTAAAGTGTCGGGCTCAGGAAAAGATCAGTTGATAAAGCAATTCTTAACAGAAGCATTTTTATACAGTTTTATTTCAAGCCTGCTTGCCGTTATATTAGTGGCAGTATTACTAAACCCTTTTTCGAATATCACGGGAGAATCGATCAGCCGCAGTACTGCATTCACAACAAATATCTGGCTGGCACTCACAGCACTGACCATTATGGTTGCGCTGCTGGCGGGAAGTTATCCTGCTTTTTATTTGAGTTCATTCGATCCGATACAAGTGTTGACAGGAAAAGCTTCATCCAGGTCGGGTAAAGGCGGCCTGTTCATAAGGAATGGGTTAGTGGTATTTCAATTTACTGTTTCAACTATATTGATCATAGGTACATTGGTTGTCTTCAGGCAATTGGATTTTTTCAGCAATGCAAAAATGGGTCTTGACAAAGAAAATGTGCTTGTTATTGCTAATTCCAACCGGTTGGGTAAAAGTGAAGAAAGCTTCAGGCAAACGATCAGCCAGTTACCTGGTATTGTGAATGCAAGTATTACTTCGAGTATTCCAACCGGGAATCTTTTTGGAGATAGCTATGTAACAGATCCTGCAGGAGAGGTAAATGTTGTGAAAGATATCAACCTTAATTCTTTTATTGTTGATTATGATTTTATTCCTTCATTGAAGATCCGGGTACTCAGCGGGCGAAATTTTTCAAAAGAATTTTCAGATTCCGGTTCTGTGATATTGAATGAAGAAGCAGCTAAGCAAATAGGATGGAAAGATCCTATCGGTAGATCCCTCCAATATCCCGGTGGTAAAAATGAATGGTATAAAGTGATCGCAGTTGTAAAAAATTTCAATGTTCAATCACTGCAGGCCCCGATAACGCCATTTGTGCTTTTTCATACTTCTTCCAGGTCTTATGACATAGGCTCATCTTTTATAGTAGCCAGGTTAAAGCCGGGAAACATTAGCAATACCGTAAGTAAAGTAGAAAGTAAATGGAGATCATTTATTGCTGCAGAACCATTCGATTATAACTTTTTAGATGCTTCATTTGATGCACAGTACCGCTCGGAGCAGCGCATGGGAAACATATTCGGCATATTTACATCACTTTCTCTTTTCATCGCCTGCCTGGGCTTGTTTGGATTGAGTGCATATATAGCCGAAAGAAGGATCAAAGAGATCGGCGTTCGCAAAGTTTTGGGCGCATCTGTTCAAAGTATTGTTGCTTTATTATCTAAAGAATTTTTGAAATTGACAATTATTGCTACGTTCATTGCTTTTCCCATCGCCTGGTGGGCCATGAATAAATGGCTGGAAGATTTTGCATACAGGATAAATATCAGCTGGACCATATTCCTCATAGCCGGCCTCTGTACTTTGATCGTATCGCTGTTAACGGTAAGCTTCCAGGCTATTAAAGCGGCAGTTGCGAACCCGGTAAAGAATTTAAGAACAGAATAGCAGTGTCCGTTTCCGTACAATAAGTGTCCGTTTTCGGACACTTTGCTTGAATACTTAACGCTAAAACCCTTATCCACAGCGAGTTTCAAATCTGGCACAATTCAGGAAGAAGAAGTCATACTATGATAAAGAACTATTTTAAGACCGCTTTGCGAAACCTGGCCAGGCACAAAGCCTTTTCACTGATCAATATCACGGGATTGGCCATTGGGGTGGCCTCCAGCCTGCTGTTATTTACAGTAGTTAAGTATGAATTGAGTTATGATAAATTTCAGCAAGGATATTCACAGATCTATCATGTTGTAACTTCGAATAAAACAGCTGATAAGCTTGAATATACGTCAGGCATACCTTTTCCTGCGCTGGAAGCATTAAGGATCGATTTCCCCCAGGTCACAACAGGGGTTCTGATGTCAAATTTCGGCAGCCAGGTCACTGTACTGGGGACAAATAGCATAAATCTTTCTGCTGATAAGAAATTCATTGAAAAAACCGGTTTCTTCTTTGCTGACCCGCAATTCTTCCAGGTTTTCCATTATAAATGGGTGGAAGGATCAGCATTAGTTCTAAAGGAGCCGAATGTAACTGTGCTGACAAAAAAAATGGCTGAAAAATATTTTGGTGACTGGAAAACTGCCATGGGCCGGTTCTTAAAACTTGACAATGCTGTTACTGTTAAAGTTGCCGGAATACTGGAGGATGTGCCTGCGAACACTGATTTTCCTTTAGGTATTGTTACTTCTTTTGAAACGGCCAAATCAAACCCGGATACTTATTTTTATTCGACAGAATGGGGTGCTGTTACCAGCAATTTTAATATATTCATGCTGCTCCCGGAAAATATTTCAAAAGATAAGATAAACAGCCAGCTGCTTGCATTCAGTAAAAAAAGTTATGGCAATCGCAAAAGAAGTGTAAGTACAAATTTTTTACTGGCACTTAGCGATATCCATTTTGACAAAAGATTCGAGAATTTCGGGGACCATATCACCGAAAGATCAACACTATGGACATTGTCGCTGATAGGTTTATTCATAATTATCATGGCCTGTATCAATTTCATCAATCTTTCTACTGCACAGGCGGTGGGAAGGAGTAAGGAAATAGGGATACGAAAAGTACTTGGTGGTTACCGCAGGCAATTATTCGGGCAGGTAATTGGTGAAACTGCTTTCATTGTGATCGCATCAGTGATATTGGCTATTGGCATTGCGGCAATATGCCTTCCATTTATAAAACACATTGCATCGATAGAAGAACCACTTGGTTTTTTAAACTGGGAAACGATGCTGTTTTTGCTAACCCTGGTTGTTTTGGTAACCCTGTTTGCCGGCATGTATCCTGCACTGATACTTTCAGGTTTTAAACCGGTGCTGGCCCTTAAGAACAAGATAACTTCTGCCAGTGTGGGCGGTATATCGATCAGGAGGGGATTGG
>JBDTWL010000039.1:0-32618 GCA_040006715.1 Ferruginibacter sp. | reverse complement strand
TAAGAACACCTGCTTCATTATTTGTAATGGCTGCTGCCTGTTTTAAATAAGCAAAAGCCCTGATGATCTCTTTGGGCATTTTATTAATATCCTGGGCTATCTTAAAATTATCAATGCTGCGTTGGGTCTGTGCGCCATACATTGCATCCACAGGAACTTTTACTTCGCCCATGGTGTCTTTTTCTATCCTGAATTCCATAAATGATCTTATTTGCACGCAAAGGTAGCTCAATGAAGGTTTTTAAAAAAATATAGCCTGCTCAGTAAAGAACAGGCTACTGACAACATTAATTCCACTTAGTGTTGTATCACAATTTTTTCAACAGCTATTACAGATGCATCCCTGTAAAGCACCGAAATGTAAGTACCGGATGGTAATGCAGAAAGGTCTATTTGCTGTGTATGGTCAACGACCGGTATTTCCCTTAATTTTTTTCCTGCCATGTCAAATACGCCGAATAAAGCCGGGGTATTTGATGTCTTGATCGTAATAGATGAACCGTTTGACGGATTGTTATATAAGACAAACAATGGCTGATCGGTTTTTATCTCCACTTTTCTTATTTCTGAATAAGCAAATTTTGCATCCAGGTCAACCTGTTTCAAACGATAGTAATTCATTCCCTTTCCCGGTAACCTGTCAGTAAAATTATACGATGTAATATTATTACTATTGCCTGCTGCCTTTACCCAACCGATCTTTTCGAACTGGTAACCATTGCTGCTTCTTTCAACTTCAAAATGGCTGCTGTTTGATTCGGTTGCAGTTTTCCAGTCGAGTAGCACAACTTTATTCTCAAATCTTGCATTGAATGATAACCAGGTTACAGGAACAGGGCCGCTATAATTGAAAGGCGCCACATTGGTCAACGACCATTTTCCATTTGCTTCACGGGTGCGTATGAAAAGTAGATGATCACCGGTAGTAGTAAGAGCGCTTGCATTTATCGCAAAAGAAAAATCTGCCACATCAGTTCCCAATGGGCCACTGAATGGGATTGGCTTGCCATTGCCAAAACCGGGATCTGTATCAAAGAAATATTCACCATTAGACAAATTATTTTGAGCAACATCTTTAAAGAACAACCATTTATTGGTTATTGACCAGCTTCCCTTATCATCCCTTGATCTCGCATATACACTATGAAATCCATTGCTCAATGAAGTGATATCGACCGGCACCACAATGCCTGTAATATTAGCTGATGGACTGACAATAACATTTGTGCCATTGCCAAAGCCAGGATCGTTATCAACAAAATATTCAAGTCTATTCGCTGCCGCAGCCAGGATATCTTTATAAAATAACCAACGATTTGTCAATGACCAGTTACCTGCATCATCTTTTGAACGCAGGTATATATTATGAAATCCTTTAGACAATGAACTGATGTCAACAGGTATTGAAATGCCCGAAATATTTGCTGATGCAACCACAGGAATATTGCTGCCATTGCCAAAGCCGGGATCGTTGTCAACAAAATATTCAAGCTTGTTAACGTTAGCTGCAAGAATATCTTTTACAAATACCCACTGGTTGGTCAATGACCAGTTGCCGGTATTGCTTTTCGACCTGAAACAGACGCTGTGAAACCCTTTACTCAATGAACCAATATTGACCGGTACAGTCAGGTTGGAAATATTTGCTGATGGAGTAACTGTAACATTGGTGCCATTGCCAAAACCCGGATCTGAATCAATAAAGTATTCCAGTTTATTGATCGTTTGTGCAAAAGTTTTTGCCCATGTCAGTACCAATAAAATTATAGCAAGGCATATGATCTTTTTCATGACAGATAATTGATAATGACTAATTATTTGTTTTGGTACTGATCGTAACATTCATCGTAGCCGTACTAACAGTTGCGGGTGCAGTTAACTTGTAAATGGTTGGCACATTTGAAATGCCCGACAAGCTATAAACGGTTCCATTCTGTGTACCAAAGATCCCGCATTCTCCACCTCCTGTTCCGTTGGTTTTGGCAGGGCTCGCAGCTTGTACCTGGAAACGGCTGTCCTGGCTGAAACTATTACTTGCATTGAGAAGATCTTCAAAAACAGTTGTCATGTCAGCAATTACAATATTCCCGTTCAATCCATTTCCAAGGGCTCCGTTGGTCCAGCTCACATTATTTTCTACGGTGCTGCTGCTAATGCTGAAATAATCGCTCACTGCTATATTATTACGGATCGTAAAGCCGGTAAAACTTGAAACAAAGTTTTGGCCCTGTATATGCATCACATTATTTTGAAAACTGCCATTATCATCCGCATCAAACGATACACCTGAAACTAAAATATTATTATTGATAACGAGATTGGTTGCTGCACCACTACTAACAAGGCTATATATTGTACCAATATAATTCTGTGACAATTGAACATTGCTGCAATAACCCATTGTTATCTGGCTGCCGACATAGTTTCTGCGGAATAAAATGTTAGAAATAAGATCTCCACCCCAACTAATGTATGCATTAGTTATAATGTACATTCCTTCAACAACACTATTGCTTGAGCCTAGCTGGTAATATAAGTTATCGATCTTGCTGCTGGCAGTATTTGCCTGCAGGTCAGGGTTGCTGTTTGCTGCTGCTGTTCCCAGGAAATAGCCATTGCCAATAATTACCAATGCTTTTCTTAAAAACAGGCCTCCATAACTCAAACCGGATGGCTCGAAGTGGAGTGTATCGCCATTTACTACACTACCAGCATCATTGGCTTGCTGGGCAGTGGTGAAATCTGCAGGAGCGCTAGTATTGTTCACTCTCCAGATCTTTGCATGAACAGGCTGTTGTAGCATAATAATTCCAATGAGTAGAAGAATTTTCTTCATGACTAAAAATTTAATAGTTAAAAATTATTGTGGCAGAAGCAGTTCGTTTTCAAACAGGGATACTGGTGGTCTTGAAACCGAGTGCAAATTATTTTGAAGTGCTTAGTGAATCAATACTCCCGCAAGAGTATTTTTAAAGGGAAGGAAAATCGGGGAGTAAAATGCTGGTTGTTGTGCCTTTACCAGGCGCAGATTCAATACTTAATTGCAGCTTGCTTTCTTCTGCCCGCTGCTTCATGTTTTGTAAGCCATAATGCCCCTCAGCTTCATTGGTCATATCAAAGCCTTTTCCATTGTCGCTAATTCGAATCGTAAAACTATTTTCAGTTGTATGTGATGTGATCGTCAGCAGTGATGCATTAGAATGCTTGCATGTATTATTGATGGTTTCCTGGCAAATGCGGAATACCTGCAGCGCCTGGTTTGAATTCAATTCTATACCCGGTGAAATATTTTCTTCGGCCTGCAACTGCATTGGCGGACATACTTCAACATACCGGGCTGCTACACTTATTACTTTATCAAATAGATCGATGCAGCTGATCTTATCTTTATTTAAGATCCAGATCGTTTCCCTCAATGTTTTCATCAATTCACCGGCACCTTCTTTTAAGCTGTTCATTTTTTGTTCAACCGGTTGCTTGTTTTGTTGTGCTATTTCCAATTGGCTGATATTATTGGATAACCATGTTATTTGTGACCCGAGATTATCATGCAGGTCACGGCTTAACCGTTGTTTCTCATTTTGAATTTCCTTTTCCACCTGCAATTGCCTTAATTTTTTCTGGTAGCGGCTCTTTGAAATAAAATAAAATGCAGCCCCTACTATTACAAATGCGACCAGGATAAAAATGATCGTTGCCCCTGTTTGCTGGTACCAGGGAGGTAAGATATGAATATTCAACACAAGTGGCTCCCTGCTCCATGCCCCTTCGTAATTAGCTCCCAGTACCAGCAACTGGTAATCTCCATGCGGTAATATATATTGAACGGTATGATTTGTTTGAGGTAATGTCCATTTATCCTGGAAACCTTTTAACCAGAACTTGAACTGGTTTTTTTCTGGCGCAGTAAGATCCATATATGCAAATGACAAACGGATATTGTTCTGGTCATATGGCAAACTGATGGTATTGACATATTCGGATTGAAGACCTGGCATATAAGGCTGGTTGTTCACTTCAATACCGGTAAGCATTGTTTTTGAAGGCTCATTTTTACTTTCAAGTTTTTCCGGTTTAAAAAAATTAATACCGTTTACTCCGGCAAAATACAAGGTTCCATCCGGGCCTTTGCAATAACCTCTTGTATTGAACTCACTGCCCTGTAATCCTTCTTTTGTAGAATAAGCGGTAATATGATACGCAGTATCAATTTTTGCAAGCCCGTTGTTCGTGCTTATCCAGGCATTACCGGTTTTATCAAACAAAACAGCATATACAAAAGAATTGGGCAGGCCATCTTTTATATCCAATCGCCTTAGCAATCTTTTATCTTTCAATATAAATATTCCATCCATTGTTGTGGCCCATATATTGCCATCAGGTTGCTGGTTGATATGTTTTATATGAATAGATGGTAAGACCATCTTTTGAAAACGATCATGTTCATAACACCAGACACCCGCCACAGTTCCAATCCAAAGCTGGCCCTCGTTGTTCCGGAAAAAATTATTGATCCGTTCTTTGAGTGGTAGTGTACAAATGAGCCTGCTTTGGTAGCTTTTATTTTCATTTTTATTTTTTTCGATGGAAAAAATACTATTCCTGTAGCTGAACCAGATCTCCCCGTCCCTGATCTTCTCCATGCCGAATTCAAATTCAGCAGGTACCGAATCCGTATTGGGTGGCATCAGGTAGGATAATGGTTTTACACTTCCTTTATTAATATCGATCTCATATAATTTATCAATGACCGATTTTACGATCATGGTGGAAGAATCTATCATTGCCATGGCCCTTGGGCTTCCGAATTTCTTATCAGCTTCCGGGATCTTTATTTTCCGGATGAACTGGCCATCCTTATCATATTCTTCGATATCTCCCAGGTAGATGCCCACAAAGGTCTTTCCTTCAGCATTGGTAGCGAGTGAATACGGCAATGCATTTTTATCAGGCCTGTTGAACAAGCTGAATTTCCTGGGAGAAATTACTTTAATGCCACCAATACCATTATAACCCAACCAAGTGTTTTCACGGCTATCGGTAGTTGATATGTGAAGGTACCGTATCAGCTCAGGTGAAAAATATTCAGTGTAAGGAAATGGAGTGATCTTTTGCTGCTCTGTATCAAAGAGCCATATTTTTTTTGTACCGATGAGGAAAAATTTCTTTTCAGCAACCCGCCTGGGTGTCATATATATATTATCAAAATCAGCAGCGTTGAATGTAGTTGGTAATATTTGTGAAACAGCAAAAGGATCCTGCACGGATGCTTTATAAGCCATCTTATCGGTTATGATCAATATGCTGTCTTTTTTATACTGTACCAGGAAAAGCAACTTTATTTTGTTCTCATTATTGAAATGCCTGATCCCTGTGGCTGAAATATTATACAGGCCGCCCGTTTTGTCTGTACCCTTGATAAACCAGCTGCTTTCATCTTTCGAATGCATTCGCGTAAGCATAAATATGCCATCCTTATCTGTAAAGCCTGTGAAAGCACTTATCTTTTTTATTTTGAGTGTAATTTTATTTATTGCAAATATGCCATTGGGGTAACTGATGATACAAATACTGGAATCAGTTTCAGCAACAACATACAGCGGAAAATTAAAGGTAAAAGCAGGCAGGGAAGGAGTAAGATCAGTGAACTCGATCTTTCCTTTTGGCTTGAAGACAATGTGAGCACGTTCCGTGATCCAAAAATTACCATTTGCATCTTCATAAATTAAGGACACTGAATTTTCAGGCAGGCTTTTATTATCCAGGTCATCATGTTTGAATGTCTGGAACTTGTAGCCGTCAAATCTTTGCATGCCATCCGCTGTTGCAACCCAAAGAAAGCCCTGTTGATCAATGAGCAGGTCATTTACAGAATTAAGGCTTAGCCCATTTTCAGTACTATATTCGGTTAAAGTATGTGGAGATTGTCCGTATATGCACGAAGTTGTCCAAAATATACCGAGCAGGATAAATATCCTGGCAAAGCGGTTAATATATTTTATGATTACAAACAAGATGCTCGAAAATTAGTTATAATTTGATCAAATAAAATAATCGCAAAAGAGTATTGGAAATCCCTGCAAGAAATTTGAAATTTACTCTATGTCCATCAAAATTGCAATAGCAGATGATAAACAAATAAACCGCACCACGGTAAAAGAGAAGATCATGTCTTTTAGTGAAATAGAACTGGTAATGGAAGCCAGGAACGGGCATGATTTCCTGGAACAGTTGAAACGGCTTCCGGCAAAAGAGATGCCCCAGGTGGTATTAATGGACCTGGAAATGCCGGTTATGGATGGGATACAGGCCATTTCACTGGCATCAGGTGCATATCCCGACATAAAATTCATTGTATTGACTGTTTTTGAAGACAATGAAAAAATATTTGAAGCTATTAAGGCGGGGGCGGGTGGATATTTATTAAAGGATGATTCAGCTGTCAATATCATTGACGCTATTACAAATGTGGTTGAATATAATGGCATACCTATGAGCCCGTCCATTGCAAGAAAGACATTGGAATTGCTTAAGCATTCACCGTTTAATGTTACCAATGCAGCCACAGATCCGGACCCGGGTACTGATCGCCTGCTCTCTGACCGTGAAATGGAAATATTAAAGGAAATGGTTACCGGGAAAAATTATAAGTCGATCGGGGAGAAGTTATTCATCAGTCCGCTCACCGTACGCAAACACGTGTCGAATATCTATGAAAGGCTTCACGTTAATTCAAGGGCGCAGGTAATTAACCTGGCATATAAAAATAAATGGATCTGAAAAATCACTTTCCGGAAAACACCGGTTTTCTTTTTTCCAGGAATGCAGCCGTTCCTTCCTTCATATCATCCGTCACAAAGCAATCACCGAAAGAAGAGACCTCTGTAACAAAGCCATCCTGTGTTTCATCAAATACAGCATTAGCGGCTTTGATACAGCCGGCGATGGCCAGTGGTGCTTTGGAATTGATCAACTCTAATATTCTTTTTGCTTTTTCTAGTAATTCTTCCGGGATAACAACATGATTAACCAACCCAAATTTAAGTGCGGTATCTGCATCTATCATATTTGCGCTTACCATCATTTCCATTGACCTTCCCTTGCCGATCAATTGTGTTAGCCGTTGTGTGCCGCCATAACCTGGTATCAGTCCAAGATTTACTTCAGGTTGCCCGAACTTTGCATTCACAGATGCTATCCTGAAATGACAGGCCATTGCCAATTCACAACCACCGCCCAATGCAAAGCCATTTACAGCAGCAATGACCGGTTTACTGCAGTTTTCAATTTTGAAAAAGATATCCTGTCCTCTTTTTGCAAATGCTTTAGCCTGCTCTTTATCCAAACCGGCAAACTCGGTAATATCTGCACCTGCAACAAATGCTTTTGCCCCGGCACCTGTGATGATGGCAGATCTTATTTCAGGATCAGAAATTATTTCATCTACAACTTTATCAAGATCAATAAGCACATCTTTGTTTAAAGCATTTAATTTATCAGGACGGTTTATTGTAATGGTAAAGATGCCGTTCTCTAAACTTGTCAACAGGTGCTGGTACATATTTAATTATTTTGCTCAAATGTAAACAAAGTCAATAAATATTGTGCAGCATAATTGTTAATGGGTGACTGTTATTTAAATGGCTGTCAGATCTACAATACTACAGCGAATATCGCCAGTGCTGTTATCAGCAACATGACCATCAGTATGTCGATCAGTAATTTTTTTTTGGTTATTTTGTTTTTCAGGCCTCTCATGATGTAGCATTTTATTTTTCTTGTGAATACAAAGGAACTTACTGTTGCGGTAATTGCACGGCTATCATTAGCCAATGGTCATTCTAATTTAGTTATTGGTATTATTAGAAATTTGCTTAATAAATACCTCTAAAAACCGGGGAATAAATACGAACAGCCTTTTATTCATTGCGGGCTTTTTAGGAAAAGGAAGGTCCGTAGTTTTGCGTTTTCAAATACTTCTGCCATCTGCCACCCGTTTAAAATGACCTGGCCGGTCTCACCGGCAAAAAGTAAAATTTTTGATATTGGATGATAGATAGAAAGACCGGAGTGTTGCCTCAGGGCGCACTCCATTTCTATCAGATACCGTTAAATCATCTCCCTATACCGCTGAATAGATTGCTTTTTTTTAGATCGGTAGTAATGTTGTAAGCCAAAACCTGAGTATTATATTTGCCATCTATATGCCGATGACTCCTGTAATAAGAATTTATGTGATCAGTTGCTTAAGCATATTGTGCTGTTTTTATACGCCTTCTTCGCTGGCCCAGAACGATCACCGGAATTCCAATATACTTTTTTACCAATTAAATACCGCCAATGGCTTAACGGATAATTACATCAATTGCATGGTGGTTGATAAATCGGGTAATTTGTGGGTGGGAACGGGTGAGGGACTGAACCTGTTCAATGGAAAGACCGTGGTCAAGTTCTTTAACCAGGATTATCCCCAATTGCAGAATGACAATATTCACCAGCTTCTTTGTGACAGTAAGAACCGGGTGTGGGTATCCACCAGTTATGGTGATGTGACAGTGATCGACGAACAAAGAAAATTTCACAGGCTTGGCTTATACAAGGACAAGAAGTTTGTTCCCGTAAGATACATTTTGCAAACCGATGAACAGGATATCATTCTCCTGACGCCTGATAATCATTATACACTTAAGCAGGGCATCAACCTTATTGGTAAAGATTCCCTGACATTTGATAATCTTTCAGTACTTCCGGTCGTAGGATTTGATTCACTTTATAAAAAAGGATTCAGGCAGGCGCTTGTCTTTGATAAGGCGAGTTATTTTTTTGCTACTACCACAGGGTTGTGCAAAGTGAATTATAGCAAGCATACATTTGAAAAGGAATATCCCATCACCGGCTGCACCCTGTTAACAAAATGGGGCGATAACGCCTTATTGCTGTTTGATCCCAAATCATCTCAGTTAAAAGCGTTCGATCTTGCCACAGGCAGCATCTCTTTTCCTTTCAGCGATCTCAAAGACCAGCACGGAGAAACTCCTTCAGCTGTTTTCACCAGGGCCACACGCATCAATGCAACTGATATCTTATTTACCACTAAAAAAGGAGGCTGTTATATTTATAATGTTGTCAGCAGGCAGTTGTTCAATTATAAGCACAATGCAGCAGATCCCACTACGATCATCAATAACTCACCACTTGTTATTGCCACAGGAAGCGACGGTTGGATATTCCTTGGTGCTACACCCAACGGTGTGAGTTACTTTAACAGCAAGGCAGTCATTGGCCAGCAGGTCATCTTCCAGGACAGGTCCGGCAACAGCTATGATGGCTATATAAATAACCTGACAACACAGGATAATGACAAGTATTATATAAGTGCTTCCGACAACCTGATCGAATGGACAAGAAGTACGGGACAAACTGAATTTGTAAATTATGGTTCTGTAGATGGAAGTTCTTTACAGAACAAGGAAGAAATTACTTCTGTGGAATTTGATAACAGGGGGCAGTTATGGTTGTCAACAGTGCACTATGGAATCTTTATTCTAGATAAGAACAAAAGGCAGGTCGGGCACCTTCTGAATGATTCGGGCAAATTCAATACAATACCCTTAAAGGCTGCAACAAGCCTGCAAATGGGTGCAGACGGCCATATGTGGATGACATCAGGCAGCGGCGTTTGCAGGATGGATCCTTCAACATTTGCTGTTGAGCGCTTTAATGATACATTACTGGGGAAACTGAATAATGAATATTGTTACCGTACCTGGTTCAGTGATAAGGAGAATGTATGGATCGCCACAGCTCAAAAGGGTTTGTGGAAATATGATTTATTTTCAAAACAACTGAAAATTTACAATGAGCAGAATGGATTGCTTTCCAACAGCGCCTTGTCTATGAATAAAGACAGGTTCAACAATATTTATGCAGGCACGGCAAAAGGGCTTACTGTTTTTTTTACAAATGGAACTTACCGGACTTTTTCAGTAAAAGATGGTTTACTGAATAAGCGGATCGAGGCACTCCTGCTGGATAAACAGAACAGGATGTGGATCGGCAATGATGTTGGCCTTGCCTGTTTCAATATTGCAGATACGAGTATAAAAGCATTTGATGAACGTTATGGGTTGAGCATCCAGGGATTTCGTATCAATTCATACCACCAGAATTCCGATGATGAGCTGGTTTGGGGGACCGAAAAAGGCCTCCAATATTTTTATCCTGATGATCTCCTGAAACAAAAGATACAATTGAATACAACGATCAACCGGGTGGAAACAAGGAGCATTTTTTCAGATCTTACAAAAACAGATACATTCAATCTTGCTTCTTCAGATAACTATGTCACTTTTTATTTTACATCTATTGATTACAGCACACATTTAAGAACATTTTATGAATACCAGTTGGAATCGCTTGATAAGGACTGGATCAGGGTGGCTGATCAGAATTTTGTAAGGTACAGTTCCTTGCCGCCCGGTAAATACACTTTTAAGCTCCGTGCCAGCAATGATGGAAAGGTTTGGGAAGATTCAGAGAATTCGGTGACGATATCCATTGCAAAACCATTGTGGCAGCAATTATGGTTTAAGATATCGGGGCTCATACTTGCACTGTTACTTGTATGGTTCGTAATAAGCTATTACCGTAAAAAGCAGGTTGAACAAAGGGAAGAACTGGAAACAGAAGCGGTGATCAATTATTTTGCGTCACAGATCAACAGCCGCCAAAAAACTGAAGATATACTCTGGGATGTAGTAAGGAATTGTATCAGTAAATTGAATTTTGTTGACTGCGTGATCTACCTGGTTGATACGGATAGGGGAGTATTGGTGCAGAAGGCTGCTTATGGCGCAAAAAATAAGAATGCGTTCCATATACACCAGCCACTTGACATTCCGCTTGGTAAAGGCATTGTTGGCACAGTGGCGCAAACGGGCAAGGCTGAGATCATTTCCAATACAGAGACAGATCAACGATACATCATTGATGATGAAAAAAGACATTCAGAAATAGCAGTGCCATTGATCATTGATGGAAAAGTGATCGGAGTAATAGACAGCGAACACCACAAAAGAAATTATTTTACACAAAAGCACCTGAGCATTCTTTCAACCATAGCGGTACTTTGTGCCAACCAGATAGAACGGGCAATGGCTGAAGAAGAAAAGCAAAAGGCAAAAATGGAGGTCCTTGTCAACAAGCAAAAAGTTGCTGAATCAAGGTTGCAGAGTTTGCGTTTGCAGATGAATCCTCATTTCTTATTCAATGCCCTGAATTCCATCCAGCAAATGATCCTGGCCAATGAAGAAATGATCGCAACGAGATATCTTTCCAGGTTCTCTAAATTACTTCGCAGTATTTTGGTCCACAGTGATAAAGAAATGATCAGCCTTCGGGAAGAGATCGAGATATTGAATTTATACGTTGAACTTGAATCTGTAAGGTTCAGGGATAAGTTCTCTTACAGGATCATTTGTGATAATAATGTTGAGGCTGATGAGATCAGTATACCCACATTGCTGGTACAGCCTTTTGTTGAAAATGCCATCTGGCACGGGCTGATGCACAAGGAGGGTAGCAAAGAATTGCTGCTAGAATTTACGGAAAAGGATAATTTTGTAAAATGCATTGTACAGGATAATGGTATCGGGAGGAATAAAGCAAATGAATTGAAGATATCTACCGGCCAGGGAAGTAAACACAAAAGCAAGGGCATTGAAGTTTCTGTAGAGCGCCTGATGAATATGCGCAATGCAATGGGACAGGCCGGCGAAATAAACATTGTAGACTTAAAGGATCCGGAAGGAAATGCCATCGGGACCAGGGTTGAATTATATTTTCCAGTTTAAAAATCATACCATGCTAAAAGTATTATTGATAGATGATGAAGAGCGGGCCACGGATGCGTTGCGGATCATGATCGAACGATTCATTCCTGAAATAAAACAGATCTTTGTTTGCAACGATTCCCGTAAAGCTGCAGATACCATACACGAAGTGCAGCCCGCATTGGTATTTTTAGATATCCAGATGCCGCACCTCAACGGGTTTGAATTACTTGAAAAAATGCCCAACAAGAATTTCAAAATAATATTTACGACTGCCTACAATGAATATGCCGTACAAGCCATCCGTTTCAGTGCATTTGATTATTTATTAAAGCCGGTTGATATTGAAGAACTGGTTGCTTCTGTGAATCGTTTTTTACAAACAACGGGGGATTACAAAGAGCAGTATGAGCTTCTAAAGAATATCATGCACAATATCCAGGCGCCTTCTGCTGATGAATTCAGGCTTGCATTGCCAACAAAAGAAGGCGTGCATTTTTTATTCCCCGGTGATATTATCCGTTGTGAATCCACCGGGAATTATACACGCTTTTTCACAGCCATGAATAAAACATACCTGATCTCCAAAACCCTGGGAGAATATGATACCTTACTTACGCCACATCATTTTATACGTACACACAAAAGCCACCTGGTAAACAAAAAATACATTTCGTTTATTGATCATGATGGATTTGCCGTATTAAAGGACAACAGCAAGGTGGAAGTGAGCCGCAGAAGAAAAGAAGAAGTGATGATGGCTTTAAAATGATCATCAAAATTGAGCACCAACAGAATGACCGATCTATAATACAGCGATCATGCTCAGGTCATTTGCATTGTATGCAATGGTAATGATATCCGCTGCCTGTGGTATCGCGATCCTGGACACAACCGTTTTAGCTGTTATTTCACACATTTCGTCATTCACATCATGAAAACGTACTGTTAATGATATGACTGGATCCTGGTTGATGAGTAAGCCTGAATCTGTTGCATATAGAACTGTTGCTTTTGTGCGTACACCGTTCCCGGCAAGTTTGACCTGTGTTTGATAGAATTGCGAACCTTCATTTTTTTTCAACAGGCTAAGGGCGGGTTTAGCAATAAGTTCTTTGCGTATGAACAGGTTATTGAACTTACCCATGATGCCCTGGTAAACCATATTGTTTAAAAGGCTTGATTCTTCGGTCCCGGTTTGTAATGCGATCATTTTCATGTGATAGATTTTAATGTAAAATTGTGATCGGGGTATTTAATATGGTTTTATTGAATAAGGAAAAAGTGCCGGTAATGACCAAATGGTTCATTTCATCCAACAATAAAATTTCGGATCGATCTCATTTAACGCTTCATTGCGCTCGATAATGGTTTTTACATTTCCATTGCCGGGTTTGTGTAATGATCTTGCTTTTACTGTATAAGTGATCCCTGCTATTAAAATAAGTATGGCTGTTTTTTTAAGTACCGGCATGGTGATGATTTTTGCAATTGATGCCCTGGTTGTTTTTGCTTCTATCCATATAATACCCAGGCAGATGAGCCTCCAGGCATTGATATAAGCCCAGGTAACGAGGAAGGTTTTAACGTATAATTCCACGCTTTCACTTATATCAAATTCAGACCCGATGAAAAATATCCGCATTAGAATATACAAAAGGGTGGCAAAAATAAACGGGATCAAAAAACTTTGTTTTAAGAATGTGATTGCTTTGTTTTTTATAAATGCATTTACATTTAAGAAAATTGTCTTCATTGAAAAAGGTTTGTTTGGCACTTGAATTATTTAGGACGTGAAGTTGCACGATATTATTCTACCATTGCAGTGCAAACATGTAAACGGGAGTTGTTATTTAGCAAACGGCTCAAAGCCTTTACAGCAGCAGTAATAACTACCGCAAACCGGGTATATGTTTTTGGGAATTTGGCAGTAAAAACCTGGTGCAGGATCTTAAAATGAATTGAACTTTAGAAGGAGCGGTGTTCTTTTACCCACGATGAGATGTATTCGGCTATATCTGAAGTTGTTGTACCGGGTGCAAATAATTTGCCTACGCCCATTTTATTCAGTGCATCCATATCGTCCTCAGGAATGATGCCGCCACCGGTGAGCAGCACATCATCCATCTTTTTTTCTTTCATCAATGCGATCAGTTTTGGAAAAACAGTATTGTGTGCGCCGCTTAAAATGCTGATGCCGATGGCATCCACGTCTTCCTGGAGTGCTGCATTCACCACCATTTCAGGTGTCTGGCGAAGCCCGGTATAGATCACTTCCATGCCCGCATCACGCAGGGCAGTAGCAATCACTTTAGCTCCGCGGTCATGGCCATCTAATCCTACTTTGGCAACTAAAACTCTGATGGGTCTGTTCATATTAAGATCTTGTATTGCGAAAATACATCAATGCAGCGAATGATATTACCTGCTGAATAATTTCTTCCGCTCATTCAGCGCATCATTGACAAGTTTATTTACCAGGCTGTCTGCATTGCGATAGAAAATAATTTTGCTTCCATATTGCCGGGATAAAGTATTGGTAACAGAATCCAGGATCATGTAACTTTCAAAATGATCAAATATCTTATTCTCTTTACCAGGTAGATCTTCCCCAATAAAAAGAATGTGTATGAAAGACAGGTCACCGGGTATCCATAAAAGAAATGAGCCGTTTGCTGAGATGACCTTATTTTTAAAATCCGCTTGTTCTCCATAAAATTTCAGGGCCCCGGCTTCTCCATAATTATCGCAAAAGATCATTGTATTGTTTCTTGCTGTGTCCGGCACAGATGTATAATAGGCTTTTTCTGTTTTATCAGTTAATTCCCTCCATCCAATCATATCAGCAAAATCCTGCGACAGTGGATGTTCTTTTTGATCTTCCCATTTATGCTTTATATTATGCCTTTCATAAAATGCCGCAAGTTTCGCAGGTTCCCAGATGGGCAGGGCCATGGGTAGAATAACCCAGCTCAGGAGCAGCACAATGACAATTAAGATCGGGTACAACCATTTTATTTTGATGGTCCACTGCTGCCAGGCTACAGCACCTGCTGCAAAGAGCACAGGGTAGATACCTAACGCATAATAACTCTTGCCACTGCCCAGTATCAATAATGCGATCACAAATGAATAAGCAAAACCAATAAAGCGAGACCCTTTGTTTTTAAATGACCAGGCCAATCCCGCGATCCATACAAATACGGCCGGTAATGTCATCAGCAACTGATCAATGAGAAAATCTTTTGGATCAACGTACCGCAATTGCGTTTCACGAAGTTCTCCCATATGATGTATCAATGGCCAGTTGTTTGCATACTGCCAGTAAATATTTGGAAGGATAAGTAGGAGCATGAGCGCTGCTGCGCCATAGATCCTTTTTTGCAAAAATATTTTTCGATGTGAAGAGATCAATAAAGCAGGTAATAATGCTGCAATGATAAATGCAACAGAATATTTACTCCAGAATCCCAACGCAAGGCTTATGGCAAACAAGTATAGATGCCTATCTTTATGTGAACGGAGAAAGCGGATCAAAAAATAAATGGAAAGCGTCCAGAAAAAAATATCCAGCGAATTTGGCTGGAACAAACTATGAATCCGGAGGAAAGCGCCTGTCATGGCAGCAAGGCCCGCCAGTAATTGTGCAAGTATCCTCCCTCCAAACTCCGCTGCTAACAGGCAGGTAAGCATAACTGTTAAAGCACCAAATAAAGATGGCCAGCATTTTATAGAAGTTTCTGTTCCGCCAAACCAGGAAGAGATGCTACCAAGCCAGGAAAGCAATGGCGGGTTTTCAAGATAGCCCCATGCAAGATGCTGCCCTTGCTGGTAGTACAGGAACTCGTCACGTTGCAATTCATAAACTGGTGATTGCAAACAGAAGGGCAGTATGAATTTTATGATGGCAAGTAAAATGATCAGCCACCAAACGGCTTGTTGTTTTTCTTTCATTCAAAACAAGATAAGAAATGAAATTAAAATATGCGTCATTGCGAGTCACGAAGCGATCTAATTGTAGGGAAAGTGTGAAATTGATTCGCACCTCGCAATGACGATCCGCACCTGGAATTAAATTGATTGAAATATTGTAATTGCTTTTTCTATTCTCCGCGTTGTCTCCTCCTTACCAATGGTCTCTGATATTACAAAAACCCCGGGGCCGATCTTGCTGCCCACCAGCATTACCCTTAACAGCATCTGTAATTCTCCCGGCTTGATATTTTTTTCTGCAGCTATATTTTTAAAGATCAATTCAATATTTTCCACTGAAAAATTTGCTTCTGCTGCCAGCTTAACTGAAAGTGCTTCAAAATATGTTTTTTTAGCATCATCCCATTTCGGTTTAACACTGGCCTCATCATATAATCCCGGCGCAACAAAAAAGAATTTACCCTGCTCATAGAAATCTGTAAGCAATGTGCAGCGGTCTTTAACCAGTTCAATGACCTTTTCTAATAGTGATTCATTGGAAATGTTTATCCCGGCAGCCTCAAGCACATCCTTAACTTTTGGCTTAAGATCTTTGACCGATAACTTTTTTATCCATTCGTGGTTGAACCACCTGGCCTTTTCAAAATCGAATCTGGCCCCGGCCTTATGCACCCTGTCGATAGAGAATTTTTCTATCAATTCATCCATAGAAAATATTTCCTGTTCCGATCCATCATTCCATCCAAGTACTGCCAACAGGTTTATAAATGCTTCGGGCAAAAATCCTTTTTCTTTAAATCCTTCCGTAAGTTCATTTGTTTTGGGATCGGTCCAGTTCATGGCAAAGACAGGGAAGCCATATTTGGCACCATCCCTTTTACTTAGTTTACCATTTGGGCCAAGGATCAGGGGAAGGTGTGCCCATTGAGGCATTTTATCCAGGCCAAACAGGTATTTCCACAACAATACGTGTACGGGGGCGCTGCTAAGCCACTCCTCCCCGCGGAAAGCATGGGTTATCTTCATTAAATAATCATCCACTACTACAGCCAGGTGATAGGTGGGCATGCCATCAGCTTTAAGTAAAACCTTATCATCTACCAGCGATGATTCAAAACTTACTTCGTGATGGATCATATCGTTAAAAGAGATCGTTTCATTGGCAGGCATTTTTATACGTATTACATGAGGGGTTCCTTCAGCCAGTAGTTTTTTCACTTCAACATCTGTTAATGTCAGTGAATTTTTCATCTGCATCCTTACCTTAACATCATATTGAGGTGATGGGTTCTCTGCGGTCCTGGATGCGTTCCTCATTTTCTCCAAATCTCCCGGCGTATCGAATGCATAATAAGCAAACCCTTCATTTACAAGCTGTTCGGCATAATTACGGTACATGGCTTTTCTTTCGCTTTGGCGATAAGGGCCCATTTCACCAGGATGGAGCGGGCTTTCATCCGGCTCCATGCCACACCACTTCAGACAGTCATAAATATACTGTTCGGCGCCCTCGACGTACCTTGTTTGATCGGTATCTTCAATACGAAGGACAAAATCTCCCCCATGTTTACGTGCAAAAAGATAATTATATAAGACCGTGCGAACACCTCCTAAGTGTAATCCACCTGTGGGACTGGGGGCAAAACGAACCCTTACTTTATTATTCATTGCGCAAAGTTAAGGATCAGTTAACAAGTGGATGGGGCATATTAATTCAATAATAATCCCTATAAAAAAGCGTTTGAGAAGGTTTAACATAGATTTTAAAAAAAAATCGGTGTTCATTAAACTTTTAACTCTTTCTTGCATCTATGTATGAAATAAACAAAAAACAAAAAATTATGAAAAAGACACTCCGGTTACTAATGGTTGCTATTATAGCTATTTCAGTAACATTTACAAGTTGTAAAAAAGCTAATACAGACGCAGACAACAGTGCTGAACTCACAACCCATTCTGATGACCAGGCACGTTTTGACAACGAGACCGATGCATCTATCAATGATGAAAATGCAGCTATTGAAAGCTATGGTGCGTTTACAGGAAGGCCACAAAATGTATTGACCCTGCCTTGCGATGCAACTGTAGTACTTGATTCAACTCCCATACTTAGGAGGATCACCATTACTTACAATGGTACAAATTGCGGAGGAAACCGTCTTCGTACCGGCGTTGTTGTACTTACCATGCCTTTGGGACAACATTGGAGGGACCAGGGAGCAGTGCTGACCACTAATATTACAAATCTTAAGATCACCAGGATCAGCGATAATAAGAGTATTACGATCAACGGTGTACATTTAATAACAAACGTTACCGGGGGCCGCCTGATCGAATTAGGTTTGCCTGGAGCAACAGCAATTGTTCATACCATTACCAGCCCGGGTATGTCTGTTACATTTGACAATGGTACTCAGAGAACATGGCAGGTTTCTAAGCAAAGGACCTTTACTTATAACAATGGTATCGTGATCACCACCATTGGTACACATACAGATGGCAACATAACCGGTATAGCCGAGTGGGGAACAAACCGTTTTGGAAATGCTTTTGTTACATCTATTACCGCCCCGATGGTCATTCGCCAGGATTGCGGTTTCAGGTTGGTAAGCGGCCAGGTTACACACCAGCGTTTATTAGCTACTGTAGTTGTCACATTTGGTTTGGATGCTGCCGGTAACCCGACATCATGTCCTGCAGGAGTTTATTATTTTAAACTGGTTTGGACAGGAGCCAATGGCATTGTCAGGACTGTTATTTTACCGTATTGATTTCGATTATAATTTTATAAAAAGAGGCTGTCTTATTCAAGACGGCCTCTTTTGCTTTTACGATATTCAATATATAAATTAAATTGCCCAATGTTTTATTTTGTAAAAACGCCGGGCTGGCTGAAAAAATTATATAAGCAATGCACCTGGTCAATGCCTGCAGGTGATAAAATAATCTACCTGAGTTTTGATGACGGGCCACATCCTGCCATAACCCCCTTTGTATTGGATGAATTAAAAAAATACAATGCCAAAGCGAGTTTTTTTTGTATAGGGAAAAATGTAATGGCTTATCCCGATGTTTACAAAAGGATCATAGATGAGGGCCATGCAACAGGCAACCATAGCTTTAATCACCTCGATGGCATGAAAACAAATGACATCCTATATTTGAATGATATTGCCGAGGCAAGAAAGGTCATCGACAGTAATTTATACAGGCCTCCTTACGGCAGGATAAAAAGATCGCAGCTGAAACAATTGGGATCTGCTAACGTTAACCTGAAAACGATCATGTGGTCTGTGTTGAGCGGGGATTTTGACGGGAGCGTAAGCCCTGAGGAATGCCTTAAAAATGTACTGTCTAAAACTGAAGCCGGATCAATAGTTGTATTTCATGATAGTGAAAAAGCCAATACCCGTATGCGTTATGCACTGTCTGGTTCTTTAAAATATTTTAGCGGGAAAGGTTATCGCTTTGATAAGATAATTTTATGAACAGGGCTAAAAAAATGTGGGCCTGGGTAGAAACCCTGGCCCGTTTTTAATCCGTACCCTATGAAAACTGTTGCCAATTTACAGCTATGTTTTAATAAAGACAAGTTTTATTTTAATAATTATCAAAATAAAAATGGAGCGTGCTGACTAATCAATACAAATCAGTTATTTATATTTTTTTCCTTTGTTTAAATCCCGTTTTATATGTTGATTGATACCCATTGTCATTTGTACCTGGAAGAATTCCGCCCCGATATTGATGAAGTAATAAAGCGGGGAATAGCGGCCGGCATTGAGAGGTTTTACCTGCCCGCTGTTGATAGTTCGACCACGGCAGATATGCTAAGACTGGAAGGCGAATACCCCGGAGTATGTATCCCGATGATCGGGCTGCACCCGTGCTCAGTGAAGGACAATTATGAACAGGAGATGAGGCTGGTTAATGACTGGCTAACTAAAAGACGGTTTGCTGCAATTGGAGAAATAGGACTGGATTTTTATTGGGATAAGACATTTATCAAAGAACAGTACGGGGCTTTTAATAAACAAATTCAATTGGCAATAGACCATGATGTTCCTGTTGTGATACATACAAGGGACGCTATGGCGGAAACCATTGAAGTGATCCAAAATTATAAAGGAAGGGCCAGGGGCATCTTCCATTGTTTTGGGGGAAGCCTGGAGGAGGCACAGCGCATCATTGACCTGGGCTTCTATATGGGCATTGGTGGAGTTGTTACTTATAAAAAAAGTGGCCTTGCCGAAGTAATAAAACAAATTGACCTGCAGCACTTCGTTCTTGAAACAGACGCACCTTACTTAACACCTGTTCCTTTCCGTGGTAAAAGAAATGAAAGCAGCTACCTTAAATACATCGTTGAAAAAATTGCTGAAGTAAAAGAACTGCCTGTGCAGGATGTCAGTGCCATAACAACTGCTAATGCATTGAAGGTATTTGGAAGCTGATCAATACCGGGTATTGAGAAATTTCATATAGTAACTTATCATTGACTTATATAACTGCCAGGTTGCCTTTTGCAGGAGAATCCACAGTACCCCCTGTGCTGTCTCGCCTTGAGATCCAATAAGTATTTATTTTACACTAATTTTGCCCGGTATAACTCTCTTTTCATTCCAAAATGGCAAACATACTTTTTAATGACCGGATCCATGATATGCAGGGAGCAATTTGATCAGCTTCGTATCTGTGTCATTATTCCAACCTATAATAATGGAAATTCCCTCGCAGCAGTCATTTCAGATGTTGCGGGCTATACCGATCATATTATCGTGGTAAATGACGGTTCAACAGATGATACTAAAGACATTCTAGGTTCATT
The DNA here is from genome assembly GCA_040006715.1 of Ferruginibacter sp. Taxonomy (GTDB): domain Bacteria; phylum Bacteroidota; class Bacteroidia; order Chitinophagales; family Chitinophagaceae; genus Ferruginibacter. The sequence continues at coordinate 12,026 of JBDTWL010000039.1, read as the reverse complement.
TCCCTTTGTTCAACTGATCAGCTATGATAAAAATGTTGGAAAAGGCTGGGCACTTCGCAAGGCATTTACCTATGCTTTTGAAAAGGGATATGATTTTGCGATCACGATAGATTCTGACGGACAGCATTTTGCAAAGGACCTGCCCGCATTTATTGATAAAGTGCTGGTTGAAAAGAATGCCATTATCATAGGAGCACGTAATATGGACCAGGCATCTGTTCCCGGTGGCAGCAATTTCGGTAACAGGGTCTCCAATTTTTGGTTCAGGGTTGAAACCGGTATGATTTTACCCGATACACAGTCGGGGTACAGGTTATATCCATTGCAGCCGGTTACGAGAATGCATTTTTTTACACGTAAATATGAATTCGAAATAGAAGTGCTTGTGAGGGCAGCCTGGAAAGGTGTAAAGGTCTTATCTGTTCCGGTCACGGTTTATTATGCACCAAAAGAAGAAAGGGTCTCTCATTTCAGGCCTTATAAGGATTTTTTCAGGATAGGTGTTTTGAATACTATCCTCGTACTGATCACGTTCCTGTATATCAAGCCAAGAAATCTTTTACGCAGCATCTTCATAAAAAAAAATTTCAGACAGGTACTCAATGGTCACCTGTATAACCCCGATCATTCTGCCCAGCTGAAAGCAGCATCTGTTGCTTTTGGTATATTCATGGGCATCATTCCCATCTGGGGGTTCCAGTTAGTTGTGGCAATTTTCCTGGCCATATTGTTCAAGCTCAACAAACCACTGGTGATCGTTGCGGCCAATATCAGCATCCCGCCCATGATACCCGTCATTATTTTTGCAAGTTACAAGGCAGGTGCATTCTGGATGGGGAATCATGCCATGCAGATCGGCTTTAGCAGGTCTATTTCATTGGATTCAGTTAAAAAGAATTTACAGCAATATATTTATGGCAGTATTACCCTGGCGATACTGGCCGGCTTGCTTTTCGGGGTATTAACTTTTATAGTATTGAAATTGTTTAATAAAAGACCGGTCCCCGCCAGATAAGTTGAATAGGACATGGAAAAAATATTAATTCGGATCTATCATTTTTTTGAAAAACGCCGCCCGCTGTTTTTCATCGTGTTTGCTGCAAGTTTTTTGTTGCTTGGTTATTTTGCCATGCAGGTAAAGTTCGAAGAAGATATTTCCAAGATATTACCAAAAGATAAAAAAATAGAAAAACTTAACCAGGTTTTCCAGAATTCTAAATTCATGGATAAGCTGGTGGTTACTGTGTCATTAAAAGATTCTACTGCTGCATCGCCGGATAGTCTCGTTACTTACGCCGGCACATTCGTTGAAAAACTACAGCCAGCACTCAGCCCATACATTCGTAAAATAACTGATAAGGTAGATGATGGACTGGCGATGGAGTTATTCGGAACCGTTAGTGACCATTTGCCCATTTATCTTGATGACAAAGATTACCTGTCCATTGATACACTTATCAGCCCTGCAAAGCTGAAAGAAACGCTGGAACAGGATTTCAGGACATTGACCTCACCCGCCGGCATTGCATTAAAGAACATGATCAGCAATGACCCCGTTGGCATCAGCTTCCTGGGTTTAAAAAAATTACAGCAATTACAATATGACGAGAATTTTGAATTGTATGAGAACTATGTTGTAACGAAGGACCAAAAACATCTGCTCATCTTTATTACACCTGCTTTCCCTCCCAATAATACCGGCAAGAATGCTTTGTTACTGAAAGGGCTCGACAGCATCATACAGGTGCTCAGCGAGACGGATCATAAAATTACAACGGCTTCATACTTCGGCGCCACAGCAGTTTCGGTAGGCAATGCTTTGCAATTAAGAAAAGATTCCCTGCTTACCCAGGGGATAACCGTTCTTTTTATCATTATTTTCTTGGGTATTTATTTCAGGAAGAAAAGGGCTCCCTTTATCATCCTGGTGCCTGTTCTATTCGGGGCATTGTTTTCACTGGCGGCCATTTATTTTATCAAGGGAAGTATATCTGTTATAGCACTTGGTACGGGCTCGGTAGTATTGGGCATTGCTGTCAATTATTCCCTGCACGTTTTTAATCATTACCGGCACACAAAAAGTATAGAGCAATTACTTAAGGACCTGGCTATCCCAATGACAGTGGGTAGTTTCACAACCATCGGCGGTTTTCTATGCCTGGAATTTGTGGAATCAGAGATGCTGAAAGATCTTGGCTTATTTGCAGCATTCAGCCTCATTGGTGCCTCGCTTTGTTCCTTGATATTTTTGCCGCATTTCATTGCATCCAAAAAGGAAAAGGCAACGCATAAAATAAGAACACTCTCCTTTATAGATAAGATGGCCGCTTACCGGCCCGAGTACAATAAATACCTTGTTATCATCATACTTGCATTGACAGTTGTTTTCGGCTATTGGGCAACGAAAGTGGGTTTTGAATCCGACCTGAATAAGATGAACTTTATGTCGCCCGGGTTAAAGCAATCGGAGAAGGACCTTAATAAGATCAATGAATATGCCCTGCAATCTGTTTATCTCGTTACCGAAGGGAGAAACCTGAATGAAGCACTCATCAACAATGAGAAATTAGTTACAGAGATTCAGGCACTTCAAACAAAAAATATCGTTAAGAAATACTCAGGCGTTTCATCACTGATCATTTCTGATTCATTACAAAAAGCAAGGATCCGGCAATGGACGCAATACTGGACACCGGAAAAGAAAGCATCATTGCTTGCAACACTTTATAAAGAAGGAGCGGCTTTAAAATTCAGCGCTACGGCGTTTGATAAATTTAAATTGATGCTGGATAGGGATTTTCAATTGGCCGATAACGGGGCCATGGCAGATGTGCGTAAGAATTTCCTGGATGATTATATAACTGAGAAGCCGGGGAAAACCACAGTGGTTACTTTGGTAAAGGTTTCACCACAAAACAAACAGGCTGTTTACAATGCATTTGAAAATGATCAAAATATAACGGTACTTGATAAACAATACCTGACAAGTAAGTTCGTAGAGATCATCAACAATGATTTTACAAGTATTGCTTTAATGACCTCCCTTCTGGTGTTCTTTGTTCTACTCATCATGTATGGCCGCATAGAGTTGACGCTTGTTTCATTTATTCCCATGTTCATCAGCTGGATATGGATACTGGGTATCATGGGAATGGCGGGCATACAATTCAATATCATTAATATCATCATTTCCGCCCTGATCTTTGGCCTTGGCGACGACTACAGTCTTTTTATCATGGATGGGTTATTACAGGAATACAGGACAGGAAAGAAAAATCTTTCATCTTTTAAATCATCTATCCTGCTATCTGCCATAACAACAATTGCCGGACTGGGAGTATTGATATTTGCAAAACATCCTGCCTTAAGGTCTATTGCTGTCATTTCAATTGTTGGAATTATTTGCGTGGTGATCATGTCGCAGATCTTAATTCCATTTTTTTTCAATGTACTAATTAAGAACAGGGTTCAACGAAAATTATTTCCCTGGACCTTTATTAGTTTTTTAAAATCGGCTTTCGCGTTTTCTTTATTTATCTCTGTCAGCATTGTGTTTACAGTGATGGGACGAAGTTTTGTAAGATTGCAGGTGAAAGAGAGAGGAAAACTGCTTTATCATCTTTTTCTTTCAAAAGCATGTTGGTTCCTGATGTATGTCATGGGCAATGTAAAAAAGAAGATCATCAATCCATTGAAGGAAGACTTTTCGAAACCCGCAGTTATTATTTGTAATCACCAGTCTTCTTTGGATATTGTTCCGCTGATCATGCTGCATCCTAAGATCCTGATGTTTACCAACAATAAAAAATGGAATGCGCCCATCTTTGGCCCGGTTATCCGGATGGCAGATTATTTTCCGGCCGAACAGGTTGATCAGAAAATGGACCAGATCGCCGACAGGGTTAAACATGGTTATTCCCTGATCGTATTTCCTGAGGGCACCAGGTCAACTGATGATACTGTAAAGCGTTTTCATAAAGGTGCTTTCTATCTTGCCGAAAAACTGGGTATAGATATTTTACCAATCATCATCCATGGCACCAATTATACACTTACCAAGAAAGATGCGTTGTTAAAGGACGGGCAGGTAACCCTTAAATTCCTGCCAAGGATAAGACCCACTGATGAGGGATTTGGAAACGGCTATGTTGAAAGGACTAAAAATATCGGGCGTTATTTCAGGGAAGAATTTAATAAGCTAAGATCGGAAATTGAGCAACCATCCTATTTCCGGGAAAAACTAATTTACAATTACCTCTATAAAGGGCCCTTTGTTGAGTGGTACATGAGGATAAAGACAAAGCTTGAAAAAAATTATGAACCTTTTCACAGGCTTGTGCCACTGGAAGCAAAGATACTTGATATTGGTTGTGGGTATGGGTTTATGTCATATATGTTATTTTTTACTTCAAATAAAAGAGTGATAACAGGTATAGATTATGATGAAGAGAAAATTGAAACAGCCAATCATTGTTTTAGCAGGACATCAGCAGTTAACTTTGTGTATTCTGATATATTGAATTTTGATTTTGAGCAATATGATGCCATTATACTCGCAGATATATTGCATTACCTGCAGCAGGATGAGCAGGATAAACTGATCGAAAAATGTATTGCTCAACTTAACCCGGGCGGAATGGTCATTATCAGGGAAGGTGATAAGGATATAATAACAAAGCACAAAAAAACCGAGTTGACTGAATTTTTCTCAACAAGGTTATTTAAGTTTAATAAAACAGGTGAAAAGGGATTGTCTTTTATTTCAGGAAAGGCGATCAGGGAAAAAGCAGCGGTCCACAAAATGGAATGTAATGAGACCAGGGATTCAAACATTACATCCAATACTATTTTTGTACTAAGAAAAAGTAAGGAAACTTAAGCATGAAGGAGTTTGATGTTGTAATAATCGGAAGCGGAATGGGTGGCCTGGTATGTGCAGATATACTGGGCAGGGAAGGCTACAAGGTCTGTGTGCTGGAAAAGAACAAACAGGTCGGCGGCTGTTTACAGACTTATGTACGTGATAAAGTGATCTTTGATTCAGGGGTTCATTACCTGGGCGGGTTGGGTAAAGGACAAAACCTTTACCAGGTATTCAAATACCTTGGTATCATTGATAAACTCAAACTGCAGAAAATGGACGAAGATGTTTTTGATAAGATCATTATAGAGAATGACGATAAAGAATACGTGTATGCACAGGGTTATGAAAATTTTATTCAGCACTTGTTGAAAGATTTTCCTGGAGAAGAAAAAGGATTACGGTTTTACTGCGATAAGATAAAAGAAGTTTGCAGTAAATTCCCTTTATATAATTTAAGATCTGGCGGCGATATCAATGAAAAGACCACGGTATTGGAAATAGACACCAGGGCTTTTATTGAATCTGTTACGACCGACAAAAAATTACAGGCTGTGCTGGCGGGCAATAATATGCTGTATGTACTTCAATCGGATAAAACACCGTTCTATGTTCATGCCATGATCCTGAACAGCTACATTGAAAGCTCCTGGAAATGTATTGATGGCGGTTCTGTAATAGGAAAGTACCTGGTAAAAAATATAAGGGAACATGGAGGGGTTATCCATCGCAATGCCGAAGTGAAAAAAATTGTTGTGGAAGAAGGTAGAGTTGGTTCCGTACAAATGGCGGATGGTTCTTACATACGTGGGAAGAACTTCATTTCAAACATGCATCCCGTAAGAACATTGGAAATGACAGAGACCCACATTATCAAACATGCTTACAAGAACCGGATCAGGGGCCTGGAGAATTCTATAGGAGGATTTGTAATTAATATTGTTTTCAAAAAAGACTCATTCAAATATATCAGGAACAATTATTATTACCACAAAGATGGCCATGTTTGGGACCTGGTAGATCATACTGAAGAGAACTGGCCGCTTTGTTATGCCATTTTCTTCTCCGCTTCCTCAAAGTCAGGAGCGTTTGCAGAATCTATAACCATTCTTACTTATATGCGGTATGATGAAGTGAAGCAATGGGAAAATACATTCAATACCGTATCATCTGAAGATGACAGGGGAGTAGCTTATGAGGCATTTAAGAAAAGAAAAGCAGAAAAGCTGATCAGCCTGATTGAAGAAAAATTTCCCGGTATGAAAGACTGTATCAAATCATATTATACAGCAACGCCACTTTCTTACCGTGACTATATTGGTAATGACGACGGCTCGATGTATGGCATTGTAAAAGATTATAAAAACCCTTTAAAATCGTTCATCTCTCCCCGCACCAAATTGCCTAACCTTTATTTAACAGGTCAAAATCTTAATTTGCACGGAATACTGGGTGCAACGATGAGCGGGCTGGTTACCTGTATTGCATTTATGGGGAACGAAACGATTGTTGAAAAAATAAGAAATGCTTAAAAGAAAAAAATTCTGGAGACGGGTTCTATATGTATTTGGAGTGATCACATTGCTGCTGGTCATCATTGCTATTTATATGGTGCAGGTATCAAAAGTACCCAACCCAACGATCAGGGATATGAGCAGTTTAAAACTGCAGCGTATTGAAACAAGTAAAGGTTTTTATACATTGAACGATAACTGGTTCAGGAAAAGTAAAAGCGGCTTGTATGAATTGTATGTGGAAGGAGATGCTTTTGAACGCGGTGTGATCAATGGGAAACTGACCAGGGAACTTGTAGTAAGACAGGAAGATCATTTTACCGATCAGATCAAGAAAATGGTTCCTTCGGCATTTACACGTCAATATCTTAAATATTTTATCGGGTGGTTCAACCGCAATCTTGATAAGAATATAACAGAAGAATACAAGGATGAGATCTTTGGAATATCCGAATCTGCCTCTGAAAAATACCTATGGCTTGGCAGTAATTACCAGCGCATCTTAAATTACCATGCTGCTCATGATATAGGCCATGCACTGCAAAACCTGGCACTTGTTGGTTGTACTTCATTTGGTACCTGGGACGACAGGTCAGCAGACAGCACCATGATCATTGGGCGCAATTTTGATTTTTATGTTGGAGATAAATTTGCTGAAGATAAGATCGTTGCTTTCTTCAGTCCAAAGCAGGGGCATAAATTCATGACGATTACCTGGGGTGGTTTTATCGGGGCTGTTTCGGGTATGAATGAAGAAGGTTTATCGGTGACGATCAATGCAGCCAAGTCTGATTATCCTATGGGGTCTGCAACACCGGTTTCTATTGTAACACGTGAGATACTGCAATACGCAAAGAATATCAGCGAGGCGATCGCTATTGCCAGGAAGAGAAACATGTTCGTGTCGGAATCATTTCTTGTTGCATCCGCTGCAGACAATAAAGCTGTGATCATAGAAAAAACACCGGATGACCTGGACGTATATGACCCACATAAAAATTTTATTGTTTGTACCAACCATTTTCAAAGCAAAGGTTTGTCGGTATCAAAGAAGAATATTGAACAGATGAAAGAAAGTGCCTCGCCTTACCGTTATGAAAGGCTGATGGAATTATTAAATGCCAATGGCAAGAATACCGTTCAGAAAACCATTAATATCCTCAGGGACCGCAAAGGTTTGCACAATGCCGATATCGGGGATGGCAATGAAAAAGCCATTAACCAGCTGCTCGCACATCATTCGGTCGTTTTTGAGCCGCAAAAAAGGATCGTTTGGGTATCAACATCTCCCTGGCAATTGGGGCAGTATATTGCTTATGACCTGAAAAAGATCTTTGGCCTTCGTGGCTTAAAGCAGGACATTGAAATTTCCGATTCAAGTCTCACTATTGCACCCGATTCTTTTTTATTGACCGCGGAATACAGGAATTTTGAGAACTTTAGAAGATTCAAACAAAGAATAGCCGATGGGGATAAAATAAATGCCGACAGCCTGGTAGCAAGCAATCCCGAATTCTACCATGCTTATGTGCTGGCAGGAGATTATCTATACAAACAAAAAGATTATAAGCGTGCATTGCATTTTTATCGATCGGCGCTTACAAAAGTTATTGCAACTAAGAAAGAAGAGGATCATATAAAAAGTCAAATAAAAAAAATAGAAACGAAGTAAAATAAACTTCCACTTCCCTCTCCCTGTCTGCCGACAGGCAGGCTTTGGAGAGGGGTTGGGGTGAGGTCAAACGTAAGCAAGTCTTTAAATTCTTTAATAAAAAATTAAAAAATATAACCTGGTAAAATGATCTTTGGTATTGGCACCGATATGATAGAAGTAGCGCGTGTGGCTGAAAAGACCGGTAAACATGCCGGTTTTAAGGAAATGGTATTTTCACAGAAAGAGATCGGTTATTGTGAAGCAATGGCCAAGAAATATGAACATTATGCCGCACGTTTTGCCGCAAAGGAAGCTTTTTTTAAGGCCATGGGAACCGGCTGGAAAAGCGGGATGGCCTTTAACGAAATTGAAATAACAAATGATGACCAGGGTAAACCATTGATATCCTTTCTTGGCAATACAGCAACTTTTGTTACTGAAATGAAGCTAGGCAGGATCCATGTTTCCCTTTCACACCTTAAAACAATGGCGTCAGCCGTAGTAATAATTGAAAGCTTATGATGTATTCTAACGAAACGGCATACCAGCCAAAAGATGTTATAAAACTGATGCAGGCAAGAAAGCTACAGCAGTTGGTGAGATACGTGGCAAAACATTCACCTTTTTACAAAGAGGTATTCGCAAAGAATAATATCAGCCTGGAAGATATCAGGGGCCTGGATGACCTTAATAAGATCCCAACAACCCATAAAGAGGACCTGCAAAAAAGAAACGATGATTTTTTATGCGTAGAGACGGATAAGATCATTGATTATAGTTCTACTTCGGGTACATTAGGCAGCCCGGTTACGATCGCATTAACGGAAAATGATCTCGGCAGGCTTTCTTACAATGAGTATTCATCATTTGCCTGTGCAGGAGGGACCCCGGATGATATTTACCAGCTTATGCTTACGCTCGACAGGCAGTTCATGGCAGGGATGGCTTATTATTCCGGTATCCGGAGGATGGGAGCGGGGATCATCCGGTTGGGGCCTGGCGTTCCGTCGTTGCAATGGGAAACGATCAGGAGACTCAAACCAACAGCGATCGTTGCAGTACCTTCTTTTATCATCAAATTAATTGCATTTGCCAAAGAACACAACATTGATGTCAACAGTTGTACAGTTAAGAAAGCAATTTGCATCGGTGAGAATATCCGCAACACAGATTTTTCTTTGAATATACTTGGGAAAAAAATTACGGATGCATGGGATATAAAATTATATTCCACTTATGCCTCTACGGAAATGCAAACGGCATTTACAGAATGCAAAGCATTCAGGGGCGGCCATATGCAACCCGAATTGATCATACTTGAAATGCTGGATGAAAATGATCAGCCTGTTGCGCCCGGGCAGCCGGGTGAAGTTACGATCACAACATTAGGCGTGGAAGGAATGCCATTACTTCGTTATAAGACCGGGGATATCTGTTTACACTTTGATGAACCCTGTGCATGCGGCCGAAACAGCACCCGTTTATCATCGATCGTTGGCAGGAAAAAGCAAATGATAAAATACAAGGGAACAACCCTGTACCCGCCCGCACTTTTTGACATGCTGAATGAAATGGAGGACGTGGTGGATTTTGTTGCTGAAGTTTATTCAAATGAAATGGGAACAGACGAAGTACTTATTCATATTTTACCTGCTGACCTTACCGAGGAATGTGACAGGAAGATAAGGGCAAATTTGCAGGCAAGGTTGCGGGTAAGCCCACACGTGAAATATATAACTGCAGAAGAGATCCAGAAAATGCAATTACCGGAAGCGGGAAGGAAGGTTATTAAATTTATTGATAGAAGAAATTAAATGTAAAATATTGAATGCAAAATATCGAATGTAAAAGTATGCTGCCTTTTTCAGTTTTACATTTAATATTCATCATTCCCTCTGAGCCTGGCTTTGCCCGATAGCCACCATGATGGTTTCCATCATTTCATCATTACTTGCATTATAATCTATTTGTAAGGGCTCCCTGAATTTAACTGAAAGCAGCGTGCCTCTTTTTTTAAGTTTCAATCCTTTTTTATCAAATGCTATATTGAATCCACTGATATTGATGGGTATCACAATGGGTTTATTTTGTTTGATGAGCAAGACGGTCCCCTTTCTTCCCGGTGCAAAGGCCTTGGTGGTTCCCTGCGGAAAATTAATTACCCAGTTATTTTTTAAAGCCCGGTCTATCTTCCTGGTGTCTGAAGGATCCAATCCCTGCCGCACTTCCTTGCTTCCTTCATTCCATGTCCTTCTAACAGTGATGGAACCTGCCAGCTCAAATAAGCGGGTGAGCCAGCTTTCTTTCATCGTTTCTGCTGCTGATACAAAAAATACCCTCGTAAAAGGACTCAATAAATAATAAGGAATACCCAGGCGGTTTTGCTTTCTCCATTTTACCGCACAAAAAATATGAAGGAATGCAATCACTTCTGCGAAATATGTCTGGTGATTGCTTACGAACAACACATTTTTTTTGGGAAGGCCCTCCAGGTGTTCTGTTCCCTCGATCTTTAATTTATTGATGATGGCAAGGCCAGGGTAAGAAAATGATCCTACAATAGCGTATACGATCGCCCTTACAAGGCTTATATTCTTCAACTTATCGGTTAATTTACTCATAAGGGCCAAAATGCAAATAAACGTAAACTAAAGTAGTAATTGTTATTGAATAAAAATTATTTGTCCATTTATTAAGGAGCCTATTCGTTATAAAAACTACAAACTTTTGAGTTTAATTCTTCAAACTATGTATAATCCGGACTATATATTTTACCTTCAATTCAACAACTGTATAATTCACTTCTTTAAATCAAAACTTATTGTATGCCCGAGCAATATGATGTGGTCATTCTTGGTGGCGGCCTGGCAGGCCTGACGCTTTCATTACAACTAAAAAATGCAAAGCCCGACATTTCTATTCTTGTATTGGAAAGAAGGGAAACGGAAGCAGCAACAGCAGCACATAAAGTAGGAGAGTCGACCGTAGAGCTCGGCACACATTATTTAAGAGAGGTTTTAGATCTTAAAGGATATCTTGAAGAACATGAACTTCCAAAACATGGATTGCGCTTTTTCTTCCGTTCCCATAACAAAGAGGACATCACAAGCCGTGTTGAATTAGGCCCGCGTTTAAGGCTACCCGTTCCAAGCCACCAGCTTGACAGGGGAACACTGGAAAATTATATGATGCGGCTGACAAGAGAAAAGGGAACTGAATTATTACTCGGCGCCAAAGTTTCCAATGTAGAAATTTCTGTTGCCGAAGGCCATGAAGTATCCTATATAAAAGACGGAGAAGAAGTGAAGGTCAAATGCCGCTGGATAGCCGATGCCTCGGGCAGGGCAAGTATCATGAAGCGCAAGCTGCAGTTTCAAAAACCCATGGAGCACCACAGCAATGCGGTTTGGTGGAGGCTCAAAGGTGTTATTGACATTGATACATGGACCGATAACAAAGCATGGCAATCCTACCTGGAGCCTGGCCTTAGGTATTTAAGCACAGTACATTTTATGGATAGTGGCTATTGGTTATGGGTTATTCCTTTGGGATCAAAAAATACCAGTATTGGCATTGTTGCTGATCCTGCAGTTCACCCGTTTGAAACATATAATACCTATGAGAAAGCAGTTGAATGGATGAAAAAAAATGAACCATTGCCTTATAAAATGCTGGAACCATTGGGACAGGGTGAAGGGCTGCTGGATTTTAAGATATTAAAACATTATGCCCATCATACAGAAAAACTTTATTCAACAGATCGTTGGGGAGTGACAGGAGAATCGGGTGCTTTTTTAGATCCGCTCTACTCCCCGGGAACAGATTTTATTGCCATGAACAATTCCTGGCTCAGTGATCTTATCCTGCGTGAAATGGATGGAGAAGATATTTCGGGGCGTGTGAATATTTATGAAAAGTCTCACCTGGCTTTGGTAGATAGCTGGATACCGGTTTATCAAAACAAATACCTGCTCATGGGGAATACCCAGATCATGGT
>JBDTWL010000038.1:0-32707 GCA_040006715.1 Ferruginibacter sp. | reverse complement strand
ATCAATGCACCTTCCAGTTCCCTCACATTACTATTGATATTATAGGCAATATATTTAACTACTTCACGTGGCATTTCAAGGCCATCGCTTTTCATCTTTTTCTCCAGTATCTCAATTTTGGTGTCATAATCCGGCACCTGCAGGTCTGCACTTAGTCCCCAGCGAAAACGGCTCAATAGTCTTTCCTGTACACCTTCAAGGTCTTTGGGAGACTTATCACTTGTTAATATTAATTGCTTACCACTTTGGTGTAAATGATTAAAGATCGAAAAGAAAGCATCCTGTGATTTTTCTGCACGGTTGAAAAACTGTACATCATCAATGATCAATACATCTATGAGCTGGTAAAAATGTATAAAGTCATTGATCGCATTGTTACGCCCGTGATCAATGAACTGGTTAATGAATTTTTCAGAACTCACGTACAATACCACTTTATTATTATGAAGCCTTTTCACTTCATTGCCGATAGCCTGTGCCAGGTGGGTCTTGCCCAAGCCAACACCACCGTAGATCACAAGTGGATTAAAGGAAGTGGCGCCCGGTTTTTCTGCTACTGTTTTACCGGCACGGCGGGCTACCCTGTTGCAATCGCCCTCAATATAAGAATCGAAAGTATAGGCGTGGTTAAGCTGCGGATCGATCTGCATCTTCTTGAGCCCAGGAATTACAAATGGGTTTTTAACAGGATTATTTATAACAAGAGGAAAATCCATTTCGTTGTTTGAATATGATTTATAACCATTGCCCGGAACATCAATCGTAAGAGGTTTATTCTTACTGTTCCCGCTATCAACCATGATCCTGTATTCCAGTCTTGCTTCTTTTCCCAATTCACGTTTCAGTGTTTTTGCAAGAAGGGATACATAATGTTCTTCAAGATACTCATAAAAAAACTGACTTGGTACCTGGATAGTTAAAACTTTTTCTTTTAATTCAACAGGCCTGATGGGTTCAAACCAGGTTTTAAAATGTTGCCATTCTACAATATCCTTTATGATCTCTAAACAATTAGTCCATACTTTATCAAAAGCTTTCTCCATTATACCTTAAGCAATTTATATTGAGTTATTATTTTCTTCGGGAAATTTTGCTAAAAACCAAATTTATTTTTAATAAAAATATTTTTTAGCAGGACAGCGAATATCAAAAATTATTTGTTGAAAAAAAAATTTTTTATTCCCTTGTTTTTTACCGAGGGACCACAGTATGGGTTTTTTGGAAATTAATATTTTTTTTTGTCGTGATTTCAGTACAGGCAGCCTCTTTTGGGCGCAGCAGCAGCAGATCTCAATAAAACGGAAGGGTTTGGAATATCCCTTCTTTTTATGGGTACTTATTAAATTACATGCTGTTACTCCCGTTTTCCAAAGTACAGTATTTTCTTTACAATCCTACACTAAAAAATCACATCTTTTTTTATAACGAAATAGGTTTACTTTTGGGCATCTAAAAATCATTTTATGGGTTACGAACTTACCGGCAAGTTGATCACAAAATATGACATTGTACAACGCACCGAATCATTTAAAACGAGGGAATTTGTTGTAGAAAAAGCAGAAGATATAAATGGGCGCAGTATCGTAAACTATGTTAAATTTCAATGTGTACAGGATCGCACGGCTATTGTTGACAAGGTGAATGTTGGGGATGAGATAAAAGTATATTTCAATATCAAGGGTAGTAAATGGGAAAAAGATGGAAAAACAAACTATATAACCAACCTGGATGCCTGGCGTATTGAACAAATGCTACAGGCAAACTCGCAGGGCGGCCCTGATAATGATTATCTTGAACCCTTAGATACTTTTTCAGCCACTGCCCCTGATGCAGTAGATGATCTGCCATTCTGATGAGCTTAACCAGCCCGGGCATTCTTAATTTGTTTTTAGGATAACTTCCTAACACATGCAAAAAACACTCTCTTTAAGGTTATTACCTGCCGATGCATCCGATGATACAGCAATAAAGAAAAAAATTGCTGATTCTTCCGGAAAAAAGATCACCGAAATATCCGGTTATCATATCATCAAAAGATCTATTGATGCAAGGGGCAGGCATGTATTCATTAACCTTACCCTGAATGCCTTTATAAATGAGCCTTTTCATAAAAGGCAAATGATCCCTTTTTCTTTTAAAGATGTACAACATGCTGCCAAAAAGGTATTGATAATCGGTGCCGGCCCCGCAGGCCTGTTTGCTGCCCTTAAATTATTGGAAGCGGGTATACAGCCCATCATTTTAGAAAGAGGAAAAGATGTCAGGGCCCGGCGGCGTGACCTTGCATTGCTTAACAAGGAAGGAATTGTAAACCCTGAAAGCAATTATTGTTTTGGCGAAGGGGGTGCAGGTACATATAGTGATGGTAAATTATATACGCGGAGCAATAAAAGAGGGGATATCCAACGTATATTAAACCTTTTTGTTCATTTCGGTGCTTCGGAGCATATTTTATATGATGCGCATCCTCATATAGGAACCAATAAATTACCTGCCATTATCACTGCCATGCGGCAGTGTATCTGTTATCATGGCGGTAAGGTCTTGTTTGAAAAGAAGGTTGTTGACCTTATTTTGGAGAACGGCGCGGTGAGATCCGTTCAAACTGCAAACAGAGAGATCTATACCGCCGACGAATTCATCCTCGCGACAGGACATTCTGCCAGGGATATATTTGAACTATTTCTTAAAAAAAATATACTGATCGAAGCAAAGCCCTTTGCATTGGGAGTAAGGGTTGAACACCCGCAATCATTGATCGATACTATTCAATATCACTGCGATACCAGGGATGAATTGCTCCCACCTGCCTCTTATAGCCTGGTACAACAGGTAAATGAAAAGGGCGTATTTTCTTTTTGTATGTGCCCGGGCGGCATCATTGCACCTGCAGCAACTGATCCCGGCGAACTGGTAGTAAATGGCTGGAGCCCTTCTAAAAGAAATAACCCTTATGCAAACAGCGGCATGGTGGTACAGGTTACCCTGCATGATGCTATGAATGAAACAAAGCATTTGAAATTAAAAGAAAATGACCCGCTCCTGTTCATGCATTTTCAAAAAATGATCGAGCAAAAGGCATTTAATGCCGGCGGTGGAAAATTTGTTGCGCCTGCAACGAGGATGGTTGATTTTACCGGTCATAAAATTTCTACAACATTACCTGCCAATTCTTACCTGCCAGGGTTAGAAAGTACGGGCCTGGAAAATGTATTGCCGGGATTCATATATGATGTTTTGGCCAATGGTTTTCTTGCCTTTGGGAAAAAAATGAAGGGTTATTTTACCAATGAAGCTGTGGTAGTAGCTACAGAAAGCCGTACCTCAAGCCCGGTGCGTATTCCAAGGCATACAGAAACATTTGCTCACCCGCAATATAATAATTTATACCCCTGCGGGGAGGGTGCCGGTTATGCCGGGGGCATTGTTAGTGCAGCAATGGATGGCGAAAATGTTGCAGCGAGGATCGTTGAGAAATTACTGGTTTAAAAAAGATGACATCTTTCACTGGTTATGAAGCAAAGTACGAAAAGTAGAGATGTCATCTTTTTTACAAGCCATTCGTGTAATTCATGCAATTAGTATAATTCGAATTCAATAAACCACTTATTTTTACAGGAACCTGCCTGTCGGCAGACAGGTTAAATTTATCGCTTATGAACATATTAGAGCTGCAACACATCAAAAAATATTTTGCCACGCAGAAGGCTGTGGATGATATCAGCATGAATATAGAAGAAGGGGGCATTTTTGGCTTACTGGGCCCCAATGGTGCGGGGAAAACAACTTTGCTGAGAATGATAACAGGTATATTCTATCCCGATAGCGGGCGGATCATGTTCAATGGGAAGGATTTCAACGCAATGAATGATACCATGAACATTGGTTATATGCCGGAAGAAAGGGGCCTTTATAAAAAAATGAAAATTGGTGAGCAGGCCTTATACCTTGCCCGCCTGAAAGGTATGAGCAAAGCAGATGCGATGGACAGTATCAAAGAATGGTTCATCAAATTTGAAATGGAAAGCTGGTGGAATAAAAAAGTAGAGGACCTGAGCAAGGGTATGAGCCAGAAACTACAGTTTGTAACCACGGTCTTACACCGACCCAAATTAATTATACTGGATGAGCCTTTCAGCGGCCTTGACCCGGTAAATGCGAACCTTATCAAAGACGAGATATTTAACCTCGCCAAAAACGGCAGTACTATTATATTCAGTACACACCGCATGGAACAGGTAGAAGAAATATGTGACCATATTGTACTGGTGAATAAAGGGAAAAAAATACTGGATGGCACTGTTCAAAATGTAAAGCAGGATTTTAAAGACAATATTTATCACCTGGGTGCAAGCGTTTTACCCGAGCAACTGATGACACATATATTTGAAATTGTAAAGCACCAGCCCGATCAATTGTTGTTAAAACTGGGGGAGGGAACTACTTCCAATGATGTTTTAAAATATTTTATCAACCAGGGAGTAAGCATCAATTCTTTTAATGAAGTATTGCCAACCCTGAATGATATCTTCATCCAGCTCGTTGAAGGCACTGCTACTGCAAGGGCATTTGAAAAAGTAAATTGATTTTTACCCATAAACCTGTCAATGTTTCGACAAGCTCAACATGACAGGAACTGTCAGCCTGAGCTTGTCGAAGGCAAATTTCAATAATAGGTTTTAAATTTTAATTTAATCATGAATAAAATAGGATTAATAATCAGCCGGGAATATTTCACGCGTGTGAAAAAGAAATCTTTTTTGATCACAACGATCCTCGTGCCATTGGTCATTATAGGATTTTATGGAGCCATTATTGCGATCACGGTAAACGGGGGCAGCGATAAACAATCTGTTGCTGTCCTGGATGAGGCAAATCTATTCAATGGTAAAATTGATAACAAGGATAGATCGATCGATTTTAAATTCATTCAAAATGAAACTGAAAAGGGTTTTTTAAATAAATACAAGGGCCAGGGTTACAACGCATTCCTGTATATTCCCCGTTTCGACATACAAAACCCTGATAAGTTTGTATTGCACACCCAGTCGGCAGCCAGCCTGGGTACTACTT
The DNA here is from genome assembly GCA_040006715.1 of Ferruginibacter sp. GTDB lineage: Bacteria > Bacteroidota > Bacteroidia > Chitinophagales > Chitinophagaceae > Ferruginibacter. The sequence continues at coordinate 27,634 of JBDTWL010000038.1, read as the reverse complement.
CTGCATTGGAAAGAATGATCAACAAAGCCATAGAAGATAAAAGACTGATCGCACAGGGGATCGATCCCAAAAAATATGAGGCCATCGCTGCGAACATTGATCTTGGAAATACCATTGATACAAAAGAAGGCGGAAAAACGAGCATGGCCGCAGTTGCTTATGGCGTATCATTTGCGTGCGGCATACTTATATATATGATGATGATCATTTATGGCACGCAGGTAATGCGTGGTGTAACAGAAGAAAAAACAAACCGTATTGCTGAAGTAGTGGTGAGTTCAGTAAAACCTTTTCAGCTGATGATGGGTAAAATAATTGGTATTGGTGCAGTTGGCTTAACACAATTTGCCATCTGGATCATTTTAATATTCATGATGCAGTTTGCGTTACCGCTGATATTTCCAGACATGCTGACCCAGGTAAATGCAACAGCCAATAACCCGGCAACGGCATCGATGGCTGCAAATGTTGCCCAGGGACTTTCTTCATTGCCATTATTAAAGATCGCATTGTCCTTTTTATTTTATTTCCTGGGAGGTTACCTTACCTATGCTTCATTGTTTGCTGCGATAGGCAGCGTGGTAAGCGAAGACCAGCAGGAGGCCCAGCAATTGGTTTTCCCGGTATTGATGCCGATCATTCTTGGTTTCGTTATCATGATGAAAGCGATCAATGAGCCCAACAGCAGCCTGGCTGTCTTTGGAAGTTTATTCCCGCTAACCTCACCGATCGTTATGATGGGAAGAATTACTTATGATATTCCTGTATGGCAAATGGCATTATCCATGGCTTTATTGGTAGGATGCTTTTTACTTTTTACCTGGATAACTGCAAAGATCTACCGCACGGGTATTCTGATGTATGGCAAGAAGCCAAGCTGGAAAGAAATGATCAAATGGGGATTCAGGAGATCGTGATTTTTTTCATTTGTTTATCTCAGGCTATTGCTACTACAGCTATAAACGTGTAAAGTAATCAAAGGAAGTATTCTGTGAATCAGTGGCTATTTCTTTTCAACATCATAATCAGACTACAGTGGTCTGTTGGCTTTCATTACCACCAAAAATTGCTTTGTTCACCTCGAATTTCGCATATTTATATAGTAGCCCTGTTATCAGCAAAAGGATACTCAAAATGCAACCGAGGAAAAAGCCAATGCCTGAATATAAAATGGAGGAAGGTTTTTTTGCATCATAGGGAGGATCAGGCTTATCCAATGTAGCAATGATCGGTGTTACTTTTTGCAAACGCCAAAGTGCTTCTTCCCTGTTATTGGCAGATGCATCCCGCTGGCGTGTTACCCATTCTTTTTGATTTGACAGGTTCTCTTTTGGTATACTGAATTCAATTCTTTCTGAAGGAACAAATAAAGTAGTGTTGGATAACCTGATCGCTTTCTTATCAAATGAATTCAGCACAACATCCAGGGAATCAATTTTACGGATCGTAAAATCATAATCAAGTTTGGCCTTTTTTATTTTCAGGTCTTTGTAAAATTCAGATATCTTATCAATGAATTTATAACATACTGGCCCGATGAGATCCTTACCGGTATTGCTATAAACCATTTCAAGAATACCATTTTTATTGATCTTAGCCTGCATCCCTCCTTTTAACAGGTCGCCACCCAATGCGGCGAGTGACATGGCATCAGTAGGTTTTTTTATTGATGACGCGAAGAATGATTTCGTTCTATTATAATTTTCGATCAGTAATTCAGCTATGGTCTTGTTGCCCATTTCCGGAATACGTTCCATTGCTACGGCTTCACGGACATTGCGGCTAAGGGCAAGCTCTACAATATTTATAGAAGCTTCCTGGCTGAAGCTTTTTGGTGATTCAGAAATACCCAATAAACTACTGAGTGCACTGGTTGAAGCAGAATTATCAGAGGATGCTGTGAGCGGAAACACTGAGGCCCTGGTAGAATATACAGGCTTTATGTTCCTGGCATATAAAAAAAGTAATACTGCAAACAGGAGCCCGCATATTAAAATGAAGAATTTGAAACGGCTAATTCTTAAAAAGATACTTTTTATCAGATCGTTTGTAGTCACAAAATGAGTTTTTACTTTACGTATTTGAAAATGATCCCGGTTAATACCACAGGAATGGCTGCAACCATTACAGATTTTACAAGATCTGATACTTCTGCACCCTGCGGCCTCGATGGTACTGTAATAATAGAGCCTTCCTCAATTTTTGGATAGGCATGGATGAAAAAGAAGCTCCTGGTGCGCCTGCTTTTTCCATTCGCATATGTTACAAAAATACGTCTTCTCCATGGCCGGATGCCATATCCCCCTGCTTTATCAATGTAATATGTGAGGTTGGGGTGTTCTTTATCAAAAGTGATTTTTAAAGGAGATTGTACAGTACCGGTAACAGTAACAAAAGGGTTTATTTCCGGAATAAAGACCACATCCCTTTCCTGTAATATTATATCGTTTTTTGAATTCCTGTATTTTAATGCTTTATACAGGTCAATACTTACAGGTTCATCTAAAGATTTCAATGCTGTTGAAAGGCTGTCCTTGATCGGGATGCCATTGCTATCCAGTTTGGGTTTTTCCAATACTTTTTCGCGGAACAGGTCATTTTTATTCCTGTACAAAATGGCACCACTTACATTGGCATTTTCCTGCAGGCCACCCGCCCTGTCTATAAAGGAAGAAAGGTGCTCATATTTACTCAATCTTGGGTATAGGCCGGGGTATTTCACCAATCCTTTTATTTCAACATTCTGTTGGAATTCAAAAGTCGGGTTTTTTCTTACAAATACCTGGTCATATGGTTTCAACATTACCCTTGCGGCTGCAGAATCCAATTGAAGGTTTGGAAGTATCGCATATGACTTCACAATTGTACGCGTAGGTTTTAATCCCTGTTGGGCAGAATCCATATCTACGATACTTGATATCTCGAGCCTTCCATATTCTGCTGATGGCCTTATTCCACCCGAGAGGTATAACAGGTCCTGCAAACTCATACCACCATATTTTCTAACCTTGCCTTCTTTACGAACTTCCCCAAATATCTCTACAAATTGCAGTTCGCCGAATTCTCCCTGTGAAAAAAGCTGGATAACATCATTGGGCAATAATACAACATTGTTAAAGCTGCTCTGGTCATTGACATTTATATCAGAAAGGTCTACTTCAAGCCTGTCGGATTTAAGGTTTGTAGAATCTCCCGCACCTCGGAAGATATATGCCCTGGGAAGATATGTATTCCGCGTTACACCCCCTGCCCTGTTAATGATATCGAACAGCCTGTCATTGGGGCGAAGTTCATAAACATCCGGGTAAGTAACTTCTCCTTTTAACTCCACTTTATTAACGATACCCGGTTTTATCAGGTCAACTTTTACAATATCTCCATCATTCAAAGGAGAATCCTGCCCGCTGATCCTGAGGATAGCATTGGCATTTACATCCTTTTGTACCTGCTTTTCATTTTCAGTTCGAAGTATTTTCATACCCGAAGCAAGCGCATCTGCGTTTAATCCTCCACTATAGGTCAATAATGCCTTAACGCCTTCATCCTTCCTTAACTGGTAATACATCGGGCGCTTAAACTGCCCGGTAGCCAGGACCTTTTTATCATAAAATCCAACGATGATAAAATCATTATTCTGCAGGTAAATATGTTTTCCGAAATCTCCTGTATTCAAATATTTGTAAACATCAATTTCGTCTATCACACGCCCTGCCCTTTTGATCTGTATATTCCTGAGATTACCAAACTGTGTTACACCACCTGCCTGCGCAATGGCATTGAATGCATTTGAAAATGCTGATAAGGTGATGGGGCCCGCTGCTACTACTTCTCCTACCACATTTACATTGATGGACCTTGGTTGCCCCAATGAAACAGATATATTGGTGCCAGCCGGCACAACGCTTCTGAATCTCGAATCGATGATGGAACGTACATTTTCAAAGGTCAATCCCTGGACCTGTATCTTACCAAGGCCCTGCGGGAATATGGCACCGTCCCTGGCCACAATATAACTTTCCTGGAATTCGGCTGCACCCCATAAGGATACTATTATATGATCCCCTACGCCAATAGGGTAATCGAGTGGCGGTGTTGACAATTCAGAAAGGTCCAGGCTGGCTGCACCACGGAAAACATCTGCGCCATAGGTCTGGTCAGGCCTGTAAGAACTGGATTTTATGTTATCCTTTATCAAACTGTCTTTGTCTAATTTATTATTTTTAACCAGGTTAGCATTTTTGTCTTTCCCTGCATTTTCTTTGTTCTTATCACTTAAAAGCGATGAAAGCTGTGTTTGGGAAAGCGTTTTGGGATCAACCTGGTTTGGGAGCATCTCAGTTGGGTTTTGCTGTATGACAGGAGGCTGACAATAAGCCGTAAACGAACTGAAAATAAAAAAAAGAAAAGCCGGATATCTTAATATGAACCTATGTACTGAACGTTGCATCTTTATAAGGTTGATTTTTAACTGCCGCAAATATAATATATTATTTCTGTGGATGTTGTGATAACGCTGTGTACTCATTCCAGATCTCGCTGACAATTTCGGCAGCAGGTTGTATCTTTTTGATCAATGCACTTACCTGCCCTATCTCCAGTTCCCCTTCATCCAGGTCGCCTTCAAACATTCCTTTTTTCGCCCTGCCCTTTCCCAACAGGTCGGTCAATTCATTTACCGTGGCACATTTTAATTCCGCATCCTGAACGCTATCATAGAACTTATTTTTTAAAAGCCTAACCGGTGTCAGCTGTTTCATGGTTAAAACAGTATCCCCTTCTATCGCTTTTACAACTGCATTCTTAAAATTTATATGACTGGAAGCTTCATTGCTTGCCACAAAGCGGCTACCGATCTGGACACCCGAAGCTCCAAGGATCATTGCTGCATACATTTGCCTGCCTGTTGCGATACCACCTGCTGCAATTACCGGTATGCTTACAGCATTGCTCACTGCAGGTATCAAAACGAAACTGGTTGTTTCTTCTCTTCCATTATGGCCACCTGCTTCAAAACCTTCTGCCACAACAGCGTCACAGCCTGCATCCTGTGCTTTCAAGGCAAACTTACTGCTGCTTACCACATGAACCACTGTAATATTATGCTGTTTTAGGATCGCTGTATATGTCTTTGGGTTACCCGCAGAAGTAAAAACGACCGGCACTTTCTGATCAATGATGATCTGAATGTGTTTATCAATATCAGGATATAATAATGGAACATTTACCCCAAAAGGTTTATTTGTTGCATCCTTACACTTCCTGATATTTTCTTCCAGTATTTGAGGGTACATGCTGCCGCTCCCCAATAATCCAAGTCCACCTGCATTACTAACTGCACTGGCCAGTTTCCAGCCACTTGCCCAGATCATGCCCGCCTGTATCAATGGAATATCTATTTTGAACAGCCTCGTAATATTATTTTGATACATAGCAGCTAAGATGGTACAAATTAGAAACAAACTGCTTTATAAGCAGAAAAAATTATAAACATATACACAAGCTATGATGAATGTAAAATATTAAATGTAAAATGTATAATTGGAGAAAAAAATGCTATTTAGTTCCACCGCCAAGGTCGATTGCTGTATTGTCACCGATATTTAAATTCCTGCTAACGCCTTTTACTTCTGCATCACTTCCTATAAGAGAATTGTCCAGAACAATTTCGAGCAGGTTGGTATAAGCACCGATGATAGAGTCTTTTATTATTGCCCTGTTAATAGTGGAATGCTCACCAATTGCCACATTGGGGCCGATAACAGAGTTTTTGATCTTACAACCTTCGCCGATGCTCACAGGTGGCACAATGATCGTATTTTCAAAATCATTAGGTTCTTTAATGTTTACACCAAACTTTTTAAGCATGATGGCATTGGATTGCAACAGGCTTTCCTTTTTGCCGCAATCAAACCAGTTGGCCACTTTAAAGGACCTGAATTGAACTCCCTGCTGGATCATACAATCAAGCGCATCCGTTAAACTAAATTCCTCGTAACTCGTTTTGGTCTCGCTTATCGTATTGAGGCAGGAAAATAAAAATTTACTTTCTTTTATTTTATAGATTCCTACCAGGGCCATATTACTTTTTGGTATTGCGGGTTTTTCCACCACCCTGCTGATAATTCCTTCATCATCAATTTCAGCAACACCAAAATTCCGCGGGTCATCTACCTTTTTTACACCCAGCATGGAAAAAGGTGAATCAATGATCTCTTTTACATCATATTCTGCAATTGTATCTCCCAAAACGATCAATACGTCGTCTTCGCCTACGATCTCTTTGGTGAGGTCAATAGCATAACCGGTTCCGTGACGTTCGTTCTGTGTAACAAAATGGCAATTAAGATGGGGGTAATTTTGTGTGACATAATCCTGGATCTTTTCACCCAGGTAGCCAATGATAAAAATGAAATCAGTTATCCCTGCTTCACTCAATTGATCTACAGTAATACTAAGTATGGTTTTTCCCGCTAAGGGGATCAACGCTTTAGGCTGTGTATATGTATGTGGGCGTAGTTTAGTGCCTACGCCTGCAACCGGAATTATTGCCTTCATTTATAAACCCATCCCGTTCCCTTAACGGTTATTTAGTTTACAATAGTTTTTTACTCATGCTTATGGGATGTGAAAGTAATAAATTTTGTGTAAAATGAACACATTAGCAAAATTGTTTGCATATTCCTTAAAACATACCTGCCGTTCCATATTATAAGCTGTGCTGCTTATATTTGCCGGATAAAAATGAACCATGCAAAAAGACAAAGTAATTTTTGATCTAATAAATAAAGAATTAGAAAGACAACGCAACGGTATTGAATTAATAGCCAGTGAAAATTTTACAAGCCTGCAGGTAATGCAGGCAATGGGGACCTCACTTACCAACAAATATGCAGAGGGCTATCCCGGCAGAAGGTATTATGGTGGTTGTGAAATTGTGGACCAGGTAGAACAATTAGCCATTGACCGGTTGAAACAAATATTCAATTGTGAATATGCCAACGTACAACCCCACAGTGGTGCACAGGCAAATGCAGCCCTGATGCTTGCAATATTACAACCTGGTGATAAAATACTGGGCCTCGATCTTAGCATGGGCGGGCACCTTACTCATGGTTCGCCTGTAAATTTTTCAGGTAAATTATACAAACCATTTTTCTATGGCGTAAAAAAGGAAACAGGCCTGATCGATTATGAAATGCTGGAAGAACAGGCAAGAAAAGAAAAACCTAAGCTGATCATTTGTGGCGCCTCTGCATATAGCAGGGATATTGATTATGCCAGGATACGGAAAGTTGCCGATGAAATAAATGCATTCGTATTGTGTGATATGGCACACCCCGCAGGATTGATCGCTAAAGGCTTATTGAGTTCGCCTTTCGATCATTGTCATTTTGTAACGAGTACAACACACAAAACTTTGCGTGGCCCAAGGGGTGGGATCATCCTGATGAAAAAAGACGTTGAAAACCCTTTTGGATCAAAAGACCTTAAAGGTAATTTACGCATGATGAGTAATTTACTTGATATGGCCGTATTCCCGGGTACACAGGGTGGGCCGCTGGAACACGTGATAGCAGCCAAGGCCGTGGCATTCGGAGAAATATTAACAGATGAATACACAGAATATATCAAACAGGTTCAATTGAATGCACAGGCAATGGCAAAAGCTTTTACTGCCAAAGATTACCAGATCATCAGCGGGGGCACCGACAATCATTTGATGCTGATAGACCTGAGAAATAAGAATATCACCGGCAAAAAAGCACAGGAAACTTTAGACAAAGCTCATATTACCTTAAATAAAAATGCCGTTCCTTTTGACGATAAAAGCCCGTTTGTGACCAGCGGGATACGGGTAGGTGTACCTGCTATCACCACAAGGGGAATGAAAGAAGCGGATATGCAAACCGTGGTTGACCTGATCGACAGGATTCTGCTGAATATAGATGACGAGCAAACGATCATTGCTGTAAAAGCTGATGTGAGGTCGTTTATGAAAGGCTTTCCGTTATATCCCGAATTGGGTTAACTGATCTTTAACCACAGGGGGAAAAGGAGTTTTTTCACAGAGGAAAAGGAGTTGGAAAAAATTATCTGTGAAACTCTGTGCAGAACTCTATATATTCCTCTGTGGTTTTAAAAAAATATACTTTATGATACAACGTATACAATCCGTTTGGTTCCTGGTAGCATCCATCTGCGCTTTTTTAAGTCTCAAATTGCCTTTTTACATCGGCACAACAAAAGACCACATAGCCGGCCACCAGTTAATAGGGACAGAAAATTTATACCTGTTATTTTTGACGATAGCGATCGGGTTGCTGGCATTTGTGACCATCTTCCTGTTTAAAAAGCGCAGGATACAGATACGGCTTTCTGTATTAGGCATCATGCTGGAACTTGTGCTGATACTTTTGTATTACCTGGAAGTAAGAACTTACCTTGACGGTACTTATGCATTGAGTGCATTACTACAAAGTTGCGTTGTATTCTTTTTCTTTTTAGCACTGCGTGGTATCGGTAAGGATATAAAACTTATCAAGAACAGCGACAGGCTGCGGTAAGCCTATAAGAACTTTGCAGTATGGCTTCCTTTGATCTTTTTCAGATCAACCGGTTTGCCGGCAAATACGAGGTTACCTCCTGCATCTCCCGCTTCAGGGCCCAGGTCGATGATCCAGTCGCAGCTTTTTAATACATCGGTATTGTGCTCAATGACTATGACCGAGTGTCCCTGTTCAATCAATGCATTGAAAGAAGCAAGCAGTTTTTTGATATCATGAAAATGAAGCCCGGTTGTCGGCTCATCAAAAATGAATAAAATATTCCCCTGCGTTTTGCCTTTGCCTAAGAATGAAGCAAGCTTTACACGTTGCGCTTCACCGCCGCTCAATGTATTGGATGATTGGCCCAGTTTTACATACCCCAGCCCTACATCACTAAGCGGCTGTATCTTTTTTGCAACATCAGCACTGGCTTTTTCATCCTTATTAAAGAATAAGATGGCTTCATCTACACTCATTTCCAAAACATCATGAATATTTTTTCCATTATAAGCAACATCCAGCACTTCTTCTTTAAAGCGTTTGCCATTACATACATCACACAATAAATGTACATCTGCCAGGAACTGCATTTCAACTACCTGTTCGCCTTCGCCTGCACAGGCATCACACCTCCCACCATCAACATTAAAAGAAAAATGCTTTGGCATGAAGCCCCTCATTTTACTCAATGGCTGTTTGGAAAAAAGATCCCTTATCTCGTCATAAGCCTTTATATAGGTAACAGGATTGCTGCGGCTTGATTTACCAATGGGATTCTGGTCAACCAGTTCTATTTGTTTTATGGCATCAATATCGCCGGTCAAATTGCGGAAGAGTCCCGGTTTATCAACAAATTCATCTTTTAATTTTTTCAATGCAGGGTAAAGGATCTGTTTTATCAAAGTAGTTTTACCGCTGCCGCTTACACCACTCACCGCACACAAAACATTTAAAGGGAATTCTACTGTTATATTCTTCAGGTTATTTTGCAACGCCCCTTCGATCTTTATAGAGCGGTTCCATTTACGAATATGCTTTGGAGGTTCTATTTTCAATTTGCGGGATAAATATTTCCCGGTAAGGCTGTCATCGTCTGCAATGATCTCATCATAATTTCCTTCTGCAACCACTTCTCCACCCAAATGGCTTGCAAAGGGCCCCATGTCGATAATGTGATCAGCTTCCCTCATCATCATTTCATCATGCTCTACTACAACAACAGTATTTCCCAGGTCCCTTAGTTCTTTTAACACAACGATCAATCGTTCGGTATCCCTGCTGTGTAAACCAATGGAAGGTTCATCCAGGATATACAGTGAGTTTGTAAGGTTACTGCCCAAGCTGCGGGTAAGTTGTATTCGCTGGCTTTCTCCCCCGCTCAGTGAATTGGCCAAACGGTTGAGTGTGAGGTAACCCAATCCAACATCGATCAATGTTTTTAAACGGTTATGGATCTCTATCAATATTCGCTTGGCAACCTGCTGCTCGAATTGGCTCAACTTTAAATTATCAAACCAATCCTGCAGGTCTTTTACGGGCATCTCGCAAAGTTCACCAATGTGTTTCCCGGCAACTTTTACATACAATGCTTCTTTGCGAAGCCTGTAACCCTTACAGTCAGTACACAATGTCCTGCCCCGGTAACGGCTCAACAAAACACGGTACTGAACTTTATATAAATTTTGTTCTACTTCTTTAAAAAAATCATTGATACCATTTGCATGTTCATTTCCCTGCCACAATATTTCCAATTGAGCGGCTGTCAGGTCCAGTATAGGTTTATGCACCGGGAAATTGAATTTCTTAGCTGCCCTTATAAAAGATTCCTTCCAAAGTCCAAGCTTCTCACCTTTCCATGGCGCTACAGCACCTTCGTACAAGCTTAGGCGTTTATCCGGAATGATAAGGTCAGGATCCAGCCCAAGTATTTGAGAAAATCCTTCACAGGTAGGGCAGGCGCCAAAAGGATTATTAAAGGAGAAGAGGTTAGGCACCGGTTCTTCGAACTGGATCCCATCCAATTCAAATTTATTGCTGAAGGACAATGTTGTTTTACCATTGATCTCCATCAGCATCATACCATCGCCTTCATAGAAAGCAGTGTTTACCGAATCGGAAATGCGATGAATGTCTTCTTCATCAAATTCTTTTTTTACCAGCCGGTCAATCAATATAAAAGAGCTGTTCTTTTTCTTTTCAGCAACAGATTCCATGAATGCTTTTGTATCCTTTACTTCCAGCAGGTCTTCTATGCGTAAAATTTCACCGTCCTTATATAAGCGTGAAAATCCTTTTTGCAGCAGTATATTCAATTCTTCTTTAATATCCCTGTTTCGGTGTTGTAGAAAAGGAACCAGTATAAGTATCTTATCTCCTTCCTTAAGATTATTGATCGCTTTAACGACATCCGTAACATCATCTTTTTTAACTTCTCTTCCGCTGACCGGTGAAATTGTTTTACCCGCTCTTGCATAAAGGAGGCGCAGGTAATCATAAATTTCCGTCATACTGCCAACTGTACTGCGGGGTGTTCGAGTAATTACTTTTTGTTCAATGGCTATGGCAGGGCAAAGTCCCTTAATATAATCCACATCCGGCTTGTTCATACGCTGCATGAATTGTCGGGCATAGGCACTCAGGCTTTCGGCATAACGCCGCTGCCCTTCGGCGAACAATGTATCAATGGTGAGAGAAGATTTACCGGAACCGGAAACACCAGTTACCACTATCAATCTGTTACGTGGAATGGTGACCGTTATATCTTTGAGGTTGTGTACCCTTGCGCCTTTGATCAGAATGTCATTTCCCGGAAGATCAACAGGATCTTTCTTTTTTTTCTTTACAACTTTTGCTTCCATATTGCAACTGCGAAGGTACCCGAAAATGAGGTTATTACTATCAAATGTGAAAATTTTCGTAAAATCCCTACGTAGTCATCCGAATGATTTCGAGAAGAAGTACTTTAGTTTTGAAATAATCCAAAAAAACTTCTAAAAAGATTTGGTTGTTTATTTTTTCTCTATACTTTCACAGTTCCAATATCCAATAAAGTGATAAACCGTCAGATGCCTATCATAAAGACTTCTACGCAATTTTTCTCTCTTATTGGTTAAATTCAAACTAAGTCCTAAACCAAAAAAACTGTAGAAGTTATGAAATGCCTTAACAACCTCACCGACCAACAACTCGTTCATTTATATATGGACGGAGATTCAAATGCTCTTGCAACTTTAGTGTTACGTTACAAAGACAAGATCTTCACTTCAATCTATTTACTGGTTAAAGACAAATATCTTGCCGAAGATATTTTCCAGGATGTTTTTATCCGTATTATCGATACGCTTAAGGGTGGTCGCTATACTGATGAGGGGAAATTCCTGCCATGGGCCATGCGTATTGCGCACAACCTTTGTGTTGACCATTTCAGAAAAGTGAAACGCAGTCCGAGCATTAAAACAAGTGATGACCGCGACATTTTTGAAGTATTAAATTTCTTCGAACCAGGTGCTGACCAGCGCATGATGGCTGATCAAAGCCATGACAGGGTAAGAAAAATGATCGATATGCTGCCTGAAGACCAGCGTGAAGTGATCATCCTTCGTCATTATGCTGACCTGAGCTTTAAAGAGATCTCAGCTTTAACAAAGTGCAGTATCAATACCGCTTTAGGAAGAATGCGTTATGGTTTGATAAACCTGCGTAAAATGATGACAGAAAAACAGATCGCATTATAATATAAGTACATACGATTATTTGAATAAAGAACCTTCCGGGAAAACGGGAGGTTTTTTATTCAACCCCGACAGCGGTTGAAAACCCTGTCGGCGGTTAGTGTAGAATCAATCTATTTTCTGAAAACCCTGTCGGCGTTGAAACCGCCGACAGGAATATGTTATTTCTTTTCAAATGCATCCACGCCACATTGCAACCATTGAAGGTATTCGGCTGCTGCAGGAGTGTAACCAACAGGATGGGTTAGCAATTCTTCCTCATTGTTCAATATAGCATACAATGGCTGAGCATTGTTTGAGAAGTTCTCTGTTTCAAAGGTTGCCCATTTATCTCCTACCGTATTGATCTCTTTTTCCACTCCTTCTTTAGTAGTATAAGTAAACTGGTTTGCCCCCGCTAATTTTTTCTTGTCATCAACATACAGGGATATTACAATGAATTTTTCTTTCATCAGTTTATATACTTCCGGCCTGCTCCATACTTTTTCTTCCATCCTGCGGCAGTTCACACAGGCATAGCCGGTAAAATCAAGTAAAATGGGTTTATGCTCTGCCCTTGCCATTTTTAAACCTTCTTCATAATCTCTTGTACAATTCAGTTCAAGCACACACTCTGATCCTTTGTGATAAATACTGTAATATAACGGTGGAGGGAAACCACTGATGAGTGTGAGGTTTGCCCATTTGGTATTTGTAACGCCAGGGAGAAGATATAAAGTGAATATTGCAAAGAGTACTGCAAAAGAAATCCTGGCCCTGCTGAATTTCTTTACCGGTGGATCGTGTTTGAATTTTATAAACCCGAATAAATAAAGGCTCAGGCCGATGCCAACGATGATCCAGATGGCTATGAATATTTCACGCTTTAATATTCCCCAATGCTGTACAAGATCTGCATTTGATAAGAACTTAAATGCAAGGCCAAGTTCAAGAAATCCCAATACAACTTTTACAGTAGTAAGCCAGCCTCCCGACTTGGGAAGTGATCCAAGCCAGTTCGGGAACAATGCAAACAAAGCAAAAGGCAGGGCAAGCGCCAGGCCAAAACCGGCCATACCTGAAGTCAATTGCATGGCGCCACCATCACCGGTCAATGATCCTGCAAGCAATGAACCTAAAATGGGGCCGGTGCATGAGAATGATACCAACGCAAGGGTCAGCGCCATGAAAAATATTCCAACGACATTACCAATGCCTGCTTTACTATCGGCCTTATTTGATAAACCCGATGGCAGGCTGATCTCATAATAGCCAAAAAAGGAAAAGGCAAAAAAGATAAAGATCACAAAGAAGAAAACATTCAGGTAAACATTGGTAGAAATATTATTAAGTATCTCCGGGTTTAATTTATCTAAAAAATGAAAGGGCAGGCTCAATAAAATATAAATAAGAAAAATAAAAAAACCATATAAAAAAGCACTGCGGATACCCGATCCTTTTGTTCCAGCTTTTTTGGTAAAGAAAGAAACGGTAAGCGGTATCATTGGAAATACACATGGCGTAAGCAAAGCGATCAATCCTCCTAAAAATCCCAGGAAAAACAGGTTAAGCAAACTACCAGATGCGGCCCCGTTGAAAGCAGGAGCGGATGTGCCACAGTCTGTCAAAGGCTTTTCCAAATCGATGGAAGGGATCAATATGCGGTTTGCCGTTTGCGCAACAGCAGCATTATCCAGCACAATTGTTATCTTCTTTTCTTCGGGGAGAAAATTATCATTGTAGCCTACAAAATAATTCAGTGATAGTTTTACGACGGGTCCCGGATCACCTGTAAAGTTTATTTTTTGAATGAGTTCAATATTACCGGTAGCTACGTCCATCTTTTTTTCAAAGACCGGATCCTGTATCGACAACTGATTGGCAGTAAGGACAGGAGCATCTTTATTCACAGTGGAATCATTGTAATTGGCTACTATTCCGCTTATACCATCCGCTTCATACTTGTAAGCATATAAATGCCAGTTGTTTTTAACAGCACCTTTCAGTGTGATCTCAAAATGGATGTTGTCGATCTTTTTTACTGAAGCATGCCATTCTACATAGGAACTATCCTGGGCATGGGAAATACCGGAGAAAAAAACAACAGAGAAAATAACCAGCAGTAAAGCTTTTGATCCTTGCATGGCAAATGATTGGAAAATATCCCGAATGATACCGGGCCGGCACTAAATTAAAATTTATTTCCCTTCTACTTTTATGGAAAACGGAACTTCTTTTGGAGGAAGGCATTTTTTATCATTACAAACCATAAAAGTCACCGTGCCTTTTACCAGGGTATTAGCAGTTGATCTGAGTTTTACTTTTTGGATAAAATCAACCTGTTTGCTATAATACCTGAGTGTTGAATTAAAGTTGGGATCGTAAGATTTTTCAAGCTGGCCTGATTCCCTGACCTTACCATCTAATTTTACCAGTGGGTTGGTAATAAAACTAAAACTTGTTGGTTCAGGGCCTTTGCCTGCATCCTGTGCATAAATATGCCAGTTTCCATCAATATTTGCTGTAATATGCAATTCATAGACCTTATCTGACAGTTTCTTTGCAGAATATATCCATTTTACGGGATTATCAATTTGGGCGCTCGCTACTGCCAAAAATAAGAACAGCATGGAAGCCAGTATCGTAAATTTTTTCATCATCTTGTTCCTGATCTTTATTGTTGCCAAAATTATCACAGTTATCATGGAAAGCCTGTTAAAGACTGTTAATTGTTTTATGAGCCGTTTATCCCGAAAAGCTTATTGAATATGATCCTTCCATCTGTATTGTTCAAAGCTGTGCTGCAGGCTCTTTCAGGATGCGGCATCATACCAGTCACATTTCCCTGTTCATTGCATATGCCGGCGATGTTTTCCAGTGCCCCATTCGGATTACTTTCTTCATTAATATTACCAGCGGAGTTACAATACCGATATATGACCTGTTTGTTCTTATGAAGTGATTCCATCACCTGATCGGCGGCAAAATACCGTCCTTCACCATGTGCAACCGGAATTTTCAATGCTTCTGCCTGTGCTGCATCTTTATGCTGTATATAAACGTTCTTACAAACAAATTGTTGCTGGGCATTCCGAAGCAAAACGCCCGGTAATAAGGCGCTTTCACATAATATCTGGAAACCGTTGCAAACACCAAGCACTTTCCCCCCCTTATTTGCAAATGCTACCACAGCTTGCATCATAGGGCTGAAGCGGGCGATGGCTCCACATCTCAGGTAATCACCATAGCTAAACCCTCCCGGCAGCACAATACAATCCTGTGTGCTGAACATACTGGTGTCTTTATCTTTATGCCACAAGGTGATCACTTCCTGGTTCAGGTCATGTTGCAGGGCATCAACCATATCCCTGTCGCAATTAGATCCCGGGAAAACTACTACGCCAAATTTCATCTCTCAATTTTTCAATGATAAAAAGCAAATTTATACGATTTATTTTAGCCGGGAAGACGGGAAGGCGGGAAGCGAAAAAAATGTTGATAGATATTCATTTCTTAGCGATTTCCCGGCATCCCGGCTATACAATATTCTTAAGCCTCCTGGTTTATTTTAAATAATACCCCATCACGATAGAGATCACTACCAGGCTCCAATGCATGCAGAAAGCAAACCATTTTTTCTCGGGGTATAAAAAAGCTGCGCCCATTATTGCTGCAATAGGCACTGCCATCAATATCCAGTAATCAAAACTTTTTGATGCATTTAAGAATGGAACAAAAACCGCAACGACCAGGTATAAAAAGATAAGGTTCCAGCTTTTGCGTGCCTGGACCAATTGCTTCCGCCTGTTAAGCTGTACAAAATAGATCCCCATAAGCACGATGAACAAAACAATGATCACCGCTGTTATCGCCCATCTTGTCTGAACAAATGAGGGCACCGTAACAGATACCCCCGGGAATTGGTAACCATGCCAGCCTTCTGTTAGAAATACCCACGCTGCTAAAAAATAATAAGGTGTAAGGATCCCTAAAAGCCCCATCAACCATTCAGGCAGTTTGAAGGGCCTTGTTATTCCAAGTCCTACAATGATCAGTATGGCGAATGCTATGGACGGGAAATAAAAAAATGTGGCAACACCTGTTATCATTCCAATATTGAATAAAGATGTTTTGGGGCTGTTATTGCTGTGAAGGTCGCAAAGCTTTAACAGTACCCATATCAACAATGTATTAATGATCAGTGGTGATGATAAATAATACCAGTCTGTAAAAAGTGAAGTAAAAAGCAAATAACTCATCCCTGTGAGGTAATTTGGCTTTTGCATGAGCCGCTGTGAATTTACCAGGCTATTTAAACTCAATGCCTGGATATAAAGCAAGCCGAATGCAATTATGCTGTAAACAATATGAATGTTTGCCGCAACAGGTTTCATCCATTGAAGAAAAGCCTTGTACAAGAATCCATCCAATTGTTGTGGCTGGGGAATATGGGGATGCAGGAACATCGGCAATTTTAATAACAAGCCATATACCAGGAGCAGGAAATTGTTGTATGGATTATTGGCTTTAAATATGCCTGTCACAAAAAATAATTATATACTTGAAAAATGATCAGCAATGCAAATTTGAGCATTTATAACTACTTTAAAAAATCAGTTCGTATTTAGAAAGGCTTATTCGGAAAAATTCACTTTAGCGAAAGCAATATTTGTGCGGTACACACAGGGAATGATCACTTCCCGGTAACCTACCTGTTTTGCAAGCCGGGGCATGAATTCATAACCGGCTTCCCGGCTCTTCAATGTTGGGTAACGTTTCAACTCGCCATTGGGCAATATGCTCTGGTTGCTGATGATCTGTTTCCGCTCACCTTCATTGTATAAAAAATGTATCTCGGCACCCACGTTCATCGTGGAGAAAGAAAGGAAATTGTCAACTTCATCATCCGATTGTGTCTTGGGTATGATCGTATTCCACTGTATGTTGAGGTTGCCGTCAAGACTAAGGATCAGAATATTATCATAATAGAAGCGCACATCCTGCCAGTTATTAAAACTGCTCAGTGGCCGGTAATAACCATACGCCGGGTTTGATAAATAATAATCATTGGATGAATAAGGTGAATTATAAAGATAATTGGAGCGGTTCCAGCTATTATTAGGATTGGAACGTGTTTGAGAAGAATAATCTTCCGTGGTAAGAATAAAACCGCCGTCCTTTTTTACAATGGCCTGGCGGATAAAAAAATTATCAAAAGCGGCTTTATACAACCCGTCGGAATTGACCTTTGCCCGAAGGCTATCAGGAAAAACATTGAATGCAGATCTAATGGTATCCATTTTAACGGCATCAATGACAATTGTAAAAAGGCCTTTGATATTCCCGGGATCATGGGTATAAAAAAAGCTGTTCAGTATATAATGTTTGTTTAAATTATCTATTTTAAATATTGATTCGTCCATATAAGTTTCCTTCAGGTCAATGCCGAGTGTTTTGGAATCCTTTTCTCCTGGCCTTCGGCAAATAACTTCCAGTGCAGCAATATTGGTCCTGAAAACCCCCTTGGTGCCTTTTGTATAAATGAAATTCCCCTCGTTGTCTACGAACAGGTCGCTGTAAAAGTCTTTCCGATCGTCATAAGGTGCAACATGCCGGGTGCTGTCAAGCATATTTAATGATGCATCAAATAGCTTGGTTGCGATCGTAATTTGCGAGTTCTTCCTGGGTATCTTATATATGAGTATCTTTTGTTTGTCCTGGCTGTATATCGTATTGTATATTTTATTATCAGCAAGGATGCTGATCCGGGTTGTATCCAGGTCAATGGGTTCTGAGAGTTTTTTTCCATCGGCGTCCATCTTTACAGCTTTACAATAAACAACATTATTCCTTTGAAACTGATAGATCATATAAAAATGATCGGTATATGTAATAAAGTCTATGTTGAAAGTTTTATCGGGGATGAATTTGAGGCGAACATTTTTTATGATACGCATATTATTGTCATAGATAGCAAGCATATGTTTCCAACGGATGTTCTTATAGATGATGTATGACCCATTCATCTTGCCAAGGATCTCAAAATTGATATCCCTGTTATCTTCATTATTGAAATCGGAATAAACTATTTCCTGGGCGGCAAGTTTTTGAGGAAGGATAAAAAAAATAAAGAGTATTAGAACAGTGAATTGTCTCATGAAATTCATTTTACTAAAATTACGATTAAAAATTGTACCCGGCTCCATGCTATGACTGAATAAAACAATCTTATGCTGCTTTTGTTTAATCCATAAATTTACAGCATGCAGACAGTTTTAATAACAGGGGGCACAGGGCTGGTTGGAAAAAGACTCACAAAACATTTAATTGAAAAAGGATATAAGCTGATCATTCTTACAAGGTCGCTCAAGGGGAAGAACAACAGCAATGATATAAGCTATGCGGCATGGGATATACGCAGGCAGGCGATCGATATAAAAGCTGTCCAGTCAGCCGATATTATCATTCACCTGGCAGGCGCAGGTGTAGTTGATAAAAGATGGACCGAACAATATCAAAAAGAGATCCTTGAAAGCAGGACGATGAGCAGCAAGCTTATCACTGACACATTGCGTGCACATTCCAACCGCGTAAAAACAATTGTGAGCTCATCCGCAATAGGCTGGTATGGGCCTGATAAAGATAAAGGCAGGCATTTTATTGAGACTGATGAGCACGCCAATGATTTTTTGGGCCAGACATGTTATGCCTGGGAACAAAGCATTGAAGCCGCATCATCCCTGAATACAAGGGTTTGTAAATTAAGAACGGGTATTGTATTGAGCAAAGAAGGAGGTGCGCTGGAGGAATTTAGAAAACCACTTCGTTTTGGTATAGCTGCCATATTGGGAAATGGAAAGCAAATGATAAGCTGGATACATATTGATGACCTGTGCCGCATGTTCATATATGCAATAGAAAACCAGGCCTTGAATGGAAGTTATAATGCGGTAGCAGCTATGCCTGTGAGTAATAAACAACTTACCCTTACCCTTGCTGTGGCTTTGAAAGGCAATTTTTTCGTACCCGTTCATATCCCTGTCTTTGTGTTGAAACTGGTAATGGGTGGCAGCAGTGTTGAAGTATTGAAAAGTACAACGGTCAGCAATAAAAAAATAACAGCAGCAGGCTTTACATTCATGTATCCAACGGTTGGATCTGCCCTTGCTGAAATAACCGGTAAATGATCATAGATCGGTCTTAATGATCCTTCTCCTGCTAAGGATATAAAACAATACAACATATCCAAGTGCCAGGAGGACCACCAGCCAGGTATAATCTGTCGGAAGGTTTCCTTTGGCAAAAGATTTTATCGGGTTATCAGGAAAGGTCAATAAACCATCAGATGCATTCATAGGGAGATAATCACCCATACTTCCCAGGTCTATCCCATTATCAGCCCTTAACTTCAGGCTCCATACATCCAATAATTGTGATATGATGTTTTCTGCACCGAGGTAAATAAAATACAGCCCAATGGCAAAACCGGTCCTCCTGATCCAGACAGATATCAATATCGCCAGCAGGTTATACGACAATGCTTTCAACAGGAAGAAGCCTACGTGCGAAACCCCGTTCAACGAGAAGCTGGATCCGGAAAATAACCCAAACAACAAAGCCGTAATGATCACCAGTACCGTTGTAAGAACTGCGGCAATAACCGCCAGCGCAATTTTTACACTGACGAATTCCTGCCTGCTCCAGCCATCAATGATATTCTGCCTGTTGGTGCGGTAAGTGAATTCGTTGGTAACAAGGATGATCAAAAGAAGTGCCGGGAGGATCAAAAGCCAACCGGTTGCATAACTGGTCGTTTGCCAGGTCATATCAAAATTATAAGGGCTGAAACTGGAAACCAATCCACCGGTATTTATTTTTCCTACGATGTTCTTGTTAACACTGAACACAATATAATTTGTTGTAAGAACGCCCAACACAAAAAAACTGCTCATCACAATGAAAGCATTGTAATTTTTAAGTTTAAGCCATTCTGTTTTTAATAACTTCAGCATTGTTTGATATTGTTTTCTAAAAATAAATTAATTGATCAATTGGTAAGTTCAAAGAACTTGCTCTCAAGGCTTTTCTTCTTGAGTTGCAAATGTGACAATACGATACCGTTGTTAAAGCAAAATTGATTTACGGAGGCCAGGTCTGCTTTACCCGAAGGAAAAAATATCCTGGCAACTTTATCTGTGGTATCTATTTTGGTATACCCATTCATTTGCGACAATACATTTTTCAATTGTTGCAGATCGGGGGCACTGACCTCAACAAGATCTTCATTGATCAGTATCTCATTTACATCACCATGCGTGATTAGGTTCCCCTGTTTCAATATGGCAACATGTGTACAAACTTTTTCCACTTCATCCAGCAGGTGGCTTGCCATGATGATGGTTTTTCCCTGCTGTGATAATTTCTTTATCAGTTCCCGGATCTCTGCAATACCAACGGGATCCAGTCCATTGGTGGGTTCATCAAAAACCAGTACATCCGGGTTTCCAAGCAATGCTGAACCGATCGCAAGCCGTTGTTTCATTCCTAAACTATAGGTGCTGAAATTTGAATTTTTGCGGGCTGTAAGATTCACGATCTCCAATACACGCTCAATATCTTCATAGCCGCGTTCTTTGATCGCGGCTGCGATCCTTAAATTTTGAATGGCAGACAAATAATGATAAAAATTAGGGGTTTCCAATAAGGTACCCATCAGTTTCCTTTGGTGGTTGGTGGGTATTTCACCGAATATTTTATATCCACCGCTGGTAGGTTTCAATACATCCATTACAATACCGAGCAAAGTAGTTTTACCACTGCCGTTAGGCCCAAGGATACCAAAGACGGTGCCTTTGGGAACAGAAAAACTCACATTTTTCAATGCCTTTATCGAGCCATAATTTTTTGAAAGATTCTCTACCGTTAATATCTCCATCTTGTAATAGTTTCAATTTTGGTTATCAAGATAAATGATTTTATTTATGCTTTGATTTAATAAAATGATAAAAGGCAATCAGGGTGTCTGCGCATCATGCCATACGGAAGAAAAATCGCCCAACACCGCGTTGCCGGTGGCATCAAAGGAAAGATCGTTGAGATGAAGAGCTTCAATATCAGTTAACAGTACTTTTCTTGTAAAAGGATTCATGGTTCCGCCTTGTGCGCCCGGTATTGCTGCGGGATCGTATTGAAAGGGCGGATCAACGATCGTTCCGCGGGGATACATGATGCCGGGAACCCCCTTTCCTCTTATGTCAATGACCGCGGGGTGATCCAATCCCAGCGTATGGCCAAACTCGTGGGCGGCAGTAGTGGAATTGTTCAGCAGGTTATCTAATTTAAAATAACCTGTATTGCAGTTGATGCCATCAACAAAGGAAATATTACCACTGGCATATGCTTCCACCCTGAAATAATTTTTCCCCGGATCAATATTTTCATATACTTCAATATCAGTAAGTGCGGGTGCATAATATCCCTTGATGTCAAATTTCAATTCATACCATTCATGCTGTATACTAATAAGGGAACCCGGTTCATTCCAATGGCCTGCAACATCCTCAGCAATTTGTTTTGCCAACAGCTCATTAGCGGCATTCCCATAAAAAATAAGATCAGCGTGTATATTCAATACATGGCTGTTCTTATCAAGTTCCGCTTCACCCATTATTTTAAATTTTGCATAAAATAATCTGTCAGCTTCTGGTAAAGATGGGCCCGGTCCTTTCCCAATACATTGTGTTCATGGCCGGGGTAGATCATATAATCAACCTGTATACTCTGGTCAACAGCAGCTTTCACAAAATTTACCGAGTTCTGTTGAACCACTACGGGATCCTGTAACCCGTGTATCAATAAAAGCTTTCCTTTCAATTTGCTCACCTGTTTTATAAGATTTGTTTCTTCATAACCTTCCGGGTTTTCCTGTGGTGTATCCATGTACCTTTCACCATACATGATCTCGTAATAAGCCCAGTTCATAACAGGGCCTCCGGCAACGGCAGCTTTGAATATGCCGGGATGATTCAGCATAAAATCAGTTGTCATGAATCCTCCATAACTCCAGCCGAATAATCCCATATTGTTTTTGTCCGTATATGGAAGGCTGTTCAGGTAAGCAACACCTGCAACCAGGTCATCCATTTGCGCTTTACCGGCGTGCCGGAAAATTGACTGTTCAAATGCACGGCCGCGGCTGCTGCTGCCCCTTGTATCCAAAGAGAAAACGAGATAGCCCCTTTCAGCCATGTATTGAAACCAATAATCAGCAGCACCGCCGTTCCAATAGTTCAATATCATCTGTGCATGCGGGCCTCCGTACCAGTAAACGATCACAGGATATTTTTTTGTGCTGTCGAAATTCACAGGCTTGTATAGCCTGCAATAAAGATCAGTGCCTTCATTATTCTTTATCGTGAATATGCTCAGCTGCCCGGTAGCGTAATTTGCCAATGGGTTTGAAGCTTGTAAAAGTGTTTTTGTCTTCCCGGTATTTGTTTCTATTACCTGTATCGTTCTCGGGTTCGTAGTTGTGCTGAAATTGTCTATCACATAATTGCCATCGCTGCTTACCTGGATATTATGCAGGCAATCGACATTGGTAATGGCTTTTGAAACATTTTTTTTCAGATCCAGTTTGTATAAGTTCTTTGATACAGGCGATTGCTGCGTTGACATATAGAACAGGTTCTCCCCTCCAGCATCAAATCCTTTTACTTCCAATACTTCCCATTGGCCCGAGGTCAATTGTTTGATAAGAGTGCCATTGATATTATATAGATACAAATGATTCCACCCGTCCTTTTTACTTTGCCAGATGAACTGGTCGGGCTTATTTTTTACAAATAACATGGGAACCAGCGGCTCTACATATTTAGTATCGGTTTCTTCAAACAATGTTTTTACAAAATAGCCAGTTGCAGCATCGTATTGATTTAGCCACATATGATCCTGCCCCCGGTTAAGTACGGCAATAAAAACATATTTATCATCAGGGCTCCAGGCTATATTAGTAAGGTATTGCTCAGCCGGCTCACCCGTTTTTAGCCAAACCGTATTTTTGGAAAGGGCATTGTAAACCCCAACCGTTACATGGTGGCTTTTGCCACCTGCCATCGGGTATTTTATATTTTCATTTTTGGCAGGTGTTTGTGTCCAGTCAATGATCGGGTAATCTGTGACCATACTTTGATCCATGCGATAAAATGCCAGCTGCTTTCCATCATTGCTCCAGAATGTTCCTTTGCTGATGCCAAATTCATCACGGTGAACTGAAGACGCGTATATAATATCCTTACTGCCATCTGTAGTAACCTGTTTGGTCTCGCTATTCTTAGTAACATACAAATTGAAATTATCCAGGTAGGCAATGTAACCATCGCTGCTTTCTTCTACATTTTCCTTCTCCGCAATATTTTTAGGTACCATGACCTTATAAAGAGAATCTGATGTATTGAAAGCAAATTTTTGTCCCTTTAATGTCAGCACCCATTTGTCGCTGTTGAATTGTATGGAAGGTAATGCTGTCACCGTATCAATGCCAGCTGCCCGGAGGCGGCGGTTCAATTGTGCCAGTGTCAGGAAAGTTGATTCTTCGCCACTTTTATAATTTCCTTTTACCCATGTATCGTTTCCATTTGCTTTTTTTAAGTAAACATAATCATTCGTGCCTTTGATGAACTGCAACTGCTTGAGTGATCCCGGTGCCAAAGTGATCTTGGCATTTACCATGGCATCTTCCATGGTCAGCATTTTTTGCTGTGCGAATGAATTACTGCTTACTAATAAAACAATAATTACTGCGATATATTTCTTCATTTGATCTGTTTTTGAATAAGATAAAAGTAAGGATTAATTTGACCTCACCCCAACCCCTCTCCAAAGGAGAGGGACTAAGTCACCTAATGGAGTAATGTTTAACTAAATTTCTTTCAGTGATACAGTTTTTTCACTGACCGTAAGGTTATAAATCATCCCACATTTCAATGCATAATTGTTTTTTTGATGGCCGACAGGAAAATCAAAACAAACGGGATAGTTGTAGCCGATTATTTTTTCCAAAACAATTTGCTCAAGGGTTTTACCAAATTCCTCCCCGGGATCATCAGGTTTCATTTTAAAGCCTCCAATGATCAATCCTTTTAGTTGTGAAAGTTTGCCGGTACGTTTCAGGTTCCAGAACATCCTGTCAATGCTATATAAATATTCACCCGTGTCCTCGACAAACAATATCTTATTTTTTGTTATAAGGTCGCTGCTGCTGCCTGCAAGCGTTTCCAGCGTTTTTAAATTACCGCCAACCAATGTGCCGCTTGCATTGCCTGTTTTGTTATTCGCATTTGGCACAACCGAATATTCCATTTTTTTTCCGCTGAGGCATTGCCCGATGGATTCTATCGTGTCCCGTTGTATTTGTTCTGCCAGGTTCCAGTCTGAAGGAAAACTATTGCACATTTTTGAATGGATCGTAGCAATATTAAAATGACGGTTGATATGGCTGTGCAGTACCGTTATATCACTGAATCCAATGATCCATTTGGGATTCAGAAGGTATTTGTCAAAATTTATTTTATCAATGATCCTTACGGCACCATACCCTCCCCTTGCACACATAATGGCTTTGATATTTCGATCATCCAGCATTTGCTGGAGATCTGCGAGGCGTTCTGCATCCGTGCCACCAAGTATAAAATCCTTTTTCCCGATCGCATCGCCGATCCTTATCCTGTAGCCCCATTCCTGCATTTTATTTACGGCAGGCTGGATATCTTCCATGCTAATATAGCCGGCGGGGCAGGTAATACCGATCGTGTCGCCTTTCTTTAAATAAGGAGGTAGTCTTTTCCCGGGTACTTCTGATATGACCAGGTAAATTTTATCAATGGGTAATTGCGCTAACCCACTTGCAGATAATCCCATTGGTAATATGGTGCCGATAAAATTTTTACGGTTCATATTCTAAAGTTATTAAAAAGCTGTTAGCTATTAGCCATAAGCTGTTAGCCGGAAAAAATAAAATTCGCTGCTTAGCTAATGGCATGCAGCTTATAGCTAACAGCTTTCTTTTGTCCCACACTTTACATAAATCTTTAATAAAATGGATTACATTAGAGTACTGATTGTTTAACTGCTTAATCCCCCAATTTATGGACAGTTCTATTTACTTGGCCGACCTCCACAAAGTAGGAATGAAAGATCTTGAACAGGTAGGTGGCAAAAATGCGTCCTTAGGTGAGATGCTTCAAAACCTTAGCCAGCTTGGCATACAGATCCCCGGTGGGTTTGTTGTTACCGTTGCTGCTTACCGTGAATTCATCAGGTATAATAACTTAGATGACGCCATTCACAAGATCATTAACAGCATTAAATTAGATGACATCGAATCATTGCGGCGTGGCGGCCTGCAGGCAAGACAGCTATTAAAGAATGCTAAATTTCCCCGCGAACTCAGCGATGCGATCATTGAAAAATATTATGAGCTGAGTAAGTTGTACGACCAGGATATTACAGACGTGGCCGTTCGTTCATCTGCCACTGCAGAGGACCTGCCGGATGCATCTTTTGCAGGCCAGCAGGAAACTTACCTGAATGTGCGTGGGCCCGCACCCTTGATGAACGCGGTGCGAAACTGTTTTGCTTCCATCTTTACCGATCGTGCCATCAGTTACCGGCAAAGTTTTGGATATGATCATTTCAGCATAGGCCTTTCTGTATGTATACAAAAAATGGTAAGAAGTGACCTGGGTGCATCGGGTGTTGCATTTTCACTGGATACAGAAAGCGGGTTCAAAGATGTGGTTGTGATAAATGCATCTTTTGGTTTGGGTGAGATGATCGTACAAGGTGCGGTTTCACCCGATGAATACATTGTATTTAAACCGACAATGCAAAAAGGATTCAGCAGTATCATCGAAAAAAAATTAGGTAAGAAGGATAAGATGATGGTGTATGGCGATAACCCCGATGAACGCGTACAGATCATTCATGTTGAGCGGCCATTGCAGGACCGCTATTGTTTAAAGGATGAACGCATCCTGCAACTGGCGAAGTGGGTCACCCGGATCGAGGAATATTACAGCAAATTAAAAGGGCATTGGTGCCCGATGGATGTAGAGTGGGCTGTTGATGGGCTCACAAAAGAATTATTCATTGTACAGGCCAGGCCGGAAACGATCCATTCACAAAAAGATTTTTCGAAGATCACTGAATATTTAATGGATACAAGCACGCCGCGAAAAACTTTGCTGAAAGGAATTGCCGTGGGTGATAAGATCGGTGCGGGAAAAGTTTCCATTTTATTTTCTTTGGACAAGCGTGTAACTGAAGGCCACGAATTTCAGCCAGGTGATGTATTGGTTACAGATATGACGGACCCTGATTGGGAACCGATCATGAAGAAAGCATCAGCCATTATTACCAATAAAGGTGGAAGGACCTGTCATGCTGCAATTGTTGCAAGAGAGCTGGGTGTGCCGGCGATCGTTGGTTGCGGCAATGCCACAGATATTTTAAGCACAGGCCAACTGGTTACAGCTTCTTGTGGTGAAGGCGATGAAGGCATTGTTTATGAAGGCAATGTTCCTTTTACAAAAATTGAAACGGACCTCAATGACCTCCCGAAAGTAAGAACGCCGATCATGTTGAACGTTGCATCACCAAACCTTGCATTCCGTTTCTCTCATTTGCCCAATGCGGGTGTTGGGCTGGCAAGGGAAGAATTCATCATCAACAATTATATTCAGGTGCACCCAATGGCATTGTTAAAGCACAAAGGATTGAATGATGCAGAACTGAGTGCTACCATAAAAAAAATGATCAGGGGATTTGATGATGAAGAAGATTTTTTTATTCAAAAGCTGAGTTATGGTATTGCAAAAATTGCTGCATCTTTTTATCCCAATAAAGTGATCGTACGGTTCAGCGATTTTAAAAGCAATGAATATTATAATTTATTGGGCGGAAAACATTTTGAGCCGCATGAAGAGAATCCCATGATCGGGTGGCGAGGCGCCAGCAGGTATTATTCTGATAAATATAAGGAAGCATTTGGATTGGAATGTAAAGCCATTAAAAGAGTGAGGGAAGAAATGGGACTGAGCAATGTGGTTGTGATGATACCATTTTGCAGAACGGTGGAAGAATTGCACAAAGTTCATGGCGTAATGAAAGAATATGGCCTCGAAAGAGGAAAAGAAGGATTGGAACTTTTTTTAATGGCTGAGATCCCTTCGAATATCATCATGGCAGAAGAATTTGCAAAACATATTGATGGCTTTTCTATCGGCTCCAATGACCTTACACAATTAACGCTGGGGCTCGACAGAGATTCATCACTGGTTGCACATTTATATGATGAAAGAAATCCTGCTGTAAAAGAAT
>JBDTWL010000037.1:0-33814 GCA_040006715.1 Ferruginibacter sp. | reverse complement strand
AACATACTGGCACAAATCGTTCACCGTTACCTACCGTACTGGCCCATATTTGTTGTACTGGTTACAATAACGTTGACCATTTCATTTGTTTACCTCCGGTCGCAAACACGTATCTATACAGCATCAGCAAAAGTATTGCTGAAGGATCCACAAAAGAACGGGGGTGATAGCAAAGTTCTTGATGCACTAAACATATTCAGCGAAAAAAAAATAGTAGAAAATGAGATCATCGTCCTCCGTTCCAATTCTATTATGCAACAAGTTGTAAGGGAACTTGACCTATACAGTACTGTTTATAACCAGGGAAGAGTACAAACCGAGGAATTATATGACGGAAATTCGCCTGTGGTTTTTAAAGTAGAGAAAAAAGACAGCATAATAGCAGCCGGTAAATTTTATTTTAGTATAGACTGGCAAACGAAAACAGTCAGCATTGCCGGTAAAGTGATCCCTTTCGGGGGCTCATTAACCCTGAACAATACGATATATCATATAAATATAAATCCTACTTATCCATATATACCGGGAAAAAACTTTTTTGTGATATTCAATTCTGTACCCGGTGCAGCCAGTGCGATATTGAGCAGCCTTAAAGCAACACCTCTTTCCTATAATTCCACCGTGATAGATCTTGGAATTGAAACACCGGTGCCAGAGAAAGGTGTAAAGATATTAAACAAGCTATTTGAAATATATAATATCGCGGGAATCGAAGATAAAAACCAGATAGCAACTAAAACACTTCGTTTTATAGACGACAGGCTTAACACTGTTGCGGGTCAATTGGATAGTGTTGAAAGAAATATTGAAACTTATAAATCAACGGAATCTGCTACTGATCTTGGTGCCCAGGGTAGTTTATATTTCAGCAATGTAAAAGAGTTTGACAAGCGTAAGGGTGAGGTAGATCTCCAAATGGAAGTATTAAGAGATATAGAATCTTATGTAAATAATAAAGGCAGTAAACCCGGAACGGTTCCTTCATTACTATTGATCAACGATCCCACAATGGCCAATTTATTGAGCCAGTTGTATAATGCGGAATTTGAAATGGATAAGGTTAAGGCATCTGCCGGGGATAGGAGTGAAACAGTATTACTGGCAGAGGATAAAGTTGCACGCATCAAGCGAGACATTAGAGAAAATATCGGCAATGTACGAAGCAGCCTGGCAACAGAGGTGGGCAGTATCAACAGGAATATTGCTTTAAATAATAGCATATTAAGGCAGGTCCCAAAGAAAGAAAGAGGTTTACTCGAGATCAGCAGGCAACAGGTCATTAAAAATAATATCTACACTTACCTGCTTCAAAAAAGAGAAGAAACAGCACTTTCTTCAGCGTCTACTTCGGCGGATCTTCGAATACTTGAAAATGGTTCATGGGTTGGCCCTATAAGGCCCATACCAAAAAATTACTACCTGCTAGGCTTCCTAATAGGACTGGTCATTTTTCTTATGTATGTACAGATCCAGGAACAATTTAATAATAAGATATTATTCCGGTCCCAGGTAGAGGATAAAACAAAGATCCCCATAGTTGCAGAAATATTACAGGCAAATTCTAAAGAACCGATCGCTATAACGGAGGGTAAACGTACCGTGATCGCAGAACAGTTCAGGTCCATGAGGACCAACTTAAGTTTTATGGGCCTGAGTGATCGGAATAAGACCTTACTTGTAACATCAAGTATATCGGGAGAGGGTAAAAGTTTTATTGCAACAAATCTTGCCCTGAGTATAACACTCACGGGCAAAAAAGTAGCTTTATTAGAGATGGACCTTCGTAAGCCAAAGCTGAGTAAGGAACTGGGTGTAATAAGGGATCCTGGCATTTCAAGTTACCTGATCGGGAAAGCGGATATAGACCAGATCACCAAGCCAACAGCCTTTCCCAACCTGTTCCTTGTGACGGCAGGACCGATACCTCCTAACCCTACAGAACTTATCCAGTTACCCGCTTTCCAGGAAATGATCGACCAGTTAAAAGAAAGGTTTGATTTTATTATTATTGATTCAGCTCCTATCGGTCCCGTTACAGATGCACAGCTGTTGAGCAAGTATGCACAGATCACGCTGTTCGTTGTGAGGCATGCCGTTACGCCAACATTCTTCCTGAGGCTTATTGAAAGCCTTAAGCGTGACAAGAAATTCAATAATATGTGTGTTGTGTTCAATGGTATCAAACCACGTGGGGTTTCATTATTCAATTATGGTTTTGGAGGTTATGGCAATGGATATGGATATGGATATGGATATGGTTATGGCTATGGTTATGGCTATGGCAGCAAAGGGAGTTCTTACTACCATGCCGATAGTTCAACACCCGGGTTCAAGAATCTTTTTGGTTTTACAGGATATATAAAAAAGTTGTTTAAAAAGAGGAGGCATTGAGGAAAAGAAGCAGGGTGTAACCTGTGTTTGGTATTTCGGTTTTGTGCAGATAAATATTTTTGATTGCTATAAAAAACTCTTCGGTTACAAAATATTTGTGACTGAGGAGCAGCGAAGCTTTGCGAATTCATGAACGAGGAAAAAAACTGGTACGTTGTTTATACAAGGCCACGATGGGAAAAAAAAGTGGCCGGAATAATGCTGGCTAAAGGCATTGAGCATTATTGCCCGCTCAATAAAGTAATGAAGCAATGGAGCGACCGAAAAAAGATCATCCTGGAGCCATTGTTCAAAGGGTATATTTTTGTTAAGCTGCAGGATACGATAAAATGGGAGATCAAGAATATTGATGGCATTCTTAATTTTGTTTACTGGCTTGGGAAACCCGCTGTTGTAAAAGAAGAAGAAATAGATACCATCAGGAAATTCTTACAGGAATTCAGCGGGGTGGAGGTAATAGAGCGCCAACTGGATGTAAATTCCAGGGTTTTGATAAAACAGGGTGTGCTTATGAATTATCATGGGATCATTGTTGAGATCACCGGCAACAAGGCCAAGGTAAATATTGAAAGCATGGGTTTACAGTTAAGCGCTGTATTTGATAAGAAGAATCTTGAACCGGTTTAACAGATCATTTTTTCCTGCCTTATGATCAGATCCGCTATGAACATGTCAATAAAATTCATTAATTAGTTAGAAGCAGAAAAGTTTAGTTTAAGCGATGTGTAGAATTGCAGGAATGTTCAATCCGTTAATGGATGTGAATCAACAGGAGGAATTGGTATTGCAGATGTGCCAGCTTCAGCAGCATGGCGGACCTGATGATGAAGGCCTGTACAGTTCGTCAACTGATAAAATAGTGCTGGGTAACAGGCGACTTGCATTGCTTGATCTTACCAGTGCGGGTCACCAGCCAATGCAATATGAAGGGCGTTACTGGATAACTTATAACGGTGAGATCTACAATTTCCATGAACTCAGGGATACACTTTCGGGATTAGGACAGCAGTTCATTACTCAAACCGATACAGAAGTGATACTCGCTGCGTATAGCCGTTGGGGTGTACAAAGCTTTGCCAGGCTGAACGGCATGTTTGCATTTGCGATCTGGGATAGTTTTGAAAAAGAACTTCTCCTGGTAAGGGACCCTTCCGGAATGAAACCATTGTATTACAGCAGCGAGGAAAATGGTATATCATTCGCTTCAGAAATCAGGGCCCTTGATATCCTTCCCTCTTTAACAAGGCAAAATGACAACTGGCCGGTTTTCCTTATGGCCTATGGGCATGTACCCGAGCCTGTTACAACGCTAAAAAAAGTCCATCCCCTGCCCAAGGGTTGTTTTTTAAAATACAACACGACAAAGCAGCGGTTTATACTTCAGCATTTCAAGCATTATAATTATTACCCCAGGATAAACGATGATGTAACAGCAATTGCTTCCATACGCGAGCAGTTAAGCAGGGCCGTAAAACGTCACCTGCTTTCAGATGCGCCGATCGGTATCTTCCTCAGTGGTGGCGTTGATTCAGGTATCCTGTCTATACTGGCCTCTCAAAACAACCCCGAACAGCTCAACAGCCTTTCGCTTTTCTTTGATGAAGCTGCTTATTCAGAAAAAAAATACCAGGATATCCTCATAAAACAGATCGGGTGTGACAACAAGCAATACCTGTTAAAGGAATCTGAGTTTCACCATAGTTTCCCTGGAATATTAAATGCAATGGACATGCCCTGTTGTGATGGTATCAATACCTGGTTCATCAGCAAGTATGCGAGGCAGCAGGGTTTAAAGGCAGTATTGTCGGGTATTGGCGGCGATGAGCTTTTTGGTGGTTATCCTTCTTTTAGCAGGATCGGGATAGCAGCTTTTTTGCAAAAGCTTCCCGCATTGAGCATTAATGCTGTCAGGCGCAGCAATTACAAACAACTGAATCGGCTGTCTTACCTGAATATGGACGGCATCAAAGGCATCTATCTTTTTTTACGTGGTCACTTTACACCACTTGAAATTGCGAAACAACTGGATGCTTCTGAAAACGAGATCTGGGATATTTTAAATGATATTCCTGTTTTTCATGACCTGCCTAATTTACCACTAAGGGAAAAAGCCAGTTGGATGGAACTGAATATATATATGCAGAACCAGTTGCTAAGGGATGCCGATGTGATGGGTATGGCCAATGGGGTAGAGATCAGGGTTCCGTTCCTGGATAATGATTTTATCAAACTTGCGCTTTCAATTGACCCCGCTGTAAAATATGAAGGGAACGGTCCCAAGCCTTTGCTTATAAGATCTTATAAAGATGAATTGCCAGAAGCGATCTGGAATCGTCCGAAAATGGGGTTCAGTTTTCCTTTTGCTTCCTGGTTATCCAAAAGCACGTTTGTAAAAGAACTGATGGAGGACGGGAATAAAAGTACCCTGGCAAATTATGAACGTTTTATGAATGGTGAAATGCACTGGTCTCATCTCATGTCCCTTATCCTGATAAACAACAAGCAATATGCATAGCGGAGTGTTGTTCCTCACGCTAAAAGTCTTTTCATCAACGGGTGGAATAGAAAAAGTTTGCCGTATTGCGGGCAAGGCTATGTATGAGAACTGTACGCGTTTCAATAAAAGGTTGCAGATATTCAGTATGCATGACAACCGGGAATCTGCTGCTGATAATCTTTATTTCCCCATGGAAATTTTTACCGCCTTTGATGCGCATAAGATAAATTTCATGAGAGATGCATTGAAACAAGGCAGGAAATCGCAGGTTATTATACTTAGTCATATCAACCTTTTGCTGGCGGCCTGGCTGATTAAGAAGGTTCATCCTTCTGTAAAGGTCATATTGTTTGCTCATGGCATTGAAGTATGGCAACCGTTGAATAATTTCAAAAGAAAAATGCTGGATTGTTGCGATGAGATCGTTTCGGTCAGTGAATATACAAGGGATAAGATGATAGAAGTACATAAAGTAGATCCTTCAAAATGCAGTGTAATGAATAATTGCCTGGATCCTTTTTTGCCTTTATCGAAAAATGTAAAGGTGAGTTTAGAACTAAAGGAAAAATATGGGTTTCGCTCTACAGACAGGATACTTTTTACTTTGACAAGACTTTCTGCAAAAGAAAGGTATAAGGGTTATGATAAAGTGATGGAAGCAATGGTGCAGATCGGTGACAAGGATGTGCGTTACCTGATCGCCGGGAGTTATGATGCGGCAGAAAAGGAATATATAGATGCCGTTATTGCAAGATTAAAACTGGAAGGTCGTGTGGCATTGGCCGGGTTCATTCCTGATGAAGAAGTGGCTACGCATTTTGCCATGTCGGATTGTTATGTTATGCCCAGCATCAAAGAAGGATTTGGGATCGTATTTATAGAAGCTATGTATTATGGCCTGCCCGTTATTGCAGGTAATGCCGATGGTTCCGTGGATGCTCTTCGGAAGGGCAAACTGGGATTACTGGTGGATCCGAATAATGTTACAGAAATAAAAAGCGCCATCCTTGAAGTTTTGAATAATAAAGAAAGATACCTACCCGATGAGAAGTTATTGCTGGAAAATTTCAGCTATGATAGTTATAAGGAGAAAATGAATGCCTTGTTCAATAAGATCGAGGGATGGGAACTGGAGGGATCCGGATTAAAAGTGATAACAAACAGGGGTGCCCAAATGAGAGCCCCGGAAAAAGTATGAAAAGCTCAGGAAAACAAATAGTAAATACCGGAATGAAGGGCCAATGGAACATTACGATAGAGGCAGGCCGTGCAGAGAAAAACTATTGGAAAGACCTGTGGCGTTACAGGGAGCTTTTTTATATATTAAGCTGGCGTGATATAAAAGTGCGGTATAAGCAAACGGTGGTTGGCGCTGCATGGAGTATTATAAGGCCGGTGCTTACTACCGTTATATTTACGATCCTTTTCAGCAGGATAGCTGACATGAAAAATCCCGGCCCTGCCCCTTATGCATTGATGGTATTTGCGGGTATGCTTCCGTGGCAGTTCTTCAGTAATGCATTGAGTGAAAGCAGCTCAAGCCTGATCGGCAATGCAAACCTGATCACCAAAGTATACTTTCCAAGAATGATAATACCGGCAAGTTCTGTTATTACAAGCCTTGTTGACCTGGGGATCTCATTTATAATCATGCTTGCTATGTTTTTGTGGTATGGCTATATCCCTTCCTGGCATATCATATTTTTGCCATTGTTTGTAATACTGGCATTTACCTGTGCCTTTGGTATCGGGTTATACCTCACTGCCGTAAATGTGAAATACCGCGATTTTCGTTATATAATACCTTTCATTGTTCAGTTTGGATTATACGTTAGTCCTGTAGGATTTAATAGTTTTGTTGTAACCGATAAATGGAGGATGCTATATTCCCTTAACCCGATGGTGGGAGTTATTGACGGGTTCAGGTGGTGCTTACTGGGTGATCCGATGCACTGGCGTTCTTTTATTGTTTCTGTTGCCATTACACTCATGTTCTTATGGTTCGGAATTTATTATTTCCGGAAGATGGAAAGGACGTTTGCCGACAATATATAAACCGGATCTTTGGGTAGAGATTTTCAATTATGCCAAAAATAATACAGGTTTCAAATCTTTCTAAATGTTATACCATCACGCATGAGGGGAGAGAGAGCTATACAGCCCTGAGAGATGTGGTTGCAAAAAAAGCAAAGAAAATATTTACATTTTCAAAATCCGCTGAAACAACAAAAGAAGCATTCTGGGCATTGAAAGACATAAACTTTGATATTGAACAAGGCGAACGGGTAGGTATCATTGGAAGGAACGGTGCAGGTAAATCAACTTTACTGAAGATACTTAGCCGTATTACAGAACCAACAGGCGGAAATATTAAAATAAAAGGCAGGGTTGCCTCTTTGCTGGAAGTGGGTACAGGTTTTCATCCGGAATTAAGCGGCCGGGAAAATATTTTTCTGAACGGTGCTATACTTGGCATGAACCGGGCGGAAATAAAAAGGCATTTTGATGCTATTGTAGATTTCGCTGAAGTGGAACAATTTTTGGATACACCTGTTAAACGTTATAGTAGCGGGATGTATGTGAGATTGGCATTTGCAGTTGCAGCACATTTGGAACCTGAGATCTTAGTTGTAGATGAAGTGCTGGCAGTAGGAGATGCTCAATTTCAGAAAAAGTGTCTCGGTAAAATGGAAGACGTTAGCAAACATGGCCGTACTGTATTATTTGTCAGCCATAATATGGGATCAATAAGAACACTTTGTAATAAAGGTATCTTGTTAAGGGAAGGCCGGGTAGATTTTATCGGGCCGGTACAGGAAACCATAGATTCATATTCCAAAAACCTGTTGCGAAAGGATAATAACACTGCCTATAAAAGCATTGCAGGAAATGGAGATATCAAAATTGATAAAGTTTCTATCAATGATGGATTAAAGGTTCACAGTGTCTTTGCAAATATTGATATCAATATAAAATATACTGTCTTTAACCCCAAAAAGGAGTTTCATTTTTTTGTATTGATACATAACAGCGAGGGAGATGTTATTTGCAGTATATTTCAAAAGGATAAATTTCTTGAGTTGAGCCAGAACAATAAAGAAATAAATATAGTTTTTGAAAACATACTCACACCCGGATTATATTATATTTCAGCGGGTATTTATGGAAGCAATCATGAGTTTCTTGATTGGGTTGATAAAGTAGAGGAAATTGAGGTCGATCATTCTTTTGATGATGGTAAGGCATTTGACCAACGCTATGGGATTGTAACCGCAAATTCGAAATGGTATGTTTAAGAGGATCCAACAGTATGCGATTGATAAGTTGCGCAACCTGGTCAATAAAAATAAATTTGATGCGTACAAAAAAAATGCAAAATCCTTTGGCAATAATGTTACACTTGTATTCCCATTAACAATAGAAGGGATCCAATCCGTTAGTATAGGTGATAATACTGCCATTGGCACTTATGTTCATATATGGGGATATGGAGGAGTGAGTATTGGTAACCGGGTTCAGATCGCTACACATGCGTCCATCATATCGGTAACACATGATCATTCGAGCGAAAAGATGTATGAAACTTCATTATTAAAAAGCGTGGTCATTGACGATGATGTCTGGATCGGGGCCAATTCAACAATTCTTCCCGGAATTACTTTGGGAAAAGGCTGCGTTGTTGGAGCAGGTTCTGTTGTAACCAAGGATGTTCCTCCGCTGGCAATCGTTGCTGGCAACCCTGCAAAAGTTATCAAGTTTAGAAATATTGATAAGTCAGCTTAGGCGTTTTTAAAAATCAGACGAGTAAAAAATATTAAAACTCAATTGAGTAAAAAAGAAAAAATCAATGAAAAAAGCACTTGTAATCGGATCGGAAGGGAATATTGGTTATCCACTGGTCAAATATTTAAAATCGAAAGGCTATGATATAATGGAAACCGATATCCGCTCGGGATGGAGAGAAAATTACCTGATGGCTGATATTAATTTTCCTGTTGACATGCTACCGGCATTTGACTGGAAACCAAATGTTGTTTTTATGCTTTCAGCCATTGTAAGCCGTGTTACCTGTGAACAGGCAAGCAGCTTAAGTATTTCAACTAACCTGGGCGGATTAAACAATGTTATTCAACTTACGAAAAGGGTCAATGCAAAGCTTGTCTATTTTTCTACTTCTGAAGTATATGGCCCCGGTTCCGAAACCATGGATGAAGATCTGACCAAACCAACGCCCAATAACAGGTATGGACTGTCAAAATTATTAGGAGAAAGCCTGGTGGAATATGAAGTGCGCCATCATAAACTGAAAGCTGTTACTTTAAGGCCTTTTATGATGTACGATGAGAATGAAGACTGGGGTGATCATAGAAGTGCAATGATACGTTTTGCAGTGAACCTTGCCCTTAACAAACCTGTAGAAGTGCATACGGGCAGTGCCCGCGGATGGCTGCATGTTTCTGATGCAGTAGCTGCCATCGAAGCTTCGGCACATCTTGATGAATATGCAGTGATCAATATTGGCCATAACGATGTAATATCAATTGCTGACCTATCTGAAATGATCAGGAAAGAACTGGGAGCACCCAAAGACCTTATCAATTATCTTGAATTACCAGACAGGATGACACTTATAAAAAATCCTTCTACTAAAAAAATGAATGAACTGTTGAAGATCATTCCGAAGGTAGGCCTTGAAGAGGGAATAAGAAGAGTATGCGATAAGGTAAAAGAAAAAATTAAGAATGGTACATTATCCTAAGGTTAGTATAGTCATACCTGTATATAATTACGAACAATATATCAAGGAATGTATTGACAGCTGTTTAGATCAAACATATTCAAATATTGAGATAATAGTTGTTGATGATGGATCCACAGACGGAACGCCTGCAATCATTGAATCTTACGGGAACAAAGTGATCTCTTTAAAGCAGGCGAACCTTGGGGCAGCAGTAGCTTTGAACAATGGGATAAAAGCAAGCACCGGTGAATTTGTTTGCTGGCTAAGTTCCGATGATGCTTTCCTCCCAAATAAAATTGAACTCCAGGTAAACCAATTCCTTTTGTTACCGGGATATGACCTTGTCTATACAGACTTTTATGTAATAGATTCAAATGGTGTAACTATCAGTGAATTTGAGTCTGCCTGGCATCCGCCTTCAAGAGCATTGTCACAGGTGTTGCTCTCCAATTTCATAAATGGTTCCACCGTAATGATGCGAAGAAAGATCTGGGAGGCTGTTGACGGGTTTTATGAAAGGATCCCGGCAAATGTAGATACACATATGTGGATCAAATTACTGCTCATCAATGCCAGGTTCTTATTGCTTCCGGAAAAACTCGTGAGATACCGTACGCACCCGGGCAATCAATCCCATAATAAAGAACTGATGCAGACATACATCGACCTCGTTTTTATGTGGGCCTTTAAAACGATCCCTATAAATAAGATACATGCAGGAAACAGGCCAAACAGTGCCTTATTCTCAAAAGGGGTTAAGCATTTTAAGGTAAAACGCATTGGTACTTTCCTGGCATGTTATAAACGAATGGAACCGTTTACTTTTGCAAAATTTGTTGCCACAGCTTTGTATTTATATTCCCATTTGGTCTATTTTAAATATATCAGGTATATAAATGGGAAGTACAAGGAATGTTTTCTTTGAATCTTTGTTAAGAAAGTAGCAATATGCTCCTGAAAAAAATAAAAAGGAAATACAGGTCTTTTATACTTGCATCAAAAGGTGCTGCATTAAATGGAACGATCCAAAGTGTAAGCAATTTTTTTGAAGGTTATGCCAAAGGATTTAAGGCCGGCAAGGCAATGTTCCTTGAAAATGGCGCAAAATTTATCATCAGTAAAAATGATAATACGGATCCGAAATTACAGATCGGTGATTATTTTTTTATGAACTCGTATTCTATCATCGACTGCCACTCAGAAATTATAATAGGCAGCCGGGTACAGATAGGGCCCCACTGTTATATTGCAGATTTTGATCATGATCTGAAAGTAGACATCAGGCAACCATTACACCGAATGCATGAAAAACGTGCAGCAGTATTTATTAAGGATAACGTATGGATCGGTTCAGGAGTTACTGTATTGAAAGGGGTAACAATTGGTAAGAACAGTGTGATAGGTGCGGGCTCAGTTGTAACACATGATATTCCCGATAACGTGGTTGCCATTGGTATACCTGCCAGGGTCGTTAAAATGCTGGAAGGGAATTATGGAGAAACTGAGCAATAATAAAAATATTTCAGGGATCTTTTATACTACATGCTAGCAGACATTGCCGTTATTATTCCCACCTGCGACAGGCCGATCTATTTAGAGAAGGCGTTGGCCTCTGTTGGCATACAAAATATTCAGCCTGCAGAGATAATCATTGTTGATGCTTCTGATAATACTGATACACAAAAGCTGTGTAGCAATCCCATACCCGGATTACTTTCAGTGATCAGGTGGGTAAAAGCAGAAAAAAAAGGGGCTGCAATACAAAGAAACCAGGGCATATCTATGACAACATTGCCCTTTATTGCTTTCATGGATGATGATGTTTATTTATTTGCCTCTTGTATAGAAAGATTGTATGCCTGCATTAATGCTGATGATAGGACGGGGGGAGTAAATGCATTGATCAGTAACCAGCAATTTCACCCACCTGGTAAATTAAGCCGGATGGTATATGGTTTATTCACTTCGAAAGAAACAATGAATGACCTGGAAGGGAAAGTGATCGGCCCGGTAATAAATTTTCTTTGCAGCGAAAACAACAGGCGGGAAATAATACCGGTACAATGGCTTAACCTTGGGCTTACCATTTACCGGCGTGCTGTTTTTCCCGACCCGGTCTTTGACCCTTATTTTACCGGTTATTCATTTATGGAAGATGTGACCCTTTCTTTACGTGTTGGAAAGAAATGGAATTTATATACAGTAAGGGATGCAAGGATCTTTCATGATAGTCAGCCCGGCGACCATAAAAAAAATGCTTACCGCCTTGGAATTATGCAGACCCGAAACAGGTTCTACATAATGACCAATGTGCTGAAAAAAAAAGGATTTATGGCAAGAGCCGGTTTTTATTTTTATGCACTGTTTCAAATATTCGCCATAATAGGGTATCCAATGCCAACTGGCACTAAACTGAGTACCATCCGGGGGATGATAACAGGATTATTTAAATTAGATTAAAGGTTGATGGCAAAGCATGTTCCTGTAAGTGTGGTTATACCTACATTTAAAAGAATACACAAACTACAGCAAACGCTGCAGCAGATCTATTCCTGCAGTCCGCAACCTGCAGAGATCATCGTAGTACTGGATAACAATGACAAGGAAACTTTTAATATGCTGGCAGAAAAATACCCTGCAGTAAAAGCGATATTAAATGCCGGGGTAAATGGGCCGGGCGGATGCCGGAATATCGGTGTGGCTGCTGCGGCTAATGATTGGGTTGCAAGTTTTGATGATGATTCATATCCATTCGATGAAACGTACTTTAGTACATTAGCTGACCTGATATCCGGAAATGCGGATGTAACACTTATTGAGGCCACCATATTTGACAGGAACCAACCTGTAATAGAACAGTCTCCGACATTGGAAAAAATCTACAGCTTTACAGGATGTGGGGTTGCTTATAATAAAAGCAAATTCATTCAGCATGGAGGTTATGTTCCCATACAGCCGGCTTACGGAATGGAAGAAACAGATTTTGCGCTTAGATCATTTAGTGCCGGCGGTGTATTTTTAAAATCGGGTCAGTTAAGGGTTTTTCACGATTCACTATTATCGCATCATAAATCGAAAGAGATAAATGCTGCGGCAATTTCAAATACTTTCCTGCTTTGTTTTTTGCGCTACCCGCTTTTATTATGGCCATATGGCTTTATTCAAACGTTGAACAGGTGCTGGTGGTGTATAAAAGAATCGAGGTTTTCCGGTTTGCTTACAGGCATTTTCAGGATCGTACCCTTATGTTACCGATACCGTAAGTACAGGGTATTGGTACCACCAAAACAAGTATGGCTACTGCGTAAAAGAATAAGGGCACAGATGGCTGCTCATGCCGCATCGAAACAACAATTTGCTTCTCCTCAACAAATAAAGAACAAGATCCTTGTAGCTATTATTTCTAAGAACAGGGCCTATATCTTACCCAAAGCAATTGACTCTGCGCTGAAGCAGGACTATGCAAATAAAGAAGTGTTCGTTTTTGACGATTCGTCCATTGATAATACCGTTGAGCTTAAAACAAAGTATAACAATGTCAGCTGGCATTTTTCAAAAGGAAACAAAGGATATTTATTTGCCCGTAATATGCTTTTGCAAACAACAGATGCTGAATATTATTGCAGCCTGGATGATGATTCATGGTTTCTGAATGACGATTACCTGGAGAAAGCTGTTGAATTCATGAACGCTTCACCCCAAATTGCAGTATTGGCATTTAAGATACTAAGCAATGATCTCACCAGGGAAATAAAACGCGGAAACAGTATTGTAGAAACAAATAGTTTTATTGGATGCGGTCACATGTTAAGGATTTCAGCGGTTAAGCGTGTTGGCTATTACGCTGTTAATCCCGGTTATTATGGCGGGGAGGAGAAGGATCTTTGTATCCGGCTTATTGATAAAGATTTTTCGATCTATCGTTTTCCGTATGTGGAGGTATGGCATGATAAGGCAAGTAAACCCAGCGACATTCCCTTGCAGTACCGCTCATCTGTTTGCAACGACCTGGTATTTATGTGGAGGCGGACACCCCTGGCTTATTTGATACCTTCTTTTTTTATTAAACTGTATAAGCATATATCATATTCAGTTAAATATAAAGATGCTCCTCTTGTAAAGCCATGCCTTAAAGGGATAGGCGATTTTTTTATTGCACTCTTCAAAGGAAAGATCGATCGAAATGCAGTTTCAAAGAAAGCTTTCAAGAAATACTTAAGTTTCAATCAATGAATATTTTATCCAGGCTAGAACCGCTGTTACTTAGAATGCCCCGGGGTTTTA
Organism: Ferruginibacter sp.; assembly: GCA_040006715.1. Lineage (GTDB taxonomy): Bacteria > Bacteroidota > Bacteroidia > Chitinophagales > Chitinophagaceae > Ferruginibacter. The sequence continues at coordinate 19,901 of JBDTWL010000037.1, read as the reverse complement.
CCAGCAAGTTAAGGCTCGGGCTTTATCGTTTATTGGGAATGCAAACGGGGACCAAGAACCGTATGGAAAAAAGCAGGTGCCGGCGGGTAAAACAAATAATGATAGGTAATGACAATGCCTTCACAGAAGGAATAATGTTGTGGCCGCAGGATGCAGGCTATGATGGGATACGCATAAAGATCGGGAATAAAAATTATTTTAACCGCAATATGATGATAGATGCATGCGGGTACATAGAAATAGGAGACTACAATATGTTTGGCCCGGATATTTATATCACTGATTCAAATCACCAGGCCGGAATGAATCTTTCACCTTCATCACAACCGATGCAAACCGGAACAGTTAAGATAGGCAACCATTGCTGGATAGGCGCAAAAGCAATTATTCTTAAGGATGTAGAACTTGGCGATTATTGCGTGGTTGCCGCGGGTGCCGTAGTTACAAAAAGTTTTCCTGCCGGAAGTAAGGTTGCAGGAATACCGGCAAGACTGATTGGGACCGGGGATGGAAATAAAAAAAACGCATGAAGGAAAGAAAGTATCTCTCCTCTGTTCATTTATTGCGTGGCCTTGCAGCACTTGCTGTATGTTTTTATCATTTCACAAATGGCAATACAACATATCTTCCGGTTGATGATCATATCAAACAGGTAGGACATTATGGAAATTATGGGGTACAGGTGTTTTTTATCATATCAGGACTTGTAATACCCTTTTCCATGCACATGGGAAATTATAAGCTCAGTGATTTTAAAAAATTCCTGTTGAAAAGAGTTATCAGGATAGAGCCTCCCTATATTATCAGTATCTTATTAGCATTGGTCCTTGGCTATATCAGTACATTATCTCCCTATTACAGGGGCAAGCCTTTTCATCCAGACATGCTTAGTCTCATTTGCCACCTGGGTTATTTAAATGCATTTTTTCATCTGGACTGGGTAAACCCGGTTTATTGGACACTCGCTATCGAATTTCAATATTACATTTTGATAGCATTACTGTTCCCTCTGCTATCGGCAAAAAATCATTTTTCATGGCTGCTGACTATCCTGTTGTTCAATGTTGTTTCTTTTTTCATTGCAGACAGTAATTTTATCTTTCAATACTCACTGTTTTTCACCGTTGGTTTTATTATGTTTAAATTCCTGATGCATGAGATAAACAAGCTGTTGTATTATTGTTTATTGGGCGTTGCATTGACATTGATCTTTTTCAAGTTTGGAATTCCCGGCTTCATAGCAGCTTTAATACCTATCGTTTTTATTTTTACCCAATGGGAAGACATTATCAGCCGGTTCCTGGGAAACATTTCTTATTCTTTATACCTGTTGCATGTGCCTGTAGGTATGCGCATAATAAATTTGTCTGAAGTATTTATTAAAACGGATATAGCCCGTTACCTGGTTATTTTGGTTGCTACGGGAATAACCATTTGGGTGTCTTATATTTTTTATACTTATATTGAATTGCCATGCAAAAAAGCTTCTCAAAGAATTAAGTATGGTGAAAGCAAGCCTTTACAGATAGCAGTTGAAAATGCATAGAATGGATTCACAAAAATTTAGAATTTGAAGGTACTGTTAGCTCATCCCGGCACCCAGCACTCTTTCCAGCTTGCAAGACAGTTGTACAAACGGGGAATGCTCTATGAATTTCATAGTGGTTTTGCATTTGGCAAGGATAGCTGGGTATATAAGCTATTTTCAAAACTGCCGTCAAAAATTTACAATAAAATAAGCAATCGTTTTATTGATGAAGTACCCGATCGCTATATAAGACGTTACCTGTTCCTCGAAATAAATGCGATGCTAAAAATAAGGCTGCCGGGCCAGGATGAAGAGACTGTATTTTTCCGGCGAAACGAACGGTTTCAAAAAAGTATTTCAGAAGCTTCCATTACCGCTGCAGATGCAGTTATAGGTTTTGATACTTCAAGCTGGATACTGGCGGAAAAATGCAAGAAAATGGGTAAAATATTTTTCCTTGATGTGTGCACACCACACCCGGTTGCAAATGATACAGTTTATTTAAATCTCATTAAAAGATTTCCGGAATGGAAACTTCCTAATAGACAAAAACCACAAACCCATATTGCAGTTGAGTTGGCAGAAATGGAATTGGCAGGCCATATTGTGGTTGCAAGCAATTTCGCATTGGGAACATATGTAAAACAAGGTGTAGGACGACAGAAGATCAGTATCAATTCTTATGGAGTGGATTCACAGCAATTCAAGCCGCTGAAAAAAAAACAAATGCAGGAAGATATTATTCGTTTTGTATTTGTGGGATTGGTAAATGCAAGAAAAGGAGTTCCATTTTTATTGGAAACATGGAAAAAGATATCAGCAAAAAATATTGAACTTACATTGATCGGTTCAATATCAGCGGCAAATGAAAATTATATCAGAACTCATTTCCCTTCAGTTATAATAAAAGGTAAACTTGCTAAAAAGGAGCTAAAAGAACAGCTTCCCAATTATGACATATTTGTTTTTCCAAGTTTTTTTGATGGCTTTGGACTGGTGATACCCGAAGCAATGGCCAGTGGGTTACCTGTGATCACCACTTCGGCAACCTGTGGTCCGGATCTTATTGAAAACGGAAACCAGGGCTTTGTGATAGAACCTGGCAATGAAGAACAATTAAGATCGGCGATAGAATTTTTCATCAACCAGGAAGATAAGCTTCAGAGCATGGGGCAACAGGCAAGACTAAAAGTAGAAGATCTTACCTGGGATGCTTATGGAGACCAATGGAACCTGCTCCTGAACAAGTATAAACAATAATTTTTTACCAATATGACCGGGGACAGGAATGTGTATTTATACTTATTAACTTATGCTGCATGCATATAATAAAATAATATGAACAGTTTTTTTTATGAATTCCTAGCAAAAAAAGTACGGCCGATCGAATTGGCGGCAGTCTTTAAAAAAATGCTATTTATAAAAAGAAAATTTTTTCTCATAAATGATCAATATTGGTATTTAGATCCCGTTTCAAATTTTGGGCTCAGGCTTTTGAAAGAGCACAAATATGAACCGGAAATGACTGAAAAGATATTAAGTCTTCTTAAGACAGGGGATACTTTTATCGACCTGGGAGCAAATGAAGGGTACTTCAGCATACTCGCTTCCACTAAAGTGGGGAATGAGGGTAAAGTGCATTCTATTGAACCTCAAAACAGGTTGTGGGAAGTCATTTTAAGAAATATAAATAAAAATGGTTGTTATAATATCAATATGATCCCGTTTGCAATATCTGATAAGAAAAATGAACTCTCTATTTCACTTTCCCCTTCCATAAATACCGGCTCGTCGAGCATTGTAAAAGAAAGCAGGAAAAAATTGTGGAAAAACCAAAAGATCTTCAGTACTACATTGGATGACCTTTTTTATAAGAAAGAGATAACGCAGGTGTGCCTGATCAAAATTGATATTGAAGGCTATGAGTATTTTGCATTAAAAGGAGCAGCAAAACTACTTGAAATGCATATTATCAGGAATATACTGATCGAATTCCATCCCGCTCAATTAAGCAAGCTGGGGCAAACTGTCACAGAGATCGAATCTTTTCTGAAAAGTTATGGTTATATAGAATACAACGGTGTATATACATGCGAAATGAATTAAAGCCTTGCTATATTGCCACGCGAGTTTCTTCGGAAAATAAAGACTGGATCAATGATTTGTAAAATGATTCTATTCACTATATTAATTTTTTAAGTTGCCCGACGAAATAAATAAAGAAGCGCTTTACAACGAATGGCATAAAAACCTGGGGGCAGCACAACAGGATTTAGAGACCCTTACGCACCCATGGTACCAAACAGTCATGAAGTTATTGCCAAACCTAAATGGCAAGAGGGTATTGGAAATAGGAGCCGGCAGGGGAGACTTTTCTATCTGGCTGGCTAAAAATTTCCCAATGGCTACCGTAGTTGGTACCGACTTTTCCCATTCTGCCATCGAGATAGCCAAAACTAAAATAGATCAATCATTACCTAACCTCAGTTTCCTGGTTGAAAATGCTGAGAACCTTTCATTCAGCGATGAAAGTTTTGATTATATTATTTCCTGTGAAACCATGGAACATGTATTTCATCCGCAAATAATGGCAAACGAAATGAACCGTGTTTTAAAAAAAGATGGGGGGTTTATTTTAACGACAGAAAATTATTTTAACGGGATGATCCTGATGTGGATCAAAACCTGGATATCGGGAAAACCTTTTGATTCAGGAAGTGGTGTTCAGCCGCATGAAAATTTCTTTACTTTTTTTCATATCAGGTCTTATTTCAGGAAAGCAGGGCTAAAATTAACCCATACCGAAAGCAACCACTTCCAGTTTTTAATGCTGCCCGGGATAGCTCCTTCTAAATTGTGCTTAAAAGATTCCACTAATCCCCTCTTTAAGTTATTATTAAAACCTTTTGGAAGACATTATACATATATTGGAAAAAAATCAACAAAATGAAAAATAGCCATCCCAGTTGGCTTTACAGTCGCCCCAGGATCCTGAATATATTGCATTCATTCAGATTGGCACTCCCACATAGCCAAATGAACAAGGAAGAAATGGATTGTTTGCAGAAATATGCCCATGGAAAAAAGCTGGCCGTGGAAATTGGAACATATATGGGAGTATCGGCTACCATAATTGCTACTGCACTCGCAAGTGACGGTATGCTTTATTGTATTGATCCTTTTGAATCGATACCGGGTAAACTTAACCCGGGATTTAAAATGGCAACAAGGTTATTCAGGAGGAATAATATAACGCGTAAAATTAAATTTTTGCGTGGCTATAGTAATGATAAAAAAATTATTGAACAGATACCGGATCAGCTGGACTTTATATTAATTGACGGCGATCATTCCTATGAAGGCCTTGAAAATGATTGGCAGATCGTTAGATCAAAGGTCATGATAGGCGGAATTATTTGCCTGCATGATACTACCATACCGGCAAAAGAACCTTACAGGGATTTTGGTTCAGTAAAATATTTTAACGAAATAATTATGCACGACAAAAATTTCGAACTGCTTGAAACGGCCTATAGCATGAATGTAATTATAAAAAAGGGAGCATAAATTTTATGAGGATCCTCGTTATTTGTGGTGCAGGGTATGTTTCCGGGAAGGAAAAAATAATGTTTTCATTGTTGAAGGGCTTTAAAGATAATGGTCATGAAGTTTTTTGTATTACTTCGGCATGGGGAAATGGGCAGTTTGATGAACTAATGGCCTCTGAAAATATAAGCTATTCCAAGATCAGGCTGGGTTTTATCTCAAAAACATTTGACTGGAAAGCATTCATAATGACACTGGACCAACTTCGTTATTTGCCCAAAATGTTTTATGATTATAACCGCATCGTTTCGAAATTCAAACCTGATGTCATCATCCATACAAATTTTCACCACCTGTTCCTTTTATATCCTGTTGTAAAGAACAAGATCGTAAATATTTATCATAGCCACGAATCTATGGCTAACACGGGTTTTTATAAAAAGCTCTTCCATCTTTTTGACAAAAAGATAAAATTGTTCGTAGGCGTTTCAAAATATGTTACGTCGAAATTAACTGACCTTGGTATCAGTAAACATAAAGCAAAAACGATCCACAATGGGCTGGAAATTATGAAATGGGATCCACTACCTGCAGATCCACTGGGAACTTTTAGGATCGGTATTGCAGGGCAGGTAGGGAGATGGAAGGGACATGAAGACCTTTTGCTTGCACTTGATATCTTAAAAAAGAATGATCCTGCTATTGCGTGTAAGTTGATAATATTTGGAAATGGCGATCCTGTTTTTATAGAAGAGCTGAAACAATTGATAAACGCCAGGCATTTGGGTGCATTTGTGGAATGGAAAGGATTTGTAAAAGAGATTAAGGATATATACCCGGGTTTGCAGGTTGTTTGTATCCCTTCCCGGTCTGAAGAACCTTTTGCAACTTCTGCTTTGGAAGCAGGACTATTCAGCATACCTGTGATCGTAACAAAAAAAGGGGGATTCCCGGAGATCGTAAAAGACGGGCAAAATGGTTTTACCGTACCTGCAAATAACCCCGGGGAATTGGCAGCATGCCTTAAAATACTTATCAATGACCCGGCAAAGGCCGTGCAAATGGGATTGAACCACAGGGAGATCGTAAGTCATGAATTTTCTTACGTGCGTTTTATCAGTAATTGGGAAGATACATTAGCATCATTGGTCAATTCATAAACTGCATGTACTATATGATTCATTTTATTAAAGTAACAGGCATTGTACGGTAAAGCTAAAATACCTTTTACCCTTTGGATAATTATTGCCGTTTTACTTATATTTATTTTCATGCAACAGTTCGATAATTTCCTGTTATGCATACCGGTATTTTTATATGTGCCTTTCCTTTACCGACTTTTTTTTATAAAAGGAAATTCCAATATACTTTTTTGGGGGCTTTTAGTACAGTGGCTGGCAGTGTCAGTCCAGGTAACGTACTGCAGCGTTGTAGGGATGCCCCTGAATGATCTTTTTAAGAACAGTATTTTTCCTGCACAATTAATGGAGTATACAGACTATCTCTCTATTACAGGTATTTATTTTTATACCCTGGGCATTTATACAGCGGTAAGAAAATTACAGATCGCCATACCGGAAAAAATATGGGATATCTATGATCCCAGAAAAATGTTCCAGGTATATATAGTTGTAAGTATCATCATTAGCGCTACCCAGGCCGTGATATGGCTGTACCCAAACCTGGTTCAATATTTTTTCTTTTTTTTCTACATTAAATGGGGCTTTTTCCTGGCTACATTCATTGCTGTTTTTAAACGTGCCCCTGATCTGAAACTGTCCATGTTAGCTATTATCGTGATTGAATTTGTATTGGGGCTTTCTTCATTTTTTGCAAGTAATTTTGTCAATATCGTTTTATTTTCCCTGATCGCGTTTGTGTCTACGAGTAAAAAGATCGGTTATTGGAAAGGGGCATTGTTTACTGTTTTTGGTGCGGTGCTTTTTCACATGGCTGTTTTGTGGACAGCAAGTAAAACAAGTTATCGTTCTTATTTAAACCAGGGCCAGGCAGTTCAGTCAGTTACTGTTTCAAAAGATGCTGCGAGGAAAAAACTCCTGGAACTTATTGTAAAAGTAGACGCAAATACTTATAGCAAAGCAATTGAGGAAGTTGTAAACAGGGTTGGTTATATACAATACTTTGCAGCAGCTGTAAGGGTGGTTCCTTCGAGGATACCATATGCTGATGGACGTATTTACATCGGTGCCATCAGTCATTTTCTCGTTCCGCGATTTATAAATCCTGATAAAGAGGTACTGGACGATAGCAAGCATACCAATAAGTACACTGGCTTAGGTTTAAGCGGTAAAGCGCAAGGCACTTCATTTAGCCTGGGAAGCTTTGCAGATGCTTATATTGATCTGGGTCCTATTTTGATGTTTATACCGATCTTTCTTTTTGGACTGCTTATTGGTCTCTTCTTTAAATACTTATACAAACCCAATCTCTGGGGGCTTATCTTCACAGGACCTCTCTTTCTCCTGATAAATGTATTTGGATCTGATACCGTGAAAGCCCTGGGATTTGTATTGATCTACTTTTTGGTGATAACTATTTTAAAAAGATACCTGATGAATATTCTGGATCCTATCATGAGACAAAAGTAACATGATGAAGCCTGTCATTTTTTTAAACTCTCATCCTATACAGTATTTTACACCCTTATACCGGCAAATGAGCTTAACCGGTATGGCATTGACCGTTTGCTATTGCTCTGATGAAAGCCTGGCAGGAAAACTTGACAAAGGCTTTGGAAAGAAAGTAAAATGGGATATTCCTTTGCTGGATGGTTACCAATCTGTGTTCCTTAAAAATCATTCGTGGAAACCTTCGATCCATAAAGGCTTTTTTGGACTTATAAATCCTGGCATCATCAAACTGCTTTATAATGAACCGAAGTCAATTGTCATAGTTCATGGTTGGGCTTACAGTACCAATGTATTGACAATCATTTTCGCTAAGTTATTCGGCCATAAGGTATGCCTTCGTAGCGAGACCCCTTTGAACCAGGAACAAAAAAAAAACAGACCCGTAACTTTTATCAAGCACGTTTATCTGCGTTTCTTGTTTTTATTCATTGACAGCTTCCTGTATATTGGCAAACAGAATAAATTATTTTATGAATTTCTGGGTGTTAAAAAAAACCAGCTTTTCTTTACGCCTTATGCAGTTGATAATAAACGTTTCCGAAAAATTTACCAGACAACTTCGAAAGAAGATGCAAAGAAATTGCTGAAACTACCAGCAGATAAAAAGCTGATCCTTTATTCCGGGAAATATATTTCCAAAAAAAATCCACTCGATCTTTTAAAAGCTTTTCATTATACTGCCATAAAGGATGCCATACTCGTCATGACTGGGGATGGGGTATTGCGGCAGGAAATGGAATCCTATATTAAAGAGCATGATCTTGCCATGAAGGTCATACTCACAGGTTTTATAAACCAAACCGAGATCCCCTTATATTACCGGGCAGCCGATGTTTTTGTAATGTGCTCAGGAATGGGAGAAACCTGGGGGCTTTCTGTAAATGAAGCAATGAATTTTGGGCTTCCCGTCCTGGTTTCAGATACCTGTGGAAGTGCTTATGACCTGGTAATTAATGATCTGAATGGAGCCATTTTTGAAACGGGAAATATTTCACAGCTGGCTTCCTTGTTGCGTGAATATTTGGAGCTTTCCCCAGTGAGAAAAACTTCGGTTGAAAATTGCTCCCTGTCAAAAATTGATGAGTATAGTTATGACCAGATCATTACTGCAATTGAAAGCTTATAATGGCAGAAAATATTAAACATCGCTTACTCATTTTTTATGATTATTTCTATCCGGCTTATAAAGCGGGTGGCCCGATCCAGTCATTGACAAACCTGATGTGCTTGTTGCAGAACGAATATGACATTTCAGTTGTGACCAGTGCATATGACCTTAACGATGATCGCGTTCATGACAGTATAAATCTCAATGCATGGAATGAGGTATCAATTCCAAATTCATCAGCCACGATCAAAATTTGGTATGCAGCATCCGGTGAACCTCGTATTGATACTATCAAAAAGATTGTGAAACATGCAGACCCTTCCGTTATTTACCTCAACGGAATGTTCTCTGCCGGTTTTGTCTTAAAACCTTTATTTACAATAAAAAAAATAAAAATTGTTATCTGCCCCCGGGGAATGCTCCAGGTGGGAGCGCTTGCAGGCAAGGCATTTAAAAAACGTATTTTCCTTTCCGCATTAAAGCTATCAGGGGTTGTAAATAAAGTGAGCTGGCATGCAACAAACCCCGGCGAAGCAGCGGATATCATCCGGGAATTTGGCAAATTGTCAAAGATCTTTGTCGCAGGTAATATTCCAAAAAGGCCTGTTGAAAAGATCAGCCTGTCCATAAAAGAGTCCGGCCGGTTGAAACTTGTTTATTTATCCCTGGTGAGTGAAAAGAAAAACCTGCTCCAGGCAATAAATATTATCCGGGGCCTTAAAGAAAATATATCTATTGATATTTACGGACCTATAAAGGATGAAACTTACTGGAAGAAATGCATGCAGGCAATAAATGACAGCGCGGGAAAAGCAAGATATATGGGAGACGTATTACCGCAGGCAGTTCAGGACGTCTTTGGTAATTATCATGCATCGATACTTTTGACAAAGGGTGAAAATTTCGGCCATGCATTATATGAGAGCTTCAGCGCCGGCAGACCGGTTATCACCAGTTATTTCACTCCATGGAATGACCTGGTAAAAATAAAAGCCGGGTGGAATGTTGATATAACTAATGATAAGGATATTGTTAAAGCTGTCAATGAATTATACAATATGGATCAATCATCTTTTGATGAATTTTGTTATGGTTCATACAAACTCGCAAATGAATATTACCAGCAAGGGGTTGATATTGCAGATTATAAAAAGATGTTTTCTGAATAATCAGATCAAAGTATAAAATCAAGCATGTATAAATGAAGAAGACGATCATTAAAATGATAAAAAGGCTGGGGTACGCTGTCCACAAAATCCATAACAATGAGCAACCTGCGTTAAAGGATATCAAAGACCAGGCATTTTGGGATATTTATGATTCATGCAAACCTTATACAATGACCTCGGTTGAAAGGATGTATGGATTATATAATTCGGTGAATTATGTATTGCGCAATAATATCCCCGGGGCGTTTGTTGAATGTGGCGTATGGCGGGGAGGAAGTGCCATGTTGATCGCAAAGCTGCTCCTTAATAACAATATCTGTGACAGGAAAATATATCTTTATGATACATTTGATGGCATGACCGACCCAACCGGCGAAGACATTAACTTGAATGGTGTGAATGCTTCGCTGATCCTCCAAAAAAAAGAGAGCGACAAAAAAGACCAGGGATGGTGTATTGCTGACCTCGCAGATGTGCAGAATAATATGCAATTGACGAATTATCCGCCGGAGCATATAGTTTATATAAAAGGAAAAGTGGAAGAAACGATACCGGCTGTGCTGCCCGATAAGGAGATCGCCTTGCTTCGCCTGGACACTGATTGGTATGAATCCACCAAACATGAATTGATCCATTTATTTCCCATGTTGGAAACAAATGGAATAATTATTATAGATGACTATGGCCATTGGGAAGGATGTAAAAAGGCTGTTGATGACTATTTTAACGAACATAAAATAAATATCCTTCTAAACCGTATAGATTATACCTGTAGGGTTGGCATAAAAAATTCTTCCAACTAACGACCGGCGATCAAATCCTGCCTGCCGGCATCCCGTTTAAATAAAATTTCGTTTCTTTAATATTCAGTGTCGTTCTGAAAGCATATTTTTTTGCTGGAAGGGGCGTCACCGGCATTTTACTTATTCCGGTAATCTTTAAAATATTTGACTTGAATTTTCTGACCGACAGGGCTTTTATAAAGTTCGTAATTAAGTTCCTTTTAGTGTTCGCGATCTGTTATTTCGGTACCATATTGGTGATCGGCCTGACCGTCCCCGGCGGGCTTTACAGTGCTTTTGTAGATAATTACCTTGATTATGTAAGCTGGATAAGAAATTCACTGTTGTATGGTTCAAAAGCTGCATTATCTGTTTTTGGATTTAATACATATATCGTAGGGGATCATAACCTGCGGATAGTTAATGGGAGAGGTATTCGAGTCGAATATGTATGTGTTGGTTATGGAGTAATGAGCTTCTGGATCGCATTTGTTGTGGCATCCGCCGGCAGCTTTAAAAAGAAAGTATTATGGATCATTGGAGGCCTGCTTTTTATATGGTTGCTCAATATCACCCGCTTAAGCTTATTATTGGTTGCGATCAATAAAGGATGGCCTATGCCGCTGGGATGGGACCATCATACCTGGTTCAATATCTTTGCTTATTTATTTATTTTTACTTTTATGTTCCTCTTCAACCGCCAGGACAAAGAAAATGAGGAAACAAGTACAACAAAAAAATGACCTATGTCGACAGACCTGTCTGTATATAATAATAAATGGTATAAGCCGGGCTCACTTTTAAAGCGGCTAGCCTGGTATTGGGTCAATACCATTTTTTTTAAGTCGGGTATATTTCCTTTTTATGGACTAAAAAGGTCTTTGTTGCGGTTATTTGGAGCAAAGCTTGGAGAGGGGGTACTTATAAAACCGTTTGTTAACATCAAATATCCCTGGTTACTTGAATTGGGTAACCATATCTGGATCGGTGAACATGTATGGATCGATAACCTTGGCAAAGTAAGTATTGGAAACAATGTATGCTTATCACAGGGAGCATTTCTGCTGACAGGAAACCATGATTATACGAAGCGGTCATTTGACCTGGTTGTAAAGCCTATAGTATTGGAAGAAGGTGTTTGGATAGGAGCCAATGCGATCGTTTGCCCGGGAGTTGTTTGCGGTAAATATTCGCTGCTGACAGTTGGTTCAGTGGCAACATCGGGACTTGTAGCTTACGGGATATATGCCGGCAACCCGGCAATGAAAATAAAGGATCGGATTTTTGAAGCTTAATATACCATTATTTTGCAATCCCGCCCGGCGTGGGATGTATCATATAAATTGTTTTTAAAAGGCATGAAAGTTTCCATTATAACAGTAACTTATAATTCAGGTAAATACCTGGAAGACTGCATAAAGTCTGTTATAAAACAGAGCCACCATAATATTGAGCATATAATTATAGATGGTAAATCAACTGATAATACACTTGACATCATAAAAAAATACAAATCTCATATTGCGAAGAATATTTCAGAAACCGATCGTGGAATATATGATGCCATTAATAAAGGAATGGCAATGGCAACAGGTGATATCATAGGTAATTTAAACAGTGATGATATCCTGGTTGATGACGATGTGATAGAGAGTATCGTAAAAGCATTTGAAGAAAATAACGTAGAGACTGTTTACGGCGATCTTGAATATGTATCAGCATCCGATACCAATAAGATAATGAGGATATGGAAGGGAAAATCATATAAAAGATCCCGTTTCAGGTATGGCTGGATGCCGGCCCACCCGACCTTTTATATTAAAAGATCGCTTGTCGAAAATTATGGGTTTTACCAGAACCATTACTATACAGCAGCTGATTACGAATTCATGGCACGGTATCTTTATAAGAACAAAGTAAGTTCTTTTTATCTTCCCAAGCTTATCGTGAAAATGAGGATGGGCGGGCAAAGCAATAAGAATATGCATCACCGTTTCAGGGCAAACAGGAGGGATTTTCTTGCAATGAAAAAGAACGACATTCCATTCGCATTCTTTGTTTCCATATTAAAACCCCTGATAAAGCTAAACCAGTTTTTTAAAAAATAATAACAGGAAACAATCATATCTGCCATTATCTTCTGGCAAAGAACCAGTAACTTTGATCTATGTTTTCCCTCTTTAAAAGCAAACAACCCAAAGAGCATGGTAATAACTACTTTCCTATTACCACAGACATTCACTCGCATATTTTACCCGGGATAGATGACGGGTCTCCTGATCTTGACAGTTCCATTGTATTGATAGAAGGTTTGATGGAATTTGGCGTTACAAAGTCGGTTGCCACACCACATATCATCAGTGATATGTACCGGAATGATGCTGAAAGTATCAATAAAGCTTTGACGCTGGTAAAAAATGAATTGGTAAAAAGGAATATTGATTTTGAAGTTTCTGCAGCTGCTGAATATATGATGGATGCTTATTTCTTTGAATTATTACAAAATAAATCAAAGTTGCTAACGATCAGGGATAATATTGTTCTTACTGAATTCTCGTATGCAACTATGCCCAATAGCCCTGAGCAAATGTCTTTTGCCATCATTACAGAAGGCTATATTCCTATATTAGCGCATCCCGAACGCTATCCTTATTATTACAATAATTATAAAATGTTTCACCACCTGAAAGACCTCGGATTTTTGTTACAGGTAAACCTTTTGTCACTCACCGGCTACTATGGCAAAGAAGCATTCAAAGCTGCAACTTATTTATTGAAGAATGATCTAATATCCTATGTAGGTACCGATATGCATCATGACCGCCACCTGGAAGGATTGCAGGAAGCTTATCGTAAAAGTTCATTCCGGAAATTTTTGGAAGGGAAAGATTGGAATGTGTTTTAGTTTACTGGTCTTGTAAATTAGTGTGGCTTTTCAAATTTCTAGTAACTGCTAATAAACAAACAAATAAATTATACTACCCATTCAACGATCTCATTCTCCCATTCTTTCTTATACGGTGTAGTGATCTTGATATAATTGTCTGTATAACCTTCCATCATCCCGTTCTTATTTACGTGTTCAAATAATACTTTACGGGTCTGGCCGATATGCTTTTCGGTAAATGCCTGCATTTTCAGGTAACTGATGTTTCGAAGTATCTTATTGCGTTCATGACGTGTATGAACGGGAATAACCGGTTTTAAAGATAAGGCATGGGTATTATCTCTTTCGGAATAAGTGAATACGTGAAGGTAGGAGATATCCAACGCCTGTAAAAGATCGGTTGTTTCTTTAAAATCCTCACCAGTTTCGCCGGGGAAGCCTACGATCACATCTGCACCAATGCAGCAGTGTGGCATCAGCAGTTTGATCAACCCAACTTTCTCAGCATATAATTCTTTCTTATAACGGCGGCGCATATCTGCCAGCGTTTTATTACTCCCGCTCTGAAGCGGAATATGAAAATGCGGCATGAATTTTTTTGAATTGCTTACAAATTCAATTATTTCATTGCTTAAAAGATTTGGCTCTAATGATGATATCCGGAAACGATCAATTCCCCCGGTCTTATCAAGCTCCTGTACCAGATCAAAAAAGTCTTCTTCATGTTTTTTCCCGCCTGAAGATCCTTTGCCAAAGTCCCCAAGGTTGATACCGGTGAGCACGATCTCTTTTGCACCGCCTGCCGCGATCTTTTTCACATCTTCCAAAACATTCATAATGCTATCACTCCTGCTTTTCCCACGTGCCAGGGGGATCGTACAAAAACTGCAGTTATAATCACAGCCATCCTGCACTTTTAAAAATACCCTGGTGCGTTCATGAATTGAATGCGAAGCAGTAAAAATATTCACGTCTTCTATATCGCAACTACAGATCTTTGCTGTATCGTTCTTAGTGATCTCTTTTAGATGGGTACCGATATTAAATTTCTCTGCGGCACCCAATACCAGGTTAACTCCCGGGATGGCAGCAATTTCCTGGGGTTTTAACTGGGCATAGCAACCTGTGATGACTACCATTGCTCCAGGTGCTTTTCGTTGGATACGCCGTACCAATAGCCTGCATTCCTTGTCTGCATTCTCTGTGACAGAGCAGGTATTTATTACATAAACATCAGCAACTTCATCGAAATCCTTTTTTACAAAGCCATCATTTTCAAGCATACGGCCCATGGCGGTCGTTTCGCTGAAATTTAGCTTGCACCCCAATGTATGTAAGGCTACTGTTTTCACGGCGCAAAGATAGGTAAAAGCTGGAAGGTAAAAGGAAGAGGGTAAAGGGTATAATGCATAAAGAGGAAGGCTTGCAGTAAGCTTTTGCCCTAAACCTTTTACCTATCTTTGTGCTGTGCAAAGAAAATACTTACCTTTTATTGCCCTCATTGCTGCTGCATTGCTGTTTTTTTGGGTTAAAAAAAATCAGCGTGGAAAGCCCGTTCATGTTCCGGTAAATATAGAAATGCCGGTTGGCGCAAAAGAGCCGATTGACAGGAATACCAGTACCATTACTTATAGTAAACATGCCCGTTGCCGTATGGAATGCAGGCATATTGATGAATCCGAAGTAAAAGAGATCTTAAAACGGGGTGGGATCAATTACGATAAGGTGGAAAATGATGCCAAGGGTATATCCTACCCGCTGGAGGGTATTACCCATGATCAACAACATGTAAGAATAGTATTTGCACCCCATGAAAATGAGCTGGTAGTTGTAACGGTGATTGACCTGGAAAAAGAATGGCCTTGTAATTGTAATTAACAGTTTTACATGAGCGGGGTTGTTTAATTTTGATTTAGTTATAAATTGTATTTAAGAGCGTAATGAAATGAAGATAAAGTCCTTACTGGCAAAACCTTTTGCCAATTATATATACAGGCAGATAAAAAAGGAAATGATCACTGCCGTTGCTGATCAACAGGGCATACTTAACCAACTCATTAAGGTAGGCTGCAAAACAGAATTTGGTAAGGAACATGATTTCAGTTCCATAAAAATCTATGAGGATTTTATACAACATGTCCCGGTACGGGATTATGAAGCATTCAGACCTTATATAGAAAAAATAAAAGAAGGCAGGCACAACGTTCTATGGAAAGGAATGCCGCTTTATTTTGCCAAGACAAGTGGCACCACCAGTGGTGTTAAGTATATTCCCATCAGTAAAGATTCTATTCCAAATCATATCAACACTGCCCGTAATGCGCTTCTTTGCTATATGGCAGAAACAGGCAATACAAAATTTGCTGATGGTAAACTGATCTTCCTGAGCGGATCACCTGTGCTCGAAAGAGTAGGAGGGATACCAACAGGCAGGCTAAGCGGTATAGTTAACCACCATGTTCCCAAATACCTCCGGGCAAATCAACTCCCGTCTTTTGAAACCAATTGCATAGAAGACTGGGAAGAAAAACTTGATAAGATCGTTTCTGAAACGATCAGCCAGGATATGACACTTATCAGTGGCATACCTCCATGGATGCAAATGTATTTTGACCGGCTGATGGAAAAATCAGGAAAAAAAATAGGAGAGCTATTCCCCAATTTCAGCGTCATGGTACAGGGAGGAGTGAATTATGAACCTTATAAAGCGAAGCTAACGGAAAGCATTGGTCGCGATATTGATACTATCGAACTTTTTCCGGCCAGCGAAGGTTTTTTTGCATTCCAGGATTCACAAAAAGAGCCGGGCATGCTGTTGAATACCAATAGCGGCATCTTTTATGAATTTATTCCATTGGCAGAGATCGGGAATGAAAAACCAACCAGGCTGATGCTGAAAGATGTGAAAGTCGGAGAGAATTATGCACTCATCATCAGCAGCAATGCGGGCCTGTGGGCCTATAACATAGGCGATACGGTCAGGTTCTTGTCAACAGATCCTTACAGGCTCGTTGTCAGCGGGCGCACGAAACATTATATATCTGCATTTGGGGAACATGTGATCGTTGAAGAAGTGGAAGCGGCCATACTCAGTGCTGCAAAAGAAGAAAATGTAAAACTGACAGAATTTACTGTGGCACCACATATCAGTTCTGATAATGGAAAGAGCTACCATGAATGGTTCATTGAATTTGAGAATACCCCAAATGACCTACAGGCATTTGCAAAAAAAATAGATGACAACCTCCGGCAGAAAAATGTGTATTACGATGACCTGATCAGCGGCAATATTTTACAGACCCTAAAAATAACAGCCATACAGAAAAACGGATTTGTAGATTATATGAAAAGCATTGGAAAACTTGGCGGGCAGAATAAAGTTGCCAGGCTGGGAAATGACAGGAACCTCGCAGAGGCCTTACAGCCATTTATTGTACCCGTATTAACCCCCTCCGCACCCTAAAGGGGGAACTTTGTCATTAATGATTTGATCTTCTTTTACTTTTTGATTTTCCTAATGCTGGTATTAAAAATTATATTTAGGTCATGAATAAGATGTATTCCCCTTTCAGGGGGCCAGGGGGTGTGGGCGCTTCGGTTATAAACACTGCACTTTGTTCCTTTGGCATGAGCGGGCTCGTTTTCCATGCTCCTTTCATCCAGGCCCATCCCGGGTTTAATTTATATGCAGTGTGGGAGCGTTCCAAAAAAACAGCAGGGGGAATATATCCCGGGATAATTTCATTCGATACAATTGATTCCATGCTTGCCGATGAAGCGATTGATCTTGTAATAGTCAACACCCCCAATCATACTCATTTTGAATTTGCGAAAAAGGCTTTGCGGGCAGGCAAACATGTACTGGTGGAAAAATCATTTACCGTTACCGTTAGTGAAGCTGAAGAACTTATAGATATTGCAACAACAATGAAAAGGCAACTGGCAGTTTTTCAAAACAGGCGGTACGACAGTGATTTTAAAACTGTTAAAAAAATTGTGGAGGAAGGCTCACTGGGCGACATCATTGAAGCTGAATTCCATTTCGACAGGTTTAAACCGGCATTGAGCCTTAAACAACACAAAGAATCAGCAATACCCGGATCTGGCTTGTTACACGACCTGGGTCCGCACCTTATTGACCAGGCATTGTTCCTTTTTGGGATGCCCTTGTCGGTATTTGGTTTTTTGAAAACCGTTAGGCCGGGTTCCCTGGTAAATGATTATTTCGATATCAGCCTTTTTTATCCAATGCTTATGGTGCGATTAAAAGCCAGCCTGCTTGTAAAAGAACCAATACCTGCCTATACATTGCATGGCACTAAAGGCTCATTTATCAAACAACGGGCAGATATACAGGAAGATATTTTAAAAAATGGACAAAGGCCCGGCACAAATGACTGGGGTACGGAGCCGGCAGCTTCATCTGGTGTACTTACGCTCAATGTTAACGGTGGAACAACCAGGGCAAAAGTGGAAACCCTGCAAGGTAATTATATGGAGTTTTATAATGATTTACATGAAGCCATTACAAAAGGGAAAAAACTCCCTGTTCCTGCACAGGATGGTTTGGATGTGATGCGGGTGATCGAAGCTGCACTGGCATCGGATGAAACAAAAAGGGTAATTCCTTTTAGCAACTGACCCATACGTATTTTTGAGCTGAACAATGGTATATTTTATTTAATTTGTCAGGCAGCTGATCTGGCCAGTAACCTGCCCTCCTGCGTTTTGGCTTCACTTGCTAATTTTATCAAAACGTATGCAGCTTTACAGGGATAATACTGTAAATTGCCGCACATATATTGATTTATTAATTTAAAATATTGATATGGCAGAAGCGCATGCAAAAAAACGCATAGCCATTTTTGGTTCTACGGGTTCAATTGGTACACAGGCACTGGAAGTGATAAAAGCATACCCGGAGTTGATGGAGGTTGAGATACTAACTGCACAGACAAAAGAAGACCTGCTAATAGCACAGGCATTGGAATTCTTACCCAATGCAGTTGTGATAGGAGATGAAAAAAAATATGAAAAAGTAAAAGCAGCACTTGCTTCTACGGATGTGAAAGTATTTTGTGGGGAAGATGCACTTGAAGAAGCAGCGGATTTTGATACATATGATATCATGCTGGCAGCCATAGTCGGATTTGCCGGTTTAAAGCCAACATTAAAAGCAGTTTCAAAAGGGAAGGTCATTGCACTTGCCAACAAGGAAACCCTGGTTGTGGCAGGTGATATTGTTATGAAGATGGCTCTTGAGAAACGGGCGCCGATCATACCTGTTGACAGTGAACACTCAGCCATTTTTCAATGCCTTGTCGGTGAATCACGCAATCCGATTGAAAAGATCATTTTAACAGCTAGTGGCGGCCCCTTCCTGGGAAAGAAACCAAACTTCCTCGTAAATGTAAAACGCGACCATGCCCTGCAACATCCCAACTGGAGTATGGGAGCAAAGATCACTATTGATTCTGCAACCCTGATGAATAAAGGGCTTGAGATGATAGAAGCCAAATGGTTATTTAATTTACAACCCGATCAGATCGAAGTGGTCATACACCCGCAAAGTATCATTCACAGCATGGTTCAGTTTGAAGACGGAAGCATCAAAGCACAAATGGGATTACCGGATATGAAGCTCCCCATTCAATATGCACTTGGTTTCCCTGAGCGTTTGCAAAACAGTTATCCCAGGTTGAATTTCAGGAAATATCCTGCACTCAATTTCGAGGAGCCGGATTATAAAACTTTCAGGAATCTGGGCCTGGCAACAGAAGCATTGCAGAAAGGCGGGAACACTGCCTGTGTATTGAATGCAGCCAACGAGATCGCCGTATGGGCATTTTTAAAGAACCGTATCGGCTTTTTGGATATCACTGCAGTGGTAGAAAAAGCCATGCAAAGTATCAGCTTTATAGAAAAGCCAACCTTACAGGAATATTTTGACAGCGATGGGGAGGCACGTAACTTTGCCGCTTCGTTGATGAAATTATAAAGAACGTTTAAAACGTTAAGTCATTTAAAGGTTTAAGACGTTACTTGTAACCTCGAAATTCAGATAAAAAACCTTTGACCGGTTTTAAACGACTTAAACCTTTGAACGAAAATTACATAACAATTAAAAATTAGCTTTCGGGCTTGGTGTATGACATTATTAGCAATTGACTGGAGTAGTGTGGGTTTAAAAGCAGCACAATTATTATTATCACTTTCTATACTGGTTGTTC
>JBDTWL010000036.1:0-33922 GCA_040006715.1 Ferruginibacter sp. | reverse complement strand
TTAATTTTCGTATCGGTGGAGAATTGAAATTCAATATCATCATGGCGAGGCTTGGTTTTGCTTATTACAGCAATCCTTATAAAGAAGCGGCGCTTAAGTCCAGCCAAATGTTACTCAGTGGCGGGCTTGGTTACCGCAACAAAGGATTTTTTGTGGACCTTACCTATGTACAGCGGGTGAAAAAAGATGTGAATTTTCCCTACCGTTTGGAAGACCGGGCGAATACTTTTGCAAATGTTGAACAACGGCAGGGGAATGTTGTGGCGACGATCGGGTTTAAATTCTAAATAATTTGAAAATGTAAGACAACTTCAAATAATTTGAACTCAATTTCCAAATTAGCTCATTACCAAACCTGCCTGTCGGCAGACAGGTTTCCAAATTTATCACCGAGGTATTTTAACATAATGTTCATACCAGGTGCCAGCCAGTTAATTGATGGATCTTTCTTAAACCATGTCAGCTGCCGCTTAGCATAATTACGGCTGTTTTGTTTTATCAATTCAACTGCACGTTCCAAAGAATATTTACCGTCGAAATGATCAAAGAGTTCCCTGTAACCCACTGTCTGCAGTGCATTCAGGTGTTTGAATGGAATAAGAGACCTTGCTTCTTCCAATAATCCGGCCTTCATCATATCATCAACCCTTGCATTGATACGCTGGTATAAGATATCTCTTGGCAATTCCAACGCGATCGTTATGATATTGAAATCACGTTTTTCTTTTTTACCTGACCTGAATGATATGATCGACTTGCCGGTAGATAATTTTACTTCCAGTGCACGCATCATGCGCTGTGGGTTCTCTATCTCCCCTTTACTAAAATAATCCAGGTCATTATTTTTTATTTGTTCACGCAGCCAATCAATACCCTTATTATTATAATCAGTGATAATGCTATTTCTTATTAGGGAATCAACAGCAGGGATCTCATCCATGCCTTCGCAGAAAGCCTTAATATAAAGGCCCGTTCCGCCAACCATTACCGCAATATCATTTTTTAAAAAGATACCTTCAACCGCATTCAAAGCATAGCGCTCAAAATCCGCTGCAGAAATATCATCATGAATGGAATGTGAGTTGATAAAATAATGATGTATGCCCTCCAATTCAGCTGCTGTGGGCTTTGCAACGCCGATATTCAATTCTTTAAAGCACTGGCGGCTGTCGGCTGAAATGATCTCCGTTGAAAAATGCCTGGCAATTGCTAAAGCTATGGAGGTTTTCCCAACTGCTGTTGGCCCCGCGATGATGATGCAGGTCTTGTTCATGTATGAGTTTGGAGTTTGTGAAGAACTCTAACTATTTAATTTGGAAACCTGTCTGCCGACAGGCAGGTTTGAGAATGAGCCAATTTGGAAATTGATTTTAAATAATTTGAAGTAGTCTTACATTTTCAAACCTGCCTGTCGGCAGACAGGTTTCCAAATTGAATCATTTCCAAATTATTAAAATCCGTCATTCGCCTCATCCGGCACGGTATCATCTTCTGCTTCTGCGGTCTCGCCTTCGCCTTCTTCTCCTTCCTCACCAAAACCATCTTTCAACGCTTCGGGTTGCAGGTCGTATTTATCTTCCATTTCTGCCAGGCGGCTGTCAACAAGGCCTTTGGTGCCATATTGCGAAGGAGCAATTCCTTCCGTACGCACACAGGTTGGATAAGTGATCTTTGCATTCTCTTCTTTATCTACATTAATAAGCTCTACCATGAAATGCCAGTTCTTATTAAAATCATATTCGTATACGAATTTTTGATTGGGATCTTTGATCTCGCTGCCAATACTAACTTCATTCATGATGAGTGGCTCAGCCTTATATTCCTTGTCATATTTCTCCAAAGAAATTTCCCGGCCACGCTGCCAGCTGTCATTACTTCGGTAGAAAGTAGCTTTGTGCTTATTGTCAAACTCAAAACTTTTTAAAATTGCATTGTGCAGGTCATGAAAGGTCTGCGAATGTTTTATCGCAACATCGCGGTATGTACTTTCATCGTCTTCCCAGTATGCCCTGAATTTTAATATTGCCATAATTCAAAAATAATAAAAAAGTTCGAGGTTTGATATTCGGGGTTTTTTAACTTCGAAAATCAAACTTCAAACCTCAAACGCCTAATTCTTTAGCCTTTTCCATCATAAACTTATGTGCTGCTTCATATTCATTCGGAATGATCCCATCAAGAATGGCTTCCCTGATGGCGTTTTTAAGTACCCCCACGGTTCTGCCAGGTGAAAGGTTAAATTGCTCCATGATCATTTCACCACTGATCGGTGGCTGCCAGTTTCGTATATGGTCCTTTTCTTCCACTTCCGTACATCGTTTCAGCACCAGCTCGAAGTTTTCCAAATACCTTTTTACCTTTTGTTTATTCTTTGAAGTGATGTCTGCACGACATAGCATCATCAGTGATTCCAGGTCCTCTCCCGCATCGAATATCAGCCTTCGTATAGCAGCATCCGTTATATTCTCTTTGGTGAGACTGATTGGCCGAAGATGCATCTCCACCATCTTTTGCACGAACTTCATCTTCTCATTCTGCGGAAGCTTTAATTGCCTGAATATTTTGGGTATCATCCTGCCTCCTACTACTTCATGGCCGTGAAATGTCCAGCCATGCCCTTCTTCAAATTTTTTGGTCGGGGGTTTTGCAATATCATGCAATACTGCTGCCCAGCGTAGCCAAAGGTCATCCGTATTTACACAAATATTGTCAACCACCTGCAGGGTATGGTAAAAATTATCCTTGTGCCCCATGCCGTCAATATATTCAGCTCCTGCAAGCGCCACCATTTGCGGAAAAATGATCTCCAGGATGCCTGTTTTATACAACAGGTCAAAACCAACAGAAGGTTTATTGCTCAGCAGGATCTTATTCAGCTCATCAGCTATGCGTTCGCCACTCACTATTTTTATTCTTTTTGCATTGTGCGAGATCGAAGCCATTGTTCCTGCTTCTATTACAAAATCAAGTTGTGCAGCAAAACGGATCGCCCGCATCATACGCAGTGGGTCATCACTGAATGTTTGATCGGGCGCCAGTGGGGTTTTTATTATCTTAGCCTCCAGGTCCTTTATACCACCGAATGGATCAAGCAATTCTCCAAAACCTTTTTCATTCAGGTTTATCGCAAGCGCATTTATCGTAAAGTCCCTGCGGTCCTGGTCATCTTCTAAAGTACCCGTTGAGACAGAAGGCTTGCGGCTTTCATAATTATATGATTCTTTCCTTGCCCCAACGAATTCGATCTCGAAAACAGTATCGGTATCGGGCAGGTGGAATTTTATCTGCGCCGTTCCGAAGTTCTTAAAAAAATTAACCTGTGGGGCAGGGTTAATTCTTTTTGCAACCTCTTCAGCAAGCTTTATCCCGTCCCCGATACAAACAATGTCCATATCCTTGGTTTGCCTGCCGAGGATCTTATCCCTTACAAAACCCCCAATAACGTAACACTCCATGTTCATTGCACGGGCAGCATCTCCTATTTTATTCAGGATCAATAATTCATTTTTGGAGCAATCTATCTGCATATCGTGCAAAAATACAATTAAAGATGGGAGGATGTGGAACTGTGGCCGCTAGCCTTAAGCTGCTTTTGCACTTTCACATCCTCTCATTTTTACATTTACATATTCTCACATCCCCACATTAACTGGCATTATACTTGCCAAATATAACATCCACCCAAAAATTACGCTATTAACTAACTATTTTTGCCAAATTGACTTCTAACAAAAAACTATGGATAATACCTTTTATTTGAATACTGCAGAAGAGGAAATGGAATTCATGCCGATCATACCACTGAATGAAGATGACGAGGAAAACGGCGAAGGGCAACCGATACCGGATACCTTACCCATACTTCCACTGAGGAATACCGTGCTTTTCCCGGGTGTTGTGATACCAATTACCGTGGGCCGTGACAAAAGCATCAAGGCTGTTACCGATGCATATAAGGCTGACAAATTGGTAGGTGTTGTAGCGCAAAAAGACAGCAATATCGAAGAACCTACAGTTAGCGACCTGGAAGATGTCGGTACTGTTGCAAAAATCGTAAAACTTATCAAGATGCCCGATGGCGGCACTACCATCATCATACAGGGGCGCAGGCGCTTTAAAATTGATGAGATCATTTCCGAAGACCCATATTTTAAAGCAAAGATCAGGATACTGGAAGATGAAAGCAGTTCTGACGATCCCGATTTTAAAGCTATGGTGGGAAGCATCAAGGACCTGGCAGGACAGATCGTTGGCCTCTCTCCCAACCTGCCGAGTGAAGCGGCCATTATTTTAAAGAATATCGAGAACCCGTCTTTCTTAATACATTTTGTAAGCAGTAACCTTAACAGCGACCTGAAGCAAAAACAAAAACTGCTCGAGATCAGCAACCTAAAGGCACGTGCAGAATTGCTGATGAACCTTATGCATACAGAATTGCAATATGCCGAACTAAAAAATAAGGTAACCAGCAAGACCCGTGCAGAACTGGATAAGCAACAACGTGAATACTTCCTGCAACAGCAAATGAAAGCCATCAAGGATGAGTTGGGTGGTGATAACGTTGCCGAGGTAAAAGAAATGCAGAAAAAAGCCGAGACCAAGAAATGGCCGGCTGCAGCAAAAGATATGTTCACCAAGGGTGTTGAAAAGCTGGAACGCATGCATCCATCCACACCTGATTATTCTGTAGTGTACAATCACCTGGACCTGATGCTGGATCTGCCCTGGGAAGAATATACCGAAGATTCCTATGACCTTAAAAAAGCAAAAAAGATACTGGATCATGATCATTACGGCATGGATAAAATAAAAGAACGGATACTGGAATACCTGGCAGTGCTGAAATTAAAGGGCGACATGAAAAGCCCCATCCTTTGTTTCATCGGCCCCCCCGGAATCGGTAAAACGAGTCTCGGCAAGAGCATTGCTGCTGCCATCAGCCGCAAATATGTGAGGGTAAGCCTCGGTGGCTTACACGATGAAAGCGAGATACGCGGTCACCGGAAAACCTATATCGGTGCCATGCCGGGAAGGATCATTCAATCCATACGAAAAATAAAATCGAGCAACCCGGTGATGATACTCGATGAGATCGATAAAGTAGGCACTGATAACCGTGGCGATCCATCCTCTGCCTTGCTGGAGGTTCTGGATCCGGAACAAAACAATAGTTTTTATGATAATTACCTCGAACTTGAATATGATCTGAGTAAAGTGTTGTTCATTGCAACTGCAAACAGCCTGGCAAGCATCCAGCCAGCCCTGCGTGACAGGCTGGAGATCATCGATCTTAGTGGCTATGCTATTGAAGAAAAGATCGAGATCGCCAAACGACACCTGGTACCCAAGCAAAAGGAAATGCATGGTCTTACCGTTGGCGGCTCCAGCAACCCTCCCTCATTTAAGATGGGTGATCCCGTGCTTGAAAAGATCATAACCGATTATACCCGTGAGAGCGGTGTGAGGGAACTCGACCGCCAGCTGGCCAGCGTGATGCGCTACCAGGCCAAAGAGTTGGTGATGAAAGGGAAACTAAAAGCAACCATTACACCCAATGATATAGAAAAGATCCTTGGCCGCTCTCGTTATAGCAATGAATTGTATAAAATGGCCAATATGCCCGGTGTTGCAGTAGGCCTGGCCTGGACCTATGTGGGCGGGGATATCCTCTTTATCGAGGCACAACTCAGTGAAGGCAAAGGAGAGTTGAAACTAACCGGTAACCTCGGAAACGTAATGAAGGAAAGCGCCAGTACGGCCCTGACCTGGCTGGAAGCCAATGCGAAAAAAGCAGGGATTGAACAATCTGCATTCAATAAGAAGGACGCACATATCCACATACCAGAAGGTGCTGTGCCAAAAGATGGCCCAAGTGCAGGTGTTACCATGATGACCTCGCTGGCAAGCGCTTTTACTGGCAGGAAGATAAAGCCTTACCTGGCCATGACTGGTGAGATCACCCTGCGTGGGCAGGTATTACCGGTAGGTGGCATCAAAGAAAAAGTGCTGGCCGCCAAGCGTTCGGGCATAAAAGAGATCATTATGTGCTGGCACAATGAAAAGGACGTAACAGAGATCAACCCACAGTTCATCAAGGGCATTAAATTTCATTATGTTAAAACGATGAACCAGGTGTTAGAACTGGCTTTAACATAAAAGGGGTTAACGGACCGGATTTTAGAAGACTTATTTCTTTCAAAAACACCGGGGGTTTAAGAATAATAATAAAAATAAATCAAAGAATTTCAAACCTTTTACCCGACCCTTACGTATATATAAGTATTATTTCAACTGATTTCATGTTGGTTGTTTTAAGGGTTAAAGAGAATTCCCTCCGAGTCTTCGGAGGGAATTTATTTTATACTAAAAGCGGGGCAATAAATTGTCCTGGATCATTAAAGGGATAGCAGTCAGAATAATATTATTTATTTACCGGGCAATAATAAAAAGCCAAACTTCAGTGGCGTCGCACGCTTGTGCCACATCACGTTATTGAACATTTTAAAAAGCATATTGATCCCGCATCCTGCGGTACAAGTTGGCTTTGTTATCAAAAGAATATTTCGTTTCTTTAATCAACATCCGGCACAGCATGAACATTCAACCAACACTCAGCAAAATAACCATCTACCCTGTAAAATCACTGGATGGCATTTCGCTGCAAAAAGCAATGATATCTGAAGGTGGCTGCATTTTGCATGACAGGGAATATGCTATCAGCGATGAAGCAGGAAATTTCATCATTGGAAAAACAAATCCACTGGTTCATAATTTGCGTACCACGTTTGATCTTGAAAATGAAAGTATTTCTTTCCGTCGCCAGGACGAAAACAGCTGGCATCCATTTCATTTACAAAAAGAAAAAAAGTCCATTCAAAATTACCTGTCTGAATATTTCGGCATCCCGGTCATTTTTCATCGTGATACTACCGGCCGTTTTTTGGACATACCTGATATCAGTGGGCTAACTGTTCTTACAACGGCAAGCCTGGAAACTGTTTCTAAATGGTACAATAACATTGATCTTGATGAAACAAGAAAACGCTTCCGGGCTACTATTGAAATAGAGGGCGTTCCTGCTTTTTGGGAAGACCATTTATTTTCGACAGAAGGAAGGGGTATTGAATTTAAGATCGGCGATGTCACCGTGTTTGGAATAAGCCCCCGCGCCAGGTGTGTGGTCCCAACACGCAATCCTGAAACGGGCGAGGTGACCCATACTTTTCCAAAGACCTTTGCAAAGCACCGTGCAGCAACTCAACCCGAATGGTCAACTTTAGGTAAATACAGACATCATTATTATTTAACTGTTAATTGCCTGGTGCCTTCAACAGAAACGGGGAAATTCATTAAAGTGGGTGATGAGATCAGGATCATTGCTGAAAAGATCTTTTATTAAAAAATTTAATAAACGCATTTTGATCACTACAACCCGGCAATTCCGGTATCTCATTTGTAATGGATCAATAACTTATTTTATAACGTTAAATCCTTAGATATGGGGAAAGCTATCAAAGATATGTATGATGTACACACAACTATAATTCCGTTACATATTTAAACCATATGCAGGAAATGTCGTTCCTTTATTGAGAAACTAAGATCAAGATCATGTATTTACGTAAATTTTTACCGGCCCTGGCGATCATCGCTTTAATCACTTTAATAAATATACCTGTAATTGCCCAGGAAAAAAAAATTGCGCCAACATCCCAATCCCTGTTCAATGAGATCGCACATATGGATAGCGTTTTGTTCAACGCTTTCAATACACAGAACATGAATTTGTTTAAACCCTTGTTTACAGAAGACCTTGAATGGTACCAGGATAATGGAGGTTTAATTCCTTATAAAATAGTTTTTGACAATTTTGAAAACACTTTTAAAAAAGAATTCAAACTGACACGGCAACTGGTAAAAAGCACTTTAGAAGTACACCCGCTTAAAGACTATGGAGCCATTGAGACCGGAACACACCAGTTCAGGCATATAGAAAATGGAAAGGAAGAGGTGGGCACTTTCAAGTTCCTGATGATCTGGAGAAAAACAGGGGATTCATGGAAAATATCAAGAGTGGTCAGCTATGATCATTAAAAGCATATTTTAGTCAATGATCCGTTCACAACCGGCTTTTGAATTTTAATATATGAAAACAGCTACATTAATTTCCATTATTCTATTCCAGTTGATCTTCAACTCAGCTTCCTGCCAGCTTTCACAACCGCAGCTTGATTCCGTTGTCAGGAAATATGCAAAGGATCTTACTAAAAAGGGAATTGATACTATTTGCATTTACCAACAGTACTGTATCGGTTGTTTTTTATCTTCCCAGACCGATGAGCCAATGTGTTCCCAAAACATCTTGTTTTTCCCCTCGTATATTTTTTGGATCGACAAGGGAAATACATATATAACAAAAAAGGATGCTTGCTTCGATTATTCAGCACCGAAGATCGTTAATGATTCTTTTTGGCGATTCTATCTCGGCAATTCCGATAAAATAAAAAAAGAAGAATTAAAAAAACCCCAGTATAAACAAAAGGTCAATGGGAAAGATCAAATACAAACAATGGATATTGACCGTGCTGTGTTCTACCGCATTTATTTCAGGATGGGAAAGGATACGATGCTAAAGAATTTAAATAATTTTTATTTTACCGAAAAACTTGGCCCGGATGAAGACAAAAATCTTAACTACGATTTTAACATACAAACACAATTAAAAAAATTACAACTGTATTTACAGCGGGCAGTCAGTGCAGAATTGGAAAAGAAAAGGCTGATCAAAACACTGCGATAAATTTGGCACAACGCAATTGGTTGTGGAATATGGTGGCACCTACTCCTATATTTGCTTACATAAACAAATAAGTTTATTATTATATTTGGATCAGTGAACCTATTTATACAAAATGATTTATTGATCCAACCTATTCAAACTAAATACCTCTCTAACCAACTCGAAAATTGTATTAGATAATTTACAGGTCATGGGCCTGATCTTTTGCAATCAATATCCATGGAATGGAAATATCCCCGGCTTAAATATATGACCTTAAAATAATTAACATGAAATATGCCAGCCCTGTAAATCTATCCGAGCGATCAGACATACTTGATGTATTGCGTGGATTTGCCATTTTAGGAATATTACTTGACAATGTTTTCGGTTTTACAGGTTATGGATTTTACAGCATGGAGCAAATGAAAGCGCTGCCAACTTTTAGGTCAGATGGGTTGTTGGGTTTTCTTGAGCTTGCTTTTGTACATGGAAAATTCTATAGCTTATTCTCTTTACTATTCGGCATCGGATTCACGATCATACTTTCCCGGAATGAACAGAGAGGAATAAACCCATTAAAAATATTTTACCGGCGTTTATTTATTCTTTTACTGATAGGAACAGCACACGTAGTATTGTTATGGGAAGGAGACATCCTGTTATTATATGCATTGCTTGGACTTATCTTACCGTTGTTCAGGAAATGTTCAGACAAAACATTATTGACCTGGGCTGTTGCTTTAGTAGCATCACCGGTATTAATTGATATCATTAAAGTATTGCTTCATGTAAAGACAGGTGCATTTCTTGATGATATTGGACAATCGATCGACAAAAAGAACGGGCTGCCTACTGATGAAAGTTTTGCCAAATATCTTTACACAGCAGGTAGTGGGTGGAAAGAATGGCGGATCTGGCAGGCATCAGGATATCTTTACCGCTATGGTTATATCATCGAAAGCAATCGGATTCCAAAAGTGCTTGGGATGTTCCTGGTTGGATTATATGCAGGAAGAAAAATGATCTATGCCAATCTTGAACAATACAGCAGCATGTTTAAAAAATTACGCAAGTGGGGTTTTATCATCGGTATCCCAAGCAGCCTGGCTTTGGCTTACTTTGAGGTATTCGGCAAGCGTCCTCCCGATCCTTTGGGATTATTGCATACTGTTTCATATGCAGTGAGCGTAGTTCCCCTGAGCCTTGCATATGTGTCATCAGTATGTTTGATGTGGATAAGAACAAAAGGAAATAACAAATGGAAATGGCTTGCACCTGCAGGCAGGATGGCACTTACCAATTATTTGATGCAAACAATTATTTGCATTAGCATTTTCTATGGCGTTGGTTTTGGTGTAGGAGGAAATATTGGCCCAACTGTTTTTATCCCGATCGCTTTAGCGATTTACATAACCCAGGTAATCTACAGCAACTGGTGGTTCAAGTATTTTAATTATGGCCCCATGGAATGGATATGGCGGCAACTCACTTATGGGAAAAGATTGGCATTCAGAAAAAGATCATAAATAACATGGATAACTATAACATAACATTCCAGACCTGGGACAAGGTTGCGCAGATCTACCAGGATAAATTCATGGATATGGACCTGTATAATGATAGCTATGATCGTTTTTGCCAGCTCGTTGAAAAACCCAATGCCAGTATTTTTGAGATTGGTTGTGGTCCGGGAAATATCACCCGGTATATATTGTCTAAGCGTCCCGATCTTAAAATTGAAGCGATCGATATGGCTCCGAATATGATCAGGCTTGCCAAAGAAAATAATCCGGCAGCCGATTTTAAGATAATGGATTGCAGGGCCATTGATAGTTTGACCACTAAGTATGATGCGGTCCTCTGTGGTTTTTGTATGCCATATTTAACGAAGGAGGACTGTAAGAAATTCATAAAAGACTGTTCTTTCCTGCTAAACAATGATGGCATATTATACTTCAGCATTATAGAAGATGACTATAACAAATCAAATTATGAAACAAGCAGTGACGGGCAATACAAAATGTATGTTTATTATCACGAAGAAAATTACTTAAGGGAATGGCTGGAAGAAAATAATTTTGAATTGATATTCCTCGAAAGGAAAAACTATCCCAAAGGCGATGGAACATCCCAAATAAATCTTATTGTTATTGCAAAGAAGAATAATCAAGGCTGAACAACCGGGGCTGTCGTGATCACCCCCTTAAATTGTCGTTTTACCACTCGAAAATTGTATATGCTGCACTTTAAATTTGCTATGGTAATTCTATCAAGTAACAATTAATAACAAAAAAATGGCAACAATTAACCAGCGCATCACCAATTGTCTTTGGTTTGACTCAGAAGCAGAAGAAGCAGCGGCACTGTATACTTCCATTTTCAAAAATTCCAGTATCGGGGCGATTACCCGTTACGGAAAAGAAGGGTTTGAATTTCACAAAAAACCGGAAGGGTCTGTCATGACCGTTAGCTTCCGGTTGGACGGGCAGGAGTTCCTTGGCCTCAATGGCGGACCTCAATTCCAATTCAATGAATCGATGTCATTAATTATTAATTGTGAGTCGCAGGCTGAGATCGATCATTTCTGGAATAAGTTAACCGAAGGGGGCCAGGAAAGCTATTGTGGATGGCTTAAAGATAAATTTGGCGTTTCCTGGCAGGTTGTTGCCACAGGCTGGATCGACATGCTGAATAGCGGAGACAAAGAGAAAACAAAAAGGGTAACTGAAGCGCTTTTCAAGATGAGAAAACCTGAACTTGCCATATTAGAGCGTGCTTTTAAAGGGTTATAAATGTGTGTAGAGAAAATTAAGAATACCGCCAAAACAACGATCCGATGGCAACTATTAAAAAGACGGGAAATGCTATTGAGCTAAATGCAAAACATTTTATTGAAAGGCTAAAAAAATTACAGTCAGATGATGAATTGAAAAAGATCCAACGTTATTTTAAAACAGGCGCAGGTGATTATGCAGAAGGGGATACTTTTATCGGAGTGCGCATGGGTAATATTTTTGCTCTTGCAAAAGAATTCATCGACATGCCGTCAAAAGAAATTGAAAAGTTATTGGAAAGCGATATTCACGAAGTAAGAGCGGGGGCAGTAAGTATCATGGATAAAGCTTCCCGCGATAAAAATATACCGGACAGCCGCAGAAAGGAGTTTTTTGACCTTTATATGAAAAGGCATGACAGGATAAACAACTGGGACCTGGTTGACCTTGGTTGCTTATACATGACCGGCAGTTACCTGTATGATAAGCCCCGGGACATTTTGTATAAGCTTGCCCGTTCAAAAGATCTTTGGAAGAGGCGTACCGCCATTTTAAGCACCTGTTATTTTATTCGCAGATCAGATCTAAACGATACTTATAAGATAGCAGAGATCTTACTCAATGACAAAGAAGACCTGGTGCACAAGGCTACCGGATGGATGCTCCGTTTTGCAGGTGATAAGGACCAAAAAAAGTTACTGGGTTTCCTTGACAAATATGCAGCAAAAATGCCCCGTGTATTATTACGGAATTGTATTGAAAAATTTCATAAACAAAAAAGAGAATATTATTTAAAATTAAAATAAAAGGAGTACCCGAAAATCCATAAAGAGTAGGATAACATTTAAAAACAAAAAAATGATAAAAGAATGCTGGATCAATCTCCCGGTAAAAGACATCAGGCGCTCAAAAGAGTTTTTTATAAAAATGGGGTTTTCATTCAATCCCGGGCCGGGAAATACTGATACTACCGCCTGCCTGATGGTGGGCCAGAAAAATGTAGTGGTAATGCTTTTAGAAGAACCTTTTTTTAAAAGCTGTACAAGCAATGAAATAGCAGATACAAAAAAAGTAACGGAGGTTTTGCTTTCTTATGACGCTGAGAGCAGGCAGGAAGTAGATGAAATGGCAGAAAAAGCAGCAGCAGCAGGCGGGATCATCTTTCATGAACCAGGCGAAGTACAGGGATGGATGTATGGTTGTGGCTTTAGTGACCTGGATGGTCATCGATGGAATGTGTTGCACATGGACATGAGTAAAATGAATAAAAGTTAAGCATTAACATCAGCCTTATAAAAAAATTGCCCCGCGACGATCGTTGCGGGGCAATTGAATAATATAAAAGAACGATCAGTTTACTTTAATGACCTTTGTTTTTCTTGTTTCATCTCCCTGTTTTACTTCCAGGATATATACAGCTGCTGGGAGCCCTTCCAATTTATCAATGCCAAAACTATTGAGCCCGGCAGTTACTTTTTTACTGACAGACCTTACGATCGCACCCTTCGTATCAATGAAATTAAGGGATATCTTTCCTGCTTCTTTAAACTTCGCAGCAAATAAGAATTCATTTTTGAAGGGGTTGGGTGAAACTGTTAATCCGCTGTTTGTTTTGGTCCCGGTGAAAACCCTTACTACAAATGAGTAAGCAAATTTCCCATCAACATCCATCATTTTTAAGCGGTAATAAATATAGCCATCCAGGAAACTTTCGTCTTTGAAATCATAATTATTAAGGCCCGCATTCATAAGTGCCTTTACTGTTCCTATGGTCTCAAAATTAACTCCATCATAGCTACGCTGTACCTGGAAGTTCTTCAGGTTAAATTCTTCTGATGTGATCCAGCTTAAAAAATTAGCCTGCCCGCGTACAGCAACTTTAAACTCGTTCAGTGTTAATGGCAGGGGCCCGCCGCACTGCGGGCGAAGGTAACTGGAATCAATACCATAAAGCCCAGCAGCATCCGTCACCGTTAGTTTTATGAACCAGTAATAATCATCCCCGTTACAACCTATCCTGGATATCACATCTGACGTTACCTTATTGGTATCGAGTGGTTCCGGGTGCTGGTGATTGTTGTGCTTCAATGCAGTCTGCCATACATAGGATAATTCATTGGAATGATGTTCAAGATCTATAGCAGTTGCCTGCAGGGTATATGTTGTATCAGATCCCAGGTCATAAAATGAATTATTTACAGGGCTTATAATGTGTACATCGGGAGGTGTATTATTGGCTGATACAATGATACTGTCCACGCTCGTAGCATTCAGGTTGTCCTTAACAGTAAGCTTGACCACGAATTTCTTCGGGTTGCCATTACCGGTGGTAAATGTATGGGAAGGATTGGGAGTTGTATTAACAGCTGAGCCATCACCAAAATTCCATGAATATGTTATACCCGCGCCCTCCGGGTCATAAGAGGTATTGCCTGTAAAGTTTATGGTCATGGGGGCCGGACCATAAGTTATATTGGAACTCATTTTTACGACCGGTGACTGGTTGCCTCCATAAACAACTTTTTTTACCAGGTTAGCACCCAGGTCAACACATACCATGCTTCCATCCAAAGGATTTTCCACTAAACAAACAATTGCGGACCAGCCGCTGGAAAAATCAGACAGACTTTGCACCTGGTCAACAAACTGAACATTAAAATTCTTTATCCATGTTGCCCCGTAATCGGCATGGAAATAGGTATTTTTATATTGTACGGGAAACATGTTGCCGTTATACCAGGTACCTCCTACTGCGCAATTCCCCCTGAAGGTAGAACCTGTAACACCAGAGCCTGCAGTGCCAACCATCGAGATTCCTAAAGTATTACCGGTGAATTTTTTGACCCTGGCGCTGTCTGTTCCATGCTTCCAGTCCAAAGCCGGCACCCGGTGAAAGAAGCGGTTATTATCGGGGCTGGTTATTGCTACTGAGCCATTGCATGGGTTATAAATCGTATGATTATTATCTCCCGTTGCCTGCTTTATTAAATTATTAAAACTAAAATATTGTTGTGTGCATCCCCCTATACCGTATAAGGGATTAGGTTCATCTTTATTATAAGTTGTATTACCAAGTGGTACATAAAGTGATGAAGCCGTTATTCCTTCAAATATGGGCCAACCGAGATTAGAAGCTGGTTCCTTTATTATATTAAGTTCCTCGTAAGTATTCATACCAACATCCCCTAAATAGATCTCGCCGATATCTCCCGTTGCCGGATTGGTGGATCCTGTGTTTGGCCTTACACAAAAGCGGAAAGGATTCCGTAACCCCAGTGCCCATACCCTTGAAGCGGCAGACCTTGGTGTTGCAGCATTATAATATGGGTTACTGGAAACACCATTACCCGTAACAGGATCTATTCTTAAGATCTTTCCGCAATAGCTATTAATCATCTGGGAGCGAAAGGCTCCCACATTTTCATTTGCACGGATGATCCCATCACTGAGTGCCTGTACATAATAAGTAGCTGAATTATTGCCATTATCGCTTCCATTGTAGTTGGCGCCATCACCGGCGGAAGCAAGTAAAGTTCCATCAGCAGCAAATGCCAGGGTACCTACGCCATGTGATTCATATAAGATCGCGGGCCCGCTGGAAGCTGTTTCGCCAAGTAAAATTGTCCTGGTTGCAAGGTCTGCAACTATATTACTGCCACTGGTAATCGTCTTATAGCGTGTGATCCTTCCGATTGTGGCGGCATAATATTGATTGGTGGCAGCATTGTAAGAACCGGTTCCAAAATTCATGAGATAATGCCTGTCTACTACATATAAAAGATAGATCAAACCATTGTTATCAAAATCCGGGTCAAGGGCAAAACCAGTCAACCCAAAATCCCTCCAGTTGCCCACCTCGGGTGAAATATCCAATACCGGAGTTGCCTGCTTATCATATACCAGGGTTGAAGCATTCCATTTACACAGGAATACTTTTCCTCCTTTTTCCCATACAAATAATTTTGTGCCGGCATTATTAAAAGCAGCTCCAACAGGTGATACCCATCCGGATCCCACGTTCGATGCCGAAAAACTACCAGGAAATGTTTGAGCCTGTAATGAATGCCCGGCAGCTATCAAAAGGACGCAAAACAGGTACTTTTGACATACTAACATGTAACAATGTTTCATAAATCAACTTTTTAAATAATACATCATTTCCTTTAACGGAAAATAAGGTCAATTATTCTGTGGGGTTGATCATTCTGTTGGAGATGGTATTGATCTTTCGAAAGCAGATAATGGTAAAGCTGTAGAAACCTACAGATAAAGCTACTGTTTACAGAGGATGTGAATTATGAGTATATCTGGTGTAAAATACAAAAAAAATTAAAAAATTCTTATTTTTTCCCCAATATGCCAGTTTTCGGCTTCTATCTATGATTATTGTTCTAAGTTTGTTTGAAAGCTACCTCATGGAATTAAAATTTATTAAGAATATACAGTTCACAAAACTGATAAAAGTAGACGGAAAACTAAAGGAATTCAATTTCAGGAAACCCAATGGAAAACAAGAAGGCCTATTTACAGTTGATGTAATTGATGAGCGTGGTAACCGTATCATTTTCAACATGGAAAAGACCGATAACCATTGGAAGATCGTTCCACAGGAGTTACCTGCATGGATCATTAATTCTGAAAACAATTTTCATGAATTAATTGAAGAAGAGTTCGTGCTCATTTAAATGATCATAAATTCTCTGCCGGTATATCAGTGACCATTTTTGAAAGCGAACTATTGCCCGGTACATTGTTCGAAGTCCAGCGTAAATTAAACAATCCTCCTGCAAGTATATTCACATTTGTAAATCCCCGGTTAACCAACACATTTGCTGCTTCATGTGCTTCCTTACCAGCTGAAAAAGTGTATACAAAGACCGGCTTGTTCCTGTATTTTTCAATTTCAATTATTTTATCCTTGAGTTCGGATGATGGAATGTTTACGGCATTAACAATATGCCCGATATTTCTCCAGTATTCTTTGTGCCTGTTTGCAAACTCCTCCAGTGGCCTGACATCCAGCACCAGGTAATCTGTATTTTGCTCTGTAAAACGCCTGAAATCGGCACTGTTCATGATTGTATATTTTACAGGAGATGTATAATAATTTTTCAAACAGGCCTGGTCCCTACTATCGGTAAAATATAGACGATCCATTCCTTCCAGCAGTGTTGAAACATTTTTATAACTATGATCATGAAGGATAGCGGCTGCCCTGGCCGCATCATCACCAAAAAGATCAACCGCGATAATATCCTTACCGGCCGGAATTTCAGCAAGCCTGTTTGGAAGATCAGCCAAAGGAATATTTACGCTGTTCTTAATTTGGCCAAATGAATTTACGTTGGCATTGAGGTCAATCCTGCGAAAGGCAGAATCACTGCGCACATCAAGTATAAATGTTTTGTTGTCACCTGCAGCAAGTTTTTTACAAAGCTTTGACAAAGCAATTATATCATAACCCACTTTCGTAACCAGGTAATTATTCACGCAGTTATCTTCGGGTAACTGACGGATGGCAGTAACACCGCCGTTTATATTTGTTACATTGGTAAAGCCGCTATCCGTAAGCATTTTACTTGCACGCCTGCTGCGCTGGCTGTGAGAACAATAAACATAGACCGGCTGGTCCTTATATGCAGCAATTTCCGAAAGCCTGTTGCCCAGTTCCCTGACATTAATATTGACAGCATTCTTTAAATGGCCAAGATTATACCCCGGCGATGATGAAGTATCTTCAAACTCACCCTTTGAACGTACATCCAACAAGAGATAATTCTTCTCATGCTGCAATGTTGTACAAAGATCCTGGGGGAAAACTGTTTTATATAGAACATTGTCGTTCCTGAACTGTGCAAAAGCAGTTGATGCAGCAAATAATAAGCTGATGGAAAGAAAACATAATTTTTTCATGGCTGATAATTAAGCTATTAAAATAAGTAAAGCATCCCTGCATGGAAGCGCTATTATGATGAACGGTTACAACTTATTTTTTTACATTCGATAATTTAAATTATTTGGTAGTGGTACAGTTTGAATATTATAATTAGTTTTATCTGTCAGGGTGAGCTTGTCGAACCCGGATTCAGTAAACTCAATGCCTTCGACAAGCCTGTCTGCCGACAGGCAGGCTCAGGCTGACAGTACGATTTCAAACTGACCCACTACCGAATATTTTCCACTTTAAAGATTGCCGTTTTTATTTCTTATTTTTAATGTGTGCCATATTCTTTTATAATTAAAATCAAACTGGTCATGAGAAATACATTAATTGCTGCCATTATCTGCAGTGTCCTTTTCGCAGCATGTCAAAGCGCTGAATCATCTACGGAAAATATATCCTTTGACAGCAGCATCGTAACTCATACAAACGCCGGTACCCAGGTTTCCGATCCTCCAGTAGCTACTGAGCCGGTACAAATTAACCCGCAGGCTATACCAGCTGCAACTACCACTCCTGCAACAACAATTTCTACAACGCCTTCACAAACAATTTCTACCCCCACTGCCAATGCCGGTAACAGCACAACAGCAGCAGGCATGAATCCCCCCCATGGTCAGCCTGGCCACAGGTGCGATATAGCGGTTGGTGCACCCTTGAATTCTGCGCCGGCAAAAACTACAACAGCAACCAATACCGCACAACCCGTGGTGATGAATACTACCGCTGTTCCTGTAAAAACAGCTCCCGGCATGAACCCGCCGCATGGCCAACCAGGGCACAGGTGTGATATAGCAGTTGGTGCACCCTTGAATTCAGCTCCCCCAAAAGTAATAGCACCAACAACAATAACTAAGACAGCAACAGATACCAAAGCCACTGAAGTAACTCCTGCTGCCATTAA
This sequence comes from Ferruginibacter sp., assembly GCA_040006715.1. GTDB lineage: Bacteria > Bacteroidota > Bacteroidia > Chitinophagales > Chitinophagaceae > Ferruginibacter. The sequence goes on along the minus strand of JBDTWL010000036.1, from coordinate 15,521 downwards.
TGTAGATACCAGCAAAAAGCAATAAGAGCAGCCCGGAAAAAATGACTGGAATAATTATTTTAATAGTTGGATATACCGCTTCAGTACTGCTTGCAATTTCTTTATTGGTAAGTAATGACCTTAAATTCAGGTGGCTGAATACCTGGGGCTGCCTGGCATTTATTGTGTATGGAATACTGATAAATGCATTCCCCATCATTTTAACCAATACCATCCTGCTTTTAATTAATGGATACCACCTCATTAAAATATACAGGAGAAATGAGAACTTCGACCTGTTGGAATTCAATAAAGATGATAAACTGATCCATAAGTTTTTATCTTTTTATCAAAAGGATATTAAAGCCTATTTCCCCGAATATGATCCGGCTGAGCACTCAAACAATGTCAACTTTGTTGTTTTAAGGGATATGGTCATTGCAAATATATTTGTGGCCACTATAATGGAAGATGGAACTGCTCTAGTGAAAATAAATTATACCACACCAAAATACAGGGATTATAAAATTGGCAAATTCCTTTTTCAAAAAGAAAAACAATTCCTTTCTTCCCATGGCATACAACGGCTTGTTTATACCCATGTTTTTAACAAACAACATGAATCTTATCTTATAAAAATGGGATTTGAAAAAGAATTACTGAATGACCAGGTTTGTTATTACAAACATATTCTTTAAAGCTTATTAAATTTGGCAGTACTCATTGATCATCTGCGGATCCTCCTCTTGGCCAAAAAGTCCTCCCTCTTCCGTTCAACCGCCTGTTCTTAAAGCGGTAAAGGGCATTATACAAAATTTTAATCCGTTTATCCTGAATTTAATAACCCCCGGCGTTTTTTTTGAATTATAATATTATATTTACAACCTAATTAAATCAATCAAAACGCAATTGCATGAAAAAAACTTTACTCCTAACACTATTGTTTGCATTGGTTACAACCCTCGGATTTTCACAAACAGGCAAATACTGGTCTGTAAACAGTGAAAGCCGTGGAAATATCACTACAGACAGAGCTGTTACAAGACTCACCTTTCCTAAAGTGTTCAAATTATTTAATTTAAATATTGATCCTTTAAGACAAGAACTGTTTTCAATCGTTGGCAACCATGCTTCCAGGCATTCGACAGTCATCTCTTTACCAACAGCTGATGGTGGAATTGAAGAATTTGAAGTATTTGAAGCTTCCAACTTTGAACCCGCTTTACAGGCTCAATTTCCAGAGATCAGGGCTTATTCCGGTAAAGGCATTACGGATAAGTATGCAACTTTAAAATTGAGCATTTCTCCCCGGGGTATTCAAACAATGGTTTTCAGGGCGGATAAAGAAAATGAATTCATAGAAGCATATTCAGAGGATCATACAGTGTATGCTGCGTTCAAATCTCACAGGACCCCGGGCCAATTACCCTGGACATGTTCAACAGAAGATAAAAAAATGGCTTCTGATCTGAATGCGCAGATCTCCAGCACACAGAAGCCGGAAAGCAATACAGGAGAATTAAAGACCATGCGTTTGGCTCAATCCTGTAACGGTGAATACTCAAATTATTTTGGTGCTTTCAACGCTACCCAGGTTGCTTTGGTTTTAGCAGCCTATAATGCAACGCTTACCCGTTGTAACGGATGTTATGAAAAAGACCTGGCAATTCACCTAAACCTTGTTCCAGAAACAGTGAACGTGATCTATTATGTTCCCGCCACAGATCCCTATACTACACTTGCAAACTGGAATACGCAATTACAAATTGCACTGAATACTACACTCACAGGTACAGGAACACCTCTTGCTGCTAATAACGCTGCTTATGATATTGGGCATATGTTTGGCGCTTCGGGTGGTGGTGGAAATGCCGGTTGTATCGGTTGTGTTTGCGTAGATGGTACTGCCGCCGGTACAGGATCAACAAAAGGAAGAGGCATCACTTCTCCCGCAGATGGAATTCCAATGGGTGATAATTTTGATATTGATTATGTTGTGCATGAAGTGGGCCATCAAATGGGTGGTAACCATACTTTTTCTCATAACCTAGAAGGCTCGGGGCAAAATAAAGAAGTAGGTTCCGGTATCACCATCATGGGTTATGCAGGTATCACAGGTTTCGATGTTGCACCACATTCTATTGACATATTTCATGAGACAACGATCGCCCAGATCCAGGCTAATATGGCAGGTAAAACCTGTCCCATAACCACTAATATTACTGCGGTCAATGCAACACCCGTTATAGCACCGGTAAGCAATTATACTATCCCGATCAGCACACCTTTTGCACTCACCGGCTCGGCAACTGATGCTAACCCCGGTGATGTTCTGACCTATTGCTGGGAACAAAATGATAATGCAACAACATCGGGTGCAAACAGTGTAGCGAGCCCTACCAAAGCAACCGGTCCAAACTGGTTGTCATTCAGCCCTTCGGTAAATCCTACAAGAACCTGCCCGATATTATCAACTATCCTCAACGGTTTGTTTATTACTCCGGTGTTACCTGGTGGTGATCCCGGCACTAACATAGAAGCATTAAGCTCAGTTGCCAGGACATTAAACTTCAGGTTAACGGTCAGGGATAATTCACCCTACAGTTCAACAGTTCCGATCAAAATTGGTCAAACTGCTTTTGCTGACGTGGCAGTTACTGTCAGCGCTGCTTCGGGACCTTTTGGGGTTTCTTCACCGAATACTGCAGTTTCATGGGTTGCTTTGTCATCACAAACTGTTACATGGACTGTAAACAATACCACTGCTCCTCCTGTGAGTTGCGCTAATGTGAACATTCTTTTATCAACTGATGGAGGATTTACATGGCCCATTACGCTTGCAACAAATACAGCCAATGACGGATCAGAATTAGTAACGATCCCAAATAACCCGGGTGCTACCAATAGGGTAAAAGTAGAATCTGTTGGTAATATTTTCTTTGATATTTCAAATACGAATTTTACTATCACCCCTGCATTATCAGGCTTTTCATTTAATGCTACAACAGCCGCCACGATCGCCTGTAACGGACCTGCTACAGCTAACGTACTTTTAGGCACTACTGCGAATGGTGGTTTTTCCACACCAATCAATCTGAGCGCCCTCTCAGGCGTACCTGCAGGTGCTTCGATCAGTTTCAATGTTAATCCATTGGCACCCGGCAGCAGTGTGATCGTAACACTTAATAATGCAAATACTTTAGCTAACGGTACTTACAATGTTACCATACAGGGTGTAGCCGGAACAGTGACGCAAACAGCTGTAGTTACTTTTATCGTTTCGGCTGGTGTTGGGCCTGTTATCACAGGACAACCTGCAAGCATTACTGTTTGTGAAGGTAATCCTGCCGTATTTACTGTTACTGCAACAGGTGCCACTGTTTATCAATGGCACTTAAATGGCGTAAACGTTGGGACAAATTCTGCTACTTATACTATTGCTGCTGTTACTGCCGGTGATAACGGATCCTTAATTCAAGTTACACTAACCGGCCAGTGTGGTGTCACAACTTCTGTTACAGCAATACTTACGGTCAATACAGCACCGGTCATTACAACACAACCTGCCAATGCTACTGCCTGCGCGGGTTCCAGTGCCACTTTCACTGTTGCTGCAACAGGTACCGGTCTTTCTTATCAATGGCAATCAAGCCCTGTAGGCTGTACAGGACCATGGACTGATATTCCTGCTGCAACTACCAATAGTTACACTTTATCAGGCATCACGCTTGCCAGTGACAATACAGGTTACCGTTGTGTTGTAACCGGTACTTGTGCCCCGGCTGTAACTTCCAGTTGTGCTGTACTTACTGTAGGTAATGCAGCTGCCATCACAACACAGCCTGTTGATGTTACTGTTTGTGAAGGTTCCAATGCTGTCTTTACGGTAGCTACTTCAGGTACCATCAACAGTTATCAATGGCAGGAAAATACAGGCTCAGGATTTGTTGATATGCCCGGACAAACTGCTGCCACACTTACTTTAAATGCTGTTACTGTTTCAATGAGTGGCCGCCAGTACAGGGTCAATGCATTTAGCTGTACAGCTATCCCACTTACTTCCAATGCCGTTACTTTAACGGTTAATACTTTGATCAGTATCAGTGTACAGCCTGCTGACGTTACTGTTTGCCTTGGCGCCAATGCCAGCTTTAGTGTAACGGCTACGGGTACAGGTATTGCTTATCAATGGCAATATGCTGCTTCCTGCGCAGGTACATTTACCGATATACCGGCTGCTACCAACCCAACACTTAACCTCAATGCTGTAACACTTGCCAATGCCGGTGCTTACAGGGTTGTTGTAACAGGAACCTGTAACACTGTTACTTCTTCCTGCGCTACACTTGTTGTGAACAGCCCCGTTACCATCTCTGTTCAACCTGCTAATGTTGATATTTGTTTGCCACTCAACACTGCTTCTTTCAGCGTAACGGCTGCAGGTACAGGGCTTACTTACCAATGGCAGGTGAATACAGGTTCCGGATTTACCAATATCCCAACAGGCGGCAATGCTGCTACTCTTAACCTTACAGGTATCACTGCTGCTATGAACGGATACCTCTATCGTGTTGTATTGAATGGCACCTGTACCACTGACCTCAATTCTGCTTCAGCTATACTGGCTGTGAACAGCCCGGTCAATATTACAAGCCAGCCACAGGATGTTTCTTCCTGTGCAGGTTCTGCTACAAGCTTCAGTGTTGCTGCTACCGGTTCTACCATTACTTATCAATGGCAGGTCAGCATCAATGGCGGGCCATTTGTGAATGTTAACAATACAGCTCCTTTCTCAGGTGCTACCACGGCTACTTTGAACATATCGCCTGTTTCTGCTTCCTTAAATGGCTATGTGTTCCATGTGATCGTTTCAGGAGTGCCTTGCGGAGCAGTTACTTCAGACCCCGTTACTCTTACTGCAAATGCTTTACCCGTTGTTGTTTTAACAGCAGCTTCTTATTCAAGCATTACTCCTTATATCAGGACAACTCTTTACACAACGGTTAGTCCTCCTATTGCGCTTCCGGCAACTTATGTTTATCAATGGTACAGGGATGGTGTTTTGGTACCTGACCGTACTGCCGACAGGTTTGATGTAACAGTTGATGACCTGGGTGTTTATGATGTGATCGTTACTGATACAACTACAGGATGCAGCAGTAAAAAATCAAATACTGCTAAAATTGATTTCGCAGCTTCCGGTACATTGTTCATATATCCTAATCCAAGTTCAGGACAGTTCCAGGTAAGGTATTTGAGCTATACCAGCAATGTTGCCCGTACTTTGAATATCTATGACAGTAAAGGAGCAAGGGTTTATCAAAAAGAATACCCAACTGCAGGGCCTTATACCAAAATGGATGTCAACATGGACAATGCTGCTTCTGATGTGTATCTTGTTGAACTCAGGGATGCAAGCGGAAAACGTTTGGCCACAGGTAAAGTAGTGATCAAATAATAATTACTCCCTTATTTTATAATCACTCCCGTCTCTTGAGGCGGGAGTTTTTTATTTTAATAACAGGTGCAAAAGGAAAGCACCGGTTTTGAGAAATTATCAATAGATTTGAAAATTACCTAACTAAGCTTTATCATTATGAATCAGTTTTACAAAATCATTTCAACACTGATCTGCATGATCAGTGTTACTTTTTCACTGAATGCACAAAATTCTTTTTTTACAGATGCCGGTTCAAATAAAGTGATAAACAGCACAGGCAAACGCGTAATTGTTCCTAAGAAATTCAGAACCATTGAAGCAAATACCGGCCAGTTAAGAACATTCCTGTGGTCATTACCCTCTGAAAAAAATATTGATCGCAGGTCTGCCCCCGTATTACAGTTACCCATGCCCGATGGCTCTGTTGCTAAATTCCATGTGTGGGAAAGTAGCATCCAGGAACCTGGCCTTGAGGCAAAGTTCCCGGAAATAAGAACATTTGCCGGGCAGGGAATTGATGATCCTTATGCAACAATACGTTTTGATTATACGCCCTTCGGCTTTCATGCACAGATATTATCAGTGCACGGAAATATTTATATCGACCCATATGCAAGGGGTGATGTGAACAATTATATCAGTTATTACAATACTGATAATAAAAGAAGTGACCGCTTTGTTTGTGAAGTAGCAGAAGATCTTGGTATCGCTCATAAGCCAGCCAATACATTGGCCGGGCCATGCAGGGGAACACAATTATATACATACCGCCTTGCTCTTGCCTGTACCGGCGAATATGCCGTTGCAGTTGGAGGTACCACTGCCGCATTGTTACATGCTGCTATCGTTACTACTGTGAACAGGGTTGATGGTGTATATGAAGATGATGTTGCTATCAGGCTTATATTGATCGCAAATAATAATCTTATAGAGTTTTTAAATGCGGGCACTGATCCTTTTAATGGAAATAACAATGCAGGTACACTCATCAACGAAAGCCAGACAGTAATTACCAATGCTATCGGAACTGCCAATTTTGATATTGGACATACTTTCAGTACAGGTGGTGGTGGATTGGCAGGACTGGGAGTTGTATGTAATACTTCTCAAAAAGCAAGAGGAATCACGGGAAGCCCTAACCCGGTTGGTGATGGCTATGACATAGATTATGTAGCGCATGAAATGGGGCACCAGTTTGGGGGCAACCATACTTTCAACAGCACTACCAGTAATTGCGGAGGTGGCAACAGGAATGCCGGCACTGCTTACGAAGTAGGCAGCGGAACTACCATCATGGCATATGCCGGCATTTGTACCACGGATGATATACAGCTTCACAGTGATGCATTTTTCCATTCAGTGAGTTTTGATGAAATAAGCAATTTTGTAGAAGCAGGGGGAGGAAGTTGCAAAGTTTCTATTGCAACCGGTAATACGATCCCTCAAATAACTTCAATGAATAATAATGGTGCAAACATTCCTTTAAATACACCATTTACATTAACCGGTACTGCAACTGATGCCGATGGTGATCCATTGACCTATTGCTGGGAAGAATGGGACCTTGGTACCGGCGGAGCATGGAACAATGGTGCCAACAGTACAACAGCACCGCTTTTCAGGTCACGCCCTCCATATACAACTGGTAGCAGGACCTTTCCGGATATAGCGGTCATATTAGCCGGGTACCCGGCTAATCCTCCGCCGCCAAACCTGGGTGGATTAAAAGGGGAAACCCTCCCGCTTGTTGCACGAGCGATCAAATTCAGGCTAACGGTAAGAGACAATCGTAATGGTGGCGGTGGCGTCACTACCGGTGGTAGCGGCTGCCAGCTGACCAGTGTTTATCAGATAAATTCCATTGCGGGAACAGGACCTTTTATTGTTACTGTTCCTAATGGGGGGGAAAGTTATGCAGGCAATACATCGCAAACAGTTACCTGGAATGTTGCCGGTACTTTTGCAGCGCCCATAAGTGCAACAGATGTAAAGATCTCTTTGTCAACAGATGGCGGACTCACCTACCCTACCGTACTGCTTGCCAGCACTGCAAATGACGGGACAGAAGCAGTAACCATTCCCAACACCCCTACCACAACTGCAAGAGTAAAAGTAGAAGCTGTTGGCAATGTATTTTTCGATATTTCAAATGCTAATTTCACTATCACCCCTGCATTATCAGGCTTTTCATTTAATGCTACAACAGCCGCCACGATCGCCTGTAACGGACCTGCTACAGCTAACGTACTTTTAGGCACTACTGCGAATGGTGGTTTTTCCACACCAATCAATCTGAGCGCCCTCTCAGGCGTACCTGCAGGTGCTTCGATCAGTTTCAATGTTAATCCATTGGCACCCGGCAGCAGTGTGATCGTAACACTTAATAATGCAAATACTTTAGCTAACGGTACTTACAATGTTACCATACAGGGTGTAGCCGGAACAGTGACGCAAACAGCTGTAGTTACTTTTATCGTTTCGGCTGGTGTTGGGCCTGTTATCACAGGACAACCTGCAAGCATTACTGTTTGTGAAGGTAATCCTGCCGTATTTACTGTTACTGCAACAGGTGCCACTGTTTATCAATGGCACTTAAATGGCGTAAACGTTGGGACAAATTCTGCTACTTATACTATTGCTGCTGTTACTGCCGGTGATAACGGATCCTTAATTCAAGTTACACTAACCGGCCAGTGTGGTGTCACAACTTCTGTTACAGCAATACTTACGGTCAATACAGCACCGGTCATTACAACACAACCTGCCAATGCTACTGCCTGCGCGGGTTCCAGTGCCACTTTCACTGTTGCTGCAACAGGTACCGGTCTTTCTTATCAATGGCAATCAAGCCCTGTAGGCTGTACAGGACCATGGACTGATATTCCTGCTGCAACTACCAATAGTTACACTTTATCAGGCATCACGCTTGCCAGTGACAATACAGGTTACCGTTGTGTTGTAACCGGTACTTGTGCCCCGGCTGTAACTTCCAGTTGTGCTGTACTTACTGTAGGTAATGCAGCTGCCATCACAACACAGCCTGTTGATGTTACTGTTTGTGAAGGTTCCAATGCTGTCTTTACGGTAGCTACTTCAGGTACCATCAACAGTTATCAATGGCAGGAAAATACAGGCTCAGGATTTGTTGATATGCCCGGACAAACTGCTGCCACACTTACTTTAAATGCTGTTACTGTTTCAATGAGTGGCCGCCAGTACAGGGTCAATGCATTTAGCTGTACAGCTATCCCACTTACTTCCAATGCCGTTACTTTAACGGTTAATACTTTGATCAGTATCAGTGTACAGCCTGCTGACGTTACTGTTTGCCTTGGCGCCAATGCCAGCTTTAGTGTAACGGCTACGGGTACAGGTATTGCTTATCAATGGCAATATGCTGCTTCCTGCGCAGGTACATTTACCGATATACCGGCTGCTACCAACCCAACACTTAACCTCAATGCTGTAACACTTGCCAATGCCGGTGCTTACAGGGTTGTTGTAACAGGAACCTGTAACACTGTTACTTCTTCCTGCGCTACACTTGTTGTGAACAGCCCCGTTACCATCTCTGTTCAACCTGCTAATGTTGATATTTGTTTGCCACTCAACACTGCTTCTTTCAGCGTAACGGCTGCAGGTACAGGGCTTACTTACCAATGGCAGGTGAATACAGGTTCCGGATTTACCAATATCCCAACAGGCGGCAATGCTGCTACTCTTAACCTTACAGGTATCACTGCTGCTATGAACGGATACCTCTATCGTGTTGTATTGAATGGCACCTGTACCACTGACCTCAATTCTGCTTCAGCTATACTGGCTGTGAACAGCCCGGTCAATATTACAAGCCAGCCACAGGATGTTTCTTCCTGTGCAGGTTCTGCTACAAGCTTCAGTGTTGCTGCTACCGGTTCTACCATTACTTATCAATGGCAGGTCAGCATCAATGGCGGGCCATTTGTGAATGTTAACAATACAGCTCCTTTCTCAGGTGCTACCACGGCTACTTTGAACATATCGCCTGTTTCTGCTTCCTTAAATGGCTATGTGTTCCATGTGATCGTTTCAGGAGTGCCTTGCGGAGCAGTTACTTCAGACCCCGTTACTCTTACTGCAAATGCTTTACCCGTTGTTGTTTTAACAGCAGCTTCTTATTCAAGCATTACTCCTTATATCAGGACAACTCTTTACACAACGGTTAGTCCTCCTATTGCGCTTCCGGCAACTTATGTTTATCAATGGTACAGGGATGGTGTTTTGGTACCTGACCGTACTGCCGACAGGTTTGATGTAACAGTTGATGACCTGGGTGTTTATGATGTGATCGTTACTGATACAACTACAGGATGCAGCAGTAAAAAATCAAATACTGCTAAAATTGATTTCGCAGCTTCCGGTACATTGTTCATATATCCTAATCCAAGTTCAGGACAGTTCCAGGTAAGGTATTTGAGCTATACCAGCAATGTTGCCCGTACTTTGAATATCTATGACAGTAAAGGAGCAAGGGTTTATCAAAAAGAATACCCAACTGCAGGGCCTTATACCAAAATGGATGTCAACATGGACAATGCTGCTTCTGATGTGTATCTTGTTGAACTCAGGGATGCAAGCGGAAAACGTTTGGCCACAGGTAAAGTAGTGATCAAATAATAATTACTCCCTTATTTTATAATCACTCCCGTCTCTTGAGGCGGGAGTTTTTTATTGGCACGAAACATCATAGAAATAAAAAAGCCTTTGCCTTTTAAGACAAAAGCATTTTTTATATATTACCCCGATATTAATTAAAATCAGCAGAAACAGAAATAGTTGGTTCATTTGAAACCTTTCCGGCTGCGATAGCGCCGCCGTTCACTTTATAGTCTTCAAGTTTAATTTTAAAATCAGATCTGCTGCTGATCTTTTTTCCTTCTATAGTTATGGTAGCATTGGTTTTTATTGTTTTTGTTACTCCGTGAATGGTCAGGTCACCTTCAACATCTGCATTGTAAATTCCGTCTTTACCAAAATTTACATCAGCGAGGTTTGTGATCGATCCTTTGAAATTAGCAACAGGGTATTTATCAGAGTCCATCCATCCTGCGCCATTAAAATGTTCCTGGATCCTGGGGTTTGAAAAAGCAAAGCTTTTAATCGCTGTTTCAAAAGCCAATATACCTTTTTTAATGTCAAGGGCAGCAATAGCTGTTTTGTTTTCAGCTTTTGGCAATGCATCAATGCTGGTAGTTGCATCAAAACTGACGGTAGCTGATGTTGTTGTCTTCTTTTGTGCAAATAATGCACCTGTAGCGAAAACCAATGCCAGGAATAAACTTGTTTTTTTCATTTTCTATTTTATTTTGTTGATTTAATATCTATTTATCAAGTGCAGCCCTTTTAAAACTGATATATCTTGTTTCCAATATTTCGCTGTAAACAGCCCCACTGCAGGAGCCTTTAATGGAGACGTCATCTCCTTTCTTCAATTTTTTTGCCTCGGCAAGATGCTGCTCCTGGAATGCAAAAATGATATAATCACCGGTTGCCGTGTCAGCCATTTTTATATTGACCGATGTATCTGCTGTTTCTATCTCAGATATGGCACCTCGTATACTAATGATCTTTTCAGTGTATTTTTTATTTGCCAGGCTATCGTTTTGTTGAAATTCTTTAATGAAATTCATTGCATTTAAAGTATAATCGGCTTTGCTCTCAGCAGTATCTGAAAACTTTTCGGTAAAAATATACCATACAAGGCCTGTAGCAACCAATAATAATATCAAGAGCCCTCTTAACAGCATTTTATATTTAGGCTTCATATTTAGCTGATGACGTTTAAATTGACCGGAATACCAACTTCAATAAGCAAATATACAATGTTTAAACATTGAAAATGCAATTACCCTGAAAAACATACGTTAATTTATTTTTAGGTAGTGGGTCAGGGTGAAATCGTACTGTCAGGGTGAGCCTGCCTGTCGGCAGACAGGCAGGCTCACCCTGACAGATAAAACTAATTATAATATTCAAACTGTACCACTACCTATTTTTAATAGTAGCGCAGTTAAAAGAGTGATGCAAGCAGGGGCATGATTTTTTTAAGCCGTTTTATTTTAAGTTTGTTTTTTATACAACCTGTTTATAAAAGAAACAGTGTCAGATGCATATTAATATTTATTTTTAATGTACCGGGTGAAAATTCTTCCAACCATACTATGCTGTTTTTTTTTCACAGTGAATTCATGGGCGCAACAGCAAAATGTCCGGCCAAAGATAGGATTGGCCCTGAGTGGTGGTGGCGCAAAAGGCCTTGCTCATATAGGAATATTAAAAGCCATTGACAGTGCTGGCTTAAAGATCGATTATATAACAGGAACAAGTATGGGCGCAGTACTTGGTGCGTTGTATGCTGTGGGTTACAGTGGAAAAGAAATTGAAGTATTGTGTAAAGGAATGGATTGGGATATTCTCCTGTCTAACCAGATACCACTGCGTGCCCTGTCTATGGAAGAAAAGAATCAATACAGCCGTTTTGCAATTGACATTCCTTTTATAAATAACAGGATCCAATTAACTACCGGCCTGATACAGGGACAGGAACTGAATATCAAGCTTTCAGAATTATTTTTCCATGTTTACAATACAAGGGATTTTAATAAGTTCCCCATTCCCTTTAAATGTATGGCCACTGACCTGGAAACAGGAGACCTGGTAGTGCTGGATTCTGGCAATATTGTTACCGCCATAAGGGCCAGCATGGCTATCCCATCCATATTTACAGCAGTTACGATCGATGATAAGAAATTAGTGGATGGCGGACTGGTAAGAAATTTCCCTGTTAAAAATGTAAAGCAAATGGGGGCGGATATTACGATCGGCAGCAATGTAAGCGGTGGGCTTTCAACAAAAGATAAAATATCAAACCCGATAGATGTGATCCTGCAAATGGCGTTTTTCAAAGAAGCAGGTGATTTCAGAGAAGAGGTCCCGTTGACAGACATGTATATTTATATGCCATTGCCAAAATATAATATGGGAAGTTTTGGCAGCACACGAGAGATCATAAACATCGGTGATGAAACGGGTAAGAGTTATTACCAGCAATTTAAAAAACTGGCAGACAGCATTAATGCACTGGGGGATAGCCTGGTTAGAAAAGAGCAGCCTGCTGATTCAAAACCCATTTATATTGTCAGTCATGAAGTCAACGGTTTAAACAAAACCTCCAGTCCATTTTTTACACACCTGATGGATTTTTATGATTCCCGTTATTATACCGCGGCACAAATCAGTAAAAAGATACACCGGGCCTATGGCTCGCGATATTATAAGAGTATCACTTTTACATTACAGCCACTGCAGGCTGATTCAGCAAAGATCATTTTCACTGTAGAAGAAGAACCGGGAACTTTCTTAAAAGCAGGGTTATATTATTCGATTTTCAGGGGGATAAATGCGAACTTAAATATTACTGCCCGTGATTTTGTAATACCTAATTCACGAAGCATATTTTCTTTGTCCCTGGGTGAATCCATTCAACTTGAAACTGAGCACCTCCAATATCTTGGCCGCAAAAAAAATATAGCGGTCATCCCCGGTTTCCGAATTGACCGGGTTAACATAAATACCTACAATGATTTTAAAAGAGATGGCGCATACAGGCAAACTTATTACAGGACATATCTCAATTTGCAAAACAGCGGCAACAATAAAATAGCAGCGGGCATCGGTACCTCCTTCGATCTTATCTTATTGAATCCAACTACCAGGTCGGTCTTCGAGGCGAAGGGAAGATTCAGTTCATTTAAAAGCTACGCTTATTTAAATTACAACAACCTTGACCAAACCTATTTTCCTAAAAAAGGTTTTAAGATAAATACAGAATTCGGGCTGGTCTATGATCAAAAGCCAAAGCTTAATATCATTCAAAACGGGCAACCTGCAGGAACATCAGCATTTAATTTCGATAATTACGCCCGGCTTTCTGTGGATGGCAATTTTTTCATTCCCCTCAGATCACGCCTGACCTTCTTGTCGGAGGTACAGGCAGGGATCAATTTTACCAATAATCCCAACATATTAAACAACTTTAGCATTGGAGGGATTACCGGCCACTTCCGCAACCAGGTAAGGTTTGCAGGTTTACAGGAAGCAATAGTGAATGCCGCCACTGTAACAGTTTTACAGTTAGGAATGCGTTATACATTATTCAACAATATTTATATCATTGGCCGTATCAATGGGCTACTGAAAGATTTCAGTACACAAAGAAATGCCACTTCAACTAAAAGCTTCCTTAGCGGCTATGCACTTACGTTCGCATACAAAAGCCCGATAGGTCCATTGGAGTTAAGCGGAATGTATTGTGATCAAAGTGGCCGTTTACAGTCTTATGTAACGTTTGGCATACCATTTTAACTATAATAAAAACAGAATTCTAAAAAGTTAAAAAGATGTTCCATGCTTAAACTATACGGACCCATCCTGTTTTTAAAAAGCTTTTTAGGTATCTTCGCCGGTAAATAAAAAGTTAATTTGAATTTTCTTCTGAAAAATTACGGCAAGCTTCTGTTGGCGCTGTGTATGTTCTTTTGGTCAACAGATGTTGAAGGCGCAATAAAACAACTTCGTGAAACCGACACAACTTCTACTTCCTCCCGGGAAGAAGCAATAAAGTTCATAGATGGTATAAAAGTGCCTGAATTAAGTGTGTATTGGCCAAATATTAATCCCGTATCATTCCTTCAAAATATAAAAGAAAACATTCACGAGCCCCTGGGCATGTACCCCGGGATCGGCACGAATTTTTGTGGCTATGGTGCATTGATCTACCTTTTTTTACATGATGATCCCCTCGGCTATGCCAAATTTATGCTGGCATTATATAAAGATGGTAAAGCCAGTTTAGGAATATCAACATTTGAGCCGGCAGAAATAATAAAACAAACCGCGGGAACACTTAAATACAAAGGGTTATTGGATATAAGGCCTGCAGAACAAATGTTCTACCTAACCCTTGCTGATCATTTCAAGGGTTATGTAAATATCTTTAACAGGCATTTTGACCCGGGAGATGAGAATACATTCTGGGCCTCTGTAAATTATGCCAAGTTTAACCGGATGGTCAGGCATTTACTGAATTATAAGGTCTATGCCAGGGGGACCGACCTCCTGCAACCTTCTGTTGGCAATACCTATGATTATATCAGGCGTAAAATGCAGCAAGGTATTGTTGTTTTATATCTTAACAACAGGATCCTTCATAAGAAAAAGCAGGAGAAGATCAAACTCGGGATCCCTACCCATTTTGTGATCCTCCAGGACATCATGAAAACAAAAGAAGGGATCACTTTAATATACTGGGATTATGGCCATAAGACCTTGCGGCAGCTAAAACCTCAATTCCTCCATAAGATCGTATTTGGTGTTTCTCAATGCATAAAAAAGAAAGCCATTGAAAAGTAAAATCATATACAAAATAGCTATACTTGTTACCGTGCTGTATTCCTGCTCTCCCAGGAATATCTCTACCAAATATTATGAACAAAACCGAACCACACTTGATAGTATACAGCAATCCTATACAAAGCTTTTTAAGCAAAAGCCCTTTATCGTAGGATTCACTGATAAGGCTTTTGAGAACATTTCGCTTGAGATCATTACTGATTCTCTCACATATATTTATGATTTCAAAATAAATGAAAAACGCCTTTCTGATAGTTTATTTAAATATAATTTAAACAGTAAGGCTGTAACGGAATTAATTAACCAAATGCATTCGATCCGTTGTACCTGGGTAAATAGTTTTGACTATTTTGTAGAAGGAGAAAAAAAATCACTGGTATTCTTATCCATCAAACCGGTGGGCCTGAGCCGTCCATTTTCCAATAAAAAATACTATGTAATTACTTATTTTTCACAAAAGCAGTATTACGATAAAAAAGGAAGGCTTGTAAATAACAGGAAACAAAGGCAATTGCAAAAACTTAACGGGGAGGTCTTTAAAAGGATCAATGACAAGGTTAGCTATACTGTTTCTTCAACTTACAGGTAGGATGGGTGCTGGATACTGGATGCTGGATTGGTTCAATTATTGCAATGATCTAAAAAATAAAAA
>JBDTWL010000035.1:0-35444 GCA_040006715.1 Ferruginibacter sp. | reverse complement strand
ATTTGAATTTTTCGCTGGCTTTTTGGGCAACGCCTTTTGCAACTTCACGATAATTCCCGCCAGGATATTCTTCAAAATAGATATGAAAATAATCCTTGTTCATATCGAGTAACAGCATAGCAGCAGAGCCTTTCTCGGTTACTTCATCAATGAACTCACCATTGGTAGTGCAGCCAAAAATGGCCATTCCTGCAGTATCCAGTAATTCACAGATGGCTTTTCTGTCCTGGCTTTTTGAAATAAAGCAGATAGCCAATGTCGGTTTAAAACCATCGGCCATATTTTGTTCAAGTGCAGCTTTGATTTCTGCTGTTGACTTTCCTTTAATCGATTTTGCTTTCATGATTTGTTTTTTTGACCTCACCCCCAGCCCCTCTCCAAAGGAGAGGGGAGCGAAGCGGCTAAGTATGTTGTTGATCATTGTGTTACTGTACAAGAGTGCGACGCCAATAAAGCCGGGTAAAGTTATGTGGCTTGGTTCATTATTTTTCCTTTAATACCACCAGGCAGCAGGTATTATTATGATAATCATATTTACCGCTTTTGGATTTTCCATATTCGCCATAGGAAAAAAAGCCGGCCATCGGCGCATCCCAAATTTTTTGCACCTTTTCTATTTCCTCTTTCATTACCATCCCAAACGATAAATACCTGCTCACGCAGGAGAACATGATCAATGCATCGGCTTGCTGCTGTGGATCGTCCTTAATACTCTTACATTCTTCAACAACTGTGTCGATAGAATCAAAATCCGGTGGCAGCGCAAACTTGATCTTTGATCCCTTGGGCACGTTTCCGGAAAAAATGAGTGAACGGTCTATACGATTTGCAAACATGGCTGTTCGTATGATAGTATCTGAATTTTCACGTTCCAATTGTAATGGATAGTACCAGGAGCTTAGAAATGTTACAATTTCCTTGTCCTCGTCCAGCTTTATCTCAACGCCCAGGTAATTCATCAACATATCCAATGCTGGTTTATCGTCGATGGTATACACTGTATTACCTTCGCTTTTAGTAACTGTTTTTGTAGTGCCAATAGCATTCCAGCCGCAAGTAGCAATACCTCTGACATCTATTTTATCTTCATCAATAATGAGTGCTACTATTGCGCATTCATTACTTTTTCCGTTCGTAAAAACAAAAGTTGATTCAAGAGCCAGGTCATCTCCTGCCTTACCTCCAAATATGGTTACTTCTCCGTCTGACGACGAGGAAGATCTTCCAAAGCCCTGGATGATGCCTTCAACAATTGGTTCACCAGCCAGGGACACGCCACTGTTGGCTATTATAAACGCGGGGTTGGCAAATGTTTCTTTCCCGGTAACACCTAATTTGTTTGCATCTGCTAAAACAGTCTCGGGGCTTGTTTTAAGAAATGCTATTTTAAAATAAGCCGGATCCATATCGAGCAACATCATCACAATGCTGCCTGCTTCCATTTCGCCATCAATAAATTCACCTGCAGTGGTAGCACCAAATACCTGGATGCCATTTTCATCAAGTAACCTGGAGATAGCTTCCCTGTCCTGTTTAACAGATAAGAAAACAATGGCTAAAGTTGGCTTGAATTTGCCGTCCATAATTTCAGCCAGCGCAGCATTGATCTCTTCTGTAGATTTTCCTTTGATCGATTTTGCTTTCATTATTCCATTCAGTGTATGGTTGTATAAAATTATTATAACCTAATTCAATCTATCCAAACCTTTTATAACCCTATACGGCTTTTTAAAAAAATCATCAATCGTTTCATTGAATTGTTTAGAATAATTAATTGGCGTTGAATGACCTGAATTTGGAATGATCCATAAATAAGATTGAGGAATTGCTTCAGCGATCAGCAATGTGTGTTTAGGCAACAGCGCATCATGATCACCGCCAATTACAAGCGTGGGGCATTTGATGGTATGTAATTGCTCTACAGTAATATTTGGTTCTTTGGTCATCATCGCCATTAGCTTGTATTGATTTTTTATTTCAGGTGTTTTATTTACTTTAGATAAAGAATCGACTTCTGCGGCCAGCCAACGATAAAGAGACGGGTCAACTGCGGTTGAATCTGGCCATAGATTAGCACCCGTAACAGCAAGCTTTTTTACTTTTCCAGGGTGGCGCATGGCAAGCAATAAACCATTGATGCCGCCATCGCTCCAGCCAATTACATAACAGGAATCAAAATGCAGTTCATCCAGTAAAGCATTTAGGTCATCCGCCATCATTTCGTAGTTTAATGAATCACCGGTATCAATTGATCTGCCCTGTGCCCTGCTGTCTGCAAGTATCACTTTATATTCTTTGGCGAAGTAGGGGATTTGGTTGTTAAAGTCTTTGATACTGCCGCCGTTCCCATGAATGATGAGTAATGGCTTGCCTTCACCATAGATCTCGTAATACATTTTAAACCCACGTGTGTTTAGGTATTTCCCTGTTTTGCTATTACCATACAGGCTGTCGTCACCGGAAGCCACAGGCAACTGTGCAAAAGCAGTAAAAATATATGTTGATGCAACAAATAAAAGAATCTTTTTTAAAATGTTCATGCTTTCGATTTTAAGTTTTTATTATTTGTGATTATTTTTCTTTTAATGCTACCCAACTTACTGTAGTGCCATGAAATTCGCAGCGGCTTTCATCCAGTTTCCCAAATTCACCCAGTGAGAAAAAGCCTACCATTGGCTTACTCCATGTTGCTGCCAACCCTTCTATTTCTGCCGAGATCATTGGGCCCAATGAGCCCAGCCTGCCCACACAGGAAAAAACGATCAATGCATCCGCATCGGGCATTTCTTTCTCTTTTATTATTCTGGAACTTTCAATAACCGTATCGATCACATCAAAATCCGGCGGCAGCGAAAAGCGGAATTTTTCAGATTCTTTCACATCTCCTCCCACCATGATTGATTGATCGGCTTTGTTCCAGAGTAACACCGGTCTCATCACAGAACTTCCTGATGGTCTCCGAAATTGTAAAGGATAACCTGCATCTAAAGGAACCAGGCCTTCAGCCTGTTTATCGAAAGTTATTATTTCATTCCCTAAAAATTTCTGGATCACATGCATGGCGGGTTCGTCGTCGATCGTATAGATCCAGGAGCCCACAGCCTTTGTGATCTTTTTCTCCGTTCCTGCAGGCTTCCATCCTGAAACAGCGAGGCCATTGATTGCAATTTTATCCTGGTCAATTACGAGTGCAAGCATTCCACCTGTACTGGACGAATCATTGGTAAATACAATGCCTGAAAAATCAGCCGGGTTGCCAGCCACACCACCCATGACCGTAACCTGTTGGCCGGCTGAATCCATCAGGCCGTTGACCAGGTCGTCTCCCGACATCCTGAAATCAGCAGATGAAATAATGAAGGCGGGATTTTTAAATGCCTGAATACCTGCTTCACCAACCTGACGAGCTGCTTCATAGGCAGAACCGGGTGGTTCATAATTTTTTAATACAATGCTGAAATATTCAGTTGAAATATCCAATAATAAAATAACAATATCATCCGGTTCCATTCCCTGTTCAGTAAATTTTTCTGATGTGCTGGCCCCGAAAATGGCAATGCTCTCTTTATCAAGCATGCTTCGTAGGGCTTCTGCATTTTCAATCGTAGTGATAAAAACGATTGCAAGGGTTGGAACAAATCCGTCCTTTTTACTTTCAGTTAATGCATCCTGAATTGCTGATAGTGAATTTCCTTTGATCGATCTTGCTTTCATTTTTTATTTAATAAAAATCCTTTATAAAAATTTTATTTGGCAGCAGGCATCAATCCCAATTGCGTCATGAAATCCATGTTGTCGAAGAAATCCCTTTCTTCTGCAATTTTTCCATCTTTCATTCTAACGAGCGTTGTGCCATCAAGACTTACTGTTTTACCAGTTGCCGGAATGCCGAAGAATGGGCCTGTATGTGTGCCTTTGAAGTTCCAGTATTTTACGAGTTTATCTCCCTGTCCGAAAACATCTTTGATAGTGAAAGATATTTTTGAGAAACCGGTCAGGAAATTTGAATAATATGCTTTGGCGCTGTCTATACCAATAAGATCTGCGGGACTTACATGCATTACAACATCTTTTGTAAAGTTGGAATCGTTGAACAATTCCACTCTTCCTTTATTCATGATCTCATCCCAGGTATGGGAATATGCTTTGATATTGGCTTCAACGGGGTCGGGCTTGACCGGTTCATTTTTTTCAGCTGTATTACAACCAATAAATATTAATGTCATGAAAGCGATTGCAGCAAAATAATATTTACCGCTTGTTACTGGTTGTTTCATTGTTGAGTTTATGATGAAAAAATAATTTATTCTAACAGGCAATAGGTAGTATCCTGCATTTATTGTTTCGACACCACCCGATAATGCTGGTTCTGACAGGAATTTCAAAGGGTAATCTGCAAAAAAATGCGATCAAACTTTGTCCTGCAGTTTTTTTAAGTAAGCAGATTTTACGGACTCCCTGTATTCTCTACAGAAGCGGGTAAAATAATGATGATTTTTAATAAAAGAAATTTGCTGACGGTTCCATTTCTCTCTCGTCAATGCAGGGTTCAATGATTGTAATTCACTGAATAATTTTTCTGCCATGATATCTGCGTCTTTTGCACCCAGGTATTCAAGGTCTGCATCTGCAATGATCTCTTCTAATTTATTTTTTGGTGATTGGGGTAATTTGGTGGCCATGATCATGCCGCATATCGTTTGTATGTCATCTGCTGAATACCCATAACCCGGTAAATATTGCATGGCGAGTTTACAGCTTTCTTCTTCGTGGCCCTTATATATATTAATGAAACCCGTATCATGCCATAAGGCAGCAACACTCAATAGTGCAATTTCTTTTGGCGTACAGTTTTCCTGTGTGGCTATTTCAATTGTTTTATCCTGTACATATAGCGTATGTGCAGGCTCATGATAATGATATGACAATGGAAGTTTGCTTTTTAATAAGTTCATTACAAACTCTTTCATTGGCTGGTTACTTTGCATGGTGCTTTGGTTTTAGGATGCCGCCTGTTGCTTCTTTAATGCTTTGCACATACACAAATGCTTTAGGGTCTATTTTTATTATCGTATCCTGTATCTGTTTTATTTCCAGCCGGGTTACGATCGTTACGATGATCTCGGTGTCTGTTTTTACTTCGAAGCTGCCGGGCAAGTAACCTCTTTCACCTTTGTATACGGTAATTCCTTTGCCAAGGTCATTCACGAGGAAATTTTTTATTTCCTCCTGTTGGGCCGAAATAATATTCATGGCGGTGTATTCTTCGATCCCATCTACTACATAATCTGTTGCCCTTGTTGCAGTAAAAAAGGTAATAATAGAATACATCGCAGTTTCAATCCCGAATTGAAAAGCTGCAACAGCAAAGATCATTGTATTGAACAGCATGATAATTTCACTGTTTGAAAAACCTGTTTTTCTCCGCGTAAATACTGCAACCACTTCAGATCCATCCAACACACCGCCGGCCCTGATTACCAACCCAATACCGGTTCCGATCAATATGCCTCCAAAAATAGCGATGAGCAATTTATCGTTTGTAATGGGGTTGATCTCAACAAAAATCAGTCCCAGTGAAAGTAAAGCGACAGCAATGCTGGTTTGAACAGCAAAGGTCTTCCCGATCATCCTGTAACCCAGGTAAATGAAGATCGAATTCAAGCCAAGAACGAGGATACTGATATTGATATGAAATATTGCGTCTAATAATATAGAGATACCCGTAATACCTCCATCCAAAAAATGGTTTGGGATCATAAAACCTTTCATAGCTAATACGGCTAAGCCTGTACCAATTGCTATTTGTAAAAAATTCTTCAGGTTTAACACAGCTTTCCAGTCTATGGCATCGCTTTTATATTTGCTTTTATATTTAATTTTCATTATTAAGCAGCTGTTTAAGTTACTAATATAACGATTCCTTTCTCAAAAATGTCTCTTTAAATACTACTTAATATGGCTTTATTTTTCCCTGCGGCCAACCGTTTGTGGTACTTAGCTTTTATAAGTAGCTCAGCCACCATTTTTCTTTGTGGGCGGTCTTGTATTTGTCGTACCATTTACACAACGGGTACATTAATAAAACGATGGCCACCCAAATCCCGTAAATGGTCAGCAATGAGTATCCTTCACCGGGCAGGGCAAACTTGAAAGGCAAGCCAGGCACACCTTTCATGCCTTCTGCTACCGTATGGCCCCTTGAAAGATAGGTGAGGACCTGGCAAATATGAAGGATATAAAAATGAATGATAAAAAAGAAAAAAGGTACCCGGCCATAAACGCTGATGATCTTTGCCAGCCGGCTCCCGGTATTCTTAACCAATGCCAGGAAAATAAGGCCGGGCCCAATAGTAGCACACAGAAAGAGCAGGGAAGGGGGATATTTTTGCACGTTCATAAATGAAAAGAAAGTGGCCATTGCATTTTTTTGCCGGCTCCATTGGCCGGGGTCACCATAAATATTGGCTGCCCGCAATGCCACAAAGAACAGGATCGCCCCAATACCGATCCGCAATAAAAGTTGCTTTCGGCGCTGTGGCTCTATGTCGGTGAATAACCGGCCACAGCAATAACCCAGCAGCATCAGTCCGGTCCAGGAAAGAAAAGGATAAAAAAGGAACAGGCTGTGATCGCCCCATAAAGGAATGATCGCTACCCGGTGCAAAATGCTCCACCATACAGGAACAACACCCCCACGGGCTTTTTCGGCAAAGTCTAATAAGTTATGCCCGAAGAAGATCAGCAAGCCTGTCAGCAGGATCATGTTAAAAGGTAAGCGGACCAATAAGCCAAGTATGACCATGCTGGCGCCAATGGACCAAAGGGTTTCGAGCACAAACAATCCCAGGTGAATATCCCCGGTCAGTGCTACAGACATGATGGTAAGGTCAACAAATATCAGCCACAGCCCGCGTGTAATGAGAAAACGGCTGAGTTCTTTTTTTGTTTTTCGTTGGCTTTGCAGCCAGGCAGAAAGCCCGGATAAAAAAACAAATGTCGGGGCGCAGAAATGGGTGATCCAGCGTGTGAAATACAATGCGGAGGTAGTAGTGGCTGGGTCCAATGGATCTCCTGTCAACCCATTAATGTGAAAAAAATCACGGCTATGGTCGAGTGCCATGATGATCATGATCAATCCACGCAACAGGTCGATGGATTGGATCCGTTTTGGATTTGATATTAGTGTTGGTTGCATAGTGAACCTTTAAATTAGTACGACAATATTTTTACAAATAACTCAGCCACCATTTTTCCTTGTGTCTGGCTTTATATTTATCATATCGTTTGCACAAAGGATATAAAATAATAACCAATGAGGCCCAGACCAGGTATACGATACCCAAACCGAATCCTTCACCCGGGAAGACAAACAGGAATGGAAAAATTTTCATGGAATTGATGGCTTCCTGCATGGTATGTGTACCCTTTATAAAAAATATAATTGCAACCAGCGTGTGTATCATATAAAAATGCAGGATATAATAAAAGAAAGCTGTCCTGCCATAAATAGCCATGATATTGGTAAAAACATTTTTAAATTTTTCTACAAATGATAGCAGCAGCAGGGCAGGGCCAATGGTGATGCATACATATAACAGTGATGGCGGGTATTTATGTACTTTCATGAAAGAAAAGAAAGTGAGTAAACCATTTTTTTGAGTACTCCATGGAAAAGGGTCTCCATAGCTGTTAATAAAACGGAGCATAATAAAAACCAGGACCAGGCCCAGCCCGGTACGTGATAATATTTTTCTGCGCTGTTCAGAAGAGTATTTATCTGTGAAAAGGATCCCTATGCAATATCCCAGCATCATCAACCCGGTCCAGGCTACAAAAGGATAGATCATCATAAAATAGTAATGGGGGGCGAAAGAATACATTACAAAAAATCCATGGTGAAAAAGGTCCCACCAGAAACCTGCTTTAAAACCTGGTGCCGATTCCGGTATGTCTAAAAGATTATGTCCAAAAACGATTATCAACCCCAGTATTAAAATAATGCGATAAGGAAGATGAATGAGCAGGCCAAGGATGACCATGCTGATACCAATGGCCCATATTACCTGCATGACCAACACATGAAGAAGCGGGTCGAATGTCCATGCCAATGAAATAATGACAAACTCTGCAAAGATCAGCCACAGGCCACGTTTGATTAAAAATATACTCAACGCTTTTTTGGTTTTCCGCAAACTCTGTAAATAGATAGAGGTGCCCGAAAGAAAAACAAATACCGGCGCACAGAAATGAGTGATCCACCTTGTGGCGTATAATAATGGAGAAGTTGTTGCCAGGTTCAACGCGTCATCTGTATTGGCAGTGACATGAAAAAAATCCCTCACATGGTCCAATGCCATGATGACCATAACAATTCCCCGGACGACATCAATGGATTCGATCCGTTTTTTATTTAATGATGCTGTTTCCATGATATGATTATTATCATTATTGTTTTTTCTGTAATACGCCGATAAGTGAATCTTCTACCTGCGACTTGATCTTTATAACTGAATCGATCTGGTCATTTGGAATGGTAGTAGAAAGAATGTATTGTTTGAACTTCCATTCGGTTCCCTGTTTTACCAATACGCCTGAACCCCTGCAGATCTTCATTTGTGTATTCAATAGTTCATCGAACCAGGCGAAGCTACCGGTCTGATCAAAATAAATATGACGCTCAAGCGCTTTGAAATTCCAGGCATGCCCTTTGTCGAATATAGGCTTGGCCCATGCCATGAAAGCAGCTTTTTCCCATCTTTCAGTTGCATCTGTTCCGGTGAAGATGGCGTCATCAGTATAGAAATCAAAATAGGCTTTATAATCGGCTTTTGCCGCTGCCCGGTTAAAGGAATCAAGCATGGTATTGATCTGTATTTTCTCTTTTGCTGTATCAATGGACGATGGCTTGCCCGGGGATGAGCATGCATATAATATTGACAGGAAAGCAATTAATATTAACCCGGGTTTTGATGATCGCTTCATTGTTGATGATTTATGTGGAAAATCCTGATTAGTGTATTAAATTAATTTTTTTTTGCCACACCTGCCCCACTGACTCGTTCAGGCGGGGATCTACAGATCATTTTATATTGCCTGTAATTAGATAAGTGGATCAGTGGTATTTTTATTTTCTCCTTCAAGTTTTTCAATGGTTTTCTTAGCAGCTGCCAGGCGGATCATTTTATTTTTTTCCGTCATTTTTTCTTTGATCCATTTTTCTATGCGGTGGTGCAACGGGATCAGCATGGAGGCAATGGCCACCAGCGCCAGTAACATCAATACCGGTGAATGATGGGTTACCCTTTCCAAAAAAGGATGGATGAGCAGGTTGATGAATTCAAATACAATAAGCAGTCCCAGTATACCAAAGAAGGATATCCATTTTTCATTTACAACAATGCTATGGCTTAGCATGAAAAATAAAATAAGAAAGGTTACGATACCAAGTGCGATCAATGCATATTGAATATTTTGTTTGCGCTGTTCTTCTTCCGCCATCTTTTTTGCTTCATCTTCAATGATCCGTATTTGATCGTTAAAAGCCAATGCCTGCATCTTGTTAATATTATTCTGGCTGAAGATCCGGGCATTGATGTCTGCTTCCATCCGCGAATAATAGTAAGCACTGTCTTTATTGTGCAACGTATCAAATATGCGTCGCATAAAGCCTGCACCTGCGAGTTTCAGGTTGTTGTTGTCAAACTCCTTTCCCAGGTCCAATAATTCCGTTGCCTGGTCTTTGGCTTCTTTCAACCGGTTATCTTTTAATAAATAAGGAACGTAATCAAAGCTAAATCTCAATATTTCTGAATTGCTCCTTACCAGTTTCTTTAGCATGAGTGCCTTATTGTAAAAGATCTCCGCTAATGGCTTTTCCCCGGCCAATGAGTAGGCAGCCCCATTCAGGCGGTGGGCACCAAATTCCATGATCAAACTATTTGACCGGGGGGCTACCTCTTCATCCTGGCGTGCATAGTGCAATGCAGAATCGGGCTGGTTGGTCCTGATAAAATAAGTGGCTATGCCACGTAGGTACTGCGATAGCATGTAATTATACAGTGGGTGAGATGGATCCGGTAAATTTTCTCCGCCTTTGCGGACGTTCTTTAAAAGTTCTTCATTGTTCTGCAGGTTGATATATACCAGTGCCAGGTCAAAATATAAAGAACTTATTCTCCTTTTTACATTTGCTTTTTCTGCATGAGGGATACCTTTGAAGAAATATTCCATTGCCGTGCTGTTATCTCCTTTATTCAAAGAAAAATAAGTTCCGATCCAGTTATAAGCAGTACCCAGCATGGAATCGCTTTGAAGTTGTTCAGCGATCTTCAGTTGTTGAATACATAAGGCTGAATCGATCCTGCCGGAAAAACCATTGTCATTCAACAGCAACTGGTTGATGATGTCGAAGCGATGAACGGCATCGGTTGTAACTGTCAATATTTTATCCAGGCTGTCTTTGGTCTTGGCAGCCTGTTCAGGTGAAACCTGTTGCGCAAATGTGGGGGTTGCAGATAACAGGATAAAGCCTATGATAATTATTTTTTTCATTATTCAATTATTTGATCTCAAACAAGACTAGGTTAATTTCTTTTTTTTCTTCAGCAGTAAAATAAAAAGATGCACCAGGTTCTATATACAGGTACTTTCCTGTTTTTATATTGATCGATGCGTTCTTCCCGGTATCATAATAAATAACCACTCCGCCATTCACTAGTTCAGCGATCATTGGCCCACGGTTGCTGATGACCTCCTTATTCAATGATGATCGGGTGATACGATAAGCAATTGCCTTCTCATTATCAAAAAGAACCGTTAATGGTAAAGGTTGAATAAGATCATTCGGTTTATAAGCCGACAATAATTCAATATCAGTAACATGGAAAGCAACAGTATCGCAATTGCTCACCCGGTGAACCAGTGTATCGTTGTCAAAAGACCTGTAAGAAGCATTGCCTGCTACATTTTTATTTGTAACCCAGGTTTTGCCTTTTATTTGTGAACATACTGTTGTATTGGTAAAAAAAAGAAACAACGAAGGGGTAGAATGAATATGAAACTGGCTTGTATCACCCGGTTTTATCCATACATCCAGCAGCCGGATGTATTTATTTTCGATCACTTTTTTGTGGCGTGGTTCTTCACGAACAGGTACCTGTGCTATGCTGGCTGATGAAAAGAAAATAATAATAAGAAAAAGATAAATCATTTTTTTCATAGTTAATTGGTTTGGTTTTTCTCCAGTTTTTCAATTGTCTTCTTTGCCGCCGCCAATCTTATTTTTTTGTTTTTCTCCGTCATTTTTTCTTTGATCCATTTTTCTATGCGGTGGTGCAACGGGATCAGCATGGAGGCAATGGCCACCAGCGCCAGTAACATCAATAGCGGTGAATGATGGGTTACCCTTAACAAAAAAGGATGGATGAGCAGGTTGATGAATTCAAATATGATGAGCAGGCCCAGTATTCCAAAAAAGGATATCCATTTTTCATTTACGATAATGCTATGACTTAGCATGAAAAATAAAATTAGGAAGGTTACGATACCAAGTGCGATCAATGCATATTGAATATTTTCTTTGCGCTGCTGTGCCTCTGCTGTCTTTTTTGCATTGTCCTCAACGATACGAAGTTGTTCATTAAAAGCCAGCGCCTGTGTTTTATTGATATTATCCTGGCTGAAAATAGAAGCATTCAGGTTATCTTTCATTTTTGCATAATAATAAGCACTATCGGCCTGGTGAAGCGAATCAAATACCTGTTGCATAAATCCTGCAGCAGATAATTTTACATTATTGTTATTGTTCTGGTTGCCCCACTCCATTAATTGTTTAGCTTGTTCATACACTTCATTTATTCTTTTATAACTTAAGAGGAAACGGATATATATTTCAAAAAAATCCAGCCTGCCGGAGCTGTTTTGAATAAGGTGGGTCATTTCTTTCGCCTTTTTGAAATAAACATCCGCCATTTCCATATCGCCCATTTTTCCATAGGTAGATCCATTTAAATACAGTGCCCCGTATTCGAATGAGAGGCTTTTTAATGTTGTACTTGTTTCAGTCAATGCCTGCGCATAGTGCAATGCAGAATCGTATCGCCCGGAGAGCAAATAATATTTCGACATATTACGCTGGTATTGTACCAGCATAAAGTTATACATAGGAGAAGATGGGTCAGGTAGATTTTCGCCTCCTTTCCTGATATTTTTAAGTGCTTCTTCATTGTTCTGAAGAACAAAATAAACCAGTGCAATATCAAAATAAAGGGAACTTATTCTTCTTTTGTCCCGAACTTTTTCTGACAGGGGAATTGCTTTAAAATAATATTCAAGCGCACCGGTATTGTCACCTTTTGCAAACGCCAGGTACGAACCTGCCCAATTATAACTGATAGCAAGCAACGAATCATTTTTTAATTGCTGCGCCAGCTGTAGCAATTGAATAGGTACAGTGGAATCCTGGGCGCCTCCTTTTAATACAAGGTTGTATTCCGCGATCTTAACAATGATGCTGAACCTGTCAATCGGTTTTGCGCTTTGGGCCAGTACATTTTTGAGGCTGTCAATATATTTGTCTTGCGCAAAAGAATTTTGCAAACTGGCAAGAAAACAAAACAGTATAATGATCTTTTTCATGTTTAGTCAGTTCTTTTGATAGTCTCTGGATTTTTCAATTATCTTCTTTGATTTTTGTGCCGCAAGCGCTATCATCAAAAAAATAAAACAGGCTAACAGCAAACGGTACTTTATATTCTGTTCTTTGATCATCATTGTCTTTTTAATTCCACACTGATCACATGAATATTATCCATTCCGATATTCTCCAAAGCATGTGAAGGAAGCGCCCATTCCATAAGGCTGAGCCCGTACCGGGAACCGATGCTATCGTTCGTGAATCGGCCGTTATATTTCCCTCAGCATCACATCGAATAAAATCAGTGCGACTGATAAAGTATAATGATGCAGTATGATGATGTGAATGCAAATTCGTCTTTTCTCCCGGAAGAATAAAAATTTCCAGCACACGCACAAAATCATTTTCGAATAATAGTTTGTGAGCTGCGGGGCAGCGATCAGTTCTTCGAATTCGGGTGGCCATTGTACTGTATTCATCTTATTCCAGGTGATATTCTTTTTTGATATTATTTATAAGCTCAATTGCGAGTTCATATGCCTCTTTCCAACGGGTATCGGTTTGCAATTGCAGATTTCTTTGTTGCACAACTACCATATTCAGCATCTCTTTTATAGACTCTCTTTTATTTTCAATTGACCCGGTTTCAAGCGAGAAAAAATGTTCCTTAGTTTCATTTGACATGCTGTCGAGCGTTATTAAATAGTATTTTGATAAATCGTGGTGAAGCTGAGGGTCAATAATTGAATTTATCCGCGGTAGTAATAAAAGTCCCCGTTCTGTGTTTGCATTGGCTTCACCTTGTATTTCATTTACAAGGGCGTCGTATTCCAATAATTTTTTCAGCAACCTGTCATTTTTAAAATAACGCAAGCTTCCCGAATTTTTGATCTGATCAAAGGTTGCACGGTTCCACGAAATGGGGGATGTCCAATATGCAAAGCGTGTATAAAAGGAAAACTTAGCTACATTGCGGCCTTCCAATGTTGTTTTACTGAGTGCCAGCAGGCTATCGGCCATAGTGATATACGATTTTGCATATTTGTTTTGCCTGTTTATTGCAGAAGTGTCATTTTGCAGATCCTGCACCATAGACCGGGAAAATTCCTTTGCCCTGTCCTGTTCCACAACATGCTCGCGGATATTTTCGGCGACAAATCCCAGGAATACCGCAAGAAATAACATCAGGAATTCAAGAAAATATTCTCCCCATTTCTTTTTATGGGTTACGTGGTGAGGGTGTTTGTGTACTTCCATATCTGGATGCGTTTGAGGTTCGATGTTTGATGTTTGATGTTCGACAGAAGTTTCCGGAACAGGAGTAATTTCTTCTTCCTTATACCTTTCACCCTCTGGCTTTAGCCCTTCTTCTATATTTTTATTTTCGTCACTCATGTTGATCCAGGTGGTATTCTTTTTTAATTAATTCCATTAGTCTTACTGCCCGGTGCTTTAAATCCTCATATCTGTCCATTGCCTGTTTTGAATAAGCTTTTTCCTGCATCATAAAATTCAATTGCTCATTCAGGCCCGATGTATTTATCCTTATTACAAGAGAATCCGGAATGTTATTTACGATCCCGGCAGTGGTATTAGAAATATATAAAGGAAGCAGGTCTGCAGCATTGAATAGTTTTTCAAACTGCCGGGTACCGATCTGTGCATTTATTATATAAAAATCATAATAAACACTTATGTCTTCACAGCGCAGGTCATAAGATGAGATCGAATCGGCAACTTCTTTATTACGGACCAATCGCATGCCGCCTGCATTCTTCAGTTGGTTGATCGTAATATTATTCCGTGTAAACCGGCTGTCCCAATTGGTTCTTCTTATGGTTCTGAAAAGCTTTCCCGAAATTGTTTTTGCATCCGGATGTTCATTGAAGAACATGAAAACGGTATCAATTGCGCTTATCCTTTTAATTCTTAGCGGGGTACCGTTACTGATCGTAAGTGTATCTGTCCCAAGGTCTTTTATCATCGATATCATATATTGTTCCTCACGCTGATGTTCTATTATATGTTCCAGTTGGTATTCTGCTAAAAAACCGCAGAACACAGCCAGGAACAACATTATGAATTCCCAGAAATATCCTTTCCAGGTTTTTTTTCCGTGGCCTGAGTGAGTATGATGATGTACTTCCATTTCTGAAGGTTGGGGGTTTAAGGTTGAAGGTTTAAGGTCTAAGGCAGAAGCCTGGGAATCAGAAAAGCTTTCAGGTACAGGAACAGTTTCTTCTTCCTTCAACCTTTTGCCTTCGGCCTTAAACCCTTCTTCTATATTTTTATTTTCTTCGCTCATATTATTCCAGGTGATATTCTTTTTGCAGGTATTCGATCAATTCGGCGCCTGCATTTTTTAATGCTCCATCATTACTAAGTATACCTTTTTTTGTGCCATGCAGGTAAACTGAAAAAACAGATAGTTCCAGCAATAATTCATTATCAGTGGAGCGTAATGCAGGGTTTTCACCTGTTCTTATTATCTCGCCATTTTTTCCTTCCATTTTTAAAAATACGGCAGGGTCAAATATTTTCGAAGCAATTTTTTTGTATTCACTAAATTCTGATTCGTTGATCGTTTCAAGCAACCGTATGATGGGAAGCCTTTCATAATAGGCCATGATCTTATTGGATATGTTGATGTTCCTGATCAGCCGGAAATTTCCTGAATTTTTCAGTTGCTCGAATGTCCTGTTGTTAGTGGATAATGGATTTAACCTTGGCGAAAGCCTTGCCAGGAAATATAAGTGACCGCTATTCCCGGCAACCAGTGAAGGCGCATTCAAAATGCTGATCATACTGTCCATCATGGAAAGGCCGGTAGTCACATGCAACATGTGGTTTGATAAAGTTTCCTGGTCGCTTTTAAGGTCAGCGATCAGGGATTCTATATATTGTTTTTCTCTTTCTTTTTCAACCTGGTGTTCCCTTAGATTCTCAGCCAGGAAACCCAGGAACACAGCAAGAAATAACATGGCAAATTCGAGCAGGTATTCTCCCCATTTCTTTTTATGAGTTACATGGTGGGGATGTTTGTGTACTTCCATATCTGGATGCGTTTGAGGTTCGATATTTGATGTTTGAGGGTCGGCAGGTGTTTCTGTTTGAGTGGTTGGGGGTGCAGGTTTATTTTCTTCCATATACCCTTCGCCTTCTTTCTTCGACCTTTCTTCTATATTTTTATTTTCTTCACTCATCTGTTTCTCCATTTTTGAAACCATTATTACTTACTATTCCATTCATTGTTTTTTCTATCCATATCCGGCAAAACATTTTCAGGATCAAGAATTATTTTATCAATTTTATTTGAAGAAGCATATTTAAATATCCAGGTACCCCCGCGCTGCCATATTTCAACAGGCAATTGAACCGTCTCAGCCTGCCCGTTACTTTGGATTATTTTAATAAGGGCAGGTAAGATCATTTTTCCTTTGTTTTCAATAGTTATCAAAGCGCCTTTGGCTGGATCATTATCAATATAGCTTACTGCAGTTACAGCCTGGTCGAGTTTCCAGGTAGTAAAAAACCATTCTTTCCAAAACCAGTTAAGGTCTTCACCTGCTGCATTGTTGATACAATGAAAAAAATCATACGGTGTGGGATGTTTAAATGCCCAGGCTTCCGTGTATTTCCTGAAAGCATAATCAAAGCGCTCTTTGCCAACCACCACTGTACGTAATAAATTCAGGCCATAAGCGGTTTTTCCATAGAACTGGTAATGTTGGTCTGCATCCATTGCATCTGAAACCGTCATCAACGGATCCTTGTATTGCATGAACTGCATATAATCGCGTGATGCAAAAAAACCTTTGTCAAAATATGCGGCATCGGTATGATACTCGCCCTTATTAAAAAGATCATTGGCTATATAATTTACATAGGTATTAAAACCTTCATCCTGCCACATGTATCTCCGTTCATTATTCCCTACGATCATGGGATACCAGTTATGCCCTATCTCATGTGAGATGAGGAACCAGAGCCGGGCCTTTGTTTCTTTGTAGCTGTTAAATATCAGACCGGGGTATTCCATGCCACCGGTATTGCCTGCGCTGCTTATGGCTACGTTCCATGGAAATTCAAAAAAATTCTTCGAGTAGATCTCGATGCTTGCTTTTAAATATTCTGTTGACCTGGTCCATGCAGTATCGCCAATACTTTCCACGGGGTAGCACGACATCGCCAATGCCTTTTTGCCAGAAGGCAAATTGACCTTTGCCGCATCCCATATCAATCCTTTTGCGGCAGCAAAGGCAACGTCACGCGTATGCTTCATTGTAAAATGCCAGGTAAGGTTGGCCTTAGAAGCCGGGCGCATGGACGTTTTATTAACTTCACCTTCACCAATAATACTAATTGTTTTATCACTGTTTGCTGCTAAGGCAAGTCTTTTTATTTCTTCTGCTGTTAAAACTTCAGGGGCATTTTGCAGGTCACCCGATCCATAAACGATCATTTCTGAAGGCGCTGTAACATAATATTCGTAATCACCATAGTCACAATAAAATTCACCGAGGCCCATGTATGGGAGCGTGTTCCATCCTTCCACATCATCATATACACACATGCGTGGATACCATTGTCCTATTTGATAAATGACACCGTTCTTGCTGTATTGTCTTCCAAAGCGGCCTGCTCCATCAAGCGGTATGGCAAAGCTGAAATTCATTTTTACAGAGATCTTATCTCCTTTGGGTTGCATTGCTGTAATTAGCCGGATCTGCATCCTGGTATCTGTAATGATGGGTTGTACGGAATAAGATCTGCCTCCATAACTCACCGTTACTTCTTTAATATGGTATCCCCCGTTGATCTTTCCCAGTACACTAAAGTAATCACCTGGATAAGGGGTGGCTGCAACAGATCGGGAAGATGGTTGAAAAATATTCTGATCCAGTTGAAGCCATAAATAGTCCAGTTTGTCAGGACTGTTATTAGTGTAAGTGATCGTTACATCGCCTGTAATGCTTGTATCTTTTTCACTCAGCGTTGCATGAATAAGATAGCTGGCATCATTTTGCCAATAGGACGGCCCGGGTATTCCTTTGGCTGAGCGTAAGGCATTGCCTGCCGGCAGATCAAAGCTCTGTGCAAAAAGTTCATGCGGATCATATGTTGTTGCATCAGCAGTTCTGTTTTGAGCATACAGGTAGCCAATACAAAATAATTGCAGGCAGAGCAATGATATTTTTCTCATTGTAGCAGTTTGAATTGGTTATAAAATATCTCCTTCATCTGTTGCCAGATAAATTAAAGGTTAATAAATGAGTGAAGGATGATTTTTAAGGTGAGCAGTATTCCTGGATTTCTTAGGAGCGGGTTTAAGAGCACCTAACTGTTAGGGTAGGTGATATGCTTTGAAGATATGAAGAAATGATGATACTGGATACTGGATACTGGATACTGGATACTGGATACTGGAATAATTAAGAGATTGCAATTTACCGGCTCCTGTCTAAACCCTCTAAAGTCCAAACTTATTAATTACTTTCTTCAATCAATCCAACTGCATTACCCCAGGGATCTTTTACTGACGCAACCTTGGTACCTCCGCCTACTTCCGCAATTTGCTCAATGACTACCGCCCCGGCATCAACAAGTTTTTTTACAGCGGTTTCAATATTATCCACCTTCCAATATGCAAGGGCCTGGTTCTTTGCAATGGCAGCTTCGCCGGGATGTAATCCCAACTCAAAACCACCAATGTCAAATCCAACATAGAACGATTCATTGAAATAAGGTTGAGTACCTGTAATATTTATATACCATGCTGTTGCCTTTTGCATGTCGCTAACCTGGTAAATGGCACTTCTTAGTTTTTTGAACATAATTATAGTTTGTTACAGGAAGATAAACATTCCAAATATGAAAAATGGAGAACGATCTCCCATTCTCCATTATCAATTATATAATTATCAATTTATTTAACGATACCCATCTTAGCTTCGATACTAAGTGTAGCATGTGGTACAGCTCTTAACCTGGCTTTATCAATTAATTTACCGCTGATACGGCAAATACCATAGGTTTTATTTTCAATACGCATCAATGCTTTTTCCAGGTGATCAATAAAAGTGATCTGGCGGCTTGCCATCTGGCTCAGCTGCTCTCTTTCCATGCTTAAGCTACCGTCTTCCATGGTCATATAACGGTTATCGCTTTCATCACCACCCATTTCATCTTTACGTGTGATCAATCCCTGCAGGTAACTAAGTTCTTTTTTAGCTGCGTCCAGTTTCCTGTTAATAAGGTCCCTGAATTCTTTCAAATCAGTATCACTGTAACGAACGATCGGTGCACCCGGATCATTTTTCGGCTGATCCAGCACTGACTTTGTAAAATCGGGTTGATATTTACGGGAGGTCTTGGTGTTAAATTTTGGTATAACAACAGGTTTGGCCGGAATGACCCTGATATCCTTCGTGTTGGTAGCCATTGGTTTCTGTGCAGGCTTAACAGGCGCTTTTGTTATAGCAGCTTTCTTGATCGGTTTTTCTTCTATTTTCTTGGTCATAGGTTTTTGTACCGGTTTTTGAAGAATTACCGGTTTTTTTAATGCTGTTTTTTGAATAGGTTTAGCAGTTTTCTTGGGTGGTTTAGCCACAACTTTCGCTTTTGGTTTTGCTACCGGCTTAACAGGCTTTTTTGCTGCCGGTTTCGTTTTCGATTTAACAACAGTCTTTGAAGCTTTGGCTACCGGTTTTTTTGCAACCGGTTTGGTAGCTTTTTTAGGGGCCGCTTTCACCTGTTTTTTGGCAGGCGCTGCTTTCTTTACTGGCTTGGTAGCCGCTGCTTTTTTTGGCGCCGGCTTTTTTGCTGCAGGTTTTGCTGCTTTCTTTTTAGTTGCCATACTACTAGCTTTTTTTAAGGACGTTTACTGTTAAGGGTGAATCATTCACTTCAATTTGCGTACCGCTACTTAAAAACGGCACAAATTCAAGGGAATCTGCCAAAATTTCGCGGCAAATATACTCTTTAAATTGAATTAAAGAAGGTTGTAGTACCTCATTTTCATTTACTGTAACATCAATACGGTCAGTCAGTTCAAAATTGCTGTCTTTCCTGATATTTTGCACCCGGTTCACGAATTCCCGGGCATTTCCCTCATTTTGCAGGACCTCTGTTATAGAAATGTCAAGCGCCAC
Source organism: Ferruginibacter sp. (assembly GCA_040006715.1). Lineage (GTDB taxonomy): Bacteria > Bacteroidota > Bacteroidia > Chitinophagales > Chitinophagaceae > Ferruginibacter. The sequence continues at coordinate 15,656 of JBDTWL010000035.1, read as the reverse complement.
AGTTAAAGAACCCTTCCCTGCTATTTCGTATCCGGGGATCTCATCTGTTATGATCTCGAGGTCCTCAGCAGTAATAATGATCGGTTCCTCACCCCCCGATATCTTGGTTTCATTTAAGATATAGGGACCTTCCTGTACCTTTTCAATCGTCGCATTATCAAATTTTTCTATTTCTGCCGCGGCCCATTTCATTTTGGCCCCCAGCTTTTTACCCAGCGTTTTGAAATTTGCCTTGGCTTTTTTACGGATGAAGTCATTGTCCGGATCCAATATCTCGACTTCCTTGATATTCGTCTCCGCTTTTATGATCTCTTCAACCAGTTTTATATTATTGGCCATTTCATTATCCATGGCAGGGATAAATACTTTTTGCAAGGGCTGCCTTACTTTGATATTCACTTTTTTACGAAGCGACAATATCAATGAAGACGCATCCTGTGCCAGCTGCATTCTTTTTTCTAATGAGATATCAATGACAGCATCAACGGCTTTGGGAAAAAGCACGTGGTGAACCGATGTTTCTTTAAAACGGTTGGTAACATGATTCAGGTTGTTGAATAACCAGTCTGCAAAGAATGGTGCCACCGGGGCGATGAGCCGGGTCAAGGTTTCCAGGCATTCGTATAAGGTCTGGTAAGCACAGATCTTATCATGCTCATATTCTCCTTTCCAGAACCGGCGGCGACAGAGCCTTACATACCAGTTGCTCAGGTGTGCATCAACAAATTCTTCGATGGCCCTTCCTGCCTGTGTTGGCTCATAAGCATCAAAATTCAGTTCAGCCGTTCTTATTAAACTATTGAGCGAGGATAAGATCCATTGATCTATTTCCGGGCGATCATCAACCGGTATGTATTTTTCCTTGAAATCAAACTTATCTACATTGGCATATAGCGCAAAGAACTGGTAGGTATTATATAGTGTTCCAAAAAATTTACGTTGTACTTCCTTGATCCCTTCTTCATCAAATTTTAAACTATCCCAGGGTGATGCATTGGTGATGAGGTACCACCTGGTGGCATCTGCGCCATAGCTGTTGATGGCTGCAAATGGATCGACCACGTTGCCCAGCCGTTTGCTCATCTTGTTACCTGCTTTGTCTAATACCAAACCATTACTTACAACTGTTTTGTAAGCAACCCCCGCCTGTAGGCCAGCGGCATTCATTTTAGATCCCTGCCAGAGCCCGCTTTTCTTTAATTCTTCTTCAACGGATTCTTTTAACAAAGAACCCAGTGCATGTAATGTATAGAACCATCCTCTGGTCTGGTCTACCCCTTCAGCAATAAAATCTGCCGGGAAATTCTGTGCAAATATCTCTTTGTTCTCAAACGGAAAATGCCATTGTGCATAAGGCATGGCGCCGCTGTCAAACCAAACATCGATCAGGTCCGCAACACGCTTCATGGGCTTGCCGTTATCACTTACCAGAACGATATCATCTACATATGGTTTGTGCAGGTCAAGAATTCCTTCGTGCAAATAATGAGTATTGGTATCGCCGCCTAAAACCTTTGCAGCTTTTTTTATTTCATTGTTCAGTTCTTCAATGGAACCAATGCATTTCTCTTCTTCTCCATCTTCGGTCTTCCAGATCGGCAAGGGCGTTCCCCAAAACCTGCTGCGGCTAAGGTTCCAATCCACCATATTCTCCAGCCAGTTTCCAAAACGGCCCGTACCTGTTGAAGCAGGTTTCCAGTTAATGGTCTTGTTCAGTTCTATCATCCTGTCTTTTACAGCCGTGGTTTTAATGAACCATGCATCAAGCGGGTAATAAATGATGGGCTTATCAGTGCGCCAGCAATGAGGGTAATTGTGTTCGTACTTTTCAACTTTGAAAGCACGGTTCTCTTTTTTCAGTTTTACTGCTATGTCAACATTCACATCAACATAATCCTTCGCGTCTTTATAATCTTTTACATAGCGGCCGCTGAATTCACCTGTCCCATCGATAAATTTTCCCTGTTTATCAACCAGCGTGAGTATACCCAGGTTATTTTTCTTACCAACCCTGAAATCATCCGCACCAAAGGCAGGAGCAGTATGTACGATACCGGTACCATCTTCTGTTGTTACAAAATCGCCGGTTATTACTTTAAATGGAGTTGCCCCGGGAGTTGTTTCCTGTATTTTTTCTAAGGTATTTGATTCGAAGGGAAGGAGTTGTTCATAAGAGATCCCTTCAAGATCTTTTCCTTTAAATTCTGCAATTATTTTCCATGGAATGATCTTATCGCTTTCATTGTATTCCTCAAAATTTCCATTTTCTGATTCTGCCTTAAAATATTTATTAACCAATGCTTTTGCTAAAACAACATGATTGGGTAGATGAGTATATGGATTAAAAGTTCTTACCAATACATAATCTATGTTAGGTCCAACTGTTAGTCCAAGATTGGAAGGTAAGGTCCATGGAGTTGTCGTCCATGCCATTAAAAAAACTTCTGATCCGTTGTTAATACAGTTGGCAATATGTGTTTCCGCCGGGTTCAATGAGCCGCCAACTTCAAACTTCGAACTTTGAACTTTAAACATTACTGTTGCACTCGTATCTTTCACATCCTTATAAGTTCCCGGCTGATTTAGTTCATGGGAAGATAAACCTGTACCTGCAGCAGGTGAATATGGCTGAATGCTTACACTTTCATAGAGGTACCCTTTCTTATACAATTCACTGAGACACCACCAAAGAGTTTCTATATAATTATTCTCAAATGTTACATAGGGGTTATTAAGGTCTACCCAGTAACCCATTTTTTTAGTGATATCGTCCCATTGGTTTTTGAAACGCATCACTACTTCACGGCATTTTGCGTTATAATCTTCAACGGATATTTTTTTGCCGATATCTTCTTTTGTAATGCCTAATTCTTTTTCAACACCCAATTCAATTGGTAAACCATGGGTGTCCCAGCCGCCTTTGCGCTTTACCTGGAATCCCTGCATAGTTTTGTACCTGCAAACAAGATCCTTCAGGGTCCTTGAAATAACATGATGAATACCAGGCATTCCGTTAGCACTTGGTGGGCCTTCATAAAACACAAATGCCTCTTTCCCCTCACGTAATTCAACACTCTTTTCAAATGCCAGTGAATTTTCCCATTTTTCCAGTATCTCATTACTGATCGATGGTAAATTAAGTTGTTGATATTCATTGTACCTGGCTGACATATAATATAATCCCGGGGCGTTTTTTAATAAAAAATAAGGCTGCAAAGTTAAGAAAATTACTATTGGGAAAATTGGTTGAATGAGATTAGGTTAAAATGGGTAAGGCCGCGGTTGTTAAAAAATACGGATTTATCCACATTTTAGGTCGTTGGCATAGTATTGGGATTAAGTATCAATGCCCGGGATAAGCCGGGAGCCATATATTGAACAAAAGTGGCATTAAATAAAATAAGTATAAAATTATTTTTAGATAAGAGATGAAAGATGTGATGCGTAAGAATTTTGCTGGTTTAGGGTTTTATTAGGGTAAACGGGAGTAATCTTACTCCCGTTCTTAAAAAAGAATTTTAGTCCAATATATATTGAAATACCGCCCCGTTTTTTAATCCAGGGTTTGTGAAGAATGATCAACCACAAAGAAAAAAAGATTTACCGTGTAACCTCCACAGTAAACAAATTTAAAATTCACAGACACAAAAAAGGCAACTTAAATTTTAAGTTGCTTTTTTTATAAGTGGTCCGGCGATTAAAGTCGCCGGACCACTTTAATGTCTCCTGCAATAGACTGGTCATAATTTCATTGATACGATCGCGGAGAACTGGGTAGGTGCAATAGGATTTACACTATTGTCATCATGCACATAATAACTGAGCTTATTGAAAATGTTTGAGACCTTTGCCCGGATACTTATCTTTTTAAAAGTATATCCAAGTGTAGCGTCAAACTGGAAATAATCCGGTAGTGGCATTGGCTTATAAGTATCATTTGGCACACGTATACGGGTGGACCTGCCAGCAACCCTTTTACCGATATAATAGCTGATCGCTCCTATATTAAAGCCTTTTAAGAATGTCCTGTTGCTGAAGCTGTAAAAGATACTTGTATGAGCTGTGTGTTGCGGGTTGTACAAGAGCCTGGAGCCAACAATGTATGTATTACTGCTTGTATATTTCGTTTCATTGAAACTATAACCGCTTATAAGCTGGATACCATAAATGGGTTTTGTTGTTATATCGATCTCCAGACCTTTACTGCTCACGGCGCCGGCCAGCTCTTTTATATTGGCATCCGAATTAGCCGATCCGTCTTCCCTGGTAAGGCTCATCTGCGCCAGGTTGCTGTTTGTGATCTTATAAACAGTTAGATTGGCGGAGATCAGCTTCTTAAACAACTCGGTTTTTATTCCTGCCTCATATTGATCGAGAAAAGAAGGATCCAGGGGGTTTAAATACATATCGGTACCTGTATTCAGAATAAAGGAATTAGCATAGCTGGCAAAAACTGAAATTATTTTCAGGGGCTGGTATACAAGCCCGAACCTCGGAGTGTACGCTTCGTCATTGGTATTTGTTGAAAAGCCCCTGGTAGCTTTGGCCAGCGTATCAGTATATGCCCCGTTCCTTTTTATATCGGTATAGCGTATGCCGGCAAGGATCTTGAATTTTGCTGAAAGGCTGATGATGTCCTGCAGGTATATTCCTACACGGCTTGTTGGGGTATGCGTTAGCGTGGTAGCAGTTATTAAAGGTATGTCTGTTCGTTGAGTGTATTTATCCAGGTCGTAAATGTTAATGCTGTCATAGATATTCTTATTCCCGGCAGTAATGTTCTTATATTCAAAAGCGCCGGCATCTGTATTGTATTTATCTGCGTCTGCCCCAACCAGTAAACTATGATCGATCTTCCCTGTTTTTATATTGCCTGTGAGATCCAGCTGGGTAATAAAATATTTCTCTTCGGTTGTGCTTTTCTGTAAGCCACGTATCCATGTTCCATCTGTTTTCACGAACTGGCTGCTTGCATTGGGCCTGGTAGAGCCTGCCAATTCACTGCTGAATCCCTGGTAGCCCGTTGTGCTGGTAATTTTCCAGTCCCGGTTTAAGTCATGCGTTACAGTTATAGTGGTAGTTCTTTGCTTTACTTTATTATAACTCCAGGATGCCCCCAAAAACCTGCTTCTCGGGATATTGGCAACAACATAATTTACCGCCCCGGTTCCATAATCAAGTGTACGGTTGTCGGAAAGGAAATCTCCTTCCATCAATACCGTTGTTTTTTTACCGGCCTTTATGAGCAAGGACGGATTGATATATACCCTTTCTGACCCTACTTTATCACGGAAACTTTTTCCATTTTCATAAGTAGCATTAAACCTGTATGCAAGCGTTTTACTGTCACTAACGGGACCGTAAATATCAACGGAGGGCTTATAAAAACTGTTGCTGCCTGCACGGAACGAAAGTTCTCCGCCCAGCTCAAACTTTGGTTTTTTTGTAACGAGATTTAATACAGCACCGGCAGCTACATTTCCAAACAATATGGCAGCACTGCCTTTCAGCACTTCAACCCTTTCCAAAGCGCTTATTTCGGGCATGGCTGCGTTGTTGTAACGGATACCGTTCTTAAAAGTATTGCTGCTGTTAAAAGCATAGCCACGGCCCCCGAACTCCTGTTGTGTGCCTCCTGTATTGCCATAAGTATAGATACCGGTCGTATTCGCAATTACTTCACTAAGCCGAAGAGATTGCTGGCGGTCGATCACATCTTTCCCTATCACGGCGATGCTTTGTGGAAGGTCCATTGGCTTTACCAGGATCTTTCCAATGTTAACCGGTTTTTCATTCTGGCTTTTGCGTGCAGTTAAGATCACTTCTTCCAGTTGGCTGGCATTTTCCGATAAAACAAAATCGATCAAAGCGGTTTCATTATTTTTTATGGTGATCGTTTTATGCTGTGTCTGCAAACCTGAAAAAGATACGATGACCGTATATTTTCCTTCCCCGATATTGCTTAATGAATAAGTCCCGTCTGCCGCACTCACTGTTTGCTTTTTTTGTTCTTTCAATTCTATGTTGACCATCGCAGCCGGTTCTCCCTCCCGGGTAATGATCTTCCCGGTAATAGAATTTTGAGCGCTCGCAATATAAAGGGCGGTTATTGTTATTAATAACAGTATTATTTTTTTCATAATAATTCGTTGTGGCCCTATCAGTTGGTTTTAAAAGATTGTGCAAATAAAATTCACTATGGGCAGGAAGGGGTTACGCATATGGGAATTGCATTTACGTAAACGGGAAACTAAATTATACAGGAATAAAAAAAGCAACCCGATAAAAGGTTGCCCGTTGATTTTCCAGGATGAATTCTCTTAAAAGGTCTTGGTTCCGTTTGCCTGGAATGTATAGCGGAAACCATAGTAACGCTGGCTGTGTAATTTTTCATCATCTGTTGCGCTGGCCGAAGGCGTTACTCCTTTTTTATAATAATTTGTTATCTCCAGTTTTGCATATTTACCGGATGCGGTCCTGATCACCAATACCCTTCCCGGCAATGGAGTTACCAGGTTGTTTGCTCCGTCATAATTATACCATCCTTTACCCGAACCTGTTGTGATCGCATAGGCAGGTGCGGCATCAGTTTTAAATGTTGAATCATTGGAAATAGTGGCAAGGCCATCAAAGGTTCCTATTTGAACAAACGCTCCCCCGATTCCCGGTCCGCTTGTACCGGCATTGGTTAGAATGGTGGTTCCTTTAAATGCAACATCCCATTTTGTTGTAGCCGAATCAGCAGCAGCTACCAATGCACCGTTCTCTATACTGAAAAAGGTAAACTTATTTGCGCCATAAGGCTGGCCGGTAGGCATTAAACCGATGATCGTATCAGCGATCAAATTCTGTACAGTGGTTATCTTTCCTTCTGTGAATACTTTGAATGTGCCATCGTTTGTTTTATCGACCGGCGTAGTTGCATCATCTTTTTTACATGCTGTAAATACCAGAATGCCTGCTGCTAAAATTCCTGTTAGTGTTCTTTTCATCTTTTTGATTTGTGATTTTGTGAGTGTTTATTGTTTGTTTTTTTTATTAAAAGTATATCCAAGTGTTGCAAAGAATGTACGGCCCGGTGCATTTGGTAAATTGTTTGCATCCACATGGTTGAGGATATTGTCGGCGCCTGCCTGTACCCGGAACCCCTTTTTGAAATTGATGCCTGCGCTGCTGTTCAGTTGAACAAAGCCTTTCGCAAATTCATCCTGTTTATTATAGATACCATTTCCATCCTTATCAAATACGACCCATTTGCTGCGGAATATTGCCCTGATATTGGCAAACCATTTTTCTGCGGGCGCCTCATAGGTTAGTTTTAGCGTGGCCATGTGTGGGCTCCTGTTGGGCAATCCGAGGTAATCACTTTTTTTCAACAACACACTATGATTATTTGCATCACGTGTATAATAATAAGTGCCTTCTTTTACTTTTTTCAATTCATCTTTATCTGCTGTTTGCAGGAACTGGTAGCCCGCATTGAACGTAAAGCCGGCGTTGATGATATATTTGATATTGGTTTCTATTCCTTGTGTGAATGCCCGTTGAATATTCACGTAACTATAGATCTGGGTATTATCCTGGCGGGTTGCAACCAGCCTTGCTTCGATCAGGTCCCTGATATCATTCCTGAAAACATTCAACTGCCATTGTATTTTTTTTGCAGGATAAAAAGTGAAACCTGCATTGAAACCATTTGAATATTCCGGCCTTAGTTTTTGAAGCTTGTAAAAATCTCCTTCATATTGTTTGATCAATCCGGCATCATCCAGGATCTGTATGATGTGTTGAGCTTCCAAAGCGCCAAACACGGAATAACTGCCGGCGCTGGTATTGGTAAAATTCAAATAGAGCTGCCTGAAATCGGGGGCTTTAAATCCTTTGCCATAAGAAGCCAGGAAACTGATCCTGTCATTGATGGTTAATTTTCCCGCGATCTTGGGGCTGAATGCAGAGGCATACAATTTATTGTTATCATACCGGAAGCCACCGATGAGGGTCAGTTTTTTAAAAGGAAGCCATTCAGTTTGCAAAAAGCCATACTTCACTTCATTTTCTTTCCGGCTGTCCTTGTCATCATACCTCGAAGAGTTCACAAATTCTTTCAGGTAGCCGATACCTGAGACCAATGAAATATTCTTGTTTATTGTATAATCTGTTTGGTTTTCCGCCCTGTAAAATTGCTGCAGGAAATAATCATCGTAACCCTGGCCGGCAGATGTGCTTAGTTTTTGGGAACCTTCAAACCTGCTGGCATAAACCTGCAAGGATGTTTTTAATTTTTTCGAGAATTTATGGGTGACCGTTGGCGTTATATTCAGGTCTTTATTTATTTCCCTTCCGTTGGAATAAGTTACCTGCCCGTTATTGGACACAGCCAGCTCATTTTTTATGTATTCATAATTATACCTTAACGATAAACTGATATTGGTCTTTTTGCTTACAGGATAATTCAATTGCAATTGTGGTGTGGTCCTGCTGACGGGTAATTTGGAACGCTCAACACTATAAGGCCGGATGCTGTAGCCGTCTGTATTATACTGGTTGAAGAAAGCGCTTATTCCCAACTTTCCGATACGGGCAGACGCATTCACATTTGCATCAAAAGTATTATAGGTGCCGTAGCGTACAGATGCATTTATTTTATCGCTAAATGTTTTATCTGTAATGATATTGATGACACCAGCCAATGCTTCTGATCCATATAAACTGGAAGAAGGCCCTTTTACGATCTCGATCTTTTTAATATTCCCGGTACTGACCCTGTTAAGGTCCAATACGCCGGAAGTGCGGCCCACCAGGGGCTGCCCATCGATCAGTATCAGCGTATAATCGGGATTCAGGCCCTGCATCTGAATGCCGACACCAAAGCCACTGGTTAAAAATAAACCGGGTTGTTCCTGCAAAATATCTTTTAACCTTAATGAGGCAGCCTGCTGTATATTCTTTTGCGATATGATGCTGACCGGCACAGCTATATTACCCAGCTTCCGTTCATTACGGGTCGCAGTAATGATCACTTCATTTAATTCCTTGCTGAAAGTTGTATCCGGTATTTGGTTGTTTTGTGCTCTTGTGATAAAACCGGTGAGAATAAAAAAACTTATAAAGAGTGATTTTGTCAAAGCATTTAATTTTAAAAACACAAAGTTGTTTCAACAGGTATGGAGAATTATCACGGAAATGTCATCAAATGAAAAACTGATGAGAAACAGGAATGTTTTACAAGATGATGACAGAGGGGCTGTCAATAATCACAGGTAGGACTGACCGAAGTCATAAGTCAATTGCGTAAACGTATATTAAAAAGCCGGATTGATCTTTTGGGGACAGTAAAAAAGAGAATCTTATCAACGCAACAGCAATTCACATGGCTTGATACCTGTGTGTTTTTTAAATGCAGTGCTGAAATGTGAAATGGAGGAATAGCCAAGCAGTAATGAAACTTCTGTAACACTAAGGCCCTTGTCATACAAAAGATATTTTGCATGTTCCATACGCTGGCTTTGGTAAAAGTCAAAGATGGTGGTACCGAATATTTCCTTAAATCCTTTCTTTAAGTAACATTCATTGATGGCAACTTTACGGCTGAGCGCTTTGATGGTGATTGGTTCACCGATATGTTGCAACAATATCTCCCTTGCCTTGATTATCTTCTCGCGGTCTGCTTCATTCTCAAGGAATTTGCAGGTAAAGCCGGATTCTAATTTTTCACCCAGCATGCAATCCATGCTGTACAATAAAAGTATCTGGGTTTGGGCATTGATGAAAATGTTCTCCAGTGTATCTGAATAAGTATGGTTGAGGAGGCCTTCAATGGCCATCCTGGTCTTGCCGCAAAGGGGAAGTATCTTAGTAAAAGAAGATTCGTGTTCAAAAGAAAGCACGTTATCCGAAAGTGTTTCAGGTGATTTGTGTGCTTTTGCAAACTGTTGCAGGTATGAGGGTGAAAAGCTGAAGCTCAGTACATCAACACTATCAACTTTTTCCACGCAACCCCTTGAAGCGTTCAGTTTACAATGATCACACTCGGTCTGTTTCTGGCGGCAATAGACATTCCCGCTTACACAGAATTTAAGTTCAAGGTAATTTTCAGCAGTGCTGTTCTTCTCATAATGATAGATCAGTACCCCCGTATCTTCCATATTCCATTGGGGCTGCTTGCGGTAGCGCTGTATGGAATATTTCACCGAGCCGGGAACATTGCGCATAACATCCTGTAAAACCTCCATTTCTTCATATAAATATGGCTGTTTATGGGATAATGCTAATATGTCTAATGGCTGATTCATTGAAAAATTTCGATGTAAAGATACAAAAGAATGGCAATAAGTTTTGCCAAAATTTACTTTGGCCGGGAAGGCGGGAAGGCGGGAAGACGTTTTGAAAATAAGTAAAATATTGTTTTAATTTCCCGACTTCCCGCCTTCCCGGCTATAGGTTTAAAGGGGGCAAAATCTTAATAAAATAAACCTTTTTTTGTGAGTTTAAACCCTTGATTTTCGTTAGCTTTGCAGGAATATCAGAAAGCCGGATTTTAAGCTTTAACCGCTAAGACAAAATGCTGCAAAAGATCACTTAATTTCTTAGCGTCTGAGCGCCTTTGCGGTGAAAAACAACAAAAAATAATAAGGAGTTTATACATTTTATGAGTACAACAGCAGAATTAGTATCCCTAGCAAACAATTCTTATGGGGCAGACAGTATCCAGGTTTTAGAGGGTTTAGAAGCGGTGCGCAAACGACCGGCCATGTACATTGGAGATATCAGTGTAAAGGGATTGCATCATCTTGTTTATGAAGTGGTGGATAATTCCATTGATGAAGCACTTGCCGGCCATTGTAAAAATATCACTGTAACGATCAACGAAGACAATTCGGTCACCGTTCAGGATGATGGCCGTGGCATTCCTACAGGCATGCATACCAAAGAGAACAGGAGTGCACTGGAGGTCGTAATGACCGTGTTGCACGCAGGGGGAAAATTTGATAAAGGATCTTACAAAGTTTCCGGTGGATTGCATGGTGTGGGTGTGAGTTGCGTAAATGCACTAAGCATTAAACTTCATGTATCTGTTAACAGGGAAGGAAAATCTTTTGAGCAGGAATATGCCAAAGGAATTCCTCAATACCCTGTCAGGGAAACGGGCAAAAGCAATACAACCGGTACAACTGTTCAGTTCTGGCCTGATGACAGCATTTTTACCACAACGGAATACAACAAAGAAATACTCGAAGGCCGTTTAAGAGAACTTGCTTTCCTGAACAGGAAGATCACCATCATACTCAATGACCTCAGGGATAAAGATGATGATGGAAAGACATATACCAAAACCTTTTACAGCGAAGGCGGTATTGTTGAGTTTGTAGAAATGATCGATAAAAATGCCAACAGGCACCCATTGATACCATTGGTTATTTATTGTGACGGTCATGATGAAAAAAGCAATGTGGCGGTTGAAGTTGCCATGGTGTACAATGCCGGTTACCAGGAACACATTTTCAGCTATGTAAATAATATCAATACCATTGAAGGCGGTACGCATGTTGCCGGCTTCAGGAGAAGCATAACAAGGGTATTTAAAAGCTATGGTGAAAAACAGGGAATGTTTGATAAGGCCAAAGTAGTTATTGAAGGAGATGATTTCAGGGAAGGGATCACAGCGATCATTTCTGTAAAAGTTCCTGAACCTCAATTTGAAGGACAAACAAAGACCAAGCTTGGTAACAGCGAAGTAATGGGTATTGTTGACACTACACTTAGCCGGGTGCTGGAAGCATACCTGGAAGAAAATCCAAGGGATGCAAAAACGATCATTCAAAAAGTTATACTGGCAGCACAGGCAAGGGCGGCTGCAAAAAGAGCCCGTGAAATGGTGCAACGTAAGAGTGTACTGGTAGGTGGTGGCTTACCTGGTAAACTGGCTGATTGTTCCGATAAAGATCCTGCAAAATGTGAGTTGTTCCTGGTGGAAGGAGATTCGGCAGGTGGTACAGCCAAGCAAGGCCGCGACCGGAGTTTCCAGGCCATTCTTCCATTGCGTGGTAAAATATTGAATGTAGAAAAAGCGATGGAGCACAAGATCTACGACAATGAAGAGATCAGGAATATGTTCACCGCACTTGGTGTGAAAATAGGTACCCTGGATGATGCCAAAGCTTTGGATATTACCAAGCTGCGTTACCACAAGCTGATCATTATGACGGATGCCGACGTTGATGGTAGCCATATCGCGACATTGATACTTACTTTTATTTTCCGTTATATGAAGGAACTGGTTGAACAGGGAAATGTTTATATAGCCCAACCGCCATTATACCTCGTTAAAAAAGGAAAGGACCAGGAATATGCCTGGACAGATGAAGAACGTAAAGGGCTTATTAAGTTATTCGGACAAGGCAAAGATGAAAGCGTGAATACACAACGCTATAAAGGTTTGGGAGAAATGAACGCAGAGCAGCTGTGGGAAACCACGATGAATCCTTTGACCCGTACTTTAAAGCAGGTAAGTATTGAAAGCGCTGCAGAAGCAGACCGTATTTTCAGTATGCTGATGGGTGATGAGGTTCCGCCAAGAAGGGAATTCATTGAAAGCCATGCGAGGTATGCCAAGATCGATGTATAACAACAGTTAATAATATTTTTGATATGACGCCTTCCCGGAGGGCGTTTTTTTTAATTAAAGTTTACAACTTTCTTTAAAGCTGTAAACTTTAATTAAAGCCGCTTTTAAGTAGTAATTTTTGGTAAAACCAATATTTTTAGTAGCTTGTAGGCTGAAGCAATCCTTCAACCCATTATTTACTAACCATAAATTCTATTAAAATGTCAAAAATGTTAACAGCTTATTGCATGAAAACAAAGGAAAAAAATGTTCCCATGCAAAATGCGGTAATAACCAAAACGTCGAGGGGAGGGTATATGGCCCAGGGCGATGACGGTAAAGGGAATAAAATGACTACTATGCTGGCGGAAGCAAGAGCTTTGGAAGCTGTTAAAGACGGTGTAGCTAAGAAGTCCTGGTAGTAGTATAGGTAAAGATCTTAAGAGCTATCCGTGAGAACGGGTAGCTTTTCTATTACAGGATTATCCTAATGCCAAGGTGACCGGGAATATTGCTTCATCTTTTAGCTCTTCTTTATTAATATCCTTAAAAATTATTTTGAGTTTACAACCCTTACCCGGGGAAGAAACGATCCGCATAATACCGTTATAAACTTCAGCCCTGTTCTTAATGTTTCTCAGGCCTATGCCTTCCCTGTTGGCAGAAGTATTTAAGCCTTTGCCATTATCATTAATAGACACTATCAGATCCGTTTCCTCATTTTTTAGTTCTATTTCAATTTCAGTGGCCTCCGCATATTTTAAGATATTATTCATCTGCTCCTGTATGATCCGGAAAATAACCAGTTTCAATCCTAGTTCACTTTTTTCTTCATTATAAGTTGAATGATTAAAGCTAACCTTTGTGGTTTTCAGGATAGACATATTTGTCACCAATTCTTCAATTGAATATATTAATCCAATGGCTTTCTCTTGTGCCGGCCCGACTAAAATGTGCGATAGTTTCCTGATCTCTTCCATTGCCTCCGTTACATATTGCAGGGATTTTACAATATCGTCCCTGCTAAATTCCCGCAACGAAAGACAATGACCCATATACAATTTAGAGGCTGCCAGCAACTGGTTTACATTATCATGCATTTCCTCACCTATTGCGGCCTTTTCCTTTTCCTGGGCATTTACAACAGCTATTGTAATTCGCTTTTGTTCCCCTACCTTCTGATCGAGTATTTGTTTTTCCATCAATAATTTTTCAGTTATGTCAATTGAAATTACCGATCTGTATTCCTTATCATTTATTGTTACCAGGTTACTGTAGATCTCAACCTCCATCATTTCATTGGTTTTCTTTATATGCCTGAACCTGCCCGTAATTATGTTTTGGTTTTCCGAAAAGAATTTTTGAAGCATTTCTTTAAATGCCTGCCGGTCCTGTTTAGGCCTTATATCCATAGCAGTCATTTCAAGAAACTCAGATTCACTGTACCCATATAGTTCTATGGCAGCTTTATTTACCTGTATGAACCTGAATGTTTCCTGGTCATATACCCACATGGGTTGAGGACTCAGGTGAAACAGGTTACTATATCTTTTCTCCGATTCTTTGAGTTCAATATTGGTTTTCTTTCTTTCTATATTGTAAACAATGCTCTTGTACAACGAGGTTGCAGTGATATCTTCTTTTAAAAGATAATCAGCTATCCCAAGCGAAAGTGATTTTATACTGAAAGCAATATCCGTATAACCTGTTAATACGATCACCGGGCATACCGGGCAAAGTGAATTAATTTCTGTTATTAACTGCTCCCCGCTTTTATCGGGCAGCGAAAGATCTAAGAGAATGACATCATAAATCTCTTTATGCTCAAGCAATGACTTTGCGGCGGCAAAATTTTTAACCTGTGTAATTTGGGGAGTTCTGATCTGTTCTTCCAGGTAATCTTCGATCAGTGTGAAATCCCCGGGATTGTCCTCAATTACCAGGATGTCGTAATTTTTTTTATCTTTTATCATATACTGGTTTTCATCTTGGCAGGTTCACAATATTGATCCAGAAATCTTCAATTTTAGCAACAGCCTTAATAAAGTCATTTACATCAACAGATTTGGTAATATAACAATTCACATAGTTCCTGTAAGATTCCAGGATATCTTTTTGTGACGATGAAGTGGTTAGCATAATAACAGGTATTTGCTTTAGATCATCAGAACCCTTGATGTATTGCAGTACTTCATGGCCGTTTTTCTTTGGCAGGTTGATATCCAGCAAAACCAGGTCGGGTAGTGCTGCATTTTCATAATCACCTTTCCTGCTTAAAAAATCAATAGCATGTTTACCATCTTTAACGATGCTTATCTTATTTGCAATTTTTCCTTCTTCCAATGCTTCGGTGGTAAGCATGATATCTCCTTCATTGTCTTCTACGAGTAAAATATGTATTGATTTCATAATAATTAATTTAAAAATTTTGGAATAGTAAAATAAAATGTGCTTCCGATATTTTCTTCCGACGCTAACCAGATTGTGCCGCCATTGCCTTCTACAATTTTTTTGCAGGATGCCAGGCCAATACCTGTTCCTTCATATTCTTCTTTTGAATGCAGGCGGTTAAATATTTCAAATATTTTTTCAAATTTTCCTGCAGGGATACCGATGCCGTTATCCTTTAAACTAATCAGCCACTCATCCTGGTTCTCCACCACTTTTAATGTGATTACGGGAGCTGTATCTCTTTTTTTAAATTTGATAGCATTGGCCAGCAGGTTTTGAAACAGGCGAATGATATCTGTTTTGTTCACCATCAGTTCCGGCAACCTGCCTTCTGTCACAATTTCCGCTCCACTTTCTTTTACCAGATCAAATAGATTTTGTTGTGCCTCATCAAACAGTAAATGCAGGTCAGCTAATTCTTTACGGGTATCAGGTGCGGCTGTGTAAGATAATTCCAACAGGTCTGTGATCATTACCTGCATTCTTTTACTACCATCAACAGCAAAGCCAATATATGTATTTGCTTTTTCATCCAGGACTTGCGCATATTTATTTTTAAGCAATAACATAAAACTGGTTACCATACGCAGTGGTTCTTTCA
>JBDTWL010000034.1:0-36846 GCA_040006715.1 Ferruginibacter sp. | reverse complement strand
ATATTTTAGACATTGAAGGAAATAAGATCCAATTGTGGGAGCCGAAAGATTAGCACGAAATTGATACAGTCAAAGGCGAAATATGTTAACACATTATATGGTTTAACATTATTCACTTCAAATCGCCGCTGGTCATAAGACCACGCTGCGGCTGGAGGATACTGATTATGGAAAATTTGTTCATATTTTAGACATTGAAGGAAATAAGATCCAATTGTGGGAGCCGAAAGATTAGCATAAGCCAGGAACACATATGACACGGATGATAGCTGATATTTTAAATCTGATAGTTAAAAAGTGCGTATCGCCCGCAAATAATAAAGATTGGTCTTCAGTATCCCATTTTGAGTGCCGTCATTAAAATTCTGGTACCAAGCCTGGGTAGAAATAAAATTATATTCACTGGAACTCCAGTAACTGTTATTGGTAAAACCCCCGATAAGCGCCCTGTTGAGATAAAGCTTATTCAGTTCATCTTTACTCGGCAAGTACCAATCACTGTAATTACCCAATATCAAATTGCCACATAACCTGGCAGCGATCCCAGCTGTAGCACAGCCCGCCTGTATGTCAATCGTATTTTGGTTGCCGGTGCCTACTGCCGTGCCATCTGCACCCGTGATCGCTGTTCCGCTGCAGCCCCAATCCGCCCCGGTGCTTTGATCAAAGGAGGCTGCGATCAATCCATGATATGTACTTGCATTATAACCGGGATCACCGGGTTGTAACAGGTAAGCAATGATACCTCCACGGTACGCCTGGCCCACCCTCAGTTCATCGGCATTGGAACCGTCAGCGTTCCTCCAACCCACACCATCAAAATAATTAAGCAATTTACTCGTGGTATTATAGATCATTAAACCTTCAACAGGCCCCACTACCGCATCTCTTTGGGACTTTGATAGCCTTGGCAACAAGAGTCCTTTTGTAGTGGAACTTATTTCCAATTGTGCAGATGCATCAGGTGTTGTTGTTCCAATGCCTACACTTTGAGACTGCGCCGAGGCTATGAACAGGATGAGAATAAGAAATGAGGATAATTTTTTCATACCTGGTAATGGTTTATTAATAACTTAAAACACGAATTTTAAAACACGAATTACATAAATTAAAACTTTTGCTTCAACAACTTTTTTACAAATTTTTCAGAGGTACTTGTCACTTCGAGAATATAAGCCCCAACCGGTAAATGATCCAGGTCCTTTAATACAATTATATTATCGCCGCTTTGGATGGGCAATCGACGGTTCAATAATTCTTTGCCATCAATTGTTATGATCCTGAACAACGCATTGTCATCCGTATTGCTTTTAATAAATACTTTTATGTCATCCTTGAACGGGTTGGGGTAGGTGCTGAATTGGCTCAGCGGCAAACCGTTCAGCTTCAAAGCAATGATCTTTGAGTATGTGGGCCTTCCATCCGTATCAACCATTTTCAAACGATAGTAAACTATTTTGGAATTGGTATGGATGGGATCAATATAGTTGTAATTTTTTATAGAAGCGGAATTGCCATTTCCGGGTACAGGGCCCCGAACCACAAAGTGTGTGGCATCATCACTTCGCTCAATGTCAAAATGATGGTTGTTCATTTCTGATTCTGTTGTCCAATGCAATAAGCCATTATTACCCGATAAGATCGCTGTAAACAAACTTAGCTTAACATCTGTTGGCCCGCCTGCAGGGGATATTACTGCCGTGCCATCATCAATAAAGAGATCGCCTGCCTGTGAGTTGGCTGTTATCCGTGCAGTATTGATCACACTCCCGGGTATTGCCGGGGCCCGCACTTTGAATTTTAATATATAGTTGCCGGAGGGTGGCAGTTCACCACCGGTTCCTGCTGTCCAGTTATTACCAATAAAGAATTTTATATAATCCCTTCCGGTGCTTGTTCCTTTAAAAGCATTGTCGGCATCATCGGCATCTGTTTTTATCCCCGCTATAACACCCGGCGCACTTACAACTTCCAATGAATTGGCTACATAACTAACGTTAATGGGTATGGAGTCCAATACATAGCTGTTATACGCAATACCGCTTCCCGAATTACTGCCGCTGAGTGTATAGGTCAACACTTCACCGGGATCTACAAGCCCGTTATGGTTCTCATCCTCCACAATTTTATCGAGTGTAACATCCGGTTCTTTCATACGGATAGAAAATGTAAATATGCTTGGGAAATACTGGTCGGCTTCTGTTCCAAATTCAACCTTTGCAGTAGTTGCATTTGGGAAGATATCATAGCCTGTTCCCACATTCATTTCATCGATATCAATTCCCATCTGGTTAAAATGATCGGGGTTTTTGGTTCCTGTTATAAAATTCCCATTCTTTGATATGGAGCCATTCCAAAAATTTGATACCGGGTTCACGGTATTTGTTACTGCAATATTATTCAGCTTAAGGTAATCTCCCGCCGGGTTGCCAGGACTTGCTGCGAGGTTTGCATCGCCTTCCCAAACCATGGTTGACATTACCGCTTCGGATGATGTCAAAGGATTGTTGGGAACATTCAAGCCATCCAAAAAGATCGTTTGCGTTACCGGCACACCAAAATCATATACACGGGAATAACCATCGTAAATGCGCACACTATTATAATTCAGCGCCGCATTCTCATAAGCAACAACAATGGTCCAACCGGCATATTTTCCGCCACCGTCGATATTCCCCTCGGTTGCCGGCAGATTTGCAATGGTATAGGTACCGGCCCCATGAGCCTGGAGAAATGATGTAACATCTACATAAGCCTGGTAAATGGTCTCATCAGCATTCAGGGCATACAGGTCCACGTTAGTGGCGGGTGCCGTTGCAAGTGTATAGGAAGCTGTGGTGCCCTTGCGTATGAGTATACTGCGAAGTGTATCAGGCACAGCTGTAATAGCGGTATTATCTAATCTTCCTCCCCAATACAAGCGTGCAAATTTGATCGTGTTCGTGCCCCCGGGTAATACCAGGTCTGCGGAGGAAGAATTATAAGTTGATCTGCCGATAGCTTTCACAGACATATCAAAATAACAGTTGCTGCTGGCCGCATCATCCTGGTGTATTTCAACAGCAATAATATTTGCACCCGGGTTGAAGTACGCAGCAGGCACAGAAAAATGCTCACCGGTAATATAATTCGGGCCCGTGGCCCTGGTCAGGTATGTAATTGTTCCAACAGGCATATTGGCCCTTGTAACTTCATGCCCGTTCACATAGATCACGATGCCATCATCGTAACTATAGCTAAGGTCAAAGCTTTCGTAAAGGGCAGGGTCAGAAATATTTATCGTCTTTAAAAAATAAGCAGTGAGATTTCCTCCCCCAATGGTTGTCTGTTGTGCATGGCCATATCCCAGGCTGGCGATGCCGGGTTTCCAGGTATCGGGATCGATCAGGCCCACCCAGCCGGTTCCCTGGTCAGAACCATTATCGAGGAACCTCCAACCCGAAGCACCCATGGTAAAAACATCCAGGTTTGGAGCTGTTGCATCAATATCGGCAAACTTCATGTTCTCATTATCATTCCCATAAATGCTATAACCCAGGCCTCCAACAGCATTTAATGGATCACCCGTTTGATCGATCTTGAAAGTACTGATCGTATCTGCATCAACAATATGCATACTGGTATTACCAAACAGTAAACAACTTCCCCTTAAATTCTCGGAATAGACCTGTGTATAGGGCCTTATGCTGACCTGCGCACTTGTGGTTTTGCACAATTGCAGGTTGAATATGAACAGGATAAGAATAACTCTTGAAGTAAATTTTGTGATCATACTTACTGATTAAATTGGGCAGTTCCAAGGGGAAATGGTTTTAAGCAGGATGATCAGTGAGTTTCAAAGGAAAATGGAGCAACCAAGGAGTTGATCTAAAGACCAGTTCCTAAAGATATTCAAAAAAAGTTAAGTTTTATAGTTTCAGCGTGGCATTCCGGGGCAATGCAACCAGGAACGTTCTACTGCGATCGTTTTTAAGTATTGTCTAAGTTTGATTTTTACCACAGAGTTAAGGGAGATTGTCACAGAGATTATGGATTTTTTAGGTAATTCACTTAAATATTTAATGTTTTCTCCGTGCTGCTCTGTGAAAAAACTCAGTGTATTCCGTGGTTTAGATAAAGTATATTCAAATTCCGCCCTACCAGTTCTATTATAAAATGATCATGATCATTTTAAGAACCGATAGGTCAGTTTCACCAGGAAGCTATTGCGGGCACTTCCGGTAAAAGCGTTGTTAAAGAGGCTTTTGAATACAGTTGTATCCAGTTCGTCGAAAGCATTTGCTGTATTTCCATCAGCCCATACCAGGTACAGCTCTGATCCCGGCCTGTATTCCCATCTTACGATGAGATTGGAACGGAACTGCACAAAATTGAAATCAGGTTTGCCAAAACTATAATCTGTGTTGCCATCTAAATTTTCGTCAACTGCATAACTGCCATTGTTGTAACTGATCTGCGCGTCAGTAAAACGCGTAAAGCGATCATCTGATCTTTTTGCCATCGAATTAGTGACCAATGCAAAGTGTGCATAGGTGGGCCTTGTAAGGAATGGCTGTCCATAATACTGGATGGTCAGGTCGGGCGTAATGTTATAGCTGATCCTGCCGGTAAAGCGTATTGTTTTTTGATTTACCTCGGCAACGATGGTTCGGGTTGCGTTGTTATAAGTAATATTCTGGACAAACTGGTCCTGCCTGCGCCAGTAATGATCATAATTGGCACTCAGGTTGATGCTAAGCGCATTGATGGGAACCAGGTAAATAGAAAACCCGAGGCTTTTAACATCCATGGTATTGTTGAATCCCCAAAACCGGAAGATGTTCAGGCTGCTGGCTATTTTTTTCCGGTAATCACTGTTTGCAAAAATGCTCCATCCAAAGCCGTCGGGGCGACGCAATGAACCGGCGCCACGAAGGGAAGTATTCGATACGTCGTAAGGATTCCAGGTTACACTGGTACCTGCCTGCCAGTTATTTTTAAAAGTTCCATTTGTATTCATATTAAATTGTTGGTAAAGCAGCTGCCCGCTATAATCCCACCTGAACCAGTGATTGTAATTAATGCGGGCATTGCGAAAAACAGAAAAAGGCTTTTGATAGTGCAACCCGGCCCAGGTGAAATGATTGATCTCGTTTGAAGTAAGCATAAAGCCTATATCATTTAACTCCAGTTCGGGTGAACGAAGCGTGATCCCTGTTTCAAACTTCAATACCTGGCCCAGCCTGCCTTCCTTACCACCGATCTTACCAAAGCGAAGCGTGCCGCCGGTACCGGTCAGTGAAGTTCGGCTATCGTCGAGCGTTAGTTCTTTCGCAGCCGGCCGCTGGAAGAGGTGCTCGAAGGAACGCTGCGTGTTGGAAATTGCTTCTTTGCTTCCATTCACTTTGCTGTATACCACATTACCACGTACATACCAGGTGCGTTTTTTCCAGTAATGCAAAAAATCAAACCCGCCTGAATAAGCACTGCGATGCAATATATCGTCCAGGCCATGCTCGCGGTTCACCGCGGTAAATATTCCCCCAAGGATCGTATTGCCGCCATTGATATCTTTTTGGAGCCTGCCGACAAAATAACTCGTCATGGGCTCAACCAATTCTTTCCTTCTTTTCCCGCTGCTGTCAATTGTAGCTTTTTCCCGCTCTGTGACAGTTTCCAATACACCGATGCTCCATCCTTTCTTTGTTTTGCCGCTGAATTTTGCAGCGCCCAGAATAGACGTATTCTGTGGATATTTTACAAATTCGCCGGGTGCAGTATTTGGATATCCATGTGGTGAACTTCCGATCCGGCGGGAATAAAACAGCAGGTCAGCATCATAATCCCCACCTGCTTCAGAGCCCGTAAGCTGGTATTCAAAAATATTCCTGCTTTCAATAAAGAAAGGGCGTTTCTCATCAAAGAAATTCTGGAATCCGTCTATACGTACCTGTGATGGATCTGCTTCCACCTGCCCGAAATCGGGATTGATGGTGAAATCAAGTATAAGGTCATTGGTCACGGCCACTTTCCCATCCACGCCTGCCGATACTTTTACATCAGAGCCATCTGCAAAAGGGTTGCCCGGCTCTTTTTTATATTTATCCAATTGGGAGGTCACGTATGGCGCTATTTCTACCTGCCGGTGAAAAGGGATATTGTTCAATCCATGTAACTCAGCAAAACGGCTAACCCAAACACCGGAATTTTGTGGTATCAATTGCCAGCAGGAACGTTCCTGCTTTCTGAAAATATGTCTTGTTACCTGGAATCCCCATACCTTTTCTTTTTCATTTCCATAACGCAACTGGCTTAGGGGGATCT
The DNA here is from genome assembly GCA_040006715.1 of Ferruginibacter sp. Taxonomy (GTDB): domain Bacteria; phylum Bacteroidota; class Bacteroidia; order Chitinophagales; family Chitinophagaceae; genus Ferruginibacter. The sequence continues at coordinate 30,543 of JBDTWL010000034.1, read as the reverse complement.
TTACTTCGGCTGTCCAGCCTTCTTTATTTATATGTGTTTTAGCGTACCAGATCGGGTTCCAGCTTGCGTCCCAGTTATTGCCGTCATTTGAAACAAACTCATCACCGCGTACACCGGAAACAGAAAGTGTAAAAGAGAAAGCCGTACGCTTATCGTGGTAACTGTCAATATTTATCTCAATAAAGTCACCGGGAAAATCATCCCGCCTTCCCATTCTTTTGCTGATGGAATCCGGTGATGCATCATCGCACTTATATGCGATGTAAAGGAATTTATTATCGTACAGGATTTTAAAACTGGAGGGTTGGGAGGGTGCCTTTCCTTCATTGGGCTGCCATTGAACAAAATCACCTCCCCATTCAACAGTATTCCATGTTTCTTCGGAAGGTATGCCATCTAATGAAATGGGGCCTGTCAGTCGCTTGGTATTGTATGATCTTTTTTCAAAAGTTGAATCAGAAGGACCGGCATTTGCGGTTACAAATGCTAAAAGCAGGAGGCTGACAAGCAAGTAGTTTTTTCTCATAATTTAAATTAAATGCAGATAGTATATCTGAAACTATAAATTATAACAGCGGTAATTTTATCAATATATGTGGTCAGAATTTTACTTCCTTAACAAATACCTTGGCAAAGTTCGGAAAAAAAACTATGCCGTTCGCTCCCGGCAAACGCAGGCTGTCAGTCAAGTATTCAGATTATTTCAAAACGGGGGAACCGGCGACTTAGTTTAAAATGATCTTCATGAAGAATAGGCTGTAAATTTACGGGATGAGAGTTGCATTTTTTTCTACCAAGCCTTACGACAAAGCGTATTTCGAACGCTATAACAAACAGCACGAGATCGTTTTTTTTGAAGCCAGGTTGGATGAGCAAACAATTGACCTTGCAAAAGGCTTTGATGCGGTCTGTGCTTTTGTAAACGACCAGTTGAATGCAACGATCATCAAAGCGTTGGCAAAAATGGGTATAAAGATCATTGCACAAAGATGTGCCGGTTTTAATAATGTGGACATTGTTGCTGCAAAGGAAAATAAGATCATTGTCGTACGGGTGCCTGCATACTCCCCCCATGCCGTAGCCGAACATGCTCTGGCATTAATAATGACATTAAACCGCAAAACACATAAAGCTTATAATCGTGTGCGGGAAGGAAATTTTTCTCTTGACAGGCTTACCGGTTTTGATCTCTTTGAAAAAACGGCAGGGATAATTGGTACCGGCAAAATAGGCCAATGCTTTGCCCACATTATGCTGGGCCTGGGTTGCAAAGTACTGGCACACGATGTTATTATCAATAAAAAGCTGGAAGCTGAAGGAGTGGAATACCTGCCGCTGGAAGACCTGTTAAAGCAAAGCGATATAGTATCGCTGCATTGTCCGTTAACCGAACAAACAAAACACCTGGTCAACAGCAACTCGCTAAGCCTGATGAAAGACGGAAGTATGCTGATCAATACAAGCAGGGGTGCATTAATAGATACGAGAGCTGCCATCACTGCATTGAAAAAAGGAAAACTTGGTTACCTGGGTATCGATGTTTACGAGCAGGAAGAGAAATTATTTTTTAACGACCTGAGTGAAAATATCATAGAGGACGATGTGATCATGCGGTTGCTGAGTTTCCCCAATGTGCTGATCACTGCCCACCAGGGTTTCCTAACAGATGAAGCACTGACACAGATTGCATTGGTGACCCTGCAAAACCTGGATGACCTTGAGCAAGGTAAAGAACCGGAAAATTCAGTTGGCTAAATTGTGATATGTTATATGAAGTAGCCTTACTTCTTTGATGATAATTTCCGTAAATTTCTATAGGCGGGTCCTTCCATAATATCTTTTTTAAAAAATGTGTAAACTTTACACGATAATCGATAAATTTACTTTCTAAACATAAAAATATGGTTTCCAAAAAATTGCTGGCTGCTTTACTGGCTGTATTGATCTTTGCAGTTGGTTTTGGGCAGGAAAAAACGACGGTTACTTCCCCCAACAAAAATATTGTACTCAACTTCTGGTTGAATGAAAATGGTACTCCCATGTATGAAGTATCCTACAAGGCCAGGCCGGTAATGCTTGCGTCGGCAATGGGACTTGAATTAAAAGAGACGATGAAGGACACGGCCCTGCCATATTTGACAAAACAACTGAGCATTGCTTCAAAAGAACAAAGCAGTTCCAACACAACCTGGAAACCTGTTTGGGGAGATGTGAAAGAGATACGTGACAATTATAATAAACTTACCGTAAAGCTGGACCAGAAGAACGGCAAAGCCATCCAGTTCACGATTGTATTTAAAGTATTTGATGATGGTGTTGGCTTCCGATATGAATTCCCGGTCCAAAAAAATATGCAGCATTTTATTGTCTCCAACGAAAGAACAGAATTTCATCTCACGGGCAACCATAAGGCCTTCTGGATACCTGGTGATTATGATAGCAATGAATTCAGTCCAAATGTTACCAACCTGGATGAAGTGAACGGCGAAGACCCGAAATATGCTGCCAGTATCTTTGGTCACCAGTACTTTGACAAAGATGCCGTACAAACTCCGTTGATGCTGAAATCCACTGATGGTTTGTACATCAATATCCATGAAGCTGCATTGGTTAACTACCCCGCCATGAACCTGCACATTGATAAGTCATCTTATACTTTATCTTCTGTGCTTGTTCCGGATGCTTTGGGCAACAAAGCTTACCTGCAAACCCCTGCCACTACACCCTGGCGCACCATCATTGTTTCTGACAAAGCCACTGATATCCTGGCTTCGCATACCATTTTAAATTTGAATGAGCCTTCCGTTATCAAGAACACAAGCTGGATCAAACCTACCAAATATGTTGGTGTATGGTGGGAAATGCATGTAGGGAAAGCTACCTGGGATTATGCAGGCAGCCAGAATGCCACTAATTTTGATGCAAGTAACCTTAAGCCAACTGGTAAGCACGGTGCAACTACGGCTAATGTAAAACGTTATATTGACTTCGCTTCTAAAAATGGTTTTGACGGCGTTCTGGTAGAAGGATGGAACACCGGATGGGAAGACTGGTTTGGCCAGTACAAGGAAAATGTATTTGATTTTGTTACACCTTATCCTGATTTTGATGTAAAAGAATTGCACCGCTATGCTGTTTCCAAAAAAGTAAAGCTCATCATGCACCACGAGACCTCTGCTTCCGTAACGAATTATGAAAGGCAGATGGATACTGCTTACAGGTTTATGAAAGCAAATGGCTATGATGCGGTAAAGACAGGCTATGTGGGCCATATCATTCCCCGTGGTGAACACCACGACGGCCAGTGGATGGTGAACCATTATGTGAGGGTGGCACAAAAAACTGCTTCCTACAAGATCATGCTGGATGCACACGAGCCTGTTCGGCCAACAGGTTTAAGCCGCACATACCCTAACTGGCTCGCTTGCGAAGCAGCCAGGGGAATGGAATTCAATGCATGGAGTGAGGGCAATAAGCCAAGGCATGAAACGATCTTTCCTTTTACAAGGTTTATGGGTGGGCCGATGGATTATACGCCTGGAATATTTCAACTTGACCTGAGTTATTGGGATAAGAATAAAAAAGAAACTATTCACACCACGCTGGCAAAACAACTTGCTTTGTACGTAACTATTTGCAGCCCTTTACAAATGGCGGCAGACCTTCCCGAGAGCTATGAAAAGAAAATGGATGCTTTCCAGTTCATAAAAGATGTTGCAGTAGATTGGGATGATAGTAAATACCTGGAAGCCGAACCGGGAGAATACATCACGGAAGCAAGAAAAGCAAAAGGCACCAGCAAATGGTTTGTCGGCGCCATTACAAATGAAAATGCAAGAATAGCAACTGTTGACCTGGCTTTTTTAGATCCGGGTAAAAAATACAATGCGATCATTTATGCCGATGCAGATGATGCACATTATGAGAAGAACCCTGCAGCCTATAAAATAACCAGGCAGGTAGTTGACAATAAAACGGTGTTAAGTTTGAAACTGGCTCCGGGTGGGGGATGTGCCGTAAGTATAATGCCCGTAAAATAAAAATGTTCAAAATTCAATGCTCAACTATCAATTATCAATTGATAGGCATTTTGCTTTTGCATTGAGTATTGAAAATTGATCATTGAATATTATTGTTTTAAATTTTCCTGGCCTTAATTAATTACACCCGCTTCAGCCACCCACTGATACTCATCCTGCTGCGATTGGCTTTGGTTACCTCATGTTCCATTTCATCACTTTTAAAAAAAACGGCTGTTTGTGATTGGGGTAATATCTTCTGCACGGCTTCATCCTGGTATACCAATAATTGGCCGCCATCTTCTTCCAGCCAGTCTTTATTCAAATAATTAATGAGCGAATATTTCCGGTCGTCGTTATTTTTGAACTGGTCCTTGTGACGCTTATAAAAACTTCCCTCTTCATAGACAGCGTAATGGAATTCATAGCCGTTGATACCGGTATAACAGGTACTGTTGAGGTGTTCAATGAAATTTTCGATTTGTTGTAAGAATTCATTCTCAAAAATATTATCGTGTTTCTTATCGAGCCAATAAATTTTATCGCCACGCATTTTTTGTTTGGGATCTTTAACTTCTTCATTTCCGATGCCGGCAGCGGTCATTAATTCATCTCTTTGCAGATCCAAAATATTTTGCTGGAGGCCATTTGCCAGGGATTCATTTAAGAAAGAGTTGTCAATTCCTATATTATTGCAGAGGTAACTATCGATCAGGAGGTCAAATTCGTTGTGCATGTCATTGGTTATGCAGGCAAGGTAGGCCTTTTAAAATGCCTGATAAGAAAGCAAATATTGAACAAGGAACAAGGGATCACGAATGATGAAGTGCTGGCTGCGATCTTGATTTCAGCCATCCTTTTTCCTTGTTCAATGTTTCTTAATCACGGTTGCAAGTTGTAGATTTAAGAAATGATGGTATCCACTCCTACACTTATCATTGGCTCCAGTGCTGCAGGGCTGGCCTCCGCCGCCTGTTTGCAGGAAGCAGGGATCGGGTTTATTATCCTGGAAAGGTCTTCGCAGGTGGCCACAGCGTGGAGGACCCATTACGATAGGCTGCATTTGCATACAAGCAAAAAATGGTCGTGCCTGCCCTTTAAAAAATTTGGTAGCTCAATACCTACATACCCTTCCCGGCAACAGGTAGTGGAGTACCTGGATAATTATGCAAAGGAATTGAATATCCATCCCGTTTTTAATACGGAGGTGTTGTCAGTAAGGAGATCTGCAAACCTTTGGATAACCAGGACAAATAACGGTGATTACCAATCGAAGTTTCTAGTAGTGGCAACAGGCCTGAATCATAAGCCAAAGATCCCCGCATTTAAGGGGATGGATACTTTTAAAGGCGAAATTCTGCACAGCTCACAATATAAGAACGGTGCCGCCTTCAGCGGTAAAAATGTATTACTGATCGGCTTTGGAAATTCCGGTTGTGAACAGGCGATCTGTTTACATGAACATGGAGCCATTCCTTCCTTGTCTGTCCGTTCACCTGTGAATGTGCTTCCGAGGGATATTTTAGGCTTTTCTGTCCTGGAGGCTGGCAGGCTCACCTCGATCTTCCCTGCAAGGCTTGCAGATAAAATAAACGCGCCATTAATAAGATTGTTGATAGGAGACATAACAAAACTTGGGCTGAAAAAGTCAATATACGGCCCACAGGAGCAGATCCTGAAACAAAAAAGAATTCCTTTACTTGATATCGGCACTATCAAATTAATTAAACAGGGGCATATAAAAGTATATGGCGATATACAACGGATAGAAGGAAACCGTATTTATTTTGAGGATAACAGGCAAAGGCATTTTGATGCTATTATTATGGCCACGGGATACGAACACGATCTAGAAAGTTTCCTCGAACCTGGTCAGGAACGCATAAATGACATGAATAATCCCATCAGCAAACAATCTTATTTCGGAAAAGACGGCTTATATTTTTGCGGGTTTTATGTTTCTCCCACTGGCATGCTCAGGGAAATAGGAATTGAAGCAAAAAAAATCGCAAAAGATATAGCGAAAAAAAAACAACTGCACTAAAATGTTGCAGCTGTTTTTAAAATTTTAAGTGGTAAGGACTGTTTTGTTACTCAACTATTTTATAATAGAATATTTGCGGGGGACCAGTAACACCGGCATCGGTCATCAGTTTTTTCAATTCCGGGGAATTTGCCCTGGCCTTCGCTTTTGCCATATCAGAAATTGCAAATACAATGTGTACCATGTTTGGATCATCGATATCCCTTTCCAGGGCACGATCTATTAACCCAAATTGGGCTCTTTTTTCTTTCCCTTCTGCATCAAATATTTTTTTCCAGGAATCAAAATCTTTTACCTTATGAATGATCCTCATCCTGTCGGCCTGGGGTATCTTGCTGGTATCGGTCCATACCACATCGACGTAGAAAACATCCGGTTTACCAACGACCCCGGCTTTTTTCATCGCATCTTTGAGGCTGGCGCTCGCAGCAAATTCCTTTGCTTTTTGAACGTCTGCGATCTTATTGGCAACGAGAACCATTTTTTGATCATCGATACCACGGCCTAACCTGTAATGAGAAAGTCCATAAGCGTTGCGCATAGAATCATGCGCCATGTAGCCTGCCTTCCATTTATCAAAATCTGTAACGGTATGTTTGACTATAACCAATTTGAACGGGGTAAACACCGGTGGGGCGGACTGTTCAATTTTAACTGTATCTGCCGTTTTTGTTTCATCCACTTTTGCTTCATCCTTTTTTTCTTCATTGCCGTTGCAGGAAAAAAAAGCAATGGCAAAACTATATGCCAGTATGGGCATAAAGATCTTTTTAATACTTGTCATGGAATAAATTTTTTAAGTTTAAAATATGGCAGGTGTTTAAAATAAAGCCATGTGAGTATGGAAAATTAAGAAATAATCTTATAAAAAAAACGGGCGTTTTTCATTCAAGATGGCCCCGGGCTGATTGTCCCAATGATAACATTCGTGGTCAAAGCCAGGCAAGGCTTGCTTCTACAGGTGCGGTACCAGGCATTCCCGGTATATCCCCGCTTCTACACCATGCCGGTGATTCAACTGAACCAATAATTCATCGGCATGTATTTCCGGCACACAAAATTCCAACACGTAACCATAACTACAACTTTCATAATAAGCCTGGAAAATATTGAGGCTATTGTAAAAGGGGAGTTGCCGGTAAAAATCTATATCATTTTCATTGTGGCTGATAAGGGCTACCAGCATTATATCCGCATTTTCTGCAGGGCGTTTTCTTTTTCCCAGCATCGGGATATAGCCACCTGCCTGTACGATCTTTACTTTATTTTCAGGGAAATATTTTGATGGCCTGTCATTTATAAAATTAAAATTAAAATCGCGTTCGGGCCATTCATGCTTCGATATGTAGCGGTACTTACTTTTAGTTTCGGTTACATGTTGCAATAATAAAGGCTTCGCTTTCTTATTCATTAACTTTTCAGCATACCGTTCCCATTCGGGCTCAAATTCCTCCAGTTCAAGATTTGTAATAAAACAAACGAACTGAACGATCGTATCCTTTATCATTTTGTTATCATTATTTATATGATCTTAATATATCCAGGTTCTTACCATCTTTTGTTCTCTGTTCGCGGAGCCTTTTCTTTTGCGATCGTAACTGACATGGCCCTTCCTTCAACTTCTTTATTATCGAGCCCTTTCATGGCTTCATTGGCTTCAGTATCTGAATCCATTTCAACAAATCCAAAACCGCGGCTTTGGCCTGTTAACCTGTCGGTGATAACCTTTGCAGAAGAAACGGTTCCGAATGATGAAAATAATTCTTTTAATTCTTCGTCCCTTGTATTGAAACTCAGGTTTGAAACATACATGTTCATAAAATAATTTTTTAAATAAAACAATAAAATACCTGTGATAAAGAACCGAAACAAGAAGTAAGTAACTAATACAAAGACTGAGGTAAGAACCGACGTTGATCAGGACTGAATGTTGGAAGAACTTTTAATCACTTTGTAATATACACTATAATTACCGCAGGCTGGCTTTTATCTTTCAGCACGAACGTTAATTTGTAAATAGACACAGCGATCCTGTTTATTAAAAAGAATAAATAACAGTAGGAATGACAATCAGTGTAGTACCCATACGGGTACTACACATCTGAGTTGAGGATAATCATGGACATTCATTGGAGTGGTACATTTTGCCCTCAGCCGCATTCTGCAAGTCTCGGGTATATGGTTAAACCATTGCAGGTTACACCTGCCAACCCAGTACATTTTAAAACCAGGAACATTATACAATAATAAAAAGTAGATTCGCATAAATGTGACCATGCTGCAAAAAATGATCATACTAGTATTATTATCCTGGGCGGGCAATATTGCCTGTGCGCAGGAACCCGATTGCTATCCTTTTAAAGAAGGTAAATTCCGCATCAACGATTCGCGGGCAGGCGGGGTGATCATTGCAGAAAGAAAAGGTGGATTTCAAACTCAGACAATGGAAGTCCTGAAAGCCGTGGTACGGTTTAAGATCAGCTGGGAAAATAATTGCAGTTATACCCTCACGTTAGATAAAGTTATACGCAATGAGAACAAAGTGCCTTTCCCTCCGGGTATGGTAATACATGTTAAGATCGTTGCCGTTAAGGATAATACTTCTTATACACAGGAAACAACTTCATCTGTTACTAACGGCAGTTACCGTTTGGAAGTAACAAAGATCCAATAAACTTCAAAGAATCATTCCCACATTAGTTTCCTACACTAACCCTGACCGGCAAATTGTAGAAAGGGGTCTGCTTACACACATTGGAAGGAATATAAGGCTTGCTGCAATAAGTATAGTGAGCTTTGATATCCGTTTGGCTTGCTGCTTCCTGTAAGACCTGGTCCCAGCTAACAGTTGTTTTAAGTGTAGAGAAATGCGTTTCCATCGACGTCTTGAAAAAATAGGAAAAGAACCCGCCAAACTCATTGTTGCTGCAAGCCAGCTGGCCCACATCAGCAGCAGTTGCCAATACCGACTGGCGTTGTGGATTCAGAAATAGTGCCCGGCAATTATCTTCAACCCAATCCAACCCGGAACCCCGTGGCTGTGGCATTGGGTCTCCAACCGAATTGGTAGATACCGGCAGGTAGTTGCAACAATCACTCAATACGAGGTTAAGTCTTGCACCCTTTTTTTTGATGGTCTCAAAAATGTCCTGTACGTTCAACGAATAAACATTGTAATCATCGGTAGGCTTTGCACGAAAATCCAGGAACGGATAACGGCCATAAGGCTTTGCCGGCCTGGGCCTGTCGGCTTTCCTGAATCCATGGCCGGAATAATAAAAGATCACGATATCATTTGGAGCAGGAGCTAAATTCCTGATCGCATTCTCAATATTCTTCTTATTATATGTTTTTCCAAAGATGGTTGTGGGATAGATCTTAATATCTAAAAAATCGGCCAGGTCCTGGAATGTATGAACCATGCGGGTCATGTCTTTATAACAGGATGAGCCGATGGCTGAATCATTTGTATTTGCCACCACCAGTAAATATATATTGGTATTTTTTTCAGCTTCGGATAAACCCCTCGAACGGAGGCCAAAAAGATTCTTGTAAATAGCATCTTCCTCGGCAAAGAACTGCAGAACAACATCCTGTTTCAGGTCATCCTTTTGCACATATTCAGCTTTAAATAAATTAGCGATATTATTTAAAGTATCTGAAACAACCGTGGGTTCGTAAACTCCCATGATCGGATTCCTGACAAACCAGAAAACAGGTGGGGTGAATTTCCCATTACTATTGCCTTTTATGAAATTTGGTTTAGATGTTGTGTAAACCAATTTATTGGTATCAACAGTTCCGGGCTTTTCGGAAACGTACCTGCCCTGGATATGTATTTCCACCCACTGTGTATCATTACTGCCGGGTGTTTGATATTTGATGCGTGCCAAACCACTTCCATCATCGTATCCTACAAAAAATACCCGGTACAGGGAGCTGTCACCACCACGCTTAAAATTATATTCAAAATGATAAATTGTCTGGGAACTGGCCATAAAACCAAATGAAAGAAACAACATGAAGCTGAAAAGCAATTTGATCTTCATAAATAAAATTATGTCAATAAAGCTACTGTTTATATTGATATTTTTTTCGTTTTTTGAAACCTACCGGATCAGTTTGAATGTTGTCAGGCTGAACTTGCCGAAGCCGGTATGAATCGTAAACCAATTCGCTTTCGCCAAACTTCCCGTTGATGGGAGACAGGCAAGGCTGGCAGCTAAGTATTAATATGCATTCAAATTGAGTTAATACATGAACATACAGACAATCAAATACTTTATTCATGTGTTGTTCAGAAAGCAGGGCAGGAGAACTCACAGGAATTTTATTCCCGAATATTTGAAATTATGAAATATAAATAGTAGCATTATGGTCTAAAATCTATAAAAATGATCAACAAAAAATCAAGCACTGCTTTTCAATTCATCTTTGGGGGGATCCTGTTGGTATCTGCAGCAACTATTGGTTGCAATGACAGCTCAACAACAACAGAAACAAAAACGGATACCATTACTACAGAAAAAATGAAAGAAGAAACGCCGGCCCCGGTTGTGATGGACACTATGCACAAAATGGATACTGCGGGTACAAGGCCAATCGTACCTACCAATAAACCAGCTAATCCATAAGCTAATTACTATTTTTTTTAAGCCTCATCGTTTTGAGCCTGATCTTATTAGGGTTAATAGGCCTGTTGCCTGTTAACCTTACGATAAGCCAATGTTCTATGCGGTGATGAGCAGGTATCAGTATCGCTGCAATGGAAACAAATATGAACATTTCATAAACAGGAGTATGGTTTGTCACCGCTGAAACATAAGGATGTAATAGCAAAGTGAGGTATTCAAATAAGATCAGCAACGAAATTATTCCAAGTACTTTGACCACACGGATATGTATTTTTATCCTGCTGAGCAAAAGCGTTACCAGGAAAAAACCGGGAATAAATATCCCTATAAAAAGCAATTGTAACTGCTGCGCCCTTTCTCTTTGCGCCATCTTTTTATTTTCTTCCATTTCCAGCTGCCGCAGTTGTTCATTACTGGAAAGTATTTGTGATTCCCTGATCCGGCTCTTGCTGTTGATGGAATCATTCAGCACTTTTACATAATTCAAATAATAAAAAGCACTGTCAACATTCTTTTGCTGCTTATAATGTTCAGACAAAAATCTTACCGCATCGAGGTGCCGCGGCAGGAACCCATCCCTTTCAGCAATTACACGCGACACATTTGCATAATAAACTGTTGAATCATTGTTATTCAATTCCTGGTACAGAGTTGCCAGGCCAAGTGCCGCCTCGCAGATCAGGTCATCATCATTTGCAGTTTGTAAATGAGTAATTGCACCCTGGTAATTTTCAAGGGCATAAAAATATTTTTCCTGTTTCAGGTAACTATGGCCCATGCCTATCATGGATGCACCGATCAGGTCATCGTTCTTAAGGTCTCTTGCAATACCCAGGGATCTTTTGAAATAATTATATGCAGAATCTGTGATATTGAGCCTGTCATAAACATCTCCCAGGTTGAGTGAAATATTAAAATAGAATTCCTGTATCTTATTTTCCTGTATGACCGAATCAGATTTATAATAATATTTCAGTGCCTGGTGATATTCTTCCTGGTAAACATATACGACCGCAATACTCATCAGCACACTCGCGAGGTTCCTTGGCCTGTGCCTTTTTTCTTCCAATTGCAATTTCTTTAAATTGAATTCCAGGGCACGTGGATAGTTGCCCAGCCTCACAAATATATTGGCAGTAATTCCCAACGCTCTTGACTGGCCTTCTACAAATTTTATTTTCCTTGCAAGGAATAATGCCTCTGTAGAACGTTTTAATGCACTCTCGGGATCGTAGATACTGCTTATATCAGCTATTCGCCACAACAGTGTGACCTTATTGGAGTCTATCTTTTCTTTGTGCAATAATTTCTCAAGACTGTCGGCCTTGTTTTTTTGCGCAATTACATGCAGCTGCAGGAATAAGAAGCCAAGTAAAATTAAATACCTGTTCATAGCAGTTTTTTTCTGATAGTATTTTTATCGATCATTGTTATGACAAAATAATATTCAATGTTCTAATTTAACGGTTAATAACGGTTTCAGAAATTTTTTCCTGTTTTACCGTAAGGATCCACTAAAAACCATTGCCAGCCTGCTTTTAAAATTTCTTTAATAATGTAATAAAATCACTACACTCAAATATTAAAAGTAAAATGATCTGTCAAAGTCTTCATTTACAACCTGCCTTATAGATATGGTTTTTGGTCTATACAATAAATACCTTAAACAATAGTTATATACAGGCAGCACGCCAGTCGATCGCTGTTCTTTTAATGATTAAAAAGTATATCTTACTTCAAATTGCTACCTACCTATGAAATACCATGCTAATACAGCTGATGAACAACTTATCCAGTATTTTGTCAACGGCGACCCAAATGCCATGGCAACTTTAGTTGCGCTTTACAAGGACCGGATCTACACTTCCATTTATTCATTGGTACGTGACAAGTACCAGGCTGAAGAGATCTTCCAGGCCGTATTCATCAAGATCATTGATAACATGATGGCAGGAAAAACGATCGAGGAAGGGAAGTTCTTGCAATGGGCCATGAGTATTGCACATCATTTGTGTATTGAACATTCCCGCAGGATCACGCAGTCAACAGTGCCAGACAAAGTCATTGTTGACATCCCTGAAGTCAATGACCTGTCATTGCCGGTTGTGATATCCGGTGTGAATACCTTTGAGAGCCATGATAAGATCAGGAACATGATCGATATGCTTCCTGAACAACAAAGGGAGGTCATCACCTTGAATCATTATGCAGGGCTTAGTTTTAAAGAGATCGCTGAACTGATGAAATGCAGTCTGAATAATGCTTTGGAAACAATGCGCTTCGGCCTGCTGAACCTGAGGAAGCTAATGGTAGATAAGGAGATCAGTGGATAAGAATAGTAGGAAGGAACAAGGAATGCAGCATGATTATCAGAGTAGGCAACTTCCTAAGTGGAGATCCCTTTTACCTTGCCTGCCTGCCGGCAAAAGCAGGTTCTATATTAAGTTACTGTTTATTATCCTGCCCGAATTCTTATCTTTATCGAAATAATATCAATATCTCTATGTCCAATCGCTTGCTCCTCTTATTTTCCTCATTTTTTTTATTGTTGAATGAAAGCCATGCACAAAGCAAGGGTATCTTACCACTTACAGGTGCCCGTTATTTCAACGAAGGCATCTGGGCAAAGAATATTGAAGTGAGGGTGGATGGCTTTACCTTGTTGAACAACCGCATACCGCTTAACAAAGAATTTGATATAAAGCTGCAGTTACCAACCGGCTTTGCACAGGATAAGGCAATGGTCTTTGCCGCTGTAGAAGTGAATATTGTTTCAGCTAAAGGAATTGTACTTTCAACAACTCCCAATGTTTTCAAGGATAATGAAACCAAGGGTTTCCCTGCTGCCAGTTATAAAGAAGTCATCATAAAATTGATCCTCAAACCGGAAATGATAAAGGCAGAACCCTGTTGTATAATCAGGCTGCGTTATTACGATCTCAAAAGCAAGAACCAGTTGAGGCTGGAATTCCCTGTTATCATTGCCAGGCCGGGTGAAGCATTACAGCTTTCAAAATTTGTGAATGATGTAAGAACAGTTACAGCTACGCAGGGAAAAACATCCGGTATCAAAATAAAGGATATAGATGTTACGGTTGATACTTCTATCCGGGTTGCTCCCAAAATGGCCTATGCCAGCATTGATATGAAAAATATCGAAGGCAGCAGCCTCGCAGAAGTATTATCGGGCAAGGAAAGTTTTTGGGTGTATGATGCCGACCTCAATGAAATAAAGATCACGGATAAGCAATTGAAACAGGTAGGTGGTGCCATGGAAGATAATATTGTGAATTACCTTTCTAAGATCCCTTACAGGTTGAAGGCCGTTACCGGTAAATTATATTCGGTACGCTTTCGCTGGGAGAGTGCAGATAAGCGAAAAGTTATTGATGTGGTGGTTGTGAAATGATCCTGTTGCAGGTATTGATGCAATTGTTTAGCTTTAAGTTTACATTGCAAACATGGCCAAAGAACAATTTCCAAAAGCTTATTTATACCGGCGGATCGTACAAGCCAAACTTTTCATAGACAAAAATTTCCACGACAACCTTAACCTTGCTGAAATTGCAGATGAGGCTTTTTTTTCCAGGTTCCATTTTATAAGGATATTCAAAATGGCTTATGGCAAAACGCCCCACCAATACCTTACATCAGTCAGGATCGAGCAGGCAAAACTGATCCTGCAATCCGGTATGCCCATCTCTGATACCTGTTTTGCTGTTGGCTTTGACAGCATCAGCTCATTCACCGGGCTTTTTAAAAAGATCACAAAATACACTCCTTCCTTTTACCAAAAACAGCAATTAAAGCGCAGGGATGAAATCAGCAAGGTTCCTTTAAAATTCATTCCAAATTGCTTTGCAGCAAAGAATGGCTGGAAATAAACCGCAATTTTCAAGAAGTAAAATAAAAAGGGAAAGTTCATTTTTGCATCATTGATCACCTAATACATCTAACATGATAACAAGAATGAACCATGTAAGCATCTTTGTCCTGGACCAGGACAGCGCTTACGAATTTTATGTCAATAAGCTTGGCTTTAAAGTTCATACGGATGCAGCAATGGGACCGGGGATGCGCTGGCTGACCGTTTGCCCGCCCGAACAACCGGAACTGGAAATAACGCTGATGCCCATCGTGGATAACGGGATGATGTTTAGCAAGGAATCAGCCAAAACCATGAGGGAATTAGTAACCAAAGGAACTTTTGGATTCGGTGTTTTTCAATGTAATGACCTGCTGGCAACTTACGAAGAACTAAAAGCAAAAGGCGTTGTTTTCACCAAAGAACCCAAAAAAGAATTTTACGGGTTTGAAGCTTTGTTCAAAGATGATTCAGGCAATTGGTTTTCCCTGGGAGAAAAAGAAAAGAAATAATACGTGCTTTCACTAGGTGCAGGTTAACTGAACACCTGCACCTTATCACTTAATTCATTCATATACACGCTATAAGTTATTATTCCGGCTAATGGCATATAAATTACCGTAAGGCGTACATGTGCCGATCTTATTGAGTTAATTATTCCTTTTTTACAATTTTATTTATATTTTGTGCCGGAGTTCCCGCTTCCTCACAGCTCCCACCCGGAAATTTTCATTTTCTCTTCACTCATAAAACCCCGCAACATGAAAAAAGCATTTTTCCTGCTGATCATTCTCAGCTATGTATTTATTGGCTGTAACCAGGGCGCAAAGGAAGAAAAAGCAACTACTACAGTAGATTCAACACAGATCGTACGAAACGAACCGCTGGCCGTAGATTGGACAAAACATGCATCAGTCTCTGGAGAACAGGTTGCAGAGATGGCAGCGCATTATCTGGAGCTGATACACAATAAGCCAGGACTTGGTATCCAGCAGGTCAACATGGATGGAGAAATGCTCCGGGCTCTTTTAGTTGGTACAGAAGGATTGAAACTGATAGCCGCTGCTGACCTGAGAACAGACCAAATTACCATGTTCATGCAATTCTGGAGAGCAGGGGAGTTCTCCTATTATGATATTGACGACTTCTTCAATTCAACTCAAAGGGGAATGAGGGGACAACCCGCTTTGTGCCCGCCACCAAGCGGCTGCGAATTACCGTTAGTAAGATCGGCGAGGCCAAATATCATAACAGAAACGGAAGCTGATGAAATGGCAAGGAATTATAACTCAATTGTAAACAGGAATGCTGCACTTGCCATTCAACAGGTAACAATGGATGCTACCTTGCTTCAGCTACTGATGATCGGGACCACGGGGATCAAACTGGTCTATGCTGCTGAACTCAGGACCAATAAGATCACAGTGGTTGTGCAGTTCTGGAAAGGGGATGCTTTTTATTATTTCAATATAAGGGATATTTTTACAACCGATATGAGGGGGATGAGGGGTCAATATGCTTTATGCCCGCCGCCGGATCCTTGTGAGCTGCCCTGAGCCAAATAAAAAATCATAAAACAGCTGTATCGTCTTCTATACCGGCATCCTCCATGGGTGCCGTTCTTTTTAACCGGTACCACCAGTTCTTTAAAGAAAATCTTTGCCTGGCTTCCAGCAATTTGCGGCTTTGTAAAAAACTGATGAGCCGGTGCTCGAGGAAATGCTGGAAGGGGACTAGTAAGGCAATCAGGAATATTTTTATACTCCAGATCTTTAATGGTTCCCCCTGTGATATTGTATTAATGGGATGATCAAGCAGTACAATGATGAATTCAAAAAGTGATATGAACGCAAAATATCCTATCATCCTTATGGTTGTCTTCGATACTGCAAACATTCCTAAAAAAAGCATGAAGGCAAAAATGCCCGTGATCGTAAGTGTTATTGCCATTACCTGGAGATTATGCTTTCTTTCTGTTTTTTGAGCCGATTCCAACAGGTCGCTTTCATGTTTTTTATTTTCCCTGTCAACCTGCAGCAATACAACTTTGTCTTTGGATGCATTTGCCTGCAATAATTTGCCGGCAGAATCTGCCTGTATCGCATAAAAGTAAGCCCGTTTAAAATCCGAGTACTTTGAATGTAACATCCCGAGCTGGCTGCATATGGAAGGCAGGGAAGTTAGTTTTTGGATCTGCATACAAAGTGCAAATGCTTTTTCAAAATAATCTTTTGCAATGCTGCTGTCACCGTTTTGCAAATAGGTCTCTGCCATTGCCGTGTAGATCGTTAACCTTAGTCCGCTATCATAGGTTGCCGTGAGTTCCGATTCTGCCAGCTTATAATAATGTAATGCTGAATCGTATTTCGCCGAGTAGCGGTAAATATCTCCCAGTGTCCAGTAATAATTTGCGAGCCCCGGGTTTTTAAATAATTGTACCAGGCTGGGATTGCTTGAAAGATAATTGAAGGTTTGGGTACTGTTCTTTCCTTCTACCATGTACCAATAATACATGAGCTTCCTGGCAGCTAATTTATACCTGTCTGATTTCAATTTTTCTGACAATGAAATTGCTTTGTCAATATAGTCCCGGTCATTCGTGATCCTGGCCAGGCCAATATAATCCCTGAACAATCCTTCCTGGTAATGATGTTTTGTGTTTAATTCGAGGCTTTGGAGTAAATATTTTTTCCCCATATCATCATCGCCAAAGGACCTGTACAATTCAGAATACCGGTGATAAATTTCAGACTCAAGCTGCATATTCTTTTGCTTATATGCTATGTCAAACGCGTTGTTGTAATTTTTGTACGCAGGAACGGCATCACCTTTTGCAATATAGATATCACCCAGTTCATTATACAATGCACACCTCAGCGAATCAGCTTCGGTATTAGCCAAAGCAGTAAAAGCCTGCATGGCCTGCTGGATGGCTTCATTGTACAAGCCTCTTTTCCTGTATATCCCTGCCAGCCGGATGTATGCCAGCGCCACATAATCACGGCGGTTAAGTTCCTGTGCATATTGAAGGCCTTTCTGAACAAAATTGCTGCTGCGCTCATATGCCTGTTTGCTGCTCCATGCATTGAGATTGGTAACATTATTATTGAAGAGGATCTTGAGAACCAGGTCCTTGTCTGTAGATACTTCCGCAATGAAAAGCGCTTTTTGGAGGATGCTGTCAGCCTTCGATTCCAGCTTAAAAACAGAATAGTATTCGGCCAATTCCCCCATTGCAAATACCTTTTCGGCATCATTTTTAGCCCCTGAAATTTCCTGATCATACAAAAGCAGTCGTCGGGGGTCCTGGGCAGCAGCAGGCAAAAAGGAAAGACAAAAAAGGATCGTCAATAGCCTGCTGGTCATATAATGAATTTGATATCGAAGGATGCTAAATATACAAAATCAGTCAGTAGAAAGCAAGCTATTAGCTGCAGGCCGGGAGCAGGGTCCCGTTTTCAATGTTGAAAATCTGTTTACAATTGCATATTGGATTTTGCAAATAGCGCTTTGATTGTTTTTACCTTAGCTGGAATCAATGTCAACACTGATGTCATTTAAAAAATCACTCTTCTTATTGCTGCTGTTTTGCGCCAGCATTTCCCAGGCACAAACCATCAGGAATCAAGCTACTTTCCGCATGCTTAAAACCGCCACTTCACTGATGGAAGCACAACAGTTTGAAGCAGCTGAGGAGTATTTTAAAAAGGGATTGCAAAGGGCCAGGGCAGACAATGATGTTTATTGCCAGGCATTTGCCAACGAGGGCCTGGGGAATCTATACACCAGATCAGACCAGCCTGAAAATGCGATTGCAGCATACAGGATCGCCATCCGTTTGTATAAGCAGGAGGGCCTTACCGTTATTGCCAATATTGTTGAAAGCTTATTAAAAAGTGTACAGGGGATCGGCGAATTATATGCCGGTATAGAAATTGGCGCAAAAGGTATCAAGCTAAGTGTAATAGAAGTAAAGCTCAGCAAGGAAAGGGAATATGATTATTCGCTGAAAGCAGATTCAGCCATTAATACCGATGCAGCTTCTTTATCTTACCAGAGCGAAAAGGAAACCACCGATGCGATCACTGTACTGATGGATATCATTAAGAACCGTTACCAGGTTCCTGCCAAAAGGACCTGTATTGTTATCAGCAGTGGCTTAAAACAGGAGCTTGATAAATACAATAAGGTGGATTATTTTGCAAATGTTGTTCGCCCGCAGAACCTTGACCCCACTATCAAGATCACTTATGTAACGCCAATACAGGAAGCCGAACTTAGCTTTATGGGAATTGTACCGCAAAAATATCGCTTCAATACCGACCAACTTGATATCGGGAGCGGTAATACAAAGGGTGGTTATTTTAATGCAAATAAAATTTTTGTTCCCGTTACTTTTCCATTGGGTACGAAGTCTTTCCAGCGATTGGTAGAAGCAAAGACACAGGGCGACCTGGATGATTTCTTAAAATCAGCCGAACAAATTCTTGATGATAGCCTTGCCCGGCTGATGGTATATGAATTTGCAAATAAAAAAGAATTCAAATCAAGGGATATTGTTTATTTGTCGGGAGGTATCGTTTGGTCCATTGTATCGCTGATGCACCCGCAAAGCATCAATAATAATTATGTTGAGATCACCAGTCACGATATTGCCGAATTCCGGAAACTCATTTTTTCCAATTACGATGAGGTCACCCGCCCGGATATTACACTGATATCAAATGCAGAAGATGCACGTGCGTCATTGCGCAATATCAACAGGGTATTAAAAACGTATGACCAGAAAGCTTTGCTGGCCGGGGCTATCTGGCTGGATGAACTGATACAACAGGTAAACACCACCAATCCTACCAAGAAATTTGTTTATCCCAAGTATGCATATGTTGGCTGGATCAGTGGTTATATTATTAAGAAAGTTACACAGCAGTATACGGGGCTGGTCAGTAATTAAATATTGACCAGTTTATTTTTTTGAAACTTTTCATTTTTCAAGTCTTGGCCCATTCTTATTTAGGTCTTCCCTGATATATTAATGATATCTTCTGAAATGAGATAAAAAAGCCATCTTGAATACGATCAAAAATGGCTTTTGGTCGGGATGACTGGATTCGAACCAGCGGCCCCGTCGTCCCGAACGACGTGCGCTACCGGGCTGCGCTACATCCCGAAAACTGTTCCGCCTTCACAGAACCATATTCCGCTGAACTCAACGACAAATGTAAATTCTATGAAATAAAATGCAAAATGCAAATTGGAGGACACTCTAATCATGTTTAAAATCGAATTGTTTAACAGCATTTTTTTGCTATAACTAAGCCTATTTATTGTTAAAACTTTTTAACGGGTTTCATATTTTAAAACAGCTTACTATATTTGATACGAAAGTATTCGTAAAAACAACAAAACTTAAAAGTAAAGCCATGAAACAATTTATTTTAAAAAACAAAATGACCGCAACAGGTATTGCCGCATGCCTGGTCGGTATCATCACGCTCTCTTTCCAGGACAGTCCCTTCGTTCATTCGATGCTGGACCGATCGGCAGCTTTCCAGGACACGGTTCCTCTAAAGAAGCATAAGAACTCCATGACCATGAAAGAATTTGACAGGCTTTCGGAAAACCTCGACAAGGACATTGCCAATGAACTTAAGAAAATTGATCTCGCAAAGATCGAAGAAGATATACGGGCAAGTTTAAAGGATGTAGACCTGGATAAGATCATGAAGGAAGTGGAATTGTCCTTAAAAGAAATTAATTCCGAAAAAATATTGGCGGATGTAAAAAAAGAACTGGATCATATCAACCTGGATGAGATCAATGCCGAAACAAAACAGGCACTTTCCGATGCAAACAAGGAAGTTGAAAAAGCGATGGAAGAGATCAAAAAGATAGATAAAGATGCCATTAAAAAAGAAATAGAAAATGCCAGGCTGGAAGTGGAAAAAAGCAGGTCAGTTTACCGCAAAATTGACATGGATAAGATCATGCAGGAAGCACAGCAGGGAATTGAAAAAGCAAGACTGGAATTGAAACAAATTAAGGCTATGTTCAATGAAATGGAAAAGGACGGGCTCATTGATCCAAAACAAGGCTTTAGTATTGAATACAAAGACAAATACTTGTATATTAACGGAACAAGGCAATCAGACCAGGTTACTGATAAATACAGGAAATATTTTAAAGAGGACCATTTTGAAATAACAATTGATAAAGAATAGGTACCCATCTCATACTAAAAACCGCGGCTTAAACGGCCGCGGTTTTATTTTTGGAACAAGGCAGAGGCCCTTGTTCGGGTAAGCAAATAATTGTTTAATTTTATGGCGCAAAAGATATCCTGACAAAGCCCCAGTTAATTTTAATAAAGGATATTTTATTGCATGAAAAAATCATCGGTTCTCGTACTTGCTATTTTATTTATTGCCATTTCAACTCAGCCAGCCAGCGCTCAATATAGTTTTTCCGACGATCTTTATTATGACCATCCCATCACGTATGAGCTGGGAGCATCTCTTGGGGTGATGAATTGTTTTACGGACCTGGGAGGTAAAAATGATGTAGGGCAGAAATACTTTAAAGACATCAACCTGGGAAATTCGCAATTAGCGGGAAGTGTTTTTTTTACTGCCAATTACCGGTATGCTATTGGTTTGAGGGTAGAAGGTACTTTTGGGAAAATAAATGCAAATGATAATTCCCTGCAAAACGTTAAGCCAACATCTTATGGAAGGTATGAACGCAACCTCAGTTTTAAAAGTACGATCATCGAAATGATGCTTGCCATGGAAATTCATCCCCGGTATTTAATAAAAAAATATGATGAACACGAAAAACTACCCAGGTTCTCTCCATATATCGTAGGTGGCATAGGATATTTTGCTTTTAAACCGCAGGCAATGCTGAACGGGCAATGGATCGACCTGCATACCCTGCATACAGAAGGCCAGGGGTTTACAGAATACCCGGACAGGAAACAATATAAATTAAAACAAATTAATTTCCCTGTTGGCTTTGGCGTCAAATACAAGGCAACTCCTCTGTTTAATGTAAGTTTTGAATGTGTATCAAGGATTTTGAATACCGATTACCTGGATGATGTAAGTACTGAATATATTGACCCCGGGGTTTTTTCCCGTTATTTTTCAGGTGAGCGACTTACGAACGCGTTATTATTAAATGACCGGCAAAGAGAACTGGATCCATCCCATGTTACCAATGTAGGCTGGCAAAGAGGGAATTCAAATAAAAACGATTCGTATTTTACATTTAACTTCAAAATGTCGTTGATATTTTAGATCGCAGTATTTATAACATCCGTATTAAATTTTACTATAAAAAAAATATACATTGTAGTACCAAACTATCTTTTATGATCAAAAAAATATTTTTTTCAATCGTTATTCTAAGCGTTTTCACTTCATGCAATTCTAAATCGGCTTTTAATTACAGCCAGGATATTGTCAAAAAGGAACAAAGCCTTATGCCCGCTATAAATGACACGGAAACCAGGATTGCAGGCTTCCTGGGAAAGGAGCAATATGACAGCATTGCGGCTGCAGGGGCAAGGATGGAAAAGCTTGTAGATGAAAAGCTGAATGAAATAAAGAATCAGCCTGCACCAGATGTAAAGGAAGCTGCTGGCTTTAAGGATGCTACGCTGAAATATTTTAATTTTATCAAAAGCCTGTATACGGGCTACAATGAATTTGGCAGTGCCGCCTCAGCTGAGGCCAGGGACAGGGCAATGAGTAAATTGAAAAGTATTGTCAATCAAAAGACAGATGCAGTAAATGATATGCAACGTGCACAGAAAAAATTCGCTGAAGCCAATGGCTTCAAACTCGAATACAAATAAAGCACTTATAATTACCTGTAATCATTTAGAACTGGTTTGATACAGCTTCAGCTTTATTTTCGGGTCCGTGTGTTGCATTGTTCTTATTGAAATTCATATTTGGAAAGCTAAATACGATCCCCGTAACTTTTTCCTCATCACGGCTTAACCCAACATTCCCGTTCATCTTTTTTGCATAAGCCTGTGCCTGTTGCAGGTCACTGTCAATTGCATCGTTGTCAAAGCCACGGGTACTTTTCATATATACAAAAATGATATCATCATATTCTTTTGCTGTAACACGGATACAACAGTTCTCGGCATGGTTCACCAGGCTATAGAGTAACCGGCTCAATACCGTTGCAAGGATATTCTCATCTGTTATGATCTGGAATGTCTCGGGAACTTCGTTTACAATAAAACTATTGTTCCGGGCTGCAGATGGAAGGGCATTGGAAGCGATCAGTCTTACAAGTTGATGAATTGTTTTTGGCGTTGATGCCGATTCGGTTTCAGAGAGGGTTTTCATGATCGTTTTTATAAAGTGTTTTTGGATAAATAGGGTTGCTTTTAATAAAACGACCATTGTTGGAATTTGTTTTACCAAACTGGTATTACGATCTCATCCTTGGCCTTTGATTAATAATTAATTTCTTCAGAATATGAACAGTAATAACCTGTTGTGCTAAATATTTATAGTAAAATTTCCAGTATTCAATTTTAGATATTCAATACATTGTTTCAGTTATATTTGTCAAATGGCATCACCCGTGATCTGTATTGGAGCTGCATTGGTAGACGAACTGTATTTCTGCATCGATGATACGGTTGCAGCTACTTCCAATCCTGCCATATTAAAAAGATTTGCAGGTGGTGTAGCAGGCAATATTGCCCGGCAGCTTGCTATGCTGGATATTCCCGTGCAATTGGTTACGGTCCTGGGCAATGACCCTGACGGGACCTGGCTGAAAGATGAATGCAATCAAAACGGCATTGGCACAGATGTGCTGATGAAGGTTGACGACAGTACCGGTAAATATGCTTCGATCCTGAACCCTGACGGGTCATTGTATGTTGCGGCCTGTACGGACCCCTGTGGAAAATATCTTGGCCCCGATTTCCTGCAGGAACAGGAACATTTTTTTTCTACCGCCGCAATGATCATTGCTGACACAAACCTGCAGGCAGCATCGTTACAATGGCTGGCGGCTTGCTGCAATCAAAAAAATATACCCTTGCTGCTGGAGCCGGTATCTGTTTCGAAAGCAAAAAAACTTGCGGAGATAGACCTTAAGGGTGTTTTTATGCTTACGCCCAATGAAGTTGAATTGCCTTCACTTTCCAAACATACTCACCGGGATACTGGCTCAGCGATCCATGAATTACTTGAGCGGGGCGTTAAAAAAATATGGCTGAGGAAAGGAGCGAAGGGTTCCGAAATGTATAGCAAACAAAACACGCTTTCATTGCCGGGCACTGTGATAGCGATCAAAGACAGCACGGGCGCAGGGGACGCAGCATTGGCCGGCTGGGCTGCTGCCTGGTACATGGGCATGGATGAATGGCAATGCCTTAAAGCGGGGCATGCCATGGCGCTGGAAGTATTACAGGTAACAGGTGCTTTTGCTACAAACATGACAAAAGAAAAATTATTGAACGCAGTCAAAAAATATTATCCCGATGAGCCATGAATTAATTTTAATTAAACCAGAGGTAGCCGCAGCCCTATCGGGAAACAAGCCGGTTGTAGCGCTGGAGTCCACCATCATCGCTCACGGCATGCCATGGCCGAAGAA
The DNA here is from genome assembly GCA_040006715.1 of Ferruginibacter sp. Taxonomy (GTDB): domain Bacteria; phylum Bacteroidota; class Bacteroidia; order Chitinophagales; family Chitinophagaceae; genus Ferruginibacter. The sequence goes on along the minus strand of JBDTWL010000034.1, from coordinate 6,348 downwards.
TGTTGAGACCGCATTATCAGTGGAAGCAGCCGTAAGGAAAGAAGGCGCTATACCTGCTACGATCGCTATCAAAGATGGAAAATGTTTTGTAGGATTATCGGAAGATGAAGTTGAGTATTTCGGAAAAGAAAAAAATGTATGGAAAGTAAGCCTGCGGGATATGCCTTATGTGATCAGTAAAAAATTGCCCGGTGCAACAACCGTGGCGGCTACTATGCGTATTGCATCCATGGCAGGTATCAGGATTTTTGCAACAGGAGGGATTGGCGGTGTGCACAGGGGTGCATCATCAACCATGGATATTTCAGCCGACCTTACCGAGATGGCGCAAACAAATGTTGCAGTGGTGTCAGCCGGCGTAAAGTCGATCTTGGATATCGGACTTACACTGGAATACCTTGAAACGATGGGTATACCTGTTGTAACGTTTGGACAGGATGCGTTCCCGAGTTTTTATTCCCGGGAAAGCGGGTTCAGTTCACCATTAAGAATGGATGACCCGGCCGAAATTGCAACAATGCTTTCTGTAAAATGGAAATTAGGATTGAATGGCTCGGTTTTAATAGCCAACCCACTGCCTGCAGACCGTGAAGTAGCCCCGGAACTTATAGAAAGATATATCCGGCAGGCACTGGCCGAAGCTTCAGAGCAGCAGGTAACCGGCAAAGAAGTAACACCCTTCTTATTAAAATATATTGCCGAGCATTCACTGGGAGAGAGTCTGGAAGCCAACATAACACTGGTTCATAACAATGCCATTTTAGCGGCCAGGATCGCAGGAACGATGAAATAGAGCCTGCATTCCCAAATACATCCCGCCAACCAACCGCTTGTACAAAATACAGCTGCAGGCAATTTTTTTATGCCTTTCTTTCGAAAAATAAATCATTAGCCATGATAATAAAATTAAACCGCAGGTCCATCCTGTTGATCGCAGCTGTTTTTTTTGCAGCAGTTACAAATGCCCAAAACAATTATAGCTATACAGTTGATCTTAATAATGTAAAAGATGACCAGCTTACAATTGAGTTGATCACTCCCAGAATATCCAAACCGGACATTGTATTTTATTTACCCAGGATCGTTCCAGGTACATACATGAACAGTAATTACGGGAAATATGTACATGACCTGAAAGCCTTTGATAAAAACGGGAAGACACTTACAATAAAGGCCCGTGATGAGAACAGCTGGGAGATCAAAAATGCAACAGCGCTTTACAGGCTTAGCTATAAAGTAGAAGATACCTGGTATTCGGAAATAAAGAATAAAGTTTACCCGATGTGCGGGACCAATTTTGAGGAAGGAAAGAACTTTGTGATCAATACTCCCGGCTTGTTTGGATATTTTGACGGAATGAGAAAATTGGATTTTGATCTTTCATTTAACAAGCCGACAAATTTTTATGCTGCCACAGGGCTAAAGCCGGTTTCTACAAGTGCAGTCAAAGATGTTTTTAAATGCAGGGGTGCAGATGAATTATATGATTCACCCATCATGTTCTCGCTACCCGATACCGCCAGCATTAAAGTGGGCAATACAGATGTATTGGTTGCAGTGTATTCCCCAAAGAAGCAGGCGCATGCCAGGTTCCTGGCTGATCACCTCGAGAAATTATTGATGGCAACAAAAGACTATTTAGGTGGTAAGCTGCCGGTAGATAAATATGCATTCATATTTTATTTTAACGGTGAGCAAAAACAGATGGAATCAAATGGTGCATGGGAACATTCCTATTCTTCTTTTTACAGTGTACCCGAGCAGCCGGAAAAAGATGCGATCGGATTTTGGGTAGACATTTCTTCGCATGAATTCTTTCACATCGTTACACCCCTTACGATCAGTTCCCGCGAAGTAAAAGAATTCAACTTTAATGAGACCGTGCTTTCCAAACATCTTTGGTTGTATGAAGGCAGCACAGAATATTATGCCTTTCATGTGCAGGTTTGGGGAGGATTGATAAGCCCGGAGATATTCCTTGAGACCATGTCGCAAAAAATTAGAAATTCCCGCACATTTTATAAGGATTCCCTTTCATTTACAGAACTGAGTACAGAGAGTGCGGGAAAATGGGCGGCCCAATATGGAAATGTTTACCAAAAGGGCGCTTTGATCTCAGCCTGCCTTGACCTTTACCTGTTAAAACTGTCGGGCAATCAATATGGACTAAAAGATCTTAAACACGACCTGGGCGTTAAATATGGTAAGGATAAATTTTTTGAGGATAATGAATTGTTTGATGAGATAGCCAAACTCACTTATCCCGAAATAAAAGATTTCCTGGTTACTTATGTACAGGGAACTACTCCCATCCCTTATGAAAAATACTTTGGCCTGGCCGGTGTTGACTATATTCCCAAAGAGGCCTATCGTGAATTCACATTGGGCCGCATAGACCTGGCTGATACTGAAGATGGAAAGGTGGTCATTGATATAAAAAATACAAATGATTTTGGAAAGGCAATGGGTTACCAAAAAGGCGACGAACTGGTAAGCATAAACGGGAAGGCAGTTACTGCGGCAAACCTGGATGAATCAATCAAGTCATTTTATGCATCAGCAACGGAAGGGGAGAAGGCGATAATTGTAGTGAACCGTAAAAATGCTGCCGGAAAAAGTGAACCTGTTACATTAAGTGCACCTGCAGTAAAGATTAATAAGACACGTGAACATGTATTGAGGTGGAACAATAACGCAACTGCAGATCAAATTGCATTACGCAATGTTTGGTTGAATACAAAATGTGCTGTTACAAAATAACATATAAACCGGTAAAAAAACACCCATTCCTGGAGCCTATATTGAATTGATGGCTTCAAATACTGTTTTGGAGATGTCGCTTATAACTGAAGGCAGTACCTTGTTATCTTTTCCTTTGGTCATGACCGTTATGAGGTAAGGCGAATTTCGAATATAGATGATCCCCGATTCACTAAAATGAGCACTGGAACCGTCACCGGCTTCCCCAAATTTATGAGCCACTTTTACGTCCTTGGGAAGCCCGCTTACCAGGCCCTGGGTAAAATCACTGTGGCTTAATAATTCTGTACAAAACTCTGAATCACTAATGTTAAGATATGAAGCATTGTATAGCACCCTCATAAAATAGGAGTAATCTTTTGCCGTGATGGGTATATCATTTTTGGTGAGGTCCGGCAGGGGTAATCCCAGGTCAGTAAACACTTTTTTAAATACCTCCACATCCATTCTCATGTTGAGTAACATGGTAGCATTGTTATCGGAGTAGGCAATCATATAGTAGAGCAGTTCACGAATAGTATATGTTCTTCCCAGCTCAATACTTTTCGAAAGATGTATTGCATGTTTGGCCAGGTTCAATGGCTTATCGTAAGTAATTGTTCTGTCAAGCAGCCCCGGTGTCTTTTCATTCATTTTACAAAATGTCATCAATTCAGGCACTTTTAAAAGTGATCCTGGATTGAAAGTATCTGCATCTCCTGCCGTGATCCATTCTCCCTGGTTTAATTCCCGCAGATAAACTGAAGCGCTGTTGATCGTACCAGAAAGCTTGTAACCTTTTATCAAGCTTTCAACCTGGTTTTTTAAAGGCATCAGCTTTTCAGATTGACAGGGCCTGTCTGCATATAGCAATGGGCGTATATATTGATACCCACCTAAACGTTTTACATCAGGCAGGCAGGATTGTATACTATGGTCAGCTACTTCCAGCTCAGCAGAATTACTTTTACGAAAACTAAATGCGAGTGAAGTAGCGGCAATACCAGCTATTGTCATGAGTATTGCAAAATGCAGGGGTATCTTTTTATTGAACATAGTACCTACGGTTAAGATTCTTTATAAAGCAACTTTAACTGGCAGATACGGATCTGGCCATTTATGCTGCCCGGCGATATTTAAATTTTCCCGTTGCAAATATATTGCTTCCATTCCAGCCCGAAATACCGTTTATAAAATGATAATATTGTTAAAGCTCATTCTATTCCTCCCGGCCATCCGACCATAAAAAACAAATTAGTATGTCGCCCGGCCTGAGCCTGGAATGGAATTTTAAACAAATATCTTTTGAATTCCTGATATGCTTCAACAGGTGTAAAAGTGATCGATATTTTGGTCCTCTTTTAGTATCTTACCGTTTTGAGAAAGGAAACAAAATAAACATTGAACCCTTCAGTCCGCAACAAACAAATTGCTTTAACATGGATCAGTGCTTTTAATGAGCATGACCTTGAAAAATTATTGGGCCTTTATTCAGATGATGCTGTGCATTTAAGCCCCAAATTGAAAATAAGGAACCCGGAAACAAAGGGTTTGATATCAGGTAAACCTGCATTAATGCAATGGTGGGCAGATGCGTTTGACAGGTTGCCTTCCTTGCGGTACAAACTCCAGAACCTGGTCATCAACGAAGATCAGGTATTGATGGAATATCTACGCCAGGTGAATAATGAACCGGATATGATGGTTGCAGAAATACTTGAGATCAAAGATGACCTGATCGTAAGGTCGAGGGTATATCATGGATGACGTCTGGTCAAACCTTATTGCTGATAAACAATTTCCAATCTCATAACCGTTAATTGATATCAATAAGCCAACTTTGGCTGATAAATCAACCTGATGCAAATTAGCGCCGAACAATTTAATGATCTGGTAAGGAAACGCCGCTCTGTATTTCCTTCACAATTCGACAATACAAAAAAAATTCCCGATGAGATCGTGAAAGAGATCCTTGTGAATGCTACCTGGGCGCCCAATCACGGCCAGGCAGAGCCCTGGTTCTTTAAAGTATTTACCGATGCAGGCCTGCAAACATTTGCCAGCTTGCAAAGCAGATTATATAAAGAAAATGCAGGGGAGGGCTTTAAAGAAGATAAATTCTTAAAACTGCAGCAAACACCGCTGCTCGCCTCACATATTATCTCCATCGGCATGAAACGGACCGTTACAAAAAAGATCCCGGAAATTGAAGACATTGAAGCTGTTTCCTGTGCAGTACAAAACATATATCTGTCAGTTGCGGCGTATGGCCTGGGTGGTTATTGGACAACCGGTGGCGTTACTTACCTTGAAAAGGCTAAATATCATTTTGGTTTGGGGGAAGCGGATAAATTACTGGGCTTTTTTTACCTCGCATATATTGGCATCCCTTCTCCCAATGCCAGCCGCAGGCCGGTAGAAGAAAAAACAACCTGGGTAATGGATTGAGGTAGTGTATGGCATTTGAAGGGATTCATCCCGTGTTTGATCACAATAATAGTTTACGAAATACGTTAATAACAGAACTCTAATAAAACCCCGAACCAATGAAACAACCTCTATCCTTAACAGGACTGCTTTTAAGCAGCATTATCCTCTTAAATTCATGTGCTACCAGTTCAATTTCCCGTACGCAACGCAAAGCTGATATTGTAAATTCAAAAGAAACTACTGCCGAATGTTTTGTACAGCTGAATGATGGTACGATCAAGCACTACAATTCCTTAAAATTAATAACGTCTCCTTTTGGAACCCCATACCTGCTGGCAGACGGAAAGACCAGGATCAGGCCTAAACAGATCACGGCTTACCAGAACCAGGATCATTATGCCGTTTCTCAAAAAACATTTTGTTTCGGGCGCCTCAGCCATGTAGCTACAGAAGCCCTGCCCGGTTTTGCCGTTAGGACCGCAAAAGGGAAGATCAATGTTTATTGTAAGAAATATTACAATGGGCAAGTAGCTGTTGACGAATACTTTTTACAGGCAGGAGAGGGTGGAAAGATCATTCCATATTCAGAAAGCTTAATGAGTGAGCTTGTAAAAGATAATTCAGAAGCGTATAACTTATTTACCAATAAAAAATTCAAGGGCAGTTCAACTGAGAAACTGCATGCAACTGCACAGCTTTACAACAACGGGCAGTTGATGTCCAAAAACTAAACTAAAACCAGATCTAACAGCAAAAAACGCGGCCTGTATTATTACGGGCCGTTTTTATTTTCAACCGCAAAGACGCTGGGACGCCAGGTTCATCTCCTCTTAGGGCCTTTGCGCTTTAGCCGTTATATTTTTTTCTTTAACCCTTATCCATCCTTTTTTTACCTTTGCATCATTATTGAATTTTTAAACCTTAATTGAACGATCATGCCGGGATATGAATTTTTTGGAGATGAAGAACGTAAAGAAGTAAATGATGTGATGGAAACAGGTATCCTGATGCGCTATGGCTTTGATGGCCCGCGTAAAGGTATCTGGAAAGCCAGAGAACTGGAAACTGCTATTTGTCAAAAATTCGGCAGCAAATATGCCCAGCTGGTAAGCAGTGGCACAACAGCATTAACAACAGCCATGAGCGCCCTGGGTATTGGTTATGGCGATGAAGTGATAT
>JBDTWL010000033.1:0-41555 GCA_040006715.1 Ferruginibacter sp. | reverse complement strand
CTGGATACTGGATGCTGGATTGGTTCAATTATTGCAATGATCTAAAAAATAAAAAATGAAACCTCTTTTACTAATAACCTCACTCCTGTTAAGCCTTGCACAACCTGTAGCGGCACAGAATGAAAAGATCACCTACCCGATCGTAATATCATTTCAAAGCCAGTGCTGCGGAGTACCTTCAGATACTGTGGTCCGGAATTTCATTGCAGCGTTCAAGAAAAAATATAAGGTAAAAAGGATCACGGCCTATCACATCGGCCCTATGGGAAGGGAAGGAGAATATTATCTTGCTTTTAAATTAAATGAACTGAGTAAAAAGAAAGCAGGCTATTTTGTGACTAAAATAAAAAAGATCAGGCCACTTAAATCCGACAGGGGCACATTGAGTGTTAAAGAGCAATTCGAAATAGACCCGGATCTCATATCAGGCAGGGCCGGAACAAAAGCAGTAGTATTCTAACAGGTCATTCTTCCAGGATATCAATGGCTTTCTCATTCTCAATGCTTACACTTGGTACACCATTGTAATTAGTGACCTTTCCCGTAACACAGATCGTTTTCCCTGCCAAGAAAATATCAGGCTGGTAACTGAAGTTTGGAACATTGTCCTTAAAAATGCTGATACTGAATACCTGGTTAGGGAATTTCTTATCGAGGTTTATAAATATATTCCCTTTGGCAGAAAGCTTTGTTGATACCACGGTACCGCATACTTTAATGCTCTCATTTTTTCCCATAAAATTTTTTGCCTGCATGGTATTGAAAGTATTCCTGGGAAGGCTGTCGGCCCTTAACGGCAATACATCACCCAGCTCCTTTTCCCCGATCCATTTATTGATATCAATAACGCTTTCCAGTAAATGCTCCTCATCATCAGGAAGCTTGTAAAAAAAATCGATCCCGGTAACGGATTCAACACTGTCAATATTAACTGCATAGTTCATTACAGGGTATTCGCATTCGGCATTCGGCATAATAAACGCGATAGCCCTGTGGTTAACAGGATCCAGGGCCACTTTAAAATATTGCTCCGGTATACTGACCTTATTAATACCACGCTCGATCTTCTTAAGTCCCGGTTTCAGTACTCCGCCACTCACTACATAAACCTGCGTATTGTTCCTTACCACGTATTGCCGGATGACATCTTCCAGTTCGGCCCACCTGCCACGGTTGAGTTTTGCGACCTGCGGCGACATATTTGAATATAAATAACTTTCCGACAATGCCTTTTTAGAATAACGAAAATCTGCAGAAGGTGCCAGGTGGCCCCTGTCGTACCCGAAAGGATCATATTTGATAGTACTATCGGGCATGATCGTTTTCAGGAAATAATCGGCCTCAACAGCGGATCCTGTTTTTATTTTATCATCCGGCCTGAAATCATTTGAACGGCCTTCATTGCCCCTGGTAACATCCGGTAAAATTATATGTGCAACCCATTTTGCCTGTTCATAAGGCTCGGAATATACCAATGCATAAGCTGAATGATAAACCACCTCTTCTCCTGAAACTAATTTTGGCAATCCTATCCTATCGAGGTCTTCATGTATCTTTTGAAACTTAAGGTCTTCCAGTTTCAAAAAAATACTATCTTCTTTCTTTTTAAGCGCTACAAGTTCTGTCTCAGCTTTATTTATTTGCAGTGTAACTGTTTGAGCAGTTATACAAAATGGAAATAATAAAATCAGGAGCAAGAACCTCATACATTGATTTTAAGAAATACACGAAAGGCAGAAAATGTTCAGCAATGATAATTATTTATAGTGACAATCATTGTTAAAATGGTTTACCTGAAAATTTTTCTAAAAAATGCTTTCATATCATTCCATGATGCACTATCAGCCGCTGCATTGTATTCGATGGGTATGGAGAATTTTTTGCCCATGGCCGTAGCAGCAGGATTTGTAAATGCATGCGTAGCACCCGGGTAAGATTTGAACGTGTAAAAAGCACCAATTGAATCAAGTTGTTTTTTAAATATGGCAACTTCTTCCTGTTTTACGAATTGGTCGGTCTCACCATGGCAAATCAATAAAGGAGCCTTTAATAAGCTTTTATCAGCGGGCACCCCAACAAGGCTTCCATGAAAACTAACGACACCCCTGAGATCCTCTCCCAGCCTCGCCATATTCAATACCATCCCACCACCAAAACAATAACCCATAGCTGCTACCTGGCTGGTATCTGCCATTGGGTTGGCTTTTATCTTTGCCAGTGCAGCATCGAAGCGCCCCTTTGCAAATGCCGGGTTTTGATAAAATGGCGCAGCCATCTTACCCGCGAGGTCAGGATTATCAGCAGTTTTTCCTTCGCCGTACATATCTACCGCCATGGCAAGGTATCCCATCTCTGCCAATTGTTTCGCCCTCCCTTTTATATAGTCATTCAATCCCCACCACTCAGGTATAATCAATACAACAGGTCTTTTTTTATCATTGGAAGCATCATAAGCAATAGCGCTATGCATGGTGCTGCTGTCTGCGGAATAATTTAGACTCTCTTCTTTGATAACCGGCTTTACGATTTCATTCATTTTTTCATTATTATTTGAATTGTTGCAAGCTGCAAATAAGCATAGCAATGGGATCATTAAAATATGAACAGGCCCTGACTTTTTCATAACTAAGTATTTTTAAAATGGGTGAAATATGATACCACAAAGATGCTCCAAAAGTTTTAAATATAAAAAGGCTTGTACCGGTCCTTAGGCGATCATTTCAAATATGTCTTTGTGATCATTCCAGAAATGGTCGAGTACGATGATCCGGTTTTTGAGAAAAGTTATTATCGCCGGCCAGTCGTCCTGCTGATAGATGTTGATATTGTGCAGTGTTGTGTAGATCCTGCTGATATTTTTGCCATTAACCGGAACAGCTTCCTTCCATATCCATTTTTCAGCAACGGCATCTTCAAGTTCGGGCCGCAGGGTTTTAAAATGGCTGAAGAATAATTGCTGTGTTGCAACATCATTGTGTGAGATCTCTATCCCGATATATGCCTGTTCATCAGACGCATCCATTTTGAAATTGATGAACCTGGCACCCGTCTTATAATTTATCCAGTTTATTTTATTCCCGGCGGCGGCGGGTATTGGTGCAAGGTATTGGCCGAAATTTGTCCAGAATTGTTTTCGCAAAAATGCTGCTGACTGTTTTGAATACATCATTCGCTAATTTGCTACAATAAAGTCGGGTTTTTTAATAAAGGTATTATTAAACCTGAACCTGAGTTTGGTCATTACCTCGATCTTCCAGTTTTTCATTCCATCAGTTGTTCGGGGGAAAAAATATCCTTTTAATTCAATGGTACCAAAGACAAGGTTCTCATTCCTCGTTCTTACTCCCCCGCCGATCGCACTAAATCCATCCGTTTTACCCGAAGGTTTACCCAGCGGTTTGAGCAAGGAAATATCTCCGAAGACAAAAGGTGCGAAACGAAATCCTAAGACCTTGTCAAGATTATAAAATACTGATTCGAGTTTAAGGGTCACTCTTTGATCAGCATAAATCTCCCCGTTTGCAAAATAGGGTAATCCAAAATCACTGCGCAGGAAAAGTGGCTCACTTAATATAGAGTTGATCTGTTTGCTAAAAGAGAATGAAATAAAGTTCCTGTTAAGCCATTTAGGTCTGAATTTTTTTAACCTGGTAAAATGATCGATACCCGCTAACAGGTCTATATCCTGAAATTTGCCCTTTTCATAATATCCGCCCACCCTGAACTTATAATCACTAAAGATCTTTTTCCGGGAAAAACGGGTTCCTTCAAATTCAACAGCATAATATGGCCTGCGCATATTTTGTTTATTTGTCCAGCCTGCGATGAGGCTTGCGCTTAACCCAATGGGCACATCTTCATTCCGGCCAAACCCATAAATGAAATTGGTACGGTAAAAGTTCTGCTTATATAAGGTATAAGAAAACAATAAACCGTTTATGTTTGCATATCCCGAGTTATAACTGGTATCAACTATCTTAGGTACTTTATCAAAATAATGATAAAAGCTGCGGGCAGCAACAAAATGCCTCAGCCGTTTTTCTGAATCCCTTCCTTTTTTATTGCGGTATCCTATATTATAACCTCCCCAAACATCAAGATTACTGTACATGTATTTTGAATCTGACAGGTAAACTGAATCAGGTGAATAGCCGTTGATCGTCTTGTGGTAATCAACTTCTACCGAGCCTGTCCATTGGGTATAACGGTTCAGTAATGGCTTTTCCACTCTTGTATAATAATAGTTCTCCTCGAAACGACCCATGTTGAAAGTTTTATTGAATGATTTGAACCCTGTATACCAGTTTAAAAAAGTACCATTGATATTTTTTAGTATGAGTTCTGCTCCTGCACCGATCTGGGGTGTTCGTTCCTTATCATAAATACCACTTATAGAAAACTGGTTACCTGAACCAGCAAGATTTTCCTCCCTGATTTCAGCTCGTATCTTGTTTGTACCGATATTGATACTGCCACCAATTGAAAATACATCCCTGGTAAGTACAATAATATCCACTGAATCTTCCGATGCTTCCAGTACTACGATCAATGCATCGCCCAAAAAATTCTGGTCACGAAGGAACCTTTCATTATCCGATACCAATAAAGGCAAAAACTTATCCCCTTCTTTGAAAAACAAATTCTTTTTCACAACAGTTGCCCTGGTATTTGCGTGCAATTTATTTCCTGCCCTGCTAATAAAGCTTTCTTTTACAATGCTGGTATCATCCAGTCTTTGATTGATGCCAAAGGCAAAGACGTCAATATTCCTAACGGTCCTGCCATTGTATTTTAAATATGGATATGCGATCTTCACGGGCTCTGCTTCCGCGGAAGTAACCAGGCTTTTCCCAAGTTTTCCCAGCAAACCTTTTTTCTTAGCTAAAAAAAATGTGTCTTCATTAACCGGCTTGTTCTGTGCGCTTAGAGGGTCAGAGATAATACCGTTAAAAAATAATAAGAGGAAGTATAAAAGTACAGGTTTGGTCATTAATTAATAAAATACTTTTTAAAAGTGTTGTATATAATTATCAATAGAAACTGTATTTATAAATATAGTCTATTACACCGAATCAAATACCATGCTCGTTTAACATTCGTGGTCTTTTTTCTACAAACAGGAAATCATCATCGGGAACCATTAACAACAGTTACTGCAAAACGAAGGTAATTTTCAAAGTATTGTTTTAAAGTGTTCAGCTGTTTTTTTTAGTTTCTTTAACAAATAAAGTTTGTCACTTACGTGGAGTGCATTACCTTTGCGCCGCAATATGGTTCTACCGCGATAGAAAGCAATTTATAAACTGCTATTTAACCCTTCCACCCCTGTTAGACACAGATTCCGCCTGACTTTGAGAGGATATTGCAAAAAATATTAAAACGATAAAAATGAAAACGACGAAACAAGCGATCATTACACCTATAGGGGAAAATGAATTGAAAGAATTATTGAAAGAAACAAAAGAAACCCTGGCAACAGGGATATCAAAAAATAACGCTTCTGCTGCAACATTTACGCTCTTAGATCTTTGGAGAGTACAGAAAAAACAAAAGACCCTGGGTAGTTCTACGAAGTGGTAGGACTGGATGCTGGATGCTGGATAATTGATACTGGATGCTGAATGCAGGGTATAGAACTTTATACCGGCTTTCACATCATTCTTCTTCCCTGCCCATTGCGGCAAGTTTCATTTTTCGGGAGATATCTGGGCCCAGGTATTTTTCTATACGGTGTTCAACAAAATAAATGAGTGGTGTTAGAATGATCGCCATCACAAACTTGTAGGCATAATTTACCATTCCTATAGCTAGTACTTTTTGAAAACTCCAGTCCTTTCCTATTTTAAAAGCGATAAATAGTACAATAAAGCTATCTACCAGTTGTGAAACCAAGGTAGACCCGGTTGCCCGTAACCAGATCTTTTTGTTGCCGGTCGCTTTTTTTATTTTGTGAAAAATGGTTACGTCTACGATCTGGCTGACCAGGAATGCGATAAGGCTTCCGGCGATTATCCACATGCCCTGTCCAAAAATAGCATTAAAGGCTTTAGACATATCGGGTACCCCATCTTTTACACCTGTGCCGTACCAGAAATCGGCAGGCGGAACTGCCATGGCCATGTAAAACATCAGGAAAGCATACAGGATCAATCCAACTGCTATGAATGAAATACGCCTGACCGCTTTAGGGCCGTAATATTCATTCACGATATCGGTCATTACAAATTCCAGCGGCCATAACAACACGCCACAGGTAAGGCTTATCGCCAACCCGCTTTCACCAAAAAGGGAAAAACTTGCAGGCGTTGCGCCAAATAGTTTCTCAAGCGAAAATATTTTTGTCCCTATACATTCAGCGATCAGTGCATTGGCAACAAAGAATGCAGCGAAGATGACAAACATCTTCGTTGGCCTATCGTTTAAAATTTGCTTTATCATGTTACAACTTTATTGTAAAAAAAAATGATACCAGACCTGCACCGGGAATATTAGTAAATTAAATAAAACGACCCAACGGGGAATAAAATTAATTTTTTTTGTTGCCAGCCAATAAAGGCATAAAAAAACAAAAACCGTATTTATTACAATCGCAACAAGCAATCCCAAAGTCACCAGTGTACTTTCCAATGGCGGTAAGGGAATGATACTATCCATATTGCCCTTTGCCCTTTTTACCAGCTCAACATACCTTAATATAACAGCTATGATAAAGCAGCAATTGCATATTAAAACAATCCGGGAAAAAAAACGCATTTAATTGATAATTAAGCAAGTTAATAAATACAAGTTCACAGTTTTTAGTTCATAGTTGATTTGTTACACATGAACTATCTTTTTAAAGCATTACCTCAACTAAGAACTCAACCTTTTTTCCCCGTCAGCATCGGTACAAAAGAAAAATTTTCAAAAGCCTCTTCCTGCACACTGCCGTCTTCATTTTTCGTTAAGCGCAACATCCGCTGGTGAATACCTTCATCCAAAGGTATTATCATTTTTCCCCCTGGTTTTAATTGCCCGATCAATTTCGGCGGCAGGAAGGGCGCTGCAGCAGTAATGATCACTTTATCGAAAGGTGCATAGGTAGGCAATCCTTCAAATCCATCGCCATAAAAAAATTTTAAATTGGAATATTTTGTTTTAAAAACAAAATGCCTTGTTCGTTCAAACAAGGCTTTCTGCCTTTCGATCGTAAAGACCTTGGCTCCCATTTCGGCCAATACAGTTGCCTGGTAAATACTGCCTGTACCGATCTCTAATATCTTGTCCTGTGGCCTCACCTGCAATAATTGTGTTTGATATGCCACGGTGTAGGGCTGGGAAATTGTCTGCCCCTCAGCGATCGGGAATGCCCTGTCTTCATAAGCAATATTATCCAATGCCGTGTCCAGGAAATAATGCCTGGGTATATTGTTCATAGCATTGAGTACATTCTCATCTGTAATACCTTTGTCACGCAATTGATCCATTAATTTTTTCCGCAGTCCTTTGTGCCGGTATGTGTCTTCAAATTTTCTCATAATCTTATTCAGCAGTCAGCATTAAAGATGCAATATAAAAAAATGCCGGCAGTTAACTCCGGCATTGATCAAAGCATTTTTTTATTATTTAACGCCCAGCGCCTTTTCAATGCCGGTGATCTTATCATCCAGTTCTTTTTCCTTCATTTCAAAATCTGCAGCTTTGTCAAGTTTGGTATTTACACTGAAATAATATTTTATTTTGGGTTCCGTACCGCTAGGCCTGGCTGATATCTTACTACCGTCGGTCAATATGAATTGCAACACATTGCTTTTAGGTAAAGTTATTTCCCATGTCTTGCCTGTCAACAGGTTCTTGCCCACCTGTAATTCATAATCCAGCAATTCTTTCACCTCGATTCCGTCAATCTTTTTTGGCGGGTTATTGCGGTCATCCTCCATCATCTTTGCAATTTCAGCAGCGCCATTCATTCCTTTTTTGGTAATGCTTACCAGGCTTTCCTTGTAAAAGCCATATTGTACGTACAGGTCGAGTAATTTATCGAATAAACTCCGGCCCTTGCTTTTTTCATATGCCGCCATCTCGCACAATATTGTTACAGCGCTCACTGAATCCTTGTCCCTTATCTTATCACCGATCATTAACCCGAAACTTTCTTCGCCGCCAAGGATATAATTTTCTTTCCCTTCTTTTTCCCTGATCAATGACGATATCCATTTGAACCCGGTGAGTACATTATAACATGCAACTGAATTTGCTTTTGCGATCACATCGATCATATCCGTGGTAACAATTGTTTTGATCACCATATCATTGGGCTTTGCAATTCCCTTTGCCTTGCGTGCTTCTATCATATAATTGAAAGCGAGCAGCGCTGTCTGATTCCCGTTCATCAATATCCATTCCCCTTTATTGTTCTTTACGCCAATGCCCACCCTGTCTGCATCCGGGTCGGTCCCAAGCAGTATATCTGCATCCAGCTCTTTTGCCTGCTTCAACCCGATGCTCATCGTTTCCTTTTCTTCGGGATTGGGATATATGACCGTAGGAAAATTCCCATCAGGCGTGCTTTGCTCTTTTACGATGTGCACATTGTCGAACCCATAACGGCTAAGGGCAGCCGGAACGAGCATAATGCCTGTTCCGTGTATAGGTGTATAAACAATTTTAAGGTCATGTTGCTGTTTGCATATATCGGGATAGATACTCAATCCCTGCACCATATCCAAATAAGCTTCATCAACTTCTTTACCAATGATGGTAATATTTTTCTCGCCACCCGTCCATTTAACATCTTCAACTGATGCTATCTTCTCAACTTCTTTGATCACATTTTTATCATGTGGCGATACCATCTGTGCGCCATCATCCCAATATGCTTTATAGCCATTATATTCTTTAGGGTTGTGGCTGGCGGTACAGACAACGCCTCCCTTACATCCAAAATGCCTGATGGCAAAACTTAGTTCCGGTGTAGGCCTTAATGCTTCAAATAAATAAACTTTAATTCCATTGGCAGCAAAAACATTGGCCGTGATCTCTGCAAAGCTTCGGCTGTTGTTACGGCTGTCGTGGCCGATCGCAACACTTACATCATTCCCAAAACATTGCTTCAGGTAATTTGCATAACCCTGGGTGGCCATACCCACGGTATACTTATTCATGCGGTTGGTACCAACACCCATGATGCCACGCAATCCACCCGTACCAAATTCAAGGTTCTTATAAAAAGCATCTGCCAGTTCATCAGGGTTGTCTTTTTGCATGGCCCTGATCGCTGATTTGGTATCATCATCATAATTTCCTTCCAGCCACGAGTTGATCTTCTGTTCTATATTCTTATCCATGAGTTTTGTTTTAACATCTTCAAATTTATATTATTCGTACCTGATTAACATACTTTACTGCTATTTTTGTTTTTTATGAGGTCAGCATTAAATCTTTATTCAGCTTTATTGGCGTCGCACCCTTGTACAAAAAAAACTTTATTGAGCTTTTTTTTGTCAGGTTTTACATTTATTACCTCCGTTGCCCAGGATTCAACATTCGTAAATCATGCATTTGATCATAAAGATTCACTCGTCGTAATTGCACCTGAATACTTTCTAAAGAACAATGTTTATTATCCTTATAATAAGATCCGGGTAAAAATAATAGCAATAGCAAATGTAGTTGGCTATGGCGGCACCATGGTTGGATTGTATTCAACCTGGTACAAAGATTACCCGCAAACGAATTTCCATTCTTTCAATGATATCGGCGAATGGAAAGGCATTGATAAGATAGGCCATGTCTACAGTGCATATGCTGAAAGCAAGGCCAGCATGGAACTGTGGCGCTGGACGGGTATCAGCCGTAAAAAAAGCATCTGGCTGGGAGGGTTGAGTGGCGCAGTTTACCAAACCGTAATTGAAACCCTGGACGCTTTCAGCAGTGAATGGGGCTGGAGCTGGGGCGACTTCGGCGCAAATATTGCCGGCAGCGGAATGGTCATTGCACAGGAACTGGCCTGGGATGAACAACGCATACAACTAAAATGGTCGTTTCACCGCAAACATTATGCAGATGCATCATTGAATAAACGAAGTGATGGTATTTTTGGTAAGGGCAGTGCCGAGCGTTTTTTGAAAGATTACAACGGGCAAACCTATTGGCTCAGCAGCAGCCTAAGATCCTTTTTCCCTCATTCAAACATACCCGCATGGCTGCAGGTTTCTGTCGGCACCGGCGTAGAAGGTCTTTTTGGTGCACGCAATAATATTGGTAAGGATAAATATGGCAATATCATATTCGATCGCCCCGATATTAAAAGAGTGAGGCAATGGTACCTTGCACCGGATATAGACCTTACAAGGATCAAAACAAAAAAGAAGGGAATAAAATTTGCGTTGAACCTGCTCAATGTCATCAAGTTCCCCACGCCATCTTTGGAATATTCAAATGGCAAGTTCAGCTTTAACTGGTTTCATTTTTAAAATTAGAGATGACATCTATTTTAGGAAAGATGTCATCTCTAACTTCATCTAGCTCATGGAAGCCCCCAGTATCTCTCCGTTCTTAACTTCTACAATAATATTTTCCTGCAAGGTTGTAGAGATGGACATTCCTACATAATCAACTGCAATAGGGAATTTTTTATGCGTACGTTCAACCAATGCAAGCGTTTGCACCTTCCTGGGTTTTTGCAATAACAATGGCTTCAAAGCATATAGCATAGTGCGGCCGCTGTTGGTAACATCATCGATGAGTAAGATCGTTTTATCGTTGAAATCAATATTTTCACTCAGCTTTATTTCAGCAGGATCTTTTTTATCAAGCCAGAGATCGATCACTTTTATATTCCCTGTAAAGACTTCTTTTAAATAAACTTCGATCTTCCTGGCGATAAAAATGCCATTCTCTTTTATGCCGATCAATATCAATGAATCTGTTTCATGATTTCTTTCAGCTACTTCCAGCGCCATACGACGTAATTTTTTATCAACAGTTTGTTTGTTTAGTATCATTTTTATAAAATTTAGATAGCCTCGTCAATGCAAGGAACCAGGCGATCTTAAAATTATGGTCGCGATCCCAATTAGATTGCTTCGTTCCCCGCAATGACGTAGGCCCAAAATTATCCATTCTACAATACTAAATATTAAATACTTTATCTTAGCCTTTCCAATTTACACATATGCAATATGTTCAACAGGTTGCTTTTATTTTACTGGCGGGTTTCGCTACCTGGCTGTTTACAAAAAATATATTACAGATAAGGCGCAATATTTTGTTGGGCAGGGATGAAGACCTGACAGATAACCCCGGCCTTCGTTGGAAAAATCTGCTGTTACTGGCTTTCGGGCAAAAAAAAATGTTTCGCAACCCCCTCGTGGCGATTATGCATTTTATTATTTATGCAGGCTTTATTATCATAAATATTGAGGTACTTGAAATTTTCCTGGACGGGATCTTTGATACCCACCGTTTATTCCTCGGATCACTTGGCGGCTTCTATACTTTTGTCATCAACTTTTTTGAATGGCTTGCCATTGGCGTATTGGCTGTTTGTATCGTTTTTTTAATAAGAAGGAATGTGCTCAAACTCAAACGCTTCATCAGTAAGGACCTCGCAGGCTGGCCACGCAGCGATGCAAATTATATCCTGGTAACGGAGATCCTGTTGATGACCCTCTTTCTTACCATGAATGCTTCAGACAGGGCATTGCAATTACTGGGGACAGAAGATCATTACAGGCAAACCGGAAGTTTCATGATATCCGGCATCATCGCCCCATTGTTCAAAGATCTTTCAGCTTCCCAACTTGTTATGATAGAACGCAGTTGCTGGTGGCTCCATATCACGGGTATATTCGCATTCCTGAATTACCTGCCATACAGTAAGCACCTTCATATCCTGCTGGCATTCCCGAATGCCTATTATGCAAGGTTGGAGCCCAAGGGTAAAATGGACAATATGGAAAACGTGCAGAACGAAGTGAAGTACATGATGCAACCTGAACTGGTTCCCCCGGCAGATGCAGCACCCATGAAATTTGGGGCAAAAGATATTGCAGATCTTAGCTGGAAAAATTTATTGGATGCATATAGTTGCACGGAATGCGGTCGTTGCTCGGCTGCATGTCCTGCAACGCAAACAGGCAAACTGCTTAGCCCACGCAAGATCATGATGGATACACGAGACCGTGCTGAAGCAATTGGTAAGAACATAAATGCCAATGGAAAGTTTGTAGATGACGGAAAAACGCTTTTAAATGATCACATAACAGTTGAGGAGTTGCGTGCCTGTACTACCTGCAATGCCTGCGTGGAAGAATGCCCTGTTAGCATCAGCCCGCTTGACATCATATTAGAGCTACGGCGCAGCCTGATCATGGAAGACAGCAACGCACCCCAGGAATGGAATGCGATGTTCAGCAATATTGAAAATAATTTTGCTCCCTGGAAATTAAGCCCCGATGACAGGGATAAGTGGGCGGAAGAGTTAAGAAGTTTGTAGTTTATAGTTCGAAGTTCAGAACTTTTTATTAGAAATTCCCTATCTGCATGACGCAGTCAGGCAGGCTTGTTCCTTTCGATATTATTATTCTGCTTTTGTATGATGAAGGATGTCTTCTTCTTTAATATTATGAATTTTTTCCACCGCGTCTTTGTGTTTTAAAATCTTCCACAACTGTAAAACCGCAGTAAAAGCAAAAATTCCGCCGATCACCCAATTCAGGTATTGCTCACTGTTGGATATCTTTTGTACCAGCCATTTTCCCCCAAAAATAAAAACACAATTTCCCATCAGCGTACCCAACCCGATTCCAATTATATAAATATTGTATTGTGATTTTACTGGCTCAAGTATTTTTTTTGTAAAGAGCACCGTGCTCCACCCAAACCAGAATGGTATCTGTACAGGATTAATAGCACACATGAACATGCCTAATAAAAAGCGGTGCATGTTATTGGCTAAAAAAACATTTTGTGCTTTACCTCCATGTTTCATAGCTGCAACAAAACTTCCGATGGCAAGCGCCAGCACAATGCCAAGTGTGATCCACTCCATTATCTTCATGATGCGCTCCTGCTTGCGTACCCAATCTATGCCAACCAACGAGATGCGTACATAAACCATTTCAACCAATAGGGAGCCGAATGAAAAATACAATGCATCCTTTATACTTTCCTGTATACCGATCTGCATGGCAGCAACATTCAATGTGCCAAGCGGTAATGACCCAAGAAAGCTGATCATCAATCCCCAAAAAAAAATCCTGAGCAATTTAGGCATGCGTCAAAGATATGATGCAAAAACAAAAGAATATGGCCACTGATTCACTGATTAAAAAAAAACTTCCCGGAGGTATTATTAAGAGTGGCAAAGAATCGTTGAGTTGCTGTTACTTGAAATTGGTTAAATCAGTGAATTAGTGGCAACCCAAAATCATTTTGCAAAAACGCTCAATGAGACCTTTAAGTTATCGGCCATTGAAACACTGTCACCGCCAACATTAAAATCGCGGCGGTTCATATCAAAGTCGCCGGTGAAAAGGTATCCACCGTTGCTGCTGTTAACTTTGAACGTAAATTTAATGGGCTTTGTGATCCCTTTGATGGTAAGATTGCCGTTAAATAAATAGATACCGGTTTTATCTGTTGGCGATATTTTAGTACTTACTATGTGTATGTTGGGAAATTGTTTAATATCAAAATATTCTTCTTTCTTAAGGTGCCCGTCGCGGGAGCCATTATCTGTGTTTATCGTAGATGCTTCCACAGTAACATCAAATGCCCAGGCAGAAAGGTTATTTGGATCAAATTTCATAGACCCTTTCAGCCCGCTAAGATCACCACCGGTCTTAATACCGAAGTTCTTGATGACGAAATGTACTCTACTCCCTTCATCCGTTGGGGTTAGTATTTTTTGTGAATATGTAACCGAAACACAAAAAACAAAGAATGCGATAAAAATAAAATGCCTCATTTTTTTAAAAATATACTACAATTTACAAACCAAATTGATTTATGCCCGTCGGATAACTGACATTTAACAAACATTACATAATTTACAGGAGATATTATGATCAGATCATCAACGATACAATTGCTCCGCTTTCATTTTTCTTTTTTTTTAATGCCTGTTTATTGGTTTGCCCTGAGCCAGACAAATGGCATCAATACAGGAAGAGCCATATTTGTCTTTGCGATACTGCACCTGCTGGTATATCCGGCCAGTAATGGTTACAATAGTTATATGGACCGCGATACCGGCAGCATTGGTGGAATAAAAAATCCCAAACAACCAACCAGGCAGTTGTTTTATGCGTCTGTATTACTGGATATGATCGCTTTGGCCTGCAGTATTTTAATCAGTTGCTGGTTCTTTGCAGGTGTCCTTGCATTCATATCCGCATCAAGGGCTTACAGTTACCGGGGTATCCGGTTAAAAAAATATCCTGTAATTGGTTATCTCACCGTAATTATTTTCCAGGGTGCAATGGTGTTTTTTTTAGTGATGCATGGAAGCAGTAACGATAAGACCTTATTAATACCCGCTATTGGCATGATTGCTGCCTCTTTGCTCATTGGCGGGTTTTACCCGCTCACTCAAATTTATCAGCATATGCAGGATAAGGAGGATGGGGTAACCACGCTGAGTTACAAGCTTGGGTACAGGGGCACTTTTATTTTTACTGCCATTATCTATACTTTGGCTATGGGAGCATTGGGATTTTACCTGGCTCTTAACTTAGAATTGGGGAAATTTTTCATCACACAGATCTTTTTTGCTCCTGTGCTCGTATATTTTTTCTGGTGGTTTTATAAGGTGTACCACGACAATACCCAGGCTAATTTTAAAAATACGATGCGCATGAACCTGCTTGCATCCGTTTTTACAAATGCAGCCTTTATTTTTTTATTTATAATTGAAAAGTATTGAGTAAGATCGTTTCTATAGCAACCGGCGTTCCATTATATAAACATAAGCAGGAAGAACTTTTTAATTTTGCCGAAAAGGTTTACTGTAAAGATGAGGCTGAGAAAAGAAAACTAAGATTTTTATACCAGCACAGCGGCATTGATCATCGTTATTCAGTAGTGCCTGATTACAGTGTTCATGCATCGGAAAGGACATTCTTTCCCCCTGCGGCGGACCTGGAGCCATTTCCTTCCATTGAATGCAGGATGAAAATCTTTCATAAGCATGCCGCACAATTGTCTGTCAAAACCATTGAAGATTGTATCAAAGGTAAGATCAGCAAAGAAGAGATCACGCATTTAATAACGGTGAGTTGCACAGGCTTGAGTGCACCCGGTATTGACCTGCAGGTGATGGAAATAATGAACCTGTCGAAAAATATTGTACGAACCTCTGTAAACTTTATGGGCTGCTATGCCGCTGTTCACGGATTAAAGCTGGCAAATGCATTTTGCAACAGTAGCAAAAACGCGAATGTGGTGGTTGTGTGTACGGAATTATGCACCTTGCATTTTCAAAAAGACATTTCCGCAGATAATATGACCTCTTCCCTGCTCTTTGCGGATGGATGTGCGGCCATGCTTGTCCGGGGGGATAATAGCCCGGGGAAAGGAATCTTTGTACAAAACTTTTTTTCAGATGTATCATTCCAGGGGAAAAAAGATATGGCCTGGGAACTTTCATCCAAAGGATTTTTAATGACACTCACCGGCTATGTCCCGGATCTTATAAAAGAGGATTTTAAAGGTTTGGTTGATAAAGCACTAGACACAGCAGGAAAAAAGATCGAAGATGTAACACATTGGTGTATTCATCCGGGGGGTAAAAAGATCCTTGAAAGCATCAGTTCCAGCATGGGAATAAAGAATGACTCTTTAAGATATTCTTATGATGTTTTGAAGGATTACGGAAATATGAGTTCCCCCACAATCTTATTTGTATTAAAGAAAATTCTTTCGGAATTTGAGCAGGATGCTCCCGCTCAAAATAATATGATCTTTGGCGCTGCATTTGGCCCCGGCCTCACGATGGAAACTTTTACCGCCAGCTATGCCTGATCTAAAAGAACGTTCATATAAAAAAGAACTGCTTGATGCAGATGGTATCCCCTTTGAGGACATCAGGGAAAATATGCGTGAATTAAATACGGTGAACAGATTACTCGGCGGGCATAAGATCAGCCTGGCAGGTATACACAAACTAATTGAAAAAAGGGTGCCGGGCATGGCACTTTCTATTTGCGAGATCGGCTGCGGTGGTGGAGATAATTTACAGGCCATCAACAATTGGTGCAGAAAAAATAACATTCATGCAAGCTTTACCGGTATTGACATCAAAAAAGAATGCATTGATTTTGCGCAGGAACAATACCCCGGACTCAATGCAACCTGGATCTGTAAAGATTATGCACAGGTTGATCTTACTGCAAAAAAACCGGATATCATTTTTTCTTCTTTGTTCTGCCATCATTTTACTGAGCAGGCATTGGTTAAAATGCTGCATTGGATGAAAGCGAACAGCAGTAAAGGATTTTTTATCAACGATCTTCAACGGCATCCATTGGCATATTATTCAATCAAACTATTGACACGCATTTTTTCCAAATCGTATCTTGTAAAAAATGATGCCCCGCTTTCTGTTGCAAGAGGATTTAAAAGAAAAGAGTGGGAAGTTATCTTCACTTCAGCAGGTATACTGCAATATAGTATTGTATGGAAATGGGCATTCAGGTATTTAATTGTTTGTAAAAATGGACAATGAAACAATATATGATTGTGCCATCATCGGCGGTGGCCTGGCAGGCTTGACCCTGGCAATTCAGCTCGCTAAGCAAGATCATAAAATAATACTGTTCGAAAAAGAGCAATATCCCTTTCACAAGGTCTGCGGAGAATATATCAGCATGGAAAGCTGGGATTTTTTAGAAAGGCTCGGCTTGTCCCTTCGCAACATGAACCTTCCCCGGATAAATAAATTAATGGTCAGTGCCCCGGGTGGAGCAGTTTTAAATGAAGATCTTCCCCTTGGCGGATTTGGTATAAGCCGCTATAAAATTGACAATGACCTGAAAAATATCGCGAAGCAGGAAGGCGTTACGATCCTTGAGAATTGCAAAGCGGAAGAAGCCGTTTTAGTAAATGACATTTTCTATATTCAAACTTCATCGGGTAAATTCAAAAGCCGTTCATGCTGCGGTAGTTTTGGAAAAAGGAGTAACCTGGATATAAAATGGAAGCGATCGTTTATTCACAAGGCAAATAACAAGTTGAATAATTATATCGGGGTTAAATACCATATCCAAACATCCTTTGCAGATGATTCCATTGCGTTGCATAATTTCAAGAACGGTTATTGTGGTATTTCAAGGATCGAAGACGACAAGTATTGCCTTTGTTACCTGACCAATGCTGCCAATTTAAAAAACAGTGGAAATTCCATTGAACAAATGGAAAAGAATATCCTGGGCAAAAATCCCTTCCTGAAAAATATTTTTGAGAACAGTTCAAAATTATATTCACAGCCATTGTCAATATCGCAGGTCTCATTTCAGCAAAAGACACAGGTTGAAAATAATATCTTGCTGGTTGGAGATGCTGCGGGTATGATCACGCCACTCTGCGGCAACGGCATGAGTATGGCTATGCATGGAAGCAAAATAGCTGCAGGTGCTGTTAATGATTTCCTCCGGGGGAAAATAAACAGGAAGCAAATGGAGACATTCTATACAAAGGAATGGAATAAAACATTTGGCATAAGGCTTCGAACGGGCAGGATCATACAACGTTTTTTTGGAAAAATATGGATGACCAATTTATTTGTAAGGACCATGAAACTTTCGCCATCTATTACGAAGTGGTTGATCAGGCAGACCCATGGTGAGCGTTTTTAGTTCAAATGATACGATTTTTTTTATTGTCCTATACTTAATTTGTTATCGTTTTTATCATCCCTCTCTTTGGGAGAGGGCTGGGGTGAGGTCCTTACCCAATCCTTTTATCTGCTTCCCGCATAATGCGAAAGAGTTCATTCGTCTTCCTTAAAAACCGCTTCCCCTTTTTAAAGGGCCAGGGTTCTATGCCTTTTGTGCGGTTATACTTGCAGATATCGTATAAAGCTTTCCAGTGTTTTAAAATTTCCCGGTATGCACCGAATAATGTATAGCCAGTATCATAAAAATGATTCGGCTCTGCACCGCATCCATTGTATTCCAAAATAGCAAATTGGCGGCCTCGCTTCAGGTCTTCCACATTGCTGCACATGATATCATACCTGCCATAAAAAAAATCATTGATACTGTGGCTGATCTTATCAAATACGGCTACCAGGTTCCCGTCAATATGTTCTTTCAGGTCAACAAAATGAGCGCCCCGGTTATGATTGGCTGCATAGCTAAGTACATATTTCTCGCCTGCCGGTAGGATCTTATCCCATGTTTCTTTGTGTTTGCTATGGAGTTCACCGCTACGATTAGCCGCTTTTGGGTGCCGGGAGACCAGTTCTTCCAATGTATGTCTTCCATCTCCAGTTACATGCAATGGTATCTTATGCAAAAAACCCGTTACAATTCCTTTCTCATCCTGCGGGTGCCTGATATAAAAAACACTTACTTCCATGGGGTAATGCACCATCTCCTGCACAATATATTCCACCGGTACCAGGGAATGATAATGCTTTAATTCAGCTTCATTGTCTATTTTCCTGAAAAGGATACCCTGCCCTCCTACTTCGGGCTTTACAATAAGCGGGTATGGTATACCTGATGCTTTTATTCTTTCAATCAGTACATTGAATCCTTCTGTAGGCAATACTGTAAAGGTTGTGGGATAGAGTTCCTTTGGCAGCAGGTCATACATTTCTTTTTTGGGTTCACCATCCAGCCCGCCAAAAGTAAGTTTTGGATTACTGGGTGTAAAGAACCAAACTGACCGCGACCGCAACATGTATAAGACCCACACCGGTGCTATGGGTGCATATAATAATTTAAAAGGCCAGGCCTCCCAGTTGGTGATTTTGCTATAGATATTCTTCAAATACGCGGGTTAAATTTTAAATTAAATGACGGATAACAAACATCAATGATAAAATGTTGTTTACTTTGTCGTACAAATCTATATAATATGCATGTACCTACAATGGCAGAATTTTTAGCTAAAGGAGAGCAACCAGAAGTGTTGTTTTGGGTTGGCTGTGCCGGAAGTTTTGATCAGCGTGCACAAAAGATAACAAAAGCATTCGTAACCATACTGGATAAAGTGGGGATCAGGTATGCCATCCTCGGAAAAGAGGAAATGTGCACCGGTGATCCTGCAAGGCGTGCCGGCAATGAATTCATGTTCCAGATGATGGCATACCAGAACATTCAAATACTGAATGGTTATGAAATAAAAAAGATCGTGACCGCATGCCCTCATTGTTTTAATATCCTGAAAAATGAATATCCGGTATTGGGTGGCAATTATGAAGTGATACACCATGCAACTTTTTTACAACAACTGATAGACGAAGGAAAGATCAAAATGGCAGAGGCCGGTAATTTTAAGGGAAAGAAGATAACCTACCACGATAGTTGTTATTTGGGAAGGGCAAATAATATTTATGAAGCCCCGCGGAAAGTGCTGGAAGCATTGGATGCATCATTGATAGAAATGAAGCGTTGCCGTAGTAATGGACTGTGTTGTGGCGCCGGTGGTGCGCAAATGTTCAAGGAAGAGGAAAAGGGCGACGTGCGGATCAATATTGAAAGAACCAATGAAGCATTGGAGACCGGTGCAAATATTATAGCGGCTGCATGCCCGTTTTGTAATACCATGCTAACTGATGGTGTAAAAAATAAAGAGAAAGAAGATGAAGTTGCGGTAATGGATATTGCCGAGTTGGTTGCGGCATCGATGAGCTGACAAATGAGCATTGAATATTGAGAATTAAGAATTCAATAAAAAATGTTCAATACTCAATGCTCAATGCTCAACTCTCCATGTTCAATTAACCAGCTTTTTAGAAACCATTTGTTTTTCGTCCTTACCTTTACCCTATGGACCTCAATTTTAAACAACATTTACCCGGAGATTTCAATGATAGCTCCCGGGTATGGATATACCAGGGCAGCCGTATGTTCCTGATCAGCGAAGCATTGGAAATAGAAGAAATGCTGCAGGAATTTGTGCAAAACTGGCATAGCCATGGCGTTGCGGTAAAAGGCTATGCAAATTTATTTTTTGGCAGGTTCCTGGTTTTTATGGCCGACGAAACAGCCTCAGGTGTAAGCGGCTGCAGCACTGATAGCTCGGTGAGGCTGGTAAAAGCTATTGAGAATAATTTCAAGGTCGATATGTTCAACAGGCAGTCCCTGGGATTTATTGTTAAAGATAAAATTGAACAGCTACCATTATCCCAATTGAGTTATGCTTTTGAAAATAAATTTCTAAACGAAGAAACTATATACTTCAACAATACTGTCCTTACAAAAAAACAACTGGTTGATCAGTGGCTGATCCCTATTAAGGACAGTTGGTTAATGAAACAGCTGGGGCTAATGCAATGACCGCATTCATCCTTCAGCCAGCAACAGCGCCATTCATGGCACGATTTTATTATATTATTAATAAAATACCCGGATGCTGCTAAAAAAAATTACCGCTTTTATTATTAAAATATCCATTAATTGTTTGCGTACCATTGTACTGTACAGCATATTATTTGGTTTTTTTTTCATTACCCCATCTGCATTCTCACAAAACAATCCGCAAACCAAAACCATTGAGGCCGGCCGCGAATATAAAAAGAGTGGATTTTTCCAGTCACTTTGGGGAAAACATTACCGAAAAGAATGGTCAACACCTGTTGCTATAAAAATAGCGATGTTGGATACATTAGCAGGCGGGCTAACTCCTTATGAGATCGGTGGCAGCCGGCAAACAAAATCAGTCAAACTTCGGGATAAGAATAACCGCGAATATGTTTTGAGAAGTATTGATAAAAGCTTTTCGGGTGCACTACCGGCAGTTGCAAAAGGAAGTTTTATTGAAAAGATCGCCAATGACCAGATATCTATTGCACATCCTTATGCGGCCGTTACGATCGCACCCATGGCAGAAGCAGCAGGAATATATCATACCAACCCCCAGATCTATTATATACCAAAACAACAAGCCCTGGGCAAATTCAATGATGAGATCGGCGACAATGTTTATCTCTTCGAACAAAGGCCTGATGAAAATTGGGAGACTGCCGCAAATTTTGGCAATTCAAAAAATATTAAGAGCACTGAGAACACCATTGAGAAAATATTAAAAGATAATGACAATGAAGTTGACCAACTTGCATTTGCAAGGGCAAGGCTATTTGATATGTTCATCGGTGATTGGGGCCGCCACGAAGATCAGTGGCGATGGGCAGCCGTTGATGAAGGGAAAACAACTAATTATAAACCCATTCCCCGCGACCGTGACCAGGCTTACACCTTATTTGACGGAAGCATATTAAGTGCTGTGAAAGGTTTGGCAGCACCGCATCTCGAATCATTTAAAAAAGATATTAAAAGGGTCGGCCCCTTTAATTACCCGGCCCGTAACCTCGACAGGCATTTCTTAAATGAAATTACTTTGGAGCAGTGGAGATCGATAGCAATTGATCTTCAACAACGGCTCAGCAATGAGGTCATTGATAATGCTGTAAAACAATTACCCCCGGAAGTATATGATCTTTCAGGCCCTGCAATCGCAGTAAAATTAAGATCACGAAGGGAGCATTTAGTAAAATATGCCCAGGACTTTTATAAGATACTGGCAAAAGCAGTTGATGTTACCGGTTCCGAAAAAAGAGAATTCTTTGAAGTTAAAAGATTGAATGACGATGTTACTGAAGTGAATATTTATAAGCTAACAGGCAAAGGAAAAGCAAGCCAGCCTTTTTATTCAAGAACATTCCATAAAAGCGAGACATTTGAAATAAGGCTTTATGGAATTGGCGGCGAAGATGAATATGAAGTAACCGGGAATGTAAAACATGGTATAAGCGTGCGCCTCATCGGAGGAGATGGTAAAGATAAATTCACTGATGCATCCCATGTAAAAGGCGTTGGCCATAAAACAGAGATATATGATAATGCGGGGAATGAGATCATAAAAACGAAGGAAACTTCCGTTCATATCTCATCAGATACCGCTATCCATGAATTCAAATATGCATCATATAAATTTGATAAAAAAGGATTCAGGCCAATTGTATTGTATAATAACGAGGACAGGATATATGTAGGCCTTTCTTATATAGTTACTAAAAATAAGTGGCGCAAAGAACCTTATGGATTCAAACAATATTTTGATGTAAAATATTCCCTGCTGCAGCACGCATTCAGCGGCACTTACAAAAGTACTTTCACAAAACTCATCGGGAAATGGGATGGCGTATTCTATGCGAATTATGATTATATAAGATGGACCAATTTCTTCGGGCTCGGAAATGATACAAAGATCGTAGATACTTTTGAACGGAATTATTACCGCATCAGGAGCCATTCATATCTTGCAAATATCGGTGTAGAAAGAATATTCAATGGGAAACACAGGGTATATATCAATGGCTTTTATAATGGGATTGACATTCTCAGGGATACAGCGCGTTACATTGCAAAATCAACGATCAATAACTTACCAGGCACTTATGACAACAAAGGTTTCATAGGCGTGAATGTTGGTTATGTATATCAAAAACTGAATGATTCTATTTTGCCTACAAAAGGAATTGGCATACTGGTCACCGGGAATTATACAAAAAGCTTTAATGACAATAGCATAAGTTTTGCAAGATTTGGAACAGAAGCTAATTGGTATCTCCCGGTCACAAAAAACCTTGGTGTTATGGTAAGGGCCGGTGCGTATACTGTTACCGGTAAGCCCGACTTTTTCCAATATAATAAAATAGGCAGTTCTGAAAGTTTGCGTGGCTACAGGCGTGAACGTTTTTATGGCAACAGTTCATTTTTTGATCAAAATGAGTTGCGATGGATCAGCAATGTCCGTTCTTATATCTATAATGGCAAGTTGGGTATTTTTGCATTATACGATGTTGGTCGCGTTTGGTTAAAAAATGAAAACTCAACTACAATTCATCATGCATGTGGAGGAGGGGTCATCATTTCTCCTTACAACAAGGTCACTTTAAGTGTTGCATATGCTGTATCGCCAGAGGAAAGCAATATACATTTAAAGCTATTTAAGGTCTTCTAACCATTTTAACTTTTTAAAAATACATTCTCCTGCCATCCTGTCACTGTTCTCTAGATTTGACTTATCTTTGTCCACTAATTTTTTAATTACAAATGCTGGACCTGGCAATTGATAAGAAACATAATGAGGCAAGGCAGGGAGAAGCATTTTTACCTGCATCAGCAACCCTGGATGGATTCAATAAGCACTTTTATATTGAAAGTTATGGCTGTGCCATGAACTTTGCTGACAGCGAAGTAGTTGCCTCCATTTTACAGGCCAATGGTTATGGCGCTACGATCCATGAAGAAAAAGCAGATCTCATATTAATAAATACCTGTTCTATCAGGGAAAAAGCCGAGGAAAGGGTCAGGAAAAGACTGACCGAATTCAGGCAAATAAAAAGGTCCAATCCCGGTTTGATCATCGGCGTATTGGGTTGCATGGCAGAGCGCCTTAAATCTGCATTCCTGGAAGAGGAAAAACTGGTGGATATTGTTGTGGGCCCCGATGCATACCGCAGCCTTCCTTCCCTGATCGAAGAAGCTACTGGAGGACAAAAAGGAGTGAATGTTTTATTGAGTCGTGATGAGACCTATGCCGATATCGCTCCTATACGGCTTAACAGCAACGGGGTGAATGCATTTGTAAGCATCATGCGTGGTTGCAACAACATGTGTTCTTTTTGTGTGGTGCCTTTTACCCGTGGCCGTGAGCGGAGCCGGAATGCAATGAGCATCATACAGGAATGCGAAACCTTATTCAATGATGGTTACCGTGAAGTAACATTACTGGGACAGAACGTAGACAGTTATCATTGGATAGATGAAAAAACAAATGAAGCCGTGACCTTTGCGCAACTAATGGAAAAAGTTGCTTTGATCTCTCCCCTTTTAAGGGTCCGTTTTTCTACCTCGCATCCAAAAGATATTACCGATGATGTTCTGTACACCATAAAAAAATACGAGAACATCTGTAATTACATTCACCTGCCGGTGCAAAGTGGCAGCAGCCGTATGTTGCAGATGATGAACAGGACCTATAGCCGGGAATGGTACATTTCAAAAGTGAATCGCATACGGGAGATCATTCCTGATTGTGGCTTATCAACAGATATGATCGCCGGCTTTTGCACCGAAACAGAAGAAGATCATTTGGGATCTTTGAGCCTGATGGAATACTGTAAATATGATCTCGCTTATTTATATTTTTATTCTGAAAGGCCGGGAACACTTGCTGCACGGCGTTTTGAAGACGATGTTCCATTGGAAGTAAAGAAACGGAGGTTGCAGGAATTGGTTGACCTGTACCGCAAACACTCTTTGATCAGTATGCAAAAAGATGTTGGTAAAATATTTAAAGTATTGGTTGAAGGCTATTCTAAAAAAAGTGATGCCGAATTACATGGAAGGGCTGATAATAATAAAGTGGTCGTGTTCCCAAAAGAGCATTATAAGAAAGGGGATTATGTAATGGTTAAAATAACATCGTGCACAGCGGGCACATTGTTAGGAATAACCCCCTCCGCCCCCTAAAGGGGGAACCGGGGACTTCAACGATCATAGTTTATTATAATAACTGAAGTTGGGCTATGAAAGAGAATATGTTTTATGGAGCTGGTAATATTATTTTTGAAAGAGCGAAGAAGTTAAGGAATAATGTTACTAACGAGGAAATGATTTTGTGGGGAATGTTGAAGGATAAATTCCCAACATTAAAATTCAGAAGGCAGCATCCTGTTTCAAACTATATAGCGGATCTATATTGTCATTCACAGAAATTAATAATAGAGATCGATGGCAGCATACATGATCTGGAAGAAGTGAGACAAGCTGATGAGCAAAGGCAAAAAAATTTACAAGATCCAGGTATCAACGTAATTCGTTTTACTAATAAAGAGGTCAGAAATAATTTAGAACAGGTAATTCAAATAATTGAAAAGAGCATTAAATAATCATAAACAAAGTTCCCCCTTCAGGGGGCGGAGGGGGTTATATCATGGATCAACAAGCAATAAAAAATCGTTTTGGTATCATCGGTAATTCACCTGCACTGAACCATGCATTGAATGTGGCCGTACAGGTTGCCAATACTGACCTGAGCGTACTCATCAATGGTGAAAGCGGCGTTGGTAAAGAAGCATTTTCACAGATCATTCATGCACTTTCTGCCAGGAAACACAATCCTTTTATTGCCGTGAACTGCGGTGCCATTCCTGAAGGCACGATCGACTCGGAATTATTTGGGCACGAAAAGGGGTCTTTCACAGGTGCGGTGGATAGCCGAAAAGGATATTTTGAAACGGTCAACGGCGGTACGATCTTCCTTGATGAGATCGGTGAAATGCCTTTAGGAACACAGGCAAGACTGTTACGTGTACTCGAAGCAGGTGAATACATCCGCGTAGGCAGCAGCAAGGTACAGAAAACAGATGTGCGTGTTATCGCCGCTTCGAATAAAGACCTATTGGAATACACACACAATGGCAGGTTCAGGGAAGACCTCTATTATCGTTTAAATACGGTGCCCATCAGGGTGCCTGCATTGAGGGACCGGAAAGAAGATATCTTTTTACTGTTCAGGAAATTTGCAACAGATTTTTCCGACCGTTATAAATCTCCCACCGTTCAATTGACCGATGATGCCAAAGACGCCCTGGTAAACTATACCTGGCCGGGCAATGTGAGGGAATTGAAAAATATTGCTGAGCAAATATCTGTCCTCAGCAAGGATAAAACGATCACTGCTGACCAGCTAAAGACTTTTTTACCAGAACACAATTATTCAAGATTGCCTGTATTGGTTGGCGGCAGCGGAAGTGTAAGCCAGACAGAATTTGCAAATGAAAGAGAGATATTATACAAGCTCTTTTTTGATATGAAGAAGGATGTGAATGAACTGAAGAAAATGTTTTTCGACCTCCTGCAAAACCCGTCCATTTCACAACATGCACCTGTGTATAGCCAGGACAATGGGAATAGCAACTTAAAAGAACTGAATGTTACCGGAAATAACAACGGGTATAATCAATCTTCCCCGGCCGTTATTTTGCACAATGACAAGACCATTCAACAGCATGAAGATGTGGAAGAATCCCTGAGCATTGTAGACAAGGAAAAAGAACTGATCATAAAGGCGCTGAAAAAACATCGCGGCAAGCGAAGGGATGCATCCCTCGATCTTGGCATCAGTGAAAGGACATTGTACAGGAAGCTGAAGGAATATGATATTGAGAACCTGTAGGGGACTAAAAGTAAGAAGTTGATAAATGAAACCCGTAACCTGTAACCCGCAACACGTAACATAATAACCAAATGCAAAAACGAAATCCTTATATATTATACCCGGCTTGCATTTTTTTGCTGACTGTCTTCAGCTTCGCAACCTGTAAATATTCTTTCAAAGACACCTCTCCTATTCCACCCGAAATAAAAACCTTCAGGGTAAATTATCTCGAGAATAAGGCACAATATGTAAACACCCAGCTAAGTCCCCAGCTTACTGAGAAATTAAAACAAAAGATCATCAATACAACAAGGCTCAGGCAGACAAATGATGAGGATGCACATTATGATATCAGCGGCTTTGTATCACAATATTTTACAAGTACAGTAAGTATCTCCGGCAATAATGCAAATGGCAACAGGCTTACAGTAGGATTTCACCTGGTGTTCAGGAATACGCTGGATGAAAAAAAGAACCTTGAAACGGACCTTCTCAGTACATTCGATTTTCCTGCCACGCAATCATTAACAGAGGCAGAAGCAACATTGAACAATGATATAGTAAAAAATATAGTAGATGCTATCTTTAATAAAATATTCTCAAACTGGTAATTTTTGATGATTGGCCATTAATAATTTAGCTTTGGATCATGCAGGACCTTTTCTTACAATTATTTAATAAAAATATTGATGACGCAGGCAGCGAAAGCATGCTTAGAGATATCACGAAGGAGTATCCTTATTTTACTGCCCCGCATTTTTATTTACTTAAGAAAACAAGGATCTCTGATCACGGCTATGATAAAATAACTGCCATGGCCGCTTTACATTTTGACAACCCTTTTTTGTTGAAATACAGGTTGAACAAGGCTAAGGTTGAGGAAATTCAACTGATTGAGAAAGTTGAAGAGGTAAAAATTGTGAACGCCAGTGAAATTGAAGCGGTTAAGGCTGAGGTTGAAGGAGCCAGGGTTGAGACAAAAGATGAAGAGATGATCTTTGAGCCATTGTTTGCTTCCGATTATTTTGCATCACAGGGAATTAAATTAAGCGAAGAAGTTCAGCCGGGTGATAAACTCGGTAAACAACTTAAAAGCTTTACAGAATGGCTTAAAAGCATGAAAAAGGTCCATGAGATGAAGGCATCAGGAGGAAATGAACAGATCGATCTTGCTGTTCAAAATCTTGCAGAAAAAAGCAACCAGGAGACTGATATCCTGACAGAATCCATGGCGGAAGCTTATTTACAACAGGGTAAACTAAAAAAAGCCCGTGAAACACTGGAAAAATTAAGTTTGCTCAATCCTGCTAAAAGCGCTTACTTTGCAGCCAAAATAGAAAATATCCACCTTGAACAATAGGGAGGTTTATTAAATTAAAAGAAAATAACATGTTAGCTTTATTTGGTGTATTGATTATTATTGCTTCTGTGATACTTGGACTGATCGTTTTGATCCAGAACCCTAAAGGTGGTGGGTTATCAGGGACATTTGGCGGTTTCAGCAACCAGTTGATGGGTGTAAAACAAACTACGGATGTATTGGAAAAAGGAACCTGGGTATTTGCAGCCATTGTTGGTTTGCTTTGCCTGATGTCCCCGGCATTTATTCCAAAAGAAGGTACGGCAGCATCAGGAGATGACCTTATTAAGGGTATTTCTACCTCTCCTGCCCAACAAAAAGCTGCGCCGGCCAACACTGTACCACTACCGGCAGATACCAACAAAAGATAATAATAATTCTAAAATATTTATAACCCCGCCGTTAAGGGCGGGGTTTTTTATTTTACTTTGTTGTACACTTCCCTGTCATGCTGAGGAACGAACCATCTCTCCGAGATCCCTCTTTCATCATATGACATTTAAGGATGACATTCAAAATCGTAGCTATGAAAAAAACACTCCTGATATTGTTTCTTATCTTCCTGCTTGCCGGCCTTTATTCGGCATGGAAGGTTTTTGGGCCAACAGTTTCCGCTCCTGAGAATAAATATTTCTATGTGAGAACAGGTGCCGGTTATGACGAAGTAAAAACATCACTGCTGGACCAAAAGATCATTCCCGGGGCATTTTTCTTCAACCTGGTATCAAAACAGGTAAAATACAATCAGAACATCAAGGCTGGCCGTTACGAGATCAGGAATGGCAGCAGCATCGTCAACCTCGTACGCATATTAAAAGCAGGCAGGCAATCTCCAGTAAGGTTTGTAATAAATAAATTAAGGACCAAGGAGGATTTTGCAGGAAAAGCAGGGCAGCAATTTGAATTCGATTCAACAGAAGTGATGAATTTTATTACAAGCAATGATTCGCTCGCAAAATATCATTTTGATACGAACACGGTCATGACTGCCATCATCCCCAATTCATACCTGTTCTGGTGGAATGTTTCTTTTAAGAATATGTTTACAAGATTTACTGACCAGCAAAAAAAATTCTGGGATGGCAAAAGATCGCAAAAAGCAGCAGCGCTGAATTTCACTCCCACACAGGTTTATACCATTGCCAGTATCGTGGAAGAAGAAACAAACAGGGAATCTGATAAAGGCCTCGTGGCAAGTGTATACATAAACCGTTTAAAGAAAGGAATGAAACTTGAAGCTGACCCCACAGTGAAATATGCCATGCGTGATTTCGGACTCAAAAGGATCCTCCACGGCCATCTTGATTATCCATCCTTATACAATACTTACCAGCACACCGGTTTACCGCCTGGCCCGATTTGCACAGCTTCTATCAATACGATCGATGCAGTATTAGATGCCCCGCAAACGAACTATATTTACTTTGTCGCAAAACCCGATTTCAACGGGTATTCTAACTTTGCCGCAACATACCCGGAACACCTGGTATTTGCAAATGCATACCGGCGTGCATTGGATAGTTTAATACTCATCAGGAATAAATAAACTTATCGTAATTATTAAGGCCAGTGATCAAACTTCAAAGAATACTTATAACAAAAACACCGGTTGGCTTTGTATTGAACAAAACCAAGCATTGGTACCTACCCGGATTTGAAGGTGTTCCTTTATATGATGTCCTGCGTTTCTTCTACCTGCAATTAAAAACGCATGGGCTTTTTGAAAGGGCTTCAGCTATTTCTTATAATTTTATCATGGCCACACCGCCATCATTCCTCTTTTTATTTACGCTGATCCCAAACCTTCCGTTCATTTCAAAAAGGAGCATACAGGTACAGTTACACAGCCTGATCTATGATATCATTCCCGCAAAGGTTTACAATAAGGAAATAATAAAATTCATTGATTCATTTATTTATGGTTCCAAGATCGGCCTGCTATCTTTTGGATTGTTGTTATCATTGTTCTTTGCCTCCAGTGCCATGATGGGGCTGATGAGGTCGTTCAATAAAAAATACCTTGGCTTTGAGCGCAGGAGGGGCCTTCAAAAGCGCTGGATCGCTATAAAACTTACCATCATCTTATTTGGGTTGCTGTTAGGCTACCTGGTATTACTGATCTCCCAGGGTGCCTTGTTAAAAATGATCGTACGGGATAGCGGCTGGCGCCAGGTAATTACTTATACCAGGTGGGGCCTGATCGTGCTGCTCGTATTTTTTGCGATCGCCTTCATTTTCAAATACGCCCCTGCTGTTCAGAAAAGGTGGAAATTAAATTCTCCGGGGGCCATAGTGGCTACTACTTTAAGCATACTTGCTTCCATTGGCTTCTCAGCGTTTGTAAATAATTTCGGGCGTTACAATGTACTGTATGGGTCCATTGGCACCATTATGATGATGATGGCTCTTATTTACATCAATTCACTGGCATTATTGATCGGTTTTGAATTGAATGTGAGCATTAAATCCTTAAAAGCGATCGCAACACAAAGGGAAATGGAGGAAAAACGGTTACAACATTAAATTTTTATAAGCGGTACAGGCCTCCTGTTATAATTTATTATCTTTAAAGCAAATATTAAATAATATAATCATGAAAAAAATTCAGATCTTATGTGCTGCCGGAATGATAGCAGCAACAATTGCTTTTACAGTTTCCGCACCTTTGCCAATAGGAAGTGAAATGCCAAAAGCAACCCTTAAAATGAAAGACGTATCCGGTAAAGAAATCAGCATGAAGGATGCATTAAAGGATAAAGGCGTATTGGTAATGTTCAGTTGTAACACCTGCCCTTATGTGATAAAGAATCAACAACGTACCATTGCGATCGGTGATTATGCCCAAAAAATGAATGTTGGTGTAATTTTGCTTAACAGTAATGAAGCACAGCGTATTGAAGACGATAGTTTTGATGCCATGAAAGAGTATGCCAAAGATCAAAAATACAACTGGAGTTATGTGTTGGATAAGAACAATGAAGTGGCTGATGCATTCGGTGCCAACAGGACACCAGAGTGTTTCTTATTTGACAAGAACCTGAAACTTGTATATCATGGTGCAATAGATGATAATCCATCTGATCCAACTGCTGTTAACAGGCAGCATTTAAGAGAAGCGATCAATGAACTGATCACGGGGAAAGATATCTCAGTTAAAGAAAGTAAAAGTGTTGGCTGTTCAATTAAGAGGAAGAGTTAATAAGTTTGAGGTTTGAAATTTGAAGTTCGAAAATATACCGTTTACCAGGCTTAAATGAAGATAACAACATCCATACTAGCTGCACTTATCATTTTTCTTAGCACGCAGTGCGTGTACATGCATGAAACTGCTGCAACAGGAATGCCGGTTGCTAAAAAAACATGCTGTGCAAAGAAACAGTCCTGCAAAAAGGAAGCAGGCAAGAAAAAAGATGATGGCTGCAAGGAAGCCTGTAATCCTTTCATGGCCTGTGGCGGTTGTTCATTCATACTTCCTGAAAGACCGGTTTTATCTGCAGTGAACTCATCAGATCTTTCCGTAAAGACGGGTTTTAAGAAAGATTTTTTTAATTCAAATTACAATGCCGACTGTTGGCATCCGCCTGAAAATTGTTTAGTGTAATAAAAAAATAATTTTCTGAACTTAAAAATTAATAAAATGAAAAGAGTATTCTTCACTGCAGTATCGTTGATGATATTATCATCTACTGTATTATATGCAACCAATGGTAAGAAACCTGTAGCTAAAAAGAAAGCCAAGACTGAATGTTGCAAAAAGCAGAATTCCTGCAATACTTCGAGTTGCCCTAAATCAAGTTGTCCAAAAACAGCTTGTATGATGGGTAATTGATAAAGGCCGATCTAAACGAACCCACCACGCAAGTGGTGGGTTTTTTTGAATTTTGACTGCAGACATATATCTACTTTTAAATAAAATCAGGTCTTATCCAGTCACAGACTGGCAAACTTAAAAGGCATCAAGTGATCCTGCGGAACACTTGCGCCAGTTAGGGGATTAATGTCTGATGCCGATTGTAAACAGGTATTTCTCAATTATTTTTTTATATTTTCTGCCCACCGGTATCTCAAAATTTTCGAACTCAATTTTAGTTACGGTAAAAAAACGGGCTTTGCTTTTAGCAAGTATAAAAGATTTATGAACCCGAAAAAAACCGGCTGCACCCAATAATTCTTCCATTTCTTTCATGGTGCTTCTCACTACATATTTTACTTCGCCACTGTAAATAATAGCGTAGTCTTTGAGCGCCTGCACATGCGAAATATCGTTGCGGTTTACAGAAACTTTTTTTGTTCCGGTTTTTATTAAAAGGTTCGATTGTTCAGTAACATCATTTTCTACTCCGGATCTCAATTGCAGTAACTGCAAAAAATCAATAGCCCTTTTTACTGCCCGTTCAAAACGTTCATATCGTATCGGTTTTACCAGGTAGTCCATTACACCCAACTCAAATCCTTCTAATGAATAATGCAGAAAAGCTGTTGTAAAAATGGTAACAGGCTTTTGTGGTAAGGATTGTAACAGATGTATCCCGGTCTCTTCCGGCATTTCAATATCCAGGAATAAAATATCCACTGCATTTGCAGACAGGTAGAGCCTGGCATCTTCAGCCGTATAGCATTGCTTCACCACAGCCAGGTTTCGGTCTTGCTGTATATAGTTCAGCAATACCTTATGGGCAAGTGGTTCATCATCCACTATTACGCATTTATATGTCATGCCAGTTGTATTTGAAGATTTACAAAATAAGAAACTATCCTGTTCTCAATTTTTAAAATATATTTTCCGGGGTACAACATATCCAGTCTTTTATTTACATTTTGAATACCAATACCCAGCGATTGTAAAGCTTCATCATTTTTAACGGGTGGTATATTATTTTCAACAGTTACATTCAGCCACTCCCCTTCTGATGCAACATGAATTCGCACAAAACCATTTTTTGCAACTGAATTCAATCCATATTTAAATGCATTCTCTATCAGGGGAAGTAATAATAAGGGGGTGATAAAATAATTGCCGGTATTGCCCGGTGCGTTAAAGATTATTTCTGCATCAGGTTTTCTTAACCGTTCCAGTTCAGTATAATTATATAATAACTGAATTTCTTTCCGTAACATCACCTTGTCTTCTTTACCTTCTGCCAATATATACTTCATAATATCTGCCAGTTTTAAAACTGCTTCTCCGCTTTTGTCCGATTTTTCCAGGATCAATGCATACAGGTTGTTCAGTGTATTGAAAAGAAAATGAGGATTCACCTGCGCTTTTAAAAAATTAAGTTCAGCAGTTGCTTTTTCGAACTCAATTTTTTTAATGGTTTCCTTCTGTTCATAATAGTCAACAGATATCTTAAGCAGGAATGAAATTAAAACATACCGTGCTGCCATTCCTGTTTGTGACAGGAAAAATTGATAGTATTGTTTGTCAGTTAATAATCTTCCTTTTACCCGTATCAATAATTCCAGGTTCAGATTACCATAACCGGCGATCAAAGTAACCACTAATACAAATAAAATGTATAATTCATATTTTTTCTTTTTAAAAAGCACAGGGTATAGTAAAAGAATATTTACATATACCAATGATGCCTGAACGAATGTTTTTGCTAAAATGTAAAATATAAAAGGCCCTTTATTATAAATGATTAGTGTGCCTGTATCAGCGATCAATGAAAAAATAAAAAAGATCCACAGGAGGAAATGAAATAAGTATTTGGAAGTAAAGAGTTTTGGCAGGCTCATCATCCAAAATTCAGTAAAATAATTATCATTTTGTTGTTGTTCATCTCAAATCAGTGTTTTTCATCGCATTTTTATACTAATGGTAAGATACCGATATGCATTTGCTGTATTTTTAGAACCTAAAATCATTAGCCATGATTAAACAAATTATCTTTAGCATAACGCTGTGCCTTTTCCTGCTATCCGGAAGAGCCCAAACCGCTTCGGAATGGCAGATCGATCTTCGTTACCTGCAGCAAACGGTTCACTCAAAATACAGTAACCTCTTTTATAACATCACCGCGGCGGACTGGGATAAAGCGGTAGATGTTTTACACGCTCAAATACCTAAATTAGAAAAAGAACAGGTACTGGCAGGTTTTGTACGATTAGTTGCGTTGTTTCACATCGGCCATACGCAAATGAATACATTTGGTTTGCACCAACAGTCGGCAAATGGAATATCACTTCACCGCTATCCGTTCCAGCTTTATTTGTTCAATGATGGTTTATATTTTTTGCAGGCAGAAAACAAGTATGCAAATGCCGTTTCGGGTAAAGTAACCAGGATAGGCAACATGAAAGCTGAAGCTGCATTGGAAGCAGTAAGGCCGCTGGTATCATATGAGAATGAACAGGGTTACCGGTCAAATGCTGTATATTATCTGGCCACTCCGGAATGGCTGCTAACACAGGGTATTACCAATTCGGCAGAGGAGGTTTCCATCTCTTATATAAAAAACGGGAAAGAAGAAACAACTGTTTTTAAAGCAGTTAATGACAACGCTCATTTTAGTATGACAGGACTGGAAACAATACCGGGCTGGACTGATGCAAAAATGGCGGGCAATACTCCACTGTGGCAAAAAGAACCTTCATCATTCCGCTACATGGAATACCTGCCCCAAAATAAAACATTATATGTCCGCCACAGTGTTACCCTAAATGAGGGTGATAAGACCATTGCATCCTTTTTTAATGACATGGTTGACTTCATTGATAAAAATGATGTGGAAAAACTAATACTTGACCTGCGGACAAATGGTGGCGGTAATAATACATTGAACAAGCCTATTGTTACAGGTATCATAAAATCAAGGAAGATAAACCAGAAAGGAAAATTCTTTTGCATTATTGGCCGCCGTACTTTTTCTGCTGCACAGAATTTAGTGAACGAGCTGGAAAAAAATACAGAAGTGATTTTTGTGGGTGAGCCTACCAGTGAAAACGTAAATTTTTATGGAGATACCAGGACAGAAACCTTACCCAAAAGTAAACTGCAGGCAAACCTGAGCTGGTTGTGGTGGCAAAACATGGATCCGAGAGACAAACGCAAAGCCACAGCCCCGGCACTGGCGGTGGACATGAGTTTTGCTGATTTTTATAATAATACTGATCCGGTTATGAATGTTATCAATGCCTATGATAAACAGGGACCGATTGATGATAAATTACGGAGCCTGGCAGAACAGGGAAAATTTGATGAAGCGGTTAGCATGGCCAATGAGTATTTAAAAGATCCCCTGCATCGCTATTTTAAGAACGAACTGGAGGCTAAAATAAATGCTTATGGTTATTCATTGATCAATCAAAATAAATTTGACAATGCCAATATGGTTCTCAAGATGAATATTCAGCTATTCCCGGAATCGGCCAATGCTTACGATAGTTATGCAGAAAGCTTTATGCTGATGGGTAAAAAAGAAGATGCCATAAAATATTTTGAAATAGCGATAGCAAAAGACAAGGATGGGGCTACGGCTGATAACTCAAAGAAGCAGATCGAGAAACTAAGAAGTGGCGGAAATTAAACACACAATATTTTTTAAACGTATTCTGTAACACAAAATTAAAAATATTATGAAGAATCTCATAGCCTCAGCATTTCTGATTTTAGCAACACTACCATTTACTTCATTTTCTGGCAGGGATAGTATAAAACTATAATTATAGATACCAATTAAACCCAAATAAATGAAGAAAAACATTGTAAGCTTTCTCCTTACTATGTTTCTATTACTGTTAGCTGCTGTATCAATAAAAGCTCAGTCAAACATAGAATCGAGAATTGACAGCCTATTTAGTCATTTCAATGAAAAAACACCTGGCTATGCTGTTGCAATTGTTCAAAATGGAAAACTTTTGTATCAACAGGGTTATGGCATGGCAAATCTTGAATACGACGAACCAATCACACCTAAAACAGTTTTTCACCTTGCCTCTGTTTCAAAAGTTTTTACTTCGTTTGCTATTCACCAGTTAATTGCCAGGAAAAAATTGGCCCCTGATGATAGTGTTCGAAAATATTTTCCCGGGTTTCCTTCCTTTAATTACCCTGTTACCATAAAGAATCTGTTACAACACAGCAGCGGGTTACGGGATCAATGGGTGCTTTTTAGTTTGTGTGGAATTGAGGAACCAAGTCTTATTACACAGGACATGATCGTTTCTGTAATCAAACGGCAAACTCAACTAAACTTCAGACCAGGCGACAGGTTTATGTATAGTAATTCCGGATATACTGCACTGGCAGAGATCGTAAAGAATTGTTCGCAGTTAAGCTTCCCGGATTATATGGTACAAAACATCTTTCAACCTGCCGGTATGAACAATAGCTTTATCAACTTTGATTACCAGGCAGTCGTTAAGCACAAAGCCTGTTCCTATGCAGCTACAGACGATTCCTGGATCTATAAGAAACAGGAATTAAACTATCCAAATTATGGAGCTACGAGTATGTTTTCTTCGGTTGAAGATCTTGGTAAATGGCTTATTGAATTATCAAACTTAAAAAATGGAAGTAAGGACATATTAATGAAAATGGCAGAAAGAGCTATTTTGAATAATGGTGACACCTCAATTTATGGTTCCGGTATTTTCAATATAAAATATAAGGGTCTCACCCGGATATTTCATGATGGCGTTGATGCAGGCTATAGATCATTTATTGGCTACTTCCCTGATGAAAACCTCGGAATTGCTGTATTAACCAACCTGGGAGATGCTGACCCAACTTTTCGGGCAATGCAAATCGCAGATATCGTTTTGAATCTTCCACCAAACTCACGGGTAGTGTTACAGCCGCCCTCAGCTGCATATCATAATTTGCCAGAGGCAAAATTCCCTTCATATACTGGCAGCTATGAGACACCGGGTGATAGTCTCATAAAAATTTTTCAACTGGGGTCACAACTATTTATGAAACGCCCAAGAATAAGTCTCCCGGATACACTGCGATCAATCAATGACTCAGTCTTTTATGGATATGCTGATGTATTATTAACTTTTAAGAACAAAAGTCTCAACAAATACAACACAATCTCTTTTAAAGGACGTTTCACAAATTACCAGGCAAAAAGAGTTGAGTATCCTGTTTATTCTGAAACGGAATTAAATAAATTTACCGGGACTTATTATTCGGACGAATTACAAACTGCTTATGATGTAGTTAATGTAAATAGGCAACTTTATCTCAGGCATTTAATAAACGGAGATATTAAAATGGAGGTTCGTTCAAGAAATAAATTCTCGACAAAATGGAGTACAGCCAACAGGCTCGAATTTCTAAATGATAAAAAGGGTGAAATGTCCGGTTTGTTTATGAATAATGACAGGGCCTTAAATAATCTTTTTCGCAAGATTAAGTAATACCGGATGAAATCTGCCGGATTAATCAAACCTTCTTAATTTTTAGAATTGATAGCTTATCGGGAAGAAATGTTCACTTAAAACAAATTTTATGAAAAAAGTAATTGTTCTTTTAGCCCTGATAATGTCAGTTTTAGCAGTTGTTTCTTTTAGTGATAAAAGCAGGGCAGCAATGATGGCAACAGAAATAACTATTGAAGATTCCCTGGAGACAGACAGGATGAAGTACGTAAAACTTGTAATGGAATCTATTAGGGGAAAGCAAAAAATGAGGGCAGACTCGGTTTTTAAAAATATCAAAATGCT
The DNA here is from genome assembly GCA_040006715.1 of Ferruginibacter sp. Classification (GTDB taxonomy): domain Bacteria; phylum Bacteroidota; class Bacteroidia; order Chitinophagales; family Chitinophagaceae; genus Ferruginibacter. The sequence continues at coordinate 4,141 of JBDTWL010000033.1, read as the reverse complement.
TAAAGTACCTGCCGGTCAATTACTGGCTATTATGAATTACGGCTACAGCCGTTCATTGGGGGTAAGTTGCGGGCACTGTCATAATACAGCTGATTTTGCTTCGGAAGAGAAAAAGCAAAAAGATATTACAAGGGAAATGTCGGCCATGTCTACAAAAATAAATTCTGAGTTATTGAAAAATATAAAAGGGCTTCAATCTGAAACACCAGTTATTAATTGTACTACTTGTCACCGGGGCAAAGTAAAGCCTGCGTTGGATTTACCAGAAAAGAATTGACTAAAACAAATAAGAGGAAATACAGTAAGAATAAAGAGTAATGCAGTTGGGGTAAATGGCAATAATAATAGTGCAAGTTGGCAGCCTGAGTATGATTTGACCTATAAGAAATAAAATACTAAAAAAATTAAAGGGATTATACAAATGAATAAGAACCCACCATTAATAATAATGTGCTTTGCTGCAGTATTTATATTAAGCTGTGTAATATCGAATTCATCCAAAACAAGTGAGGTAAAAAAAAATGTGGAAAGTGATACATCATTTAAATGGCTCAAAAAAATGATGCAGGATAGTATCACTAAATACAATTTTCCAAGTTTTGCAATTGGTGTAGTTTATGATGGTAAGATCATTTATACAGATGCTGTAGGCTGGGCCGACCGGGCAAAAAAAATACCGGCTACTGCTGAATCTGTTTACCAAATAGGTTCCCTGACAAAGACCTTTACAGGGAATGTATTGGCTCATTTAATTTTAAATAGAACTATAAATCTTGATGCAGATATCTCAACTTATTTTCCTGCCACAGTGCATTTTCCAGCGGATTCTAATGGAAAAAAACTAACAGTAAAAGATATTGCTACACATTCCTCAGGTTTACCCCGCTATCCGGGTAACCTTGACAGGGTAGATGGTGAACCCATGATGGGTTATACAAAAGAACAAATGTATGAGGCCCTTTCTACCATGAGATTGGAAAGAAATGTTGGCGTAGCCTATAGTTATTCAAATTTTGGATATGGCGTTTTGGGTACAGCTATGGAGAACGTAACTAAGCAACCCTATGCACAATTATTGGAGAAATATATTTTCAAACCGCTGTCAATGAACAGTAGTAGTGGCGAATTGGATAGTAAAGTAAAAAATAAATTGACTACAGCTTATTATGATGACCGGCCAAATGAAGAAAGCAAACCCTGGCAAATGGGAGCCCTGGTTGCACATGGTGGAATTTTCTCCAATGTAAAAGATATCAGCAGATTTATGATACATTTTATGGATACTGCCCAGGCTGATATTAAACTTCAACAAACTCCTTTTTTCAGGATCAGCAGGATAACTACTTATGGACTCGGAATATTTATGACCAATTATGGGGCACCTCAAAATACAATGGTAATGTATCATGGAGGCGATTTGGATAGTTATGCCAGCAATATGATTTGTTATCCGCAAAAAAAATTAGGCATGGTAATGATGAGTAATGGTGCCGCGGGACGAGGATTGGGAAATTTGTTTACAGCCATAGAAAATGAATTATATAAACGATATGCTAAGTAACAATTAGCTTAATGAAATAATAAAATTCAAACAATATGATAAAAGCAATTGCTACTTCTATCCCCCTACTGGCGCAAGTGTTCCCTATTAAATCCCTTCTGGCGCAAGTGTTCCCTATTAAATTCTAAGTATTATAAATGAATGCTAATGGGATCACTTGTGCTGAATTAAGATAGAGGGTCTGTGACCGGATCAGTTATACAAATCCTCAAGTTCAATTAATCCTTCATTCCTTGTTAGTGCATCGATTCATTCAATTACAATGAAAGTGATGAAGTGAGGCAAATAATCATCGCCGGTTTTATATTTAGTAGACATAGGGTTGATCTTCTGCTACTGATTTACTTTATATTTTAATTAAAATTCAGGTCTTATCCAGTCACAAACTGGCAATTTAAAAGGCATCAAGTGATCCTGCGGAACACTTGCGCCAGTTAGGGGTATTTTCGCGTTGTCTCCTAATGAGACTATAGAGGGAAGCCGGCTACAAAAAGAGATATGGGAAGATGAAGGTGTTATAGTAGGCCGCAGTCTCGATATGTTCATATCAAAACTTAGAAAAAAACTGGAAGTTGATCCGGATATCAAAATTGTTGTTATACGCGGTAAAGGATATAAGCTTGAAATTAGCTGAGATATGACTGCCCGCCTCCCGCTTAGCCGGGCGGCAATGCTTTTATTTTGCGAAGTCTTGTTTGTATGTTTGAAATATTATATATTTGGATTCCACTACCTCTATTTATTTCATTTTTAAAATTCTAAAAATATGAATAGAATAATCCTGCTTTTTCTTTTTATTGCACTAAACGATTTAACCCAGGCGCAAAGTACAGCTAGTAGTTGTTGTTCCGTAATAATTTGTGGCCAAACCTGGATGACTCACAACTTAGAAACCAGTTATTACCGAAATGGTGATCCTGTACCACAGGTTACTGATGCAACGACATGGAGCACTCTCACTACAGGAGCATGGTGCTGGTATAATAATGATTCTGCCAGCTATTCAAAATATGGAAAATTATATAACTGGTATGCAGTGATGGATCCCAGGGGATTAGCTCCCTGGACCTGGCATCTCCCGAGCGATGCGGAGTGGTCGGCTTTGGTAACATGTTTAGGAGGGTCGGCTGTTGCCGGAGGAAAAATGAAAGAGGTCGGAACTAATTGGCTCAGCCCTAATTTTAATGCAACTAACAGTAGTGGTTTTACCGCTCTTCCTGCCGGCGGACGTTTCCTGGATGGTACATTTCATAATACAGGGGCTAATGCCACTTTTTGGAGTACTACATTTTCAAGTGCATCAACTGCGTTAAACCGGGGATTATTTAATACCACTGAAAATATAAGCAATTTCTCCGGCAACCAAAAGATAGGGGTTTCTGTTCGTTGCATTAAAGATTGATCCATCGGCCAAATCTTAATTATTCGAATTAATAAAGCCAAACTACTTAAAATGATTTCGCATAACGTCTGGCACGCCGCAGTTGGGGAATCGTTGCTGTAAATTGCCCCGCTGTAGATGGGTCCCCTACTGGCGCAAGTGTTCCCTGTTAAATTCTTAGTATTATAAATGAATGCTGATGGGATCACTTGTGCTGAATTAAGATAGAAGGTCTGTGACCGGATCAATTATACAAATGCTCAATTTCAATTAATCATCGCCGGTTTTATATTTAATAGACATAGGGCTGATCTTCTGCTAACTGATTTACTTTATATTTTAAATAAAATTCAGGTTATGATCCAGTCACAGACTGGCTAACTTAAAAGGCATCAAGTGATCCTGCGGAACACTTGCGCCAGTTAGGTTTTTATGTGTAATGTTTCTTATTTTTGTTGTATCGCAATGACCCTAATTTATTTTTACCTCTTCCACCGTATCCAATGAATGATCATTTAAATTGCCAATACTTTTCGGATCCCCGGTCACTTCTTTAAGCATAGCTTCAAATTCTGTTTCCGTCATCTCTCCTTCAAAAAATTTACGTTGGCCCGTTTTGGTATTTACGATCAGGGTAGCGGGGATAGAACCGCTCCAGGCAGTGTCGATCTTTGGGCAGAAATAATCAGCATTGGTTTCCTGCAGCCATACGATATTGGTATTGAAATGATGCTGTTTGGCAAATGAGGCAATTTTTGTGGGGTAATAAGATGGGAGGTCAAGGCTCACCAGCATTAATTTCACCTGGCTGCTTTTATATTTACCTACTATCTTAATAAAAGAAGGAATTTCGGCAACGCAGGGCTTACAGAAGCTGGCCCAGAAATTAATGACCAGCACATCACCGTTCTTTGCCGCTATGTATTTTTCCACATCTGTGATCTTCCATTTGGCGATCTGCTGGCTGTTTGCAGTAAAAACAGCGGCCAAAAAGAGTACAGCAATTAGTATTTTCTTCATAGGAGTCAAAATTAAGGATTATCAGTGTAGCCATTGCACATAAATGGTTAAAAAGCGCCCCACAAAGCTTTTGGCTAATCCCCCATTTCAGGTTAATTTCGCAGTCGAAAACTCCAGATCATAAATCATAAATCATAAATCATAAATCATAAATCATAAATCATAAATCATAAATCATA
>JBDTWL010000032.1:0-41836 GCA_040006715.1 Ferruginibacter sp. | reverse complement strand
CCTGAAATAAAAAAAGAGCCGGAAGTAAAAACGGAACCTGTTACCAAAACAACAACAGTGGCAAAGAAGGCAGGCACTTATCCCATCTATCATAAAGTAGCAAAGAAGGAAACACTGTATCATATCAGTAAACTATATGAGAACGTCAGCATAGATGATATTAAGAAATGGAATAAACTTACGGGCGAAGGATTAAGTGAAGGAACAAACCTGATAGTAGGCTATAGCAAGGAGCCCGGAACAAAGCCAACAGAAGTTGTAAAAGAGAACAGGGAAGAAGTAGTTGTAAAAGAAACGCCCAAAACGACCGAACCGGAAAAGAAGGAAGCTGAAATAATAGTAAAAAAGGAACCTGTTAGAGCAAACCCTGTTGGAAAAGAAGAAATGGATAAGGTTACCGGGAAGAATTTTAACGGAGGTATTTTCAGATCATTATATGATAAACAGGTGAGTGCAAAAAATAATCCTGCTGAGGAGAAAGGGCAGGCAGGTATTTTTAAAAGCACCAGTGGTTGGGAAGACGGAAAATATTATTGTCTTACGAACTCAGCAACTCCCGGCAGCATTGTAAAGATCACGAATCCTGCCAACCAACGATCTGTGTATGCAAAAGTCCTTGACCTGATTCCCGACCTGAAACAAAATACAGGATTGATCATACGCATAAGCAATGCAGCAGCATCTGAATTGGGAGCCAATGCTGATAATTTTGAATCAACTATAAATTTTTAAAATAAAAAAGAAAATGAAGAAAATTGTAACGATCGTTTTTTTGACCGTATTTGTTTCGGGCACCGTGTTCTCCCAACCTGGCAAAAAAGGACAAATAAAGGAAGATGGTTTTGTTGTAGAAAAGAACAATACAGCCACAGCTGTTAAGGACCAGGCGAGAACAGGCACTTGCTGGAGTTTTTCAACTACCTCGCTCATAGAAAGCCAGTTCCTTAAAGCTAATAAGACCGATATTGATCTTAGTGAAATGTTCACCGTTTATAATATGTACATCGAAAAAGCGAAAAATTATATTCACCGCCAGGGTAAAGCCCAATTTGGTGAAGGTGGACTGGGCCATGATGTAATTCGCTCTATTGCTACTTATGGTGCTATGCCTGAAACTGTATTCAGCGGTTTGCATCCCGGTGAAAAGTCTTTTAACCATTCCAAGCTGGTGATCATCTTAAAAGAATATCTTGACAATACGTTAAAATCAACTCCCATTCCATCTACCTGGCTGGATGATTACAAAAAACTGCTGAACGAGCATCTTGGAACACCTCCCTCAGAATTTGAAGTAAGCAATAAAAAATATACACCCAGGACCTTTGCAACGGAAGTATTGAAATTCAAAGCCGATGATTATGTAGACCTTACTTCGTTCACAGATCATCCTTTTTATACTTCCTATATCCTGGAAGTTCCGGATAATTTCAGCAACGGAAGCTATTATAATATTCCAATGACTGAAATGTTACAGTTGGTAAAAAGCTCTATCAGCAAAGGCTATACAATTATGTGGGATGCAGATGTGAGCAACAGCGGATTTGCTGCTAACAATGGCCTGGGATTGTTTGTTAAAAGGGCAGACCATGAAACAAATACATCCATAACTGCCGACACAGATGAACTTGAATGGACCGTATCATTGCGCCAACAGTCGTATGAAAACCTTACCACGCAGGATGACCACCTGATGCATATCACGGGTATTGAAAAATCTAAAAAAGGGAAAACATTTTTTATTGTAAAAAATTCATGGGGTGTATCCGGCCCTTATGAAGGTTATGTAAATGTATCTGAAGCATATTTTGCCATGAATACGGTTAGCCTTGTCGTACCTAAAGAAGCAATTGATAAAACATTGTTGTTGAAATTAGGGATCAGGTAAAAATATTAATTGTCATCCAGATGAAAGGATCCTTCCTTCGTCGGGATGACAAATTAATTTCAAATTGATGTAAAACGATAACCTCTTAAAAAATCTTCTACAGCCATTCGCTTTTTGCCCTCCAGTTGTAATTCAGTTATTTTAATATAGCCATTGTTGCAGGCAAACCTGAGATAAGATTTTCCGTCTGTTTCATAATTCCTCGGATCGATCCCGGGTTTCTCATTGATTTTTTCAGCCCTGTAAATTTTCAATTTTTTGTTTTCAAGTGTTGTAAAAGCAGTGGGGTATGGCGACAAGCCTCTTACCAGGTTATGGACCTCATCCACATTTTTGTTCCAGTTGATGATACAGGTTTCTGTTGAAAGTTTTGGAGCGTGACGCAATTCGGACGACTGACCACCGACCACCGGCAACTGTGGCTGTTCCTTTAATGAGCCTTCTGAAATTCCCTTTATTGTCCTTAATAGTAATTCAGCGCCCACTTCTTTCATTTTGTCATGAAGCTCGCCTGCGGTTTCATTTTCGCCGATCTCAATTTTCTCATTCAGCAAAATATCGCCGGTATCAATCTCCTGTTTCAGTTTAAAGGTCGTGACACCTGTATATTTTTCTCCATTAATAATAGCCCAGTTGATGGGTGCTGCACCACGGTATTGCGGCAATAGTGAGCCATGAACATTGATGGTCCCCATTGCCGGCATGCTCCACACGATCTCAGGCAACATCCTGAATGCAACAACGATCTGTATATCGGCATTTAATGAATGCAATGATCCAATAAATGATGGTTCTTTTAATTTTTCCGGTTGTAAAACTGGTAAGCCTTTTTTTACCGCATATTTTTTTACCGCACTTTGTTGCATTTCCATACCACGGCCTGCGGGTTTATCCGGTGCTGTAATAACAGTTACGATTTTACAACCCGCTTTTACCAGTCTATCCAGTGATGCGACAGCAAACTCAGGAGTACCCATAAAAATTACCCGGAGGTCTTTGTAATCATTCATGGTTACGAAGGTAATGAAACCGCAAAGACGCTAAGTCGGAAAGCATTAATAAACTTCGCGCCTTAGCGTCTTCACGATAAAAAATAAAACACTGCTTATTCAAAATCTGTATACAGTAAATATTTTTTCCTTGTTGCTTTAAAATTTGCCAGTGCGGGTTCCCAGCTTTTCCGGATCTCAGATTCCGTCGTTCCATTTTTTATTTGCTGCATGAACAGGTCATTGCCGGCCAGTTTATTAATGAAATTATTCTTAAGGAAGAAACTGTCTTTGCCCGGGAATAATTTATAGGCTTCAATAAAATAACTTAAACGGATCCGGCCTCCTAATTTTTTTAAGACCTCTTCATTGGATGCCGACAAATTCCATCCATAACATTGCTGGTAATAACACTTGCTGCTTTTTGCGCCTTCATTCGGTTTGGGGGTAAAGGCATACATTGTCTTTGGTAATGTGGGATGCCCGAAAATTTGAAAAGGTTTGTCTGTGCCCCTTCCTTCACTAAAAACGGTTCCTTCAAAAAAACAAGTGGAAGGATATAGATAAACAGACTGCATTTCTTTTAGATTCGGAGAAGGATTTACCGGCAAGATATATTTAGAGTTGTGATCATAATTCTTACATTTAATAACAGTAACATGAAAGGGAGTATCCGGCGTGGGGTTTGTTGTAACATTGTATGCATTGATCCTGTTTGCATCTGCTGATAACCAGTTTTCACCTGCCAGCATCAATGCATATTCGCCCATGGTCATTCCATAAACAATGGGTATGGGCTGCATGCCAATAAAACTTTTAAAAGCCGGTTCAAGTACAGGGCCATCAACATAGAACCCGTTTGGATTCGGGCGGTCCAATATCATCAGTGGCTTGTGGTTTTCCAGGGCAGCTTCGAGGAAGTATTCAAGGGAAGATATATAAGTGTAAAAGCGTACACCTACATCCTGTATGTCAAAAACCAGTACATCTACTCCTTTAAAATCTTCTAACGTAGGTTTTTTGTGATCGCCGTAGAGGCTGATGACGGGGATGCCGGTTTTTTTATCAACATCATTTTCTATAAGTTCGCCGGCACTTGCATTCCCCCGAAAACCATGTTCGGGCCCGAAAATTTTTACGATCCGGATGCCGCTTTTTAAAAGAGTATCAACGAGATGCGTGTTTTTAACCATGCTGGTCTGGTTGGCAAAAACAGCCACAGATTTGCCTTTTAACAGTGGCAGGTACACCTGCATTCTTTCAGCTCCCGTGATAACTGATGTGTTGCCTGCTTGTTGAAGTGGAAGTTGCGCACAACTGGTTGAAGATATGGCGACTAAAACGACAAGGAGGATCATGCTGTAATGCTTCATATATCAAAGTTGATTAAAGTTTTTTTATTGTGCCTGGTTTGGGCAAACTTTTACTTTTAATTAAAAAACAGGTTTCATATTTTTGTCATTCTGTTACCTGCCCGGCGGTACTTAAATGAACAAGGTCCCCCGCAATAAAAGGGGCAGAAAGCTAAATAGGCGTTCAAATGCCTTAACAAAAAAATTAAAAAACAAAATATTATGCAACAAGTTAAAGCAGGTGATGTAGTAAAAGTGCATTACACAGGAAAATTAACATCAGGAGAACAATTTGATTCTTCGGAAGGAAGGGAGCCATTAGAGTTTACTGTTGGCGCAGGACAAATGATCAAAGGATTTGATTCAGCATTGCCGGGTATGGCTAAGGGCGATAAAAAAACGATCAGCATTCCTGCTGAAGATGGTTATGGGGCAAGAAGTGATGATGCGATCATTGAATTTCCAAAAGAAAATGTTCCCGGGGACATGAAATTAGAACCCGGAATGGCACTTACGCTTAGCAACCAGCAGGGTCAGCCCGTACCGGTTGTTGTGGTAGACGTAAAAGAAGATGTAATTGTACTGGATGCCAATCATTTCCTTGCAGGACAAGAACTCGTTTTCGATATTGAGTTGGTGGAGATCGTTTAGGACGACCGACAGCTAACCACCGACTACAGGCAGCCTACTTTAAGTGGCTGCTTTTTTTATTAATGAGGAATGGGGGAATAAGAAATGAGAAATGAGAAATAAGGAAGTTTAAGACGCAAATTTGGAGGAAAAAGACTTGCATTTTGTGGGAGATTCAACTGTTTAGTAACTTTTTTAAGCAATATTTTGTGTTTAAATGTTATTAAATGGATACTAAAAAATATGATCTTGAAGACAGGTTGGTGAGGTTTGCATGTATGTGTTTAGATGTATGTGAACTGTTGCCAAATTCTAAGTCAGGCCAGAATCTTGAATATCAATTATCAAAAAGTTCAACGGCCTGTGCACTTGTTTATGGGGAAGCACAGGCAGCGGAATCTCCTGCAGACTTTATTCATAAAATAAGGATCGTTTTAAAAGAGATCAGGGAATCCGGGATCAATTTAAGGATCATATGTGAAAAGCCAATTCTCCAAAACGAAAAAGTTATAATTACTTTAAAAGAATGTAACGAATTAATGGCAATATTTTTAAAAAGTGTAGAAACTGCAAAGAAAAATAAGGTCATTAAATAGAGATAAGGAAAATATTAAATTATCAGAAACGGCAGCTTCCTTATTCTTTATTTCTTATTTCTTATTTTTGCTTCCTTATTTCAAAAACATGATTGAAATTAATAAGGAAGCACTTACCGAACGTTTCATGCGATACGTACAGGTAGATACACAAAGCGATCCAAACAGCAATGCATACCCTACAACGGAAAAACAAAAAGACCTGAGCAAGATATTATTTGAAGAATTAAAGCAAATGGGCCTGGCTGATGTGGAAACAGATGCATATGGATATGTTTATGCAAGCATTCCATCAAACAGCGATAAGAAAAATATTCCTGTTATCTGTTTTTGTTCGCACGTGGATACGGCACCCGACTGCAGCGGCACCAATGTAAAACCCTTGCTGCACAAGAATTATGACGGCAATGATATTGTTTTGCCCGGCGACCAAACACAGGTTTTGAAAAAAGCTGATTCGCCATACCTTAAAAATCATATCGGTGCTGATATCATTACCGCCAGCGGCAATACATTACTGGGAGCAGATGATAAATCAGGTGTGGCTGTCATCATGCAGGCCGCCCAATATTTTATGAGTGATCCGAATGTAAAGCATGGAACGATCAAAATTGTTTTTACACCAGATGAGGAAGTTGGAAAGGGAACAGCAAAAATTGACATGGAAAAAATAGGAGCTCAATTTGGCTATACATTGGATGGAGGGGAAGCAGGTAGCCTGGAAGATGAAACGTTCAGTGCGGATGGCGCCAGTATTAACATTCATGGTGTGATCGCACACCCCGGTTACGCAAAAGACAAATTGGTGAATGCAATGAAAATTGCAGGCGCTGTACTGGAAGCCCTGCCAAAAAATGAATGGAGCCCTGAAACAACCACGGGCAGGGAGGGTTTTGTACATCCTGTGGCGATCAATGGCATTGCAGAAAAAGCAACCATTAGTTTTATCGTAAGGGATTTTACAACAGCTGGGTTGACAGCCCACCACAGCAGGCTGAAAAAAATTGCTGAAGACGTTGTTTCAAAATACAAAGGCACAACCATGGAATACGTACAGCAGGAGCAATACCGCAATATGAAAGAAGTGCTGGATAACTGCCCACAGGTGGCCGCTTATGCGTCGGAAGCTATTGTGCGCAGCGGGTTAAAAGTGAAAACGGAAAGTATTCGTGGCGGAACTGATGGGAGCCGGCTGAGTTATATGGGATTACCTTGCCCGAATATTTTTACGGGTATGCAGAACATCCACAGTAAACTCGAATGGATCGGGGTGAATGATATGGTTAAAGCTGCTGAAACAATTGTGCATTTGAGTATGATATGGGAGGAGAAAGCTTAAATATTTATGATGTATGATGTGTGATCTATGATATCAGTAGATCACACATCATACATCATAAATCATATATCATACATCTCACATCAGAATAAAAATACTACCTTACGCATAAATATTTTTATTATGGAATTCTTTAAAGATTATTGGTGGCTCCTGATACTGTTATTTGCATTTTTGGGATGCTTTGTTACCGTTAACCAGGGTTTAATTGGCGTGGTTACGATGTTTGGTAAATACCGCCGCATCATGCGCCCGGGATTGAATTTTAAAATTCCTTTTTTTGAGCAGATATATAAAAAGGTAAGTATCCAGAACCGCTCGGTGGAACTGGAATTCCAGGCCGTAACGATTGACCAGGCAAATGTTTATTTTAAATCAATGCTTTTATATTCTGTACAAAATGAACAACCGGAAACGATACAGAAAGTTGCCTTTAAATTTATCAGTGATAAGGATCTTATGCAGGCATTGATACGCACTGTTGAAGGAAGTATCCGTGCATTTGTATCTACAAAAAAACAGGCAGAAGTACTAAATGTGCGCAGGGATATTGTAGAAAATGTAAAAGAACAGGTTGATGTGGCTTTGGAAAGCTGGGGTTACCACCTGCAGGATCTCCAGATCAATGATATTACTTTTGATGAAGCGATCATCATGAGCATGAGCAAAGTTGTTGCGAGTAATAATTTAAAAGCAGCTGCAGAAAATGAAGGGCAGGCATTGCTGATCACCAAAACAAAAGCAGCAGAAGCTGAAGGTAATGCCATTAAGATAGCGGCTGAAGCAGAAAGGCTTGCGGCGCAGTTGCGTGGCCAGGGTGTTGCTTTGTTCCGGGAAGAAGTGGCCAAGGGTATGAGCCAGGCAGCCTCAGAAATGAAACAGGCAAACCTCGATACAAATGTCATCTTATTCAGCATGTGGGTAGAAGCGATCAAAAATTTTGCAGAATATGGCAAAGGCAATGTGATATTCCTGGACGGCGGCAGTGATGGTATGGAAAAAACGCTGAAGCAGATCATGGCCATGCAGCAAATGAAATCATCGGAAAAATAATTTAAAAAATGATACGAATAGAAGGTGTCGTATTCTGCGGCACTTTTTTTATGGATGGATAAGTATATTGTGAAGCAGTAAGATTAACAATTCCTTAAGCAGCATTACGCCAATTGTTCGTTTTATTGCAGGATGGTTATTTTTGTTGGCATAAAGATGGCTCAGAATATTTTTAATAAATCAGCAATCAATTATTACACATGTTTGATATCCTTCTACAGACAGACAGTTTAAGTACCGCCGCATCAGCTGCAAAGGTTGAATCCGTTTGGGGTATGTTGAGTAAGGGAGGGCCTTTGATGATCCCTTTGGGAATATTATTTGCCCTGGCCGTTTACTTTTTTATAGAACGATTGCTGGTGATCCGCAAAGCGGGAAAAATAGATGAGAATTTCATGAGTATCATCCGTGATCATGTGAGCAACGGGAATATCACTGCTGCACGCAGCCTTACAAAAAATACCAATAACCCCGTTGCACGTATGATCGATAAAGGCATTCAGCGTATTGGAAAGCCGATCGATGCTATTGAAAGAAGTATGGAGATCGTAGGAAAGCTTGAAATGTACAAGATGGAGAAAAACCTTACCATGTTATCTGTGATCGCACGTATCGCCCCGCTTTTTGGTTTCGTGGGAACGATCGTGGGTCTTGTAATACTACTGAAAGAATTTGCGACCATCAGCAATCCATCCATCAGCCAGATAGCTGATGCCATGTATATTAAATTGATCACTTCAGCCAGTGGCCTGATCATTGGTATGCTTGCTTATCTGGGTTACAGTTATTTAGACACACAGATCAACCGGACGGCCAACAGAATGGAAGCAGCCAGCAGTGAATTTATTGATGTGCTGCAGGAACCAACAAAATAATTAAGAATTAGGAATGATGAATTCAGAATATATTTCATCAAATCATAATTCATAATTCATAATTTAAGAGATGAGTTTAAGAAAAGCAAAATTCAGGGAAGATCATTCAGAAGTGGACACCGGGCCATTGAATGATATTTTGTTCATACTACTGATGTTCTTTTTGATGATATCAACGCTGGCTAATCCAAATGTAATAAAGATGAGTGTGCCCAAGGCAAAAAGTGATACCAAGCAAAAGCAAAGTGTTGTGGTAAGTGTGGATAAGGACAAGAATATTTATGTAGGCACCCGCAAGATCATCGGCGATTCATTGCTTTCTGAATTACGTAAATATATCAATGAAGGAGATAGCGTGAAACCCGCCGTGGTTATCAATGCCGATGCTGTTGCAGAATGGGGTGAGATCGTTAAAGTGATGAAAGTTGCCCGCAAGCTGGGAGCAACGACTTCAGCAACGGTTACCGGTAACGATGAGTAGCAATTACCATTCTTTGTTTTCCATGAAGGTCTTTCTTTATTTCGGCTGAATAATGGCCATCATTAAACAATGCAGCGGTTTCTTCAGCAAATCGCTCGTGAGTTTCTAAAAATATTTTTCCACTTTCTTTTAAATGTGTTTTGCCAAAAGCAGCTATCTTTTCATAAAAGATCAGCGGGCTGTTATTTTCCACAAACAAAGCCAGGTGTGGCTCAAATGCGGAAACATTTTTATCAAGCAGGGCTTTTTCTCTTTCTGGAATGTAAGGCGGGTTACTTGCGATCACATCAAATGAAGGTATGGAAGCCCAATTCTTTTCATCCAGGAAATCGAGTTGCATAAGATCGATACTTGTTTCCTGTTGAGCGGCATTTTCTTTTGCGATCGCCAGTGCTTCATTGCTTACATCAATTGCAGTAACATGCACACCCGGTATATTTTTTTTAATGGCAATGGCGATGCAACCGCTGCCGGTCCCGATATCCAGTATTGCAGCAGCAGGTCTATCTCTTAAATATGCGATGATCGCCTCAGTCAACTCTTCTGTTTCAGGCCGGGGTATCAATACAGATGAAGAAACCTTTAATCTCATTTTATAGAACCATGCTTCACCGGTAACATATTGCACCGGCTTGTGCAGTTTCAATTGAGAAAGGGCATCTTTCAAAAGGCTTATTTTTTCTGCATCTATTTTTTGGTTTGGATCTTTTATCAGCCCCTGCCTGGTTATCCCGGTAATACTTTCAAATATCATTGAATTGATATGGGCAGCTTCCGGTCTTTCATAGACCTGTTCCAAATCAGCTAAAAAAGACCTGTATAGTTCATTTACCGTCATCAGCGCAAACATACTTAATTTTGAGGCCTTGATTGGACATGAAATATATATGCAGCGCTGCCTGGAACTTGCAGCCTTGGGTGCAGGGAATGTTGCGCCCAATCCAATGGTGGGAGCGCTGTTGGTTCACAACGATACCATCATTGCCGAAGGTTTCCACGAGCAATTTGGCCGGGCCCATGCCGAAGTGAATTGCATAAATAATGTTCCCGCAGAACTTTACCAGCTGGTCAAAGAAAGCAGGTTGTATGTTTCACTGGAGCCCTGCAACCATTTTGGAAAAACGCCGCCCTGTACGGATCTTATCATCAAACATAAGATTCCAACTGTTGTCATCGCCTGCACAGACCCTTTTGAAAAAGTAAATGGCAGCGGCATCAAAAAATTAAAGGAGGCAGGCGTAAACGTTATAACGGGCATAATGGACACAGCGGCATTGGAATTGAACAGGCGTTTTTTTACTTTTCATAAAAAACAGCGGCCTTATATCATTTTAAAATGGGCGCAAAGCAATGACCTTAAAATTGCGAGCAGCGATCATACAAGGGTAATGATCAGCAATGAGCTAACCAACAGGCTGGTGCATAAATGGAGAGCGGAAGAAGCTGCGATCATGGTTGGCAGCCGCACGGCATTACAGGACGATCCTTCTCTTACCACCCGTTTATGGCCGGGTAATGATCCTGTAAGAATTGTTATTGATAAAAATTTAGAGCTGCCTGCGCACCTGCACCTTTTTGATAAAACTGTTCCAACCATTATCCTGAATAACCTCCGCCAGGAAGAGGACGGGAATAATAATTATTACAAGACCGGCAACAACGAAAATATTATTGCCGTAACAATAAGCATATTAAGGCTGCGAAACCTTGTATCCCTGATCGTTGAAGGCGGTGCAACTTTGCTCCAGTCATTCATTGATCTTGGTTGCTGGGATGAAGCAAGGGTGATCACGAATAAGAATATGAACATTGGAAATGGCATCGCTGCCCCTGTATTGAAAAATGAAGTACTTATAAAAAAAGAACAGTTATTGGACGATGAGATCAGCATTTACAGGAATGCAGCTGGATCCTTATAAATAATCATTAAAGACAAAAAAGATTTGAAATCATCTGAATACTATTATACGATCGACAGGCCGGCATCAGAAGAGTTTAAAGACAGGGGAAGCAGGTTCATAGCATTCGCCTATCCTGTTGAAACAGCAGAAGCATTCAAAAAATTCCTGCAACAATTAAAAAAAGAACATGCCAAAGCGGTACATCATTGTTTCGCGTACAGGATCGGTGTAACGGGAGATAATTTCAGGGTAAGCGATGATGGAGAGCCATCCGGAACTGCAGGGAAACAGATATTGGGCCAGTTGGACAGCCGGAAACTCAGCAATGCATCCATTATTGTTGTCAGGTATTTTGGGGGTACTTTACTGGGTGTACCCGGGCTGATCAATGCATATAAAACAGCTGCAGCCCTTGTTTTACAAACAGTTCCCATCATACAGCGGCAGATCGAAATAATTTATTCAATTCATTTTGATTATACGCAGGTAAATGATATCATGCAGGTATTGAAGCAGGCCAACTGTACGATCATTCAACAAGACCTCCAGTTGTTTTCCATAATAAAGACAGGGATACCCGGTAACAGGCATGATGAAGTGCTTCACAGGTTAAATGACCTCCGCAATGTAACCGTTGAAAGAATATTATAATGTTTAAAGATTTTTAGGCCGACTTAACTGAATTTTAACTAATTAATATTACTTTTAACTCCCTTCAAGCAAATGTTTATGAGAAAAATTACCATCCTGACAGCTTTCATTTTTGTAATTCAGACCACTTATAGCCAGCAATTACATTTTACAAGCCAGTATTTACAGCACAATTCCATGTATAACCCTGCAGCAGCGGGCATGTTGGATCATAGTATGGTTGGCATTTCTTATAGAAGCCAGTGGTCCTCATTTCCCGGGAATCCGAGGACATTTATGCTGTATGGTGATTTTAAGTTACAAAAATTAAAGGCCGGTTTAGGTGCCTATATCTATAGGGATGAAACGGGCCCAACCAGCCGTACGGGGATCCAGATCGCCTACTCATATCATATACGGACAGGGGAAAAAGGGAGGCTGGGCGTAGGCCTTGAATTAAGGGCACTTCAGTTTGCAGTAGACAAAGGGAAATTAACAGAAGCATTGGGAAGCAATGACCCGATCCTTACGGGCTCTGATAAAAAGATCGGTATAGATGCCGGCGCCGGTGTATACTGGACCAATGACAAATTTAGTGTAGGTGCTGCAGTGAGCCAGTTGATCGAATCCAAACTTGAACTGGCGAATGTGCCAAATTCCAAAGAGGGAGGCAAATTATACCGCCATTATAACTTTATGGCCAATTACAGGATACAAACAGGCGATGATATTTATGTCATTCCAAATGTAATGGCAAGGGTTATTGAACATTCGCCTACGGAGTTTGATTTTGGTGCAAAAATAGATTACCAGGATAAAATTTGGTGGGGATTGAACTGGAGGGTTAGGCAGTCGTGGAGTATACAGGCCGGGTTGAAAATATTGCAGAGGGTTAAACTAACCTATTCTTATGATTATTATGTAACACCTATCAGTATATTCACAGCAGGTTCCGGCGCTCATGAGATCGGTTTGCAGTTTGGTTTTAAAAAGAAATAATAAATGTTCTTTAAATCACCGGTTAAATGAGTGTTGAAAAAAAATATAAAGACTTTAAAAGTTTTTATCCCTACTACCTGACAGAACATGGAGATGCGAAGAACAGGTTATTTCATTTTTGCGGCACCTTCTTGTTTTTTGTATTCCTGGTCGTTGGATTTATTACCGGTAAATGGTGGCTGTTTGTTTTATTACCGGTTGTTGGGTACGGATTCGCATGGATAGGTCACTATTTTATTGAAAGAAACAAACCGGCAACATTCACGTACCCACTGTATAGCCTGGCATCTGATTTTGTAATGTTCTGGCATATACTGACGGGACAAATAAATGCCAGGCTCGAAGACGCAAAAAAAGAGATCGGCCCTTAGCAATATAAACCAGCGTTCTTTATTCATAAAATAAGCATTAATTGATATGAGAAAATTTTACTTTTTAGCACTTACCTTTTTATTGGTTCTTGGCTATAATACAAAAGCGCAAAACAGTTTTTCTTTTGCGTGCGCAAGGGATACTGTTATTAGCGGCTGTGCTGCCACATGTATCACTATTAAGTCGAGGATCCCTGATGTAAGGTCTTCTACAAATAGTTATGTAATAAATCCAATGAGTGGCGCACCCGGTGGTTGCTTTATTCCATATGTAGACCCGGGCGCACCGGGAAATCCAACGAGCCTGGTCATTGATGACAGGTATACAGGTGTAATTAACCTGCCTTTTACTTTTCCTTTTTTTGGAACACCTTTCACCTCTCTTGTAGCAAGCACCAACGGTTATATTTGTTTTGACATTACGAGGGCCAATATGTTCAGCCATTACAGTACTACGCCGGGCAACCTGCCAAGTACGACATATGACAGGGCATTGATCATGGGTCCATACCATGACCTGGATCCGGCATACACTACTTCGCCCACTCAGCAAATCAAATATGATATTTTGGGAACTGCCCCGCACAGGAAATGGGTGTTGAGTTTTTATAAAGTGCCTTTATTTACAAACTTCGGTGGTGGCTGTGATCTTTTTATTGAGAATACACACCAGATCGTTATTTATGAGGGACTGGGTATTGCTGAAGTATTTATCAAAGACAAACAAATATGCACTACCTGGAATAATGGCCAGTCGATGGTCGGAATGCAGAATTATAACCGCGATGACGCTATCATGGCACCGGGAAGGAAAGTAACAGACCCGCCATGGGGATCCATCGGTATGAATGAAAGCTGGAGGTTCACGCCTGCAACAGGCCCTACACTTTACCGTAAAGTAGAACTCTTTGACCTTGCGGGCACTTTGATCTCAACAGGTGATACTACCAGTATTGGCAACAATGTTTTTGAAGTTACATTTCAGAATGTTTGCCCAACGATCACAACTACTTATGTAATAAAATCCACGTATGCAGATATCAATAACCCTGCATCATTTATTTATGGTACCGATACGGTAAGGGTTGTGAGGACCAACCCGGTAAATGTACCGGCTACTGTTATCAATGTTGCATGTAATGGGGCTAATAACGGTTCCTTTACCATTATCCCGCAAGGTGGCACAGGGCCATTCCAATATTCATTGAATGGCGGGGTTACATACCAGCCAGGCAACATATTCCCCAACTTGCCCGGCGGGGTCTACAATGTAAGGATACAGGATATCGGCTCCGGCTGTATCAGGGATACAACCATTAACATTACCGAGCCACCTGCGCTTACAGAAACTGCTGCTACGGTAAATGCAACCTGTTCTGCAACTCCTAATGGTACCATAACAATTACAGGTGGCGGTGGCGTTCCCGGGTATACGTATAGTTTAGATGGAATAACTTTCCAGCCTTCTAATATTTTTAATGTAACAGATGGTTCTTATACCGTTACCATAAAAGATGCAAATAATTGTACAACGACACTGGGTGTAACTGTAAACCTTACAAATGATCTGACGTTGTCAGTAAGAAATGATACAACGATCTGTAAGGGAGCTTCATTAGCGCTCACAACAAACAGCAATGCTGCTTCCTATACCTGGACACCGGCAGGGAGCCTGAATAACCCAAATATCGCAAGCCCTGTTGCTTCGCCTGCGTCCAGCACCGATTACAGCGTAACAGCCGTATTGGGTCAGTGTACCAAAAATGCTGTTGTGAAGATCGCAGTTAAAGAAGATGTACAGGTTGATGCCGGCCCGCCGGTATCCATTATTTCAGGTGATAAGGTGCAGCTATTCGCAACGGCAGTTAATGCCACCAGTTATTTATGGACACCACCAACAGGTTTGAGTTCTACAACAACACTTACACCGATAGCACAACCTACCGTTACAACATTGTATACCCTAACTGTTAAAAATGATGTTGGTTGTACGGCCTCAGATGATGTACTGGTTACCGTTATTCCTTATTGTATAAAAGTTAAAAATGCCTTTACGCCTAATGGAGACGGCATCAATGACAAATGGCTGGTGTATGATAATTACGAATGCCTGAAAAATGTGACTGTCCATGTATTCAACAGGTATGGCAGTGAAGTATTTTCATCAAAGGATTATCACAATGACTGGGATGGCAGGTATAAAGGCAAATCTGTACCTGATGGGACTTATTATGCTGTAGTTGATTTTGTCCTGATCTCGGGCTCATCATTTACTGCTAAAACAGACCTGACCATACTGAGATAAAGAATGATCTTACATAATTACAGCCCTCCGGAACTTCCGGAGGGCTGTATCATTTATATTTGTTAATATGAATGCAGAAGAACTCCGCGAATATGTTTTGCAAAAGGCAGCTGTTACAGAAGGTTTTCCTTTTGGTGAAGACACACTAGTCTTTAAAGTGAATACAAAAATATTTTTATTGGTTTCATTAACGAGCTCACCGCTGCAGTTCAATGTAAAATGTGACCCGGCCAAAGCCATAGATTTAAGGGAAGAATACCCCGAAAATGTTTTGCCAGGTTATCATATGAATAAAAAGCACTGGAATACGGTCATTGTTGACGGAAGGTTATCTAAAAAACAGCTATTTCAAATGCTGGATGATTCTTATCATTTAGCAGGAAAAATAAAATGAGGGGATCATTTTTTTGAGTATTTCCAAAGCCTGGTCTTGCCCTCCGCCATCCATTCAATGGCAGTATCCATACGGCTTTTCCTGGTTTCTTCCGATTTTGCTTCGGCTACCCATACCACGTATTCTTTTTTATTCGTGTATGAAAAAACTTCAAAGGTCTGAAGGGCTTTTTTATTTTTTTTAAGTGCTTTCATAAAATATTCCGGCACTTCAAGTTCTTTTGCTTCTGTTGATTTTGGTTTTGAAGGAAGCTTTTTACCCAGGTCTGTAAGTTTCATGGCTTCTTTGATATAAGCGGTCAGCTTCTTATCCGGGGGCATGTCTTTTAATGAAGTGATCCTGCCCAGGTGCCCCATGGCTACTTCTGATCTTGCGTTCTCTAAAAGAGTAGCATCTTTCATCAACGCTGCTTTCCAAAACCCCATTACTGCATGCTGCTTGAATGCAGCCATGCTGCACATCATCTCACCCTTATAATCAAAATGCGGAAAACTCCATTTCATCTTTTCTTCAACCTCCGGGCAGGCTGCATGTACGAGCTCACGGATATGATTCAAGATCGGTTTTGCAAAATCAGCTGATCCAGCAATATATGTATCTATTACTTTTTCTTTCTTTGCCATAGTTTAAGTTAAAACTTTGAAGTTAGATACTAATGTAAGCAATTATGGTATGGCCACTTCTTCAATATTGCTATTTCTTAAATCCTTCACTAACTACCAGGTCCTTGCTTCCTGCCGTGTATGTGTAGAACCCTTCTCCACTTTTAACGCCCAGTTTACCTGCCATCACCATGTTTACCAATAAAGGGCAGGGTGCATATTTTGGATTGCCAAAACCATCCTGCAATACTTTTAAGATACTTAAGCAAACATCAAGTCCGACAAAGTCAGCCAGTTGTAATGGCCCCATGGGATGAGCCATGCCGAGTTTCATTACGGTATCTATTTCTTCAACACCTGCAACGCCTTCATATAAACTATAAATAGCCTCATTGATCATTGGCATTAAAATGCGGTTGGCAATAAAGCCGGGATAATCATTTACGGCACAGGGGATCTTCCCCAGTTGCCTGCTTAATTCCACAATGGTTTCAGTGACTTCTTTTTTGGTTGCATATCCATTGATGATCTCCACTAATTTCATGACCGGGACCGGATTCATGAAATGCATCCCGATCACATCAGCAGGCCTTTTTGTAATAGCGGCAATTTTTGTAATGGAAATGGATGATGTATTGGTTGCGAGGATACAACCTGCCGGTGCCGACATGTCCAGCTGCTTGAATATCTCGAGTTTTAAATTCACATTTTCGGTAGCCGCTTCTACAACCAATTGCGCATTTCGCACACCTACTGCCAGGTCTGCTATATAACTTATGTTGGCAAGTGTTGATCTTTTCTGATCCTCGGTCAATGTGCCCTTCGAAACCTGCCTGTCAAGATTTTTGGTGATGGTTGCCAGTGCCCTTTGCAATTGTGATGGATTTACATCAATAAGGTTAACTGTGAAACCTGCCTGGGCAAACACGTGGGCGATACCATTGCCCATGGTTCCGGATCCGATGACAGAAATATTTTTCATATGTATTTTTTCTATTTTAATTATGAGTTATGAATTAAGAATTATGAATAATTCCACATTTTATATTCATAATTCATAATTACTTAAACGCATTCAACCCCGTCACATCCATTCCGGTTATCAGCAAATGAATATCATGTGTTCCTTCATAAGTGATCACACTTTCCAGGTTCATCATATGGCGCATAACAGGGTATTCGCCTGTAATGCCCATTCCGCCAAGCATCTGTCGTGCATCCCTGCAGATATTTGTTGCAACTTCACATGCATTTCTTTTGGCCATGCTTACCTGTTGTGGTGTAACTTTTCCTTCATTCATTAAAACACCCAGCCGCCAGTTCAGTAATTGTGCTTTGGTGATTTCGGTTACCATTTCTGCCAATTTTTTTTGCTGCAATTGAAATCCGCCAATGGGCCTGCCAAACTGCACCCTTTCTTTACTATAATTCAATGCTGTATCGTAACAATCCATGGCTGCACCAATAGCTCCCCATGCTATTCCATACCTGGCTTTGGTCAAACAGCCAAGCGGCCCTTTCAGGCCTTTTACATTTGGTAAAATATTTTCTTTGGGAACTTTTACATTGTCAAAAACAAGTTCACCGGTTGCACTTGCACGTAAGCTCCATTTACCATGCGTAGTTGGAGTGGTAAAACCTTCCATGCCTCTTTCAACGATCACGCCTTGTATCTCGTCCTGTTCATTGCGTGCCCACACAACTGCCACTTGTGAGAAAGGTGCATTGCTGATCCACATTTTTGCACCATTTAAGATCACATGGTCGCCTGCATCCTTGATATTCGTCAGCATGCTGCTTGGATCACTTCCATGATCCGGTTCAGTCAACCCAAAACAACCAAGCCATTCCCCGCTGGCAAGTTTTGGTAAGAACTTATTGCGTTGCGCTTCATTGCCATATTGGTAAATGGGGAACATCACCAGGCTTCCCTGCACACTTGCAGTTGAACGGACACCACTATCACCACGCTCCAGTTCCTGCATCATCAAGCCATAGCTGATATAATCCAACCCGCCACCACCATATTGTTGCGGAACTGTGGGGCCAAAACAACCCAGGTCACCCATTTGTTTTATGATCTGTTGGGGGAATTCTGCACGTTGAGCATAATCTTCAATAATCGGAGAGATCTCTTTTTTTACATAATTGCGTACACTTTCCCGGATGAGCTTGTGTTCATCGGTCAGTAATTCATCAACATTAAAATAATCAGGGGATTGAAAGTTGTCTGTTTTTACGGCCATTGTTGCTGTTGTTTATCTGTTTATTTGTTTATTGGTTATCACCGCAATGACGCCAAGGTGCTAAGGGTCAACACATCTTAGCGTATTTGTGCCTTAACGGCAAAAATGCGTTCCATGCATCAGTATATTCGTCCGCCGGCAAAGATAATACCTGTGGAAGACAGAAATTTTGGTTTTTTTTACTTTTTATGCAACATCGGGGGAAACCCCTTGTCTCTTATTATTAAAACATTTCTTTGGAACTGACTGTAATGGCACAACATGACGAACTCGTTGAGCGCTGCAAGCGGGGAGACAGCATAGGGTATAAGGAATTATACCAGCGTTATGCAAAAGCTATGTTCAATACCTGCCTGCGGATATTGAACAATCGATCGGAAGCTGAAGATGTTTTGCAGGAAAGTTTTATTGAAGCGTTTAAGAACCTTGAGGGCTTTGAATACCGCACAAGCTTTGGAGGATGGCTAAAACAGATATGTATTAACCGGTGCATCAACCAGCTAAAAAAGCGCAGGATCACCTGGGTGGATATTGAAAAGACAACAGGATATGACAACGCCGATGAAATGGACGTTGATGAAACGGAAATACAATTAAAAGTGGCCTCGGTCAAAAATGCTATCATGAAACTGCCTGACGGATATCGAACCGTTTTGAACCTCTACCTGCTCGAAGGCTACGACCACGAAGAAATAGCAGCGATACTGGATGTGGCAGAGTCAACAACAAGGACCCAATACATGCGGGCGAAACAAAAATTACTTAAACTATTAAAAGAAGGATCATGAGCGATCATTTAAAAGACTTTATAGCTGGTAACCGGGATGACTTTGATACTGATGCCCCATCAGATAAAGTATGGGATAATATTGAAACTGCTTTTACGGTGAAGAAAAAAGTAAAGCTTATTCAAATGCCGGTCTTTAAATGGAGCATCACTGCTGCTGCTATGTTAATAGCCGGTATGATCATCTTTTTGCAGCTTAATAAAAAGCCTTCAGGTATTCCTGAAATTGTAAAGACGGAAACAGATATCGATAAACTGTCTCCTGAATATGCACCACAGGTAAATGCATTTGCCAGACTGATAGACCTGAAGCAGGAAGAATTGAAGGTTTTGTCGAAAGAGCAGCCGCAGTTATACCAAAAGTTCACAACAGATATTAACCAATTGGATAGTTCATATAATTCCTTGAAAAATCAACTCAGTGTTTCTCCCAACAAGGAAATGCTGTTGGAAGCCATGATCCAAAACCTGCAGCTGCAGCTGAATGTATTGAATCAGCAACTGAACATTATTAAACAAATCAAACAATCAAAAGAGTATAGCCATGAAAAAAGTTTTCAGACAATTTAGCATTACCCTGCCTTTATTATTATTACTGCAGGTATCATTGTATGCACAGGATGACAATGATAATGACAACAGGAATAGTAACGAAAAGAAATATGAATTTGTTAAAAAGAAAGCAGTTAACAAATCATACAATGTATCTGCTGCAGATAAACTGGATATCCAAAACTCATTTGGCTCGGTAACAGTTACTACCTGGGACAGGAACGAGATCAAGGTTGACGTGGATATTGAAGTGTCGGCAAATACAGAAGCCCTGGCACAAAAGATCCTTGACAGGATATCAATAAGTAATGATCAGTCTGGTAAGGAGATCAGTTTCAAAACAAATATGAAAGAGGTTCATACTTCTTCCGACAAGGGAGAGAAGAGTACCATGCATATCAATTACAGTATTTCCATGCCTTCAGCTAACCCTTTGCAAATAAAGAACGAGTTTGGTACTACTACATTGCCAGATTACAGGGGTGAGGTTGACCTGACCAGCAAATTTGGTAAGCTGGAAACCGGTAACCTGTCCGATGTAAAGAACATACAGGTTGAATTTGGTAAGGCAAAACTTGGCAACATTCCCGGCGGTAATGTAACGATCAAGTATTCAGGTGCAACTATTGCCAAGATCAGCGGCACAGTGAAAATGAACCTTGAATTCTCAAGCAAAGTAATATTGAACCTGGACAATTCCCTTGGGAGTCTTGACCTGAAGGCATCTTATTCAACAGTGAATCTAAAACCGGTGGGTGAACTTCCTGCTTCCTATAATATCACGACCAGCTTTGGATCCTTTAAAAACAGGACATCTGTAAAGTTCAACAGTGATGAGGATGATGATAACGACCGCGGTCCAAAATTCGACCATCAATATTCCGGTAAATCGGGAAGCGGTAATATCCAGGTAAAAGTAAAAAGCAATTTCAGTACGATCATTTTGGGGGAACCATCCAGTGAGGATATGAAGGATAAGGATAAGAACAAATCCAGGAATAAATCGAAATCCGTATCTATATAATAATTATTTTTTTGTTTTTGATTATCTCAGAAAGGCCTGTAATGTTACAGGCCTTTTGTATTTTTAGAGAAATTAGTATCATCCATGAAACAATTAATGAAGTTCAACCTAGCGATCATTGCCTGTATATTTTTTACTGCCAATGTTTTTGCACAAACAGAAAATAAAGCCAATAAGCCGGAATCGCCTGCTGATAAAATAGTGCAATTTTGGTTTGTAATGATCCGCACAGGGCCAAAACAGGATCTTGATTCTGCTGCGAAAGCGAAATTATTTGAAGGCCACATGGCAAATATCATCAGGCTTTATAATGACGGCATTTTAAAAGTGGCCGGGCCCTTTGGTAAAAATGACCTTAAATGGAGGGGTATATTTATCCTGGATTGCAGAACAAAAGAAGAGGCTGAAGGATATGTGTTGGCAGATCCTGCTGTTGCAGCAGGTTTATTTGCTGTTGATATTGTGCCATGGTACGGCGAGCCTATTGGCAGTTTTAAAAAAGGCAAGCCTGAAAAAACAGATTAATTTAATCGTATGAAATTATTAACAAAGGTCCGACTGCTCATCATATTCTTTATGCTTGCATTGATATTGAGTGGTGCCAGTGCCATGCCGGCAGAATCAGGGCTTCACTGGCTGATGCAATACAAGGATATGATGCCGCAAAGAATGAGTGATTGGTTACAGACCTGTTATTTCGCTTTGGTGGATACAAATAATAAATACCCATTCCTTGCATATGGATATGACTGGTTGGCATTTGCTCATTTTGTGATCGCATTGTCTTTTATCGGCCCATTAAAAGACCCAGTAAAAAACAGTTGGATCATTGATTGGCAGCTCATTTGTTGTGTAGCTGTATTACCACTTGCATTGATTGCAGGGCCGATAAGGCAAATTCCCATTTTTCATATTGCAATAGATTGTAGTTTTGGAATACTCGGTATCATTCCGTTAATGGTCTGCAGGAGATGGATCAAAAAATTATCCATAACCCCGACAGCGGTTAAAAGCCCTGTCGGCGGTTAATAGAAAATAAATTATTGGCGCAAATGAAAACATATTCATACCTGGCACTCGGAGATAGTTATACAATAGGGGAGCAGGTTCCATTGGCAGATTCATTTCCATACCAGGCCGTACAGTTGTTGCGCAAAGCGGACATTAGTAGGGATAACCGCGAACATCTTTTTGCAACTGCTGAAATAATTGCAAAGACCGGCTGGACAACAGATGAATTGACCAAAGCTATCGGGCAGACAATTTTTTTACCAAACTATGATATCGTGAGTTTGCTGGTCGGTGTAAATGATCAATACCGCGGAAGGCCGGTAGCTGAATTCAAAACCCAATTCGAACTCTTATTGCAAATGGCCATACAATTTGCAGGTGGGGTTGAAAAGAATGTATATGTTTTGAGTATACCCGATTGGGGTGTAACGCCTTTTGCCAATGACCGGGATATAAAAAAAATTGCAACAGAAATTGATGCGTATAATGAAGTTTGTGAAATTACTGCATCATCATTTAAAACTCATTTTATCAATATTACTGATGAGCAACGTAAGGATGCTATCAACCCTGAATATTTAGCTGCCGATGGTTTACATCCTTCGGGCCAGGAATATAAAAAATGGGCGTTAAGGCTTGCTCAATTAATATGGCTGAATCTTGCCCGCTGAAAACCGTGCTAATGATCGCGGGTTGATCATCATTAAATGAAGATAATTTTCCATCCTATTTAACAGCTCTCACACAAAACATTTAACAGTCATTCCGTTTTTTTACATTAGTGAAGACATTTCTGCCTGGTATTGCCTGGCGATCTCCCTTGCATCAGTGGCAAAATGCTCATCATCGCCTGCATAAATAATTGCCCGGGAAGCATTGACCAGTAAGCCGCAATCTTTGGTCATGCCAAATTGAGAGACCTCCTGCAAACTTCCTCCCTGGAAACCTACACCGGGAACCAATAAAAAATGATCAGGGATCATTTTCCGGATATTTACTAATTCACTAGCCTGTGTAGCGCCCGTTACAAACATAAGGTTATTGGTATTTCCCCATTTACTCACTTTCTTTAAAACGTTTTCATAGAGAAACTCTTCCATTGGTCGATTGCCATGGTCCTTGTCCTTGCCTATAACACGCAACATTTCAAAATCAAATGCGCCCTTATTACTCGTCAACCCAAGCACGATGGCCCATTTGTTCTCATATTCAAGAAAGGGCCTTACACTGTCTTCACCCATATAAGGTGCAATGGTAATGGCATCAAAATTCATTGTCTCAAAAAATGCTTTTGCATATTGTGAAGACGTGTTGCCAATATCACCGCGTTTGGCATCTGCAATTTTAAAATGAGTATTGGGAATATAATTAACGGTTTGCTCCATGGCCTCCCAACCATTCACGCCCATTGCTTCATAGAAGGCTGTATTTATTTTATAGCTTACGCAAAGGTCTTTCGTCGTATCAATGATCTGTTTGTTGAATTCATATATTGCATTCGGTTTTCCTTTAAGGTGTGCGGGTATTTTAGCAGCATCGGTATCCAATCCCACGCATAGATAAGAACGTTTCTTTATTATTTCTCCAATTAAGACTTTACGATGCATCTGTATCTTTTTACTATTAACTATTCTTCCCATTTCTCCTTACCACTAACCATTACTGATCCTCTTTTCCATTTCTTCAGCAACACTGAGCGATTGCCTGTCGCCTCTTTCTTTTAGTTTTTTTATGATATTCGCCCTGTCTTCTTCATCCCGGTTCTGGCTTAATTTAAAAACATTGTCAAAACTGGTTATTTCAATTTCAAATCCTACGATTGCTTTTACCATGCTGTTAATGTAGCTTTCAGGTAATTTATCGAATGAACCGCGAGTTCCGGTGCCTACATATTTATTTGTGATCGCATTGACGGCCTTGATAGTGCCGGCTTCATCAGTGAAGCTGATCTTTCCCTTTGCATGAACGGTCATATAGTTCCAGGTGCTTCCGGATAGTGGGTCTTTGTACCAATCAGCAGTTACAAAACAATGCGGGCCATTAAATACCACCAATACATGCTTATTTTTTACAAATGCTTTGTGATGGTCCGTGTTTTTCATCAGGTGACCTGTAAGAAATATTTTTTCTTCCCTGGTTTCAAAATTCAAAGGCAGGTGTGATGCCACAGGATACTGTTCTCCAATACCTGTTACAACCGCAAATGCATTTTCTTTCATGAAAGCAATTACTTTCTCCTGGTCTTCTTCTGTGAAATAAGGAAATTTATACATGACTTATTTTTTTACCGCTAAGACGCAAAGTCGAAAGGAACAAAAAAGACTTCGTGCCTTTGCGCCTTCGCGGTAATATTTTAAATTATCCAATCAGTAACGAGACCCAATATCATTTTCTCAACCTCTGCATCCTGCCAGCAATCTTCAATGCCGGGCACCGCCATCACTTTTTGCATGATCGCTTCCTGCCTTGTCCCGTTCTTTAATGCATCGCTGTATCTAATATCCGGACTGAATGTTACCTGTGCATAAGCAGGCAGCCACTTGCCGGGATATTTGGCGCTAAAATTCGCTTCGATCTTTTTCTGTAATAAAAATTTCGGATCTGCAACTTTATCCCTCATCTCTACAAAATTATTTAATGCAAGATCAGCAATAGCATCTGCATCCGGTTTTCGAAGTGTTTGGTATTCCTGAAGGATCGCTTCCCAGTTTTCTTTGTGCTTATCAATAAGACCGTTCAATACAGAACAATCTTCAAAACCACAGTTCATGCCCTGACCAAAGAACGGAACAATTGCATGTGCTGCATCACCGATCAATGTAAACTTATTCTCCCTTATCCAGGGAAAACATTTTACTGTTATCAATGACGAAGTTGGGTTATTGAAAAAATCAGCTTCCAGTGTTGGCATTAATTTGGAAGCATCCGAAAATGTTTTATCAAAAAATGAACGGACATTTTCTTTGTTGTCTAATGATCTGAAAGAAGGATCTCCTTCAAAAGGAAAAAACAATGTGCAGGTAAAACTTCCGTCTGTATTCGGTAAAGCGATCAGCATATAATTTCCCCTGGGCCAGATATGCAAAGCATTTTTTTCCAATAAAAATGCGCCACTCTCACCTGCAGGAATATTCAATTCCTTGTAACCAAAATCTATAAAGAATTGTTCATACTGGAAACGGTCATGCTGCAATTGATGTGTAAGCCTTGCTGCAGAATAGGCGCCATCGCTGCCGAAGCACAGGTCAAAGTTGCGGGTTGAGGGTTGTGGGTTGGTCGTATTTTCAAAAACTATTTCATTCTTTTGAAAATCTATGCTATTGCATTTTTCATTAAAAAATATCTCCACGCCATTTTCTTCAGCAAGGTCCATCAGTTTCTTATTAAGCTCTCCTCTTGAAACAGAATTGATGTATTGTCCTTTTTTTCCATAAGCCTGGTAAGGGTTACTGCCATCCATGCTATGCATTTGTCTTCCATTCATGGGTATTGCGATCTCCCTGATGGCATCCATGATACCAACTTCTTCCAAAGCCCTGATGCCGCGGTCGCTCAAGGCAAGGTTGATAGACCTGCCCGCACTCATGGTTTCCATTCTCATATCGGGCCTGCGTTCATATATGGAAACCTTATTTCCACGCTTTGCCAGGTAAATAGAGAGCAGCGAACCTACAAGCCCTGCGCCGATGATCGTTATATTTTTTTTACTCATGCCATTTTTTTAAGCGATCATTTTTGAAATGATCTCACCGAATTTATAAACATCTTCAAAACTGTTATAAAGCGGAACGGGTGCAACACGTATCACATTTGGTTCTCTCCAGTCCGCGATCACGCCTTCTTTCTTCAAAGCTTCAAAAATTTCTTTTCCTTTTTTCAGCATCAGCATGGAAACCTGGCAACCCCTTTCTGCATCATTCCGGGGAGTAATGATCTCTATAATGTTTTCAGCAGTTGAGCTATTGATCTCATCCAATATGAATAAAAGATAACTGCTCAATAATTTCCCCTTGCTAACTAGATTATTCATTCCTGCTTCATGAAAAATATCTAATGAAGCTTTATGGGCAGCCATACTTAATACAGGGGCATTACTCATCTGCCATCCTTCCGCCGTAGGAATGGGATCAAAATCTTTTTCCATTTTAAAACGGGTTGCTTTATCCTGGCCCCACCAACCTGCAAGGCGGAACATGTTTTTATTAATGATATGTTTTTGATGAATGAATGCGCCTGCAACGCCACCGGGCCCGCTGTTCAAATATTTGTATGAGCACCAGCAGGCAAAATCTACGTTCCACTTGTGCAGCTCTATAGATACATTTCCTGCTGCATGTGCCAGGTCAAACCCGCAATAAGCACCGGCTGCATGTGCTGCTTTTGTTATTGCTTCCATATCAAACAACTGGCCGCTGTAATAATTCACCCCACCGAACATGACCACCGCTGTTTCATTCCCATGTTCTTTAATGGCAGCAAGGATATTTGCTGTGTGAATACAATGTTCCCCTTCTCCTGGAGAAATTTCTATGATCGTTTTTTTCGGGTCCAGGTCATGCAGCCGGGCCTGCGACATGAGTGCATATTGATCAGAAGGAAATGCTTTTGCTTCACAGATGATCTTATATCGTTCTTTTGTGGGGCGATAAAAACTCATCATCAAAATATGAAGATTTACGGTAAGCTGGTTCATGGCTACGATCTCTTCCGGCAACCCGCCAACAATTTCTGCCAATAACGGGGAAAACATTTCATGATAATTCACCCAGGGATTTCTTGCATGGAAATGTCCTTCCACTCCATAGTTTGCCCAGTCTTCCAGTTCGTTTAAAACATGATCCTGCGTGGTCTTTGGCTGAAGTCCCAGTGAATTGCCGGTAAAATAAATGCTGTCTTTGCCATTTACCATCGGCAGGTAAAACTTTTCCCTGAAATGTTTCAATTCATCCTTGCCATCTAAATACTTTGCAAAGTCTATATTATTCTCAAATTTCATATCATCTTATTCGATCGTAGCGATCACTTTTAATTCAATTGCAATAGGTGTTGGCAGGCTTTTTACTTCAACAGTTGTCCTGCATGCATTCACATTTTTAAAATAATCTCCATACACTTTATTATAAACAGGGAAGTCGGCTTTCATGTTTGTGAGGAAAACTGTTACATCAACAATTTTCTCCCAACTGCTGCCACTTGCTTCCAGGACCGCTTTTACATTGGCAAATACGGCATGGCATTCTGCTTCAATATCATATTTTACAATATTGCCCTTGTCATCTAATTTCAAACCGGGTATGCTATTATCTTTTGCACTTCTTGAACCGATCCCTGAAAGGAACAACAGGTCTCCTACACGCCTTGCGTGCGGATACATCCCCAGCGGTTCTGCAGCTCCTGATGTATTTATTATTTCGTTTCTTGTTAATTTTGTTTCTCGTTTCTCGTTTCTCGTTGTTTGTATCTCGTTCTGAGGCCTCTCAATTTTGGTAGTTCTGTTTTGGAATTTAGGCCCTTTTATTTCTGATTGGTTTAGATATTTTATAAAAGCGCCAATTTTATTTCCAATTTTTTCAGTCAATTCAAAAAACTCATCAAATAATTCTTTTGAAAAATATTTTTTATTAAAACCACGAATAAGTTGCGATTGAACTTCGGAAGCAGATGCCCTTGCGATACTTAAAAATTGGATAAATTCTAATCTCCCGCCTCTTCCAAAGCCTTCGGCAATATTATCAGCAATTGAGCCTGAAGACCTGTTTATTTGGTCTTTAAAAGCAAAATCTTTTGAAACGACTTCAATTTTATTGAGCTCATGAATTTTTTTATCCAATTCAATAGCTAACTGCCATATTTCAAGATCCTGAAAAGATTTAACTGTTGACATATTTACTAACTGTAATGAAATTTCAAATTAAATGAACCGAACGAGAAACAATCAACGAGAAACTAGAGACATAAAACGATTTTCTTTAAAACTGGATACAAATATTTTTTGCTTCTGTAAAGAAGCGTAATGCTTCCCATCCGCCTTCTCTTCCTACGCCACTGTTCTTCACACCACCAAAAGGCGTTCTCAGGTCGCGGTGCAGCCAGCAATTTATCCAAACAATTCCACTTTCAATTTTTGCCCCAACAATATTTGCCTTTGAAATATCCTGGGTCCAGATGGTAGATGCAAGCCCATAGCTTGTTGCATTGGCAAGTGCTATTGCTTCCTCTATTGTATTGAAAGGCTGTAGTGTTACAACGGGGCCAAAGATCTCTTCCTTATTTGTTTTGCACTCCGGCCCAAGGCCTTCGATCACTGTCGGTTCTATAAAATACCCGTTGGCACACCTCCCGGCCGGTTGAACCGAATTGCCGCCACAGATGATCTTTCCACCTTCCTGCCTGGCAATTTCAATGCAGTTCATCACTTTATCAAAATGTAATTTACTTACAATGGAACCTTGTTTTGAACGCTCTTCCAAAGGATCCCCGACAGTTAATTTTTTTACACGCTCAACGAATTCTTTTTTGAATTTTTCATACACCGATGATTCAACCAATATCCTGCTGCCACACAAGCATATTTGTCCCTGGTTGCTGAATGATGAACGAATGCTTGTCTGCATCATCTTTTCCCAATCACAATCTGCAAAAATGATATTTGGATTCTTTCCGCCGAGCTCCAATGATAATTTTTTGAACATGGGTGCTGCAACTGATGCTATCTGTTCACCTGCCCGGGTGCTTCCTGTAAATGAAATGGCTTTTATGTCACGATGTTTTACGATCGCCTCACCGCAATTGGGGCCGGTACCATGTACAATATTTAATACTCCATCTGGTAATCCTGCTTCTTTGCATATTTTTCCCAAAAGAAAAGCTGTGACGGGTGTTACTTCCGATGGCTTGGCGATCACGCAATTACCTGCTGCCAATGCCGGGGCAATTTTCCAGGTAAACAAATAAAGAGGCAGGTTCCAGGGCGAAATACAACCAACAATACCAACCGGTTGCCTTAATGTATAATTGATGGCTTTGTCTTCCATGCTGTGGCTTTCGGCAGCAAAGTGCATAATGCCGGTAGCAAAGAACCTGAAATTGGATGATGCCCGGGGAATATCTACCAGCTTACTTAACCAAAGTGGTTTGCCATTGTCATTTGTTTCTGCCAATGCCAGTGAATCAGCATTCACATCAATCAGTTCGGCAATGCGATTGAGAACCACAAATCTTTTTTCTAGGGGGGTGACGGACCAGGACGGAAATGCTTTTTGGGCTGCATGAACAGCAGCATCAACATCTTTTTCATTGCTGTCGGGTATCTGCCCATATTTTTCTCCCGTAGCGGGGTTGATATTATCAATGAACTTACCACCCAGTGGCCCTATAAAATTTCCGCCAATAAGATTTTCGAGATGATAAGGAATATCCAGTTGCATGGGCTAAAGGTAAAGTGAAAAGTGAAAAGTGAAAAACTAAAAGTGAAAAGCTGTTCCAATCCAGTATCCAGCATCCAGTATCCTGTATTTCCTTAACTTAGGGTTCTAAATCTTTTGATATGGCAATTGCACCTGCTTTTAATTTAAAAAAATGGATCGATGAACACCGCGACCAGTTAAAACCACCCGTGGGTAATAAATGCGTGTATAATGACGCAGAGAATTTCATTGTTATGGTTGTTGGAGGGCCTAATGCCCGTAAGGACTATCACTTCAATGAAAGTGAAGAATTGTATTACCAGGTGGAAGGTGATATTGTAGTTAAGATCATCGACAATGGCGTGCCAAGGGATATTACCATTAATGAGGGAGATATGTTCTTATTGCCGCCCAAAACACCGCACTCACCACAGCGTGGACCCAATACTGTTGGCCTTGTAATTGAAAAAGTAAGGGAGACCGAAGAAGACGGTTTTTTATGGTACTGCGAAAATTGCGGCAACAAATTATATGAAGAACATTTACACGTATCAGATATTGTAAAACAATTGCCACCTGTTATGGAAGGGTTTTATTCGGATGAGAGTAAACGGACCTGTGCTAAATGTGGTTCTGTAATGGCACCGCCAATCAAGAAAGGGTAAAATTATTTTGAATGTTGAATTTTAAATGTTGATTTACATTTCATTTAAAATTTTAGAATTCAAAATTCAAAATAACTATTAATGAAGATTGACATCCATACGCACATCATGCCCGATAAAATGCCCAACTGGGTAGAAAAATTCGGCTATGGAGAATTCATACACCTGGAGCACCGCAATTGCAAGGCATGCATGATGAAAGGCGATAAGGTTTTCAGGGAAGTAGATGAAAATTGTTTTAATGCTGACATTCGCAAAAAAGAAATGGACGAGACGGATGTGAACGTCCAGGTATTATCTACCATTCCCGTTCTGTTTAATTATTGGGCGAAGCCGGAAGATTGCCTGGAAACCTCCCGCTTTTTAAATGATCATATTGCAAACACAGTAATCAAGGACCCGAAAAGATTCATTGGTATTGGAACCGTTCCCATGCATGATCCCATGCTTGCGATCGGGGAGATGGAGCGCTGTCTGAATGAATTGAAAATGCCGGGTCTCGAGATCGGTAGTAATATCAACGGTATAAATTTAAGCGATCCTCAATTCTTTCCTTTTTATGAGGCTGCAGAAAAACTGGGCTGCGCTTTATTTGTTCATCCATGGGAGATGATGGGAGAAGGGCAGATGCAAAAATACTGGTTGCCCTGGCTGGTAGGAATGCCCGCGGAAACTTCAAGGGCCATTTGCTCAATGATCTTCGGCGGCGTGTTTGAAAACTTCCCAAAATTGAAAGTCGCGTTTGCACATGGTGGCGGGTCATTTCCGATAACGATCGGCAGGATCGAGCATGGGTTCAATGTACGCCCCGACCTGGTGGCTATTAACAATGCAATAAATCCCCGCGAATATATCGGCAAATTCTGGATAGACAGCCTGGTTCACGACAGCAAAGCCATGCAATTCATCATTGATATCATGGGGGAAGACAAAATATGTTTGGGAAGCGATTATCCATTCCCTCTCGGTGAACATCCTCCCGGTAAATTGATACAGTCTATGAATTTCCCTCGGGAGATTACTGATAAATTGAATTATAAGAATGCTTCAGAATGGTT
The DNA here is from genome assembly GCA_040006715.1 of Ferruginibacter sp. Classification (GTDB taxonomy): domain Bacteria; phylum Bacteroidota; class Bacteroidia; order Chitinophagales; family Chitinophagaceae; genus Ferruginibacter. Next base: position 10,685 of record JBDTWL010000032.1, on the reverse strand, counting down.
ATCTCTGTAAGAAGCTGTTAGCTATAAGCTTTTAGCTGTTAGTAATCACTAAGGTTTGTTTCTCTGCAATTATTCCAATCTTTTTGAGTTACAAAAATCTACTTCTCTAGCTATTCAAAAGAATAGACTTATAGCTTGCAGCTTATGGCTAATAGTCCACTTTCGTTAAATCTTTGTTAGCACACAATAATGGGCCTGTATTTTGCTTTCTACTTTTGATAATTTCATTCAGTAATTATTAAAACACGCTAACTATCCCGCTATTCTACATTGGATCTTTTATTTCTTAACTAAAATAGTCTCCAATGCTGGCAACGAGAATCTCCTGCTCATCCATTTTTATTATTGGTTTTTTTATTTGTCCTGACACATATTCGCAAGCAGGCAATTCCCATAAATGGGAAGCCGGCATAAATGCAGGCGCATATATGTACCAGGGTGACCTTACGACGCATGCCTATGGTTCGGTTGAAACGATCAAGCCCGGCTTTGGCATTTCAGTAACAAGGATCATCAATAAGGCCTTTTCTGCAAGGCTAATGTTCAACATGGCCTGGCTGGCTGGCAATGAATCCATCTATGAATATCCTCGCTGGAGACAGCAGCGTAATTTTTCTTTCAATGCTTCTGTAAAAGAACTCACGCTTTCAGTGCACTGGAATATTTTGGGAACCAATTATGAGGATGTAAAATTTGAGCCTTATGTCTTTGCAGGGGCCGGTGCATCATTTGTAAATATCAACCGCAACTATACAGGTTTTAATGCAGTTTTTTTCGGTGATCAATCCCCCGTAGTAAGCGGCTTGGCTGTTGATGCAGCAACAGCAACACCCAAAATAATTCCTGTTGTGCCGCTGGGTGCAGGGCTCAGGTATCATGTTTCCGGTAAGATCGTTTTAAACCTCGAAGGTTCTTATCGCCTCATGTATACAGATTATTTGGATGGATTCAGTAAATCTGCCAATCCAAAATTGAATGACCATTATTCAAGTTTAACCCTGGGAGTTTCCTATAAATTTGGCGGTAAGGAAAAGTATGGGTGCCCGGTGGCGAATTAAAAAATAAACCACAGCGTTAATGGAGTAGTCACAGAGCTAATTTATACTTACTCTGTGAATAAACGCTGTGCTCCTCTGTGGTTAATAATATATTATTCATTAAAAAGATTCGGATAATCAGTGATGATCCCATCAACTCCTAATGATCGCAACCGCTCAATTTCTTTTTTATCATTCACCGTCCACGGAATTATTTTTATTTTATGCGAATGCCAGTTATCCAGAAATACTTTTGTAACCAAAGAATAATGCGGGCTTAAAATATTGGGCATAAATCCCATTGCTTTTATTTTATCGCCAATGGTTGCCCCATCGGTCTCTTCGATCAGCAATGAGGTCAGCATGTATGGATAATTTTCATGCAGGTATTTTAAAGTACGTATATCAAATGACTGGATGATCACATGATCTTCCATTTGATTTTCTTTGATCACTTTCATTAACCCTTCTACAAATTCAGCAGGCTTTGGATGATAGATCCCATCAGTTGAATCAGTTGTCTTTGTTTCAATATTGAAAAAAGGGAATGGCCTCCTTCTTGTCATCATATCTTTTTTCACCGCTTCAAATACATCTGAAAGCAGGGGCTTGGTAACTTTTATTTTTTCCTGTGTAGGAAACCGCGGATGTGGCTTCATACCCACATCATATCGCTGTACTTCTGCATAAGCCAATTTATAGATATTGTAATTCTTTTCATCTCGCTCATCTATAAATGTACCATCCGGTTTAGTTGTTATCTCATGATTAAAAAATGGTTCGTGTGATAGTATGGCTTTACCATCTTTTGTAAAAACGATATCCATTTCCAAAGTTGTAACCCCCATGCCAAGCGCATGGAGCATGGCAGGGATCGTATTCTCTGGCATCAGGCCCCGGCAACCGCGGTGGCCCTGTTTATCAAAGGAAACCCCCAAGCCCCCTGATGGGGGATGTGGCAACTCTTTACTTTGTTCGTTCATTTTTTTTGTGTTGTTGCATGAGAATAAGATGAAGCAGGCCAATATTGTTTTCGAAATTGTATTCATAAAAAAGGGATGTAAATGAAATTCTGATAATCTATTTTGAACATTGAATATTCAATGTTCAAAATAGGCTTCGAAATATTACAGGGCTAGTTCCCCCTTTAGGGGGCGGAGGGGGTGTTTTACACAAGTATCTCCTGTATCTCCGTCGCCGCCATATTCGCATTCCGCATGGCAATACCACGGGCAGCATTACCTGCAAATTCTTCGAATGCGGCTTTGCTGATCTCATCATCGCTTACCATCACCGGCACACCGATATCGCCGCCTTCGCGGATATTCTGAACCAATGGGATCTGCCCAAGGAAAGGGATATCAAATTCATCAGCAAGATTTTTACCGCCGTCCTTTCCAAAAATATAATATTTGTTATTTGGTAATTCTTCAGGCGTGAAATAGCTCATGTTCTCTACAAGCCCGATCACCGGAACTTTTAATTGTGCCTGGCTAAACATGGCAATACCTTTTTTTGCATCTGCCAAAGCAACCAATTGCGGAGTGGTCACAACGATCACTCCTGTGACCGGTACGGTCTGTACCATTGTCAAATGAATATCACCGGTACCGGGTGGCATATCAATAATTAAATAATCAAGCTCACCCCAATCTACTTCCGTAACAAACTGCCTGATGGCACTGCTCACCATCGGGCCACGCCAGATCACCGCTTGTTTTTCATCTATCAGCAAACCGATGCTCATTATTTTGATGCCGAATTTTTCTATGGGCACGATCAAACCTTTTCCGCCATTCTCTTTCATCATGGGCCTTTCACCCCTTATCCCAAACATGATATGCTGGCTTGGGCCATAAATATCTGCATCCATCAAACCCACTTTCGCCCCACCGGCACTTAATGCAAGCGCCAGGTTTGCTGCTACCGTGCTTTTGCCAACACCACCTTTCCCGCTTACAACTGCAATGATATTCTTTACACCGGCTAATATTGTCTTACCATCCAGCCGGTTACTGCTTGTATTGCTGGTAAAATTCACCGTTACATCAGCTTCCTTATTGACCAGTATTTTTACAGCGTTGATACAGGCATTTTTGATCATGTCTTTCAACGGGCATGCTGGAGTTGTGAGTACAACGGTAAATGAAACCTTACTCCCGTCTACCACAATATCTTTTACCATATTCAGCGTTACCAGGTCTTTCCCGAGATCAGGTTCCTGCACATTACCAAGGGCCTTCAGTATATCTTCTTTGTTCATCGTTCAATTATTTGTTAAAAAGCTTGTCTCAGCTGCAAAATTAACCATTGATGACCTTACTTTGTTTATCATTTACGAAATGTTGTTATTTTTGGTGACAAACATTTGTAATTCTATTCAACATCGTTGTGTCACTCTCTTGTGCTGTATACCATTGAGCGGCAAAAACAAATAATATCAGCTGCTAAAGCATGAAAAAAACTGTACGATACATTCTTATACTTACTTTTATTTTCCCGGTTGCAGCCAGGGCCCAGTTTGAAAGTTTTAAAGATTCAGTTGTCCAGCTTTTTGGTGTAGTCATGACTGCAGACAGTTTGAAGGGCATCCCTGCTGTCAGTATTGTTGTAAAAGGCCAGAACAGGGGAACCATCAGCAATGAACGCGGGGTCTTCAGTATTGTAGTGATCAAGGGCGACCAGGTTGAATTTTCGAGTATAGGATACAAATCCCAACTCGTAGATATTCCAAAGGAATTGCTGGGTAATCAACACAGCATCATCCAGCTGATGGTAAATGATACCGTTTTCTTACCTGCCACTATTATCAAGCCCCGTATCAGCCGACAGCAATTTGAAAGGGATTTTGCAAATACAAAGGTCCCGGATGATGATATATCCATTGCCCGCAGTAATACCAATGCTGCAACCAGGCGCTTGCTCATGGCCACTTTACCGGCAGATGGCCGGGAGGCTTCCAATCAATACCTCCGCCAGAGCGCCAATAAATTATACTACTCAGGACAGGTAGCACCGCAAAATATTTTCAATCCATTTGCATGGAATGAATTTATCAAAGCATGGAAGCGGGGTGATTTCAAAAAGAAATCCTAAACATTATCTGCCAGAGATTCACTGATCGGTCTTCGCAATGACGATCAAATTTTTATTTTTTCTAAATTACTTTTTTATTATATCTATACACGCTTACATTTGTGTATGCGAATTTTTATTCTCGGTTTTATGGGCACGGGCAAAACGCACTGGGGAAAGCTGTGGGCCGAAGCCAATAACATGGAATTTTTTGACATGGATGCACTCATCGAAAAAGAAGAGCAGGCATCTGTTGTTGATATTTTTGAAAGAGAAGGCGAAGATTATTTCCGTGTTAAAGAAGCAAGCCAATTAAGGGACCTTTCAAAACATGATAACTGTATTATTTCCTGCGGGGGAGGAGCTCCTTGTTTTTATGAGAACATGCAATGGATGAATGATAATGGTACAACTGTTTATTTATCCGCCCCACCGGCTTATATTTTGCAAAACGTACTCTCAGAAAAAGAAAAACGACCCATCATAAAGAATATCAATGAAGCAGAGTTATTGTTCTTCATTGAACAAAAATTAAAAGAAAGATTGCCTTTTTACAACCAGGCCATGCTGACATTGGATGCCGAAACACTGGATGTGAATAGCCTGTCACCGGTAATATCTTCTGCAGTTAAATAATAGCTATGCATAGAGGATTTTTAAAAACAGCAGTGTTCATTGGATCATTATCTGTTGCATTGGGTGCTTTTGCTGCACATTCATTAAAAGGCATGGTAAGCGATCATTCAATTGCAACTTTTGAGACAGCGGTGCGCTACCAGTTCTATCATGTATTTGCCTTGCTGGCTGCAGGAATATTATACAAGGAATTTCCACATAAGACAATGCTGTGGGCCGGGCGTTTTTTTATTGCCGGTATCATTTTATTCAGCGGCTCTTTATACCTGTTGGCAATTGTACAGGCAGCAGTAAAGCCGGGATACCAGTGGATCGGGGCGATAACGCCGTTAGGGGGTATTTGTTTTATTGCGGGATGGCTGCTGATGTTTATTTCTTTTACCAGGAAAAATTAGTCCCTGGTCTTCCTGTACAATCTTACCATCGTGCCGTGATTGTTCTCGATGGAATATTCAATGCCAACATCTTCCATTCTTTTTTTCATATTTTTTAAGCCATTTCCAAATTGCCGGATATTTTCCAGGTCTATTCCATGGCCGTTATCATGTATCAGCAATGAAAGCCCCTGGGGTTCTTTCTGTAGGATTATTTTTACTTCGCCGGCACCGGAATGTTTAACAATATTATTGAGTGTTTCTTTAACGACTAAAAAAACATTTCTTCTTATTTCGCCTGCAACTTCCAGTTCGGGTAAACTTTCGGGGATAGTTATGCTGCAGGCGATGCCGGTATTCTCAAAATAATCCAGCGCATAGCTGCGTATGTATGCGACCATATTGCCCAGTGTATCATTGCTGCTGCTCATACTCCAGATGATGGCATTCATTTTATTGAGTAACTCATCTGCTGAAGTGGATATTTTTTCAATTTCGGGAATAATGGTTTCACCCATTTTGGTTTTGGCCAGTTCACTGAATAACCGGATAGTGGTCATACCTGCCCCCAGGTCGTCATGCATATCGGCGCTGATGCGGTTGCGCTCTTCCTGTTGTGCCTTGATGACCGCCAGTTGAGTTTCAAACCCTTTCTTTTCCACTTCCAGTTTCATTGCTTCCTGTTCCTGGGTCTTTTCTATCAGTTCACGCCTGTTCTTGTATGTTAAGCCGAGGAGGAAAAAGAATATGGCCATGATGATGCTCAATTCAAAATAAAACAAAGGAGATTTTAAAATATTGGAAGTATGTACTTGTAAAAGGATGAGCAAAAGAGAAATAATGGAAAAAAATATCTGGGCAGCACTCCCGATCGCAATGTATTTCATAAGCTTATCCTTATGTTTCAAAGCCATTACAATAAAAACCGTACCGATGATGAGGGCAAGTATTTTCATGCTGTTCTCAATGATCTTTCCCAGGAGTAAATCACTGGTAGCAAAATGCAGGTAAGTGAATACAAGCATCATTACGAACAATACCCAGCTTTCTATCTTGAATAATTTATCCAGTATGGGATGCTTGTTTTTTGTATCCAGGAACTTGCGGATAAAAACAAGGTAAAAGATCGTGCCCACGATCAATAAGATAAGGTCGAAATAACTCCGGAAAAATGCAGTAACTATCCCGGGCCTCCTGGTCAGGTAGGAAGAAAAAAAGATCAGGAAGAACATGCAGATCGAAAAAAAACAATAATACAGGAATTCAGGCTTCTTATTTAAAAAATAATTCACCAATGCAAACAGGATCATCATGATCAACACACCACACAAGACATAGTTTACTATTTTATTGTCGCGGTAGGAACCTGTTAGCTCAAGTTTGTATCTCTCCAAATAGGCAGGCTCTATTAACTGCGCATCCAGCCATATATACTCCGTTTTAGAAAAATCAAGCCTCACCAGGTAACTATCCACAGCATATGGAGGGATCGTAAGATATACAAAGCCGCTGCTGCTGTTAGCATCCTCCATTTTATGCAGTTTTCCTGCCGGATCTTTTTCATAAAGGACCAGGTCATCAAACAACATTCCCGGGAAAAAACAAAACTGCCTGGCAGTTGCACTCTTATTCTGTAAAGTGAATTGGAGATACGCCGGTTTGGAGATCAGCTGCCTGGGTATTTTGTCTTTATTTTTAAAATCTGTGAGCGGGATAAACTTAGCGAACTGGATTTCTTCTATCGGCTGTTTGCCGCTGCTATCCACATAAAAAAATGTGCTTTCCTGGACATCCGAAACAGTATTTACAGAATCAATTTTTATGATGAGGCTGTCCGGCACGTTTTGCGCAAATGCCATGGCAGACATGAAAGTGATCAGTGGTACAAAAAAAAATTGTTTCAAAACAGCCGGTTTACTGTCAAACCTACATAAATTCGTTGAAAGTACATACGAATGTCATTCCTGCGAAGGGGGAATCTCATTTGAAGTTTACAATCCTGGAACGAGATGCTTTCCCTAAATATCGGGACAGGCTGTTACTCAGCATGACAATTCAAAATGAGGTACGCTGTATCTTAACCTGTTTGTACTAACAGTATTGGATTTTTATATCTTTGCTACTGATGGCCAATAAAACAAAATCTCAGAAAACCAAACCGGGATCTGGTAAACCGGATACACTTAAGCAGGAAAAGGAAGTTGAAATTGAAGTAAAACAATTGCTTAAGGATGAGCGTACCCATAAAATTGCAGGTAGCATTTGCCTGCTGATGTCGATCCTTTTTTTTATAGCTTTTACTTCCTATTTATTTACCTGGGATGAAGACCAGGATAAAGTATTTCAACAGGGATATCGGTTATTATTGGGTACCGATACAAAAGTGGCCAACCTGATGGGCACTTTCGGAGCATACATTTCTCATTTTTTTATCTACAAAGGTTTTGGAATTGCATCCTACCTTATCTGCACATTGTTTTTTGTCGTGGGCGTTAATTTGTTCTTTGGGAAAAAAGTGTTTTCCCTTATTAAGAATTTAAAATATCTCCTCATTGGTTTACCGCTGATCAGTATCACGGCATCCGTTATCATGAATGGCAATGCATTTCCCTGGGGCGGTGCTGTAGGGGATATGGGTAAGGACTGGATGTTTAAGACCATCGGGCAGATCGGCACCATTGGGATCATCGGCGTTTCCTTTTTAGCATACATCATCTGGCGCTTTAACCCTGAATTTAAAATACCATTCCGTGCAAAAAATGATGAGGAAGCTGAAGCCGCCGCCGCTGCTGAGAGGCTCAGTGCAGCTAAAGAAGAATGGCCAGACGAAGAAGGAACCATCCAGGCAGACCTTAAGGGAAATACCATGAGGGGGGATGCCGGCATGCTCAACATCTCTAAACAGGAAGATCCTGCGCTCAACCATGATCTCAATATGGTAGAAAAGGATATACCGGAAGAAGTGAAAAAACCGGAACCTGTAAAACAGGAGAAAGACCCGCTGGAAATGAACGGGGCAACTAAACCTGAAACGATCATACCACAAAAAAATAAACCCGTAACTAACATACCATCGGGGTTGGAACTGGAAATAAAAACGGTAGAAGAGAAACCTGCGGATGAAAAAATGACGGTTGAAAAGGTACAGCAGTTAAAGCCTTATGACCCCGTGCTCGACCTCCGTGATTACAAATACCCATCGCTTGACCTCCTGGAAAATCATGGAAGTGAAAAGATAGTACAGGATGCCGCTGAACTGGAGAACAATAAGAACCAGATCATCAATACGCTGAAAAATTATGATATCCATATCCAGCGCATATCTGCAACCGTTGGCCCCACCGTAACACTGTATGAGATTATCCCAGCGGCTGGTGTGCGCATATCCAGGATAAAGAACCTGGAAGATGATATTGCTCTCAGCCTTGCTGCACTTGGTATACGTATCATTGCCCCTATACCGGGCAAGGGCACCATTGGGATTGAAGTGCCTAATGCGAAAAAGACTTTGGTAAGCATGAAAACATTGCTGTCCAGTGAAAGATTCCTGAAAAACCAGTTCTCTTTGCCTATAGCTATTGGGAAGAAGATCGACAATGAAAATTTTATCGTAGACCTTACCAACATGCCCCACTTGCTGATGGCAGGTGCTACCGGGCAGGGTAAATCTGTCGGACTGAATGCGATCCTGGTCTCATTGCTTTATTCGAAGCATCCTTCACAACTTAAGTTTGTATTGGTTGATCCCAAAAAAGTGGAGCTTAGTATTTATAGAACGATCGAGAAGCATTTCCTGGCAAAACTTCCCGGGGAAGAAGACGCCATCATTACCGATACCAAAAAAGTTATTCATACCCTCAATGCCATGTGTATTGAAATGGATAACCGTTACGACCTGTTGAAAGAAGCAGGTTGCAGGAATATCCGCGAGTACAACGAAAAATTCATTGCCCGCAAGTTAAGCCCCGAAAAGGGCCACCAGTTCCTGCCATTCATTGTATTGGTTGTGGATGAGTTTGCCGACCTGATCATGACCGCCGGTAAGGAAGTGGAAATGCCCATCGCACGCCTGGCACAGCTTGCCCGGGCGATCGGTATTCACCTCATCATTGCTACACAAAGGCCGTCGGTAAATATCATCACCGGTACCATCAAAGCGAATTTTCCTGCACGTATTGCTTTTAAAGTGAGCAGCAAGATCGATAGCCGTACCATTTTGGATGCAGGCGGCGCCGAGCAGCTGATCGGGAAAGGTGATATGCTTATCAGTTATAATGGTGAGATCGTACGCCTGCAATGTGCTTTTGTAGATACACCTGAAGTAGATAAGATCGTAGACTTTATAGGCGCCCAGCGGGGATACCCCGATGCATTCCTGTTGCCCGAATACGTGGATGAAAAGGAAATGGAAGGAAGGGATTTTGATGTCAATGACAAGGATTCCCTGTTCGAGGATGCTGCCAGGTTGATCGTAACCAGCCAAAGCGGAAGCACATCCCTGCTCCAGAGAAGAATGAAGCTGGGATATAACCGAGCCGGGAGACTGATGGACCAGCTCGAAGCTGCCGGTATCGTTGGCCCTAACCAGGGGAGTAAGACAAGGGATGTTCTTATTAAGACCGATGCGGACCTTCAGCAACACCTGAGTGAAATAATGTAATTTTTTTATAACACGAATTATTAAAGCTAACCTGCCGGCAGGCAGGTTACACGAATAAAATAAGATAGTTTCTTTCTTAATTCGTGTCTTCAATTCGTGTTTTTATTTGTTGAATCATGTCTAAATTTTTGATCGTTGGCCTTGGAAATGCCGGAGAAGAATATGCACATACCCGGCATAATATAGGTTTTGATGTGGTAAATGCTTTTGTATTGAAGCATGGTGGAATGTTTAAGGTTGACAGGCTTGCCTTTGCTGCAGAAGTAAAGTGGAAAGGAAAAATGTTCGTATGTATCTGCCCCACCACTTACATGAACCTGAGTGGCAGGGCTTTTAAATACTGGATAGACAAAGAGAAGGTTGCATTGGACCATACACTTACTGTTGTGGATGACCTGGCTTTGCCATTGGACAAACTTCGTTTGAGGGGCAGTGGGAGTGATGCCGGGCATAATGGCCTGAAGGATATTCAGAACATCCTGGGTACCGACGCATATCCGAAGCTGAGATTTGGCATCGGGAACAAATTTCCCAGGGGAATGCAGGCAGATTTTGTACTTGGTAAGTGGCAAAAAGCAGAAATTCCAGTGGTGAATTATAAAATCCAAAAATCAGTAGAGATAATTGAAAGCTTTGCCAGTATTGGGTTAGAGATGACAATGAGCCGCGTAAATAACCTCAGTTATACCCCAACAGAATAAATAAAACGTATATTGATTTTTTAATGTGTTTTTCTTTATTTTCGTTGTTCGAACCTAAACCTATTTTAAAAACTTACGTTGCCATGAAGATTATATGTATTGGACGAAATTATGCGGAACATGCCAAGGAACTTGGAAACGATTTGCCCGATGAGCCAGTGGTATTTATGAAGCCTAAAAGCGCCTTATTACAGGCACATAC
>JBDTWL010000031.1:0-46990 GCA_040006715.1 Ferruginibacter sp. | reverse complement strand
TGTAAGCGCAGCCATCCATTCATAAGATGAAATGGCAAGCCCCATTTTAAAACCGCTTCCGCTCATGCCAATGAATTGCTCGGCAGAAATATTGGAAGCGATCAGTGATGCGCCAATGGCCCACCAGGTCAGCGAGCCTTCTGCTAAAAAATAATCATGCGAAGCAGAAGTGGGCTGCTTGTTCTTTCTCCTGTATACCCAATAGCCATACCCTGCAACTACAATAAAGTAGAAAAGGAATACGAGGTAGTCATTTGTTTTTAATGCATTCATGATAGCATTGATTTGGTTGTTATTAAAATGATAATGGTTCTCCAGGAATAATATTTTTTACTTCGTGTCTTTGCGTCTTAGCGGTTAAATTTTGCCGCGAGGACGCAAAGAGATCAAGTGCATATTTGAGTTCCATCTTCAATTGATGCGATATAAGCTGTTAGCGGAAGGTCCATTGCTTCACTATACGACTTGCTTATATCCTGCACCAGTTTTTCAATTGCTTCTTCTCTCACAAGGTTGATGGTACAACCACCAAAACCTCCGCCCATCATTCTTGCTCCGGCAACTGCAGGATTTGATTTTACATATTCCACCAAAAAATCAAGCTCTTTACAACTTACATCATAATGATAACTTAATCCCATGTGTGTTTGAAACATTTTTTCACCCAGCGCTCTGATGTCTCCACGTTTCAGGTCTTCGCAGGCACCAAGCAGGCGCTCATTTTCCTCCACAACATACCTGCACCGCTGGTAAACCAATGGATCAACGGGCTCCACATATTCATTGAGCATATCCATACTTACATCCCTTAAACTCTTTACACCAGGGTGATGTTTGGCAATAAGTGCAATGCCTTTTTCACATTGCAGCCTCCTGGTATTGTATTCCGAAGCAGCGAGGTTGTGTTTTACATTGGTATTAAGCAAAACAATTTTATATCCATCCAGTTTAAAAGGAACATATTCGTAATCAAGGGAACGGCAGTCTAATTTAATGACATGATCTTTCTTCCCGAACATACTTGCAAACTGGTCCATGATGCCACAATTAACGCCGGCGAATACATGCTCCGCTTTTTGTGCAAGGGGAACCATTTGTAAACGATCCAGCCCCAGTTCAAACATCTTATTCAATGCAAATATGGTTGCACATTCAACGGCGGCAGAAGAGGAGAGTCCCGCCCCGATGGGAACATCACCATCAACCACAGCATTGAAACCGGTTAATATAAATCCCTGTTTTTGCAATTGATCAACTACACCCAGGATATAATTTGCCCATTGTGTTGATGATCGCTTTACATCAGAAACATCACAACTGAAGTTATCATCAAAATCAACAGCATACAGGTTGATCGTATTATCTGTTCTTTTCGATATAGCGATATAAATATTTTTATCGATCGCAGCCGGTAATACAAAGCCTTCATTGTAATCGGTGTGTTCGCCTAATATATTCACTCTCCCGGGAGAACGGAAAACAGTTGGTTCTTGTCTATATTTCGCAATAAAGACCTGCTTTATTTTTTCTAACATGTTAATAAGTTCATAGTTAATAAGTTCATAGTTATAGTTCATAGTTGGCTGCGGTTCTCTATAATTTCATCAAAATATGTAAACTCAACTAAGAACTTATTAACTAAGAACTGTTTAATTAAATCTGCATTATCGTAAATATTTGCCGCTGATCTCATCATATATCTCCAGCATTTCTTTATTCGCTTTTCCATTTTTATCAAAGAACTGCTCCCACGTACTCAATGGTTCCCAGATACAGGTTCCTTTTCCTCTTCCATTGGCAACATTGAATGCCAGTTCATTGATCTCTTTTTTTCGATGAGAATATTCTACTACGTTAACGTCTTTATTATACCTGCGAGAAAGGTCATCCAGGTTATATTCAAGATCGGCCAATGTACTGTGCCATCTCGGGTAATACGAGAGGCCGATCAAATCAAAGGGAACGCCACGATTTATCATATTGTCGAGAAAGAATTTGCTTTCATCATTTTGTCCGCCCAAGGCAATGTGCAGCATGATGATAGTTGATGGAGAAACGGCTTTCACTCCCTGGATACCTGCATAGACCAGTTGTGCCAGGCTGTCGAGGTTATTGATGAACCCCTGCGGCCAAACCATACCGTGATTGATCTCGTTTCCTACCTGTACCATTTCTGGAGTTGTGCCCTGGTCTTTCAAAGCCTGCATCACCTGTTTGGTATAATCGAAAAGCGCCTGTTTCACTTCTGTGATTGATCTTCCCCGCCATGCTGCAGGCATATACTCGTGTTGCGGATCGGCCCAGTAATCGCTGTAATGAAAATCGAGTAAGAGCTTCATGCCGGCTGCTTTCACCCGCTTTGCCATTTGCAAGGTATGTTGAAGGTCGCAGAATCCTTTCTTTGGAGAATAACCACTATCTGCGGCAGGATCATTGAAAATGCGGAGGCGTATATAGTTCATTCCGTGGTTCTTCAATATTGAAATGGCATCTTTTTGTTTGCCATCTGTATCAAAGAATTTCATTCCTTTGTCTTCAAGCTCGGGGAGAAAGGAAATATCAGCACCAAGCATTTTATCAACTTTCGTTTCTTTAAATGGCAGCACTGGAAATGTATTGTTAGATGCATTTACATTGTGTGCAATGCCGGGTTGTATGGTCATGATATCTGTTGCGCCGCTCCATAAACTATCAGCCTTCGCTTCAAAATGAATGACAGATTTGGTTGCTCCGGCCTGTAATATTACCTGGCATTTTCCATTGAATAAATGCCTTTGTGCAACGCTATCATTATATTTATCCTGTTCATGGCTGCTGGGATCACCATTTCCAACGCCGATGATCTTTGCATCACCCGTTACTGAGAATTTCATGAGGTTCGCCGCATCGGGAATCTCCCGGCCCTGCCTGTCGAGAACACTTATATTTATAACTGTGGCATCTATTCCATCAGCGATCATGGTTGTCTTGTATGGGCTAACAATAACTTCAACAGCCTTGCCTGTTGTTTCAACTTTTGTCGTAAGTTTTCTTCCCTTCTTGTAAGCAACTGCTTCCAATGTTCCGGCTTCGTAGTTTACCATCCATTGTAAATGGCCATTGCGGGGCATATCTTTTTTGCCCTGGCTTTTTCCATTCAGAAATAATTCTACATTGTCTGCATTGCTGTTCACCCAAACATCAATGGGCTGGCCTTCTTTGCCGGGACCCGCAGGGGATTGCGACCAATTCCAATGAGGAGAAATGTGCAACACATCTTTATCCGTCCACCATGACTGGTAGTAATAATAAATATTTTTGGGAAAGCCACATACGTCCATCATACCAAAATGCGAACTGATATTAGGCCATTGATAAGGGGTAGGTTCTCCGCGATAATCCAGGCCCGTCCACACGAATCCACCCAGCCAATAATCATTGGGTGCGGCAAGTTTCCACCAGGTCTCCGCTGTGCTTGCCCACCAGGGAGCAGTAATGTCCTGGTCGGGAACGTATGCTTTGATGCTGTCCTTCGTGTACTGGCCACGGGTAGTAACCGTACTACCCATTTCTGTTCCGAGAATTGGTTGCGTTGGATGATCCTTGTGATAATCTGCCACTGCGAATTGCCGGTAGTTAAAACTGCGTACCGGGATCACTTCATTGATACCATAGAATACATTTCCTACATCTGCAGCATATGTGCTCACCCGGGTAGGGTCGAGTTCTTTTTGTTTTGCCAAAAGCGATAATGCTATGAGTTTACCTGTGCCGTTGGTATGAACCCAGCCCTCTTCATTCCCGATCGACCACATGAATACAGAAGTCCGGCTTCTATCACGCTTGATGAGCCATTCAAGATCGTTCATGTATTGCGGGCTGCTATTGAGCAAACGATTCTCATCCAATACCAGCATGCCCAGGCTGTCGCATGCATCCAGTAATTCTTTTGTGGGAGGATTATGGCTGGTACGATAAGCATTGGAACCCATTTGCTTTAATAAGAAGATACGATAGTATTGAAGATAATCCGGCAAAGCACTTCCAACGCCTGCATGGTCCTGGTGGTTATTGGTGCCTTTGATCTTTACATATTTTCCATTAAGGAATAAACCATTTGTTTTTATTTCTATGGTACGGATACCGAAACGAAGTTTATCAGTATCAATTATTTTACCATTAGCTTTTACAACAGGAATGACACGGTATAGATACGGGTCTTCCAAAGACCAAAGCCTTGGCTTATTAACTGTTAATTTCTGTTTGATCGTTTTATTTTCATTTATAAAAAGTGAAACAGGCTGGTCAATTGTCTGCCCGATCACTTTCCCGCTCCTGTATGTTATGATGGCAGAAACAGTAATGTTGGAATGATTCAATGATTCATTTATAACACTTATTTCAATATTTACCGTGGCCATGTTATCCCGGACACTTGTATGAACAAATACCGGGTTTTCATCCAGGTGAACGGGATCGTATAGATTCAACCAAACATGCCGGTAAATACCTGCCCCTTCATAGAACCAGCCTTCAAATTGTGTTGCATCAACTCTTACAACAATTGTATTTGTTTTACCATAATTCAGATAATTACTGATATCATATGATGCTCCTGCATAACCGCTTTTATTGTTGCCGAGGTAAAAACCATTTATCCAGAAAGATGCATCACGGAATACGCCGTCGAATTGAATTTGAAAGCGCTGGCCTGAATCTTTTTTCTCAACCATAAAATGTTTACGATACCAGCCAATACTTGTTTCAGGATAAGCGCCTCCTACAGGCTTATAACCGTGTGACTGTACATCGAAATTGGGTGAATTGGAGAAAGGTAACTCTACTGCCCAATCATGCGGAAGCGAAAGTTGCCGCCAGGAACTGTCATTAAATTTTGGATCAATGGCTGTTTTGGGCGCTGCGCCTGTTTTGGCAAAGATGGTCGCGATGCTGTAATTAAAATCTTTCAACGGGTCATTGGCATTGCCGAAAGCAAATTTCCAGTTATCATCAAAATTTATTCTTGTACGTTGTTGTGCGGATACTACAAGTGTACCCAGTGAAAGCAGGATAGCAAAAACATTTTTTTTGATCATAACTTATTAGCTTTTTCTTTGTGAACCTTTGTGTCTTCGTGTCTTTGCGGCTATAATATTTTCCACGAAGACATGAAGGCTCAAAGCAGCACTAAGGTTTAATTAAATGCGTTCAATGCACTGGTGGGCCTGCCTGAATTATCAAATGCCCCTAGCTGGTATCCCTGCCAGTTATTATAAGCTTCTGGTTCCCAATAAAAGACTCCCAATCCTTTATTATTGGGAAGTGATTTTACCTTGCTGATAAGATCTGTGACAAATGCATTACAGGCAGCATCCTGTCCCCAGTTCATTCCAATTTCTGTGATCATTATCTCTGAACCAAATCTTGAAACCATATCATTCATATTGCTATGGCATTGACTGTTGAGTGTTGACCAGTTGGATGAGGATGGGTATAAGGACATGCCGATCACATCCCAGGTTGCGCCATTAGCCTTTAATCCATCCAGGTTCCATCGGAATAATGAATTATCAAATCCATTGGAAACATGCACCATTACTTTTGAAGTGGGGCTAACGGATTTTATTGCGTCATAACCCGACTTAAAGAATTTTGTATAGTTGATCATGTTGACAGATGCTTTTCCTTCCGGCCATAACATACCATCGTTTGTTTCATTACCAACCTGTACCCAATCAGGCGTAACCCCGGCATTTTTCAAAGCATTCAGTACAGTAGTTGTATGATTGTATACAGATGTTTGAAGTGTGGCTACATCTTGCCCGGCCCATGCAGCCGGTTTTGTTTGCTGCCCGGGATCTGCCCATGAATCACTGTAATGAAAATCGATCATGATCTTCATGCCAAGATTTTTTGCACGGGTGGCTTTTGTAACAACATCGGCCGTGTTGTTCCACCCGTTTGCCGGGTTTACCCAAACCCTGAGCCTGATCGAATTCATTCCCAGGCTTTTCAGGAGCTGCATACACTCGGTTTCTGTTCCGCCGCTGTTGTAAAACTTAATTCCCGAAGCTTCCATCTGTGTCAGCCAGCTTACATCTGCGCCTTTGGCAAAAAATGCTGTTACGGGCGCAGGATCATTGGTCGTTCCTGATTTTTTGCACCCGGGCAATGCAAACAGCAGGCATATATGAACTAATATTTGTATCATTTTCATGGTTTTTTTTTCGCAAGGCCAAAGACCCAAAAGATCAACTTCGCGCCTTTGCAGTTATATTTTTTTCCTTAATGATGAATTCCTGAAAACAGCTATAGGTTCTAAAATTTTCTTTTGCATGATCTTTTTCCCATTTCCTTTTTCCCCGATCAACTGCAGCATCAAAGAAAATGCTTCCCTCCCCATTTTTACAGTCTGTTGGTCAATGGTTGATAAGGAAGGAGTAATGTGTTCACCAAAGCTTTCGTTTGCAAAGCCGATGATACCAAAATCATCGGGTACATATATATTATGTTGTTTCAATTCTTTGATAGCACCCATAGCAGTAAAATCTTCTACTGCAAATGCGGCATCAGGGGGATCTGGTAATTTCAGTAACTTTTGAATGGCAAGCCTGCCGGCATTAATGGAAACATCGCCAATGTAGACCAGTCTTGGGTCAAAGGGAAAACCGCTGGCCTTTAAGGCATCTTTATATCCTTTGAGCCTTGCTTTAAAGATCTTGATGTGTTGCGGGCCTGCAATATGGGCAATGCGTGAATAGCCTTGTTCTATTAAATGTGTGGTAGCAATATAAGCGCCTTTGTGATCGTCAATCACAACCGAATCGATCTCGAGGTCATCATTGGCCCTGTCAAAAAAAACGATCGGCATCTTCGCTTTCTTTGCATTTAAGAAATGAGTGTAGTTATTTGTTTCTTTTGCAATGGAGACCATGATACCATCAACCCGGGCATTTAAAAAGGTCTCGATGCCTTTCTGTTCATGTTCCCATGATTCATTTGATTGGTATATGAGCACATTGTAGCCATGCTTGTTGGCCATGCTTTCAATTCCATGGACCACGGAACCAAAGAAATTGATCTCGGCGCTGGGGATGATCACACCAATGATACCTGTTTGCCCTGATCGCAATGATGAGGCAACTGTATTGCGCCGGTAATTGAGTTTTTCTGCCAGTTTTAAAACAGCTTTTTTTGTCTTTTCACTGATCGCGGGATGGTCGTTCAATGCCCGGGAAACTGTAGCTGAAGTGGTGTTCAGTTTTTTAGCAATATCAGCAATGGTTACTGTAAGGCTCATTTTATGCAATCGTTTGCATAAATGTAGGGGATTAATTGAGATTAACAAAAAAATATTTTAAGGCCCTGGTTCGGGTCACTGGAGCCATAGGATCCTTAAGTTTTTGGTTCGGGGGGATTATGATTTATGAAGTTAGAGTTTGACCATTTTTTTCAATTCTTAAAATGTTTTTCGATATTATCGGATCATACTCTTTCAATCATTAGTATCAAATTTATTTTTGGTATGGACTTTGTTTTATTCAAGCTGAAAGAATACCATTCATATTTTGTGAACAGGTTCTTATAGCTTCATCCTTACAGAATATCTGCAAGGATAAAATTAAAGCTGAAGAAAGCTGTCCGGCACGAGGCCGGCTAGGTCCTTCAGCTTTTTTTTGCTTAATATATAATCATCTTGGTTCTTGCACACAGCATCTCACTTCATAAACCCGTTAAAAAGGGTGTCTTTTATGTGTAGTTTCTATTTATCACAGCCCTGGTTCAGGACACATGAATAATCCTGGAAATTTCAAACAGTATAAGGTTACAGTGTTTATGTACTAATGCTTATGTATATACGAGAATCAGAAAAAGGGTACCCTTTCATGATAGTGAGTAAAATTTTCCACAATATTTTGCCCATTTAATTTGGATTTTAAATAAAAAAAATTATTTTTGTCTTATCAAAGCTGCTTTATTATTAAAATAGCTGGTTACTCCTCTATCTGCAATCAACCACTTTTCATCAATTCCTCCGAAAAAAGCGTTTAGGATATTTACAATTCCTTAGAAATCAGCCAATTTCCCAAAGGTCAAGATTTTTTTAACGACAAATACCTCTAGTATGACATCTAAATTTATGCCTAAGCATTTTTGGAAATTATTTATCCTGACCTGTCTGATGATGGGATTCTATTTGATTTCTTTTGCACAGAACCCGATCGTTGATGAAAATGCCCTGCCCGGCACAGACCAAATTTTATGGGATGCAGGTGACAATGCACCGATTGAAGGTTTTGCACAGGAATTCAGTGTAAATAAGGGACAGACCGTTCACTTTAAAATTGACGTTGAATCACTGGTGACACTAATGCCTTATACGGTTAAGATTTACCGGTTGGGATGGTACCAGGGTAAAGGCGCAAGGTTTATTGCAGATCTTGGCAATTCTTTATCAGGTAATTTACAACCGGCATATAATTATGAAACTGCTACGGGTAAAGTTGATTGTAATAACTGGGCAGTTTCCTGCCAATGGACGGTTCCTGCAACTGCAGTATCCGGCGTCTATATAGCAAGGTTAGATTGCCCTTCATTTAGTGCAAAATCGATCATTCTTTTTGTTGTTAGAGATGATGCAGCTAATTCACCGGTATTATTTAAAACTTCAGATGCCACCTGGCAGGCTTATAATCTTTATGGAGGTAATTCTTTTTATGGTGCAGCAACCCCGGTACCCGGCTCTACGCACGCAACCAAAGTAAGCTATCAACGGCCCCTTCACCTTCGTGGAGATAAAACCAATTTCTTTAATTCTGAATACCCGATGATCAGGTTCCTGGAAAAGAATGGATACAACGTGAGTTATACAACGGATATGGATATGGCAAGGGATGCATCTGCTATTACACCTGCCAATCATAAGGTGCTCTTATCAGTTGGGCACGATGAATATTATTCACTGGAACAACGCAATAAATTAGAAACTGCCAGGGGCAATGGCGTACACATTGCATTCTTCAGCGGGAATGAGATGTACTGGAAAACAAGATGGGAAAATAGTTACCAGACCTTGGTTTGTTACAAGGAAGGAACAATGGGAGAAAATATTTGCGGAGGTAAATGTGACCCGTTACCTAATGTATGGACTGGTTTATGGAGAGATGGCTGTTCCCCGGCATATGCGGCTAATGATGGCTGTAAGCCGGAAGGCTCGTTTTCCGGACAGATGAGCTGGACGCAAACCACCGGTTCGATAAAAGTTCCGGATACGTATAAGAATTTAAGGTTTTGGAAAAATACAAGCATCGCTTCACTTGGCGCAGGTCAAACAGCTGTTTTACCATACGGGACATTGGGAAACGAGTGGGACCCCGAACAATTCACCGAAACTTACCCCGCTCACAGGATAGTTTTATCAAACACTGTACAGGCCGGCCTTACTCATAAAATGTCTTTATACCGTCACAGCAGCGGGGCATTGGTATTTGGCGCAGGCACCATGCAGTGGGCATGGGGACTGGATGATTCACATGATCTCAATACCGCTACACCGCCGCTACAGCCGGTAAGTACAGATGCACAGCAGTTCACTGTTAATCTTTTACATGATATGGCTGCGGAAGCAGGCTCATTACAGCCAGGGCTTGTTGTTCCAACGATCGGTGCTGATGCGCTTGCACCCAATTCAACCATCACTTCACCGGCACATAACTCAACTGTTGCCGGAGCGCTGGTCACCATTACCGGTACTGCTGTTGACAATGGAACAGGTGCAGTGGCAGGAGTGGAAGTATCGCTCGATAATGGAACGACCTGGAACACGGCAACAGGGTTGGAGAACTGGTCATATACATTTTCCCCATCTGGGTATGGCGTTATAACGATCAAGGTTAGGGCCTGGGATGACCTGGGTAATCTTGAGGTTCCCGGCGCACCAGGTTCTGCAAACTGTATCAATGTAACATTATCTGGTCCATTCATATATTCTGTATTCAATTCATCTTATCCGGCTTTGCCGCCGGCATTATTTACGGGGCTCCCTGTTGAACTGGGAATGAAATTCAGGAGCAGTATTACGGGTAACGTAACCGGTTTCCGGTATTATAAAGGCACCGGGGTAACGGGTGTGCATACAGGACATTTGTGGAGCAGTACAGGAACTTTGCTGGGAACTGCAACCTTTACGAATGAGTCAGCTTCAGGTTGGCAGACAGTAGCCTTATCAACGCCGGTAGCGATCACTCCCAATACCACATATGTTGTTTCTTATTTTTCTGCTTCAGGTGATTTCACAAAAGTGGATCCCTTCTTTACACAACCTGTATTGAATGGATTTCTTCGTGGCCTTGCCAATGGAGAAGATGGAGGGAACGGGGTATATGCCTATAATGGTACACCAGTATTTCCGGAAACTACCTTTGGGTCAAGTAATTATTTCGCAGACGTAATATTTGAATCAAACGATGTAATAGCGCCACAAGTTGTAACTATTACACCTCCCAATACGAGTACAGGAAACGCTTTGAATGTTCATCCGACAGCAACATTTGATGAAGCACTAAATCCTGCTTCTGTAACAAGATCAACGGTTACTTTGGCCGGGCCGGGTAATGTGCTCGTTTCAGGTGTCGTTACTTTAACGGGCGGATCGGTAATAACGTTTACGCCTAACGCTGACCTGGCTCCAAGCACTACTTATACCGTTACTTTGAAAGGAGGGCAAACAGAGCCGGTCATCAAAGATCTTATAGGCAACCCTTTGGCATCAAATTATACATGGAGCTTTACTACCGGTGCATTATCGTCACCTACTGTAGTAACCAAGCCGAGTTCAATAAGCACCTGCGCAAATAGCGTTGTCAGCTTCACTTCTTCAGCGATCGGGATACCAACACCGACCGTTCAGTGGGAAAAAAGTACAGATAATGGATTAACCTGGAATAATATCCCGGGGGCGATTTCTGGCACTTATGCTTTCACGGCAGTGTATGCAGATAATAACAATCAATACCGTGCAGTATGGACAAATAATCAGGGTCATGATAATTCGATCCCTGCTGTACTAACAGTATATCAAAATGTAAGCGGTACAATTGGAGCACTTAATGCAATTGTTTGCCCGGGAGCGCCGATGATGTTGCAATTGACTGCAGCATCGGGCCCTTCACCCTATTCATTACTTATAAATTCAACTCTTTATACCGGCATTACAGTTGCACAACCATTTCGTGCTTTTGATCCCAATGAGTCGATATGGACTCCTTCAAGCACACCTAATGAAGCTACTGTAACAGATAATAATGGCGTTGAACTGGGTGTTAAGTTTACAACAACTAGATCCGGTGTGATCAGGGGGATCCGCTTTTATAAAGGAGGTGCCGTTAACGGTGGAACACATATTGGTTCTTTGTGGAGCCAGTCTGGAACACTTTTAGCTTCAGCAACTTTCATAAATGAAACAACATCGGGCTGGCAGGAAGTATCATTTGCAACACCTGTTGATGTAACCCCTAATACGGTCTATGTTGCTTCTTACTTTTTACCCCTGGGTAATTATTCCAGGAGCTATAATTATTTTTTAAGTAGCGGCCATTCCAATGGGAATTCTCTAATGTCGCCACAAAGTACAGGAGCAGAACCCAATGGTGTGTATAGCTATACAGGTGCCAGTACTTTCCCCGATAATGCTGCCGGGAATTCAAATTATTGGGTCGATGTAGTATTTGCAGCGTATGTACCTACAGCTACAACAACTTTTAATCTTACCAGTGTAACAGCCGCTAATGGTTGTTCAGTTTCAGGTAACCCGATCAGTTCCGCAACAATAACAGTTGGAGGCCCGGTAAATGCCGGAACGGTAACTGGCAACTCTCCATTATGTATAGGTGCAACAACTCCTTATTCAAGTGATGGCAGTACAGGAGGGATGTGGAGCAGTACAAATACATCAGTTGCCACAGTAGATCAGAACACCGGTATAGTGACAGCGGTAGGAGCGGGGTCTTCAGATATCACTTATACAGTAATTGGCTGCAATGGTAATTTTAGTGCATCTCAATCGCTCACAGTTTCCGCGAATGCAAATGCAGGAACGGTTTCAGGATCGTTGGCACTATGTATTGGAGCAACTGCAAGCTATAGCAGTAATGGTGATGCAAATGGAACATGGAGCAGTAGTAATACGGCGGTTGCAACAGTGAATGCGGCCGGCCAGGTAACAACATTAACAGCGGGTACAACAAATATAACGTATACGGTTAGCATAGGTTGTAACAGTCCCAGGTCATCATTCATAGCAATAACGGTCAATCCAAATGCAAATGCCGGAACGGTCAGCGGAACCTCACCATTATGTATAGGTGCAACCGCGAACTATACAACCAATGGTGATGCAGGCGGAACATGGAGCAGCAGCGATCCTGCTGTAGCGACAGTGAATGCTGCAGGGATCGTAACCGCTTTGACGGCAGGTACAACTGATATTAAATATACAGTTAGTACGGGCTGTAATGCTCCTGTAACATCTTTAAAGACATTAACAGTGGGGCAAAATGCAAATGCCGGAACGCTAACAGGGATCTTGGAATTATGTATAAACGGTACTGCATCTTATAGCAGCAATGGTGATGCAGGCGGCACCTGGAGCAGCAGCAATACTGCCGTTGCGACTATAAATGCCACAGGGTTGATAACCGCTTTAACAGCAGGCACAACAACAATAAAATATACAGTTAATACCGGTTGTAACAGCCCGGTTTCTGCATCGCAACTAATAACAGTTGATCCAAATGCAAATGCCGGAAGCGTCAGTGGCCCTTCTCAATTATGTATCGGGGGAACGGCGACTTATACAAGCAATGGTGATGCAGGTGGTACATGGAGCAGTAGCGACCCACTGGTTGCTACAGTGAATACGGCAGGTTTGGTAACAGCTTTAACAGCCGGCACAACAAATATCAGCTATACCGTTGGTACAGGTTGTAACGGCCCGGTTTCATCATACATAGCCTTAACAGTGGGTGCAAATGCCAATGCAGGACTTGTCAGCGGCACCCCGGCACTGTGTATAGGAGCTTCTGCTACTTATACAAGCAATGGTGATGCAGGCGGGGCATGGAGCAGCAGCAGCCCTTCAGTGGCATCAGTAAATGCTGCAGGCCTGGTAACAGCTTTATCAGCCGGCACAACAAATATAACATACTCGATCAGTACAGCTTGTAGCGGACAGGCTTCATCGTTCCAGCAATTAACGGTTGGTCCGAATGCAAATGCCGGAACCGTAAGTGGTAACTCACCACTGTGTATAGGTGCAACTGCAAACTATACAAGCAGTGGCAATGGCGGCGGGGCCTGGACGAGTAGCAATCCATCTGTTGCATCAGTAAATGCTGCAGGAATTGTAACAGCTTTGACAGCAGGAACAACAAATATTACGTACCTCGTCAGTACAGGTTGCAATAGCCCGGTTTCATCGGTTAAAATATTAACGGTTAATCCAAATGCAAATGCAGGGACATTATTTTTCGGCCTGCAAACATTGTGTATAGGGGCAACAACAACGTTTACCAGTAATGGTGATGGAGGAGGTTTATGGAACAGCAGCAACCCTGCAGTGGCAACAGTGAATGCAGCAGGTATTGTAACAGCCTTAATAGCCGGCACAACAAATATCACGTACACAGTTACAGGTTGTAACGGCCCGTCCATATCTTACATAACATTAACGGTTAGCCCCAATGCAAATGCCGGCATCGTTTCAGGTTTATCTCCTGTATGTAAAGGAGTAATTACAAACTATACAAGTAATGGTAATGCAGGTGGCGTATGGAGCAGCAGCAACCCTTCAGTTGCATCAGTTACTGCCGCAGGTTCGGTAACAGCATTATCGCCAGGTACAACAAACATTACATACACGGTCAGCGCAGGCTGTAACGGCCCTGCCATATCATTCAAAACTTTGACGGTCAGCGTCGATGCAAATGCCGGAACTGTAAGCGGCAACTCACCATTATGTATAGGTGCTACAGCTGCTTATACCAGTAATGGTAATGGAGGAGGAACATGGAGCAGCAGTAACACGTCCGTTGCAACAGTAAATGCCGCAGGGTTGGTAACAGCTTTAACTGCCGGAACAACAAACATTACTTATACGATCAATACGGGATGTAATAGCCCGGCCGTTTCCTTCAAAACATTAACGGTCGGCAATAATGCCAGTGCCGGCACTGTCAGCGGGAATTCGCCATTGTGTATAGGTGCAACCGCTACTTACACAAGCAATGGCAGTGCGGGTGGAACCTGGAGCAGCAGCAACCCTGTTGTTGCCTCCGTGAATGCCGCGGGCCTGGTAACAGCATTAACAACCGGTACAACAAACATCATTTATACGGTTCGTGCAAGCTGCGGCGGCTCGGCTGCGGCTTCCTCATTCAAAACATTAACGGTTGGGCAGAATAATGTAAGTGCGGGCACCATCAGCGGTAACTCCCCATTGTGTATTGGCGTAACCGCTAGTTACACCAGTAACGGCAGTGCGGGTGGTACATGGAGCAGCAGTAACCCGGCAGTAGCTTCGGTGAATGCAGCAGGCCTGGTAACAGCACTATCAGCGGGTACAACAAATATTACTTATACGGCTGGCCTAAGTTGCAGCGGTACCGCTATTTCATCGTTCAGGATATTAACGGTGAGTCCGAATGTAAGTGCAGGAACGGTTTCGGGTAATTCACCACTCTGTATAAATGCAACTGCTACTTATACGAGCAATGGCAATGCAGGCGGAACCTGGAGCAGCAGTAATACTGCCGTTGCAACAGTGAATGCTGCAGGCCTGGTAACAGCCTTAACAGCCGGCACAACAAATATCAAATACACCGTGAATACAGGTTGTAACAGCCCTGTTTCATCATCTAAGACATTAACGGTTAGCCCGAATGTAAATGCGGGAACAGTTGCCGGTACTTCACCACTCTGTATAAATGCAACTACTACTTATACAAGCAATGGCAATGCCGGTGGGGTTTGGGGCAGCAGTAACACTGCCGTTGCAACTGTAACAGCGGCAGGCCTGGTAAAAGCGTTAACAGCCGGAACAGCGAATATCACCTACACAGTGAATACTGGTTGTAACAGCCCGGCCGTGTCATTCAAAACATTAACGGTTAGCCCGAATGCAAATGCCGGGACCGTGAGTGGTAACTCACCACTATGTATAGGTGCAACCGCAACTTACAGCAGCAGCGGCAATGCCGGTGGTACCTGGAGCAGCAGCAACCCTTCAATTGCAATAGTGAATGCCGCAGGAGTAGTAACAGCTTTAACAGCCGGTACCACAAATATCACCTACATAGTCAGTACAGGTTGTAACGCCCCTGTTTCATCATTCAAAACATTAACGGTTGGGTTGAATACAAATGCCGGAACGGTCAGTGGTAACTCACCACTATGTATAGGTACAACTGCAGCTTATACCAGCAATGGCAATACCGGCGGGGTTTGGAGCAGTAGCAACCCCGTGGTGGCAACTGTGAATGCGGCCGGCCTGGTAACAGCTTTATCAGCGGGCACAACAAATATCACATACAAAGTAAGTACAAGTTGTGGCGGCCAGGTACAGTCAATTAAAACACTAACGGTTCGTCCAAATGCAAATGCGGGAACCATCAGTGGCACTACACCATATTGCTCATTACAAATATCTCAATTTACAAGTAATGGCGATCCCGGTGGCGTATGGAGCAGCAGCAATCCATGGGTTGCTTATGTAACTCCAAATGGGTATGTGATCGCATTGTTCTTCGGTACGGCGAATATTATCTACACTGTAAACAGTGGTTGCAATGCACCGGTATCTTCCTATAAATCTATTACGATCAGTTTATTCCCTTATGCAGGAATTGTTAACGGGAATTCAACTGTATGTGCAGGAACCAGCACTCCTTATACAACTAATGGAAGTACAGGTGGTACCTGGAGCAGCAGTAATACTGCTGTTGCGACTGTTAATACTGTAACAGGAAATGTAACGGCATTAACTGCAGGAACGTCGGTGATAACATATACAGTAAAAGCCTGTATCGGTAATGCAAGCAATTCGAAAACAATTACAGTTAACCCCGTAACTGTCGGCAATGCCGGTACGGTCAGTGGCAGTTCATCATTGTGTATAAACGCGACAACAACTTTTACAAGCAATGGTAATCCCGGCGGAACCTGGAGCAGTTCAAGCTCTTCAGTGGCATCGGTCAATGCATCAACGGGGCTGGTCAAAGGATTAACATCAGGAACAACAAGCATCAAGTATACAGTTACGCCTGCTTGTGGTAACCCGGTAACATCATCCAGGACATTGACGATAAATAACTGTACAACCTTTGCCAATACGGGCATTTCTAATACGTCGAAGAGCAAGCCAGTTGCCAATAACGGCGATGCTGATAACAGCAGTAAAAATGCCAATGGAGACAAAGCTTTGATCATTGAAGCTTATCCAAACCCGTCAAGCTCGGAATTCACGCTTGTGCTAAAAGGCTATAGCAATGATAAAGTATCGATCGTTGTAACGGATCTTTTGGGTAACAAGGTTTATCAAACTGAAGGCCCCATGCATAATCAGTATATTTTCGGTAAGAACTTTATCCCGGGAATTTACCTGGTACAGGTATTACAGGGTAATAAGAAGCAAAGCATGAAGCTGATCAAGGATTAGAAATAAATATTATTAACGGACGGGCTTGAATACTTTCAAGCCCGTTTTTATTGATAAACAACACACAGTTAACGCTGATTGAGCAAATAAACACTGATCTTATTTCCCCGGAATATGCTGTACTTGCAACATTGATCCGCGAATACGGTTGGATCCGTGTTATCCGCGTTTCAAACCATCGCTGATATATGTTTTCGCGAAGCCGAAACTTTATTGTTTTCAATAGCTTCAGGCGGAGCTTATGTTATCAGGATACCATTACTTAAATAAGGTCTTATAAATTAACCAGGCAGCATTTTCACTGCCCTTTAATGAGGGATGAAAGCCATCGGGGCCATAATATGTAAAGTCATTTGTTGCCTGGAAATGATCTTTCCATACCTGTCCCACCGGGCACAACAAGGAATTGGTTGCCACTGCAGCATCACGGTAGTTTGTTATCACCCCGTCAAACATTTTAAAATTTGCCAATGCGGGCCAAACCATAAAGAATACCAGTTTAACGTTATGTCTGTCGCACAAGCTTTTGATCCTTGCCCCATATTCGAAAAGCATCGCCCTGCCATCAGGTTGCGAAGACGGTCCTTGCTGTACTACTACATAATCATACTTACCCGATGCAATATGCGCCTGCAACTTACCATCGTTCCAATGATCCTCTAATGCATAATTGGGATAAGCAATTGTAACTGTTTTGATCTCTATTCCACTGTCTCTCCCTATCCGGGCTACAATACCAGGCAGATCATTCGTATAAGTAAGGCTGTTTCCTACGAAAAGAATGTGTTTAGCCGCAACAGTTAGCTGTATTTTAAGAGGAACCTGTCTTGCTGTTTTTTTTGAGTTGACGACCGGGTTGTTTAAAAAGGAGAGGCCGGCCATCATCCATATAAATAGCTGTGCTTTCATATACATTGATCTGTTTTTCACCGCAACTGGCGTCCCAAATTTATAGTATTTTCCTATCTAAATGAGCCGCCGCGCTGTCTCCTGCAAGCGATGAACTTCAAACTCATATCAACCATTGTAATGTTCAAACATCCTGGAATTATCTATTGTTCGATTCCTGACAATATGGGAACCTCCGTAGCAGGCAAAAATCGTGTATCAAAATTTACAGTCAATTCACATCCTTCGCCGGGCCGGGAGTTGATACTGGCTGTGCCCCTTAACAAAGATGCTCTTCCGAAAATATTTTGTAGTCCTATTCCGTTTCTTTTTTGTGATGTATCAAATCCCACACCATCATCGTGTATGCGTAATTGCAATACTTCATTCTCCTGTTTTAAGCCGATAATGATATGCGAAGCCTTTGCATGTTTAAATATATTATTCAACTGCTCCTGCACGATCCTGAAAATGGTTATTTTCAATTTGTCATTAAGCAGGCTTTCATCTGGTACCTGCCAATCAGTGAAAAATTGAATGCGGTCATTCACAAGTTGGATACTTTCGATCGTATCATTTAAAGCTTCCTGCAAGCCACCTTCACCCAGGGTGGGAGGGAGCAATGTCTTTGAAAGTTTCCTGATCTCTTCCATGGCATCTTTAACCAGGTCCTTGCTGTTTTGTACCAGGCTGATCCTTGGCACAGCATCTGATAATACACAATCCAGGTAAAGATTAGCAGTAGCCAGGATCTGGTTGATATTGTCATGCAATTCTTCACCGAGGAAAGTACGTTCATGCGCCTGTGCTGTTATTACAGCAGCGGTTATCTCCTGTTGCTTTTTTATTTTTTCATCCTCCAGTTTTTCTTCCAGTAAGACCTTTTGGGTAATATCATTTGCCAGGCTAAGTATAACCTTTCTTCCCTGATACATGATCTTGTGTGAAGTAATATCCAAATGAATTACTTCACCTTTCTTATTGAACTGTTTCCAAAAACCAGAGGTCTTTGCATCTTCAGGCCGCAACCTTGCTCCTGCATTTATCAGTCTTTCCTGTTCTTTTTCGGGACGAAGTTCCAGTAATGTTTTTTGCAAGAACTCATTTTTTGTATACCCGAATAAATGTACAGCAGTATCATTTACATTGAGTATCCGGAAATCATCCATATCCCAGATAAATATTACTGCAGGGTTGTTATCAAATAAATGGCGGTACTTTTCTTCAGAAGATTTCACTAACTGTTCTGCTTCATTACGCCCTATTGCATACAGGAAAGCCTTTTCCAGCATTGGAACACTAAATTCACCTTTGATCAGGAAATCCTGTGCCCCCATTGATATGGCTTTTATGGCTATCTTGGTATCAGCCAATCCTGAAGAAATAATGACAGGAATACCTGGATAATCTTTTGATAACAGGTGCAGTGTTTCCAGGCCTGCACTATCCGGTAAAAAAAGATCCAGGAAAATAATTGAAAAACTTTCCTGTTCTAAAAGGAGCATCGCTTCCGCTATTGTACCTGCGATGCTTACCCGCTCTATTATGAGTTTGGTACTCTTAAGGCTCTCTTCCAGTAATATTTGATCACCGATATTGTCTTCAATGATCAGCACAGTGTGGGAATTATTCATTTTGATTTGTTTAGGATAGGTTTTGGATCGTATGTTCGTATTAAATATTGTTCAATTTTGGAATAGTAAAATAAAAGCAACTTCCTGTTTCCCCGGATGATTCTACCCAGATCTTTCCGCCATGCAATTCAACAATTTTTTTGCAGATCGCCAGGCCCATACCTGTGCCGGAATATTCATTGCGGTTGTGTAATCTTTGAAAGATCACAAAAATCTTATCAAAATGGTCAGGAGCTATTCCTATGCCATTATCATTTATAAAAAATTCCCAGTCATGATCTTTTTCAACAGATCCTATTGTAATGACCGGTGCTGAATTCCCCCGGTACTTTATTGCATTCCCGATGAGGTTTTGAAATAATTGCATAAGCTGGGATTCATCGCCAGGCAATTCAGGAAGTTTTGTAAAGGTTATAGTTGCCTGGGACTCTTCTGACTGGATACGTAAAATGTGAAGGGTTTTATTTACCAGTTCATTTAAGTTGATAAGTGTATGATCTTTTTTAACGGTTGTTATCCTGGAAAATTCCAACAGGTCACTTATCAGTGACTTCATTCTTTCTGCGCCACCTGCAGCAAAATCTATGTATCTCCGGGCTTCCTTATCAAGCTGGTGGTTGTATTTATTTTTTAGCAATCCCAAAAAACTACTTACCATTCTCACGGGTTCCTGCAGGTCATGCGACGCCACATATGCAAATCTTTCCAGTTCATCATTTGAATCCGCCAGTTCTGCTGCTCTTTTTTCGAGGGCGGTATTTAGCCGGTTAAGTTTATCTTCTGCCAGCTTTCTTTCAGTTATTTCATTTACCGAAAGGCTCAATGCAAAAATATCCCCGTCCTTATTTGATATACCAAACAAGTGAATATGATACCAGATTGTTGAATTATCCGGCTGGAGATACTTTAATTCATAGCTATTATTGTTACCAAGGAGTGCATCCTCCATCATTGTTTTTATGGCGACTTTTCTTTCCGGTACGAAATAATCAATTATATAATCACCTTCAGCCGGTTTTTGATGAAGATCACGCTCTGCGAATATCCTGGCCCGCTCATTGAATGAAATGATTTTGAGGTCAACGTCAATTAATAGATAGCCCGCGTCGGTATTATCGAGGATAGTGCGCAGGTTGGCTTCCGACCGTTGCAGGGACTTCTCAGCGAGTTTGTTTTCCGTGATATCTTTACCTATGCCATCTATCCTGGTCAGTAAACCTTTTTTATCAAGTGTTGGAATAAGTTTTCCCTCTATCCACCGGATACTGCCGTTTTTGTGAACAATGCGGTATTGATTGATAACTGTTTTCCCTGCAGCAAGCTTTTCATCATTGCCTTCAATAACATTTTTATCCTCGGGGTGAATAAGTTTTATCCATAGTTTAATGTCGGCAATAAATTCACCGGGGCTGTAACCATATATTTTTTTGCATGCCGCCGACATCTGGATAACCTTGAAATTGACCATGTCAATAGAAAACAATACTTCTTCAACATTTTCAAAGAAAATTTCCAGGTCGCTGTATGCTTTTATTAATTGTTCATTGGTTACCCTTACATCTTCACTAAGGGATATAGATCCTTTTTCTTTTTTGTCTGCAGGTAGTAACGGGTTAATTTCCAGGTCTGATGTTTTCATTTTATTTATGGATATAGTGGTGCGGAACAGGTTGAACAAAAACGGGCGCAATTGCTTTGTCTTCATTATTATCGCAAAAAAAATATTTTTTTAATATCTTATCAATGGCTTCCGGTGTTAAAGGCTTGGTTTCAAAACCGGAGATCTCAGGTATTGCTTTAGCTTTTAATGCATCCTCCGAAAAAAGCGAAGTAGTTAACATCACAAATATGGTCTTCCCCTTTTGTTCTTCTTTAAGTTGCCTGTATTTTTCCAGAAATTCCCAGCCATTCATTGCAGGCATGTTTATATCCAGGAAAATAAGGTCAGGGCAGGGAAACCCTTCAGGAGATCCTTCTAAATGCCCGCGTTTGCTAAGGTATTCAAGTGCCTTTTGGCCACTTTGAGCGATCCGCACATGATCAGTACAACCGGTTTGTTCGATGACCAGGCTGTTGAAATAATTTGTTGGTTCATCATCATCAATAAGTAATACGCTTTTCA
This sequence comes from Ferruginibacter sp., assembly GCA_040006715.1. GTDB lineage: Bacteria > Bacteroidota > Bacteroidia > Chitinophagales > Chitinophagaceae > Ferruginibacter. The sequence continues at coordinate 25,656 of JBDTWL010000031.1, read as the reverse complement.
GTTTTTGTGTCATAGGTTTGTTTTTTGTGGAATGGTAAAATAGAAAGTACTTCCTTCACCGGGTTTGGATCTTACCCATATCTTTCCTTTGTGTAATTCAATTATTTTTTTGCAATTTGACAGGCCGATACCCGATCCCTGGTATTCATTCCTGGTATGCAGGCGCTGAAAAATGATAAATATCTTTTCATTATACTGTTCTTCTATTCCAATACCATTATCAGAAAAACTAAATTCCCAGTCACCGTTCTTCAGTTGAGCCGAGATGCTGATCTTTGGAACACTGTCATTCTTCCTGAACTTAATGGCATTAACCACGAGGTTTTGAAAAACCTGTTTGATCTCAGTTGGATAACCGCTAATGAGCGGCAGGGGATCTACGTCGATCTCAGCCTGCGTTTCTTCTATAGCCTTCCCGAGATCAGCAAGCACATCAGCAAGTATAAAAGAGCAATTAACTTCTTTATTTATTTTTTCATTCCCGATACGTGAATATTGAAGCAGGTCATTGATAAATACTTTCATCCTGTCTGAAGACTGTATTATAAATGACAGGCATTTATCAGCTTTTGCATCCAGTTTCCCCTCGTATTGCATCCGCAGCATTTCTGCAAACCCGGAAATGGTACGTACCGGCTCCTGGAGATCATGTGATGCTACGTAGGCGAATTGTTCCAGCTCGGCATTCTTTTGAGTCAGTTCTTTATTATTCATTTCAAGCGCTGCTTCTGACCTGTGTAGCCTTGCCTCGGCTTTTTTTCTTGAAGTGATATCCCTGATAAAACCAATGAACCTGTACCTGTCTTTAATAAGTACGGGCGAAATACTTAATGAAATATCGAACTCAGTATTATCTTTCCGCAGGGCCGACACCTCAATTGTTTTGCTTAATACAGGCCCTTCGCCCGTTCTGAAAAAATGGCGCATCCCTTTTTCATGCGCTTCCCTGTATTGCACAGGAATAATATTATCCGTTAATGACTTTCCCATCACCTCATCTTCTTTCCAACCAAATAATATTTCTGCTTTATGGTCCCACTTTACGATTTTTCCAACTTCATCAATAATAATAACTGCATCAAGAGAGGCGTCATAGATGGTTTGTATTTCAGTATTTGCTTCCCGTAATTCAATTTGATTTCTTTTAAGGTTGTCACGCATTTTAATGAGCGCCTTGCCTAAAACATCCTCTGTACCGAGTGGCTGGAACGGCACATCAAAATTCCTTGAACCTACTTCATTGGCAAAATTTGCTGTACCCTGCAATTTTTCTGAAAGGTTATTTACAGCGTTGACCATTTCCCCGATCTCATCTTTTTTCTCTTCATAATTTACTTTTAGCAAAATTCCTTTGCCAAGGTCATTAATGATCTTTCTTATTTTATTGATCGGCGATATAATGATCCGGGCAAAATAAACGGAAAGAAAAATACCAATACAAATGATCGTTATAGCAAGGACTGAGATCAGTGTTCGCAGAAGCATGAGAGAATGTTTGAGAACAGTATTCTGCTGCTGCCTCACGGTTTGTTCATAAGAAACAATTTTGCCGAGTGTATTCATTGATTTGGCAGTAAGCGGAAGTATCTCATCTTCGAGCATCCGCTCTGATTCGAATTTTGCAACAGGGTCATCATAGTCCTCAAATTTCTGCAAAGATGAAATGATCTTTTTTTCGATGGCGAGGACCTGTTCAAAACCGCTAAATACTTTACTGAGGCTGTCTGCCATTGACCTGTCATACAACTTTGAAAACAACCCGGTCAATCTCAGTTTCATTTTTGGATAATCGGTATCATGAAGTTTTTGTAAAGCATCTTTGTCTGCCTGGCTTGATCTCAAAAATACCCAGCCCGTAGAATACATTTTTGATTCTACGAGCATATCCTGGAAGTCTTCAATAGCCAGTAAAGAAGGGTCTATAACAGTAGTGAGGCGATGGGATAATTTCATGTTATCATTTAGTGTAATGATAGAAACAATGCCATTAGCCACAAACAGCATTACCAGCAAGGTAAAACTCCAATAGATCCTTTTTTTAATGCTAACATTCATAGTCTTAAAATTCAAAATTTATACCTCCCAGGAACATAAATGGCACATCATCCGATTTGAAAAACTCTCTTGACCTGTCATTCAATATATTTTTGCCGCTGCAAAACAGGTGTAACCCTTTTAGCGCCTGGTACGATACAGTGGCGTTTAAAATTAATTTCGCATTGATATGATCAATACCCCGGATGCCATCATTAAATACGATGTTAGATACATGGTAATAAGTTTGAGATGAATAATAATAGGCGCTCATGTTGATATTGAATTTTGCAGCAGGTATATAATTAACAGTTGCTCCACCGAACACGAGCGGTGTGCTTTTAAGTGCCTCTTCGGTTCCCATTCCTGAATAGATATTATTTTGAGCCGGGTTATTCAGTAGTGGCCAGGCAGCGTCGGGTGTATTAAGAAACGGCGCATAATTCTTTATCCTTGATCGCTGAAAGCTGATATAAGGTTTTACCTGTAGTTTTGCCGACTGATAGATCAATGATACAGTGATGCCCAGCTGGTGCAGGGTCACAGGAAGATTGGTTGGGATAAGAGGCGTTACCACGATGGTATCGTTGCCATTTATTTTTACATAAGACGGATTATACGCAATGCTGTTATAGTTCTTTGAGCGTATATCGAATATTTCCACATCAATATTCAGCTTGTTGGCAATGGTTCCCCTGTAACCGATCTCGAGCATATCAGCTGTCAGGAGTTTTAAATTCCTGTTTCCTTCCTGCGTCATCCTCATATATTTCTGATAACCTACCTGGAACTCAATTACATCCTGGTTAACATAGGTGTCGTAAATCGTAGCCGAACGCGGCGACCTGGAGCAGACTGCACGGAGCAGGTTTTGTTTATTTAATTTATAAGTTGCCGCAAACTCATAAGAAATATATGTTGTGTCGGGGATATTGAATTTACTGGCAGCCGCTCCTGCTATCAGTCGCAATTTATTATTGAGCAACTTATATTCCCCACGAAGGGATGCTGTCTTTGTAATGAGCTGGCCCCTGGCATTGAAAATTTTCGAATGGCTGGATATAGGGGAATGTTTGATGTCATCGTAAATAGCGCTTCTGTAGCTCAAACCTGGTTTGAGTGAAAGATCATTTTTTATATAGGTATATTCAATAGCAGCATCTGTAGTATGGAAATCGTATTTGTTGCCGGGATAGATCGGGGTCTGTATGCCATTAATAACAGAAACCTGTGCCGAAATGTTTTTTATGTTGGCACGGAGATCAGCGTATCGGCTATCGGAAGCAACAGTAGAAAGGGGAGTAGCTCCGTTTTCAGTAGACACTTTCTGTGCCATTGAATGCTGGATACCCGCGGAAAGAGTGAATTTTATTTTGTTTGCAGGATCATAACTCAAAAAAGCATTGCCCGCATATTTTTTCATTGCCATGCCGGGATCCGGTTGTTTGTAATCGGTTAATGTATCACCTAAAATGCTGATAAAGTAGGGCGGGTTTTCCAGCCATTGGTTACTGTACATTTCATAATAGGATGTCTGGCTCCGGCCGCGGCCCTGGTAACTGCCGGAGACTATCATACTCCACTTCTTTGACTTGTACCCTATGGAAGCATTATTGATAAATGTATTATAGCTGCCCTGCCGGCTGTTGGCTACTATATATAAACCCTCTTTTTTTATATGCCGTGTTATGATGTTTATAACCCCGCTAACAGCGTTCGGCCCGTATAAAGCTGCTGCCGGTCCTCTTATTACTTCTATCTTCTCTACATCATTAATGTCTACAGGTAAGGTTTCCCAGAATGTTCCTCCTTTCAGGTAGTTGTAGATCGGCCGGTTATCGATCATAACCAGTGTGGTGGTAGAATTGCCGTCAAAGGGTGCATTGGGAGGAACATTATCCATTCCACGCAGGTGAATATCATAATTACCATTGCTTTGCTCCCGCACGATCATGCCGGGTACGAGCCGTAACGCTTCCATAATGGAAGTACAACCTGTTTTTCTTATTTCTTCCCTGGTAATAACCGATGCTGATAAAGGGGCCTCAAACAGTGATTCTGAATTTTTAGAAACTGAAACGATCTTTATACTCAACAGGGCTTTCAGGCTCATATCTTCATAGTCGGCAGCTCTTATTGTATCCTCCTGGCCATAGCCGTTTGCAGCAAACAACAATGTGATTGTAATGCAGCTGAGGATCTTTTTAATCGTGTGGTTGGTCATTTATTGGATATTTAATAAAACTGTTAAAATCAAAAAGTAAAATTAAATCCGCCTTTTATCCTGATCGGGTCTTCCTGCTGGCCATAAAAAAGTTCGGTATCTTTTTTATCAAGATCCATATTGAACCCAACGCTCCTGTAATGCTGGTTAAGTGCATTCTCGATATTCGCAAAAACAGCAAATCTTTTTGTTACATTGTATCTCATAGAAATGTTTAGTAAAGCATAGCCTGCCAATGTCTGTGGATTCACCATCCGGTCAACCGTATCCTTTGCCCCCGCTAAGTTTTGCCTTCCCATTAAAATAAGTCTTGGTGATACTGAAAATTTCCCAGCTTTCAGATCAGATCCGATATGAAACATAAAGGGTGCAATAAATTGTGGGCGTGTATCGGTATGCAGTGGGTTGTTTTCTGTAGTGGGGTCATCAACTTTGCCATTTACATAGCTGAATGATGCGTAAGAATTGATGTGAATTTTTCCAATGGATTTTTTCCAGTTTAACTGGATGTTTCCACCATAACTTATTTGTCGTGCCTGGTTTACAAAAACTTCTATATAATCAACCGGTATCCCGTTAAACATATTATTATATAAATGTGTTGATTCATTGTCATCAGCAAATGCATGCAAGCCTGTGAGAAAAGTATAATACCCATCCAGTGTTACGCTGAAATTATCGGTAAAAAATTTTTTGATACTCAATTCAATATTTTGCGACCTGATCGGCTTTAAATCCGGGTTTGGCAAATGAAGGAAATAAGAATGATAAGTTCTTCCCGAGTCCTGGGTATCAAATGATCCGTATTGTATATAAGAATCAGAAGGAGAGGGGGCCAGGAAGGCACTGCCATATAATGCTTTAATGGTCGTTCTATCGGACGGTTTATATACTATCCCAAGCCGTGGGTTGAATGCGCCACCATACCGTGAATTAATATCATACCTGGCACCCAGGGTAATGCTTATTTTTTTGACAGGTGAATATTGCGCTTGAAAATACGAGCTGATATTATGATACCGGATAAAATAAAATGGTGCGGCTAACCCTCCAGGCCTGTAATAAGCACCGGTGCCAAGATAAGTTCCACGAATATAATCCTTAGTGTTAACCGGCTCCTGCAGATCTGTACTCTGTGGAATTGAATGATAACTTTCATATGCGGTTCCTGCTGTAAAATGAAGTTTTTTCGAAACCTTGTAATCAATCTGCTCTTCTCCTTTCACCATTGAGCAAATTGAATATTTATATGCCGGTTCCATTCCTGTATAAAGGTTTCGGTAATTCGATTTGGGATCGAGCTTATATTCACTTGCTGTAAGCAATGTGGTCAAAGTGATCCTGCCGAGTGATTTTTTATAAGAAGCGTTTGCCATATTAATGCTTTGTGCCATGAATACTTCTTTATTGTAAACTGCATTACTGGTATTATTGCCATATGAAGTAGGGACCCTGAAATAGTTTCTAAAAAAAGCAAATGAAAAATCATCCGCATGCAGTGCAGCATATATATTATATGCTTCCAAAGGAGCTTCGTATTTAGGCTTTACCGGTTTATTTGGTGTAAAAGGCCCGTAAATAGTATTAAAAGTGCCCGTAGCCAGTGATGTGGCGCTCAGCAAATTGTCGTCTTTGTATAATTGGCTGTTGTCAGGTTGTTTGTCATAGCTGTATTGCCCCGAAATAACAAGATCAACACGGTCACTGAATTTCTTTGTAATGAACAAGGATGTATTTGTATAACCATAGCTCCCGGCCACAGATGATGCATTTATGCCAATGCTTTTCCCGGAAGCAGTTTTTTTAGAAATGATGTTAATGACACCAGATACTGCATCAGCACCATATAGCGCCGAGGCTGGCCCATAAACAATTTCAATCTGCCTGGCAAGATTAACAGGATAATTTTCCATGATAGGCATGGCTTCACCCGATGGAGAGGAAATGCGGTTACCATCAAGCAGTATCAAAAACTTTTCCTGTCCCTGTGTTCCCCGCACGGTGAAAGTATTCCTTATGGCGGAATATATTTTGTCATCCACTTTCACATCCGGGAGATCATACATTATGTCTAACAATGACTGATAGCCGCGTATCCTGATCTGTTCTTCTGTTATTACCATAATGGTTGCAGGCGCATTTTCAAGTTCTTCAGAGGTTTTGCTTGCAGTAGTAACTTTAACATTCAAAAGCTCTCTTAAAGTAAGGAGCTCTAATGCGGTGGTATCTACCTGGCTGTAAACACTATTTGCTATAAGTATAGTAATGGCTGTGCAGGCCAGTTTTGTTTTTTTGGTAAGTATTTTTATCATTTAAAATGATTTTTTTATCCAGTTTATTTTATGATCGTTCCTAAACCGAAAAATTCAGAAGCCACATCGAGGTTTCTTTGTTGAATATTATTTTTATTGATCTCTAATTTCAGGCGTTCATCTGCAATAACAAAGTTGATACATGATCCTTTGCGGGCCAGTCCTTCAGATTCTGATATGATCAAAGTTGAAAGTCCTTCTGTAAGCGCAGCGATCCTTTTTAAACTGCTGCTTTCCTCCTCACAGATAAAAAGCATTTGACAGTTATAAAAGCTTGCTGAAGAAGAATATATTTTTATAACTATTTTCTGATTGCCCACTTTTTTATTAGCAGTAAAACTTTTTATTTCATCATAAAGTGGCGAATCCCCGACAATCCCTATTACAAAATCACCTGATTTTTTATCAGCCGGCCAGTTTATATATTTTGTAAAGCGGTAAATAATATTTGCATATAAGGGGTAATTAACGCTTTGCTGGGCCTGTACGTTAAATATGCCCATGAAAAGGAAAAGCTGTAATAAAAAAAATGCTTTAAGAAAAACGTTGGAGAAAACCCGTTTTACATCATTACATATAACTAAAAGAGTAGCTATGGAAACCTTTGCTCTCATTATTACCGGGAACCCTGCTGCACTCAACTTTATGTTGGAATGTACAGGTAATATATTGCCTGGTAGGGTTGGTTTCATGAGGTATATAAAAATGCTTTAGGAACTATATACCGGGATCGTATATACCGGTATATATCAACGTGCAATATGAGAAAGATTAATTGGGGATCTTATAGTGTGAGCGTGTGTATTGTTGTAGGGGGTTTTCTACACCGGGAGGATAGAAGAGATCTGGTTTCGGCTTTGCCTTAACTTAATTACGGGATGGTATGAATAGGGATGATGCTGATTCGATGGATTTTCACGGATCAATGTTATTTACAAAGCATATCGGAAAAAAATGCCTGACCACAGCATGAACACGTTGTTATTTTCACAGCGTATCACTGAGGAAACACGGTTATAATAAACCATCTCCATAACCCTCTGTGTTAACCGCCTTTAACTTTGTGGTAAAAAAACTCACTTCACTATCACTGAGCTCACCGAATTAAAATTACTTCCGGTTGTCAACAAAGTTGGAATATTGTTTTTCCATAAACGCACAGGGCCGTTCATAAATCCTGCCTCCGATACATAAACATCTCCACTCTTAACATATACGCCTTGTGCAATTCCGTTACTGCCATTCGCAGATAGAACAGTTGCTACGCCATTCTTCCACAACTGGGCCGTTGTGATGGCGGTTACCAGGGCGGGTCGCGGGTGTACGAATTTGTTGCTGCGCCCGGGTAGAATAAAAAAGCACAAAAAGCAGAGGTGTGGTCTCTGACCAGCCGACTCAATAGATATGATCTGATGCTTTTGTGTACGATCAATCCGAATCCACGAAAATGCCCTGGCTGATCAAATAATTTTTATCTGTAATTCCCTGGCCTGTTGGAGGAGCTGCGGGTGTTTGCCTGAGATATAGACTACCAGATCCGAATACCGTTAGTGTTGCCCTGAATAGAGCAAGTATTGCATTTACTTGTGATGAAGGAAGTTTGTTATTATTCAAACTAGCATAATTATTATTGATTGCCTGGAAATTTGGCCAGCTGATGGAAGTAAGATTTGGGTTAAAGGTAATTCCCAGAACACCAGTAAACTGGGGATTATTATTAGCAATTAATGAAGGGAAAGAAAGCGATGTGATGCCACAATTTGATATTACGATCCCATTGGTTTTTTTCAAAGCAGGAAATGTAAGTGAGGCCAAAGATGTTGAATTATGAATGTCAAGCGTATAACTTACGGTATCCAACACAGGAAGTGAAAGCGAACTTACCTGGGAAACACTAAAAGCATCAGTTTTATGTAATTGAGGAAAAGAAAGCGTACCAATACCTGAAATAGTGATCGCATTCGTGGAGCCGGATAAGGCTGTTTGCAATGACTGAAAGTTAATTGAACTAAGTAACCCACTGGTTGCAGAAATATTGATGCTGGTAGTGGTTTGAAGTGAATTGAAATTAACAGCATTGAGTGATCCACCCGTTAACTGGATCTTACCGCTTACAAGCGATGCTGCAAATAATGTTGATAGTTGAGGAGCAGTTATAGTCAAAACCGAGGTTATCACCTGTAAAGCAGGAAACGAGATAGATTGTAACTGGTTCGCCGGTAGCGTGAAAGAGCCTATGGTTGCTAAAGATTGAAAGTCAACAGCGGTCAGCGATGGTGCAGTATCAACAAAAAAGTAGTTTAGTTTCTTTACTGATTGGAAAGAAACGCTGGCAAGCAGCGGATTTTCCATCAAAAGGACCGATCCCTGGGATAACAGTTGAGGCATGTCCAGGTTAGTGAGTGCAGGATTTTTTTCAATATCTAACCAACCTGTCACCTGTTTTAATACCGGAAAATTTATATTCTGTATTCCTGTTTTGAGCATACTAAGTCCATTCGCTCCGGTATAAGCCCGCCCGATGCTGGTAAGTGAAGACATAGTCAGGGTAGTTAGTTGCGGGCAGTTATTTATATAAATGTCTGTTTCAATTGTCTTGAGGTTACCTAGGTTTACATTTTGCAGCACAGTATTGTCTTCTATATCTATTAGCACGACACTTTTTGTCAGCATCGACAGGTCAACCGTTGTCAGATTGCTGCAGCGCAGGATCCTGATCTCTTCTGTATTTGGGCCTACCTCGTTTGCAATTTTCAACTGGGCTTCTGCATTTGTAATGCTATCAGCCAAAATAAGTGTATTTTTTCCTCCCCCGTTTGAAGGAAATGTATTTATCCATTGTTCGTTCCTGTAATACCAGAATCCTGCCGGGCTATCTGTTTGATAAACCATTAATCCTTCAGCCGGATCCTGGATATTGATCCTTTGTGCTGCTGTCATCCTGGGAATGAGCAAACCTTTCGTTGTATCCTGCACCTGCAATATGGCACTTGGATGAGGTGGATTAACACCAATGCCGATCTGGCAATATGCTAAACAGCTCATAAAGCTACATAACAGGAATAAAAAAGACCTTTTAATTAAGCCAGGCATAATGAGTTTTTAAGAATGGTCGTGTTTGTAGAAGCCGAAGTACCTATAGCTTCTATAAATATACATTTTTTTCAGCTAAATCCTGGTCCTGTTGCACTACGTGAAAGGATGTGTGCTGAAAGAAGTAGTATACAGTCATTGGTAGATCTTATCATAAGAGATCGTATCATGTCAAAAAGAAAGTGGATCAAAGGTTATACAACAGGAAAACAAAGTAAATGGTTAGGATACCGGAGAACCTGCGCAAGGCGAGACTTATGTTTCGTAAGTCGAACCAGGGCGTAGTGGATGTTTTGGAAACAGAGTTTGAGATCGATCGCGTGGAAAAAGAGATCGCATGAACCGATCTGTTCATTGAAGCCGTAAATAAATGGTTGAATGAATTATTAAAGCGCTGATCATTTCGCGAACCGCTAAGATCCACATCGTTAATTGCCGGGGATCTTTTATTTTGCATCCGGCATCAAAGTTGATAGATTTTGAAGGCGTTTGTACTGCTTGATCTATGGCAGTTAAGAGCATTTGCCACAAAATTCCTCATATTTTGGCAGCACTATAGAAAAATCACTAGTTTATTTCTATTCATGAAACTACAACTCCTCCCCAGAGCAGTTTATATTTTTGTAAGTCATATATCCAAATTATCCTATAAACCAAATTCATGAACATTTCTACCATTAACAGACCTGCTAATCAAAACAGAAGGTACTGCAATTCATTCGCAGCAAAGGGCTGCCTGTTTCTGCTTTTATTTATCAATTTAACTTCGTCATTAAGTGCTCAGCAGGTTACCGAAATAATAACAGATTTTAAAGTCCTTTGGAAATCAACGACGGCAGCTCCAAATGCAACTTATCCCAATACGAGCCATAACCTGCTTTCATTTAAATATAATAATGTCGTTTATTCAACTGGCGCAAACGATGCAAAATTAAATGATAGCAGTATTATCTATACGGCGGCCAATTTCCAGGCATTCCCTGTAGTATCAGTGGGTGGAGTTGTGGGCTCAGGTGTTTTTATTGCTTTGGCAGGTAACTATGATGGGGTTCCCAATGGGTATAGTAATCCTTTGCCTTCACTAAAAATAAAAGATGTTTTAATAGATGGCCTGCATGGCCTTGATCTTGGCACAGGAGTAACGAATGTACCAGCATCCGCTTTGATCAGCTTTCCGGTAAATAGTATAACAACAAGTGCTATTTCAGATGCTGAGCCGGATATTCTTGTCTCGCAGATTGCCTCGCCTTCCAGTAACGGAGATACCTTGTTTTTTGTTGATGGTACAGGTTCACTTGTTGGTAATAAAATTCCCATTAACTGGCTTTTATATACCTCATTGGGTATTTATACACTTGACCTGTACTCACTACCCGTCGGTTCATTGTGCGATACAGCAAAAATCAACGGCACTTCGTCCTCAAATACAACAAGAGACATAAGGTTAATAGCACTTAAGCTTTCCGAATTTGGGATAACCACAGGAAATGTTGGCAACATTTCTCAATTTATCTTAAAAGCAAGTGGCACAAGTGACCCTGCATTTATTGCCTATAATGCCAACTCATTTAATATTCCTGCCCCTGTCATTACTGTTCAGCCGGTTTCGCAGATCATTTGCCCAAATGTAAGTAATAGTGTAACCTTAAGCGTTACTGCTACGGGGCCAGGCCTTACTTATCAATGGCGAAAGAACGGCGCCGATATTTCCGGTGCCACCAGTTTAACCTATATTATTGCAAACGTGATAAGTTCCAGTGCGGGAACTTATACAGTAATTGTAAGTAACACTGCCGGATCAGTTTCAAGCAACCCGGCCTACCTCAATATTTCAGTTGCTGTTCAGCCTTCACCAGCCGCTCAAACGATAGCCACAGGTGCCAGTGATACGCTTACTATCAGTGCGAATAATGCAGGTTCATACCAGTGGAGAAAAAATGGTGCTGATATTGCAGGAGCAACAAGTGCTGCTTGTATCATTAGCCCGGTTAACACTACAGATGCGGGCAGCTATTCTGTAATGATAATAAATTCGGCCAACGGAGGTTGTGCAAATGTATTAAGCAGTACTGTTACCCTTGTTGCCGCGACAACATTATATTCTAAGCCAGGTGTTTTACTGAATTTACCTGGGAGTTGGGGTGTAGCAACGAATGGCACCGGGAGTTCTCCTGTTAATTTTACCCGGGCCGAGCACACTTTCATTGTAAAAAATAATGCGTCTACTGGTGGCGACCTTGCCATAGCAGGCGTACTTGACCTTGCAAATGCAGTAACTACCGTAACTGCTGGTTCAACGCTGGATGCTGGTCGTATAATACGTTCCGGAACCGGCACTATTGCAGGGTCTGCTACGTCTAACCTGGCCGTACGGGGCAATTCAGATCTGTCGTTTAATACCGGTAACCAGGTGCTTAAAAATTTTACAGTTACAGGCGGAACGGTAACATTAAACAGTACTTTAAATATTACCCCCGGGAATTTTGCAGGCACCGTTACGCTCAGCGGCGGAAGTCTTATTACCGGCGACAATCTTATTTTAAAAAGTGATATAGCTGGTACTGCCAGGCTTGCAGCCGTTGCAACGGGAGTAAATATTTCGGGGAAGATCACAATGGAAAAATATATTTCATCAGGAAGAGGATGGCGTTTTTTATCAGTGCCTGTAAATACTGCCGGTGCCCCAACGATTAATGAAGCATGGCAGGAAGGTTTAACTACAGCTTCGGCTAACCCTAACCTTTATCCCGGTTATGGGATTAAAATTTCAGGAGGTACTACTATAAATGGCTATGACGCAAGTAATACAAACAGTTCCTTCATAAAAACATATAATAACAGCACTAATTCATTCGTGGTACTTCCGCCTAATCCGGGTACCACTATTCCTTTAAGTTCTTATCCCGCTTATTGTGTTTATATAAGGGGAGACCGTAGTATTGATCTCATGCAGGGTTTGAATGCTGCAGTCACTTCTACCACATTACGTATCAAAGGAAGTGTAAAGACTGGAGATCAGCTGATCAATATCAATAATTACACACTTGTAGGTAATCCATTCGCATCGGCAATAGATTTTGGAAACATTACAAGGACAAATGTAAATAACACAATGTATGTATGGGATCCGAAAATGGCCGGCAATTACGGACTTGGTGGATATGTAACGATAAGCTGGAACAATGTTACAGGTTCTTATGATAAGACGAGCTCTGTAAGTAATATAACCCAGAGTATACAGGCAGGGGATGCTTTTTTTGTGAGAACAACAGATAGCCTCAATCCGGGAATGCTAACGGTCAAGGAATCGGATAAAGTGGCCAATGACTTTGTTGCACGATCCGCAGGTATTGACCAGAAATTAAGAGTGGAGCTTTTTTTAGAGAATGCAGGCAGTTCGTCCTTACTTGATGGCGTACTGACCACTTTTGATGATAGTAATTTGAATAATGTAGATGCCGATGATGCTCAAAAGATTGGTAATTCAGGAGAAAATATCGGGCTTAACCGTAATGGCACAATACTCAGTATTGAAAGAAGAAAAACAATCAGTATGGCGGACTCTGTTTTTTTAAATATAACCAGGATGAAAGCTGTTTCATACAGGCTGGTTATTTCAGCAGAAAATTTTGACAATCGCCTTGCAGGATTTATAAAAGATAAGTATTCAAATACAATTAATAACAACACACTTGATCTGGATGGAACAACTGATATATTCTTTACAGTAAATTCGGATCCTGCATCATATGCCCCCGATCGTTTTAGTATCGTGTTTGAAAAAATTCGTATTTTACCGGTAACATTTACATCAGTAAAGGCCGTTCAGCAGAAAAAGGATATTGCTGTAAAATGGACAGTGGAAAATGAATTGAATATAAAAGAGTATCACGTGGAAACATCACTTAATGGTGTGGATTTTAGAAGCGCTGCAACTTTAAACGCTACGACCAATAATAATGGAAGCGCAATTTATTCCTGGATTGACAGCGATGCCGTTAAGGGAAGCCATTATTATAAGATAAGATCAAAAGATTTAGATGGTGGGAATGCTTATAGCAATATTATAAAAGTGAATATGGCTGAGAATAAAGAAAATGCTAAAATAGCAGTTTCCCCTAATCCTGTAAAAACAGATATCGTTTCAGTACGATTGAACAACATGGAAGAAGGATTGTATAATGTGCAGGTGTTTGATGTACATGGCCAATCAGTAAAGAGTTTTTCTCTGCAACATAGTGGTGGAAACGGTGTATATAATTTTTCTCTGGATCACAACCTGCCTAAAGGGAATTATTATATTAAAATTACTGGATTGACCAAAAGCTTTAGCACACCCATGATAAAAGAATAATAGTCAACAAAAGATATAGAAACAATGAGGCTGTCTTAAAAGTAAATTTTAAGGCAGTCTTTTTTATTAAGGTCGTTCATCAGGATTTTTTAATGTGTTTTAAAAAACAAAAAAGCCATAATCATTTAGATCATAGCTTTTAATTCATTTTGAAATTGTGAAAAGTGGAGCTGCAGGGAATCGAACCCTGGTCCAAACATATTCGTCGTAAGCTTTCTACATGTTTATTTATGCATTGATTGTCGGGAAACGGCAGGAACATAACAAACCAATCGTTTCCTTAGAGGAATGATCTTAAGCAACCGTCACATCATTCGGTTGCAGCATCCCGTTTTTGTTTTGAGTCGGCGGAGGAACATGGCAACAGGCAAGCCCGTTCAACGGCCCTAATGACGACCTAATTAATAATTAGGCAGCCATGGCATACTGAGTATTGCCATTTAAAAGTTTGAATATTCAGATTTAAGTGCTAATTATCCAACGCACTACATGCTTACACTTACAAAGAGCTATGCTGTCAAAACCGGTCAGCCCCGGAACAGCTAATAGCATTTAGCTAGTAGCTGTTTGCAAAAATACGAAACTATTTTATGAACGTTGAACGTTTAAGGTTTTGAGGGTTTCATTGTTAAAATTTCCTAAATAACAAAGAATGGCATGCTGTATGCAAATAGTAAAGTAGAATATGGATCCATCATCTTTTTAAAGCTTACCGTAGATAAACTATATTCAAATAATAGCTATCTACAATATAAAAAGCCACAGTTTAAACACTGTGGCTTTTCTTATTTATCCATTAAGCGGACTTGATGAGAAAACCTGCACCTTTTTAACAGAGGGTCGGTACCCGAAAATTTTTTGAACGATCATGGAGGATTTTATAAATTGATGGCTGTTTCAATAAATGTAATTAAACAATGCGTGGCAGGCTGTTTCTACAGCCTGCCTTTTAGTTTAACAGGCTATTTGGCAAGCGTAAACGATTACTTTTGCCTATTAATTTAAATTCTTTAATGGACCCTAAGACAATTTACAGTAACACGCTGGCGGAATTACTGGTACAACAAAAAAAGCTAATGCAAAAAAGATCGTTTTTTGGGATCATGCGTTTTGGCTCTGTTGCAGCTATCATCGCTGCATTTTATTTTTTATGGTCAATTGGCCTGGTATGGGCTTTTGTTGCAGCCTTGATACTGCTGGTCATTTTTGTACAACTGGTTTATAAAGATCTTTCCAATAAAGCTGCCATTAAACAACTGGGCCATTTGATCGCTATCAATGAAGATGAGCTAAAAGCAATGGAAGGAACTTATTTTCAATTTGCAGACGGTGCTGCATACCTGCCCAAAGAACATCCTTATGCTGCAGATATAGACATTTTCGGGCATGCATCCCTTTACCAGTTCGTCAACCGCAGTACTTCAGATATGGGAGCCGCAGAACTTGCCCGATGGTTATTGTTTCCAGCTAAGCCCGAAGAGATCCTGGAAAGGCAGGCAGGCATTAAAGAGATCAAAGAAAAAATGCTTTGGCGGCAGGATATTCAGGCTTACGGAAAAGAAACAAATATCCGGCGGTCAACTTTTCAAAAGTTGATAGCTTGGCTCAATGAGCCTACCATATTCCTGCAATTCCACCATTGGCAATGGATAAGGATCGTATTACCTGCCATTATATTGTCGGTCGTAGCTGCAACCATCGCAGGCTGGCTATCCCTGAATACCATGTATGCTTTCTTATTCTTTTTTGCCGTGATCGCTTTCCAGGTAAATAAATATGTTGCCCCCCTGCATGAAAAGCTTTCAAAGATCGTTGCAGAAATGGACGCACTTTCTTTGAGCATTGCTGCCATTGAAAAGGAAAAGTTCAGCGCAGCATTTTCACTTCGGCAGCAACAAAATTTCATTTCCGGTACAGGAACGGCTTCCTGGAAGATCAAAAAACTTAAAAAGATATTGGACAGGCTGGATATACGTTACAATATTGTTTTGTCGGCTCCCCTTAATTTATTGCTTTTATGGAACCTGCAACAGGCGCTTGACCTGGAGCAATGGAAGAAACAATATGCAGCCGATGTTGAAAGCTGGTTCCATACATTGGGTGTGTTCGAGGCACTGAACAGTTTTGCTGTCGTTCATTTCAATAACCCGGGATGGTGCTTCCCCACGCTTCACGAGGAACATTTTTTCCTGGAGTCAACAGAACTCGGCCACCCGCTGATCAATAAGAACAAACGGGTTGATAATTTTATTAACATGGAGAAAAAGGGTGAACTGATGCTTGTAACGGGAAGCAATATGGCCGGCAAAAGCACATACCTGCGTAGCGTAGGCATCAACGTTGTACTGGCAATGGCAGGAGCGCCTGTCTGCGCCGCATCTTTACGCTTATCACCCGTACAGCTTATAAGCAGCATGCGTATTGCCGATAACCTGGAAGAAAGCACTTCAACCTTTTACGCCGAATTAAAGAAGTTAAAAGCTGTCATCGATAAGGTAAACAAAAACGAAAAAGTATTTATCCTGCTGGATGAGATACTGCGTGGCACCAACTCGCTCGACAGGCACACCGGTTCAGAAGCACTGATCAAACAACTGATCAAGCATGAAGCAGCCGGTATCATCGCCACACACGATCTTGGCCTGGCAGATATTAAAAATGAATTTCCCGCAAATATCCTGAATTATCATTTCGATGTGCAGGTGAATAATGAAGAACTGTATTTTGATTATAAGCTTAAACCGGGAGTTTGTACGAGTTTAAATGCGTCGATATTGATGAAGAAGATCGGGATAGAGCTGTAGAGTTCATAGTTTATAGTTCATAGTTAGTTTATAGTTAGGTTTAATATAATTTGAAACATTTTTTACTGATTAAGCCGCTAAAAAACTATAAACTAAGAACTATGAACTAAGCCGGAACTTCCTACCTTTGCGGACTTTCTGAATTATGAAGTACATCAACGAAATAAACAAGCGAAAGACCTTTGCCATCATATCTCACCCGGATGCGGGAAAGACAACGCTTACAGAAAAATTCCTTTTATTCGGCGGCGCCATACAGACTGCCGGTGCTGTAAAGAGCAATAAGATCAAGAAGCATGCTACCAGTGATTTTATGGAGATAGAGCGGCAACGTGGTATCAGCGTGGCCACGAGTGTAATGACCTTTGAATATGACGGGCACCTGATCAACTTACTGGATACACCGGGCCACAAGGATTTTGCCGAAGATACTTACCGCACTTTGACAGCAGTGGATAGTGTTATACTGGTCATTGATAGTGTGAACGGGGTGGAAGCACAAACCCGACGCCTGATGGAAGTCATTGCCATGCGCAATACACCCGTGATCGTTTTTATCAATAAGATGGACAGGGATGGAAAGAACCGCTTCGACCTGTTGGAAGAAATAGAAAATGAATTGAAGATCCAATTGCATCCCATGACCGTTCCCATCAACAGCGGCAAGGAATTCAAGGGTGTATACGACCTGCACAAAAAAAGCCTGGTATTGTTTACGGCAGGAACAAAAGCTAACGATGAAGACGTTTTGAATATCAGCGATTTGAATGATCCTATCTTGAATTCTAAAATAGGTGAGAACAATGCCAATACATTAAGAGAGGATGTTGAACTGATAGATGGTGTGTATGGTGAATTGAATGTAGCAGATTACCTCAGCGGATCAACTGCCCCTGTCTTTTTTGGAAGTGCCGTCAATAACTTTGGCGTAAAGGAGATGCTGGATACATTTGTCCGCATAGCCCCAACTCCCAGGCCCAGGCATACAACCACGCGTGATATCAAGCCCGAAGAAGATAAGTTTAGTGGCTTTGTTTTTAAGATACATGCCAACCTTGATCCCAAACACCGTGACAGGATCGCATTCTTACGGGTATGCAGCGGCAGGTTTGCACGCAATACCTATTACCACCATGTGCGCCAGGATAAAGATGTTCGTTTTAGTAACCCTTACAGTTTTCTTGCCCGCCAAAAGGACGTAATAGAAGAAGCATACCCGGGTGACGTGGTTGGCTTATTTGATACCGGAACTTTTAAGATCGGGGATACCCTTACGGAAGGAGAGAATTTTTACTTCACCGGTATACCCAGTTTTTCACCGGAAATATTTAAAGAGGTGATCAATAAAGATCCTCTGAAGACCAAGCAGTTGGAAAAAGGATTATTACAATTAACGGATGAAGGTGTTGCACAATTATATACCCAATTCGGCGGGAACAAAAAGATCATCGGCTGTGTGGGTGAATTACAGTTTGAAGTGATCCAATACAGGTTGATGCAGGAATATGGTGCATCAGTACAGATGAACAGCCTGCCTTTTTATAAAGCATGTTGGCTAACCTGTAAGGACCCAAAAAAGCTGGAAGATTTTGTAAAGTACAAGCAGGCAAATATTGCTGCAGATAAAGACGGTCACCTGGTGTACCTTGCCCAAAGCGAATGGTTCTTAAATACAGAAAGGACGAATAACCCGGATATTGAGTTTCATTTTACGAGCGAGATACATAAATAGTTTGAAGTTCGAAGTTTAAAGTTGGGTGCTTAAGGTTCAGCGTTTGAGCGTTGATTTTGAGTAATGTAACCAACCTCAAACCTCAAACTTCAAACTTCAAACCTCAAACTTCGAACTTCAAACTGTAAATATCAAACCCTCATCTTATCAACAGCACATTCCCTTTTTTTTCCAAATCCCCACAGGCAGTACGTGCACGTACATAGTAAACATAATTTCCTACCTCAGCGGGCTGTCCCTTAAAAGTCCCATCCCAGCAATTATTTACATTGTTTGTCTCAAAGACCTTTTCACCCCAGCGGCTGTAAATAATAAAGATCGCATTCTGAGCATCGCCCCAATGCTTGATACCAAAACATTCATTGAGCCTGTCGCCGTTTGGTGTAAATGAATTTGGAATGTCATACGCGTTGATCCCGTCCTTTACAGATACCGTAACACTGTCCTTGTTCTTGCAGCCGTTGTTGTCGGTACCTGTTACAATATATAATGTATTGGCAGTAGGTGTGGCAACAGGATTGGAAATGTTACTGCTGCTAAGTGTACCGGCTGGCTGCCACAAATATTGTATGCCACCGGTTGCAGTTAAACGGGCATTTTTAAAGGCACAATCAATATCATTTGACCTGCTTGCTTTTATAACAGGCAGCGCTCTTTCAGTTACCAACACGGTAAATGTGCTGTCGAAATTACAAGTAGTGTCAGTGATCGTAACACTGTAAGATGTTGAAGCAGGCGGATCGGCTATCGGATCAATAATGGTTGAATTGTTTAACCAGGTTGGGGGAGCCCAAAGGTATAGAACAGTATTTCCATTTCCGCCATCAAGCTGAACCGTTTCTTTTGAGCAAAAGCTTTTATTTGGCGGTCGAACAAGGGAACTGGCCGTTTTTAAGTTCAATATAACCGAATCCTTAACTGAGCAGCCGGACGCAGTTGTTGCAGTAAGATAAAAAGTGGTAGTGCTGCTGATGGTTGCGGTTGGGCTTGGTATTGTATTGTTATTGAGGTAGGCAGTGGGGCTCCAGGTATAGGTTCCAGTACCAATGATGTTGCCATGTAGCTGCAAGGAAACGGGTGTGTTGCAAAAAGTTGAGTCGTTGCCGGCATCCACAGAGATTGTATTGGTCGTAACATTTTTTATGATGCTGTCAATGCAACCATTGATATCGGTTACAATTAATTTTACCGGGAAAGTACCTGTAGCCGTATAGTTATGAGTTGTATTCTGCGTATTGGCGGTTCCGCCATCCCCGAAGAACCACTGCCAGGAAGCAAGAGGGTTGGTATTGGTATAACCGAAACCTTTAAAATCAAAAGCAAGGCAGGTGATGCTGCTATCTTTCATTCGTACCGAATCAATATTTGGTTTGAAGATGGGGCCGTCGGGTGGGAGGATAAGATTAAAAAGATCAGATCCATTTTGACCGGGTTCGCTTCCAAAAGGGTTATTTGAGTCAAGCACTATAGTGCCATTTATTCCTCCTGTATTTGTCACTGTTGCATTCGCCGGTAAAGATGCCGACTTGAACCATACGATCCCGCCTCCACCGCCGCCGCCGGGAGCAACATGCCCTGCAGCCAAAGTAAATAAGGTCAGGTCAGCGCCTTTACCACCTATTACATTTTCTTTATGATTGTCGATATAATTGGTAATATTCAAAAGAACTGTACCAGCAGCGCCTCCACCACCCATGCCATCATGCAGGCAGGTAAAGCCATCTACATCACATTGCCACCCGTGATTTCCATTGGATACAATTGAGTTGGTATTGCTTTTTAAATATGTGGAGGTAATGAGAACTATTCCGCCGCCGTTACCCCCTGCAGATGAAAATTCCTGGGTGGGCTGTCCATCTTTATGCCCGGCACCACCACCGCCGCCCAGGTAAATTTTATTGGCTGTATTATTATATGTCAATGGAATGCCCGGAAGTCCCCTGTTATCGTGGATACTGCTATTGCATTCATATAACTGGTAACCGCCCAAACCACCAATGGCAATATTAGAACCGCCGGCACCACCGGAGTTATGTCCATTGCCACCGCCACCGCCATTTGCTAAAGGGCCTCTACCATTTAATTTTCCGGGGCCCACACCGGTTATGCCTTCACCTTTGCGGGAACTTGCCAAAGAAGCGGAGTCCAGGTAATATTCATCCCGGAAACAATTGAGCACTGCATTTCCAACGTTATATGTATTCCCACCCCTGAATCCTTTCCCGCTTACATTAATATCGGCATTAAGTAAAATGCTGTCCTTAACGTTAAAAACCAATACGCCACCTTTATTTCCATCCCAGGGAAGGGAGGTAAGGGTTGCCGTAACCGATGCATTGGTATAATAAGGAACACGTATCAGTTGCACTTTACCGGCTGGGATATCATATTGCCGGGTAAGTTTATTTTTCAATTCAATGACATTCCCGACCCTGCTTTTTACATAATTATATTCATAGTTGCCGGAATTCTTATAATCGATGATCGTTCCAAAAGCAGGAGTATTGGACGTATCAATGACCGCACCTTTCATCTGGATCATTAATACTGTGTCACCGGCATTAAAGGCTGTACCATCTTCTACAGTAATTTTATTATAGCAGGGGAGGAACCCGAGTACCGGCGTATAGTCGTTGATGATACCACTGATCCCTGCAGTAACGCGGCAGGAATCTGCACTAAAATTGCAATTAGGGTTGGCGCTATTGACAATTGCCGTACCGATAACAGTACCATTGTATGTTGCATTGCCCTGCTTGTTCAACAGGTCATCAAAAATATAATAGCCTTGTAATCCAGCCTGGGTCGCGGGGTTTGGTAAAGAACTATTCATAAAAGCCTGCAGCTGGGTTTGGGTGCGTGCAACATTCCAGATACGCACTTCATTCACATAGCCTAAAAATTGGTCATCCGGGGTATGTGTGCCTGCGTAATCTGCAATCGTGGTCAATATATCGTTGTTGATCAAATTGCCCGTACAAGGCGTTCGCCCCATTAAAAAACCGTTGCGGTAGTATTTTAAATTTATCCCGTCATACACCAGTGCCACATGGTTGGTCTTATTCAATTCAAAGGGGCAGGTTTCGAAAGCCTCGAAATAACCCGTCGTAGTTGTAATTGCACAACCATTCGGGAACAAAGAATAATTGTCATCAGCCGGGCCGGTATGTTTAGAAACCAGGTGCCCTCCGTATATCCCGCTATTCAAAGGCTGGGTCCGGTTGTAAGAAGCTTCTATTGTTAATTGGTTGCCGCTGATGTCCAGGTCGCCAGCAGCAACTTTGGAATCCTGTGTAAGTACTTCCAGCCAATTATTGCATGCTGCTGTACTACAATCTCCCAAAACATTTACCTCATCCTGGTTGATTGCCCTGTCATAGATCCTTACTTCATCCAGGTCACCATTAAACCAATAAGGATATTGAATATTATTCATAGTACCCAAAAAAAGGTCATATCCATTTGTAAAACTTGTAGCGAGTTGCGGCTTGCTGAATTTCAGTTCACAATTAACATACAGTTTCGCAGTGGTGCCATCACAGGTAAGAACAACACTATACCATTGACCGGATTGAATATAAGGTGTATAGCCAGGAACGGGTGTAATGACGTCGTTCCCGTAGAAATTCTGGTGTACAAGATCAAGTGGGGAAGAACAGTTAGTATTATTTGAATAACCGGCATCATCAAAGCGCAAAAGGTAATTGCCGGTCTGGTAATCATTATCCCCCTTCATCATGACAGAATTGCCATGACAGGGGCCTGTATAATATCCCATTGGTCTAACCCATACACAAAGTGAGAGCTTATTTGCAGTATTAATTGTTGGACTATTGGGAATCTGTATATAAGTGGATGTGCCATTAAAATGATACGCACTGTTGGCATTCCCCAGGCGATCAACGGTTAATGTAGTATTATTGAATACGGCGTTATTATTATTCCCGCTTGCGTCATTCGCGTTTCCTGAAAAAGGAAAATAGGCTCTCAGGCCAAGGTTTAAATTCACCTGGCCCTGAACAAAAGCTGAGATAAATAATAAGGACAGTAGCAGCAGTTTTTTCAAAAGGGAGTTTTAGTCCCTAAATATAATATTTATTTATATTCCTGTATAATTGGCCGGGTTTATAGATCTCAACTCCTTTTTTAGTGTTGCGGATATTTTGAGCCCGTTGATAAAATCATGAATGGCTTTTTTATCAATGGCTGTTTTCCCTCTTGTAAGGTCTCTTAAAGCCTCGTAGGGATTTGGATAATTTTCCCTTCGTAAAATGGTTTGTATGGCTTCGGCAACTACTGCCCAATTACTTTCCAGGTCAGCTTTTAATTTAGCCTCGTTCAAAATTATTTTGGAAAGGCCTTTTTCGATCGACCTTGCTGCCAGCAGGGTATGCGCCATTGGCACCCCGATATTCCTTAATACGGTGCTGTCGGTCAGGTCACGCTGTAATCTTGAAATGGGAAGCTTTGCAGCAAGGTGTTCCCACAAAGCATTTGCAATACCGAGGTTTCCTTCTGCATTCTCAAAATCGATCGGGTTCACTTTGTGCGGCATGGCGCTGCTGCCGATCTCCCCTTTTTTAGTTTGCTGCTTAAAATAATCCATGCTGATATAGGTCCATATGTCCCGGCATAGATCAATGAAGATCGTGTTGATCCTTTTGATGGCATCAAAATGTGCAGCCAGGATATCATAATGTTCTACCTGGGTAGTGTATTGCTGTCGCTGCAATCCAAGCTTATCCTCAACAAATTCATCTGCAAATTTTATCCAGTTATATTTCGGGTATGCTATATGGTGAGCATTGAAATTACCTGTTGCCCCGCCAAATTTCGCCGTAAAAGGAATATAGCTGAATAATTGTACCTGGTTCTCCAGCCGCTCAACAAATACGAATAGTTCTTTTCCCAGCCGGGTAGGGGATGCAGGCTGGCCATGCGTACGGGCCAGCATGGGAACATCTTTCCATTTTACGGCCAGGTCACTGATAGTCATTTGAAGGTTTAATACCGCGGGCAGGTATTCCTGTTCGATCGAATCCTTCCAGAGCATAGGCACGGCAGTATTATTGATGTCCTGCGAAGTGAGGCCGAAGTGTACCCATTCTTTTATAGCGCCTGCACCGTAAGTTTCAAGCTTGTTCTTTAAAAAATATTCAACTGCTTTTACATCATGGTTGGTAACAGCTTCCGTTTCTTTTATTATGGCAGCGTCTTCAACCGAAAAATCATCTGCCAGTTGCCTTAATTTATCCTTTAGCTTGATATCGGCTTTAAAGAATTTTTTTTCTGCAAGCTGGATAAAATATTCTACCTCTACTTTTAACCTGTATCTTATTAAAGCATATTCTGAAAAATAAACCGAAAGTTGTTTGCTGCTGTTATAATAGCGGCCATCAATGGGTGAAACAGCTGTTAGTGGGCTAAGGCTCATATTACAAAGTTAATATAGAAATTGCTTTATGCCGCGAATGCACGAATATTTACGAAACGCTTTCAAAAAAACAATTCATGCATTCGTGGCGGGATTATACATACTACAGGTCAAAATACCTTATCGCTTTCGTAAAACTTTATTCATCATATTCCTTGCCGTTGTATTGAATTCTTCCGACACATTCATCCTCAGCATGGCTGGTATGAATAGGCCGGCAAACAAAACAGACCTGAAGATCGTATCAACATAAATATTTACCATGAACGGGATAGCATAGACTGCAAGGAACAGGATAATGCTCACAAATAAAACTTTTATGTGGGCAGGGCCATAAGGCTGCCACCCGTATTTTTTATAGATAAAGCCAAAGCGTACTGAATTGTATATGCTGATCGCAATGAGGTTCGAGAAAGCGGCCCCGATGATACCGAAGTGCGTTATCATGAAAAAATTGAGGGGGAATGCCATCAGCGTCAGTAATACATTGGTAAAAAAATCAAAGCGCCAGTTGCTCGAGGTACCGATGATCTGGCCATTAACGCCGGTGCCCAGGTCTATCAGTTTTGCAAACCCCATTATCAAAACCACCATTGGCACTTCTGCCCAATCATCGTTGAGGAAACCAACCAGGTTCTTTATATTCAACAGCACCATTAAATAAATGAATAAACCTGCCACCAATAAGGTGATCGTACTTTTTTTATAAATATTCGAAATGTTCGCATAATTTTTTTCTTTCCACGATTCGGATAGTATGGGCGTGGCAATGGATGCAAGGCTTCTTACAGGCAGGTCCATAAAGGCAACCAGGTAGGAAGCAATTGTAAACACGGCTGTCTTTTCAAGGCCTTTTATTCCAATGATCATAAAAGTATCCACGGTCCTGGAAGCAATATTTAAAAAGCTGGCGCCGAAAATGAACAAGCCGAATGTGAACATCTTTCCCTTAAAACGTTTTGTGACATTGCTGATGTTGAAATTGAATTTCCATTCATGGGTCCTTACCAGCACGATCATTAAGATCAATACGGGCAGCAGGTATATCCAGCTGAACAATGTTATAAAACTTTCTTTACCTACCAGTCCCGCCCACACGAGCAGGATCAATACAGTTGTAAGCAATCTTACCAGTGTTTCTTTTAAAAAATTCGTCGTCACTGTTTTTTTAAAAGACCAGCCAAATGCTTCCATCCAAGCATAGGCAAGCATTAAAAAAGTGAAGGGGTATACCAGGTAAAAATGATCGGCAAATAAAGGGGACTTGCCGAGCTTCCGTATGATAAAATCTTTGAAAATATACCCCGCGAGGCAAATGAGCAGGAAGCCGCAAAGGCACATCAGCCCTGTAATAAAAGGGAGGTCATTTTTTTGAGGGCTGGTATGGGACTTATAAAATGGGTAGAATTTGTAAATGACCGGGGTTGTGCCTAAAGTAGCCAGCACCGATAAGATGGTGGCGGTATCAACCAGGGCACGTGTAAGCCCATACTCGGCCTGTGTAAAAATATGGGGGAACAAAAAAATGGTATTAATGCCGCCAATACAGAAACCTATCAATAAAAATATAGAGGACCTGGTTCCCTGTTTTTGAATTATGCCCATTTGCGATAAAGTATCGTTTGGTTCGTATTTTTGCAACCCTAAAAGTACATGATTATAAATATTA
>JBDTWL010000030.1:0-47332 GCA_040006715.1 Ferruginibacter sp. | reverse complement strand
GCAACAGAATTTACCCTCATCATTAATAATAATACTGGAATGTTTTCAATTAGGCTAACAGATCTGCAGGGAAGAGAAATATATAAGTCTGAAGGTATTGCCGGGAACAAATATAAATTTGGGAAAAAATTACTATCTGCTGTATATATCCTGGAAGTATTGCAGGGAAAAATGAAACAGGTCTTTAAACTTGTAAAAGAATAAGAACCTGTGTATTTTAATATCATTAAAAGGGGCTCCCATTATGATAGCCTCTTTTAATATTTATACTACTGCATCTGCCATATCCGGTATATCAGCAGCTTTATACAAGCCTGCATCTAATTTTTTCTTGGTCTCTTCAAATGCTTTTAAAGTGAGGTCAATGTCCTCGTCAGTATGTGCAGATGTTGGTATGATGCGGTAAATGATATCTCCCTTTGGAATGACCGGGTATACTACGATCGAACAAAAGATATGATAATTCTCACGCAGGTCCATTACCATTTGTGTTGCTTCGGGCACATCACCTTTCATGAATATAGGTGTAACAGGTGAATTTGTATGGCCGATATCAAAACCTCTTTCCTTTAATCCAGTCTGCAGGCGTTTTACATTATACCATAATTTTTCCCGTAATTCAGGCATCGTAATAACCATCTCCATACGTTTTAGCATTCCTTCCACGATCAGCAATGGTAAACTCTTTGCAAAGATCTGGGAGCGGGTATTGTAGCGCAGGTATTTCAATACTGCTTTCGGCCCGCTGATGAATGCGCCAATGCTTCCCATGCTTTTTACAAAAGTACTGAAGTAAAGGTCGATCCCTTCCTGGCATCCCTGTGCCTCATCAGCACCGCCACCGGTTGGTCCCATGTACCCGAACCCGTGAGCATCATCTATTAAAATGCGGAACTCGTATTTTTTCTTTAATGCCACGATCGCTTTTAATATTCCCTGTTCTCCATCCATTCCAAAAACGCCTTCAGTGATCAGTAATATACCACCACCATTTTTAGCGGCCATTTCTTTTGCTCTTTGCAATTGTTTTTCACAATCTTCAATATCATTGTGCTTGAATGCATAACGATGCCCCATGTGCAGGCGTACACCATCTACGATACAGGCATGTGCTTCTGCATCATACACGATCACGTCGCGGCGGTTCACCAGTGCATCAATACAACTCATGATACCCTGGTATCCGAAGTTGAGCAACATGGTATCTTCACGGCTAACAAATTTGCTGATAACTTTTTCAAGTTCTTCGTGCTTGCTTGTGTTCCCACTCATCATCCGGGCACCCATGGGGTTACCCATTCCATATTTTGCAGCAGCTTCTGTATCAACTTTTCTTACTTCGGGATGGTTAACAAGGCCCAGGTAATTGTTCAAACTCCATACGATCATTTCCTTTCCCCTAAACTGCATGCGTGGCCCCAGTTCACCTTCTAATTTAGGGAAGGCAAAATAGCCATGCGCCCTATCCATATGCTGGCCTATCGGGCCCCCGTCTTTCACTAATTTTTCAAATACATCCATCAGTATTTATTATTTAAGATTTTATACCTGCCGCAGGCAGGTTGAATATTTGTTTACCGACATGGTCTTCACCATCGTTTGTTCATGTGCTTTGTGTCAAAATTACCAGGCTCGCCTATTGCCGCAAAATTAAGGCATTGAAGCCAAAAATCGTAACCTTCACTTAACACGGGCGTGCTGGCTTTAAAGTCGGGTTTGTGGGTATATTTACAGGATATAAGTGTTGAACTATGCGGAAGAAAATTTTAATAACTGCTTGTCTTTTTATTACCGGCGTTATAGATCTGTCAGCTCAGCAAAAGGTAAATAATACTCCTGCATTCAATAATGGTATTGAAAGGCCAAAGTTGGTTGTGGGCCTGGTAATTGACCAGATGCGCTGGGATTATTTATATCGCTACACTAACCGCTATGGAAATGGCGGTTTCAAACGCCTGCTTCAGCAAGGCTATAGTTTTGAAAATACATTTATCCCTTATACTCCTGCTGTAACTGGTCCCGGCCATACCTGCCTGTATACAGGCTCTGTTCCTGCCATTCATGGAATTGTTGGCAACGACTGGATAGAACGGGATAGTGGAAAAATCATGTATTGTGCACAGGACCGGTCGGTGAATACCGTAGGAAGTTTTTCAAACCAGGGCCAGATGAGCCCAAAGAATATGCTGGTAACAACTGTGGGGGATGAGCTGAGGATGGCAACAAATTTCAGGAGCAGGGTTTATGGTGTGGCGTTAAAAGACAGGGGAGGCATCATGCCTGCAGGCCATAGCGCCAACGCTGCTTATTGGTTTGATGACAGCACCGGCAACTGGATAACAAGTACCTATTACATGAATAACCTGCCTGCATGGGTAAGCAAATATAATAATAACCGCAAAGTTGATTCGCTGATGATGAAGGATTGGAATTTGCTTTATGATTTATCCACGTATGAACAAAGTACAGCAGATGATAAAAAATATGAGCGCCCGCTTTTTCATGAAACAACTGTAACATTTCCGCATGCCTACCGGTCGCTGATCGGGAAAAATTATTATCCTTTCAGGCAATCTCCTTACGGGAATACACTCAGCTTTGATTTTGCAAAAAAATTAATTCAACATGAAAAACTTGGGATGAGTGCCCAGGCTGATATGCTTTGTTTAAGCCTTTCTTCTACAGATTATGTAGGACATAGGTTTGGTCCCAATTCGCTGGAAACAGAGGACACATATCTCCGTTTGGATAAGGACATTGAAGATTTCCTCAATTACCTGGATGCAACAATTGGAAAAGGCAGCTATTTGCTTTTTTTAAGTGCTGATCATGGCGCTCCCCAGGTACCCGACTTTATGAAAGAAAATAAATTACCCGGCGGAAGTTTATATTCATTTGACCTGTTAACAGAATTGAACCAGCTCTGTGTTGCAAAATTTGGCAGAAATAATTTAGTGAAAGCGATCTATGAATACCAGGTATACCTTGACAACAGTATGATCGATTCTGCTAAAATAGACAGGAACCTTGTTAAGAATACGGTCATTCAATATTTAGGAACAAAGCCGCAGGTAATAAAAGTTTTTGATTATACGGAATTCAATAAGGTTGTAATGCCTGCAAGCCAGAAAGAAATGTTTGCAAAAGGATATTATAATAAACGCAGCGGCGATATCCAATTTATCCTGAAACCGCAATATACAGATGTGTTTTCGGTAGGCACCGAACATGGAACCATGTATGCTTATGATACGCATATTCCTTTGCTATGGTTTGGCTGGAAGATCAAGCCGGGAAAAACCAACAGGGAGGTTTACATGACAGATGTGGCGCCTACGATCAGCGCCATGCTTAAGATACAAATGCCAAACGGAAGTGTGGGGCATGTGCTGGAGGAATTGATGAAATAATTTATAATAAAGTTTACAGCTTTTGAAAAGCTGTAAACTTTATTATAAAAAAAACGTCCCGGGAATACCGGGACGGATCTTTTTATATTGTATTAAAAGGGTTGTTTACAATTTCGTTGTTTTGAACTTTGCTGTCGCCGCTGTTGGAGCAGCCGGATCATGAAGTGCAAAATTCAATTCAATTTTATAATTACCTGCCAGTGCCGGGCCTGGGAAATTAGCGCCAAAATTATAACCAAAATAACCACCTGCGTCAAGACCAGGAATAGAGTTATCTGCAACTGCATATTTATTGCTCCAGCTACCATTAACAGGCAGGAACAGGTATTGATGTCCTGCAGATATTGGCAATGTCAATTCAAATTGCACTGAATTCAGGCGGGTGAATTGCTGGTCAGGTACTGGTACAGGATTGTTCCAGCCACCGGTTGTAGCATCTCCCACCATGAACAGGTCAGTTGGTAGTTGCGGGCCTGTATAAGGAGTTAATGAATATTTACCATGTTGGAAATCCACAACGATCAGGTACATACCACCAGTTGCCGGGCCAGTAAAATTGTTTGCAGCATCATAACCAAAGTCTCCGCCTTCTGCCGGTTGGTTATCACCTACAGCATATTTATGGCTCCAGTCGCCATTAACTGGTAAAAGCAGGTATTGGTTTCCGCCACTCATATCAAAAACACCCATAAAAGTTGTTTCATCAACCAGTGCCAGTTCCTGTGAAGGTACGGGTACCGGATTGTTCCATCCACCGGCTGTAGCGTTACCTACAATATATAAATGTGCAGGAGGAATTATTTTAGGGGGAACCTTGTAAGGTGTTACCTGTAATTGAATCGTATTTGATTTGTACTGTTCATTGTTGTTTCCGTAAGAAGAAGTAACTCTTACATCAACTGTGTATTGGGTGTTGAAAGCAAAACCGAAACCAAGCAGGATATTATTCAATTCTTTTGCGGTCATGCTGGCAGATAATACGCCTGTTACTGTTTTAGTAACTTCTTTTGTAAAATTCCTGCCGGCAGAATCTATTTCAACAACAAACTTGTACAGGGAAGAATCCTGTGCATACTGTGGACTTGTCCATGAAAAAGTCACAATAGTATTATTCGAGTCTGCAGGTGCAGCAGCGATCACAGAAGATGACGTGCTTAACACTACTGCTGAACCATTGCCATATAATGGCAGGTCATCAACCTTATGGCAAGCAGAATAGAAAAGAACTATTACCGCTGCTATAAAAATTTTAAAAATATTTTTCATAATTAAATGTTTTATTGATGTTTTTTATTGGCTATTATTATGCAGGATCTACTTTGAATTTCCCTGTTTTAAAATCCACGGTTATTTTATAGATACGGGTAGTAGGAGGGGACAGCAGATCGCCACCTTCCGGCTTGAAATTATCACCGTCTACATTATTGCTATTATTGGCACCCAGGCCACCGTATTTATGAGACCAGCTTCCGTAAACTGGAAGTAAAAGGTATGAATTGGCGCCATTTAATTTAATGGTCAATTCAAATTTAGAAGAACTGACCTTGGTAAATTTCTGTGACAACAATTCCGGTTCACCGCAACCGCACTGCCAGCTTGCAGGAGTAGCACTACCTGTTATATAAAGGTTTGCAGGAACGGGCCAGATAACATCCAGGTAAGGTGTTGCGGTTATTTTAATAATATTAGAATACAATACGCCGGCTCCATTACTGAACGCAGACTTAAGCCTTATCTCAGCATCACCGGTTGTATTTTCAATGATCCCCATTGCAAGCAACTTCGCATTCAGTTCCCCTACAGTAATGAGCTTTGAAAGATCATTGGGGACAGCTATCTCAGCCAATCCGGGGCTTGAGAAATTCTTTCCGGCCGAATCGATCTGTATGGTATAATTTATATCCTGTGAACTTAGCCCTGTTGTAAAATGGTAATCAGGGTTTGTCCAGGTGAACGTAAGCAATGGATCATTCTTTTGAAGAATGTCCAGGACAAACGGCCCTGTAGCCGAAGCAGATAGTACAGGATTTGTACCTCCTTCGTAAAATACTTTATTCTCATCTTTTTTGCAGGAGATGAATACGACCGCTAACAAAAAAGGAAAGAACAATTGGCTTATTATTTTTTTCATATCACTTATTTTTTCAGTTTAGTAATTTAGTATTAGTAACCTGTATTTTGTGTTAAGTTAGGATTTGAGGTCAGGTTAACTGCAGGGATCGGGAAGATATTGAATTTATCTTCTTTAGCTGTTCCGTTTTGAACACCACCTTTCCATGGCCAAAGGTAAGTACCTGTGGTCAGTAATCCGTAACGGATAAGGTCTGTTCTCCTGTGTCCTTCCCAGTATAATTCCCTTGCCCTTTCATCAAGTATCCAGCTAAGGTTAAGGTCACTTGCAGTGATATTGCCACTCAGGCTACCATTATAAGCCCTCGTGCGGATGGTATTCATATAACCCAATGCTGCTGTAAGATTACCGCCAGTAGCTCCACGCAATACTGCTTCAGCATAAATGAAATACATTTCCGGTAATCGGAATACCGGGAAATCTATATCAGAAAAATATTTAATGGCATCATGAACCGGTGCGCCATCACTGCGTATATTTTTATACTTGTTGATATGCAAGCCATTTGCGAAATCACTGGGATCTGCAATGGTGATTTGTGAAGGGCTTGTTCCAAACTGCGAAGTTGTGAAAAGGGCCCTTTTATCTGTGGCGCCCGTAAGGTCAGTGAATTTATCAGCTAAACCTTTGGTTGCCCTGTAACCACCCCAGCCATTTCCTGCAGTAAGACCGAAATCATTTACATCCCCGCCGCAAGGGGCGTGGATAAGGAAAGTTGTATTTCCATAAGATGTGGTATTCAACCCATCACAATTGATAGTGAACATGAATTCATCTTTCTGCTTGTCATTATCCGCCATGAACAATTCATTGTAATTAGGCTGAAGGCTGTAACCTGCATCAATTACTTTCTTTGCATAGGTTAATGCGTCTTCATACCTGGTTGTACCGGTATACACGCCTGCATTCAGGTATATGCGGGCCAATAAAGCCCAGGCAGCTCCCTGGTCCACACGGCCATAAGTAGCTGTACGGGCTGGGGCCAGTAAAGATTCACTTGCTTTTAGTTCGCTTTCTACATAAAGGAATAAAGAATCCCTTTTGATCTCTTTTGGATAGAAAAAGCCAATTCCATCAGCTTCAGTAATAAAAGTTGATTTACCGAAAAGGTCCATCATTACCCAATAATTGAAAGCCCTCATGAACCTTGCTTCACCAATAGAATTTTTGATATCTGTAGCATCTGCACCTGTAATGCCCCTTGCTGCCAGTTTTTCGTCGGTTGCTTCCCTCAGGTATTCATTGATAAGGGTAACATTGTAAATAGGACGTGCATAAATACCTTTCAGGAATTTATCACTGCTTGTCCATTTCAGGTCATGAAAATCATGGATGGTTTCGTCATTCCAAGATACAATTGCTTCATCAGTTGGCAGTTCCTGGCAATTAAAATACATCCTGATGAAAGAGATCTGTGACCCTTCATCAAGACTGCCACCGATGTCGGGATTTCCCGCCGGGCCCTGATTTCCGGAAATTGCAAGTGTTGCATAGATCTTCGCAAGAACAGATTTATATCCATCTGCCGTAGCATAATTATCAACCGGGGCATAGCCATTTACCGGGACTATATCCAGTTTCTTATCGCAGGATGCCAACACAAACGTTAACATAGATGCCGCGATGATGGTATGAATGAATTTATTTTTCATATAAAGTATTTTATTTTTTTTAGAAGTCAATGTTAGCACCGATAGAATAAATTCTTGGTCGTGGATAAATGTTGTTGTCTACACCCGTATTACCGGAAATTTCAGGATCTGTTCCACTGTATTTTGTGATAACAAAAACATTCTGCACACTTGCCGATACTCTTAAAGACGTTTTATTTCTAAGAACGTTGCCAAAATTGTATCCTAAATTGATATTATCGAGCCTGAAAAATGATGCATTCTCAATATAATAGTCAGACAGGTATTGGTTATTCTTAAATCCTGTTTCCAGGTAATTCTTAGAACCATTATTAGTTGTGATCGGGTTTTGTCTTTCTATTGAATTTAAAACGCCGTTACCTGAAATATAGTTGTTATATAAATAATTTCCTACTGCACCATGGCCTGCTAAACCTAAGCTGAATTTCTTAATTGTGATTACTGTGTTTAAGCCATAAAAGAAATCAGCGTTGGGTTGCTTATACAAATAACGGTCATTGTTGTCCACTTTTCCATCCCTGTTGATGTCCTCATACAGACCTTCAATTGGTTTTCCTGAACTTGGATCATATACCTGCTTAAAAACATAGTAAGCAAATGGAGCATAACCAACGGCAAGTTTACCGATATAATTACCTGTACCTCCCGAAATTCCGCTAACATCTGTTCCTACGAAACCCGGCCCAGCTGCATAAAGTTTTTTAACTTTAGCTTCGTTATAAGTTACGTTGAAACCAAGATCCCAGCTAAAATTGCGTTTCCTCACAATTCCGGTATTTACGGTCAATTCAGCACCTTTATTCTCAACATTCCCTACGTTCCTTAGCTGATCGATACCAAAACCTGCACCCAATGCAATTGGAACAGTGAATAACAGGTCCTTTGTTTTTTTCTGATATACTTCAACTGAACCTGAAAGCCTGTTTTTGAACAAACCAAAATCAAGTCCTATGTTGGTTGTTGTTGTTTGTTCCCATTTAAGGTCTGCATTGTAATTGCTGGGCCTTGAAGTATTAACAAAAACATTACCGAACTGGTATTTGGCTGAAACATTTCCAATATAATAGATCGGCTGAAAATAGTAGTAATCTATTCCATCCTGCTGGCCTGTTACACCCATACTAAAACGTACTTTCAATTCAGATACAAGGTTGCTGTTCTTAAAGAAAATTTCTTTTAACTTCAATGCAGCAGCACCTGCAGGAAAATAACCTACCCGGTTATCTTTAGAAAATTTTGAAGTTTGATCCCTGCGGATAGAACCACTAAGCAAAAATTTATCAAATAAAGTGAGGTTCAACCTACCCAGATACGAATCTAACCTGTATTCTGGTTTGTCGTTGGGAAATGTAGGGATAGTGCTTTCGATCAACTTACCATCCAGGCCATAAGAACTAAAATTAACAACATCGGTATAAAAATCCTGGTAACCATGTAAAGCAAGGATATCTATCTTAGTTCCTTTTCCCAGGCTCTTTTCATAAAACAAAGAAACTTCAGCTATATAATTCCTTTTCTTTTGCTCATAATGTGTGTACTTTCCTTTTGTAAGATAATCGGTAGCAAGTGATGAATCAATTACATCGTTTCCGATACCACCGGCATTATCCAAACCAAGGTTTGCCTGTAAGTGCAGGTCGGGAAGGAAATGAAGTTTATAATCCAGTTGTACATTCCCGATGATACGGTTAACCCTTGAAGTATTGTCCCTGAGGTTCAATAATGCAACAGGGTTACGGTTTGCCAGTGCAATTGGCGCTCCACCGGAATTCCATTCAAAATAACCGCCTGTTTTGGGATCATTATTAAGAACATACTGAGTAGGATCCATTGCAACAGCTGAGCCAACGGCTCCTTCATTCACAAATCGGTTCTGAGTATGACTGTATTTGAAGTTAACATTTACAGCAAGGTGATCATTCAGGAATTT
The DNA here is from genome assembly GCA_040006715.1 of Ferruginibacter sp. GTDB lineage: Bacteria > Bacteroidota > Bacteroidia > Chitinophagales > Chitinophagaceae > Ferruginibacter. The sequence goes on along the minus strand of JBDTWL010000030.1, from coordinate 38,209 downwards.
AGGAGAAAGATTGACCGCAGTAGAGAACCTGTCAAATTTATTGGTCAACAATATCCCTTCCTGGTAAAGATATCCAAACGATACCCTGTAAGGAATGCTGATATTTTTTGTATTCATGCTGCCAGAAATGCTCAGGCTGCTGTTATTACTATAGGCATTGCGGTAAATTTGTTTTTGCCAGTCTGTATTTGCATTTCCCAACTGGTTCTTGTATGTATTACTTCCCGTTGCTGCAGCCTGTGTATTTATTATGTTTCTTAGTTCATCAGCGGAGAAAACATCCACATAAGAATTGTTGGAAATACGGGAAAGTGAAACCTGCGTATTGAAATTGTACCGTGCTTTTCCTCTTCCGCCTTTCTTTGTTGTAATGATCAATACGCCATTAGATGCCCTTGATCCATACAATGCCGTTGCAGAAGCGTCTTTTAAAACACTGATAGATTCGATATCATCAGGATTGATCGTGTTCAGGTAGTTCGCAGATCCTGCGATACCATTGCTTTCAACAGGAACTCCGTCAATAACGATCAACGGATCGTTGCTTGCATTAATGGAAGCACCACCACGGATACGGATCGTACTGCCACCACCGGCAGAACCGCCACCTGTTGTAACTGACAGACCGGCTACTTTACCTTGCAGCAATTGCTCCGATGAGTTGATGTTGCCTTTCTGAAAATCCTTAGCGGAAACCTGGGTAACTGCACCCGTAAGGTCAGTTTTCTTCCTCGTACCGTAGGCTACAACAACGATCTCATCCAGTTTCTGGTCAGACTGGACAAGGCTTATGCGAACTGCATTACTGCCGTTAATATCAGCTTCCTGCGGCGCATATCCAACCGAGCTGAACACTAGTGTCCTGGCATTGGCGGGTGCTGTGATCCTGAATGAACCATCATTTCCTGTTTGCACAGAAACCCTGGTTCCTTTTACTGTAACCGTAACGTTAGGAACGGCATTGCCGTTTTTAGAATCGGTTACATTACCGGATATCACATTTTGTGCCAACGCTGAAAAAGCACTCAGCATAAACAATAATGCAACCGATAAAATTTTTGAAATTTTTTGTGTTGTTTTTCTCATAAAGCAACAATCAGTTTTAGTTAATGAATAGAAATGTGTAAATGGTACACGAAGTAAATGTGTAATATTTACACAAATTAGTTTTTTTTTGTGAATAATATATATTTTGTTAAAAAATCTTTAACAGTACCGGGATAAAGCTTTAACAGGGACAGGATAGGGCTTTGGGCCATTATTTAAGACGTTTCCTTCATAAAAAAGGTTGCAGGGCCTAGCCTCTTTTAAAAATCGATCCCAACCCATTTCTTTTTCTTTTTTTCATACTTGCCATAATTGAATTTGTACAATTTCCCGGGGCGGTGCGGTACATCCTGCTCAATTTCGCCCAGGTCGATCAGGAAATCCATGGCAAAGAACTTTTTCCTGAAATTCCGCCGGTCCATTTTAGTGCCCAATATGGCTTCATAGAGGTTCTGTAATTCTCTCAATGAGAATTTTTTTGGCAAAAGGTTAAAGCCAAGCGGGTGTTCCTGTATCCTTTTCTGCAAGCGGTGATAACAGGTATCAAAAATCTGCTGGTGGTCGAAGGCAAGTTCTGTTACATTATTGATATCATGCCAATGAAGCTCATTATCAAATATATTTAATTTGTGGTGCTGGATATTGATCAATGAGCAATACGCTACAGTTACCACCCGGCCGGCAGGGTGCCTGTTGATGGTGCCAAAAGTATGTACCTGCTCCAGGTATACATCGCTAAGGCCTGTACGCTGTTTTAATATCCTGTAAGCAGCTGCATCCAGGTCTTCGTTAATGTGTATCAGGTCTCCCAGTAAGGACCATTTGCTTTGGTACTTCCTTAGGTCACTCCTGATCAGGAGGACCTTTAATTTATTTTCATCAAAACCAAATATCACACAGTCAACTGATAAGGCGATCCGGTTAATGCTCTCTACCTCAGACTGAATTGTTTTTAAGGTTTTGGTATTCTTTTGATTTAGATTTTCTAATGTTAGGGACATGGGTAACAATTAAATTTATTAATAGCGTTGGTCATACTTCCTGCTTCCAGGGATGCTTAATTGCCTTTTACAATTTTTATTGTTTGTTTTTGTTGCAATGCAAGAATGCTGAGCATATATATTCCTTTGCTAAACCTCCCTGCTTCCGTAATTTCAAATGCATTATTCCCGGGCGATAGGGTTATGGGTTGTTTGAATAATTGTTTTCCGCTCAGGTCCGACAGGATCATTGTTCCTTCATCTTTTATGGCCGATTCAATATTCACCTGGATCTTTTCAGTAAAAGGATTGGGTGTTGCTTCTATGGTCCAGCCCCTGTTTATCGTACGGATCCTTACAATGGCACTGTATTTATAATTACCATCCTTGTCGATACTTTTTAAACGATAATAATAAACAGCCGCACTGATGCCATTGATATTGTCATTGTAGCTGTAATTGCTGCTGCCTGTTGCAGTAACACTTCCTACAGTGCTAAAGTGCAGGCCATCGGTACTCCTTTCCAGCTCGTAGCGGCTAAGGTCCTGTTCATTGTTTACCGTCCACGACAACAGGTTAATGTTACCGGTATTTTTCCCGGTAAAACTGATCAGCGTAACCGGTATCGGTACAAACTGGTTCAGGTAAACATGGTATTCGCCCGGTTGCAAAGTAAATGATTGGCTGGCACCCGTTGCCGTTATAGTTGTTCCGTTCAGGTAATCATACCAGGTGCCCGCTGATGGGAAAGTAACAGCACTTGTTTGCGATACCACATCAAAATTCCCGATCACAACGAGATGGGTTGTGCCCTGGGTAACCCTTAGCCATTTAAAAGCGTTGGTGAGGTTATAGGACATATTATTTGAAGTGAACAAATTCGTATAAATAACATTCTGGCGAAGCCTGATCAATGCAGCATTGACATTATACAGGGCCAGGCGGTTAGCTTGCTGTAAGTATTCCCAATGTAACGGCTTCGAGTCTGTCCGGCAATTCGGGTTAATGCTGCCATCCTGGCAATAATTAATAGAATACTCATAGCCCAGTTCATCAAATTCATATATCATTTTCGGCCCGGGGATCGTGTAGAAGAATGCCGCATTCAATTCCATTCTTTTTAAAGCGGTGGCCAGTGTTTTAATATTATAACCCCCCGAACTATTCCCGAATTGAAGCGCATTATACATTAATCTTTCTTCGTCATGGCTTTCCATATAAGTAACCAGGTGTGGATTGGCCCAGCCTCTTTCCGTAAAAATATTGTTCCTCAATTCCCATGATCCGCAAGGCCCTGAAGCATAACCTTCGGCTGCCTGTGTATAACCACAATTCGAATTACCCCATAGCAACATGCCATAATTAGACAGGTCTACTTCCTCGCTGTTATCGGCAAAATGTTCCAGTATGGCATAGGAGCCTGCAGATTTTAATTGAAGTGTATCGTAATACCTTTTCCAGATCGCAACCCTGCTGGCATCATAATTCCCCCAGGCGCCAACGTTACAATTTGCCCCGGCAGCATCACAGGTCTGTGTTTGTGTAAATCCTTTTGAAAGGTCGAAACGGAACCCGTCTATCTTATATTTTGTCAGCCAATGTTCCATGACGCGGCTTACAAAATATCTTGTAGCAAGGCTCTCATGGTTCATATCATAACCTACATTGTATGCGTGTTTTGCTACTGGGTTGAACCAGGGATTGTTTGCAGCAGGACGGTTATTCACAGCATCCCAGTATAGCTGAACCATTGGAGCAAGCCCAAAAGAATGATTCAATGCAATATCCATAACCACTGCTATTCCTTTTTTATGGCAGTTGTCGATGAACTGCTTTAACTGGTTAGCGGGCCCGTAATATTTATCCGGGGCAAAATAATAATCCGGGTTATAACCCCAGCTGAGGTTCCCTTCAAATTCATTTATCGGCATCAGCTCTATGGCAGTGATACCCATATTTTTCAGGTAATTCAATGTATCATTCAGGGTTGTCCAGTCATGTTTTGCTAAAAAGTCACGTAGCAATAATTCATAGATGACCAGTTTTCTTTTGTCGGGGCGTGTATAGCTGCCGGCCTGCCAGTTGTAAGCGGCCTGGCCGGTTTGTAAAATACTTACAACACCTGATGTGAGGCCAGCAGGATAAGCTTTCAGGCCGGGGTAAGTTGTTACAGGAATAAAAGGATCATTCCATGGATCCAATACTTTTTCGGCATAAGGCTCGCCGATTTTTAATGTTCCGTCAACGAGGTATTGATAAGAATATTCTGTGCCGGGAGTGAGGCCGGTTAACCGCAACCACCAGTAATTGCCATCGGGCGTTTTGTTGAATTGGTAAGTCATTTGTTCGTTCCAGTTACTACCGGGAAGATCGCCTATTACAGCAACCCTGGTTTTCGATGGGGCATAGAAAACAAGTGTTGCAGCAGTCTGGTCGGCTTCATAATTTATCCCGTCCCTTACACCTGCAGGAAGAGAGGCAATGTTTACGGTGCCCGCAACATAAAACTGGATCGTATCTCTTTTATTGGTAACACCGTCATCTGCTTCAAGGACCAATTTTTGGTTCCCGGCTACTGTAATCACAGGAGAGGCAGATATGGTGGTGGCGGCAGCTGCAGTGTTAACCACCGTGCCATTCAGGTATAGTCTTAATGTTGCAGGGTTGTTTGAAATACCCGTCATTGGTATCGTATTGCCTACAACTTTTGTGATCGTTTCAGGTTGTACCAGGTAAGTTGGTTGTGTTAATGGAAGTGTGAACCTGGCGGCTAATGCGGTTGTATAAATTGGAATATACATATCACTGCCATCCGTATTACGCTGTACTTTTGTGCCGGTACCGTTCCTGAAAAGTATGGCAATTTTCTGAATCGTTTCACCAACAGGCACACCAAAGAATGGTTTTAACCCACCGGTAATAGTATATGACCATTTGCTGCCACCCAATGACGTTGCCTGTGCAGCAACGGGGGTAGTAGCCCAGGTGAATTTGCTGTACCTCCAATCGGAAGAACTGGTGCTAAGGTTGGTTATGACAGCTATATGTACATATACATCCGTAACCGGTGTATAAAAAAATAAACCCTGGTTGCCTTTTGAGGCATCTAATGTAATGGTAAACGGTGTGCTTGTTTCTTGTCCAAAGGCAGGTGTCCAGCTAAGCAGTTGAGAAAACGAAGGAATTGCAAACAGGAATAGCAAAAAAGATAGTAAAACTCTTTTCATAGCAAACAATTTAATGTGTAAAATACACACAATATTTTAGATTTCAATAAATGTGTAAAAAACAATTCCCTTTTTATCAAAGTGGTTAAACAAAACTGCCGTTACAACAGGCGTTGAGACGATTGTATCGCTATTGACTGTAAATAAGTTATGTAAGGAGCCCGAATTTTTACCGACAGGTCTGTGTGAAATAATTTTTCAAAAAGTTTGATGGCTTAATTTTTATTGTATATTTATCGACGTGTATTTTTTACACATATATAATTCACACCAAAACGATTGCTATGTCAGAAACAATTCCCTGGGAAAAACCAAAACTCAATTTATCGCAGATCATTAACATGAGTGTTGGGTTTTTTGGTATCCAGTTTGGCTGGGACCTGCAAAGAGCGAATATGGGGCCGATATATGAGCATCTTCATGCCAATGCAGATGATATCCCTTTACTTTTTTTAGCAGCTCCTTTAACCGGCCTGCTGGTACAACCGGTGATCGGCTATATGAGCGACAGGACATGGCATCCGAAATACGGAAGAAGGCGCCCTTACTTTTTAATAGGAGCAATTATGAGCACAATTGCGCTTGTGTTCATGCCTCATAGCAGTGTGCTGTGGATGGCAGCGGGCTTGCTCTGGATCATGGATGTATTTGGTAATGTTGCTATGGAACCATTCAGGGCATTTGTAGCAGATAAACTTAATGAAGATCAGCGCACGCAGGGATTTGTAATGCAAAGCCTGATGATCGGGCTGGGTGGAAGTATTGCATCGGCACTGCCCTGGATGATGACCAACTGGTTCCATATGAGTACCACAGCTGTCAGTGGTGTGATACCGGACAATGTTAAATGGAGTTTTTATGTTGGCGCATTTTTCTTTTTAGCAGCTGTGTTATATACTGTTTTTACTTCTAAAGAATATCCGCCGCCAGATCTTGGTTTTAAAGACAAAGTAAAAGAATCTAACCGCGGATTTGGAGGAGGCGTGAAAGAAATATTTCATGCCATAACCAATATGCCTAAACGAATGAAAATATTATCCCTTGTCCAGTTTTTTACATGGCCGGGATTATTCTTAATGTGGTTTTTTTATAACACGGCAGTAGCAAGGAATATTTTTCATGCAACAAGTGAAACAGATCCGCTCTATGGCCAGGGAACAAATTTTGGGGGCCTCACACTTGCTTATTATAATGTAATAACTTTTTTATTCGCATTCATATTACCATCTATTGCAAGAAAACTGGGACGCAAGGCAACGCATAGTTTTTGCCTTTTGTGCGGAGCCATTGGGCTCATCAGTGTAGCATTTGTGGAAAATAAATATATGCTTTATGGATGTATGACCGGTGTAGGTATTGCATGGGCCAGCATTCTTTCAATGCCTTATGCCATGCTCAGCGGTGTTTTGCCCGAAAATAAGATCGGGGTCTATATGGGTATATTCAACTTCTTCATCGTGTTGCCGGAAATAATTGCTTCACTTGGATTTGGCTGGGTAATGAAACACGTACTGAACAATGACCGCCTGGCGGCAGTACAGATCGGCGGGGTATTGATGATCATCGCAGCCCTCATCTGTTATTTCTTCATAAAAGAAAAAGACTGATCATGAAAAAAATAATCTTTTTGTTATTGGCTTTTCACTTTTCAGTTATCATTTTCGCACAGACTGAAAAAAATTATAAATGTTACCCTACACATTGGTGGACGGGTATGAAATGGAACAAGCTGCAGATCATGATCCATGGAGATAAGATCGCGGATAATTTTCCTATGATAAAAATGGGGCCAAAGGGAATGAGCCTGGCAACAGGTGTTAGCCTTGTCAGAATAAACCGTGTTGAAAATCCAAACTATATTTTCCTTGACCTTATTATAGATGCTACTGCAAAGCCGGGCAAGTTCAGTTTACCATTTGTGAAGAACATGAACCTGGAATATGAACTGAAGACACGCAGGAAAGGTAACGGAACTGAATATGCGCAGGGAGTCACTTCCAGGGATTTTATGTACCTCATCATGCCCGATCGATTCAGCAACGGGGATGAATCCAATGACAGGATCGCCGGTATGAGAGACCAGACCCTTAACAGGGATACCGTTTTCAACCGCCATGGAGGCGACCTGAAAGGAGTCCAGGATCATTTGAGTTATTTAGATGATATGGGTGTTACAACGATCTGGCTGAACCCGGTCATCATAAATGATATGCCCAACCGAACCGAACACGGGTATGCATTTACCGATCATTATACAATTGATCCAAGACTCGGTGGCGAGAAAGCTTACCGGGAACTGGTAGATGCTACACATAAAAAGGGGATGAAAATGATCCAGGATGCCGTATACAATCATGTCGGCCGTTTTCATTTGACCGTGCTTGATCCACCCATGAAAGACTGGCTGCACCAATGGGACAGTTATACCCAAACCAATTATAAGGACCAGGTCTTATTTGATCCTTATGCAAGTAAAAAAGATTCTAAGCAGATGGCAGATGGCTGGTTCACAACTGAGATGCCGGATATGAATGAAAGCAACCCGTTCGTTGCAAACTTTTTAATTGAGCATGCGATCTGGAGCGTTGAGGAATTTGGCATTGATGGCTGGAGGATCGATACTTATGCGTACAATGATCTTGAATTCATGAACCAATGCAACAAGGCATTAATGGATGAATACCCAAAGCTTACTTTATTCGGCGAGACCTGGGTACATGGGGTTCCCAATCAAAGCTATTTTGTTCAGAACAATTATAATATACCTTATAAAAGCAACCTGCAGGCACCCACAGATTTTCAAACCTTGTGGGGGATCACCGATGCCATGACAAAAGATTTTGGCTGGACAGATGGAGTGAATAATTTGTATACCACGCTGGCACAGGATTATGTTTACAAAGATCCCACCCGCAATGTGATATTCCTGGATAACCATGACATGGCTCGTTTTTATTCTATTGTGAATGAGAACATGGATAAGTATTTATCTTCATTATCATGGCTGATGACCTGCAGGGGGATCCCTGAAATTTATTATACGGATGAATTTGCAACCACGGGAACAACGAGCCCCAACGACGGCCATGTGCGCCTTGACTTTCCCGGTGGCTGGAAAAATGATCCTGTCAACAAATTCACCATACAGGGAAGAACACAAAAGGACCAGGCCATTTATCAGCACATTGCCACACTCGCCAATTACCGTAAAACATCTTCAGCCTTAACAACGGGTAAGTTCATGCAGTTCTTTCCCGTGGATGGGGTCTATGTTTATTTCAGGTATAGTAACAAGCAAACGGTAATGGTGGTTATGAATACAAGTAAAGAAGAAAAAACGATCAGGCTTGACCGGTATGTTGAAAGGACAAATGGGTTCTCCCGATACAAGGATGTAATTACAAAGACAACAGGACCGCTGGCGGATTTTAATCTCGGGTCATATAAAACTGCCGTGTACGAATTGATCAAATAAGCTTAAGACGTTTAAGTCGTTTAATACATGTAGGGTTAATAAAGTAATTAAACGGCTTAAACGTTTAAACGGCCTAAACCTTTAAACGTTTTTTCTCAATGAAAAAGATTACAATGTTCCTGCTCCTGATCTTCCTGTTGCAAAAAACATATGCGCAAAGTATTTATGACAGATACCCGGTTTATAAAGGAACCGATCTTGGACTAGCGTACACGAGTACTGCTTCACAATTCAGGATATGGAGCCCACCGGCAGAAGCGGCCCAGTTATTATTTTATAAGGATGGAACCGGCGGCACTGCTTATAAGACCATCGATCTTACGAAAGGGCCGGGTGGAACATGGTTTGCAAAGACAACAGGCGACCTGGAAGGAGTATTTTATACATTCCGTGTCAGGATCGGTAATAAATGGAACGATGAAGTGCCTGATCCCTATGCAAAGGCTGTTGGCGTTAACGGGCGGCGTGCCATGGTCATCGACCTCAGGGAAACAAACCCAACAGGATGGGTAAACGAAAAAAGTCCTGCATTTTCAAAACAAAATAACCCTACAGATGCAGTCATTTATGAATTGCATGTCCGCGATGCCAGCATCGACAAAAATTCCGGCATACAGCATAAAGGGAAGTTCGCCGGACTTGCTGAAGAAGCTACCAGGAATAAGGATGGCCTTTCTACCGGGCTTGCGCATCTTAAAGAGTTAGGCGTTACCCATATTCACCTGCTTCCTTTCTACGACTACAATTCCAATGACGAAAGTAAAAATGAACCTCAATACAACTGGGGATATGACCCGCTCAATTACAATGTCCCGGAAGGCAGTTATAGTACAAACCCCTACGACGGTATTACCAGGATAAAAGAACTTAAGCAAATGATCCATGCATTCCATAAAAATGGTTTGCGCATTGTTATGGATGTGGTGTACAATCATACCGGCTTAACGGAGCTGTCAAACTTTGACCAGCTGGTCCCGGGATATTATTACCGGCATAAAAAGGATGGCAGCTTTTCTGATGCTACCGGCTGTGGCAATGAAACGGCGAGTGAAATGCCGATGATGCGAAAGTTCATCCTTGAAAGCGTTTTGTATTGGGCAAAAGAATATCATATTGATGGATTTCGTTTTGACCTTATGGGTGTTCATGATATCAGGACCATGAATCTTATTTCAGATGAGCTTCATAAAATAAGGCCTGATATTATTTTGTATGGCGAAGGCTGGACAGCAGGCTCTTCTCCCTTGCCTGATTCCCTGCGGGCGCTTAAACAAAATGCATACAAGCTGCACAACATTGCCGTATTCAGCGATGACCTGCGTGATGGCATTAAAGGAACAGTATTTGATATCAATGACAGGGGCTTTGCAACAGGTAAACCAGGTATGGAAGAATCAGTAAAGTTTGGGATCATTGCTTCGGGAGATCATCCGCAGGTAGATTACAGTAAAGTAAATTATTCAAAGAAGCCATATGCCATTGCTCCATGGAATGTGATCAGTTATTGTGAATGTCATGACAACAATACATTGTGGGATAAGATCAGTTTATCTTGCCCCGATATTCCTGAAGAAGACAGGAAGAAAATGCATCAGCTGGCATTGACCATTGTACTTACTTCACAGGGTATCCCTTTTTTACACGCAGGCACTGAGTTCCTGCGCAGTAAGCAAGGCGTTGAGAATTCTTATAAGAGCAATGACAGCATCAATGCCATTGACTGGAACCTTAAGAAGGAAAACATTTGGTTGAATAATTATGTAGGAGAGGTCATTCGGATGCGCAAACAACATCCTGCATTCAGGATGCTGACAGCCGGACAGGTTAAGAAAAATATTCATTTTGATCAGTCTGCTCCTCCCGGAACGGTTGTATATACTATAAATGGTTCAGCTGTAAAAGATGCCTGGAAAAAGATATGGATCGCTTTTAATGGAAGTGATACGGACAAAGATGTTAACCTGCCGGTTGGTCAATGGAAGAATGGGCTTAATACAAATGCAAGCGCTGTCATGTACATTGGCCGCATGATCCTTAAAAAATACAGCGCTGTAATTCTATACCAGGATTAAATACCTATCATATGCAGATATGAAAAAGGGGGGAATTATTATTTAAAACGAAGAATTTTAGAAAAGGCTGGGACGGAATGGATAGTGGTCAGACCTTATAGGTTTTAAAAACTTGTTATTGTATTCCTGTAAGAAACAAAGGGGATGTAGAAGGGTGAATAAACGATTAAACTCCTAAACCTTAAACTACTATTCCTTCATATACTCCGAAACCGCTTTTGAATAAGCCGTACATTTCCCGTTAGCTTTTTTATTGTACAATGCTTTTAATAAAGGATCGGCAATAACAGCCTGTGCAAACCGGTGGGCTGCTTTAAATTTTTCTCTTACTGGCACCTGTTTTTCTGTTGCTGTTTTATTGTAACTACCCGCTGCTTTGCGCACGAATGTTTTACCATTAAGACGGAAATAAACAACATCGCCCAATTTTCCGTGGAGCGTTTCTTGCAGGCTTCCTGGTTCCCGCCGCCTTGGTTCGTGTCTCCACGAACCAATTTTATAATCAAATATTCCGTTTCGTGGAGATACGAACCGGGGCGGTGGGAAGTGAGTTACATAAAAAAAGCCCTATCAAAAGATAGAGCCTTAAAATGAAGTTGGGTTACTAGGATTCGAACCTAGACAAACAGAATCAAAATCTGTTGTGCTACCTTTACACCATAACCCAATCATATACCCAAACTTATTTGGGAGTGCAAAAATAAGGGTTGTAAAAAATTACTCCAAAAGTATTTTAATCTCAATAAAAGAGGGAAAGTGGGAGGCAGCTTTAATATGCCAAGCCATTTTCCCTTTTTTGTTAGGTCACTAGGTTTCGAACCTAGACTGACAGAATCAGAATCTGTAGTGCTACCGTTACACCATGACCCAGTGGAGCTGCAAAAATAGCTGAAGCGCAAAAATGGGCAAAAAGAATTTTAAATAGGTGTTAGCCATTAGCCTTTAGCTATTAGCCATTAGCCAGCAGCGTTCGGCGAAAGGCTGTAAGCATTTTTTCTTCTTCAGTGATCAGTACCAGGATTTCTTTAATTGACCCTGCATCAGCAAAACCTAATTCCTGCGCAATTAAGAACTGCGTTTCTGCTTCAAAACAAGATCCAAGTGATATTTCAATAAAGCGGTTATATTCTTTTGTGCTATTTCTGCTACCGCCTTCTGCTATATTTGATGGAATTGAAACACATGCCCTGTTAAGCTGGGAAACAAGGCCAAATTTTTCCTGTTTTGGGAATGTTTCTGTGATCTTAAAACAATTAATAGTAATTTGAAAAGCTTTTTGCCAGATCTTTAATTCTTTGAAATTTTTCATGAGAGAAGCTATTCATGAGACAAGCTATTAGCCTTTAGCTACAAGCTATTAGCGGTTCAAACTTATTGCACTTTATTTATTTATCCGCTATTTATGACTTAAGAATATTAAGTAAAGCTGAAAAATATTTAGGCGAGATCACAAGCTATTAGCTATTAGCTATTAGCTATTAGCCGTTAGCTGTTAGTTATTAGCTGGAACCTATGCTACTTAGTTAGTTTATTCGCTATTTGTAACTTATGAATTTCGTGAAAAACTAAAAAATATTTCGACCTGGCTAATAGCTAACAGCTAACAGCTTGTAACTATTAGCTATTCCGCATCTTCCTTTTCCTTCAAAGCCTTTATCAGGTCCAGTGCCTCAGCTACTACATCACACATAATGGTTATAAGTGAACCAGGTTTTGCTGTGTTGTATGCATGCATGATGGCTTCTTTTTCATTATAAATTGTTGTAATAGGGATATCTTTTGATTTTGTTTCAGCAATTCCTTCCAGGAGGAGGTTCACAATTTCTTCGGCTGTGCGCCCACGCAGATTTTTATCGCAACGGATGATGATCTCATCAAAATACCTCGCCGATATTCTGCCAAGTTCTTTGATGTCTTCATCCCTCCTGTCACCGGTACCGCTGATGATACCTACCTTGGGTTCACCATCCATTTTACTTACAAAATCACATAGTAATTCCAGCCCCGCAGGATTGTGAGCAAAATCAACCAGGAACTTAAATTGCCTGAACTGGAACATATTCAACCTCCCGGGAGTTTGTGAAGCAGAGGGAACAAATGTCTGAAGCGCAAGTTTGATGTCATCTATTGCAATATTTCTCCAGAAATAAGTGCTTAACACAGCAGGCAGGCAATTCATGACATTGTGCAATGCTTTTCCACCATAGGTGATGGGCACTTCCGCCACTTTAATTACCCGGATCTTCCAGTTGCCTTTCATAATGGTGATATATCCATTCTCAAACACTGCCGCATAGCCGCCGTTTTTACAATGTTCAACTATCCTTGGGTTTTTCTCATCCATACTGAAATATGCGACATTGCACCGCAGGTCTTTGTGCATGGCATATACCAGGTCATCTTCAGCATTTAAAATGGCATAGCCATGTTTGAAAACGGTTTCTGGAACGACCGCTTTTACTTTGGCCATTTGCTCCATCGAATCTATTCCACCGAGACCTATATGATCTGCACTGATATTGGTAACGATCGCCACATCACAATTTTGAAATGCAAGCCCGTTCTTTAATATGCCACCCCGGGCACATTCCAATACGGCGAAGTCAACAGTAGGATCCTTTAAAACAAATTGGGATGACAGGGGGCCGGTACAATCTCCCTTCATCATTAATTGATTCTGGATATATACCCCGTCGCTGGTTGTATAACCAACTTTATAGCCGGCTGTCTTTGCAATATGTGCTGCCAGTCTTGTAGTAGTTGTTTTACCATTTGTGCCGGTAATGGCAATAATGGGAATGGTGCCTGCGCTTCCTTTCGGGAACAACATATCCACCACCGGTTCTGCCACATTGCGTGGCAAGCCAACTGAAGGATCTATATGCATCCTGAATCCGGGGGCAGCATTAACTTCCAGTATACAACCGCCATTTTCGGTAACAGGTGATCTGAGGTCGGTTGCCATGATATCTATACCGCAGATATCAAGCCCGATGATCTTTGCAATGCGCTCGCACATGGTTATATTGGTAGGGTGTACTTCATCTGTTACATCAGTACTTGTGCCACCTGTTGATAAATTAGCGGTTGGCTTCAGCAATACCAGTTCATTTTTTGCGGGTATGGTTTCCAGTGAGTATCCCTTTTCATCCAGCATTTTCTGTGTGAACTGGTCAATGGTTATCTGTGTCAGCACCTTTTCATGGCCATAACCGCGGCGGGGATCTTTATTGGTCTCATCGATCAGGTGCTGGATCGTATGTTTGCCATCACCGGTCACAGAAGCAGGTGTGCGCAATGCCGCACAAATGAATTTATAATCAATAACAAGTATCCTGAAATCAAAACCGGTAATATATTTTTCAACGATCACACTACGGCCGTAAATTTTTGCCGCAGCAAATGCTGTCAGTGCCATTTCCCATGTAGTGATATTCGTGGTATTCCCTTTCCCATGATTGCCATCGATCGGTTTTATTACAATAGGATAACCAATGCGGTCAATAGCAGCTTTCAAACCTTCTTCCGTTCTTACTACATCACCTTTTGGAACCGGGATCTCGGCGGCACCCAATAAATTCTTTGTTTCTTCCTTGTCACAGGCAATGTCAACAGCAATATTACCGGTGGTACTGGCAATGGTTGCCCTGATCCTTTTTTGATGAACACCATATCCTAACTGTACAAGGGAATGTTTATTTAACCTGATATAAGGGATCCCCCTTTTAGCCGCTTCATCTACGATACAGCCGGTACTTGGCCCTAGCCTGGTATCTTCCCGTATCTCTCTTAATTTCTGAATGTCCTCATCCAGGTTGTATGCTTCATTAAATATTAAGGCATGGGTAATGTTTACCGCTGCCTTGGCGGCGTATACGCCAGCATCTTCTTCCATATAGCTAAAACAAACATAATATTCACCTTCTTTCCCTGTACCCCTTGTGCGCCCAAAACCAGTATCCATTCCAGCCAGGGTTTGTATTTCCAAAGCAATATGTTCAATTACATGACCCATCCAGGTCCCTTCTTCTACTCTTTCAAAAAAACCACCTCGTGTACCAACACTACAACGGTGCTCGATCAAGGAAGGAAGCAACGCTTCCAGCCGCTCCCTGAAACCCGGAATGAGATTGGTTGGCATTTGTTCCTTTTCTTCCAGATCAAGTTTCATCTGGATCAGTTTGTTACGCCGGACACTCCAGTAATTCGGCCCCCTGAGTATTTTAATTTCTACGATCTTCATATAACCGGTTGCTGTTTTAGTATAAAAATTTGGAATTGGTAATTTAGGATAATCATCTTGCTTTGCAAAAACTTTTAACTACAGGTCACACATTTTAACCACAGAGTCACGCAGAGATGTTACACAGCGTTTCAGGAGTTGATCATGATCTTTCTCTGTGAAAAAAACTCCTGAAACGCTGTGGTAAATTCTTAATTAACATTGCTGTATAATTTTAGGAAGAACATAAAATACGTTTTAGCTTACTTTTGCGTTAATCACAAAAACGGTTAGATGCAATTTGCAAAAGGAAAACTGCTTGCCATTGGTGGTGCTGAAGACAAAGGAACAGACCTGGAAACCGGGGAAATTCAGCGTAACAATCTCAACTTTTTTGAACTGGGTATTTTAAGACGGATAGTCGAAGAAACCGGCGGCCCCACTACCCGGATAGAAGTGATCACTACAGCCAGTATGATCCCCATTGAAGTAGGCGATAATTATCTCAACGCTTTTGGAAAGATAGGTTGTACCGATATCGGCGTAATGAATATCCGCAACAGGGGAGACGTAGGCAATACAGATCATCTTGAAAGGATCCGCAAATGTGATGCAGTCATGTTCAGCGGGGGTAATCAAATGCGGTTGACAAGTATCTTCGGCGGCACTTCATTTTTAGAGATATTATTGAAACGTTACTGGGAAGAAAGCAGTTTTTTGGTAGCCGGAACCTCAGCAGGAGCCATGGCTATGAGCAATACCATGATCTACGAGGGCAATGCAACAAGAGCCCATTTAAAAGGAGAAGTAAAGATCACTACAGGGCTTGGCTTCATTGATGATGTTATCATTGATTCGCATTTTGAAAAAAGAGGGCGTTTTGGGCGGCTGGCACAAGCCATTGCCTCCAATCCTTCCTGTATAGGAGTAGGGCTTGGAGAAGATACCGGCATGCTGATCACAGAAGGAAATAAAATGGAAGCCATCGGGAGCGGACTTGTAATGATCATTGACGGTCACGATATAAGACATAGTAATATTGCAGATATACCCGATGGTAATCCAATCAGCATTGAGAATTTAAAAGTTCATTTCTGCGAAAAAGGAAATGGATACCTGCTTAAAGAGCGTGTATTCATCCAGGAAGTAAGTGAGAACTCCGTGGTAAAAAAACAGGTGAGAGTGGAATAAAACTGTGTAGGTGGAAGTGTGAAAATGTGAAGGTTAGTATGAAAGAGTGAAAGTTGGTGCTACATTTTTTTTGACTAAAATATTCTCATTTTTATGCCCATTCAAATCTGTTCATCTATTTAGCCTAAACCATCACACCTATATACCCTCACACCTAAATTCACACTGCCTTCACTAAATAATAATTCTTCTTCCCGACCTGTATCAGTATAAATCTTTTATGTAGTAGGTCTGAATCATTTATAACTTGCTGTTGATTGTCTAATTTCACCCTGTTAATGCTTACCCCTCCATTTTGTATCATCTTTTTTGCTTCACCCTTGCTTTTGAAGATGCCTGTTTCTGTTAACAGGTTTAGGATATCTGTTCCTCCATTTATTTTATTGAGAGCATAATCATGTTTTATTATTCCTTCAATAGATTCAAGATCGCTCTCACTAAGGCTCTCAGCAGGGGCAGTCATATCAGCAAATAGTTTTTGTGTTGTTTCCATGGCCTTATCATATTCATCTTTTCCATGAACAAAAACCGTTACTTTCTCCGCCAGCTTTTTTTGCAATATCCTTTGAGATGGGTCTTTCGTATGTTCTTCTATCAATTCTGCTATTGCTTCCTTATCTAAAAAAGTAAAGATCTTTATCCAATCTGCTGCATCCTGGTCTGCAGCATTTAACCAGAACTGGTAGAACTGGTAAGGAGTTGTCTTAGAAGCATCCAGCCATACATTTCCTTTTTCTGATTTTCCGAATTTCCCGCCATCTGCTTTTTTAATCAATGGGCAGGTAAATGCAAATGCTTCGCCACCCGTTTTTCTGCGGATCAGTTCTGTTCCTGTTACAATATTGCCCCATTGGTCGCTTCCGCCCATCTGGACCTTGCAATTCTTGTGCTGGTAAAGCCAGTAGTAATCATAACCCTGTATCAATTGGTAACTGAATTCTGTAAACGACATACCCGATTCTGAAGCTAGCCGGTTCTTTACACTGTCCTTAGCCATCATATAATTCACTGTAATGTGTTTGCCGATATCCCTGATGAAGCCGAGAAAGCCAATTTCTTTGAACCAGTCATAATTATTGGCCATTTCTGCTGCATTGGGCTTAAATGAATCAAAATCAAGGTATTTTTCAAGTTGAGCCTTAACCCCCGCAATATTGTGCTGTAATATATCCTCACTTAACAGGTTACGTTCCTCACTCTTGCCACTCGGGTCGCCAACCATACCCGTGGCACCTCCAACCAATGCAATTGGCTTGTGCCCGGCCTTTTGAAGGTGAAGTAATAATAAAATGGGTACCATGCTGCCTATATGAAGGCTATCCGCAGTAGGGTCAAAACCAATATAAACAGTGGTCATTTCCTTTAAAAGTTGCTCTTCTGTACCCGGCATTATATCCTGCACCATGCCTCTCCACTGCAATTCAGCTATTATATTGATCATTAATGCTTTTTTAATTTGTCTCAAAATTATTCAAAAAATGGCCAAAAACCGGGTTGAATAAATTATATTTGTTATCTCTTTACGCTTGACCGACCTGCTGCCAATACTAATTATTTATAGGTTCCTGTTCTGAAAACATAATTGTCTGCAATAAATAATTGGTAAAAACGATATATAACCTGAAACTGGACAAATGAGAAAATTTTTACTGGGTTTTATCTTTTTGATCTCCACAGTTACTGTGTGTGCCCAAACATATAATAACGAATGGATCAATTTTGCCCAGACTTACTATAAATGTAAGGTAGGCAGTAATGGCCTATACCGGATAACCCAGCCTTCATTATCTTCAATCGGATTGGCGACTACCCCCGCACAGCAGTTCCAGCTTTGGCGCAATGGTAAAGAAATTGCCCTGTATACTTCCATTCCAACGGGCATTTTTGGCATTTCCGACTATATTGAATTTTACGGCCAGGCCAATGATGGGCAGGCAGACAAACAATTATACAAATACGATAGCCTGCAGATGAGCGATAAACTGAGCCTTGTTACAGATACTGCAGCCTATTTTTTGACGGTTAAAAATGGTAGCAATAAAAGGTTCACTAATATTACTAATAATGTTGCCGGCAATATATTGCCCCCCGAGACAGGCTTTATTTATTCTTTACAGAGATCATATAAAGTAAAACAAAATCCCGGCTTCTCAGTTGACTATGGCTCGTTGCTCTATTCTTCTTCTTATGAAACGGGTGAAGGTTGGTCAAGTGCTGATGTTTATCCAGGTTCGATCATTGATAATAACAGCATATACCTTGATAATACAGGTGTTTCTGCCAGCCTGGATGCCGTAGTTTCGGGAAATGCATCTGCCAACAGGTATGTAAAAGTAAAGATCAATGGCATTACCCTGGTCGATACCGTGCTGAATGGATTTAACATAAAAAGGTTTCATATCACAGATATTCCGCTCAGTATTTTTACAGGGGGAAATGCAAATATTGAATTCGTCAACTCAGGAAATGGCGCTGATAAGATAGTTGTCTCTGATTACCAGCTTTCATATCCACACATATTTAATTTTGAAGGGAAGTCTCAGTTTGGTTTCGACCTGCCAGCAGGTGCTTCAAAATACCTGGTAATAAATAATTTTAATTTTGGAACAACAGCACCGGTATTGTTAGACCTTACCAATGACCAGCGATTGACCGGGGACATTTTCGGTTCAACCGTTCGCTTTGTAATTCCTGCATTGGCAGCCAACAGTTCATTCATATTATTAAACAGTGAACCTGCCAATATTAAAACGGTTCAAAATTTCACTCAACGGATATTTAAAGATTATTCATTACCTGCAAACCAGGGTAATTATGTTATCATCAGCCACCCGCTTTTATTCAATGATGGCGCAGGCAATAACAATGTAGATAAATACCGTATTTACCGCAATAGTGTTGCCGGTGGAAGTTTCAATGCGATCGTGGCTGATATTAATGAATTAACAGACCAGTTTGCATTCGGGATCAAACATCATCCCGCAGCAGTGAGGAATTTTGGATATTATGCATTGGATAATTTCAGCACAGCCCCGCAATATTTTTATTTAATAGGCAAAGGCCTGACCTATCCCGATTTTAAAAAGTATGAGTCGGACCCGAACATAGATAAGCTTGCACTTGTTCCAACTTTTGGATACCCCGCTTCTGATAATTTATTGCTTGCTGCACGAACCGGTTCATCTTCCCTCATAAACATGGGTCGATTATCTGCCATCAGCGGGGTAGAAGTAGGTGATTACCTCGATAAAGTAAAACAATTTGAAGCGATACAGAATAGCGTTCCTCAGACCAATGCCGATAAAGGCTGGATGAAAAACATTGCACAAATAACCGGTGCAATTGATGATCCCTCATTGGCAAACCTGATCAATTATTTCATGGGTGGATATGGCCAGATCATGGCTGATACTTCGTTTGGGGCCAAAGTATATTCATTCAGTAAAAATTCTGGACAGTATACAGCGGCCGGTTCTAAAAAAACAATTGATGACCTGTTCAGTGAGGGGATGAGTTATATCACCTATTTCGGCCACTCTTCTCCCAATACACTTGAATTTAATTTGGATAACCCGCAGAATTATAGCAATACCGGGAAATACCCATTGATAATGGTCAATGGTTGTAATTCCGGTAATTTATTTTTATTCGATACACTGAGGGCTGTCAATAAAGGCACACTCAGTGAAAAATATATTTTTGCAACAAATAAAGGGAGTATAGGCTTCATTGCAGATACCCATTTTGGGTTGCCGCAGCAACTAGATTTTTTTACAGAAGAGTTTGACCGCAACCTGGCAAGTAAGATGTATGGCCAGTCGATCGGAAGCATCATGAAAGGAACCATGGAATTCCTTACAGCCAACTTTACAAATGATTTTGGCATGCGGATCCATACTGAGGAGATCACTTTTCATGGAGACCCTGCTATCAAACTGAATCCATTTACAAAACCTGATTATACGATCGAAGATTCATTGGTAACAACCGATCCTTTGGTTATAAGTGTGGCAGATGAAAAAGTTGTGATCACTGCAAAGATCCTCAACATCGGGAAAGCGATCAATGATTCCATCGACATTTTAATACAGCACCAGTTCCCCGATAATTCCATAAAAGTATTGGATACCCGCAGGATAAAAGCTACCCTGTATGAAGATACCATCCAGGTGCCGGTCATGATAAACCCCTTGCTGGATAAAGGGCTTAACAAGATCATTGTGACCATCGACCAGGGAAATGAAGTTTCCGAATTATCAGAAACGAATAATACCGTTACAAAAAATTTCATGGTTATCGGCGACGAAATAAGGCCGGTGTTCCCTTATGATTATTCAATAGTTAACAACGGCCCCGGGCTGGAAATATATGGTTCCACTGCTGATATATTCAGCGGGGAAAAACAATATGTGATGCAAATGGATACGACCAGGCTTTTCAATTCGGCGTTTAAGGTAACCCGTACCGTTACTGACTCCGGAGGGGTCATCAAATTCCTGCCGGGCGTATCGTTGACCGATAGTACGGTTTATTACTGGCGTTTGGCAGTAGGACCTGTAAATGCTTCTACAAGATGGCTTGGCAGCTCATTTACTTATATCAATGGAACTGTTGATGACGGCTATGGGCAGGCTCATTACTTTCAATATACAGATGATGGATTTGAATCCATGAACATAGATAGCACATCACGCAAATTCAATTTTGATAATAAAATAAGGAAACTTCTCATCCGCACAGGCTTGTATCCTTATTATAGCTGGGACCAGATAAATGTGAATGTAGACAATGACCAGCTTGATCTGTATGGATGCAATTACAACAGTTTGCAATTCATCGTATACAATCCGCTGACCTTGGCACCCTGGAAGAATTATAATGTCTCATCAGGCGTTGGACGCTTCAACAGCGCAAATGTTTGTGCCAACGGTTCGATCACTACAAGGGCATTTTTTGAGTATCCATTTGGGGCCAGCACATACCGTGCAAGTGCCATGAGTTTTATTGATAGTATACCGAATGGCTATATTGTATCCATATCAAATCTTGGCCGAACCAATAACACAACATTTATCAATGCCTGGAAAGCAGATACTGCTACTTTGGGAAGCGGAAAATCCTTGTGGCATAAGTTTCATGAACTTGGCTTACACCATATAGACCAGTTCACCAGTAACCTTCCATTTTTATTTTTATTTAAGAAAGGCGATACCATCAATTTTCCAATAAGACAACACGTTGGGACCGCTGTAAATGAACAGATCGTTGATACTTTTTTACTTTCCGGAAAAGCGGTGAATGGTTCCATAACATCTCCATGGTATGGACCGGTAAAGAACTGGAAGGACCTTAAATGGGATAGCTTGAATGTTTCATCCACAGGCACAAAAGAACATTCTTTCGAAATAACAGGAAAGGATCTCAATGGCAATGAAATGTACCTGGGGACTGTTTATAATTCAAAAGACACTACACTTTCATATATCAGTGCTGCTGTTTATCCAAAGCTGCAGATAAAAATGAATAATACGGATGACCAGAATGCCTCACCCTCACAGTTGAAATACTGGATGATCACTTCAGATAATTATCCGGAAGGCGCTTTATCACCTAATTTATTCTTTCAATGTGCTGATACGTTGACAACAGCTGATAGTATCGAGCTAAAAGTTGCTTTCAAAAATATTTCACATGTGGCTTTTGATAGTATAAAAGTGAGGCTAACCATTACCGGTGCCAATGGGGCACCTGTTGTATTCGACAACCTTGCCAATGGTGCCAGGATAAAACCATTGATATCTGATGATACTGCCATCATATCTTACAGCATCCCTTTAACGAATTTTGAAGGTAGCAACCAGTTAAAACTTGAAGTAAATCCTGACAATGACCAACCCGAACAATTCTATTTTAATAATATCCTGTATAAAAATATCTATGCAATAAAGCCCGCATGCCCGGGATCAGATATCTCTTTCACAGTAACGCCATTTTCGGGTACTATGCAATGGCAGGTAAATACCGGGTCGGGCTACACTAATATCAGCGACGGCAGCTTATATAGTGGTGTGACCACTTCGATCCTGGTGATAAGCAATGCCCAGTCCAATATGTATGGATACCGGTACAGGTGTTTATTTACAGGAAATAATACCGCTACAAGCAGCCAGGAATTCGTCCTGAAATATACCGCTTTATGGGCAGGTTCAGTAAGTACTGCCTGGGAGGATCCCGGGAACTGGGAATGTGGCATTTTGCCTGATGCAAATACTGATGTTATCATAAAAAGCGGGGTTGCTAATTACCCGGTCATTAACAGCAATGCAGTGTGCCGTAGCCTTTCTGCTACTACCCAGACCAGTATTTTGATAAAGTCAGGCTTTAAATTATTAATTGCCGGGGAATAGATACCCTTCTTTCCAGGCAGCCTTTTGTTTAAAAATGGCATCTTTGCGGTAGCATATTTATTAACAATGATCGCACTGTACCCGTTATCGTAGTTTTGCTATAAAAAGTACGTAACTTTAAATGTGATATTTCACAATTTGTCAGGTGAAATTTCGTTTACAGCTAATAAACCGGGTTCACAGTCTTTTATTAATCAACATATCTATGAGGCAAAACCTAATTGCTACCTTACTGCTTATATTCATTTTTCCTGCTATTGTTTTCTCACAATTCAGAAAATATTCCAATGAATTTTTAAATATCGGCGCGGGCGCCCGTGGCCTGGCTATGGGAAATGCCCAGGTAGCTTCTGCAAAGGATGCTACGGCAGGATATTGGAACCCTGCAGGATTGGTCGGCGTAAAAGATCACCCCAATGCAGGGATTATGCATGCCGAATATTTCGCAGGCATCGCCAAATATGATTATGCTTCAGTGGCCATACCGGTACAGGATAATAAAAGGACCCTTGGCTTTTCCATATTGAGATTTGCAGTGGATGACATCCCCAACACACTTTTCCTGGTAGAACCCGATGGAAGCATTAACTACAACAACGTACAAACATTCTCTTCTGCCGATTATGCTTTCCTTTTTTCATTTGCACAGAACATAAAAGATACAGAAGAAAAAAAGATAAGCTTTGGTGCCAATGCAAAGGTCATTTACCGTAAGGTTGGAAAATTTGCAACCGCCTGGGGTTTTGGCCTGGATGCAGGCTTACAGATACACGGGGAAAAATGGCATGGGGGTATTGTAGCAAGGGATCTAACCACTACATTCAATGCATGGACATTCAAATTCACAGAAAAAGAAAAGGAAGCTTTATATCTTACGAAGAATGACATCCCGGTAAAATCGACTGAGCTGACAGCCCCCAGGCTTGTATTGGGTGGCGGATATGATTTCAATATCGGCAGTTCCATAAAATTACTTGCGGAAATAAATGCTGACCTGACATTTGACGGTAAACGCAATACCATTGTAAGCAATAATACGATCAGCGTTGATCCTCATATCGGCCTGGAAGCTTCATTGAAAGACATATTTTTTATAAGGGGAGGTCTCACCAATTTCCAGCGTGCCTTATCGGATGGTGATACCACGAATCAAAAAAGGGTATGGATATACCAGCCAAGCCTGGGAGCAGGATTTAAGATCAAGAATATAATGCTGGATTACGCCTTTACAAACTTAGCAAACCAGGATAACCCTTTGTTTACACATATATTTTCTTTACGTATCAATTTTGGAAAACGAAATGATGAAAATCAATAACAGCAACAGTATGATGAAAAAATTACTTATGCCGTTCTTTTTGCTGCTGGTAACATCCGTGCATGCACAATTCAACAACAGCTGGATCGACTATAATAAAACCTATTATAAATTCCGTATTGCAAAGGATACCCTTTGCCGCATACCGCAATCTGCACTCGCAACTGCCGGACTGGACGCTGTTAATGCCGACCAGTTCCAGTTATGGCGCAACGGGGTGCAAATTAGAATTTATACATCAACTACCGGCGCACCATTGGGCGCATCAGATTATATAGAATTCTGGGGCGAGATGAATGATGGTAAACCTGATAAACAACTTTACCGCGACCAAACCTTCCAGCTTGCCGATAGGTATAGCCTGGAGACCGATACAGTTGCCTATTTTTTGACCGTTAACCCTTCAGGCGGGAATTTACGTTATACAAGTGCGGCAAATCCTTCCCCGGGCGCTGCTACACCGGATCCGTATTTCATGAGAAAAATCGACCGGTATTACAAAATGCAAATAAACAGGGGTCTTGCGAGAGTGGTAGGAGAATATGTTTATTCAGCAGCCTACGATGAAGGAGAGGGCTGGTCATCTTTTGATATCGCTTATGGCCCCGGCAATGCCCTGGCCCAGGAATTTTTTGACCTCAATGTTTATACTGCAGGGCCACCAAACAGTTTGTCTGTCAGGGTCAATGCTTTTGGTAATGCAGACAATGTCAGGAGCTTGCGGGTTAAAATATTCAATAATGTTGTCTACAGCAACCCCATGCCTTTTTTCAGTTCGGCAAGGGTTGATCTCAATAACCTTCCTTTAACGTTGTTACAAAGCCCGGCCTATGTGCCGATATATGCTGAAGACAGTACAACCGTTATCACTGATCGTATCGTGGTTACCAATATCGGGATAACTTACCCGGCTACATTCAATTTTAATAACCAGCGTAATTTTTATTTTGAACTTGAGCCGTCTGCCACGGGAAATTACCTTTTGATAGACAATGTTAATTTCGGAACGGTTGCGCCGATATTATATGATATGACTTCGGGTAGCCGTTACATTGGTGATATCGTAACAACACCCGGTAAGGTAGGGTTTGTGCTTCCTGCCTCCGGAGCTTCGGTAAGGCAATTGATGCTGATAAACCAGGAGCCTGCCAATGTTAATATCATCAGGAACTTTACACAACGGAACTTTTTAGATTTTGGTACTACTGCATTGCAGGGTGATTATCTTATCATCAGCAATCCTGCACTATACAATGACGGAAGCGGCAATAACTATGTAGATCAATACAGGCAATACCACAATACTCTTGCCGGCGGAAGCTTCAATACAAAAGTTTATGATATAGGCGAGCTGACCGACCAGTTTGGTTTTGGTATCAAAGGACACCCCGGTGCCATCAGGGATTTTATCCGCTATTCAAACCAGCAATTCGCTGTAAAACCAAAATATGTTTTCCTTATCGGCCGTGGAATGAATTACATGGAACAAAAAGCGCATGAATCAGATCCTTTAAGCGATAAACTTAATTTCATACCAACTTTTGGATGGCCGGCCTCTGATGTTTTATTAGCAAGCGAGCCTGGTACAACTTTACCGATAATCCCTATTGGAAGGCTTAGTGTGATCAATGGCACTGAGATAAATAATTACCTTCAAAAGGTCATGCAATATAACCAGGTACAGCAAACCCCAAGCCCAACCATCGCGGATAAGGCCTGGATGAAAGATATGATACATGTAGCTGGGGGTAAGACCGTTGATGAGAGTTTCATATTTAAAGCATACATGGATTCTTATAAAGAGATCGTAGAAAATGATACGTTGTACGGTGGTCATGTTGAAACATTTGCAAAGACCGGTACCGGTGCAGTGGAGCAGGCGAACAGCCAAAGGATCGAACAATTATTTGATAATGGAATTGGATTCATTGGTTACTTCGGGCACTCCTCTGCAAGTACTTTTGAATTTAACCTGAGCGACCCGCAGATATATACCAACACAGGCAAATACCCCTTCTTTAATGTAAGTGGCTGTAGTGCCGGTAATTTTTTCATTTTTGACCAGCTCAGGCTTACAGGCAATCTTTCCCTTTCTGAAAAATATGTACTCGCCAACCAGCGGGGAAGTATAGGGTTCCTGGCAGATACGCATTTTGGTATTCCTCCTTTCCTCAATTTTTACAACCTTGATTTTTACACATCCTTTTGCCGCACATTGTATGGCAACACGGTAGGTAACCAGATAAAAAATACTATCCTAAGCCGTAATGGCGGAGATCCGAATGTTGATTATTATACCCGGGTACATTTAGAGGAAGTGACCCTGCATGGCGATCCTGCCATAAAGATCAATGCATTTGATAAGCCAGATTATGTGATCGAGGACCAACTCGTAAAGATCAGCCCAAGTATCATTTCAGTAGCCGATAATAATTTCAATGTGAAAATTAAAATGGCAAATATTGGCAGGGCTACCCATGATTCTATCTGGATATCGGTAAAAAGAAAATTACCGAATGATACCATTCGTGTTTTGGTTGATTCTATAATACCTGCTATGCGGTACATGGATTCACTGAACCTGACTGTTCCGATCAACCCCGTTACGGATAAGGGTTTGAATCAGCTGATCATAACACTTGATTATACAAACAGGGTAGATGAATCTTTCGAAACGAATAATACACTCACCAAGGATTTTTATATTTTCGAAGATGAGCTGCGTCCTTCATACCCTTATAATTTTTCAATAGTAAACACCCAGAACATAACTTTCGTTGCCAATACGGCCAACCCGCTCAGTGGTCAACGTGATTATGTGATGGAACTGGATACAACTGAATTATTTAATTCGGCTTTCAAAAAAATATATAATAAAAGTGGTATTGGCGGGATTGAGGAATTCACCCCAACCAATATAACGTTTACGGATAGTACCGTTTATTACTGGAGGGTAGCGATCGTGCCAACCGGAACGGCGCCTTACATCTGGAATTCATTCTCATTTATTTATTTACCGAACAGTTCAACCGGATTCAACCAGTCGCATTATTACCAGCATTTAAAGGATAATTATACAAATATCAATCTTGGTACCGACCGGAAATTCAGTTTTCAACAGGTGCCGAGGAACCTGACCATCAGGACGGGTTTGTATCCTTTCTTCAGTTATGACAAAATAAATGTAAACCTTGATTTTGACCAGCTGGAATTATACGGCTGTAAATATAATTCCATACAATTCTATGTTTTTGACAGTACCACATTAATGCCATGGGATAACAGGAATGTTACATTCAGCGGAAGCACGCCCACCGGCGCCATGTTTGGCAGCTGGCCGGTTTGCCAGAACAGCGCTATAACCGATACTACCCGCCGTTTCTTTGAATTTCCATATGGCACTGCTTCATACCGCAAAAGTGCAATGGATTTTCTTGATAATCCTCTACTCAACGGGATGTATATAGCGATCACCAATCTTGGAAATAAGAACAGCAATACAAGTTTCATCAACCAGTGGAAGGACGATACTTTGACATTGGGTTCAGGCAACAGCCTTTATCATAAATTAAAGTCGATCGGATTTACCCAGATAGATAGTTTTACAAGTAACAAGCCATTCCTTTACTTTTTCAGGAAAGGAGTGAGCGCTTATACGCCCACACAGCTTATCGGCCCTAAAGATTCATCTTATATTGACCAGACATTTGGTTTGAATACCACCAAAACAAGCGGTATCATTGAATCGCCTGTTTATGGCCCCGCTGCAAGATGGACAGCATTGCATTGGAGAGGTTCCACATCAGACCCTTTACCGGTTGATAAAGTGAGTGTGGAGGTCTGGGGTATAAAAGCAGATGGTACAGCAGATTCACTAACAACAGTGGCACCTGCACAGGATACCAGCCTTGCATTTATTAATGCGGCCATTTACCCGAATATTAAACTGAGAATGTATAACAGCGATTCGATATACGCAACACCACATCAGTTACGCTATTTAAGGGTAAATGCAGATTATGTTCCTGAAGGTGCTGTGGCCCCCAACATTTTATTTAAAATGAAAGACAGTGTTGAGCAGGGAGAGACTATTGATTTTGCCCTGGCGTTCAAAAATATCAGCCAGACGAAGTTTGACAGTACGATGAAAATAAAATTCAGCATCACGGACAGGAATAACCTTACAACACCGATCACCATTCCAAGGGGGAAAATATTATTGGCAGGTGATACGCTCTCTGTACACTATACTATTGACACCAGGAATTATCCCGGTAACAATATATTGTTTGTTGAATTTAATCCTGATAACGATCAGCGTGAGCAATATCATTATAACAATGTACTCTATAAAGGATTTTATGTAAAAGAAGACCGGGTGAATCCATTGCTGGATGTAACTTTTGATGGAATTCATATCCTTAACAAGGATATCGTTTCAGCAAAGCCTTTTATCCTCATCAAATTAAAAGATGAAAGCCACCTGGAATTAAAGGACACTTCACTGTTAAAAGTGATGATCAGGTATCCCGGGGATCCAAACCTGCATACTTACAGCTTTGGCGATACCATGCGCTTTATACCGGCCAATATAGCTTCCGGGGAAAATACAGCTACCATTGAGTTAAGGCCTTACCTGCAGGATTCACCTGCCGATGAGCCTTACGAACTGATCGTTACCGGTAAAGATGTTGTGGGAAATAAAGCAGGTGAATTGGATTATCATATAACATTCAGCGTTATTAATACGCCGATGATCTCCAACATGCTGAATTATCCAAATCCGTTTACAACATCTACTGCTTTTGTATTCACGGTAACGGGAAGTGAAGTGCCTCAGAATATAAGGATACAGATACTGACCATTACAGGAAAGATCGTGCGTGAGATATTGAAAGATGAACTTGGCCCGATCCATATTGGCCGCAACATAACAGAATTTAAATGGGATGGTACCGATATGTATGGTCAAAAACTGGCAAACGGTGTTTACATCTACAGGGTTCTGACCAATTTAAATGGCAAGAAACTTGACAAGTTTGATACTTTCTACGAAAATGGCCGAACGAATACCAATAAATTATTCAACAAAGGCTACGGTAAAATGTACCTGATGCGGTAATATTTTCCATCCATATAATTTTATGCCACGAATGCACGAATATTATTCGTGCATTCGTGGCATAAGGGAATGCAATGATCGGCAATAAAGGAAAACAGATCTTTAATTTACTTTTTTAAAAGGTGTTACTTTTGTATTTCAAATAGTATTCTTATTCATGGCCAAAATAGGTATCAATATAGCAACAGGAAGTTTACAGAAAGAAGAGATGATCGTAGGGATCGACCTGGGTACAACCAATAGTTTAATTGCCATCATCCATCCTGATACCAAAAAGGCAGTTGTTTTAAAAGAACACAACAGCAGCATGCCTGCCGGACAGGCGGGTTCACTTGTGCCATCTGTAATTCATTTTGATGAGCATGCAAATGTTATCGTAGGGGAAGCTGCAAAAGAATTCCTGGTAACAGCTCCGCAACAAACCATTTTTTCGGCAAAAAGATTGATGGGAAAAAGCTACAACGATGTAAAGGACCACGCATCCTTTTTTTCTTATAAGATAATCGATGATAATACAGAAAGCCTGGTAAAAGTGCAGGTAGGGAATAAGTTCTATTCCCCGATCGATCTTTCGGCTTTTATCCTGAAAGAATTAAAGCATCGTGCAGAGCACATTTTAAAAACTCCTGTGAATAAAGCCGTGATAACCGTACCGGCTTATTTTAATGATGCACAGCGGCAGGCCACACGGGATGCAGGAAGGTTGGCAGGCATAGATGTATTAAGGATCATCAATGAACCAACAGCAGCCAGCCTGGCTTATGGTATCGGGCTGGATAAAAATGAAACTAAGCTCATCGCAGTATACGACCTCGGTGGTGGCACATTTGATATTTCAATACTCAGGATCGTGGGAGGTGTTTTTGAAGTATTGTCAACCAACGGGGATACCTATCTGGGCGGTGATGATTTTGACAATGTTATTGTAAAGCACTGGATCTCCCTTGCAGGAATTTCCGCCGAGGAACTTTCTGCGAACAGGTCTTTGATGCAATCGCTTCGCTTAAAAGCGGAAGAAGCAAAAAAGCATTTGTCCTTCAATGATAGTTTTGAAGCTGAAGTTAATGGTGATAAGGTTTCATTAGGCAGGAAACAATTTGAGGCATTGATACAGCCGTTTGTTGATAAAACGATCAGCTGTTGTAAGAATGCCTTGAAAGATGCAGGATTAAAAACAACTGATATTGATACCATCGTAATGGTTGGGGGAAGTACGCGGGTTCCGATGGTAACAGGATCGGTGAGTAAATTCTTTGGGAAGCCTGTCAATGATTCTGTTGATCCTGATGAAGTGGTGGCACTTGGTGCAGCGATACAGGCGGATATCCTTGCAGGAAATAATAAAGAGTTCCTGTTACTGGATATAACGCCGTTAAGCCTTGGGATTGAAACTGCAGGCGGCTTAATGGATGTATTGATACCACGCAATGCAAAGATCCCTTCAAAAGCTTCGCGGCAATATACCACGCAGGTAGATGGACAGCCGGGCATGCGTATCAGTGTTTACCAGGGAGAACGGGACCTTGTAAAAGACAACAGGATGCTGGCTGAATTCAACCTTACGGGAATACCAGGTATGCCAGCCGGTATGCCAAAAGTGGAAGTTGGCTTTTTGATCAACGCTGATGGCATATTAACAGTTGGGGCTAAAGAATTAAGAAGCGGGGTAGAGCAAAGTATAGAAGTAAAGCCACAGTATGGGTTAACCGATGCAGAAGTAGAAACCATGCTGTTGGATTCCATCACACATGCAAAAGATGATATCGCTGCAAGAGCAATAACCGAAGCCAGAACGGAAGGGGAGCAATTATTAAAGACCACGGAAAGGTTCCTTCAAAAAAATGCAACACTGCTATTGAATGATGAATTGCTGCAGACAGCAAATGCCATGCAGGCACTGCAGCTAGCCATCACAATGGATGACAAGGACCTGATCCATAAAAAAATTGAGGAACTAAATGATATTTCAAGGCCATACGCTGAAAGGCTTATGGATACTGCCATCGCGGGTGCAATGAAAGGGAAAAAGATTTAGGCCGATACCAAATTGTACCGATGGCTTACCTTAAGATCCATGCGGAATAAAATTAATTATTCAAAAAAAAACCGGCTCTTACAAGCCGGTTTTTAACTTAAGATCTAACGTTTAATTCTTTAATTTATAACCCTGCGCTTCTTTACTTTGTTGAATGTTACGGATGGTAACTTCCACACGCCTGTTACATTGTTGTCCTTCCTTGGTTTTGTTGTCACATTTGGGATTGTCCTTACCAAGGCCCCTTGCAATGATCCTCGACTTATTTATTCCACCAGCTATCAAAGCATCGGCAACAGCTTGTGCCCTCATTTTACTAAGTTTTTTATTTGCAGCTGCACTACCGACATTGTCTGTATAGCCATCAATGTAAAAAGTGGAATTAGGGATCTCTTCATTCATCACTTTCGCTGCATTCGTGATAATACCCATTGATTCAGGCCTTATTGTTGACTTACCAAAATCAAACAGGATATTTTTAAAATCTGCAGTGATTTGAATGGCAACTTTTTCCGGCGGGCAACCTTTAGACGATGCCGGACCTGCTTCTAAAGGACAAACATCCATTTCATCATTAACTCCATCTCCATCTGTATCAGGAGGAGGGCATCCGTCATATTTTGCTGAGCCAGGAACGGTAGGGCACTTATCTAATTCATCATTTACACCATCTTTGTCTGTATCAGGTACAGGGCAACCATCATATTTTGCAATACCGGGAACGCTTGGGCATTTATCTAATTCATCATTTATACCATCTTTGTCTGTATCAGGTACCGGGCAGCCTTCATATTTTGCAACACCTGCAACGTTGGGGCATTTATCTGATGCATCGTTTATACCATCCATATCGCTATCCGGTATCGGGCAACCCTGGTATAGTGCCACACCTGCAACTGCAGGACATTTGTCAACATCATCATAAATACCATCTTTGTCAGTATCAGGCCTTGCTTTCTTTTTATAAGGGATCCCATAATGCAAACCGGTATGTACATCTATTTGTTTGCTTTTTCCAAATAAAGCTGAAAATCCACTTCCCGTGCCTATAAAGAATGGCCCCGCACGAAGGGATAATCCAACAGTTAACTCAGTAAGCGTGCTATAGCTTACAGGGACAGCCACTGCAAAAGTTTTGGTTTCAAACCTCGGTATGATGTTATATACATTGTATGCATATAGGTTTAAATTCTTTTTCTCACTAAATGCAAACTGAGCGCCTGTATTTATGTAAAAGGAATTATTGATATTGTAATCGAAATTAACCTGGAGGGTCGTTGGCAACACTATGTTATATTGATTGCTTGAGCCGGCAACTCTTGTAAAATATGAGCTGGTATCCAGGATCTTTATATAGCTATTTATTGATTGATCTCTGAATTTACTAACCAGGAATTGTGGCCCGGCTGGTATATTAACCACATAACTGGCAGAATTCTCATTGGTCGTTTTAAATTTGATCTTCCCGATATCTAAAAGTGATACAGCGACCTTGAATTTATATTTATTTGCAAAACGGTCATCTTTGTATTTGTAATTATCTTTTGTCATTGAAAGTGGCCTGAATTCATATACCAAGCCAACATCAGCTCCTACACCGTGTCCGCTAAAATTAAAAAAATCCTTGATCTTATAATCATTAAAATCGGAATTCGTTGTATTGATCTCCAGTGACCCGGTCGTATTGCTCAGGTAAGTTCCCGTAATAGGATTATAACCAATGGACCCATTCATATTTTTCATATTAAGATATGAGTTGGCTGTCCCTGCAAGGTATTTAACACTTAATCCAGCTTTTAAAAAATGCATGCTTTTTTCCTTGGTCAGAACCGATGAAAACGATAACCCCACTTCACTCCATCCGGCTGCATTTATAACAGAATTGGAAGCACTGAAAGTTGCAGGGTATGAAACGCCGGCACTCTGGGATCCTCCGTCAATAAATGTTTGTGCAAGCGTGCCATCAATATTTCTTACATTAGAAAACACCCTTGTTCTTGTAGTAATGGCCATTCCCATCCTTTTGTTTAAATTAAACATTACAGACGGGCCATAAATGTCTGTATTAATTAAGCTATTCAGGTTTGGCTTATTGCCTCCGAAGAGAAAGCTTTTTAATGAGTCTGAAGTGAAGGTCCTGCCAAGATCTTTTATACCCAAAGATGCCTGGTCATTTCCGACAAATCCATTAATCGAGATAAGGTTTACATCCCACTTGAACCGGCTATCGGCAATATTTGCCGGATTAAAAAACACTCCATTTACACCCGTATAGTTCTCAGTTCTATATCCTGGGTAACTTTGCGCAAATATTAATGTTGGAAGACTTAGTAATAGAATTGCCATTACATTTTTAATATTTTGCATTTTTATTTTTTGCATTTTTATTTCTTTATTATTAAACTGAATAAATTTTTGCCGTTATTATATAAAAAAGCACCCTTAAATAAAGAGTAACACACTTTTATACGGCGATGCAAAGTTGAATGATCTCACACTATAAACTATTACATTATTAATAATAAGAGTTACAGGATTCACACATGCATAAAAAACATATTACTCATTACCGTTATTCGGTAACAATATTTGCGTTTTTAATTTTGCGTTCATTTTAAAATGCCTGCATCCGGTAAGAAGGTTCGGTGGCTTCTGGCAAGCGGGTTGCCCTTGATAAGGAGGATGGGAAAACCTTAAAAGAAGGTTTTGTATGGCTGAAGATATGATCCCATGATTTAAAAAAGCTTGGAAGTTGTGAAAGATGCCATAGTTTGAACTATGATTTTTTTATTTTTTCTGAACGATCCAGGTATCCTGTTTGCCATGTATTGAATGGCCTGTCGCTCCCTGCTGGAATTCAATTATCTCAAAATCGTTGAATAAATTCCTCATAAAGCTTTCCGGTTGGAAGGCTGAAAAGATCCTGTGCCCTTCCTTTTGATAATTTCGTGTGACGAGATTTCCATTTTCAAATTCATTGATCTCCCTTTTGAGCATTTTATCTATATAGGCACTCCCTTGCGTGGTAACGATGAATATCCCCCCCGTTTTTAATACCCGTTTGATCTCGGATATCCATTCGTAATGATTTTTTTCAGAAAGGTGGGTAAGGATGGAAATACTGTAAATGACATCAAAATAGTTATCGTCAAATGCCAGTGGAGGGTAAAGTTTATTAGCTGTGAAAGTTATTCCGGGAAGATCTTTACTGCACCAGTTTATATATTCGGTATTATAATCGGTTCCATAGATCAAATGTTGATGCAATAATAGTTCAGGCAAATGTCGTACAACCCTTGCAGGGCCGCATCCCCAGTCAAGGATCCTTTTCCCGGGAACAGAAAGATCGATCAGTGGCCTGATCAAATCGGTCAGTTCTGCGGCATTGCATTTTCCGTGCTGCATATATTCATGATAATCCAGGGTAAAGGTCTCATATAAAAAATAATCAGGTGGTAAGGCAAATGCTGGATATTGTTTCCTGAATTGCTTATTACGATGGTAATTCCTGGCCTTCTGAAAAAAAAACCTTCCATGATCAGCTGCATATAATAACCCTGCTTTACGCAGTATGCCTGATAATGAATTTTTCAAACTTCCCATTTACTACTCGTAATTACCTTTTGATAATAAAGCAAATATAGAGGATGGGGAATAAAGTAAATGAAGCAGCCCCAACATGTAGAAGTTTATAAGATAAAATAATTTTATATGGGAATATTATTGCTCTATAGAACAAATTTCCATACTTAAACGCTGCTGGCATGATAAATGAATATTCCTTCCTGGTTTTTCAAAGGATATTGGATTTAAAGCGGGACTAGATTTCTATCTTGGTCCCTTTTTTTTACAAAGCGAGAATGTTAATTGTTAGCTTCTCCCCTCTATAAATCCCTTCTGGCCTGGTATTAGTACCTTATTATATAATTAACTGCCTGATTGCTTAGCTTAGATCTTCAAATTTAATATTCTTCACAAACACTCACGCATCTTAATAATAATAATAATAATTATATTTATTGGATCATAAAACAAACAACAATTATGAAAAAAATCATCTACCTGTTTTGTTTCTTGTCATTTCTGGGGTCTGGATCTGCTTATGCACAAAAATATAAGACCGCTGACGACACGGTCAAATTAAATAAGGAATATGTAAAAGTTTCCAATGATATTGTTGAACTGAATGCCAAACTGCAGGTTGCTCAAAATGATCTGCCGGGTTACCAGTCAAAGGCAAATAATGCAAATGCTGATGCTGCAGATGCGGCCTCTTCAAGCAGTGACCAGGCATCCAAAGCTACTAATGGAAGTGTCAGCGATGCAAGAACTGCAAAAAGAAGAGCAAAAAAAGCTTATAACGAAGCAAAAGATTCAAGAGCCGCCAAAAATAAAGTGAGCGACCAGGAAGATAAAATAACCAGGCTGAATTTACAGATAAGGAAGAAAACTCAGCGATTGCAGGAATTGGACATAATGCGTGCTGCGATTAACGCAAAGATCCTCGTTGATGCTCCAAAACTTTTAAACTAATATCGAGCAGTAGAAATGTTACCCGCTAATACAAAATACTTTTGATCGAATCTGCCAATTGCATAGAGTATATCTTTGTACCGGGTTCATTTAAATGTATATCGTCTACAAAATAGTCATCGGTATAAGATGCATCGTTCTCAAAATGCAGGTATTTTAATTGGTATTCATTTGAAATGCTTGTGAAGATTGAATCTGCGACCAGCTTAAAAGCTGTTCCCCTGTTCTTAGAACTAATTTTTTCTGGGGGTGCAAGCAATACAACACTGATCCCTTTTTGTTTCAACATCGATAAGGTTTTCCGGAAATAGGTTATAGCAGTTCCTGATAACCTGTCGGAACCTGTGTTGTTATTATAGAGGTCACCCTCTATTTTGTTTATGTACTGGTGGATATTAAAAAAGCCTTTATAAATATTATGACGGAAGACAGGGTATTGTTTTCCTTTTAAAAATAAGGATGTCCGGTTGTATTCATCAAAGAAGCTATATTTAGTAAAAGGGAACACTTTTATCAATCCCGTTAAGAACCCCGCCTTATTCATGTATTTACTGATCGTGTCATTATCCAGGTAAAATAAATAATGAAAACGTGTTTTCAGGGTCTCATTTTCAGTCAGGCCACCCATATCCAATGACAGGATAACCAGCCTTGGTTTGGGATGCTGCTGCAAATAAATATTGCTGGTCAACATGATGTCCTCCATATCAGCCCCGCCGATCCCAAGGTTATAGCTGCTAAGCTTTGTTACGGAATCAACATAGTAAGGATTGATACCGAAGTGCACCCTTGAGTTGCCTAAAAAAATGATATCATAATTATTGTTGCCCCTTATTAATTCGTCCGATTTATCAAAGAACAAGGTTGCCCATCTTTTTTTATAAGCATGATCCATCCAATAACCTGCTGTGTAAGCAACAGTGCAGGTAATGATAATAATTATGACGAGCCTTTTTGAATACATCATTAAAATTGAAAGTAAATAAAACTTGATTTTTGAAAAACACCAAAAAATATGATCAGCAAAAGCGTAACCGAAAACATGACGGTATCTATAATTTTTTTTGAATTCAGGTCAAAAAGTTTTGGGGTGGTAAACTTTTCAATGATAAACATGTAAGCGATCATGCAAACTGAAAGTGCTAACGTGAAATTCCCGAATTCGATCTTCACCCCTGGTATTGCAATTCGAAGCGAAAGATCGTTCAGGTTCATTCCCCTGGAAATGATCTCCATGGCATTGCTGATAGAAGCTGCCCTGAAAAAGATCCATGCAAAACCAACACAGGCAGCGGTTACCATCAATGCAATAAGGCCGGGGAGTTTTGTGAAATATTTTTTTGATCCATCATAGATCAGTGCAAAGACCCCATGTAAAAACCCCCATACAATAAAAGTCCACCCGGCGCCATGCCAAATGGCACTAAGGATAAATGTGAGCAAGAGGTTTATGTTTTTTCTAAGCATGCCTTTCCGGTTCCCTCCTAAGGGGATATAAATATAATCCCTGAACCAGCTTGAAAGCGATATATGCCAGCGCTTCCAGAATTCCTTGATATTTTGAGCTCGGTAAGGCCTGTTGAAATTAATACTGAGGTCAATGCCCATACAACGAGCTGCACCAATGGCAATATCTGAATAGCCTGAAAAATCGGCGTATATCTGTATGCTGAAGAAAAATACGGCCAGCCATATCGGTAAGGTGGATGCATGTCCGGGGTTATTGAATACTGCATCAGCATATTGACCAACCCTGTCAGCGATCACCAGCTTTTTAAAGAATCCCCAGGCCATCAGCCTGAGCCCTTCATATAATTTTTGTGAAGAAAATTGCTGCCTTTGAAATAACTGCGGAAGCAGCTTTTGCGGGCGCTCGATGGGACCTGCAACCAGTTGCGGATAGAACATTACATACAAGGCATAATAGCCGGCATGCCTGATCGCTTCCTGCCTGCCACGGTAAACCTCGATCGTATAACTCATCGATTGGAATGTATGGAAAGAAAGGCCGATTGGCAATATCCATTTTAAAAGTATGAAATGGGAACCCGTAAGCCCGTAGACGTTACTTATAAAAAAATCATAGTATTTAAACGATCCCAGCAGGGAGATATTGGCAACGATACTTAAGATGAGCCATAATTTTTTGTGCTGCTTTCTTTCAATGAGTAAGCCTGCAGTATAATCAATAACGATCAGGAAAAAAAGTATCAGCAGGTATTGCGGGATGAACGCTGCATAAAAGATACAGCTGGCAAATAAAAGATGTATCCACCTGAATTTATGGGGCAATAAAAAATACAGGATCGTAACAAGCGGGAAAAAAATAATAAATTCAAGGGAATTAAAAAGCATGCCTGTTTATCTCTTTAGGTTTTATTAGCTGCCATAAGTAGCTTTGTATAGCTCTGTATAGTCCCCCGGGTTGTTTGTCATGCTGAGGTATGAAGCATCTTACAAGGGATTCTTACTTCATCAGCATGACAAGCAACTGTGTAAATAATTTCAATAA
This sequence comes from Ferruginibacter sp., assembly GCA_040006715.1. Classification (GTDB taxonomy): domain Bacteria; phylum Bacteroidota; class Bacteroidia; order Chitinophagales; family Chitinophagaceae; genus Ferruginibacter. Next base: position 68 of record JBDTWL010000030.1, on the reverse strand, counting down.
TGAATCAAATCATTTATCTTAAGTTGTATCTTCAATAACATGAGCAAGGTAAAAAATATTACCATATT
>JBDTWL010000029.1:0-48188 GCA_040006715.1 Ferruginibacter sp. | reverse complement strand
TCGGATTTTTAGATGGATTTGAAGGGTACCTGATCGCAAAAACAACAGCCTGGTATAGTTTTATGAAATATACTTATCTACGCGAATTGAGCAGGCCCAATAAAAAAACTAATAAGTAATTTGCACCGCGGTATTTGATTTAATTATAGCAACCCGTCTTTATTCATGACCAATTTTATCCCCATATTCCCGCTTGGTATCGTTGTTTACCCGGGCGAAAAATTGAACCTGCACATTTTTGAACCGAGGTACCGGCAACTCGTCCAGGAATCTTTTGACAATAAGAAATCATTTGGCATTCCTGCTGTGATCAATAACAAGCTCAGTGAAATGGGCACATTGGTGCAGGTCACAGAAATAAGTAAATTATATGATGATGGGAAAATGGATATTAAAACAGCAGGCACCGAAGTTTTTAAAATATTGGAAGTTGTGAATGAGCTTCCTGAAAAATTATACAGCGGTGCTATTGTTACATATCCGGAAAACAATTCTAAAGGAAGCCCGTCAAAGATGAAAAAGATACTGGTTGGGATCAGGGAAATACACAAACGCCTGAATGTATCCAAAGAATTCAACAGACCGGACGACGAGTTGACCAGTTATGATGTTGCACACCATGCAGGGTTATCCATCGAAGATGAATACCGGCTGCTCGAATTCGCACAGGAGATACAGCGCCAGGAATTTTTAAAAAGGCATATTGCAAAAGTATTACCGGTTATGGCTGAGATGGACCTATTAAAAGGTAAGATAAAACTCAACGGCCATTTCAAGAATCCCGGGGGAATTAATATCAATTAAATAAAAATTTAATGACAACACTCTGTTTGGATTTCGGGAATACACGACTGAAAACTGCCATCTTTGAAAATGGCATTTTTAAAGAAGAGCTGTTTTTACCGGATGACCAAACAGGGACCATTGCGCAATTATTAGATAATTATCATCCCGAAAAAGCGATCCTCTCTTCCGTTATCAATCACAATGAGACTATTGAGGCATTGCTTTCATCGAAAACCATTTTTCACAAGCTATCCCATCTTACAAAGATCAATTTTACTACGCCGGTTGGTAAGCCTGAAACAATTGGGGCCGACAGGCTTGCGCTGGTGGCTGCAGCCGTTCATTTTTATCCCGGTAAAAATAACCTGGTCATCGGCCTGGGCAGTTGTATCACGTACAATTTTGTGAACCAGTATCATCAGTTCCTGGGAGGAAGTATATCACCGGGGATGGATATGCGCTTTAAAGCCATGAATGATTTTACCGCAAAACTGCCACTGGTCCAGGCAGACTGGAATTTCCCCCTTATTGGCTACGATACCAAAACTAATTTGCAAAGCGGGGTCATTACGGGAATAACCAGTGAGATCGATGGTTTCATTGAAAAATATGCCTCTAAATACGGGAACTTTAACGTGGTTTTAACCGGGGGTAATTCAGCCTATTTTGCCAGTCAACTTAAAAACAAGATATTTGCCGACTATAATTTTTTATTTAAAGGACTGTATGCACTTAGCGAACTTAACAACTGCCGGGTTTAAGAGAATTTTAGGACTGGTATTAACTGTATTTTTTTATTCAATTGCCCCCGCTCAGGAAAACTCCCCTTATTCCAGGTATGGTGTTGGTGATCTTGTTCCAAATCAAAATATTGTAAATCGGGGAATGGGAGGTACAGCCATAGGATATACCGACTACCAGAGCATTAATTTCATAAATCCTGCATCGCTGGCCAATATAACCAATACCATTCTTGACCTGGGCGGTGAAGTGGATATCAGGACATTGAAAAGCACTACATCTTCCGCCAAATATACGGCTACTAATACCCTTATTTCCTACCTGCAGCTGGGATTTCCATTGCTTTCAAGAAAGCTGCATAAGAAGGATACGGATAAAAATGTTTTCTGGGGAATGAGTTTTGGCCTTCGCCCCGTGAGCCGGATCAGTTATAAGATCGAGCAAAATGAACGTGTACAGCTGCCCCTGTTCACCGACAGTTTAAAAACATTGTATGAAGGAACAGGTGGTATAAACCAGGTAAACATCGGTACCGGGCTCAAGGTAAAAAAGCTGAGTATCGGTATCAATGCGGGATATAGCTTTGGTAACAAAGACTATAGTACAAAAAAGGAATTCATCAATGATACCGTCATTTATTATAAATCAAATACCGAGGCAAAAACACGCTTTAGCGGCTTCTTTCTGAATATCGGTTTACAGTATGCTATTGCATTGAAAAAAGGCGTATTGAATATCGGGGCTTACGGAAACCTTCAGCAAAACCTGAAAGCGAAAAAAGAAAATATTGATGAGACCTTTACTTATGATGGAAGCGGGGGAACTTATACGATCGATACGGTAAACTACAACAGCAGTGTAACTGGCCGTATTAAAATACCGGGAACTTACGGTGCTGGTGTTACATATGTAAACAAGAACTGGTTACTGGGAGTGGATTTTGAAACTTCCAACTGGAGCACTTACCGGTATTATGGGCAAACAGATGTTGTACAGGATAACTGGACAATAAGGGCAGGAGCACAATATTATCCCGCAAAAGAAAATACTGCATCCAGAAAGTACTGGAGCTTTGTTAAATACAGGGCAGGATTTTATTATGGCCCGGATTATATCAGGTTAGATAATAACCGACCTAATTATGCCGCCACAGTAGGCGCAAGTTTCCCATTGACCTCTTTCCAGCGTATACGTTTTGGCGAATATGTGTTGTTGAATACAGCTCTTGAGATCGGTGCCAGGGGAAATAAGCAAACTACCAGTGTGAGAGAGAATATTACACGTATCAGTATCGGCATTTCTATGAATGCACGCTGGTTCCAGAAAAGAAGTTATGATTAATATAATTTGTTTCCTGATATAATAAAAAATGACATCAGCAACGATCAATAAAATATTATTTGCAGCCTTACTACAGGGCTGCATTTTTTTATGCAGTTGCGAAAATGATGAGAAGGAAGTGAACAACCTTTACGCTAAAAAGCTGGGAATAGAAGAAGCGGTCAATGTAAAACTGAATTATACAACTGCAGGTAAAATAAAAGCGATACTAACAGCCCCGCTGATGTTGCGGGTACAGGATACGCTGCCTTATTATGAATTTCCCAAAACACTGGAAGCCTTTTTTTATAATGAAACAGGTGTTGCAGAAAGTAAACTGACAGCCCTGTATGCAAAATATAAGGAAACCTATAGCATTGTTTTTTTAAGGGACAGTGTGAAGGTGATCAATATGCAAAAAGGAGATACGCTTTATTGTAAAGAATTGTATTGGGACAGGAGCCGTACCGGGACAGAATTTTATACCGATAAACCCGTCAGGATCCGCACAAAGACACAGGTCCTTGATGGGGTAGGTATGGAATCAAGCCAGGATTTCAATGACTGGCATATCATAAGGCCAACAGGTATTTTAAATGTCCCTTCCTCAAAATTCCCCGGCTGAACATCTTTCCTGAACCATTCTTTTGCGGGTTTGTTATCATAACTTACGACTGTAATTACCGGTATTGATATGGAAAGAATAAATATTTATGGTATCCCAAATTGCGATGTCACGAAGAAAGTATTGGCATGGTTTAAGTATAATAAAATTGATCACGTTTTTCATGATTATAAAATATCAGGAATAAGCAGGTCCAAATTGGAAGATTGGTGTAAACTGGTTGGATGGGAGCGCTTATTCAATAAAAAAAGCACTACCTGGAGAAGCTTAACTGAAAAAGAGCAGGCAGGAGTTACAAGCCAGGCGGGAGCCATAAAAATAATGATCACTCATAACAGTATTATCAAAAGGCCAGTTATAGAGATCAAAGACAATATATTGGTTGGATTTGATGAACCTGCTTATTCAAAATATTTTTTGATTTAAATAATAATGGCAAACAGGAATTTTTTTATTTCCACAAGCAGGATCGAAGCATTTAGCGATGGTGTTTTTGCTATAGTAATTACTTTGCTTGCATTCCAGTTCAAAGTCCCGAAATTTACCAATGAGGCTACGATCCACCAGAACTTCCAGGAATTGCTGAAGTTGTCTTCCAATTTTATCGGGTTTATCTTCAGTTTTTTATTTGTAGCAGTTTTTTGGGTAAACCATCACCAGTTATTTCATACAATAAAAGAAGCGGATCGGAAATTATTGTGGTACAATATTCATTTATTGTTCTGGATAACCATCATTCCTTTTCCAACCGCCATGGTGGGAGACCACCCCGGTATACCAATGGCAACCATAAGCCTTGCATTTGTTTTAATGATGGCTTCTCTTGCCGCTTTTATTGTAAGGCGCTATAGTTATTTTAAAGCATCCCTGGTTGATGAGAATTTATCTTTGGATTCCATAAAAGACGGCCTTTATAAAAATATTGCGGCCATCGTATTGAATTTTGCTGCAATTCTCATTGCTCCTTACTCTGTTAAGATTTGTTATATTATCTTTATCATAGTGTTAGCACTATTCATCATTCCTCAAAAACTGGAAAGAAAATCTAAATCATCATCAAATAAAATAAAAAATGAAACGTAACGCAACAGCCGTTTGGAACGGCACCGGCAAAGAAGGTAAAGGACACCTTAGTACACAAAGCACTGTTCTTAACAAAACACAATATTCTTATAGCAGCAGGTTCGAAAGCGGCATTGGAACCAATCCTGAAGAGTTGATCGCAGCTGCACATGCAGGATGCTTTACCATGAAAATAAGTTTTCTTTTAAATGCTGCAGGTTTTACAGCAGATGAAATTGAAACACGTTGCGATGTGGAACTTGTTGATGGGGCTATAACAGGATCACACCTGAATGTAAAAGCAAAAGTTCCCGGGATATCCAAAGAACAATTTGATGCTGTTGTAACAGATGCGAAAACAAACTGCATTATTTCAAAATTACTCAATGCTAATATTACCCATGAAGCGGTACTGTTGTGATCAGTGCTTTATAAAACCAACTGCTTATGAGTTTTAAAAACAAGACTGTGCTGATAACCGGTGCTTCCCGTGGTATCGGCAAAGCAATAGGCCTGCGATTGGCAAAAGAAGGGGCCAATATTGTTATTGCATCTAAAAGCGTGGAAGAAAATCCGAAACTCGGAGGCACCATTTTTTCAGCTGCAAAAGAAATGGAAGATGCCGGCGGCCAAGCCTTAGCGGTACAATGCGATATCAGGTTTGAAGACCAGGTACAGGCAGTCGTTGACCAGGCGGTTTCGAAATTTGGCGGCATTGATATATTGATCAACAACGCATCGGCTATCAACCTTACTACAACGGAAAAAACAGAGCCCAGGCGCTTCGACCTGATGTATGACATCAATGTTCGTGGAACATTTATGGTGAGCAGGGCCTGCATACCGCATTTAAAGAATGGAACGAATGCACATATTCTTAATTTGTCTCCCCCGGTAAATATGGATATGAAATGGTTTGCAAACCATCTTGCCTACACGATCAGCAAATACGATATGACCATGATCGCCCTGGGCCTGGCAGCAGAATTAAAAAAATACCATATTGCCGCCAATACCCTGTGGCCGCGTACCACCATTGCCACTGCTGCTGTGCAAAATCTCCTGGGCGGGGATATGCTAATGAATATGAGCCGTACCACCGACATCATTGCTGATGCAGCCTATTTTATCTTATCAAGACCATCAACTGAATGTACCGGCAATACATTTATTGATGAAGAAGTACTGGCAAAAGAAGGCATAACCGACCTGGCTAAATATTCATTGGTGCAGGGTGCAAAATTGTATAATGACCTGTTTGTATAGCAGTTATTGCCCCTTCTTCACCAAGGCTAACAACTATTATCAGTTGTCGATTCCCGGGCATTTTTTCCTGTTAAAAGAATCTTAATAAAACTTTCTTTTGATAAACGGTAACTCATTCTCTGGGTGTACGTTTAATTTCGTAGGATATTGTTTTGCCATGAACAATATGTCACCAAATCAAAAGTATAGCCATGAACTGTCTTAAAATTAAAGCATTGTGCTTTTGCCTATTGCTTTCAATTGCAGGCTTTAGCCAGACTGAAAAAAGAAAACTGGCTATTAAGCGTATTACCGCCCCGATAAAAATTGATGGGGTGTTGGATGATACCCCCTGGAAAGATGCTCCACTGGCTGATAAATTTGTTGAGTTAAGGCCAACGCCTTACCGCAAAGAATCTACCGACAACCCTACCGAGATATATTTCCTGTATACGAATGAAGGTATATATGTTGGCGGATATTTACATGAAAAAAGTAAAGACAGTATAGCATCAGAATTGGTAGGCAGGGATGGCTTCGGTAACAATGATTTTGTTGGGGTGATATTTGATACGTACTACGATAAACTGAATGGATTTGAATATTTCGTTACCCCGGGAGGGGAACAATGGGATGCAAAATCTTCCAACGGCGGTAATGAAGATTTTAGCTGGAATGCTGTCTGGCAAAGCGCAGTAAAAGTAAATGCAGATGGCTGGAGTTTTGAAATGTTTTTGCCATATTCCTGCATCCGTTTTGGAAAGAAAAAAATACAGGATTGGGGTTTGAACATTGTAAGAAAAAGACAGAAAAGCGGCCAGCAATTATTTTGGCAAACCATTGATCCGAATGTGAATGCCTTTCTAAGCCAGGAAGGGTTGATCACCGGGCTGGAGAATATCAAGCCGCCACTTCGGTTGCAACTTTCGCCTTATTTATCAACTTATTTAAACCATGATGGTACAGCTGCGCCGGGTATCAAAAAAACAACCGCTACTATCAATGGCGGTATGGATGTGAAGTATGGCATCAACCAGGCCTTTACGTTAGATATGACCCTGATCCCGGATTTTGGCCAGGTACAAACCGACAACCGTGTATTGAATTTATCTCCCTTTGAACAACGCTTTAGTGAGAACCGTTCTTTTTTTACAGAAGGCACCGAACTGTTTAATAAAGGAAATTTATTTTACAGCAGGCGGATAGGAGTGGAACCAAGATACAGGAAATGGCCATCCGGCCAGGCGAATGATACGATCATTGAAGATCCAAACCAGGCAAAGATCGTGAATGCTACTAAGATAAGTGGCCGTACACAAAAAGGATTGGGTGTGGGAATACTCAACGCAATAACGGAACGGCAATTCACCACTTTCCTCGATAAAAGCACGGGAAATAAAAGAAGAGAAGAGAATATGCCGTTAACAAATTATAATGTATTTGTCCTCGACCAGACCTTGAAACATAATAGCAGTATCTCGCTTGTCAATACAAATGTGTTGAGAAATGGTAATGATTATGATGCTAATGTAACATCAGCACTGTTTGATCTCAATAATAAAAAGAACAATTATAATATTGGCGGAAATGTGAGTTTTAGCAATATCATGGGTGGTGGAAATAAGACAATAACAGGCTATGCGCATTCCATATATCTTGGGAAAACAAGCGGCCGTTTTCTCTGGAGTGCTTACCAGGATCTTTTTAATGACAAGTATGATAAAAGCGACCTTGGTTATTTTACAAACAACAATACCATGGACCAGGGCCTGTGGATGCAATATAACTGGCGCAAGCCAAAAGGCTGGTATAACCAGATGCGGATAAATTTAAACGCATGGTATGGAAGGCTGGTATCGCCAATAGATAATTTGCGTAGAAAAGAAATGATGTACCAGAATGCCGGCGGTAACATCAATGGAAATGCCCAAACCAAAAAATTACAATGGGTTGGGTTTAGTTTAAATGTGAGTGCAGCATATAATGATTTTTATGAACCCCGGTCTTTTGGACGCGTATTTCACAATAAAGGCAGCGAGGGGCTTTACGTGTGGTACGAAAGTAATTCTGCTAAAAAACTCTCCTGGACAGGAAATATTTTCGCCGGAACAGGAGGCGTATTCAAAAGAACCAGTTTAGAATATAACGCAACGGGTAAAGTAAGGTTCAGCAGTAAATTCTCAGTGGATTGTTCCGTATATATTACAAATGCACATAACCAGCCGGGCTGGGCTGCAACCCTACCGGGTGATACCATTATCTTTTCAAGAAGGGATGTTAAGAGTATTGAAAATGTATTGGGCTTCAAATACAACTTTACAAACCGGATGGGTATCACATTGCGGGCAAGACATTACTGGAGTAAAGTAGATCCATTGCAATTTTATGAATTGGATAAATTCGGAGACCTCCAAACACCTGGCAATCCATTTACAGGAAACGTAAATCAAAACTATAATTTCTTAAGCGTGGATATGGTTTACAACTGGCAATTTGCACAAGGCAGTTTTTTCAGCGTGGTATGGAAAGATATTGCTGACAATTTTGAGTATAGTGGAAATTTTGAGAAGAAATACAGCAGGAACCTGGGCAATACGATTGATGGCCACCAGTTCAACAGCTTATCAGTCAAAGTGATCTACTTTATCGATTACCTAACGGCAAAGAACAAGCTTAAACGTAAAAGCTGAGCAACGCATATAAATAAGATCCCCGGCTCTCATCGGTCGGGATCTTTTATAGATTTATCTTATTCCATCCTTATTTAAGTAATCCTTTTGGTGCTTCTTTCTCCAATAAATATTTATAAATGAATTTCGTTTTTAAATTTTGAAAATGAAGGTTTTTAGCACCGCCCCAGCCATGCCTTCCACCACTGTATATCATAAATTCAAAATCCTTTTTCAGGTCCTGAAGCTTACTTGTTAACTGGATGGTATTTTGTAAGTGAACATTGTCATCAATTACGCCATGAACAATTTGCAACATCCCTTTGTATCTATCTACATAAGTCAATACAGCACTTTTTTTATATCCCTCTGCATCATCTTCCATTGTACCCATATAACGTTCAGTATAATGAGAGTCATACAGGCTCCAGTCTGAAACAATACCCCCTGCCATTCCATGCGTAAATACATCTGCTCCATATGTAAGTGCGTAAGCAGACATATACCCGCCATAACTGAAACCGGTGATACAGATCTTTTTTGCATCTGCACTGCCATTATCTATCAACCATTTTACCATGGTACTGTAATCTTTCATTTCCCAATAGCCAAGGTTGTGATACATATAATTCACGCCTTCTTTTCCAAAATGGCCGCTGGCCCTGTGATCCATTGATACCTGTATCAAGCCTTCTTTGGCGTACCATTGCTGGTTGCCAACGAGGGTCCAGTTATCCATTACTGTACCCGCATTGGGGCCGCCATAAACCGAGATCAGGACTGGATATTTTTTACTCTTATCCATATTCAACGGCCAGGTAACTTTCATCGGGAGGTCAAAGAGACCATCATCGCTTTTTACACGGATCAGTTCTGTTTTTGCAAGCTGGTATTCGTTGAAGTCAGGGCCCCTGCAATCACCCAACTCTTTGATCAGTTTGCCACTGTTGTCTACAAGGGCAAGTTTTGTAGGGGTTGACACATTGTTATAAGTAGTGATAAAATAAGATGCGTCGGGCGATAAGTTTATGACAGCATGATTGAATTCACCAAAAGTAAGGCGCTGTAATTTTTTTCCATTGAGGTTCACTTTATATAGATCTTTTCTTGCCGTGTTCTCAATACCACGTGCAGTAAAATAAACAATGCCTTTTTGCTCATCGATATAATTAAGGTCTGTGACAGTGAATTTACCGCTTGTTACCGCATTGATCAATTTACCGGTCATGTCATAATAATAAAGGTGTTTCCAGCCGGTTGCATCACTGAATAAAAGAAAGCCTTTGCCATTGTCTAAAAATTTGATGCGTTCCCCCTCATCGTCCAGGTCCACCCAGGTCTTTTGTTCTTCATTGTAAAAAATTGTCTTGCTTCCGGTTGTAGTATTAACTTCCCATATCTTTAAATTATTCTGTTTGCGGTTCATCCATTGTACCAACAGGCTGCTTCCGTCGGGCTTCCAGTAGGGAAGGCCAAAATACTGGTCATCCCTGGGATTAAAATCTGCCCATACAATATTGCCGCCCGCAGGCGGTACAATACCGATCTTCACTTCAGGATTTTTATCACCCACTTTTGGATACCGCTCTGTTTCTACATACCCATGCTGGCCATTCCCATCTGTTAAAGTGAAAACAGGAACAGGACTGTCATCAGTTCTGAAGAAAGCAATGTGTTTGCTATCGGGGCTCCACCAAAAAGTACGGTATTGAGAGCGGCGGCCAAGGATCTCTTCAGTATAAACCCAGCTTGCATAACCATTCAGGATAACATCACTGCCATCGGTAGTGATCCTTGTTTCTTTTTTTGTATCCACATCGATCGTATAGAGGTCATTGTTCCGGGTAAAAGCCACAAACTTTCCATCCGGGCTCATAGTGGGATTTACTTCTTTGACTGTATCATTGGTAAGTTGTATTTCAACTTCATTTATTTTAACATAGAGATCATTTTTTTTCAAATAGGCCGAAGGCTTTACTGGAACTTTTGCTGCTTTGTTATCAGCTTCGGTTGATTCCCTTTCTTCTCCTGTCTTTGCATCAACAATAAAAGTTTTTCCCTCCTTTATAAGCAGGAAATGACTGTTATCCATCCAGCGGGCCGCATTTGGAAGCGGCTGTATGATCGATTTTAATATTCCTTTAAAATACTGGTCCTCAGAGAGTTGCTTTTGTTGTGCATTAGCTGCAAAGCTGCACACAAGTAATAAAATGAAGGAAACTGATCTTTTTACAAAATGTAACATGCGGCTGATTTTTTATTGAAATTACAAGATAGTTTTTTTGAGATAAACAAGGATAGCTAAATTGATGAATGGAAATTGATCGTGCTAAATAAAAAACAGCATTTTAAATGCTGCTTTTTATGAATATCAAATGATCATTAAGGGTTATTTTCCGGCCTCATCATCGGGAAAAACAATACATCCTGTATACTATGCTGGTTTGTGAGTAACATACAGATGCGATCGATCCCGAAACCGATCCCACTGGTAGGCGGCATGCCATATTCCAGCGCCCTCAAAAAATCATGGTCTATGAACATGGCTTCATCATCACCACGTTCCATCAGTTTCACCTGTTCTTCAAATCGGTCACGCTGCTCTATGGGGTCATTTAATTCACTGTATGCATTGGCAATTTCTTTCCCGTTCACGATCAGCTCAAAGCGTTCTACGAGCCCGGGCTTACTGCGGTGCTTTTTGGTAAGCGGGCTCATCTCTACGGGATAATCTGTAATGAATGTGGGTTGCACATAATGGCTTTCGCATTTGCCTCCGAAAATTTCATCTATCAGTTTGCCCTTCCCCCATTTTGGATCTGCATGTATGTGTAATTGGCGGCATGTATCCCTGATACCATCCTCATCCATTGTGCTGATATCAAAACCGGTATGTTCTCTGATGGCATCATACATCGTTATTCTTTTGTATGGTGCTTTAAAACTGATCTCCTTTTCATCCATGAGGGCGGTTGCTGATCCGTTCACAGCGATAGCTGCTTTTTCAAGCATCTGCTCGGTCGTATCCATCATCCATTCATAATCCTTGTATGCAACATAAAATTCAAGCACGGTAAATTCAGGATTGTGTGTGCGGTCCATACCTTCATTGCGGAAGTTGCGGCTGAATTCATACACCCATTCGAAGCCGCCAACGATGAGCCTTTTCAAATACAACTCATTGGCGATACGCATGTACATCGGCACATCCAATGCATTGTGGTGTGTAGTGAAAGGCCTTGCGGCTGCACCACCGGGAATACTTTGCAGCACAGGTGTATCTACTTCCAATGCACCACGCTCATTTAAAAACTCACGTATGGCATTGATCATTTTAGTTCTTTTAATAAAAACCTCTTTTACACCGGGGTTTACGATCAGGTCGGCATAACGCTGGCGGTAACGAAATTCAGGATCTGTGACTTCATCAAAAGCTTCGCCGTCCTTTTCTTTAACGATGGGGAGTGGACGCAATGATTTTGTAAGAATGGTAAATTCTCTTACATGCACAGAAGTTTCGCCTGTCTTCGTCGTAAAAACATAACCTTTTATTCCAATGATGTCCCCGATATCAATTAATTTTTTCCAAACGGTCTGGTACAATGTTTTATCATCGCCAGGGCAAATATCATCCTGTTTAATATAGAATTGGATCTTGCCTGTTGAATCCTGCAACACTGCAAAATTTGCCTTTCCCATATCACGAACACTCATGATACGGCCCGCAATACAAACATCAGCAAAATCTGCTTTGTTCTCTTCCCCCTTATAGTTCTCTTTGATAAAAGCCGCATTGGTATTAACGGGGTATAGCGCTGCAGGGTATGCATCTATTCCCAGTTTTTTTAATTCTTCGAGTTTCTCCCTGCGGATGAGCTCCTGTTCAGATAAATGTTGTGTACTCATGATCTTATTGCTGCGGCTTTAAATCTTGCCGGGCAGCAAAGGTAAATCTTGTGAGGCAGGCAAACAAGGGGAATTGGAGTGCTGATCCTCAAGCTGCTTTTTCATGCTGAGAGACGAAGCATCTCTGTGAGATTCTTCCTTCCTCTGAATGACAAACACTGCCCTATTTAACGTATCATTTTCTAAATTGGCAGCATAGTTGTATGTTATAGACAAACCACGATCATGCAGAAAATATTTACACTTTTACTTGCTGTTGTAACACTTTCATCCTGCGAGGTATTGAACCAGTTGCCTACCACGGCAGGCACAGGAGTTACGGAAGCAGAAGCTGCCCAAGGTATTAAAGAAGCATTGGGCCAGGGATTGGGGAAAGCTGTTTTACAATTGAACACTACCGATGGGTTTTTCAAAGATGCATTTTACAAAATATTATTACCACCGGATGCAAAAAAGATCGAAAATACTTTAAGGGATATCGGGTTGGGGAATATGGTAGACAAAGCGATCCTGCAGATCAACCGCGGAGCAGAAGATGCAGCCGGTTTTGCCAAGCCCATATTTATTGATGCCATCAGGAATATGAGCCTGAGTGATGCCATCGGGCTGGTAAGGAATGGAGATACAAGTGCAACCCATTTTTTCAGGGAAAAGACAACAGAAAAACTGGTCGCGGCCTTTACCCCGGTGATAAGATCATCATTGGAGAAAGTAGACGCAACAAAATATTATGGCGACCTGGTAACAAGGTATAATAACTTCCCTACAACATTTAAAAAGATAAATCCTGATCTCACCAGTTTTGTAACCATGAAAGCAACCGAAGCTTTGTTTGACCTGGTGGCGAAAGAAGAAAAGAATATCAGGAATAATTTTGCCGCAAGAACAACAGATATCCTCCGGAAAGTATTCGGGTCCTTTGGAAGATGACCAGGATGTCTCAGAATTTTAGGAATGAAGGGATCTTATATGGTTGATTGTTGGCGGCGCTGTACCGGTAACGATATCTCCTTTTGCTATTGATGAGACCATTGCCAATATCATTAATGATATCCTGTTTTACCTGTTCCCCGAATGAAGCATTTATATATGCAGGGCTGTCCTGGTAGCCATATCGTTTTGCAGGGGATATCCATATAAGATCTTTGCTGCCATACATTATCGAATTTACATCTGCCGGCATAGTTTGAATCATTTGCCTGTTGTCTACCAGGATGGCTTTAGCCAGTTCCTTTTTCTTTGCCATTATGTACCATTCCTGAAATTGTTGCCGGAATAACTTTGAGTTCAATTTTGAGTGTATGTTAGTAAATCTATCGGCACTTTTTTGTGATAATAAAAAATGCTTTAATTCTAAATAATTCACGCGGCTTAGTACCGTTGTACTGTCCTGGGCCGACAAGGTTGTTGTATATAAGAAAAATAGTGTAAGAATAATTGTTTTCATATACTAAATAGTTCAAAATGATCAGGACTTGCGGGTATACAAAATATGTATTATTCTGTAAAAATGCAAGCTGATTATTCGTGCGGGAGCCTATTAGAATTTGACGAAATTATGCAGGTCTTGCTTCTTTTCAGCATAAAAACCATTGCGGTTACTGATCGGGAAAACAAGTGAGAATTTCCTGTTGGCAAAAATGCTCACCAGCATGAACGTCGTTCCGCCAACCCCGCCTGCTATAAGTGCTGTTGTTCTTCGTTTCCTGTTCTTTGAAGTGGTTCCTTCTATGGCTCCCCAGATTAATTCAAAAAAACTTGTTTTCCCATCGTTGTCAAGATCCTTGTTTTGGATAAGCCCCGCTGTTAATGTGAAACCTACAACAGCGGATGCGAATACGCCTAACAAACTAAATTCCATTTTATTTTTTAAATGAAGTTGCTGGATGCTATTTGCAGGAATTCTTATTAGCGCATTAGGATCATATCTTTTTTGCGGGCTCATAATAATTGCTGAATCTGAAGTATACAGGAAGTATCCTTTTATTGTACCAGAATCTGTAATAACTGTAGACCTGAAATGTAATTTTTCATTTGGTTCATATTGTGCAATACTGAACAAAGGGCAGATCAATAACAATAAGAATATTCTCATTTTAATTTGAAAGTTAAAATAGCTGTCTGGTGATTTTAAATCGCCTGACACCTAAGCATCTGCCAATAATACCTGCCATGCTTCTTTTACTTTACCGGTTTCCAGTAATTCTTTGGCATAACGATGTAATTCCTTATCAAATTCATCGGGGTTGATAGCATAATATTGAATGATCTGCCTTAGTTTTTCATCATCAAATGAAGGATCAACAAAAGGCATTTCATTTACATTTGCAAGCTGTCCCAAATTATTCCCGTTAAGAATTTCACTGTGACGAATGCTTTTCGGGAGGGCATCTACACCAATACCTAACTGTATATGTGGCTTGGTAACTTTAAATAAATTTGCTTCATCCACTTTGCAATACCAGTCGCCACCGAGCCTTGCAACATGATGAATTTTCGTTTGATCTATTTTCATATTTTCATCGAGTATGCTTTCATCTATATGCATACACAACACTTCGCATATTACCAGGTTTCCTGCGCCTCCTTCCGTGCCCAGTGGTTTTATTTCCAGGACCCTGCACTCTAATTTTATCTTGCTTTCTTTTATCATGGGAGGTGAAACAATCGTCGCCTTTTCTGCAGTAAAACCGGTCTTGATAAATTCATTGGTATCTTTCGGGTATTCACAGCTTGCAAGTGATGTTTGCTGTACCATAGCATGGTCAACGATATTTATCACTACTTCCGGAACTTCATAAACATTTTGCAGGCTGTGCTTGGTCGTATTGTCTCTTACCCTTCTTGCCGGTGAGAAGACCACGATGGGTGGATTGGAAGAAAATAAATTGAAAAAGCTAAAGGGAGATAAATTCACGTTCCCGGCCTTATCAATTGTAGAGGCAAAACAAATTGGCCTGGGCGCAATAGCATGCTGTAAATAATTTTGCGCATCGGCGATGGTTAGGTCTTTTATATTAAGTATCATGTTTAGCAGTTAAAAGTTAAGGGTTCCGGGTTACGGGTTTTGTAACTTTTTTTTCCTTCAGGTATTTTATAAGATTGCCAATTTGCCCTCCTAATGATCTTGAATGATCGATCAAAGTTTGAACTTCAGGTTGTGTTACAAAATTTACCCTTACGGCAAAAAGTAAGCAATTTCTTACTTCACCTGCTGAGCCTTTTGCAAACCGTAAATATCTAATAAAATCATTATTATTACTGTATTCAAATCCTTCTGCAATATTATTTGAAATGGAGAGCACGGCTCTTTTAATTTGATCTTTATAAGAAAAATCTCTATATACTTTTGGATTTTGTTCTGTAAATAAATAAATATCTGCAGCCAGTTGCTGTGCCTTTTGCCAAATTTCAAGATCTTCAAATAATTTTATACTCGCCATAGGGCGAATTTAACCCGCAACTTTCAAACCCGCAACCCGCACGACTAAACTTTCTTCAAAGCGAGAATTGAAAAATCACTGTCTTCTTTTACAATAGTATTACTTAGTTTCCCCAAAGCCTCAATTTCCATTTCTACGACATCGCCTTCCTGCAGCCATTGTGCATTGTAGTTTGGATCATTTAATTTACCGGTTCCGTTCAGTTCTAAAAAGCAACCCGTGCCTGCTGTGCCGCTTCCAATAACATCACCGGCATATAAGTTCACACCATAACTGCTGCGTTCGATGATCTCAGCAAAGGTCCAGTCCATATCACTTAAATTGCCCTCACTTACCTGCACGCCATTGACCATACATTTCATACCAAGGTTCCAGGCCTTGCCGCTGTGGCCATCCTTGCAAGGAACTTCATATTGCGTAAGCTCATCTAATGTAACAAGCATGGGTCCAATTGCTGTTGCAAAATCCTTTCCTTTAGCAGGCCCAAGGTTTAGCAGCATCTCTTCCATTTGTAGTGTTCTTGCGCTCAGGTCATTCATGATCATGAGCCCGCCAATATAATCATCTGCTTCTGCCGACTTGATATTTCTGCATGCCCTGTTTATCACAATGGCAGCTTCCAGTTCAAAATCAAGTTTATCAAAATGATCGGGCATACAATAAACATCTCCCGGCCCCTGTATACTATTGTGATTGGTAAAATAAAAGATGGGGTATTGATCAAATTCGGGCACCATTTCAACTTTACGGTTCCTCCTTGCTGCAGCAACATGCTGCCTGAAAGCATATGCATCACGGCAACTGGTAGGATGGGGTACAGGTGCTAATAAAAAAGCCTCGTCAAAAGGAGTGGATATGATCGTTCTTCCCTGCCCGTCTTTTAATCTTTGTTCCACAGCCAGGGCAAGTGGCATCACATCATCCCAATAATTTAAGAACATAGCCATACTGATAGGCAGATCGGGGTGTAATTGATCCGTATCATATAACAAACCATTGACTAGTAATGCAAGTTGCTCATGTTCTTCTTTAATGTAGGTAACCAATTTCATATAAATCTGTTAAGTTAACAAATTTAGTTATAGGCTTGCATGTAAAAAAAATGATTTTGTATATTTGCATATATAAACCGTGTTAATGGAATTTGATAAAATTTATAATAAGGGCCAGGCCCAATTATTCAAAAATCAATACCTGGAATTTCTTACCAAAACGCATCCGCTGGTCATCTGGGGGATGTATTTGCCGGTACTTGTATTGTTGCCTTATTATTCAACAGAAGTTTTAAAGTTTAAGGGCCTGCCTGTTCTTTTGCTTTTCATATCAGGAATGCTTTTTTGGAGTTTAACTGAATACATATTACACAGGTTTGCTTTTCACTATCATGCCGAAAGTGAACGTGGGAAGAAGATCCATTACCTCATTCATGGCAATCACCATGAATATCCAAGGGATAAGGAAAGATTGTTCATGCCTGCTGCGCCGAGTTTAATTATTTCTTCAGTATTTTTTTTGCTGATGTATCTTTTATTAGGGAAAAATGTATTCCCTTTTTTCCCTGGCTTCCTGCTTGGATACCTGATATATGGAAGCATGCACTATGCCATCCATGCATGGAATCCTCCTTTTAAATGGATGAAAGGTTTGTGGCGCAATCACCACCTGCACCATTATAAGAATGATCGCAGCGGTTTTGGTGTCAGCAGTACTTTGTGGGATCATGTATTTGGGACCATGTTCGACCTGAAAAAAGAAAAAGAAGATAAGGAGAAAGTAAAGGAACTGATGTTTACCCCTAATTCCCGTAAAAAAAATATGCAGGAACATTGATCTTACCAGCTTTCATTTTCATCAATAATATCTTTATCATCCCGGCCTGATTCCTGCCGGGATCTTATTTTTTGCAATTGCCGTTCAATCACAAGGCAGGCAATGATCCTTCCTGTATTGGAATCACTGTTTTCTTTGAGCAGGGTCTTTAATTTTTTTTCGCTTACATCAATGCGGTATAAAATATGAACCAGCAATGAAAAATCATTTACGATCAGGTGATTGATGCGTTCGGCAAGAAATATTTCTAATTGCTCATGTGTAGTTTTTGCAGGGATGCTGATATCGAACGTTTCACTTATATATTTTTCAATACCGGTTTCCATATTTAAAAATTTTCGAGTACACCCAACGCAAACAATGCAAAATCATATTTTGCAGGATCTTCTGCATCCATTTTTTTCAGCTCAGCTGTCAGTTCCAAAGCTGCCTGCCAATCAGTAGTATTGCGCTGCAGTAATTTAAAATGCCTTGCCACACGGGCAACATGCACATCCAAAGGTATGACCAATTGAGATGGCGAAATGTTTTTCCATAAGCCAAGATCCACAGCACGCTTATCTTTTCTTACCATCCAGCGTAAATACATGTTCAGTCTTTTGCAACTGGCTTTTTTAGCCGGGGACGCAATGTGCTTCATGGTGCGTTTGGGAACATGCTCTAATGAAAAAAAATATTGATAGAAGCCATTCAGGGCGTTTTCAATATTGCTGTCTTTTTTGTCCATCCATTTTGTAAAAGCTGATTCAAGGGAATTATACTTTTCATAATGCATTTTAAAGAAAGCAACAAAATACAACAGGTCGGTCGTATTGAATGTGCGGTGTTTGAATAAAAGTAATTTCTTCAGATCGTTTCCTGAGTGATGAAGACAAAATGCATGAGGTGCATTGTCCATCAGGTTCATTAATTCCTTTGATTTTTTGATGATGGTGGTACGGTTTCCCCAGGCAAAAATTGCAGCAAAGAAACCTGCTATCTCGATATCCTGTTTCTTTGTAAATAAATGTGGGATACAAATGGGATCAGCTAAAATAAAAGAAGGTTGATCATATTCATCAACCTTCTTATTTAAGAAATCTTTTAAATTATCTTGCTTTTGCACAGCAACACATTTTAAACCTGCCTGCCGGCAGGCAGGTTAACCAATTGCCTGCTTCAGGTCTTCTACAAGGTCATCCGCGTCTTCTATTCCCACACTCAGTCGTATCAAGCCGTCTGTCAGACCATTTTTTATTCTTTCTTCACGGGGTATACTTGCGTGTGTCATACTTGCAGGATGGTTGATCAGCGATTCAACACCACCCAGGCTTTCTGCCAGGGAAAATAATCTTGTTGATGATAAAACCCTTTTCACATTTTCCGGGCTGCCATCTTTTAATGTGAAACTCATCATCCCACCAAAACCCTTCATCTGTATTTTGGCAATATCATAATTGGGGTGATCCGGAAAACCGCACCAATAAACTTTTTCTACATTTGGATGCTTGCGTAAAAAATGTGCGACCACGAATCCGTTCTCGCAATGTTGTTTCATACGCACGTGCAGGGTTTTGATACCACGCAATACCAGGAAACAGTCCATGGGCCCCGGCACAGCACCACAACTTTTTTGTATAAAATATAATTGATCCCTTAACTCCTGGTCCTTCATTATCAATGCACCTTGTATCACATCACTGTGTCCCCCGAGATATTTGGTAGAGGAATGCATAACTATATCAGCGCCCAGGTCTAATGGATTTTGTAAATAGGGAGAAGCAAAAGTATTGTCAACACAAAGTAAGGCACCTGCCTTTTTTGCGATCTTTGCTGTGGCATGAATATCGGTGATATTCATCAATGGATTTGTCGGAGTTTCGATCCAGACCAGTTTTGTTTTTGAAGTAACGGCTGACTGAACATTTGCTGTATCACTGGTATCAACATAAATGAATTTTATGCCGAATTTTTCAAATATTTTGGTGAACAAGCGGTAAGTACCCCCATACATATCACTTGCTGCTATCACTTCATCACCGGGGTTTAATAATTTAATAACGGCATCTGTTGCCGCAACCCCACTGCTGAATGCAAGCCCGAATTTCCCGTTCTCAATTATGGCCAATGCTTTTTCAAGAGCAAACCTTGTTGGGTTTTGCGAACGGGCGTATTCATAACCTTTGTTTACACCTGGTGCCGATTGCACGTAAGTTGATGTCTGATATATGGGAGTCATGATGGCACCCGTACTTGGGTCGGGTTCTGCGCCTGCATGTATGAATTTTGTAGCTGGCTTTTTATTAGCCAATGTGTTTTGATCGCTCATCTGATAAAAATTATTGAGGGGCAAAAATACTTAATATAAATACAAAGACATGTTATTTATGGAGCATTTGAGCTACACATAAATACCGCCAGTCAAAACTATCTGCATCATGCGCATGATGGCCCCTTGCTTTTTTTGCAAGCACCTGCGGTTTTAAGATATCTTCTTTTACCAGTTTACTTTTTGCTTCATAGAGGTAATCTTTCATTAAAGGATTTTCCATCCATTGTTTTTGCGGGGGCTCATAACCGATCTTATCCGTCCGCCACACAATATTATGAGGAAGTTTATCATCCATCAGTTTGCGTAATATCGATTTGGTATAGCCATTGTTGATCTTAAATTTCGATGGTAACGAAAACAGGAATTGCACCATTTCATCGTACAAAAAAGGAAGCCTCACTTCCCTTCCATGGGCCATTGCATTCCTGTCACTGTAGCGGAGTAGTTCCTCCAAACCGCTTTGCATGGTATTGAAATAAAGGATGTCGTTTAGTTTTGTAACAACGGGTTTGTGTATGCCTTCCCATTCCCTTCCTTTTATATAACCCATCAGCTGTTTGGTTATATCCGGGTTGTGAATGATCTTATTATATTCTTTTTTTTCCAGTGCGATGGAAGCATGGGAAGGCAGGAACGCTGCCAGCATATTTTTTATGCCCCAGTGAAAATCGGCATTGTTCTTATGTAATAGCTGCCTTTCTTTTGTTGCGCCTGAGAATTTATTCCTGCTTACCATTTCCTGCAAATACCAGTGAATATATTTATGGTAACCCGCGAGTATCTCATCTGCACCCTGGCCATCAAGTAATACTTTTATATTCTGTGTTTTTGCAAGTTCAAAAACCTTGTATTGCGCATAAATGCTGGAAGATGGAAATGGTTCCTCCTGGTGATAGCAAAGTTTTTCAAAATCTTTTACCAGCTCTTCTGCCGAAGGAATGCAGGTATGACTTTCGAGTTTAAATGTGGAAGCAACCTGTTGGACATACTTCCCTTCATCTTTTTCAAAGCCCGGGAATATGGCGGAAAAAGTTTTTAAATTTCCCGGGTTTGCTGCTAAAAGCTTCTGGATATAGTAAACAATTGAAGAGCTGTCAAGGCCGCCACTAAGGCTCGCGCCAATGGGCACATCGCTTCTGAGTCGCCGGCTGACGGAAGTGGTAAACAGCTCATCAAACACCCGTATAGCATCTTCTTCATTTATTTTTACCTGGGCCTGTTTATCTATATCCCAGTAATTCTCTATTACTAAATGGCCGCTTTCAACATTAAGTGTAAGGTAATGCGCCGGTGGAAGAGAGAAAATATTTTTATAAAAGGTCTGGGATTTATTTGCAGGATTTTGCACATAACCAAGCGAGATATAATTCAGGATCATTTTATTTTCTACGACCTTTTCGATACCGGCAGCCCACAAGGCTTTCATCTCGCTTGCAAATGCAAATATGTCCTTTTCATAATAATAATAAAATGGTTTTTCACCAAAGCGGTCCCTTGCCGCAAATAAAATTTGCTCTTTTTCATCCCATATTGCAAAAGAAAACATACCATCAAAATATTGCAGGCACCTTTCTTTATAACAATCATAGGCTGCCAGGATAACTTCTGTATCGCTTGAAGTATTAAAATGATAACCTGATTTTTGCAGGTCTCTTTTAAGTTCGATATAGTTATAGATCTCACCGTTATAGACAATGCTGTATTGGTTCAAATAATGCATTGGCTGTGCAGCAGCTGCAGAAAGGTCAATTATGGAAAGCCGCCTGTGGGCAAGCCCTGCGAGGTGATTTTTATTTATCCAAAGGCCTTCTCCGTCCGGCCCGCGGTGAGCCAGTGAGCCTGCCATATTTTTTAATACAACATAATTTAAAACAGCCCTGTCAGGAGAAATGATACCGGCTATGCCACACATATTGTAAATATCCTCATTCCAATATGTAAAGCCAAAATTTATTTTGAATATGAAATGGGTAAAACAGCTTTTACATTATCCCAGGTCATCAACAGGTCCGCACCATACGAAGCTGTTTGAAACAGCATAGTAAAATCTTCAATCACGGGAGATTGTAAGATTGTTGGAACATCGGTTTTAAAAATATCTTTTGTTTTATCCATGTGCAGGCCCCAGGTATATAAATTGCTGTTTAGGACGATCGTCCATTTATCGGGGTATGGAATGCAATAAATAATGTAACGGCCTTTGCTGATCTTTTTTCCGGCGATCGTTACCGGTTTAAAGAATTCGATCTCCGTTGCTTCGTTGGCGCCAAGCCTCCATTCTTTGCCATACAGCCTGAGGCTTCTTCCTGAATTACCGAAGATGACCCTGCCTTTTTTTTGTGGCCTGCTGTAAATGACCCTTGCCATCAATGATTCTGAATCAGCGCCGTTCATTCTCAGCACGGGATAATCAGGCGGGCAGTAACTCATGTCCATTGGGGATTGATCATGTGTGGCATAAGGGTTTGTTGCTTCTTTACTGGGCAGGCTGTCTTTGGCCTGTACATTCATATCACTGTTATTTTTTTTTTCATTATTGCATGACATGATGATAACAGCACAGCACTGGATCAAAATCAATAAGCGGGAGGAGTTATGAAATTTCATAAATATTTAGAATGAGATTGGAAAGTGTTTTTTTATCGCCTCACAATGCCTGAAACTTGTTTCCAAAGATAAATCAATCATTATTTAATAATTCCTGTAATGTATAAGCGGCATGTTTTTTCAACAAAGGGAAAAATTCATCATAACAGGGCTGCATCATGGTAATATTATTTTCAAAGATATTAAAGGCAGTATCAGATTCAGTAATATATTTTGCCCTGCGTGTCATTCCTGCAAAACTTTTCTGAATAGCCGATTCATGCCGGTAATTAGATAACCAGTCCTGGCTTTTCATGTATGGGAACATTTGCTGAAACATGGAAGGCGTGATGATTATTTGTTTTTCGAGTATTGTATATGTGTTTAATGAAAATTGTTCCAGGATCTTAGTTGACGCAAATTCATTTGTATCATTTGCTAAAAAATAATCGTAAACAATATCAGCAAATGCCCCGGCATATAATCCGTAGGCAGGCTTAAAAACTTTCTTCATTTCTTTTGTTGCAGGGTGTTCGTCTGTAAAGCTGTCTATTGCACGATGAAGTTTTATACCTTTCTGTACCGGTAGTTCGTAGTCGAACTGTTTTTTCCCTTTTACAAAATCACTGATCATATTGCCCACCAGTATTTGCGGCTGGTTGAATGACAAATATGCGTGTGCGAGGTAATTCATGCTTAAAGATAACGGCTAAAACCTCAATTATTGCCGCTATTACTTTTTTAACAACACAATTACAGGTTTTATAATTTTTTTATGAAATTAACTGAAATGTCTGCTGACATTGAGTTGTATGAGATCATATTCCCCAGAGACCGGTTGCGCTTTTACCGTTTAACCATAACGATAACATTCATTAACGCAACCGGTCATATTAAGCACATTAAAAGAAACGGGTCTTATATTTTTGGTATTCAAAGTTGCTGTAAGCCATGCAGCAAAATTTTTTAATCAAAAAAAAGTATAGACATGAAAAAATTAGCAATGATCTTCGCGGTACTGGCCCTGATGGCCGGCACCAGCGCCTTCGCCAATACTGGCGACAAAGTAACAAAAGCCGTTAAGGTTGAATTTCAAAAAAATTTTCCGGTAGCAGAAAATGTTACCTGGGAAATTGCGGAGGATTTTTATTTCGCCAGTTTTGACCTCAATGGAAGAACGGTGAACGCAGCCTACAATGAGAACGGGGAATTGGTTGGGGTATCCCGGAAATTACAATTATCCGAGATCCCCCTGGGTATTTTACAGTCATTACAATCAGGTTATGCGGGTTATGTTATTGGAAACAAGGTAACTGAAGTTGTTTATGAAGGGAAAACATTTTATTATGCAACTGCGGAAGGGGCTACCAGGATCCTCAAACTGAAATGCTTTACTGACGGGGAGATCTATGTAGAGAAAAAGATCAAAAAATAACAAGGTCGTTCCGGCGAAGATCCTCTGCCTGAAAAGGTGGAGGATCTTGTTATTATTAACTGAGTCAGCTGATCAAAAATTAATGGAATTTTTACGGTTGCTTCTATGAATTCGTTTTAAAACGGTCTTTAAAAAAAACACCTGTTTTTTTTTACAAAAGAAAAAATATTTTTTTTGAAAAAAAATATAAAAAAAATTGCAAATCATAAGTTCGTAAATATATAAATATCAATTACTTATGATAAAATTATTGTCTTGAATAAATCTACCTGTTTGGGTAAAATAACTCAAGTTAAATTTGGAATTTGTATTTTAAATAGTATTTTTACTGCAAGATTTAGTTATCAATGAAACCATTGCACTGCTTTATCTGTACTTACCTCTTTTATCCTACCAAAATACCCCCCACTAACCTATTCTAAAACTTTACCTCCAACCCTATCTAAAAGCTTCCCAATATTTATTATTTATTTAAATAACCTAATGTAGTTATTATGGTAAGCAGGATCGTTGTTTTTATCTCTGTCATCGCATTATTTTTCTGTGAATCATGTAATTCCAGTAAAAAAATTGCTTATTTTGAAAATGTAAAGGATGATTCCTACAGATCTATCCTGGGTGTCGTTGAAGCGCCTATCCAAAAGAATGATATCCTCAGTATTACCATTAGTAGTCTTAATGCAGAAGCTTCTGCCATATTTAATCCGGGTACAACAGTCGGGAATAAAGCAAGCACAACTTCTACAGGGGGAAATATAGAATCAGGCGGATACCTGGTCAACAGTGATGGAAATATCCAGCTTCCTATTCTTGGAAATGTTACTGCTGCCGGAATTACAAAAAAGCAACTGCGGGAGAATATTACCAATATGATCCTGACAAAAAAACTGCTGATAGACCCGATCGTTGACATACGGCATTTGAATTTTGAGGTTACTGTGATCGGTGAAGTAGCACACCCGACTGTAATAACAGTACCAAGTGAAAGGATATCACTGATCAAAGCACTGGGCCTTGCGGGAGATCTCACTATTTATGGGAAAAGGGAGAACGTATTGTTGATCCGGGAGGAAAATGGAAATAAAATGACCAAACATATCAACCTGAATTCCAGTGATTTTATAAACTCACCCTACTATTATTTGCAACCAAATGATGTAGTGTACGTAGAACCGAATAAAACAAAAATTGCTACGGCCAGCAGGTCTCAGCAAGTGGTGCCTATCATCCTGAGCAGTTTATCAATTATTGTTATTGTGCTGGACAGGTTGATCAAATAAATTAATTATTAAAAAGAGTATGCAAAAGAATAATCATAAAATGGCGGAGGAGCGAAAGGAAAATTTGAGCCAGATGATGGTCTCGAAGTTCCTTCCTTATTGGCCATTGCTATTATTATTTTCTATCATTTTCCTGATAGGCGCATTTTTTTACATCCGTTATTATACAACCCCGCTTTATGAAGCAAAGGCCACCCTTATCATCAAAGATGAAAAAAAGGGTAATGAAGATTCTAAATTGACGGAATCACTTGATATGATCTCTTCTAAAAAGATCGTTGAAAATGAGATCGAAGTTATTCAGTCGCGTAAGTTGATGGATAACGTGGTGAAGGAATACTTCCTGTATGCCCCGATTTTTGAGAAAGGAAAAGTAAGGGTTCAGTCTGCATATACCATATCTCCGGTAAAAGTTATCGCCCGTGAGCCTGATTCCTTAAAGGAGTTTGGAAAGATCGAGTTCACCTATGATGCAAAGAAGCAGGCGGTCCTTTTAAACAGGAAATACTTATGTGCACTGAACGAATTTATAACAACGCCATATGGTGTATTGAAATTCATACCCAATAAGACTTACCAGCCTTCGGATATCCCGGGTAAGCAATTATATTTTTCACTTACGAATCCCAAAGGGGTGGCTATGTCGCTGTTGGGCGGACTTAGTGTGGCGCCTTCCAGTAAATTATCAACAGTTGTAAACCTGAGTTTTATTGATGAGGTTCCTGAACGGGCAGAAGATATTTTGAACGGATTGATAAAGGCATATGAGCTATCAGCCATTCTGGAAAAAAATTCAATAGCCAAGAATACACTTGTTTTTGTTGAAGACAGGTTGAACCTTGTATCAAAGGATCTTGCTGCCATCGAACAGAAGATACAGCAATATAAATCAGGAAGCAATGCAGTTGATATAAGTGCGCAGGGACAGCTTTACCTGCAAAGTGTAAATGCCAATGATCAGAAGCTTAATGAAGTTGACATGCAGCTTTCGGTTTTGAATCAGGTTGAAAAATTTGCAGCATCGAATGATAATAGCGGAGGCGCTATTGTTCCTTCTACTTTGGGTGTAAGCGATCCTACGCTATCCAATCTGATTTCTTCGGCTTATGACGCCCAGCAGGAATATGAAAAGCTGAAGAAAACGGTGGGTGAGAATAATCCAAAGCTGGTTTCACTCAGGGACCAGATGTCAAAGAGCAGGTCAAGTATCCTGAATAATATACAAAGCCAGCGCCAGGGACTTACTGCACAAAAACAAAGCCTTGGCATTTCAAAAGGCAGCTATAATTCGATCCTGCAATCAGTGCCACAGAAAGAACGCCAGTTACTGGATATCAGCCGGGAGCAAAATATTAAAAGCAGTATCTATTCTTTCCTGCTTCAAAAGAAAGAAGAAAGCGCACTGGCCTATGCATCTGCTGTTTCCAACAGCAGGGTAGTTGATGATGCCCAGGCAGGATCATCACCGATCAGCCCCAATAAGAAATTATTATACTTTATCGCACTTGTTGGCGCATTCGGATTGTGGATCGGAGTAATTACTTTAAAAGAATCGTTCACTGGTAAAATACTATACAGGAGAGAATTGGAGTCACTCACTACCATGCCAATTGTAGGGGAAGTTGCTTTTAATAAATCTAAAAAACACGTTGTTGTAGAATCCGGTAAAAGAAGTTCTATTGCGGAAGAATTCAGGAAACTGAGAACATCATTATCATTCCTGGGTATCAACGCTACTCATAAAAAGATCCTGGTCACTTCAAGTATTTCGGGGGAAGGAAAAAGCTTTATTGCAACAAACCTTGCAGTTAGTATCGCACTTACAGGTAAAAAAGTTGTGCTTGTTGACCTTGACCTGAATGTTCCCACACTTTCAAAAGTATTGGGCGTTAACCAGGAATTCGGTATAACTGATTTCCTAAACGGGGATAAATATCCTGAAGAAATAATCAAGCAGGTAGAAGCCCATGAAAACCTTTTCTTTATTTCTGCAGGGAGCCTGCCTGAGAATCCATCGGAGCTTTTGCTGAATGGTAAAGTGTCTGAGATGATAGAATATCTCGACAACAGCTTTGATATGGTGATCATTGATACATCACCGATCGTACTGATCACAGATGCTTATATTTTATCAGACATGTGTGATGCTACTTTGTACGTGGTCAGGCATAAGTACACGCCTAAATCGCTGGTAAAAAGGATTGATGAGAACAACGAGATAAATCCCATTCACAATCCTGCAATTGTATTTAACGGGGTGAAAGAAAGAGGGTTGATCAAAAGCAAATACGGATATGGCTACAATTATGTTTACGGGAATTACGGAAACAAAGAGAGTGGCTCAAACAATAAAAAAAAAGTAAAATCTTAAAATCTAAATACCATGAAAAAAATAAACCATCTCAAATCATTTAATTGTGACTGAGAAAGGCGAAGCCTTACCTTCCACTAGTTCCATCCTTGATTAACTGCAAATTATAAATTTTTTAAAAAAATGATTATGCAGAAAAATTGGTACGCCGTTTACACTAAACCGCAATGCGAAAAGCGAGTCGCAGCCCTATTTACTAAAAAGAAAATTGAGAATTTTTGCCCACTAAGTTGTGTTGAATCACAAAGTTTAAGGAAGCATAAATTAGTTTTCGAACCTTTATTTAAATCTTATGTTTTTGTGTATGTAACAGAAGAAGAAACTGAAACACTTAAGAATACAGATGGGGTGGTAAACCTGCTATACTGGCTGGGAAAGCCAGCAATTATTAAGGATGATGAAATAGCTGCAATAAGGGAATTTACCAACGACCACCGGAATATCCAGCTGGAAAGAACGTTGGTGAATATCAATGATGTTGCACGTAATTTCAATGCATCGTCTTATGCCATTGAAGGTAAAATTGTAACTGTAAAAAATAAAACCATTAAAATTAACCTCCCATCCCTTGGGTATACCATGATCGCAAAAATCGAAGATGATAGTATCTTTGGAAGAAATGATTCTGTGTTACAGAACAAAACGTTTTTACATTCATGATGAAACTGACAGATAAAATCTACATAGCCGGGCACAATGGCTTAGTAGGGTCTGCATTACAAAGGGCATTAAAGTTAAAAGGGTATACAAACCTGGTTTACAGGAGTTCAAAAGAACTCGACCTTCGTGACCAGGCTGCAGTGGAAAGTTTTTTTAAACAGGAAAAACCGCAATTCGTTTTTCTTGCTGCTGCTAAAGTAGGTGGGATCGTTGCTAATAATACTTACCGGGCTGACTTCCTTTATGACAATTTGATGATCGTTTCAAATATTGTCAGATCAGCCTATAATAATAACGTAGCCAAATTGCTTTTCCTGGGCAGTTCATGCATTTACCCCAAGCTGGCTCCACAACCAATTAAAGAAGAATATCTTTTAACAGGGCCATTGGAACACAGCAATGAGCCCTATGCTATTGCAAAAATAGCCGGCATCAAATTATGTGAAACCTTCCGTGAACAATTTGGAGCAAATTATATAAGCGTAATGCCGACAAATCTTTTTGGCATCAATGATAATTATCACCCGGAAAACAGTCATGTGCTTCCGGCACTCATACGCAGGTTTCATGAAGCAAAAGAAACGGGATTAAGTGAAGTGCTGATTTGGGGCTCAGGTACACCTAAAAGAGAATTTTTATTTGCTGATGACCTTGCTGATGCCTGTTTATTGCTGATGGGATCATACAATGAAAAGGAGATCATTAATATCGGGTGCGGAGAAGATATAAGTATAAAAGAACTGGCCGACCTTGTAAAAGAAATTACCGGGTATACCGGTAAACTCGTATTTGATACAACAAAGCCGGATGGAACGCCGCGGAAATTATTAGATGTAAGTAAAATTCATGCATTAGGCTGGCATCATAAAACACCCCTTAAGGACGGAATGAAAATAGCTTACCAGGATTTTTTATCCAGGCAAAAACCTGCCCCGGTAACCTGATAAGGATCATTCCAAATTCAATATATAGATTATGAAAACTGCATTAATAACCGGTATTACCGGTCAGGATGGCGCCTATCTTGCAGAACTGTTATTGAAGAAAGGCTATATCGTTCATGGAATTAAAAGAAGGTCATCATTGATCAACACTGATCGTATTGATCATTTATATAAGGACCTGCATGAGCAAAATGTGCGCTTTATCATGCATTATGGCGATATGACCGATAGCACTAACCTGATACGCATTGTACAGGAAACCCAACCCGATGAGATATATAACCTGGCTGCCATGAGCCATGTAAAAGTAAGTTTCGACACAGCAGAATATACAGCAAATGCAGATGGTATTGGAACACTAAGGCTGATGGAAGCTGTAAGGATCTTGAAGCTGGAAAACAAGACACGTATTTACCAGGCATCCACATCTGAATTATATGGATTAGTACAAGAGGTACCGCAAACAGAAACAACCCCGTTTTATCCAAGAAGTCCTTATGCCGTTGCAAAATTATATGCTTACTGGATCGTTGTAAATTACCGCGAAGCCTATAACATGTTTGCTTGCAACGGCATACTTTTTAATCATGAAAGCCCGATACGCGGAGAAACATTTGTAACGCGTAAGATCACAAGGGCCATAGCGGCCATTGCCCATGGTACGCAGGACACTTTATACCTCGGTAACCTGAATGCCGAAAGGGATTGGGGGCACGCCAAAGATTATGTAGAAGCCATGTGGCTCATGCTGCAGCAGGAAGAACCGGAAGATTTTGTAATAGCAACCGGTATTACAACTACTGTAAGGGATTTCGTAAAAATGGCCTTTTCAGAAATTGGTGTTTCACTTTCATTTACGGGTGAAGGTGTTAATGAAAAGGGGATGGTCAGTGCATGTAAGGACCCTGCTTATCAACTACCGCTTGGGAAAGAAGTTGTAACGGTCGACGCCAGTTATTTTCGTCCTACCGAAGTGGACCAGTTGATCGGGGATGCCAGTAAAGCAAGGAATAAATTAGGATGGAAGCCCAAATACAGCCTGGCAGAATTAGTGAAAGAGATGGTTGAGAGCGATCTGAAAAATTTCAAAAAAGCATAGATAAAAAATATACTTGTTCAATTAGTTAATAAAAAAATAATTTACAAGCCAATTGCCTTTATTAAAAGCCTTAATTTCAAATCTTGAGAATCAATAATTATCAATTCAAATTGGCTAATGAAGGAAAAGATCTTATCGGCTTTCACATCTCTTAATAGTATACTTAATAAGGGCCATCAACGAAGTGTCAAGGCAAAAAAAAATATTCTCGCTTCCTTTGTCATTAGGGGCTGCAATATTGCCATAAGCCTTGTACTTGTACCGCTGACCATACATTATGTAAACCCCACCAAATACGGGGTATGGCTTACACTGAGTTCCATCATTGCCTGGTTCTCGTTTTTTGATATCGGCTTCGGCAATGGATTGCGTAACAAATTTGCAGAAGCCATAGCAAAAGGAGATCATAAGCAGGCACGCATCTACCTGAGTACCACTTACGCTATATTAAGCATGATCATTGCTTTCGTATTGATCGTGTTTTTTTGTGTAAACCCTTTTATTAACTGGTCAACCATACTCAATGCCCCGGCCGGTATGGCAGAAGAGCTAAGCACTTTAGCCCTGTTGGTTTTCGTATTTTTTTGTTTGCAATTTGTATTGCAACTGGTAACGACAATAATCACTGCAAACCAACAGCCTGCAAAAGCTTCCTTTTTTAACTTCCTGGGAAGTCTTTTTTCATTAGCCATTATTTTTATTCTTACAAAAACAACAACTTCAGGCAGCCTGGTATATTTAGGGCTGGCATTGGGGGTTACGCCTGTTTTGGTACTTACAGCTTCCAGCCTATGGTTTTATAATCATAGTTACAAACAATATGCTCCATCATTTAAATATATAAAATTTGGTTACGCACGCAACCTGATGAGTCTTGGGCTGAAATTTTTTATCATCCAGATCGCTGCGATCATTTTTTATGAAACAAGCAACCTCATTATTGCCCAGCTCTTCGGCCCGGCCCAGGTAACTTCCTATAATATTGCTTATAAGTATTTCGGCGTTATCCCAATGGTTATGAGTATTGTCACCATGCCATTCTGGAGTGCATTTACTGAGGCATGGGTGAAAAATGATATTCAATGGATCAAAACAACAATGGAACGGTTAAGGCTATTGTGTTTTTCATTAGCGATCGTTGCAGTATTGATGCTCCTGGTCTCAAATTTTATTTATAAAATGTGGGTAGGTAGCCAGATCATAATACCGATAAGTGTTTCAGCAAGCATTGCCTCTTACGTGATACTGAATGCCTGGAATGCCATACACAGCCAATTCTTAAATGGTGTTGGAAAGATAAAACTGCAATTATATTTTGCATTGGGTGGCAGCATGGTTAATATCCCTTTAGCGGTTTTTTTAGGTAAGAACCTCGGTATTTACGGAGTGGTATTGTCAACAACGATCATCAGTATTATCATTGCCATCTTTTCCCCGATACAATATAATAAGATCATCAATAACCGGGCTCAGGGTATATGGGCAAAATAGGTAAAGGCGTTTTACTGAAATTTTAATGGATGCATCAATGAATAATTTATTGGAAATATTAGAATGGGACAGTTCATTTTTTGGTTATCCTGTTGCTAAGGTCATTGCGAAAAAAATTTCTGCCGACGACCTGGAAAGAATAATGAATGAGGCAGGAAATAAAGGGATCAGGTTATTATATCTTTTTACAGATCCTGCTGATGAAATTTCCTTGCTTGCTGCAAAAGCCGGCAACGCCATGCTTGTTGACCAGAAGATCACCTTTCACATAAAGATCGATGCTTCTGTTGTTACTGCTGTTGACAGCCATATTGAACAATTCACATCGCCTTATCCTTCGGCACAGCTTGTGAACTTGTCTATCCAGAGCGGTTCACATTCCCGGTATAAGATCGATCGGGGATTTAAAAACAACGAGTTTGAAAAACTGTATCTGGCATGGATCGAAAACTCGGTGAATAAGAAAATAGCTGATCATACATTTGTGTATATGGAAGATGGTTTGGAACTTGGTTTTGTTACTTTAAAGATCAGGGATACTCATGGACAGATCGGGTTGATAGCAGTTGATGAAACGTCGAGGGGAAAATCGATCGGGAAGAAATTAGTGTCGGCAGTAATTAGCCTGTTGCATGAGAAAAAAATAACGGACCTGGAAGTTGCTACTCAAATTGATAATGCTGATGCATGCAATTTTTATAAGAAAGTAGGCTTCAGCGGAATTAAAACCGAAAACATTTATCATATTTGGTTCTGATGCTACTGAAAACGGTAGTACCAGGTTTTGAATATAAGTCATATGAATATATTAATGATCTTCCGTAACCATCCTTTTGCGGCATCGGGAGCAGTTTCACTGGACCTGTTTAATGATTTTAAAGCAAAAGGGCACAATGTAAGGCTGGTGGTCAACCAGTATGATGCTAATTACCCGGAAGGAATAATCAGCATGGAGACATCTTATTTATTCTGGAAAAATAAGATACTTAATAAGATTAAAAGGACACTTGGGTTGAATAAAGTAATTCCCACAGTTCACAAATATCATTTCCACGAAATAGACCAACAAAGAACATTTTATAAAACAGGGAACATATTAAAGAAGGCCGGCATTAAGCCCGATGCCATCATCGTTCTTTTTGCAAACAGCTTTATAAATGCAAGAAATATTTACGAAATACATAAAATGACCGGTAAGCCGGTGTATTGGATGATGTATGATACCTCGCCGTTAACAGGAGGCTGCCATTATTCATGGGATTGTGTAGGTTACCAGCACAGTTGCGGCAATTGCCCTGGCTTATTTTCGAGTGACCCTTCAGACAGGACGCATCAAAATCTTTTGTATAAGAAAGAGCATATGGACAAAACTGATATCAGTATCGTGCTGGCATCGGAATGGCAATATTTACAGGCTACAAAAAGCGCCATCTTTAAGGACCGGCCTATTCATAAAATATTAATTGCTATTAACCCGGATATTTTTAAACCGGTTCCCAAAGAGATCGGCAGAAAAAAATTCTATATAGGGACTGAAAAAAAAGTCATCTTCTTTGGTGCGAAAAATTTAAAGGATGAGCGAAAAGGCTTTAAATACCTTTTGGAGGCGCTGAAAATATTACACGACATGCTGGGGAATGAACCTGCATTAAAAAATAATGTATTCTTGTTGCTTGCCGGGGAAGATGTGGATGCCATAAAGAACCAACTGCCTTTTGAATACACAAACCTTGGTATGTTGGATAACAGCCATGGCGTTGCTTCAGCTTACCAGGCCGCCGATGTTTTCCTTTGCGCTTCCATTGAAGACGCCGGGCCTTCAATGGTCAACCAATCTATCATGTGCGGGACACCGGTGGTTTCTTTTGCACAGGGGGTTTCATTGGATATTGTCATCTCTGGCAAAACCGGCCATCTGGCAAGTTTAAAAGACAGTGCTGATATGGCGAAAGGGCTTTTTGATATACTTAAAATGCCCGAAGCTGAATACATACAAATGAAAAAGAATTGCCGCGAGCTTGCCCTTGAATTATACCACCCCGAAGTTAGTACCAACAACTGGCTTAAAATAATGAAAGCCATTTAGCGTTAATGAACTTTACAAAATGGTTCAATTCCAGCCGTTCAACAGAAAATTACATTTGATTTTTAAAAAACGGTTAACTTTCAAATAAAAAATTGAATACGATGATCAATTTTAATAAGCCATACCTGACAGGTAAAGAAATGCATTATATGTACCAGGCGGTTTATTCAGGCAAAATATCAGGCAATGGGTTATTCACAAAAAAATGCCAGGCATTTCTTGAAGAGAAATATGGATTTAAGAAAACATTGCTTACCACATCCTGTACAGATGCACTTGAAATGTGTGCCATATTGGCCAATGTGAAGGCTGGTGATGAAGTGATCATACCTTCTTTTACATTTGTTTCAACTGCACTGGCATTTACCCGCCAGGGAGCAAAGGTTATATTTGCCGATAGCAATACAGCAAACCCGAATATTGATGCCGATCGTATTGAAGCATTGATCACCCCGCAAACAAGGGCCATTGTTCCGGTTCATTATGCAGGTATTGCATGTGACATGGATAAGATCATGGCACTGGCAAAAAAATATAATTTACTTGTCATTGAGGACGCGGCACAGGGAATTGATTCATATTATAAAGGAAAGGCATTGGGTTCAATTGGTCATTTAGCCGCATTCTCTTTTCATGAAACAAAAAATATAAACTCGGGAGAAGGTGGTATGCTTGCGATCAATGACGAACGTTTTATAACAAGGGCTGAGATCATATGGGAAAAAGGAACGAATAGGAACCAGTTCTTCCGGGGCGAAGTAGATAAATATGGCTGGATAGATACCGGCTCTTCTTTTTTACCATCAGAGATCATTGCAGCTTACTTATATGCACAATTGGAAAATATAGAAGATATCCAGCTGAAAAGAAAAAGTATGTGGATGCAATACTATAACGGCCTAAAGGATTGGTGTGGTAAGCATAAAATCACAATGCCTTATATACCGGATTTCGCAACCAATTGCGGACACATGTTTTACCTCATTTTTAATTCATTGGAACAAAGGACAGCATTCATCGCTCACCTGAAGCAACACGATATTTCTTCGGTGTTTCATTACCTGAGCCTGCACAAGAGCCCTTTTTTCCAGGATAAATATGAAGGGCAGGAATTGTCAAACAGCGACCGCTATACAGATTGTCTCGTAAGGTTGCCGTTGTATTATGAATTGTCGGCTGACGATATGAACAAAATAATTGCAACTGTAAAATCATTCATATCATAAATGAATAAATTCTTTCAAAATTTATTCCAGGTTCTTTACCCATTCTATCCGTTGTGGGCATGGGTTGCCGTTTCTTTTTTACATTTTCCTATTGAGAAGATCCTCATTTTCGTGTTGTTGCCTGTTCTCGGTTATGTTATTTGGGCAATAAGGGTGAGAGTCCCTGCTTATCTTATTTTTTTTATTGCATTTACCTTATACCATCTTGGCGCTACTTTTTATTTTGGATTGCTGCCAACGAATACGACAACATTTTTTTTTATTTTATCTGATCCCAACGTACTTGCCTGTACATTGTTCCTTATTATTGAGAATACGAACTTCGAAGAGCCTTTCTTAAAGAGGATGAACCGCCATATTTTATGGATCGTTGCCCTTTCATTGGTAGTAAGTATCATACAGATAAAGATCCCGCTGTTTTTTTATAATAAAGGCATGGATGAGGAATTGAATTATGTAGGAGAAAGCAGGAATGCATCTATTTATAGCTGGATCGGTCTTAACTCCTGTGGTGTCAGCTTCCCCATCCTGATCTCTATCTTACTTAATTTTTATGGAACCGCCAGCAGGTTTTTCCCATTGGTGGCAATAAGTGGGATCATTGTATCATTTTTAACCAAGGCCAGGTTTGTTATGATATCAACGATCATTGCTTTTTTGCAATTATTAATGGTCAGGTCGATACCCCTGAAGAAAAAACTCTATGTAGTAGGCTTTTTTGTAGTGGGCATATTTGCGATCATCGGTGCTTCTAAAATGGCGGGGTACGATATAAATGCCACCATCAATGAAAGGATCCTGGAGAAAGGCGATGATATGCGCTCTGCCAAGGCACGGGTTGTTTCTTACGATGTATTCATGATGAAATTCCCGGAAAATCCTTATTTCGGAGTAGGCCCTAAAACAAGAGAAGATGTGGTTGATCTCTTAGGAGGAACGGCCCCGATCATTCACGTTGGATATCTTTCATACTTATATTATTACGGCGCTTTCGGCGCCTCTCTTCTTTTTCTTGCATTGCTTTGCCTGCTATGGGATGCCTGGATCATTGGAAGAAGAAATGATTTCTGGGGAAGTTTTTACGGCCTGCTTGGCTTTACGCTTGCTAATTTCACTTTTGTATATTTTAATTTCAGTGAAATGGGAATTATCCTCGCTGTTATTTACATGAGATACTATAAAGTCAATCCTATACGTTTTGATGACCACGAAATGGCATAGCGCTGTTTCCAATTCTTTGTACAAGGGATAATAAATTAATTTGATCCTATCTATGGCTGATAAAAAAAATATTGTATACCTGGGTTGTTCAGGATTTCCTCATGGGCTGGCTGAAATTCAAAAAATAATACTGATCTCCAAAGCAGTGATCCTGAAAGGAAGCAGTGTTACCGTTATTTGTAAAAGAGGGATGCATGATAAGAACAGCCGGCCTGACATGAAAGCAAAGGGTAACTTTGAAGGCATCGAATATATTTATACGCCTGGCACGCCTTTTCGCGAACCCGCTTTTTTAAAAAGGAATTATTTAAAAGCAAAGGGTGTTGTCAATGAGATCAAATTGTTAAGACGGTTGTCAAAGAATAATCAACTGGATGCAGCGATCTTATCCACGCATAGCTATTATGCCGTATTGTATTATTTTATCCTTTCAAAGATATTTGGCTTTAAAACCCTTTTAAACTATGTAGAGTTTTATTCGGGATTGAAAAAGAACTGGAGGAATGCAGACAAATGGCTGAATGATGAATTATTTGACAGGTTTGCGCCAAAACTTACAGACGGCTCTCTTATTATCAGTGAATTTTTAATAGCACACCTTAAGAAGATATCGCCGCAAAAAAAATATTTAAAACTTCCCAATCTTACGGATGTTAGAAGGTATGATGGAATTGAATGTAAGGAAGGTGATGAATATTTTCTTTTTTGCGGAGCCGCCGGTTATTTCGAGATCATTAAATTTATTGTTGATTCATTTGAAAAGCTAAAAAATACTACAGCATTTTTGTACCTGGTCATCAATGGACACGAATTTGACAAAGAAGTCGTCAAAAAATATATTGCCGGCAGCAGTTGCAGGGACAGGATCAGGTATCTAACGAGGCTTACTGACGATGAACTGAGCAGTTATTATTTAAATGCAATTGCTTTATTGATACCATTGCGCCCAACCTTGCAGGATACCGCCCGCTTCCCGCATAAGATCGGTGAATACCTTGCGTCCGGGAGCCCTGTTATTTCTACAAACTATGCAGAAGTTAAATATTATTTCCGGGACAAGGAAAATATGCTGATCGCAGAAAGTTATGACATCGGTCTGTTTACAGAAAAAATGCAATCCGTACTTGATGAACCGGCAGAAGCTGAAAAGATCGGCAATAACGGGAAACAAATTGCATTCAGCCAGTTTGATTACAGGGAAAACGGGGAAAAAATACTCAAATTCATAGATGAATTAAGCGCAGGTAAAAAAACAGGCGCACTAAACAAATAATTGTGAGAATATTATTTTTTATTGACAGCATGTTCGCCGGAGGCAAGGAGAGAAGGCTGACCGAGCTTATGAAAGCTTTCAAAACGGATCCTGCGATCCGGTTTGAGCTGGTAGTGATGACCCGGGAGATTCATTACCAGGAAGTGTTTGACCTCGGAATTAAAATACATTACCTTATCAGGAAAACAAAAAAAGACCTGTCTGTTTTTAATAAATTCTATAAGATCTGCAAGGAGTATAAACCAGATATTGTCCATTGCTGGGACAGTATGACTGCAGTATATTCCATACCCGCCTGTAAATTACTGCACATTAAATTTGTGAATGGCATGATCGTGGACGCACCACAGGAACAAAATATTTTTAATAAGAACTGGCTTCGGGCCAAACTGACCTTCCTGTTCTCCAATATCATTATCGGGAATTCAAAAGCAGGTTTGACCGCTTATAGCGCACCCAAAAGGAAAAGCTTTTTTATTTACAATGGATTTAATTTCAACCGGACAAATAATATCACTGCAAAGGAATTGATCGTGGATCAATTAGATATTAAAACCAAATACCTCGTTGGAATGGTCGCAACATTTTCTGTGTACAAGGATTATAAGACTTATTTCAAAGCGGCTCAATTGCTATTGTCCAAAAGAAATGATATTTGTTTCATGGCAATTGGTGCCGATACAGATTCAGCGGCAGCCAGGGAATTTATTGACGAGAAATACACAGATCATTTTAAATTATTGGGGAAGCGTTCAGGGGTCGAATCTTTAATAAACGCGATGGATGTATGTGTACTGTCAACTTTTACAGAAGGGATATCAAATTCCATTCTTGAATATATGGCAATGGGCAAGCCTGTTGTTGCGAGTTCGGGTGGTGGCACGAATGAAATTGTAGATGATGCACGAACCGGTTTCATTATAAAGCCGTCCGATCCGGAAGCGCTGGCAAATAAAATTGAAATACTTTTGAACGATGCGGGGTTAAGAACGAAAATGGGTATGGCCGGGCAGGAAAGGATCAGGTCAGTATTTTCACTCGACCATATGGCAACAGAATATCTTTCCTTTTATAAAAGAACAATTGCAAATAAGTTATCTCAATGAAACAAATGAGGGGGCAGCGTATAAAACGATCCAAACGACTTCAGTCAACCATAGTTTAATTTTCAAAAAATGAAAAATAACAGATTACGGGTGCTGGTAATTGCACATGAATTGTCTCCAAGAAATGGTTCTGAATGTGCAGAAGGATGGAATATTGTGACCAGGCTGGCCAGGTTTCATGACGTAACGGTGTTCTATGCCAGTGGGAGTCACGGCAATTTCACCAGCTATTTCAATGATGTTAAAAACTATATCAATGCAAACGGCCCGATAGAAGGGCTTGAGTTCATAAATATTGATCAACCGGGAATGACGAGGTTTCTTGTATCATTGAACAAGCCTTTTAGAAAATTCAATCCGGCTACGGGTTTACCCGTTTTGTATTTTTTGGGATATAAATACTGGCAGAGATCCGCTTTTGCAAAGGCAATGGAATTTCACAAAAAAGAGAAATTCGATGTAGTGCACCAACTCACACAAATAACTTTCCGCGAACCGGGATATTGGTGGAAAATGAACATACCTTTTTTTTGGGGCCCAACCGGTGGCACCAGGTCTTTTCCCAAAGCCTTTCATGATCTTTTATCATCAAAATCGCGGCTACTGGAAAGGGTTAGGATGTTCTCAAATTACTTGCAGTATAATTTCAGCAGGAGGGTTGTTAAAGCCAATAAGACAGCATCTGTTATTTATACCTATTCGAATGCCGATGCTGTTGAACTAGGCAAAAGAGCTACCGGTAAGATCAAATTAATGCTGGATGCCGGAACAACAGATCAGCCACAGGTGATTGACCAGGCCAGGCCGGCAGCATCGATCATTAAAGGGATCTGGTGTGGGCAATTGATTGAAAGAAAAGCTGCCGGGCTATTATTAAAAGCAATTGCTTTAAGTAAGCTGACAAAGGAAGCGATCAAATTCCAGGTCATTGGAAGTGGTCCACTGGAAACCGCATTGATCGAAGAGAGCAAGGCGCTTGGTTTAACTAATATTGAATGGATCAGGAATGTTGACCGGGCGGGGGTATTTAAAATGATGAAAGAAGCAGATTTCTTTGTTCATACCAGTCTCAGGGAAGGTACACCACATGTGATCATGGAAGCATTGTCATCAGGCTTACCTGTAATTTGCCACGACGAATTTGGAATGGGCATTGCAATAAATGATAGCTGCGGTATAAAAGTTCCGCTGATATCTCCCGGTCATAGTGTAAAAGGTTTTCATGAAGCTATGGAACGCCTGGTATCAGATAAAAAATTACTTGAAAAGCTTAAAACAGGGGCATTAAAGAGAACACCTGAGTTAAGCTGGGATAAGATGGCTGGAACGATGGCCAAGGATTATTTATCAGTTATAAATAATAAATATGAGGAACTTTAGATATCCCGCCAGGCTTTCACGGGCAGGCCATTTCATATAAAAAATGCGTTCAAATCCATATCAACCTGGGTTTTTTGAATCATTTTTAAATAAATATTTAAAAAATTCGTTATCCGCAGTAATAAATAACCAGTTGCCATACGGGCATAGAAATAAAATTATTTTGGCAGCTGATGATTTAAAAAGAATTAATTCTTTCAATCCGTAAAAGAAATTAGTAAAATGAATACCATGGAACCCAGAATTGAAAAGGTAAAAGATTATTTTAATGAGACTGATAATTATCTAAAAGATAACCTGGAAATCACTTTAAGATCAAAGCTGATAAAAGAAAATTTGCCTGAACCGAAAGCCAAAACCATTATTGATATCGGCTGTGGAAATGGCGACCTCACATTACCCTTCATAAAAGATAATAAAATAACCTTCGTAGATCTTTCAGATAAGATGCTTGATATAGTCCGCTCAAAAGTACCGGTTGGTTATTCCCAAAATGCTGAATTCCTGAATGTGGACCTGGATAAATTTCCTATTACGAAAAAGTTTGACACCGTATTTATGGTTGGTGTACTGGCACATGTTAATTCTTTGGAAAGGACTTTTACCAGCCTGGCAGGGCTGCTGGATAATAATGGAACACTGGTGATCCAGTTTACAAATAAGAGCAACCTCATATCGTATCTGATGAAATTGATCTTCCGGCTAAAACGGAAATTCGGGAAAGAGCGTGATTATAAAATGAATTATACTTCAGTGAGTGACATTACAAATGAATTGAAAAAAAATAACTTAAAATATTATCGCAAGGCTGTTTATTGGTCCTCGCTCCCGGGATTTAGCCTGCTTCCCAAAGGCCTTCGTAAATTTGTTTATTATAAATTTTTAAACAGCAGGCTGCTTAGCCCATTAGGCGGCGAAATATTATTGTTTATTAGAGCAGGTAAAGATTAATAAGTTCATAGCCTTGAAAATAATTATAGTCAACTATCGGTATTTTGTTTCAGGCGGCCCTGAAAGATATTTATTCAATGTTATAGACCTGTTGGAAAAAAATGGCCACGAGGTCATTCCCTTTAGCATTAAAAGCAAGCTCAATAAGCCATCTGCATATGATGATTATTTCCTCGAGCCGGTCGGAAAGAACGATGAGATATATTTCAGTGAATACAAAAAGACAAGTATAAGAACCATTGCAAGGTCTTTTTCAAGAATGTTCTATTCCTTTGAAGCAAAAAGAAAACTGGATAGTTTAATAAAGGCTGTCAACCCCGACCTCATCTATGTTTTACACTACCAGAACAAAATTTCAGCGAGCATTTTTGATGCAGCAGTAAAAAATAAGATACCGGTGATTCAACGGATCTCTGATTTCGGGCATATATGTGCCAATGCACTTTTTTACAGGCCCATACAAAAAGATATCTGTGAAAGGTGTTTGTCAGGATCAAAATTCAACGCCGTAATAAATAAATGTGTGTATGATTCATATGTTTATTCCGCGATAAAGGCAGCTTCGTTAAAATTCCAGGAAATAACCGGGCTGGTTAAAAAAATAGAGTCATTTGTAGTTCCTTCAAAATTTACAATAGAAAAACTCAGGGCTCATGGATTT
Source organism: Ferruginibacter sp. (assembly GCA_040006715.1). Taxonomy (GTDB): domain Bacteria; phylum Bacteroidota; class Bacteroidia; order Chitinophagales; family Chitinophagaceae; genus Ferruginibacter. The sequence continues at coordinate 6,480 of JBDTWL010000029.1, read as the reverse complement.
CCACAACAAAAGCTGGTACACATTCCCTCGTTCTTTAATTTCGAGTTTATTACCCGGCAATTAGAGATCACATACGAACCATTCGCATTATATATCGGGAGAATAGAATCCGGGAAAGGAATATTATCGCTCGTAAAAGCCTTTGAGAATACAGGATTTAATCTGAAGATCATCGGATTTTCTAGCACGGGTTTTGAAGAGGAATTGAAAGATTATCTGAAAGATAAGAACCATAACATTGAATTTTTAGGAAAAAAAGGGTTTGATGAGATACAGGTTTATTTAAGTAAGTGCGCATTCACAGTAGCCCCTTCAGAATGGTACGATAATCTTCCCAATACTATATTAGAAAGCTTTGCATTTAAAAAAGCTGTGATAGCAACGAATATCGGGAGCCTTAAAGAACTTGTGATCGATAACGAGACGGGATTATTATTCAAGATCAAGGATGTGGAGGACCTGCGGAGCAAAATTGCCTATTTGTTTGGCAATGAAGCAATTTGCAGGGATATGGGTGAAAATTCATTTAAGTTGCTGAATGAAGATTATTCAGCAGGGCAACATTATAGAAAATTGAATGAATTATTTAAAAATGTAGTGGAAAATTATAAAACCGCGGGGAAATTGGATTGATCATCTTTATTTCTTCGATATTATAATATTTTTTACTATTCATTCGTTTTAAACAGTGTTCAATAATAAATAAATAAGGCAAATGAAGAAAATTTACATGGCGGGAGCAGGCGGTATGCTTGGCGAAGCATTTTACAGGCAATTCAAAGGGGATTATGAAATCAAATGCACCGATAAAGACGTTAACGAGGAATGGTTAAGCTTTCTTGATTTCCGGGATTTTGATAGTTACAAAAAAGACGTAATGAATTTCAAGCCCGATTACCTCTTTCACCTGGGGGCTTATACAGACCTGGAATTTTGTGAAGAAAATGCTGACGATACTTATCTCACCAACACACTTGCAGTTGAAAATGCGGTGTACCTTGCGAATGAATTAGACATTCCATTATTATATATTAGCACAGCAGGTATTTTTGATGGCGGAAAAGATCTCTATGATGATTGGGACCAACCCAACCCGCTTGGTGTTTATGCAAGGTCAAAGTATATGGGAGAACGATATGTAGCCGAAAATGCAAAACGTTTTTTAATATGCAGGGCAGGATGGATGATGGGTGGTGGTGCTCAAAAAGATAAAAAATTTATTAATAAATTAATAAAGCAATTAGTAGAGGGTAAGAAAGAATTATTCATAGTTAATGATAAAGATGGCACCCCGACTTTTACGATCGATTTTGCTAAAAATGTTAAGCTTCTCCTGGAAAAAGAATACTGGGGATTATACAACCTGGTATGTAAAGGACAAACGAGCCGCTTTGAAGTTGCTGCAGAACTGATCAGGCTCCTGGGTTTAGAAGGCAATGTGTCTTTAACTGAAGTTACTTCTGAATATTTCGCAAAGGTGTATTATGCCCAACGGCCGCCATCTGAACGCCTCGTTAATAAAAAACTGGAGTTAAGGAATTTGAATATTATGCGGGATTGGAAGGTAGCCCTTAAGGAATACCTTGATACATATTATAAAGAATATTTGAAAGAAAATTTAAAACGTTAAACAGCTGGTTCAAGATAACCTACCTCGCTATGAGAATTGCAGCTTTTGGCTTTCGTTCACTTCCTTCTACAAATGGAAGTGCAGGAGCCGATAAATTTGTTGAAGAATTATTACCCCGTTTGGTCGAACGGGGTCATGAGGTTTTGGCCTATAACCGGAAATATAAAGATGCTTATATCCCCATCAAAGAGTATAAAGGCGTTAAAATAAAATCATTTTCTACCACCAACAGGCAAGGGTTTGATACGCTTTGCCATTCTTTCAAATGCACTGCAGATATAATCATTAATAATACAGCGGATATTGTACATATTCAAAACGGCGGAAATAGTATTTGGGCGCTCCCGCTCCGCTTATTCAGAAAAAAGGTTTTTATAAGCCAGGATGGAGTTGACTGGAAAAGGGGTAAATGGCCCTGGTATGGTAAGATCTATTTGAAGATCTCGGCTTTCATATCTTCAAAAGTGCCCAATATGATCATTTTTGACAATGTGCTGGCACAATCATTTTTTGAGAAAAGGTTTAATAAAAAATTCAAGTTCATTCCATTTGGGAGCGAGGTACCCCATGTTGAAAATAATAATGAGGTACTTTCCAGGTTTTCCCTCAAAGCAGGTGAATATTATTTATTTGTGGGCCGTTTTATTCCCGACAAAGGTTTACATTACCTGATCCCCGCTTTTTTAAATGCAAAGACCAATAAAAAACTGGTCCTGGTGGGGGGTTCACCCAATCCTTCTACTTATGAGGCATCGTTGCATTCAATGGCAAATGCGAACGTGGTATTTACAGGTTTTGTTTATGGAGATGATGTTACAAGGTTAATGCAAAATTCATATTGTTATATTCAGCCTTCAGATGTGGAAGGCTTGTCACCGGTCGTTTTATCTGTTATGGGTCTTGGGGTACCGCTAATAGTTAGTAATATCGAGGAAAATGTATATGCCGTCCAGGATACAGCACTGAAATTTGACAAAGCAGATATTGCTTCGCTTACAGAAAAAATAAATTATGCGGAAGCAAATCAATCAACAATAACAGACCTTGCGAAAAAGGCCAGGGAAAGGGCTTTAAGGGAATTCAATTGGGACAAGGTCACAGAAGAACATATCACGCTATTCAAAAATGCATAGATCAATGATGCAGGAAGAAAGTGGTTGGCGCGGATTTTTTAAAGTGAATAATTATTAAACAAAACAAATCATAAGCAAGAATTTTTACAACCAATGGCTTATTTATGAACAGGCAATTTGAACGATATTTACAAATAACCGTGGTTATTTTAGACCTGTTTATACTAAACATAGTATACCTGGTCTGCCATTTCTTATTCAGGAATATTATTAACCCGGAATATGCCAGTAACTATACTCAATTCTGGATAATCTCAAATGTTTCCTGGATATTGCTTTCCTTCTTCCTAAGGACCTATACCAAAAAGGTAATATTGAATTTTGAATATTTTATCAAGAGAACTATACAGGTTTATTTGGTATGGATCATTTCGATCATGTTCTATTTATTCTTTACCCGTGAGATCCAGATCTCCCGGTTATTCATTTTTTCTGTATTGGGAGGCCTGGGAGCGGCATTGATAACAAACCGGTTCTTATACCTGGGTATTAGACACTATTTTAAAAGCAGCCATCGCCTCAATAAAAAAGTGCTCATTCTCGGGTTCAACGATACTGCCAAAAAACTGGCAAAATATTTTGAAGAAGACGGTATCAATACAGAGCTGATAGGGTTCATAGAAGACAACAGCAATATACACGAGTTGTCGCATTACCCTGTATTAGCCGACATCAGGGGTACTTTGCAGGTTGCAAAGGACATGGATGTGCAGGAAATATTTTCCACCATCACACCCGAACAGAATAATGACATTTACAACCTGATGTACCAGGCCGAAAAAGAATGCATCCGGTTTAAGATCGTACCAAACCTTTCCGTTTTCATTACAAGGGAAGTACACATTGAATTTTTCGGCGACCTGCCCATACTTTCCCTGCGTAGTGAACCTTTGGATGATGTGGGCAACAGGCTCAAAAAAAGAATATTGGATATTGCTGTGAGTTTATTTGTGATCATATTCATTCTTTCATGGATGGTACCATTACTGGCAATATTAATCTTCCTGGAGTCGGGCGAATCGGTTTTCTTTAAGCAGTTGCGTACAGGAAAGAATAAAAAAGCCTTTTTCTGCCTGAAATTCAGAAGCATGAAGCCTAACAAAGATGCTGACCTGAAACAGGCTACAGAAAATGATTCCAGAATTACCAATATCGGGAAGTTCATCAGGAGAACAAGTATCGACGAGTTCCCCCAGTTTATCAATGTGATCAAAGGAGAAATGAGTTTAGTGGGCCCAAGGCCACATATGTTGAAACATACAAATGATTATTCAAAAATTGTAGATGAATATATGATCCGCCAATTCTTAAAACCCGGTATTACCGGTTGGGCACAGGTAAATGGCTACCGGGGTGAGATATCAAACCCGGAACAGATCAAAATGAGGGTTGACAAGGATCTCTGGTACCTGGAAAACTGGAATTTATGGCTTGATATCAAAATACTCTTTCTTACAGTCTATTCTGTTATAAAAGGAGACAAAAATGCCTATTGAATTATAATCATAAATTAAGTGTAAAATTGTGCAACATATATCAAAATAAACCGTTCTATGTCTTACGTTATATTTAGATAATGCTCTGAATCCCAATTTTTCAGAAAGTTTTTTAAAAATACCAGGCGGTAATTTTTTGGCTAATTAAATTCAAAAAAAAGTATGTGTGGTTTTGTTGGAATAATTAATAAAAATAAGGCAGAGGTAAGCAGCATTGTGCTTGAAAAAATGGCAGCCACCATACATCATCGCGGACCTGATGAAGATGGGGTTTTTATAGAAGGCGGTCTTGGATTTTTTCATAAGAGGCTTTCGATAATTGACCTTTCCACGGGCCAGCAGCCGATGACCTTTAATAACTGCACCATCGTTTTTAATGGGGAGATCTATAATTATATAGAACTAAGGGAAACGCTGATAAAAAAAGGGCATGTGTTCACTACTACTTCAGATACTGAAGTGATATTACATATGTACACGGAATATGGTAACGACTTTGTAAACCTTTTGAATGGAATGTTTGCATTCATCATTTTCAACAGATCCGAAAATAAACTATTCATAGCAAGAGATCATTTTGGGATCAAACCATTGTATTGGTACCATGATGATAAAAAAATAGTATTTGGGAGTGAGATAAAAGCAGTTTTAGCACACCCCGAAATCGCTGCAGAATCTGATCCTGATAATTTATATGAGTACCTCACCTTCCAGTTTATCATGGGGCAGGGAACTATGTTTAAAAACATTTATAAGGTACAGCCGGGAAATTATATGACCATTGATATTGACTCATGGGATATAAAAGAAGTGAAGTATTGGATCCCCAATTTCAAAACAGACCAATTTCACAACGAGGAATATTTTATTGCCGAGCTTCAGAAGATCCTTGACGAAACCATTTCTCAACAGTTGCGAAGCGATGTTCCTTTGGGGACTTATTTGAGCGGTGGACTGGATTCTTCGCTGGTTACTATAATGGCTTCTAAATTTCTCGACAAACCCATTAAATCTTTCAGCGGCGCTTTTAAAGAAGGGCCGGAGTTTAATGAGCTTGAATATGCACGGGTAGCTGCAAAAGCCGCCAATGCAGAATTATTTGAAGTTTTTCCAACAGAGCAGGAATTCATTGACCTGCTTCCAACATTAATTTATCACCTGGATGAGCCTGTTGCGGGACCGGGCTTATTTCCCCAGTATATTGTTTCAAGGCTTGCAGCAAAACATGTGAAAGTTATCCTGGGAGGCCAGGGTGGCGATGAGATATTTGGCGGCTATGCACGGTACATGGTTGCTTACCTGGAACAGGCTATAAAAGGAGCTATCAATGAATCAAATGAAGAGGATGAGCACATTGTATCATTGGCTTCCATTTTACCAAACCTTCCCACGCTGAAACAATATATTCCAATGATGAAGGGCTTTTGGAAGGCTGATGCTTTTGAACCTATGGACAGGAGGTATTATAATCTCTTGAACAGGATGGGATCAACCAGTAATTTTCTTCATCCCGATATTGCTTTAAAATGCCAGGATGAGGTGATATTTAAAAAGTTCTCCGGTTATTTCAATGATCCCGATACAAAAAGTTATTTTAATAAAATGACTCATTTTGATATGCAGGGAAGTCTCCCCGGATTATTACAGGTAGAAGATCGTGTGAGCATGTCTGTTTCAATTGAATCAAGGGTTCCCCTGCTTGACAGGAGGATCGTGGACCTGATCTCAACAATGCCTGCAGGTATGAAATTTAAGGGAGGCGAAATGAAATATCTGCTGAAAAAGACGATTAAAGATATTATGCCGGAGAAGATCATGAAAAGAAAAGATAAAATGGGTTTCCCGGTACCGTTACACCTTTGGTCAAAAAATAAAGGGAAAGACTTTATTATGGATGTGCTTTTGTCCAAAAAAGCAAAAGAAAGAAATATCATAAATACAGACCACATTGAAAAGATCATTAGTGCGGAGCAGCCTTTCAGCAGAGGGTTGTGGGGGATCCTGTCTTTGGAATTGTGGTACAACCAGTTTATTGATAAATAAACAGCTTAATTTATATTACACAGCAATCACAAAAGGTCCGATGATTTATTCTGACCTTGTATAAATAAACAGTAAAAAATAAAACTAAAAAAAATGAAAGTAAATCCAGCGCCCATTAATGCAGAAACATGGAAAATTGAAAAAATAGGAGTTATAGGACCCGGTATTGTTGGAATGC